>CBDCKT010000003.1:590000-2429236 GCA_965218415.1 Variovorax sp.
AAGAACCCCGGGAGGGGAGTGAAATAGATCCTGAAACCGCATGCTTACAAAAAGTCGGAGCCTCGTAAGGGGTGACGGCGTACCTTTTGTATAATGGGTCAGCGACTTACATTCAGTGGCAAGGTTAACCGAATAGGGAAGCCGTAGAGAAATCGAGTCCGAACAGGGCGAAACTAGTCGCTGGGTGTAGACCCGAAACCAAGTGATCTATCCATGGCCAGGATGAAGGTGCCGTAACAGGTACTGGAGGTCCGAACCGACTGGTGTTGCAAAACCAGCGGATGAGCTGTGGATAGGGGTGAAAGGCTAAACAAACTTGGAAATAGCTGGTTCTCTCCGAAAACTATTTAGGTAGTGCCTCAAGTATTACCTTCGGGGGTAGAGCACTGTTTTGGCTAGGGGGTCATGGCGACTTACCAAACCAAGGCAAACTCCGAATACCGAAGAGTACAGCTTGGGAGACAGAGCACCGGGTGCTAACGTCCGGACTCAAGAGGGAAACAACCCAGACCGCCAGCTAAGGTCCCTAAAACGGGCTAAGTGGGAAACGAAGTGGGAAGGCTAAGACAGTCAGGATGTTGGCTTAGAAGCAGCCATCATTTAAAGAAAGCGTAATAGCTCACTGATCGAGTCGTCCTGCGCGGAAGATGTAACGGGGCTAAGCCAGTTACCGAAGCTGCGGATTTGCAATTTATTGCAAGTGGTAGGAGAGCGTTCTGTAAGCCTGTGAAGGTGCGTTGTAAAGCGTGCTGGAGGTATCAGAAGTGCGAATGCTGACATGAGTAGCGTTAAAGCGGGTGAAAAGCCCGCTCGCCGAAAGCGCAAGGTTTTCTACGCAACGTTCATCGGCGTAGAGTGAGTCGGCCCCTAAGGCGAGGCAGAGATGCGTAGCTGATGGGAAACAGGTCAATATTCCTGTACCGATTGCAAGTGCGATGTGGGGACGGATCTTAATAAGTCATCCAGGTGTTGGACATCCTGGTTTAGGCAGAAGTAGGCGACGAGTAGGCAAATCCGCTCGTCATATACCGAGGCTGCCGACCGAGTGGGCTTGCCCGCGAAGTGACTGAACGAGGTTCCAGGAAAAGCCACTAAGCTTCAGCTTGCAACGACCGTACCGCAAACCGACACTGGTGCGCGAGATGAGTATTCTAAGGCGCTTGAGAGAACTCAGGAGAAGGAACTCGGCAAATTGACACCGTAACTTCGGAAGAAGGTGTGCCCTAGTATTGTGAAGTGAACAACGGAGCAAGAAAGGGTTGCAAAAAATCGGTGGCTGCGACTGTTTATTAAAAACACAGCACTCTGCAAACACGAAAGTGGACGTATAGGGTGTGACGCCTGCCCGGTGCTGGAAGATTAAATGATGGGGTGCAAGCTCTTGATTGAAGTCCCAGTAAACGGCGGCCGTAACTATAACGGTCCTAAGGTAGCGAAATTCCTTGTCGGGTAAGTTCCGACCTGCACGAATGGCGTAACGATGGCCACACTGTCTCCTCCTGAGACTCAGCGAAGTTGAAATGTTTGTGATGATGCAATCTCCCCGCGGAAAGACGGAAAGACCCCATGAACCTTTACTGTAGCTTTGTATTGGACTTTGAACAGATCTGTGTAGGATAGGTGGGAGGCTTTGAAGCAGGGTCGCTAGATCTTGTGGAGCCAACGTTGAAATACCACCCTGGTGTGTTTGAGGTTCTAACCTAGGTCCATTATCTGGATCGGGGACCGTGCATGGTAGGCAGTTTGACTGGGGCGGTCTCCTCCCAAAGCGTAACGGAGGAGTTCGAAGGTACGCTAGTTACGGTCGGACATCGTGACGATAGTGCAATGGCATAAGCGTGCTTAACTGCGAGACTGACAAGTCGAGCAGATGCGAAAGCAGGACATAGTGATCCGGTGGTTCTGTATGGAAGGGCCATCGCTCAACGGATAAAAGGTACTCTGGGGATAACAGGCTGATACCGCCCAAGAGTTCATATCGACGGCGGTGTTTGGCACCTCGATGTCGGCTCATCTCATCCTGGGGCTGTAGCCGGTCCCAAGGGTATGGCTGTTCGCCATTTAAAGAGGTACGTGAGCTGGGTTTAAAACGTCGTGAGACAGTTTGGTCCCTATCTTCCGTGGGCGCTGCAGATTTGAGAAAGCCTGCTCCTAGTACGAGAGGACCGGAGTGGACGCACCTCTGGTGTATCGGTTGTCACGCCAGTGGCATTGCCGAGTAGCTAAGTGCGGAAGAGATAACCGCTGAAAGCATCTAAGCGGGAAACTCGTTTCAAGATGAGATCTGCCGGGGGCTCGACCCCCCTGAAGAGTCGTTCTAGACCAGGACGTTGATAGGCGAGGTGTGCAAGCGCAGTAATGCGTTCAGCTAACTCGTACTAATTGCTCGTGCGGCTTGACCCTATAACTTTGATCGCGCTTCAAAGATTCCCAAAGATTCTTAATCAAACGAATCAAACGAATCGAACGAAGCATCTCATCGATCAAACCGTTATGCCAGTTATGCCAAAAAGGCGCCGTCAAAAATTCTAAGCTGATTGACTCTGTGAATTCGCTGGCTCGAGTACCCAAATTCCCGAACCAGCAACCCCTTTTAAGCCTGATGACCATAGCGAGGTGGTCCCACCCCTTCCCATCCCGAACAGGACCGTGAAACACCTCAGCGCCAATGATAGTGCGGGTTCCCGTGCGAAAGTAGGTCATCATCAGGCTACCACTTGTTTACATGGTTTTCCGAGCCATGCGACCACATTAAAGCCCAGCCTTCATCGGGCTGGGCTTTCTTGTTGGCGCCATCTTCGTGGGGAGGTGGAGCGAGCAATGTCCGGACCCTCGAGTCTCTGTAAAGCGTTGGGATGCTTCGGCCGTCGACAATCGAATCGACCGTACGAAATCCCTACACCACCGTGCATTCCCCTGATTGCAACATGCCCGCCTCGATGTCCGGCAGTCGCGCAAGTTCGCGATATAGCGGCTCAAAATCGGGGGCTGTCAGCTCGAATAATCCTGAAAAGCTTTCTATTACGAAGTAATTGCTCTGGTAAGAATCAATTTTGTAGGTGCTTCGCATTGCGCGTATCAGTGAAAGTGGCAGCCGATGCGGGTCCGCACTGCGAACTGCATGTTTGAGCTCGCCGACAGAACTCAATATTCCGGCGCCGTAGGCCCTCAATCCGTCGCTTTGTCGAATCAGTCCGAACTCGACCGTGTACCAGTAAAGACGCGCCAGTTTTTCGCATGCGTCAAGCCGATGCGCCTTGATGCCACCTTCGCCATAACGCTGCACATAATCTGCAAAGTCGGGGTTGAATAACATGGGTACATGGCCAAAGAGGTCATGAAAGACGTCCGGTTCGACGATGTAATCAAATTCTTCCGGCTTACGAATCCAGTCCGTGACCGGAAATTTGCGGTTTGCAAGCAGAGAAAAAAAGGCCAATTCGGGAATCAAGCCTGGAACCGCGACCACCTCCCACCGCGTTGCGCGATAAAGCCTTTCGTTGATTTCCTCGAAGCGGGGAATCTGTTCTCGCGCGCCCAGCAAGGGCAGCGCATCAATAAAGGCATCGCATGCCAAGCCCATCAATTGAGCCGCCTGTCGTTCGTACAGCCGGCGGTAGGTCTCATGGTCTTCGGCGGTGTAGCCCTCATAGTTCTGCGGACAGGTATAGTCGACCCGCACGCTACCGCCACGCTCGTAATCGCCGCGGGGTGGCCGTTCGGATTGACCGTAGACTGCCGGCTTGACAGCAGCGCTCTCGATTTGCATGACTATTCTCCCGCGGGCCGGCTATTGCGCAGCAGCCAGCACACCGCGGCGCATCTGGTCCAGCTCGATGCTTTCGAAAAGCGCCTTGAAGTTGCCTTCGCCAAAGCCCTCGTCGCCCTTGCGCTGGATGAACTCGAAAAAGATGGGCCCAAGCTGGTTTTCGCTGAAGATTTGCAGTAGCAGCGAACCCTTTTTTCCGTCGACCAGAATCTTGCGCGCCTTGAGTTCGTCAATGTCTTCGCCGTGGCCGGGAATTCGCTTGTCGATCAACTCGTAATAAGTATCGATCGTGTCGAGCAGCTTGACGCCCTTATTGCGCAAGGCATCCACAGTCTGGAACAAGTCGCGGGAGCCCATCGCGATATGCTGGATACCCTCGCCTTGATACATATCCAGATACTCCTGAATCTGGCCCGCCTTTTCATTCCCTTCCTCGTTGATCGGAATCCGGATCTTGCCGCATGGGCTGGTCATTGCCTTGCTCTTGACGCCAGTGACCTGACCTTCGATGTCGAAGTAGCGAATTTCGCGGAAGTTGAAAAGGCGCTCGTAAAACCCCGACCATTCGGCCATTCGGCCGCGATGCACGTTGTGCGTTAAATGGTCGATGTATGTGAGGCCATTGCCTTCGGGCGCCAGCGCTTCGATGGCCGACAGGCCCGGCAGGGCCTCGAAATCGACATCGTAGAAGCCGATGTTGCCGATGTCTCCGGCTGCGGCGCCGTTCTTGCCCCGCCAACGATCCACGAAATAGATCAGGCTGTCACCGACACCCTTGATGGCCGGAATGTTGAGCTCACCCGGCCCCGCGTTCGCTGCATAACCCCAGGCGCCCAGCCCGACGGCGCGCTCATAAGCCGCCTTGGCATCCTGGACCCTGAACGCGATCGCGCACACACTAGGCCCATGCTGGCGCGCAAAACGCTGCGCAAAAGATTCTGGCTCGGCGTTGACCAGGAAGTTGATCGTGCCCTGGCGGTACAAGGTCACGTCCTTGTGGCGATGCTTCGCTACCGGCCTGAAGCCGAGCTGTTCGAACACCTCGCCCATGGCCGTCGGGTCAGGCGCGGCAAATTCGATGAACTCGAAGCCGTCCGTACCCATCGGGTTCTCCCATGGGGTGAAGGCAGGGGTTTCGGTGGTGCTCATAAAGGTCTCCTGTTTAAAACGGATGAGTCCGGTTTGCCTCGAGCATGAGAGCAAAGCAGAAAAAGGCAAATCCAACCTGTAACTTTAGAGCCGCCACACGTCAGGATTCGGGCGTTATGACGCGCTCAAAACGCCTGCAACGCAGGAATATTGCAATAATCCATTCATGAGCGCATTAGACAAGATCGATCGCAGCATTTTGCGCAGTTTGCAGGCGGATGGCCGGGCGACCTACGACCAACTGGCGGAGCAGGTCGGCCTTTCTGCAAGTGCGGTCTTGCGGCGGGTCAAGCGGCTGGAGGATGGCCTCGTCATCGACCGTTACGTCGCGCTGGTCACGCCCGAAAAAGTAGGGCTGGGTCTCACCGCCTACCTGAATGTTCGGCTCGAAAAGCACACCGAAAGCCACAAACGCAATCCCATGGACCTGTTCCGCGCCAGCGTGCAAGTCTGGCCCGAAGTGGTGGAATGCGCTTCGCTCACCGGCGACATGGACTATTTGCTGCGGGTGGTGGTGGCCGACATGGCGCACTACAGCCGATTCGTCATGGACACGTTGCTAAAGCATCCGAGCGTCGAAGATTGCAAGACCAGCTTCGTGCTGGACCGGGTCAAGGCCACGACGGCCATCCCCGTGTGAGCCATCGAGAAGTTTGCGCATACAAACTCAAAAGGGCTCTATTTTTGCTGGGGGAAGCCCAAGCTGCCAGACGTCATCGAATAGTCGCGCGGCTCTAAACGCTCAAGGGCAATTGCGCCCGCCATTGCAGGCCCAGGGAAAACCCTTATATTGATCGCATGATCGCTACCGGGGATTCAATGTCCGTTCCATCCGAATCGCTCCGCGCGGCGCCGTCCAAGCCGAACGGGTCTTCCGGGTCCGTTGTCGTTCCGATTCGACCCATCGGCCCCGGTGAGCGCCATCGGATCACGCGGCACCTGCTCGCGCTCGATGCCGCCGACCGGTACCTCAGATTTGGCTACGCTGCGTCCGACGAGCAAATCTCGCGGTATGTGGCCGGCCTGGACTTCAAGCGCGACGAAATGTTCGGTATTTACAACCGCAAGCTCGAGCTGATCGCGGTGGCGCATCTCGCGTTTGCTGCCGACGAGCGGCATCGGGACTGCGCTGAATTCGGCGTTTCGGTTTCGAAGCACGCGCGCGGCCGCGGATACGGCACGAGGCTGTTCGAGCGCGCCGTGGTCAATGCGCGCAACGAAGGCGTCGCGATGCTGTTTATCCACGCGCTCAGCGAAAACGTGGCGATGCTCAAAATTGCACGCAGTGCGGGCGCGGTGGTCGAGCGTTCGGGCTCGGAATCGGAAGCCCATCTGCGCTTGCCGGGTGCCACGTTCGACAGCCGCATGAGCGAGATCGTGACCGACCATCTCGCCGAGGTGGATTACCAGTGGAAGCAGCGCGCGCGGCAATTCTGGCGCGTTCTGGCTGGCGTTCAGGAAGTACGCCGCGGCATGCGCGACGCGCGCGACCGGTCGGCGCTCTGAACTTTTTATCCGGGCTCAAAGGCGAAGGATTTCGCCATGGCGAATCGGCGCGGGTCCGGTTCCGTTATCCTGAGCGTCTCCGAACTTTCGCCCGATTCAGTGGCAGACCCTCATCCTGAGCGCCCCGCCTTCGAGCGGGAAGACAAGCGCGGCTTTCTGCAAAGGATCGCCGAATTCATTCATCGGGGTCCCGATTCGCGCGACGAGTTGATCGAAACCTTCGCCGAGGCCGAGGAAAACGACGTCATCGGCGCCGAGTCGCGCGTCATGCTCGAAGGCGTGGTCCGGCTGGCCGACATGTCGGCCGGCGACGTGATGGTCGCGGCGCCGCGCATGGATTGCGTCGACATCGACGCGCCCTACGAAGCGTTGCTCTATCAGGTGATCGACACCGCGCACTCGCGCTTTCCGGTGTACGAAGGCGAGCGCGAACACATCATCGGCATATTGCTGGCCAAGGACCTGCTCAAGCTGCAGCGCGCACCGGAGCTGAACATTCGGGCGCTGCTGCGACCGGCGGTGTTCGTGCCCGAAAGCAAAAGCCTGAACGATCTGCTGCACGACTTTCGCGGCAACCGGCAGCATCTGGCGGTGGTGATCGACGAGTTCGGCCGGGTCGCCGGGCTCATCACGATCGAAGACGTGCTCGAGCAGATCGTCGGCGAGATCGAAGACGAATTCGATATCGTCGAAGACGAAGGCGACATCTTCGGACTCGCCGACCACACGTACCGTGTTTCTGGCGATACGCCGATCGAGCGCGTCGCCGAAGCCTTCGGCATCACCTTCGGCGAAGAAATCCAGGGCGAGGACTTCGAAACCATCGGCGGCCTGGTCGCGCACGAGATGGGCCATGTGCCCAAGCGCGGCGAGCGACACACGGTCGGCAATTTCGACTTCGTCGTGATGCATGCCAAGGGCGGCGCGGTGCGCTGGTTCAAGGTGTCGCCGGCGATTTCGGAAGAACGCAGCGGCTGAGACGCCGCCGCGCCGACAAGAGCCGCGTTCGATGCGAGCGTTTTTGAGCCTGGCGGTCTGCGCGCTCGCCGGGCTGGCGCAGGCTTTCTCCATTGCCTGGCCGTGGACTGGGCAGCCGGTCTCTTGGCTGCAGCTCGCGGCGATGGCAATGATGATATATCTGCTGGTGCGCGTGGATGGTGGATGGTCGCCCGACCCGTCCGCCCCACGGCTGCCGCGCCGCGATGCGGATCACGCGAAAGATTCGAGCCGCCGGCGCGCGTTCCGGCGCGGCTTTTTCAACGGGTGGGCCTTCGCCACGGCTTGGCTGGCCGGCACCTGGTGGTGGCTCTACATCTCGCTGCACACCTACGGCGGCTTGCCGGCGTCGCTCACGGTGATCGCGGTGCTGGCGCTGGCGGCGGGCCTCGCGCTTTACTACGCCATTGCTTGTGGGCTTTTTATGGCGTTTGCGCCCGCCAGCCGTGTGCAGGCAGCTATCTTTTTTGCAGCGCTCTGGACTTTGGCCGAATGGGCGCGCAACAGCTTGTTCACCGGCTTTCCGTGGGGTGCCGTGGGCTATGCGCATGTCGACGGGCTACTGGCCGCCTATGCGCCATGGGTGGGTGTGTACGGGGTGGGCGCCATTGCGGCGCTGACCAGTGCTTTGATCGGCGCCTCGATCGGCGCGCTGATCGGCGAGTACCGAAGTCTGCGACCGGCCAAAGCGGCTCGACTCGTCGTTCCGGCCCTTGCGCTGCTGGCGGTCGGGCTTGCCGAGCCGCTGCCAGAAACGGCGTCGGCTGGCAAGCTGTCAGTCGCGCTACTGCAGGGCAATATCCCGCAGGACGAGAAGTTCGTTCCCGGCGGCGGCATGGCGACCGCGCTGGATTGGTACGGCAAAGAACTGAGCCAAACACCGACCGCGTCGTTGGTTGTCACGCCTGAAACCGCGCTGCCGCTTCTGCCATCGCAATTGCCGCCGGGTTATTTAGACGCGATATCGACGCCTTACCTGCTTGGCGATGGCGCACATGCCGCGATCGTCGGCATGCCGCTCGCAGTCGATGGCCCGGCCGGCTTGCGCTATGCCAACGGGCTGTTGGGCTTCAAGCCGGGCGAAAAAGAGCCTTACCGCTATACCAAACACCACCTCGTGCCCTTCGGCGAGTTCATTCCGCCGGGTTTTCGCTGGTTCATCGACCTGATGCACATTCCGCTTGGCGACTTCGCGCGCGGCGGCGTACCGCAGCCGCGCTTCGACTGGCAGGGTCAGCGCATCGCGCCCGACATCTGCTACGAAGACCTGTTCGGCGACGAGATCGGCGCGGCCTTCGCCAACCCGGCCACCGCGCCGACCGTGCTGCTCAACATCAGCAACATCGCCTGGTTCGGCGATTCGCTCGCGATCGATCAGCACCTGTCGATTTCGCGCATGCGAACGCTCGAATTCGCGCGGCCGATGCTGCGCGCCACCAACACCGGCCCCACGGCCGTCATCGATCACCTGGGCCGCGTCACCGCGGCGTTGCCGCGCCTGACCCGCGGCGTGCTGCGGGCCGAGGTCGATGGCCGCAGCGGCATCACGCCCTTCGCCTGGTGGGTGTCGCGATTCGGCCTATGGCCGTTGTGGATGGCATGTCTGGCGATGGTCGTGGCGGTGCTGTGGAATAGCCGCCGTCGCGCCTCATGAATTTATGAAAATAGTGGCTGAAACGCCCACTGGACGTGCGCAGACAGCTATAAAAAAAATAGCAATTTAAAACTATCCAGAATTCCCGTCGGCATGCCGCGCGCGCCAGCGCCATGCGGTTTCGATGCTCGCGACGCAAACGCCCAGCCAGCAGAAGCCTTCCAGCAGCCCAGCCGCGACGTCGCTGGCGAAGTGAACGCCGATGAAAATGCGACTCATCGCGATCGTGACGACCAGCGCGACGCAGAGCATTGCTGTCCAACTGTGCCAGCGGCGCGGCAGGGTGCGCAGCGCCAGATAGGCCAGCATGCCGTAAGCCACCATCGCGCCAGCGCTGTGGCCACTCGGAAAGCTGTAGCCGCCGGCCAGTGCCGCATCGTGCACCGGCCGCACGCGCGCGAAAACCTGCTTCAGCGCGGGGTTCAAAATTCCGATGCCGCCGAGCGCGAGCAACCAGCCGATCATGAGAATCCGGCGTCGCAGCCGCCACAGCGTGACCGCGACGATCAGCGCCAGACCCGCCAGCACTTCCGGGTCGCCAAGATGCGTGAGCCAGGTGAACACGCTCACCGCCGCTGCGGGCGTGTGCGTGCGCACCGCATCGGTCAGCGCCTGATCGGCCAGCGCCATGGTTCGGCCCGGGCCGAGTTGTTCGGCAATTTCGGCGAACGCCCAGGCGGCCACCAGAACAAGCCCGAATCCGGCAGCGAAGCCGAACAGCATCCAGACCAGGTTCGGCTCGCGTTTCGGCTCGCCTGCACCCGGGCCGGTCGAGGCGTCGCCATGTGACGCGGTCCGGTTGCCGGCCAAACGGACGGCCAAGCCGGCCGCGCCCATCGACGCCAGCAGGAGCACAGCATAGATCGCGAACGCATGGCTGCCGGCCTGCTGCGCCAGCGTGATGACGGCCGCTGCGGCGTCATTGGCAAGGGTTCCCGATTCAGTCGCCATCGCCAACCTTCGGTGCAATCGCTTCGGCGCCAGGCGCCGAATCGATCGACGGCGCCACGTCGCCCAGCGCAAGCGGCTGGATGTCGAAGCATTCGAAGCGGCCCGGTGCGTCGCAATAGTCCCAGCGCTCGACCTCGGCTCGGCGCCCGGCCGCGTCGGTGCGATGTCGGATCAGATTGACCGAGTTCGGCACATCGCCGCGCACCCTGCGCGACAAGGCCGTACCGGCCTGCACGGCCCAGATGGCCCTTGGACAGACGACGACGCGTTGGTGCAGCGGCCGCACATAGGGCAAATGAATATGGCCGCCGAGGATCAGGTCAGCGCCGGCTTGCGACCAGCGCAGCACGGCTTCGGCGCGTCCGCGCACGAGATTGGCCACGTCTTCCTCTTCGATCGCGACCACCGGCTGATGAATCACGACCAGCCGGGTTTGGCGCCTGCTCGCCTGCGCAAGGCGTGCCGCAACCCGGGCGATCTGCGCGCCGGCAATTTCACCATTCTTGTGCCGATACCAGCGCGTGGTGTTGACGCCGATCACCAGCCAGTCGGGCGCATCGAAGACCGGCTCCAGATCGGCGCCGAGGGCCTCGCGGTAGCGCCCGTAAGGCGTGAAAAGCCGTGCGCCGAGCTGGAAAAGCGGAATGTCGTGGTTGCCGGGAATCACGAGTGTCGGCAATCCGAGGCCGGCCATGAACGCCTTTGCCGCGGCAAACTGGGGCCGCGTGGCGCGCTGCGTGACGTCGCCCGAAAGTACCACCGCAGCCGGCGATTGGCCGCGCGCCAATTGCGTGAGCGCCTGAACGACCGGTGGCTGCTCGGTGCCGAAATGGGTGTCCGAAATCTGCAGGATGCAGCTCATCGCGCATCTGCCGTGGTGCGGGCGGGCCCGTTCGCGTGGGTTGCTTCATGCGCCCGGCGTGCCTCCTCGAGCTCGGGCGCGACCTCGGGCCGCAGCAGCCAGAGCCGATCCGGCGCGACCCGAATCGTGAGTGGCATCTCGAAGCGCGACAACTCGCCGTCGAGTGCGACCTTCATCTTCTTGCCCGCGCGCATGCCGCGCCTGTCGATCGTCACCGATTCGAACGCAAAGCTGCGGATCTGGCTCGACTCGCCGAGCCGTCCGGCTGCGCCCCGCAACATCAGCGCGACCAGATGACCCGTCCCTTTGGCTTCGACCGCAATCGCGGTCAACTGGCCGTGTTCGGGTGCCTCGGCATGGTCCACGCCGACCCGTTCCATCTGCAGCGCGTTGTTGCCGACGAACAGCGTCGGTGTTCGCAGCACGCGTTCGGTGCCGCGTGATGCGAGGCGCAAGTCCAGTTGTCGGACACCCTTGAATACCGTGAGGAATGCGCCGGCGAACGCGACCCAGCGATGCCGCCCGAAGCGCCGCTTGTAGCCTTCGCGTTCCTCGAGCATGCGCGCATAAAGCCCCAGGCTCGCATTCACCAGAAACACCCGGTCGTTGACCAGCCCGACCTGCACCGCCTTCGGCGTTTCAGACAGCAGCATCGTGAGCGCTTCGGCCATGTCTTCGGGGATGCCGTGGGTCCGGCTGAAATAGTTGAAAGTGCCTTGCGGTAGAACCCCGAAAACACACGCCTTGCCGAGCGCCGCCCGCGCGACCATGCCGATCGTGCCGTCGCCGCCCGCCGCCACCACGATGCCGCGCGCCGCGCAGGCTTTGGCGACCGCTTCCTCGGCCAACGTCTGCATTTGCTCGGCCCGTTCGAATGCAAAGAACTCGCAGCGGCGGCACGCTGCGCTGCAAGCGCTTTCGATCAGCTCACGCGTTTCTTTCGCGTTTCCCTTGCCGGAGGACGCATTCAAAACGACGAAAAGTGCAGCCTGTGGTGCCGCCTTTGGTGCCGCCGGTGAATCGGGCTGACAGGCGGGTTGGCTACTGGATTTTTCAGGCAATCGGACGTTCCTTGGTGGGCGATAGGCCGGGGCAGCAGGGAGGCAGCTGACGCTCGATCGCGATTGGGCGCTTTAAACTCGCCAACTTTTGTGGGCCAATCCCGCCGATTCGGGTGCGCGCTGGCCGGCATCATGCACACCTTTCAGCAAATCATTCTCAAATTGCAGGCTTACTGGGCAGCGCAAGGCTGTGCGCTGCTGCAACCCTACGACATGGAAGTGGGCGCAGGCACCTCCCACACTGCGACTTTCCTTCGCGCGATCGGCCCCGAGCCGTGGCATGCCGCGTATGTGCAGCCGAGCCGGCGACCCAAGGACGGCCGCTACGGCGACAACCCGAACCGGCTGCAGCAGTACTACCAATACCAGGTCGTGCTGAAGCCGGCGCCTGCGAATATTCTCGACTTGTATTTGGGCAGCCTCGAAGAGCTCGGTTTCGACCTGAAAAAGAACGACGTCCGTTTCGTCGAAGACGATTGGGAAAACCCCACGCTCGGTGCGTGGGGCCTGGGCTGGGAGGTTTGGCTCAACGGCATGGAGGTCACCCAGTTCACGTATTTCCAGCAAGTCGGTGGCATCGAATGCCGCCCGGTCACGGGCGAGATCACCTACGGGCTGGAGCGGCTCGCGATGTACCTGCAGGACGTCGAAAGCGTCTACGACCTGGTCTGGACCGAAAGTTCGGACGGTGTCCGCCTGAGCTACGGCGACATCTATCTGCAGAACGAACGCGAACAATCGGCCTACAACTTCGAGCACAGCGACAGCGAGTTTCTATTCGCCGCCTTCGCCGCCCACGAAAAGCAGGCCAAGCATTTGATCGAAGCGCAACTCGCGCTGCCGGCCTACGAGCAGGCCTTGAAGGCCGGCCACAGCTTCAATCTGCTCGACGCCCGCGGCGCCATCAGCGTGACCGAACGCGCCGCCTATATCGGCCGCATCCGCAACCTGGCGCGTGCCGTGGCACAAAGCTATTTCGACAGCCGCGAGCGGCTCGGCTTTCCGTTGGCGCCGCGCGAGTGGGTGGCGCAGATGTAGAAGATGGCGGCTTGATTTAGACTGTAGACACGTGTATCTACAACTTGGGGCGAAAATGGAGTTGCAAGTCGGTAAGTGGGGCAACAGCCTGGCAGTGCGGCTGCCGGCGCAACTGGCGCGGGCGTTGCATGTCGAGGAAGGTTCTGCGATCGAAGCCGAGGTGGTCGGCCCGGGCCAGCTCAAGTTGGCCGGCCATCCTCCCTTCGACAAAAGCGGCTACCTGACACGGCTCAAAGCCCTGCATGCCCAGATGTCGATGAGCGAGCCGGTCGTCGAGCAAATGCGGCGTGATGCGAGTTACTGAGCGCGATTCGGCGCGCATCGGAGAAACAGTTGATCTATGCGGACAGCAGTTGCCTAGTCGCCACGCTGACCGTTGAGCCTGCGACCGAACAAGCGGTTCGATGGCTCGCCGATCAGGCGCCGGATTCGCTTTGCAGCGCCCGGTGGTGCGGAACCGAAGTCGCGAGCGCCTTGTCGATCAAGGTGCGAACCGGACGGCTCACGGCGGCGCTAGCCGATGCCGTCTGGCGCGAGTTCGAGCGAGCGTGCGACGGCTTGCTACAGATCGTGCCCGTCGAACCGTCCGATTTCGCGTTTGCGGCCCAGTTGTGCCGCGTGCCGGATTCCGGCCTTCGCGCCGGCGATGCGCTGCATCTTGCCGTCGCGCAGCGCCTGCAATGCGACGCGATGTGGTCGCTCGATCGCAACCTCAACCTGAACGCACGGGCCGCCGGCCTGGAAACCGTGTACTGATCCGTTAGCCCTGCCTATGTCGAAGCCGAATCTCCTGGTTGAACTGTTCGTCGAAGAGCTGCCGCCGAAGGCGCTGGGCACGCTCGGCGAAGCCTTTGCAGGCGCGCTGCTCGCGCAATTGCAGGTACAGCGCCTGGCGTCGACCGAGTCGGTGCTGTCGTCGTTCGCCTCGCCGCGGCGCTTGGCGGCGCACATCACGAACGTTGTTGTGCAAGCGCCCGACAAAGCGCAATCGCAGAAGTTGATGCCGGTGGCGGTCGGACTCGATACGGATGGCAATGCCACGCCTGCGCTGCTAAAAAAGTTGGCTGCGTTGGGCGCGGATGCGTCGGCTGTCGCGAACTTGAAACGCAGGGTCGATGGCAAGGCCGAAGCGCTGGTTTTTGAAAGCACAGTGCGCGGCGCCAGCCTGGCTGAAGGCTTGCAACAAGCCCTGCGCGAAGCGATCGCAAAGCTGCCGATCCCCAAAATCATGAGCTATCAGCTCGAATCCAACTGCGAACTGCCGGGTTGGAGCAGCGTGAGCTTCGTTCGTCCCGCGCACGGCCTGGTCGCATTGCATGGCGCCGAGGTGGTTGCCGTCGAGGCGTTGGGTCTCAAAGCCGGCCGCGAGACGCATGGCCATCGTTTTGAAGCCGCGGTCGATCCGATCGTGCTGCGCGATGCAGACAGCTACGCCGAACAGCTGCGAGACCAGGGCGCGGTGATCGCTTCGTTCGATGCGCGCCACAGTGAAATCGCGCGCCAGCTCACGGCGGCGGCCGAAAAGATCGGTGGTGGCGCACGCGCGATCGACGACGACGCGCTGCTCGATGAAGTCACCGCGCTGGTCGAGCGGCCGAACGTGCTGGCCTGCGCGTTCGATCCCGCTTTTCTCGAAGTGCCGAGCGAGTGCCTGATTCTCACAATGAAGGCGAATCAAAAATACTTTCCGCTGCTCGACCCGGCCGGGAAGTTGACGAACCGATTTCTGGTCGTCAGCAACATCACACCCGACGACCCGAGCGCGGTGATCGAGGGCAACGAGCGCGTGGTGCGGTCGCGGCTCGCGGATGCGAAGTTTTTCTACGACCAGGACCGCAAGAAGACGCTCGGCTCGCGCGTCGCGGCGCTGGACAAGGTGGTTTATCACAACAAGCTCGGCACGCAAGGCGAGCGCGCGCTGCGGGTCGAGGCGATCGCGCGCGCGATCGCGCTGAAGCTCGGCGACGAAGCGCTCGCGCAGCACGCCGCCGAGGCAGCGCGCCTCGCCAAAGCCGATCTGGTCACCGACATGGTCGGCGAGTTCCCCGAGCTGCAGGGCACGATGGGCCGCTATTACGCGCTGCACGACGGCCTCGCGCCCGAGATCGCCGATTCGATCGAAGACCATTACAAGCCCCGCTTCGCTGGCGACAGCCTGCCGCGCGGCCAGGTCGGCGTCGTGGTCGCGCTGGCCGACAAGCTCGAAACCCTGGTCGGCATGTTCGGCATCGGCAATCTGCCGACCGGCGACCGCGATCCGTTCGCGCTGCGTCGGCATGCGCTCGGCGTGGTGCGGATGCTGGTCGAACGCGCGCTGCCATTGCAGTTTCACGTGCTGACGCGGCTCGCCTTCGACGCCTTTCCCGCCGGGCTGCTGCAAGACGCAGCCGTGGCGCTCGACGAGTTTCTGATCGAGCGCCTGAAGGGCTACCTCAAGGAAGCCGGCCATGCACCGAACGAAATCGATGCCGCGATCCATGCGCAGAAGCTCGGTCTTTGGTCGACCATTCCGCAGCGCCTCGATGCCGTGCGCGCTTTCGCCGCGCTGCCCGAGGCGCCGGCGCTAGTCGCTGCCAACAAGCGCATCGGCAATATCCTGAAGAAGGCGTCCGAAGCGGCCGGCGCGGCCGATGCGCACGTCGATCCGGCCCTGTTTCGCGAGCCGGCCGAGGCGTCGCTCCACGAAACCATGCAGGAAGTGCTGCCACAGGCAAACGCGCTGTTCGAGGCCGGCGATTACACCGCTTCGCTGCAAACCCTGGCCCAACTGCGCGGCGCAGTCGACGAATTTTTCGATGGCGTGATGGTCAACACCGAAGAATCCGATCTGCGCCTGAACCGGCTCGGACTGCTCGCCTCGCTGCACCGCGCGATGAACCGGGTCGCGCTGCTCGAACGACTCGCGGCCTAGCCCGACGTCGATAATAGAGATCGACCCGGTTCATTCCGGTCGAGCCCAACTCCATGAACCGGCAACAGCAAATCGACGAGTTCCTGCTCCGCGCGCACCGCCTCGCGATGGAACGTTTGCGCGCCGAACCCGCACGTTTGGCCGATGTGGCGGGCACGCTCGCACGTTGGCGCACGCAGTCTGGCCCGACGCGCTCGGATCGCTTTTGGGATGAATGGCAGGCATTGCTCGAGGCTGGCGTCGATGCAGCAGAGGCGAGCGTTTGCGCATCCGGCGACCGTGCGACTGCGTTGCGCAATGTGTCGCCGATGGGCGGTTTGATTACCCAGGGCGAACCCGGCGATCTTTTGCGCGCGGTGCGTCGCGCGGGCCATGCGCATTAGCGAAGCCCATCACGTGTTGCGCTGCACTACGTCGCAGGCCTGACCGTGGTTTGCCCTGATTTGCACGACCTCGCCGTCTCCAAGTGCGTGGTGGCGCGGGACAAGGACGCCGACTTCATTCGGGAATTGCTGAACCATGCCCTGATCACAGCGCCAACATTGCACGAACGCCTCGCCATGCTCGAAGCAGTTAAATTCCCGCTGGCGCAGATCGACGCATGGATCGATCGGCGAGTCGCAGAATCGGTCCCCATCCCATGAAACTCGTCATCCTCGACCGCAACGGCTCGATCAACTATTACCGCGACGATTTCGTCAAGAACGAAACCGAGTGGGCGCCGCTGCCGGGCGCGCTGGAGGCGATTGCGCGGCTCAATCATGCGGGCTGGCATGTGGTCGTGGCGTCGAACCAGTCGGGGCTCGGGCGCGGGCTGTTCGACGTGGTTTCTCTCAACGCGATGCACGCCAAGATGCACAAGATGCTGGCGGCTGTCGGCGCGCGCATCGACGCGATTTTTTATTGCCCGCACAGCCCGGACGAAAACTGCGATTGCCGCAAACCCAAACCCGGTTTGTTTCGCCAGATCGGCGAGCGCTTCGGCGTCGATCTGCGTGGTGTGCCGACGGCCGGCGACACCTTGCGCGATTTGCAGGCCGGCGCGGCCGCGGGCTGCGAGCCGCATCTGCTGCTGTCGGGCATGGGCGCGGCGTGTCGCGGAGTCGATCCGTTGCCGCCGGAGTTTCCGGCCGATACCCGGGTGCATGAAGACCTGGCTGCGTTCGTCGACTTTCTGCTCGCGCGCGAGGAGCAGGCTGCCAGTGCTCATTCAGCTGCTGCCGCCAATGCTGCGTGACCTGGTGGTTGCTATGAATTATATAGCTGTCTGCGTACGTCCAGTAAGCGTTTCAGGCATTATTTCCTTAAATCGATGGCGCTGATCCGCTCTGTTCTTCACGTGCTGTGGATGCTCGTGACCGTCGTGCCGTGGGCGATCATGATGCTCATTGCATCGCTGTTCGTACGCAAGGTCACGCTGTACTGGATGGCCGCGAACTGGCTGCGCCTGGCCGTCGGCGGCGCGCGTGTGATTCTGGGCATACGCACCCGCGTCACCGGCATGGAAAACCTGCCGCAAGCCGAGGACGCCGGAGCGATCCTGCTGGTCAAGCACCAGTCGACCTACGAGACTTTTTTGATGCCGACCTTGATGCCGCATCCGCTCGCCTATGTGTTCAAGCGCGAGCTGATTTACGTGCCGTTTTTCGGCTGGGCGATGGCGCGGCTCGACATGATCCATATCGACCGCAGCCAGAAGGCGCAGGCGTTCAACAAGGTGGTGGCGCAGGGCCGCCGGCTACTCGCGCAGGGCATCTGGATCATCATGTTTCCGGAGGGCACGCGCATTCCGCGCGGCCAGAAGGGCGTCTACAAATCGGGCGGTACCCGGCTCGCCTGCGAGACCGGCGCGCCGGTGATTCCGGTGGCGGTTACGTCGGCGCGGGTCTGGCCGCGCAAGGCTTTCGTCAAGCGGCCGGGTGTGGTCGATGTGTCGGTCGGCCAGCCGATTTCGAGCGTCGGCCGCAAGCCCGACGAATTGATGCGCGAGGTCGAAGCCTGGATCGAAGCCGAAATGCATCGGCTCGATCCCGAGGCCTATCGTTGAGGCGTAGCCCACACCGCGACGGCTGCGCCGCAAGCGTCGATAGCTTCTAAACTTCGGCCATGCGCGCGCTGCTCCAGTACACGCTCGATTTGTTCGACAGCCTTTCGGTCGACGAGCCGATGCCTTTGCCTGCGCCCGAGCAATTCGAGGCGAAAAGGCCTCAAACGCCGATTCCGCCAGCGCAGACGGCTATCGAAAACATAGCAAACGAGTTTCCGATGGCGGGAAGCCGGATGGGCGATTCGGCGCCGGGTGCATTCAACCACCCGGCCGCAACGCGCGAAATTCGGCTCGGCAACGCGCGCATCGGCTATGCATTCGCGCGCGGAAAGCGCCGCACCATCGGTTTTGTGGTCGGCGCTGAAGGGCTGTCGGTTCGCGCGCCGCGCTGGGTCGCGCTGCGTGATGTCGATGCGGCGCTGCACGAAAAAGCCGACTGGATTTTGCGCAAGCTCGCCGAAAGCCGCGACCGGCACGATCGGCTCAGTGCGGCGCGGATCGTCTGGTGCGACGGCGCGGTTTTTCCATTTTTAGGCGAGCCATTGTTGCTCCGGCTCGGCGCGGCGCCGACGCGCGGTGGAGCGGGCAAATGCGGCGCGCGATTGGCCGATCCGCCAATCCTCGAACGTGCAGCGCGCGAGCTTCACATCGCCCTTCCGGCCAACGCACAAGAGCCGGCGATTCGTACCGCTGTCCAGACCTGGATGCAGCAGCAGGCGCGCCGCATTTTCACCGAGCGACTCGACCATTTCGCGCCACAGCTCGGCGTGCAATGGCAAAAGCTGAAACTATCCAGCGCCGCCACGCGCTGGGGCAGCGCAAGCGCCGACGGATCGATCCGGCTGAACTGGCGCCTGATGCACTTCGCGCTGCAAGTGGTGGACTATGTCGTGGTGCACGAACTCGCGCATCTGCGCGTGATGAACCACAGTCCGCAGTTCTGGGCACTCGTGGCCAGCGTCGTGCCCGACCATCTGCAATTGCGGCGGCAGCTGAAAGACGATTCGGTGCAGCGCTGGTGAGCCGTTGGATGGGGTGTTGGAAAGGCTGCGAAAGCGGGCAGCCGAACGCAGAAGACGCAGAGGTTTCACAGAAGGCGCAGAAGCAATACCAAATTTTTGGATTCGGGGTGAGGTGGCGCGAGGTGAATAGCTGAATACGCCGATTTGTGGACGCCGAACCCAACATGAAATCGAAGTTTGACGCTATAAAAAAAGTAGCTATCTGCGCACGTGCAGTCGTCGTTTCAGCTACTTTCTATTCAAATTCTTTAGACTTCCTTTTGCGCCTTCTGCGAAACCTTTGCGTCTTCTGCGTCCGGCAGTCCGATCCCGATTTGGCCGTTACAAACCCCGCGTGTGAATCACCCCGCCGTCGACCACCAATGTCGAGCCCATCACATAGTCGCCCGCGCGCGACGCCAGAAAGATCGCTGCACCGGCCATGTCTTCGGGCGTGCCGATGCGGCCGGCAGGAATGCGAGACTTGATTTCGTCGGCTCGGTCGCGCGCGTCCTTGTTCATGTCCGATGCGAAGGCGCCGGGCGCGATCGCGCTCACGACGATGCGCTCCTTCGCAAGCCGGGTCGCCATGCGCCGCGTCAGATGAATCAAGCCCGCCTTGCTCGCGGCGTACGAATAGGTTTCCTGCGGGTTCACCGCGATGCCGTCGATCGACGCGATGTTGATGACCTTGGCCAGATGATCGGTCGCGGCGGCTTTGAGCATCGGCGTCAGCGCCTGGGTCAAAAAGAAGGGCGCTTTCAGGTTCAGGTCGACCACCTTGTCCCAGCCGCTTTCGGGAAACTCGTCATACGGCGCGCCCCAGGCCGCGCCAGCGTTGTTGACCAGAATGTCGAGCGACTTTTCGTGCTTCGAATAGGCATCGACCAAGGCCTGCGCGCCAGCTAGCGTCGACACATCGGCCGGCAGCGAAACGCACTTTCCGTGCGCCGACAGCTCCTTCGCGGTTGCGTCGCAGGCCTCGGCCTTGCGCGCCGAGATGTAGACCCGCGCGCCCTGGGCCAGAAAGCCCTCGGCGATCATGCGGCCGATGCCGCGCGAACCGCCGGTGATGAGGGCCGAGCGGCCAGCGAGCGAAAAGAGGTGCGTGGTGTCCATGGTCTGTCTCCTTGAATAAAACTTTATGAGAGGTCTGCAATGCCTGGAGTAGCGAATCGGTAGATTCCGTCGTCGCCTTTGCGTCGCGCAAGCCGCTTGTCATGCCACAGCAGATGCAGGTGCGCGACGACTTCGCCCATCGCAAAGGTCAGCTGATGCACGTCGAGCGCGCGTTTGAACATGATCGGCAGCACCTCGGCTGCATTCATTGGTTGTTCGCTGCAAGCTGCCAACACTTCGTCGAGCCGGTCACGGTGATGCGCTTCGAGCTGTTCGATGCGTCGGTGCATGCCGCTGAACGGCTTGCCATGCGATGGCAGTACGAGCGTGTCGGCTGGCAGTTCGCGAAAGCGCGCGATGCTGTTCAGGAAGAGCTGCAACGGATTCGACTCGGGCTCGCCCGAATGCACGCTGACGTTGGTCGAAATGCGCGGCAGCATCATGTCGCCGCCGATCAGCACGTCGAGCTCGGGGCAGTACAGCGCGATGTGCTCCGGCGCATGGCCCCAGCCGCCGATGCACCGCCATTCGCGCCCGCCGATCGCGACGACGCCGCCGTCGAGCAAACGCACATAGCTCGCCGGAACCGCGGGCACCATGTCGCGGTAGTAGCTGCCGCGAGAGCGGATTTTGTCGATGGCCTCGGGGTCTGTGAGGCCGTGCGCCGCGAAGAATCGCGCCGCGTCTTCGCCGCCTGCGAGGTTGTCGGATGCGCCCGGCATGCACAGGATGCGCGCGACGTGGTAGTCGGTCGCGCTGATCCAGAGCGGCACCTGCCAGTGCTCGCATAGCCACGCCGCATTGCCGATGTGATCCGGATGCATGTGGGTCACGATCACGCGCAACACCGGAAGGCCCTCCAGTTGCGTCTCGAAAATCTGCTCCCATTGCGCGCGCGATTCCGGCCGCGAAATGCAGCAGTCGACGATGCTCCAGCCTTCGACGCCGTCGATGCGATCGCGCAGCAGCCACAGGTTGATATGGTCGAGCGCGAAGGGCAAGCCCATCCGTATCCAGCGCACGCCCGGTGCGACTTCCATCGATTCGCCCAAGGCAGGCAGGCTTTCGCCGAGGGGGTAGTGGAGTTCGCGTTCGAGCAGGTTCATGAGGTGATTGCGGGATGACGCCGACATTGCAATGCACGTCGAGAGCGCAAAACAATTCTAGGACGCGAGGTTTTTTGTAGCTGTCGCGCCCGCAACCGGCCCGATTGCTGCCAGGCGCCGGGTTTGGACGGAACCAGGCCGCGCTGTCACCGACAATCACGCCATGAGCAACACCCTGCAAAACCTTTTCTCCCACAACCGCAGCTGGGCCGCGCAGGTCGAGCGCGACCGGCCCGGCTTTTTCACCAGTCTGGTCGCGCAGCAATCACCGCGCTACATGTGGATCGGTTGCTCCGATAGCCGGGTCCCGGCGAACCAGATCACCGGCCTCGAGCCCGGTGAGGTGTTCGTGCACCGCAACGTCGCCAACGTGGTGGTGCCGACCGATCTCAATTGCCTGTCGACGGTGCAATTCGCGGTCGACCAGTTGAAGGTCGAGCATTTGATGGTGGTCGGCCATTACGGCTGCGGCGGCGTGCGCGCCGCGCTGCACGATGTGCGGGTCGGCCTGGCCGACAACTGGCTGCAGCACATCAAGAACGTACGCGACAAGCACAGGAAGCTGATCGCCGCGGCGCCGGCATCGCCTGCCGCGGCGCGCGAGAACGTGCTGTGCGAGCTCAACGTGATAGAGCAGGTCGTCAACGTCGCCGAATGCACGGTGCTGCAGGACGCGTGGAGCCGCGGCCAAAACGTGACCCTGCATGGATGGATCTACGGGCTGCAGGACGGTCTGCTCCATGACTTGAAAATGACGATCGGCCCGGGCGACGAACTGGCGCCGATCTATCAGACCGCGGTCGACGCGGTGGCGCACGCCGAACGCGCTTAGGTACCGTCCAGGCGCCATGTTCCCGCAACGACTCGATTCGCCTGTCGCCTGGGGCATCGCGAAGGCGATGATGGAAGGCTTCAATCGCCACTACCAACTCTTTCGCGCCGAGTCGGCGCGAGCCAGCCACCGTTTCGCGACCGCCGACTGGCATGGCCAGCAGCGCGCCCAGCGCGAGCGGATCGAGTTCTACGACTTGCGGGTGCGCGAAGCCGTGGCCCGGCTCGAAAAAGAGTTCGGAGCCGGCGAGCAGCCGATGTCGGTCTGGCACGAAGTCAAGCTGCACTTCATCGGCTTGCTGGTCGGTCACCATCAGCCCGAACTCGCCGAAAGCTTTTTCAATTCGGTCACGACCAAAATCCTGCACCGCACCTATTTCCAGAACGATTTCATCTTCGTTCGGCCCGCGATCAGCACCGAGTACATCGAGCCCGCCGATGCGGCCACCTACCGGCCCTACTACCCCGGCGCCGGCTCGCTGGCCGAATCGGTCGCGCGGATGCTGCAGGACTTCGGCTTGCAAAACGAATTCGCCGACCTGAGCGGCGATGCCGAGCGCGTTGCGAAAGCGATCACCCAGCGCATTCACCACATCAAGCTGCGCGCGAACTTTCAGCTGCAGGTGATGTCGGGACTGTTCTATCGCAACAAGGGCGCCTACACCGTCGGCAAGATCATCAATGGCTTCGTCGAGCTGCCGTTCGCGCTCGCGATCCTGCACGACGCGAACGGCAAGCTCGCGATCGACGCGGTGCTGTTCGGCGAAGACGATCTGCAGATGCTGTTCAGCTTCGCACGCGCTTATTTCATGGTCGACATGGAAGTGCCATCGGCCTGGGTGCAGTTCCTGCGCTCGCTGATGCCGCGCAAGCCGCGCGCCGAAATCTACAGTGCGCTCGGCCTGGCCAAGCAGGGCAAGACGCTTTTTTACCGCGACTTTCTCTATCACCTGAAGTATTCGAGCGACCGCTTTCGCATCGCGCCGGGCATCAAGGGCATGGTGATGCTGGTGTTCGATCTGCCGTCGTTTCCTTACGTATTCAAGGTCATCAAGGATTTTTATCCGGCGCAAAAGGACACCACCCGTGAGCAGATCAAGGGCAAGTACCTGCTGGTGAAGCAGCACGACCGCGTGGGCCG
Source organism: Variovorax sp. (assembly GCA_965218415.1). GTDB lineage: Bacteria > Pseudomonadota > Gammaproteobacteria > Burkholderiales > Burkholderiaceae_C > Variovorax. The sequence continues at coordinate 613,143 of CBDCKT010000003.1, forward strand.
CATGGCCGACACGCTCGAGTACAGCGAAGTCGGCTTTCCGCTCGATCGCTTCGAGCCGGCGCTGATCGACGAGATCAAACACTTCGCGCCGAGCCAGCTCGAAATCGGCGATCGTGACGGCAACGGCGAAATGGAGCTGGTGCTCAAGCATGTCTACATCGAGCGGCGGATGATTCCGCTCAATATCTACCTGCAGGAAGCCTTCGACACGCTGGCCCATCCCGAAACGCCCGCGCACGAGAAGCGAGCGCGGGAGCAGCTGCAACGCGCTGTCGTCGAATACGGCAATGCGATCAAGGACATGGTCGCCGCCAACATTTTTCCGGGCGACATGCTGTGGAAGAACTTCGGCGTCACGCGCAACGGGAAGGTCGTTTTCTACGACTACGACGAGATCGAATACCTGACCGACTGCAACTTTCGCAAGGTGCCCGAGCCGCGCAACGAGGAAGACGAGATGAGCGGCGAGATTTGGTACTCGGTCGGGCCGAAAGACGTGTTTCCCGAAACCTTCGAGCCCTTTTTGCTCGGCAATCCGCTCGTGCGCGAAGTGTTCATGGCGCATCACGCCGATTTGCTCGACGCGGCCTTCTGGCAGCACCACAAGGAACGCATCGGCGCGGGGCAGATGCTCGACGTGTTTCCCTACGACGACGCACAGCGGCTCGCGCCCGTGGCGCAACCGGCCGCGGTTTGATTTCTGCTCGCTCGCTGCGAATGAACCGATAAGCGGCGCGTTGTTCGAATGTCCCCGCGCTCGCGGCGCGTCGCGAAATACCCGTTCACGCTTTAAGCTATCGACTCATAACTACAATTAGTTTTTGTCAATCATTAAAGTTAGGATTCGGTTTTTATGTCTGGTTTGAAATCGCGCGAAGGGCAATCCGCACCTGCAGTCACGTTGAAGTACCTGGACCACGGCGAGTGGAAGCAAGTCAACACCGCCAAACTTTTCGACAACCGCACAGTGGTGGTTTTCTCGCTGCCCGGCGCCTTCACTCCGACCTGCTCGAGCACTCATTTGCCGCGCTATAACGAACTCGCGCCGGTGTTCGCGAAAAACGGCGTTGACCAGGTGATTTGCCTCAGCGTCAACGACCCGTTCGTCATGGCCGAATGGGCCAAAGACCAGGAAGCCGACAACATCTTCGTTCTGCCCGATGGCAACGGCGAATTCACCGACAAGATGGGCATGCTGGTCGACAAGTCCGACCTCAATTTCGGCAAGCGCTCCTGGCGTTATTCGATGCTGGTGAAAAACGGCACCATCGAGAAGATGTTCATCGAGCCCGACAAGGCCGGCGACCCCTTCGAAGTGTCCGACGCCGACACGATGCTCCACTACATCAACAAGGACGCTAGCCAGCCCGATCAGATCGCGCTGCTCACGCGCGAAGGCTGCTCGTTTTGCGTGGCTTCCAAGAAAGCGCTCGACGATGCGAAAATACCTTTTGCCGAGGTCGATTTGCCGCACACCATCCGCACACGTGCGCTCGGTGCGATCGCGAAGGCGGGCACCGTGCCGCAAATGTTCGTGAACGGCAAACTGATCGGCGGCAGCGACAAGATCAAGGAATGGGTCGCGTCGCATCAATGATCTTGGCGTTGATCAGCGACCTTTGAACGCGCCATCGATAGCAGATGGCGAAAGCAGATGGCGCGAAGAACGCACGAAGAACGCACGAGGAGCCGACATTATTTTCGATAGTTTTCTTTTGCGACTTCTGCGCAACTTCTGCGCCTTCTGCGTCCGGTAGTCCGAATTTTTTCCAAAACTTAAAAAGAGACAAGAAATGCCCGAATCCATCGTCATTGCCGCCGCCGCCCGTACTCCGATGGGTGCGTTCCAGGGCGACTTCGCATCGCTCGCCGCGCATGACCTGGGCGGCGCGGCGATCAAGGCCGCAATCGAACGCTCGGGCGTCGATCCGCAATCCGTCGGCGAAGTGTTGTTCGGCAATTGCCTCATGGCCGGGCAAGGCCAGGCACCGGCGCGGCAGGCGGCCTACAAGGGCGGGCTGCCCGATGGTTGCGGCGCGATCACCTTGTCGAAAATGTGTGGCTCGGGCATGGCGGCCGCGATGCTCGCGCACGACCAGTTGCTGGCCGGTACCCATGAGGTGATGGTCGCCGGCGGCATGGAGAGCATGACCAATGCGCCGTACCTTCTGCCGAAAGCGCGCGGCGGCTACCGGATGGGCCACGACCGGATCTTCGACCACATGATGCTCGATGGGCTGGAAGACGCCTATCAATCGGGCCGGTCGATGGGCACTTTCGGCGAAGACTGCGCAGCCAAGTACCGGTTCACGCGCGAGCAGCAGGACGCGTTCGCGATTACCAGCGTCGAGCGTGCGCGACAGGCCACGGCCGATGGCCTCTTCAAAGCCGAAATCGCGCCGGTCGGCGTCAAGGTGCGCGGCGGCGAAGCGAAAACGATCGAGATCGACGAAGGCCCCGGCAAGGTCAAGCTCGACAAGATTCCGAATCTCAAACCTGCGTTCAAGAAAGACGGCGGCACGATCACCGCGGCTTCGAGTTCGTCGATCAACGACGGCGCCGCGGCTTTGGTGATGATGACCGAAGCCACCGCGAAAAAACTCGGCGCCCATCCGATCGCGCGCGTGGTCGGCCATGCGGTGCATGCACAGCAGCCCGAATGGTTTTCGACCGCACCGGTCGGCGCTGTCGCCAACCTGTTCAAAAAGACCGGCTGGGGTGTCAAGGACGTCGATTTGTGGGAAGTCAACGAAGCGTTCGCGGTGGTGCCGATGGCGCTCATGAGCGAGTTGGGTCTGTCGCACGACATCGTCAACATTCATGGCGGCGCCTGCGCGCTCGGCCATCCGATCGGCGCAAGCGGCGCGCGCATCATCGTGACGTTGCTGCATGCGCTGAAGGCAAGAGGCCAGAAGCGCGGTGTCGCGACCTTGTGCATCGGCGGTGGCGAAGGCACTGCCATAGCATTCGAGATGCTATGAAAAATATAGCTGTCTGCGCACGTCCAGTGGGCGTTTCAGGCCTTTTTCTTTTAAAAGAATGACGACGCGCACGCGATGCTGTTGAGTGCCGATCAGGAAGCCATCCGCGATGCCGTTCGTGCCTTCGCGCAGGAACAGCTGTGGCCGAACGCTGCTGCCTGGGACCGCGATCACACGTTTCCGAAAGATGCGCACGAGGGCCTCGCCGCGCTCGGCGCCTATGGCATTTGCGTGCCCGAGGAAGACGGCGGCGCGGGGCTGGACTACCTCACGCTCGCGGTCGTGCTCGAAGAAATCGCGGCCGGCGACGGCGGTACGAGCACCGCGATCAGCGTGACCAACTGCCCGGTCAATGCGATCTTGATGCGCCATGCGAACGCAGCGCAGAAAAAGCAATGGCTGCAACCGCTCGCGCAAGGCCGGTTGCTCGGCGCCTTCTGTCTCACGGAGCCGCAAGCGGGCAGCGACGCGTCGAGCTTGCGCACCACCGCACGCAAGGATGCGGATGGCTATGTGATCGACGGCGTCAAGCAGTTCATCACCAGCGGCCAGAACGGCAACGTCGCGATCGTGATAGCGATGACTGACAAGACAGCCGGCAAACGCGGCATGAGCGCCTTCATCGTGCCAACCGATTCGCCCGGCTACAGCGTTGCGCGGCTCGAAGAAAAGCTCGGCCAGAACTCGAGTGACACCGCGCTCGTCAATTTCGATGGCTGCCGCGTGCCGGCGGAAAACCTGATTGGCACCGAGGGCGAGGGCTACAAGATCGCGCTCGGCGGGCTCGAAGGCGGGCGCATCGGCATCGCGGCGCAGAGCGTCGGCATGGCGCGCAGCGCGTTCGACTTCGCAGTTGGTTATGCCAAAGAACGCAAAGCTTTCGGCGGCGCGATCTTCGACCATCAGGCCGTGGGCTTTCGGCTCGCCGACTGCGCGACCCAACTCGAAGCCGCGCGCCAACTCATCTGGCATGCTGGCGCCATGCGCGATGCCGGCCTGCCGTGTCTCAAAGAAGCCGCGATGGCAAAATTGTTCGCGAGTGAAATGGCCGAACGGGTTTGCAGCGCTGCGATCCAGACGCTGGGCGGTTATGGCGTGATGCGCGAATATCCGCTCGAACGAATCTACCGCGACGTGCGGGTCTGCCAGATCTACGAAGGCACATCCGACATTCAAAAGCTGTTGATTCAGCGCGCATTGGCTTGATGACGGCTTCTCAAACTTCTTCGACCGCCCCTGTCGCTTGTCCCTGCGGCCGGACCGACCAACGGGCTCGGCCTTTGCCCTATGCGCAGTGCTGCGGGCCTTACATCGATGACTTCGATACCACGCCCGCGCCCGACGCCGAATCGCTGATGCGGTCGCGTTTCACGGCGTTCACGCTCCAAAACGCCGACTACCTGCTCGCCACCTGGCATACAAGCACCCGGCCGGAATCGATTTCGTTCGAATCCGGTGTTCGCTGGATCGGCCTGGACGTGCGCTCGCGCAGCATGAGCGACGGCGAGCATGCGCAAGTCGAGTTCGTCGCGCGCAAACGCGATGCGTCGGGCCGGGCGAGCCGGCTGCACGAGCGCAGCCGCTTCGTGCGCGAGGGCGATCGCTGGTACTACCTGGACGGCGTGCCAGGCTGATTTCGCAGAATCGTTTGAAGCAAAAACGGCTTGAGAGCGCCACGCAACGGGCGCAGGCTGCTATTGAAAAGATAGCACTTCGATCTTCGGCGCCGCATTGTGTCCACAACGCGGACGATGTGTTTCGGCCGCAGCCCCTTGCATCGACGCCGGTTGCCCCACATTAACGGCATCAGGGTTTTCCAGCGTGAGGAGCGATCGATGAGAGCAGGGTTCGACCAGAAGCGACAGGCTGCGGCGCGCGCCGTTTCGGCATGCTTTTTCGCGCTTGGCGCATTCGGCATCTCTGTGGCCTCGATCGCGCAGGCACAAGACGGAGGTGCATCGGCTTCTCTGGTCCCGTTTTCGAGCGCCGCGGGAGCGCAGCCGCCCGCCGCCTGGCATTTCAGCTCGCTGCCCGACAAAACGCCGACCCGCTTCGAGGTCACGCGCGAAAACGGCCAGCGCGTGCTCAAGATCGAAGCCGACCACGCGTACGGCAACCTCGTGCAGCGCTTGCAGCTTCCGCTGACCGATACCACCACGCTGGGCTGGCGCTGGCGGGTCGTTCGGTTTCCGGCGAACGCCGACATCCGCAATCATTCGGGCGACGACAGCGCGGTGCGGGTCTGCCTTTATTTCGACGATCCGGCTGTGCATCTGTCGCTTGGCGAGCGCGCCGAACGCGCGCTGTTGAAAAAGGCCACCGGCGAAGAGCTGCCGAGCGAAGGACTTTGCTATGTGTGGGACAACCGGCTGGCCAAAGGCACGGTGCTGGACAACACCTTTACCAAACGCATCCGGATGATCGTGCTCGAAAGCGCGGCAGGTTCGACTTCACCGGCTTCATTGGCTTCATCGGCCAGCACCGACGCCGTGGCCAGTTCCGGCACCGCCGGTGCCTGGATGGCCGAGCAGCGCAATATCGCCACCGACTACCGGCGCGCGTTCGGCTTGCCGGCAGGCGCGCCGCTGCCGGTACTCACGGGCATTGCGGTCTCCGGCGATTCGGACAATACCCGAAGCCAATCGCTCGCCTACCTGAGCGACCTGTCCTTGCGCGCACAACCCCCGACCGGTGCGGTTGCTGCGTCCCCAAGAAAGCCCTGAAGCCCATTTGCACATGGACACGCTCGTCGCCATTTTTCAAACCCACGCCATGGCGGTGGTGTTTCTGGTCACGCTCGCGGCGCGACTCGGTGCGCCCGTGCCGGCGGTGCCGTTCGTGGTCGCGGCGGGCGGCATGTCGATGGGCGAGCCGCTGGTCTTCGCCGGGGTCATGGCCGCGGGCGTTGCCGGAACACTGGTCGGCGATACGGCCTGGTTCTATGCCGGCCGCCGTTGGGGCTACGGCGTGATGCGCCTGCTCTGCCGGATTTCCCTGTCGGCCGATACCTGCGTGCAGCGCAGCGAGGCGATCATCGGGCGTTGGGGCGGCGTGTCGTTGCTGCTTGCGAAGTTCGTTCCCGGCGTGTCGTTGGTCGCGCCGCCGATGGCCGGCGCACTGCACATGACGACCGGCCGCTTTCTGGCTTACGACATCGCTTCCGCGGCGGTTTGGGCACTTGCCTTTCTGGTGCTCGGCCTGGCCTTTCACGCCATGATCGCCGACGTCTTGGCGGCGATGGCGCAATGGGGCCTGGTCGCGACCGCGATCGTCGTTTTTGCGCTCGCCGGCTTGCTGGTCTGGCGGTACGTTCAGCGCCGCCGGGAACTGCGGGCCGCTGACATCGAACGCATGTCGGTGGACGCGCTGATCGATGCCATGGGCGCTGCCACGATGCATGCCCAGGCCGGCGCTGAAACCGACGGCGAGGGCGCTTCCCGGAGCGTTGCCCAAAGCGGTCCGTTGGTCCTCGACGTTCGCGCCGCCGAAGCGCGCGCACGCGATCCGGACGGCATTCCGGGTGCGGTCGGCGCGGACCTCGGCCGACTGCGACAAGATGCCGCCGCCTGGCGCGCTCGCGCGAGCGGAAACCCGATCGTCCTTTATTGCGATTGTCCGCAGGATGCATCGGCGGTCGCCGGCGCACGAGCGCTCCAGCGCGCCGAAGTGCCGCATGTGCGCGTGCTCGAGGGCGGACTCGACGCCTGGCGCGCGGCCCGCATGCTGGCCGAATTCGAGAATCGCCGCGTGATCGATGCCAGGTCGGTCGATGTGCAAGACGATCGTCAATTCAGCCAGGCGGATGGCATCGACGCGGCGGTTTTGCACGCTGCTCTGCCGCGCTGAACTCCGGTTTGCGCAGTCGCTCCGGCGCGCCGGATCGATGCCGATGCCGATGCCGATGCCGATGCCGATGCCGATGCCGATGCCGTTGCCGTTGCCGTTGCCGTTGCCGTTGCCGTTGCGGACGCTATGCTCGAAAGCTTTGTCCGCTGCCCTTCTTCCGGCGAGCCATCTTCCGGTCGCCCACTTCAACAAAGCGATGAACGAATTTCCTTTTGCCGCCGTGCTTTTCGATTGCGACGGCGTGCTCGTCGATTCCGAACCGATCACCAATCGCGTCCTCGCCGAAATGCTCGGCGAACTTGGCTGGCAGTTGTCGGCCGACGAGTGCCTGCGTTTTTTCGTGGGCAAGGCGGTGATGGACGAGGCCGCGACCATCGAGGCCCACACCGGCTTCGCGATCACACCCGCTTGGCTGGCCACGTTCTGGCAGCGTCGCAATGTCGCGCTCGACGCCGAACTCGTCGAAATTGCCGGCGCGCCCACGGCGGTGCGCGAACTGCATGCGGCTCTCGACGGACGAATCGCCTGCGCCTCGGGCGCCGATCGCGCCAAGGTCGAAATGCAGCTCGCGAAGATCGGTGTGCTCGACGCCTTTGCCGGCCGAATTTTCAGCGGCCACGAAACACCGCGCAGCAAGCCCTTTCCCGATGTTTATCTGGCGGCAGCCGCCGCGCTTGGCGTCGATGCGGCCGCTTGCGCGGTGATCGAAGACACCGTCACCGGTGCCCGCGCGGGCCTGGCCGCGGCCGCGACGGTGTTCGGCTTCAGCCCCGGCGGATTGGGTCACAGCAGCGCCGATGCATTGCGGGGCGCCGGTGTCGAAACCATTTTTGCCGACATGGCGCAATTACCAGCGCTGCTGGCCGCCTGGCCAAACAACGCAGCTTGAAGTTTTGCGGCCGCCGCTGCTCGGCGCACCTCAGGTGTCTTGTGAAGCGGCCGCCGGTGCACCCTGTGCTTCGTCGATTTCAACTTCGATGTCTGCGCCCGGATCGGAAATCGGCCGCAACTTGTCGCTGCGGCAAAAAAAGGTCCAGCCCTCGAAAGCCACGTCGTAGTACGTGCCCGGCAAATAGCTTGCATCGGGCGCGTCGTAGGGCGCTGAAACCACCTCGACGATCCGCCCGACCGCGCGCTCGGTCGCCGGGCTCGGCTGGCAACTTCCATCGACATAGCAAAGTGTTCCGATGCGGATCATGGGCGGCTCCGGAATTCGTGCGGTGGCATAGCTGATTTATAAACAAAAAGTGCCTGAAGCGCTGAATGGACGTGCGCAAGCAGCTATCGATAGCAGAGCATCCCTGGCGCCCTGTCCGTTGCACCAAGCAGGATCGACGGCGCGGCAGCGGCTCGCGACCCGGCCATGCCTGGCTCGATCAATCACAGGGCTGAAAGATTCAGGGCCGAAGATTTTTCGCTGCATGGCGGGTCATACCGCTATCGTATTGCCGAGTTCGTTGAAGCGGTGTCATGATTTGCCGATCCGCCGTCGGCATGCTTTCAAATTCCAAATGATCGGGACCGATGCGTCCCCGGTGCTGAACAAAGGAGAAAAAATGAACAATGCCATCGCGACCCTCGGTTTACTCTTCGCAGCCCACACCGCCAGCCACGCGCTGACGTGCGACGAGCTCAAATTGCAGATCGGGCAAAAAATCCAGACTTCGGGCGTCGCCGATTACACGCTCGACATCGTCGATGTCGGCGCCGACGCATCCGGCAAGGTCGTCGGTTCGTGCAACAGCGGCCGAAGCAAGATCGTCTACCGCAAATCAGGTGCCAGCGACGCAGCTGCAGTGCGACCGGCGCCGGCCGCGGCCTCGCGTATGAGCGCGCCGCCATCGATGGTCACCGAATGCAAGCCGGGATTCAGCGGCCCGGATTGCACGCAGCAAACCGGAAGCCGGTAGGGAAGCGGAGGAACGATAGAAGGCCCCCGCGCAGCGGCGACCGACCCATGAGCGGGATTCAGGAACTGCAATCGCTCGGCTTCTCGATGCCGAGCCCGGCCTATCTGGTGGGCGCTGTGCTGTTCGGGCTGCTCGGCTATGCAGCCTGGCGCTACGGCAAGCGCGCGGGCCGCGGCCTCACGCGATGGCTCGGCGTCGCGCTGATGCTCTATCCGTATGCGATCGCGCAGACCTGGCTTTTGTATCTGATCGGCTTTTCGCTGTGTGCGGGCGTCCTGTTCGACAGCCGTTGAACGAGGTACTTTCGATTGTCTGGAATTTAAGCAAAAAGTGGCTGAAACGCCCACTGTGCGTGTGCAGACAGCTATGAAAAATGTAGCGTCGATGCATTGAAAGTCTGTTGCGCGACACGCGGCCATCTGGTAGCCGCCATGTCGATTGCCTGAGGCCACCGCTTTCGCAACGCGCTGGCGGTAGAGTGATAGCGACAGCGCGCCCACTCATCGGCGTTGCGCGCAACCCATCGATACGCAAGGAGACCATCCATGTCCGCTTCCAGCCCGCCCGGCCTCGACTTCGACCTGGGCGAGACGATCGATTCGCTGCGCGACGCCATCGCCAACTTCTGCGCCGCCGAGATCGCGCCGCGCGCCGCGAAGATCGACGCCGACAACCTGTTTCCGCCCGACCTGTGGCCCAAGCTCGGCGAACTCGGCTTGCATGGCATGACGGTGAAGGAGGAATACGGCGGCACCGAACTCGGCTACCTCGCGCACATCGTCGCGATGGAAGAGGTGTCGCGTGCCTCGGCATCGGTCGGCTTGTCGTACGGCGCGCATTCCAATCTGTGCGTGAACCAGATCCATCGCAACGGCAGCGAGGCGCAGAAGAAGAAATATCTGCCCAAACTTGTCAGCGGCGAGCATGTCGGCGCATTGGCGATGAGCGAGCCGAACGCCGGCTCCGACGTGGTCAGCATGAAGCTGAAAGCCGAGAAGAAAGACGGCGGCTATCTGCTCAACGGCGGCAAGATGTGGATCACCAATGGCGGTGATGCGGACACGCTCGTCATCTATGGCAAGACAGACGCTGAGATGGGCGCCCGCGGCATGACTGCTTTCATTGTCGAAAAAGGCTTCAAGGGCTTCTCGGCCGGCACCAAGCTCGACAAGCTCGGCATGCGTGGCTCCAACACCTACCCGCTCTTTTTCGACAACTGCGAAGTGCCGGCGGAGAACGTGCTCGGCGGCGAAGGCCTGGGCGCGAAGGTGTTGATGAGCGGCCTCGACTACGAGCGCGCCGTGCTGTCGGGCGGGCCGCTCGGCATCATGGCCGCGTGCATGGACGCGGTAATGCCCTTCATTCACGAGCGCAAACAGTTCGGCCAGAGCATCGGCGAATTCCAGCTGATGCAGGGCAAGATCGCCGACATGTATTCGACCTGGCAAGCGACGCGCGCCTATGTCTATGCGGTCGGTAAGGCCTGCGACCGCGCCGACCATGCGCGCAGCTTCCGCAAGGACGCGGCCGGCGCGATTCTCTATTCGGCCGAGAAGGCGACCTGGATGGCCGGCGAAGCGATCCAGGCGCTCGGCGGCGTCGGCTACACCAAAGATTTTCCGGTCGAGCGACTCTGGCGTGACGCGAAGCTCTACGAAATCGGCGCGGGCACATCGGAGATTCGGCGTATGTTGATCGGGCGGGAATTGTTTGCCGAGACTTCCTGAAGGCGGGCAGCCGAACGGGAAGGACGCAAAGATTCCGCGAAGGACGCAAAGGGAATACAAAATTTTCTGATGACTTTTTTCGCGTCCTTCGCGTAGCTTTCGCGTCCTTCGCGTTCGGCTGTCCGAATTGATGAGATTCACCATGACACCCCAACCCAGCATCGCCCACGGCACGACCGACACGCCGCTGATCGAGCAGACGATCGGTGCATTTTTCGACGCGATGGTCGAGGCGCAGCCCGAGCGCGACGCGCTCGTGAGTCGGCACGAAGGCGTTCGCTTCAGCTACCGCGAATTGCAGACCGAGTCGAATCGCCTCGCGAGCGCATTGCTTGGGCTCGGTTTGGCGCCCGGCGATCGGGTCGGTATCTGGTCGCACAACAACGCGGCCTGGTTGTTGATGCAGATCGCGACCGCGAAGGTTGGCTTGATTCTGGTCAACATCAACCCGGCTTACCGCACCGCGGAGGCCGAATATGCGCTCGAGAAAGTCGGCTGTGCCGCACTCGTCACGATGGCGCGTTTCAAGACCAGTGACTACCTCGGCATGTTGCGCGAACTGGCACCGGAAATGAATGCGATGGAGCTCGGCGACGTGCTGCGCTCGGAGCGGCTTCCCGCGCTGCGGCATGTGGTCTGGATCGATGGCGTGCATGCCGACAAGCTGGATCACTACGAAGCCGATGCGCCCGACGACCTGCCCGGCGTGCGGCGATTTTCGCAACTGCTCGCGAGCGGCATCGTGGACGATCCGCGGGTCGCGCAGTTGCAGGCGAGCTTGTCGCCCCATGATGCGATCAACATCCAGTTCACGAGCGGCACCACCGGCTTTCCGAAGGGCGCGACATTGACGCATCGGAACATCCTGAACAACGGATTTTTTATCGGCGAATGCATGACGCTGACGAACGCGGATCGCCTCTGCATTCCGGTGCCGCTCTATCACTGCTTCGGCATGGTGCTCGGGAACCTGGCTTGCCTCACGCACGGCAGTTGCATCGTCTATCCGAACGACGGCTTCGAGCCGCTCGCGGTGCTCGAAGCGGTGCAGGCCGAGCAATGCACGGGCTTGCACGGCGTGCCGACGATGTTCATTGCCGAGCTCGATCATCCGCGCTTCGGCGAGTTCGATCTGTCGACCTTGCGCACCGGCATCATGGCCGGCACGTCATGCCCGATCGAGGTCATGAAGCGGGTCGTCGATTCGATGCACCTGCGCGAAATCACGATCGCCTATGGCATGACCGAAACCTCGCCTGTCAGCTGCCAGAGCGCCGCCGACACGCCGCTGGAGAAGCGGGTGGCCACCGTCGGCACGGTGCAACCGCATCTGGCGATCAAGATCATCGATCCCGAAACCGCGCAGATCGTGCCGCGCGGCGTTGCCGGCGAGTTCTGCACGCAGGGCTATTCGGTGATGAAGGGCTACTGGGCCGACGAAGAGATGACGCACGCGGTGATCGACGCCGACGGCTTCATGCACACCGGCGATCTCGCGACGATGGACGACGAGGGCTATGTGAACATCGTCGGCCGGATCAAGGACATGGTGATCCGTGGCGGCGAGAACATCTACCCGCGCGAGATCGAAGAGTTCCTCTATCGCCATCCGATGGTGCAAGACGTGCAGGTCGTCGGCTTGCCCGATGCGAGATACGGTGAAGAACTGTGCGCCTGGATCGTGCCGAAGGCCGGCGAAGCGCCGAGCGAAGAGTCGATCCGCGAATTCTGTAAAGGCCAGATCGCGCACTACAAGGTGCCGCGATACATCCGCTTCGTCGATGCCTACCCGATGACCGTGACCGGCAAGGCGCAGAAGTTCAAAATCCGCGAAGCGATGGTGACGGAGTTGGGGCTGGCGGATGTGAAGACGGCTTGAAATACGGACTACCGGACGCAGAAGACGCAGAGGTTTCGCAGAGGACGCAGAAGGAATACCAAATTTTGTTTTTGACTTTTTTGCGCCTTTTGCGAAACCTTTGCGTACTCTGCGTACGGAAGTCCGCTCCTGCATTCGACCCATGTCCAAACTAGAAACAAACCTCAACCCCCGCTCCGCCGAATTTCAGGCCAACGCCGCCGCCATGCGCGCCTTGGTCGACGACCTGCATGCGCAGTTCGCGAAAGTCGAGCAGGGCGGCGGCGAGGCGGCGCGAGCCAAACACGTCGCGCGCGGCAAGCTGCTGCCGCGCGATCGGGTCGCGCAACTGCTCGATCCGGGCACGCCGTTTCTGGAGATCGCGCCACTCGCCGCGCATGGCATGTACAACGGCGACGCACCGGGCGCCGGGCTGATCGCGGGCATCGGACGCATCAGTGGCGTCGATTGCATGGTGGTCTGCAACGACGCGACGGTCAAGGGCGGCACCTACTTTCCGCTCACGGTCAAGAAGCACTTGCGCGCGCAGGAAATCGCCGAGCAGAACCGACTCCCCTGCGTTTATCTGGTCGATTCGGGCGGCGCCAATTTGCCGAACCAGGACGAGGTGTTTCCCGACCGCGATCATTTCGGCCGCATCTTCTACAACCAGGCGCAGATGAGCGCGCAGGGCATCGCGCAGATCGCAGTGGTCATGGGCTCGTGCACCGCGGGCGGCGCCTATGTGCCGGCGATGAGCGACGAATCGATCATCGTCAAGGACCAGGGCACGATCTTTCTCGGCGGTCCGCCGCTCGTCAAAGCCGCAACGGGCGAAGTCGTCACCGCCGAGGATTTAGGCGGCGGCGATGTGCACACGCGACTCTCGGGTGTGGTCGATCATCTGGCGCAGAACGATCTGCATGCGCTCGCGCTGGCCCGAAGCGCGATTGCGAACCTGAATTTCGAATTTTCAAGAAAAGTGGCTGAAACGCATAGTGGACGTGCGCAGACAGCTATCAATAATGTAGCTTTCGACAAGACCCAAGAGCTGTATGGCGTGATCCCGACCGACACCCGCAAGCCCTTCGACGTGCGCGAAATCATCGGCCGCATCGTCGATGGCAGCGAGTTTCACGAATTCAAGGCGCGCTTCGGTGCGACCTTGGTCTGCGGCTTTGCCGAGATCGAAGGCATGCCCGTCGGCATCGTCGCGAACAACGGCATTTTGTTTTCCGAATCGGCGCAAAAGGGTGCGCACTTCATCGAGCTGTGCTGCCAGCGCAAAACGCCGCTCGTCTTTTTGCAGAACATCACCGGCTTCATGGTCGGGCGCAAGTACGAGAACGAAGGCATCGCGCGGCACGGCGCGAAGATGGTGACAGCGGTGGCGACCGCCAACGTGCCGAAGTTCACCGTCATCATCGGCGGCAGCTTCGGCGCCGGCAACTACGGCATGTGCGGTCGCGCCTTCGGCCCGCGCTTTCTCTGGATGTGGCCGAACGCGCGGATCAGCGTGATGGGCGGCGAGCAGGCCGCGAGCGTGCTCGCGACCGTGCGGCGCGACGGCATCGAGGGCAAAGGCGGACAGTGGAGCAGCGCAGAAGAGGAAGCGTTCAAGGCGCCGATTCGCGATCAGTACGAGCGCCAGGGCCATCCGTATTACGCCACCGCGCGCCTGTGGGACGACGGCATCATCGATCCAGCCGATACCCGACGCGTGCTGGCGCTGGGACTGGCTGCAGCGCGCCATGCGCCGATCCCCGAGCCGAAGTTCGGTGTGTTCAGGATGTGAAGTGCGACCTGGTCAGTTTTAATAACACATCGTTCGCAGCACTATCGAAATGGTGAACATCGCAAACCACTTTGCACGCCTCGCGCGCTACCACGTTTGGGCAAACCGGCGTCTGCTGGAGGAGCACCTGGCTTTGCTCGGCGACGAAGAATGGAGGCGCGATGGCAAGCTGTTTTTCGGTTCGATTCACGGCACGCTCAATCACCTGCTGGTCGCGGAAACGACTTGGTACGCGCGTTTCGCCGAGGGCGATTCACCGAGAATTCCGCTCGATCGTGAATTGCATGCGGACCGGTGCGCGCTCGCCGACGCCCTGACGACTGCGACCGAGCGTTGGCAACCCTGGATCACAGCACTGGACGGCGCGCGCTTCGATGGCGAACTGGCGTATCACCGCTCCGACGGAGAAGCCATGCGCCTGCCTTTCACACAAACTCTTGGGCATGTTTTCAATCACGCGACGCATCACCGCGGTCAAATCTCGGCCGCGCTGACGGCGATGGGGCGGCCTGCACCCGAACTCGATTGGGTGCGCCAACTGCAGGATGAGGCGCGCACCGCATGAGCCAGCCGGCCGCGATCGAAGTGGAAACCGACGGCGCGGTTGCGCGCGTCTGGGTCAACCGCCCCGAGTCCCGCAACGCGTTCGACGATGTCGTGATCGCCGAACTGACGCAGGCATTCGAAGATGTCGGCGCGCTGGCGCAGGTGCGTGCGGTTGTGCTCGGCGGGCGTGGCCCGGCCTTTTGCGCCGGCGCCAACCTGAACTGGATGCGCCGCATGGCCGACTATTCGCATGCCGAAAACATCGCGGATGCGGGCAAGCTCGCGAAAATGTTGCGCACGATCGCCGAATGCCCCAAGCCGACCATCGCGCGGGTGCAGGGCGACGTCTATGCGGGCGGGATGGGCCTGGTCGCGGCTTGCGATGTGGCGGTGAGCGTCGATACGGCGGCTTATTGCCTCAGCGAAGTGAAGATCGGGTTGGTGCCCGCGACCATCAGCCCGTACGTGATTCGTGCCATGGGTATTCGCGCGGCGCAGCGTTATTTCCTCACCGCCGAGCGCTTCAGCGCGAGCGAGGCGCACCGCATCGGTTTCGTGCACGAAGTTGTGCAAGCCGATACGCTCGACAACCGGATCGACGATCTGCTCAGCGCCCTGACTGGCGCCGGACCCTCAGCTGTCACGGTCTGCAAGGAATTGCTACGCCAAGTCGCCGGCCGCGAAATCGACGACGCGCTGATTGCACGTACCGTCGAAGGCATTGCCGACATCCGCGCGAGCGAAGAAGGGCGCGAAGGTGTGCAGGCGTTCCTGCAAAAGCGCAAGCCTGGTTGGATGAAGCCATGAGCGATCGGATGTCCGGAAATGGAGCTCACAGAGATTGCGTAGAGGTTCGCAGAAAAAGAAAAGAATGGTTCTTCGCTCCCTTTTGCGCCTTCCGCGAAACCTTTGCGGCTTCTGCGTCCGGAAGTCCGTTTTTCTGATGCGAGGCATATGACCACCCTCGACACACCGCACCTTCTCGCGCTGGCCGCCGCGCTCGGCTGGGCCAGTGGCGTGCGGCTTTATCTGGTCGTGTTGCTAACGGGTCTGGCTGGCACGATGGGTTGGGTCCAACTGCCGCCGGGCCTGCAGTTGCTCGCGGATCCGGTGGTGCTCGGCGTGAGCGGCTTCATGGTGTTCATCGAGTTTTTCGCCGACAAAGTACCGGGACTCGACTCGGTATGGGACCTGGTCCACACCGCGATTCGCATTCCGGCCGGCGCGGCGCTCGCGGCCAGCGTGTTCGGCGTCGATCAGGGCGCGATGGCATTGGGCGCCGCGCTGATGGGCGGCGGTTTCGCGGCGACCGCGCACGCCGCCAAGGCCACGACGCGCGCTGCGATCAACACCTCGCCCGAACCGTTCAGCAACATCGGCGCTTCGCTCGTCGAAGACGCGATGGTGCCGGGCGGGCTCTGGCTCGCGGTGGTGCATCCGCTGGTCTTCGGCGTGCTGCTCGTGATCGTGCTCCTCGCGAGCGTGTGGCTGATTTTCAATAGCTGGCGTTTTCTCTCCGGGATCGCGCGTCGCATGCGTGGCCTATTCGGCGGCCAGGGTGACCCGGTCGCGATGCCCGCCATTCGCCTTCCTCACAGCCCGTCTGGAGACTGATCCGATGTTCAAGAAAATTCTTATTGCGAACCGCGGCGAGATCGCCTGCCGCGTTGCCGCTACCGCGCGCCGCATGGCGGTCCGCACCGTTGCGGTTTTCTCGGATGCCGACGCCCGCGCCAACCATGTGCATGATTGCGACGAGTCGGTCTACCTGGGCGGCAGCGCACCGAAGGACAGCTATTTGCGCTGGGAAAAAATCCTCGAAGCAGCCAAAGCGACCGGCGCCGAAGCGATCCATCCAGGCTACGGCTTTTTGAGCGAAAACGAGCAGTTCGCGCAAGCGTGTGCTGACGCAGGCGTGGTCTTTATCGGCCCGCCACCGTCGGCCATCAACGCGATGGGACTCAAGGCCGAATCGAAGCGGCTCATGGAAAAGGCCGGCGTGCCTTTGACGCCCGGCTATCACGGCGCCGATCAGGATCCGGCCTTGTTGCAGCGCGAGGCCGACAGCATCGGCTATCCGGTGCTCATCAAGGCCAGCGCGGGCGGTGGCGGCAAGGGCATGCGGGCGGTCGATCGGGCCGAAGATTTCCAGAACGCCCTGGCCTCGTGCCGGCGCGAGGCGATCAACAGCTTCGGCAGCGACCAGGTGCTGATCGAAAAATACGTCCAGCGTCCGCGCCATATCGAGATCCAGGTTTTCGGCGACACCCACGGCAACTACGTGTATCTGTTCGAACGTGATTGCTCGGTGCAGCGGCGCCATCAGAAAGTGCTCGAAGAAGCGCCCGCGCCCGGCATGAGCGAAGCGATGCGAAAGCAGATGGGCGAGGCGGCGATTGCAGCGGCACGTACGGTCGGCTACGTGGGTGCCGGCACGGTCGAGTTCATCGTCGAGCAGAAGACCGGCGGCGAGATGAACTTCTTCTTCATGGAAATGAACACCCGGCTGCAGGTCGAGCATCCAGTCACCGAAGCGATCACCGGTCTCGATCTGGTCGAATGGCAGTTGCGCGTGGCCTGCGGCGAGCCCTTGCCGTTGCGACAGGAGCAACTGCAAATTCACGGCCACGCGATCGAAGCGCGCATCTGCGCCGAGAACCCCGAAAACGGTTTTCTGCCAGCGACCGGCACGCTCACGGTTTATCGCAAGCCTCGCGCCACCGCGTTCCAGCGCAGCCGGGTCCGCATCGACGACGGCGTGAGCGAGGGCGACGCGATCTCGCCCTGGTACGACTCGATGATCGCCAAGCTGATCGTCCACGGCACCACCCGCGCCGAAGCGCTGGCCCGGCTCGATGCGGCGCTCGCGCAAACGCACATCGTCGGCCTCGCGACCAACGTGCAGTTTTTAAGGCAGGTAATCGCGAGCGAATCGTTCGCCAACGCGCAGCTCGACACGGCGCTGATCGAGCGCGAACGCGCCGTATTGTTCGGTCAGGAGCCGCTGGGTTTGCCGCTCGCTGCGGCAGCGGCGGTGGCGCACACGTTGTTGGAAGAGCAAGAAGCGCAAGGCCGCGTCGGGCGCTGCGGCCCGTTCGGCCGGCGCGATGGCTGGCGCTCGCATGGCGTTGCCGAACGTCCGTTCGACTTCGTTTTTCATGAGGCACCCGCAAGCGCAAAGATGCAATATCTTCACGATGGCGCGTTGCGGCTCTCGGCGGGCGGCATCGACAGCCTGCTCGAATTTCATCGTCGGCCCAATGGCGAAATCGATCTGCTGTTTGCGGGCGAGCGGCATACGCTCGAGGTGTACCGCGACCGCGATGTGGCCTATGTCTTTGCGCCCCGGGGTGCAACGCAAATCGTGCTCGTCGACCGCCTTGCACATGCGGGCGAATCGCAGGTTGAGGGCGGAAGGCTCACGGCGCCGATGCCGGGCAAGGTAATTTCCTTCGCGGTCGAGGCTGGCGACAAGGTCGCCAAGGGACAGCCGCTGGCCGTGATGGAAGCGATGAAGATGGAACACACGATCGCCGCGCCCGCCGACGGCACGGTAGAAGAGTTGCTCTTCGCGCCGGGCGACCAGGTCACCGAAGGCGCTGAACTTTTGCGCATCGGGATTTGAAGCGCTTCACCGTCCATGCGCATCGCCGTTTGCCTGACCGACACCCGCGCCGAGCCCTGGGTTGCGGCGCTGCGCGCGGAACTGCCCAACGCTGAGGTCTTGGACTGGTCGCCGGGCGCTGCGCCGGCCGACCATGCGGTGGTCTGGGCGCCACCGCAGCAATTTCTCGACGAGCAGCCGCGATTGCGTGGCCTGTTCAACATCGGCGCCGGAGTCGATGCATTGCTGCAGTTGCGCCTGCCGCCGTCCACGCACATCGTCCGGCTCGACGATGCCGGCATGTCGGTGCAGATGGCCGAATACGTCTGCCATGCGTTGATCCGTCACTTTCGCGCGTTCGATGCGTACGAAGCCGAGGCGCGCGAAGCGCGATGGAGTTTTCGCAAGCCCAACGCGCGCGCCGATTTTCCGGTCGGCGTGATGGGGCTCGGCGTGCTCGGGCAGCGGGTGGCGCAGGCGATCGCGCAATTCGAATTTCCGCTGAACGGCTGGAGCCGGACGAACAAAAACGTCGATGGCGTGCGATGCTTTGCTGGTGCCGAAGGTCCGGAGGGTTTTGCCGCCTTTCTCGCGGCCAGCCGCGTTCTGGTTTGTCTGTTGCCGCTCACGAACGAGACGCGCGGAATCTTGAATCGCGACAACTTGTCGAAGTTGAGCGGCGGCCGACCGGGCGGCTACCTGATCAACGTCGCGCGCGGCGCGCATCTGGTCGAGCCCGATCTGATCGCTTTGCTCGACGAAGGTCTGCTCGCAGGCGCTGCGCTCGACGTATTCGAGACCGAACCGCTTCCATCCGATCATCCGTTTTGGCGCCATCCGAAAATCATGGTGACACCGCATGCTTCGGCGCGCACATTGCGAGCGGAATCGGTCGCGCAGATCGCGGCCAAGATCCGTTCGATCGAGAACGGTGCCGATTTCGATACGCTGCCTGGCGTGGTCGATCGGGCGCGCGGCTATTGAACGACTAACCGAGTTCGCCGCGCCGCGGCAGATCCGCGCCGCGCCGTGAACAGGTGATCGCTGCCGCAGCGGTCGCGAATTTCAATGCCGATGCGAGTTCGGCTTCTTCAAGAGACGACAGCGCAGTGGCGCTCAGCCGATCGTGCTCGGCGAGCCACGTCAAAAGTGCGGCCTGAAAGGTGTCGCCAGCGCCCACGGTATCGACGACCTCGACGCGAACGGGCGCAGCTTGCGCATGCGCGGTTGCGGTCCAGCCGAGCGCGCCTTCGCCGCCTCGCGTCACGACGACCAGGGCAACGCCTTTTGCCAATGCGTCGGCGGCAAAAGCTTTCGGCGCCTCTCCGGGTCGCAGCCAGGCCAGGTCTTCGTCGCTGATCTTCAGCAGGTCGGTGCGCGGCATCATCCAGTCGAGCAAGCGGCGCCAGACAGCCCGATCGGGCTCGACCGTGGGGCGCGCATTCGGGTCGTAGGCAACGAGCCACCGGCCGCGTGCGCGCTCGACCAGCGAACGCAAGGTCGTCGCGATCGGTTCGACCACGGTGGTGTAGGAGCCGAGTTGAATGGTGTGAACCGCTGCTGGAATCGCTTCGAGCGCATCGACGCCGAGCAGCAAGTCGGCGCCTTTCTCACCATAGAAGGCATACGCCGGCACGCCTCGCGCGTCGAGCTCGACCAAACCGAGCGTGGTGGGCGCATCGATGCGTTCGACGGTTGAAATGTCGACGCCTTCACTCGAGAGGGCGCGTGCCAGCCGTTCGCCGAGCAAGCCGCGCGAAATGGACGACAAGAACGCCACCGGTTGAGCGAGCCGCGCCAGGCCGATCGCAACGTTCAAGGGCGAGCCGCCGATGCGCGCATCGAGCGATAGACCGGTTTCGGTTTCGCCCGCCGTGAAAACGTCCATCAGCGCTTCGCCGCAGACCAGAAACATGATGATTCCTTTCGCTTCGATAGGCGTTAGCGCTCGCCGCGCGCAGGGAGGTTGCGCTGCAGCCTTGCGCGGCAGAGCCACATCGGGTTTTCCATTACTAAATCAGATTGATTTATTAATTATGCGGCGCCAGAATGGGTTTTTCGAGCAGTGAAGCGATCGCTGTCGTCGATTGCGTCTCGATTGTTTTTTTGCACCACCCATCCCGTCCAGGAGACAACCCATGCGTTTCAAGCCTACCGTGATTTTCGCTGCCGCCCTCGGCATTGCAGGTGCGTCGTTTGCGGCCGAGCCGGTCGTCGGCCTGGTTACCAAGACCGAAACGAATCCCTTCTTCGTCAAGATGAAGGAAGGCGCGAGCCAGGAGGCCAAAGCCAAGGGCGCGAAACTGCTCACGGGCGCGGGCAAGGCCGACGGCGACAACGCGGGCCAGGTCACCGCGATCGAAAACATGGTGGCCGCGGGTGCCAAAACCATTCTGATCACGCCGAGCGACACCAAAGCGATCGTGCCTGCCATCGAAAAGGCGCGCAAGCAAGGCGTGCTCGTGATCGCGCTCGACAGCCCGACAGACCCGGAGAGCGCTGTCGACGCGCTGTTCGCGACCAATAACTACAAGGCGGGCGAGTTGATCGGGCAATACGCGAAAGCGGCGCTCGGTGGCAAGCCGGCCAAGATCGTCACGATCGATCTGTTTCCGGGTGCCGCGGTTGGTTACCAGCGCCACAACGGCTTTTTGAAGGGCTTCGGTTTGCCGGCGCCCGACGCGAACAGCAATGAACTCGGCACCGCGCCAAGCGTGATCTGCAGCGCCGACAGCTATGGCGATCGCGCCAAAGGCCAGACCGCGATGGAAAACTGCCTGGGCAAGGCGCCCGACGTGAATGTCGTCTACACCATCAACGAGCCGGCAGCGGCCGGTGCATACAACGCGCTCAAGCGCGCGGGCAAGGAGAAGGGCGTCATCATCGTCTCGGTCGACGGCGGTTGCGAAGGCGTCGCGAATGTCGGCAAAGGCGTGATCGATGCGACCTCGCAACAGTACCCGCTCAAGATGGCGTCGATGGGCGTCGACGCCGGCGTCGAATACGCGAAGACCGGCAAGAAGCCGAGCGGCTACACCGATACCGGCGTGACTCTGATCGCCGCCAAGCCGATGTCCGGCGTCGAGAGCAAAGACGTCAAGACCGGCACCGAACTTTGCTGGGGCAAGAAGTAAGCCGTAGGTCGTCGCGCCGATGCGGCGGTGCTCTCGGCTTTCGCGGGTTTCGCATCGCCAACGGGCCATGAGCGGTCGGGCGGCGGCGAGCAAACCCGCGAGCCTGTCCGCACGCGCGTGATGTCACGGCCGTTCCGGCCTTTGGCAACGGCGCTCTGCACGGTCCGAAATTGCAGCAAAAGGAGAATGCCCAAATGACGGCCATGGGAAAAACCATTCCACCACCGGGTCACGTACCGCTTCGCGAACGGCTGCCGCCAATTGCCACGTTGGGCCCGTTCATCGCATTGCTGCTGGTTTGCGCCTTCTTCGCGAGCCAAAGTGGCCGATTTCTGACGGGCAGCAATCTTTCGTTGATCCTGCAGCAAGTCGCGGTGGTCGGCGTGATCGCGATCGGGCAGACGCTGATCATCCTCACGGGCGGTATCGATTTGTCGTGCGGCGTCGTGATGGCGCTCGGCAGCATCGTGATGACCAAATTCGCGGCAGATTTCGGACTGCCTGCGCCGCTCGCGATTCTTTGCGGCATCGGCGTGACGGCGTTGTTTGGCCTTTTGAACGGCTTGCTGGTCACGCGGGTCAAGCTGCCGCCGTTCATCGTGACGCTCGGTACCCTGAACATCGCGTTCGCGATCACCCAGCTGTATTCCCAATCGCAAACCGTGACCGACGTGCCATCGATCATGACGGTGCTCGGTTCGACCTTCGGTTTCGAGGGAACGCGCATTTCGTATGGCACGGTACTGATGCTCCTGCTGTACTTCGGCGCCTGGTTCGTGCTGCGCGAAACCGGCGCGGGCCGGCATGTCTATGCGGTCGGCAACAACGCAGAAGCAACGCGGCTGGTCGGCATTCCAACGCAGAAAGTGCTGCTTGGCGTCTACGTGATGGCCGGCGTTTTCTACGGCATCGCATCGTTGCTGTCGGTCGCGCGAACCGGTGTCGGCGATCCGAATGCGGGGCAGACCGAGAACCTCGACGCGATCACGGCGGTGGTGCTCGGCGGCACCAGTCTTTTTGGTGGCCGTGGCATCGTGCTCGGCTCATTGATCGGTGCACTGATCGTCGGTGTCTTCCGCAACGGATTGACCTTGATGGGCGTGTCGTCGATCTACCAGGTGCTCGTGACGGGCATTCTCGTGATCCTCGCGGTGGCGGCGGACCAGCTCTCGCGCAAGGGAGCGCGTTGACATGACCACATCCCACAAACTCGTGATGCAGGCCAAAGGCCTGGTCAAACGCTACGGCCAGGTCACTGCGCTCGACGGCACAGACTTCGAACTGCGCGCCGGCGAAATCCTCGCCGTGATCGGTGACAACGGCGCTGGCAAGTCGTCGCTCATCAAATGCTTGTCCGGCGCCACCGTGCCCGACGAGGGCGAAGTGCTGCTCGACGCGCAGCAGGTGCACTTCAAGTCGCCGATCGACGCGCGCCGCGCGGGTATCGAAACGGTCTATCAGGATCTCGCCGTAGCGCCCGCGATGACAATTACCGAAAACCTTTTCATGGGCCGTGAAATACGGCGCGAGGGTTTTCTCGGCAACGTGCTGCGGATGCTCGACAAGAAGAAGATGCTCGCCGAAAGCATCGCACGCATGCAGGACCTGAAGGTCGGCATCCGCTCGATGACGCAAGCGGTCGAAACCTTGTCGGGCGGCCAGCGCCAGTGCGTGGCGGTCGCGCGCGCGGCGGCGTTCGCACAGCACGTTGTCATCATGGACGAGCCCACGGCCGCGCTCGGCGTCAAGGAAGGCAACATGGTGCTCGAGCTGATTCGGCGGGTGCGCGACAAGGGCCTGCCGGTCGTGCTGATCTCGCACAACATGCCGCATGTGTTCGAGGTGGCTGACCGGATTCATGTCGCGCGCCTGGGCAAGCGCGCTGCGGTGCTCGACCCGACGAAGATCAGCATGAGCGATACCGTGGCCGTGATGACCGGTGCGATACCGCCCGAGCAGATTCCGGCCGAATACCTCGCGCATTGATGCACGTCCCCGTGCGGAACGAGCCGATCGGCAAGACCGGTGCGAGCGCTGCGGAGGCTTCTGAACGGCTCGCCAACGCTCGCTTGCGCCCTCGCGGCTCCAACCATGTCGGCATGGGCAAGTTCAACGAACGCGTGGTGCTGCATGCGATACGGCTGCATGGTCAACTGTCCAAAGCCGAGATCGCGCGCGTGACGCATCTGACGGCGCAAACGGTGCAGATCATCATTGCGCGGCTCGAGGCCGACGGGCTTTTGCTGCGTCTGCCAGCGCAGCGTGGCCGCGTCGGACAGCCCTCGGTGCCGATGGCACTCGACCCCGATGGTGCGTTTTCGATCGGCATCAAGATCGGCCGCCGAAGCATGGACATGCTGCTGGTCGACTTTGTCGGCCGCACGCGTGAGCGCTTCTCAATCGATTACGCCTTGCCCGAGCCCGACAGTTTGTTCGACCTCATCGGGCAGCGCCTGGCTGCGATGACCCGCGACCTGCCTGCGCGCGCGCGGCGCAGATTGCACGGTGTCGGTGTCGCCGCGCCGCTGTCGCTTGGCGGCTGGAAAGAACTGCTCGGCATGCCGAGCGATCTGGCTGCACGATGGGCTGCAGTCGATATGCGCGAACGGGTCGCCGCGATCACCGACCTGCCGGTGATGCTGGTAAAGGACACCGCAGCCGCTTGCGTGGCCGAACTGGTGGCTGGGCGGGGGCGCAGCATCGGCAGCTTTCTCTACATCTTCATCGACACATTCGTCGGTGGTGGACTTGTCGTGGACAGCCATTTGCATGGCGGCCTGCACGGGAATGCAGGCGCCGTGGGTTCGATGCCGCTCGGGCTGGCGAGCGCGAAAGCCGAACGCGCGCCGGCCCAATTGCTCAGCGTTGCGTCGCTGTACCAACTGGAGGCGCGCTTTTCCGGCAAGGGGCTCGATCCGGCTGCCGCCGGTGACGATCGCTCGCTGGCGCAGCCCTGGCGTGCCAGCACGCTTGCCTGGGTTGCCCAGGCGGCGCCGGCGATTGCCCTGGCCATCAACAGCGCAGCGGGATTGCTCGACATCGACGACGTGATCGTCGATGGCGCGGGCTGCCCGGATCTTCTTGATCTGCTGCTTTCGCACATCGGTCTCGCGCTCGACCGCTATGACTGGGAAGGCGTGGCAAGGCCCTCGCTGTGGCGCGGAACGATCGGCTCCGATGCGCGCGCGATCGGCGGTGCGCTGCTGCCGTTGCATGCCAACTTTGCGCCCGATCGCGAACTGTTCCTGAAACTGGGCGTCTGAATTTCGGCGCCCCGATCGCATGGCACGCGCCAGTGGCGCCATGCAGTGCATATTGCGGCGTGCCAGAATTTGACTGGTGCCGCTAGGGCTTTCCCGGTGGCCGTCGAGGAATGCGCATGAAACTTCCATCCAGAGTCAAGATCGTCGACGTCGGCCCGCGCGACGGTCTGCAAAACGAAAAGCAGGCCGTCTCCGCCGCGACCAAGATCGATCTGGTACAGCGGCTTCAGGACGCCGGCTTGAGCGAGATCGAAGTCACGAGTTTCGTGAGCCCCAAGTGGGTGCCGCAAATGGCCGACAACGCCGAGGTCATGCATGGCATCGCGCGCAAGAAGGGCGTTCGCTATTCGGTATTGACGCCGAACATGAAGGGCTTCGAAGCCGCGATCGCCGCGCCGCGCGATGAGTGGCCCCACGAGATCGTGGTGTTCGGCGCCGCCACCGAAGCCTTCAGCCAGAAGAACATCAACTGCTCGATCGAAGAGAGCATCGAGCGCTTTCGTCCGGTGGTAGAGGCCGCGCGTGACAAGGGCATTTATGTGCGCGGCGCGATGTCGTGCACCGTCGGTTGTCCCTACGAAGGCGAAGTGGCACCCGGAGCCGTCGGCCGGCTCGCTGCGCTAATGAAAGGCATCGGCGTGCAGCATGTCGGCGTGGCCGACACCATCGGCGTCGGCACGCCCGTCAAGGTGCAGCGCGCGCTCGAAGCCACGCTGGCGCACTATGGCTTGGGCGATATTTCCGGTCACTTTCACGATACCTACGCACAGGCACTCGGCAACACGCTCGCCAGCCTCGAGATGGGCGTCTGGCAATTCGATACTTCGGTCGCCGGGCTCGGTGGCTGCCCCTATGCCAAAGGCGCCACCGGCAATGTTGCGACCGAAGACGTGGTCTACATGCTGCAGGGGATGGGCATCGACACCGGCATCGACCTCGACAAGCTGATAGATGCGGGCGTGTACATCAGCGAGGCGCTCGGCCGCGAGCCACAGTCGCGGGTGTCGAAGGCGATTCGGGCAAAGCGGGCGGGGTGAGTTTGATGAATTCGGACTTCCGGATGCAGAAGAAATACAAAAGTTACGCAGAAGCAACTGTGTTGAAAGTCAAGCGTTTTGAACGGTCTGAACATGCTTAGTGCCATCCCATGCGGCCTTGTCCCTGAGCATCGCATTGAGGATCGTGAGCAGCTTGCGCATGCACGCGACGATGGCCACCTTCTTTGGTTTGCCTGCGGCGAGCAGGCGCGCGTAGAAGTCCTTGATCGCCAGGTTATGGCGCAATGCCGCCAATGTCGCCATGTAGATCACCGTGCGCACCTCCGGGCGCCCGCCCCAGATGCGCCGCTTGCCGCTGCGCGAGCCCGAGTCGTTAGCCAACGGCGCCACCCCCACCAGCTTGGCGATCTCGCGCCGGCCCAGCTGGCCCAACTCCGGCAGCGCCGAAGTCAGCGTCAGCATCGTTACCGGCCCCACCCCCTTGCAACTGTCCAGCAGCGTGCGCTGCGCCTTGAAGTGGCGCTCCAGGTGTGCGTCCGCGTCCGCATCAATGGCCCCGATCTGCTTGTCCAGCAGCTTGAGCACGCTTTTGATGCTGCGCGCGGCGCGCGCGCTGGCCTGCTCCAGGCGGTTGAGCTCGGCCACGCGCATCTGCACCAGCTGGCGCCTGCGCGTGGTCAGCGCGGCAAGCTCGGCGCGGTGCGCCTCGACCATCGGGGTGATGTACTTGGCGCGCTCCCGGTGGCGCGCCAGTACATCGGCAAAGTCGCGCAACACGCGGGCATCGACCTTGTCGGTCTTGGCCAGCACACCCATGGACTTGGCGAAGTCGTGCGACTGGCGCGGATTGACCCGCGCCACCGCGATGCCCGCGCCCTGCAGCGCGCACACCACGGCCCGCTCATAGCCGCCGGTGGCCTCGATCACCACCAGATCGACCCCTGCGTCCTTGAGCTTCGCGGTCAGCCCCTCCCACCCCCTGGCGTCGTTGTCCACCCGCAGATCCTCGGCCTCCAGGCAAACATCAAGATGCTGCTTGGAGACGTCGATACCGGCGTTTGGGCGCTGGGCGCCAGCAACTACCCCACCTTGCGGATTCATGTTCATGATTGGCAACTGTTCGGGCTACATGGTTGGATGAAAGGGATCGGCGCGTTGACCGCAAGCTTCTGCACGAGCTGCAAGCTCAAGGGGCAAACAGGTTTGGCGCGCCGACCGAAAAGCACAAAAGGCACAAGGGCCAGGCTGTGGATAAGTGGACAGTTCGAGCTGCGCTCGAAGCGCCTGGCTTGCCGTGGACAACGCTGCGCGTTGCCCACCGCGCCAGGCTCTGCCCACTTGACCACAGCCTTCTATCGCTATCAACTCAAATCTCCTTTGTGGAACATACAAGGTTTGGCGCGCCGACCGAAAAGCACAAAAGGCACAAGGGCCAGGCTGTGGATAAGTGGACAGTTCGAGCTGCGCTCGAAGCGCCTGGCTTGCCGTGGACAACGCTGCGCGTTGCCCACCGCGCCAGGCTCTGCCCACTTGACCACAGCCTTCTATCGCTATCAACTCAAATCTCCTTTGTGGAACATACAAGGCGCAGAAGGCGCAGAAGAACAGCCAATGAAAATTTTGGTGTTTGTTTTGCGCCTTCTGCGAAATTTCTGCGTCTTCTGCGTCCGGCAGTCCGATCCCGCTTTCATTCTTTCCGATGTGCGGCGCTGAACTTCAGTCACTGCCGGCAGGCGTTCAGCGCGTGGCCCGGGCGTTGCAAGACGCCGGCCATCCGCATGCGCCAGTCATGCTCGACGAGGCCGCGCACACCGCGCAGCAGGCGGCCGACCAGCTCGGCGTTGCGCTCGGGCAAATTGCCAAAAGCATCATCTTCCGGCGCGTCTCAGACGATGCGGCGGTCCTGGTCGTGACCTCGGGCGATCGGCGGGTCGATGTGGCGAAGGTCGATGCGATCGTCGGTGCCACTGGCCGTGCCGATGCCGCATTCGTCAAGGCGCGCACGGGGTTCTCGATCGGCGGCGTCGCGCCGCTCGCGCACGCGACGCCGCCGATTGTGTTGATCGATGCCGAGCTGCTGCGCTTCGACACCATCTGGGCCGCAGCCGGCCATCCGCGCGCGGTGTTCGCGTTGCAGCCGTGGGCATTGACAAGGCTCACTGGTGGATCTGTCGCGGAGGTGGTGACGCTATGAAAAAAGTAGCTGTCTGCGCACGTACAGTCGGCATTTCAAGCACTTTTCATTCGAAATTCGCTGTACCTTCACCGTGCAATTCGGTGTGCCGTATCGACGACGGCGATGGCTTGTGCGAAGGTTGCTTTCGCACGCTCGACGAGATTGCGCAGTGGGGTCAGCTGGACGACACAGCCAAACGCGCCGTTTGGCTTTCGATCGAAAGTCGCCAGGCTGCCAGGAGAGGCGAAAGCTCATGAAACACATCGACTTCTATCTGGACTTTGTCTCGCCCTACGCCCATCTCGCGTTCGAGCGATTGCCCGGAGTGCTCGAAGGCATCAGCTACAGCGCGGCGTACAAGCCGGTGCTGCTTGGCGCAGTGATCAAGCACCACGGCCAAAAGGCGCCGGCCGAGTTGCCGCCCAAGCGCGCGTGGACTTACCGGCAGGTCAGCTGGCTCGGTCATTCGACCGGCGTCGGGCTGGAGATGCCCGCGCGCCATCCGTTTTCTCCGCTGCCGATTTTGCGTCAGGCGCTGGCTTGCAGTCGCGACGGTTATATCAATCGCTTCGTTGCCGAGACCGTTCTGCGCCATGTCTGGCGCGGCGGGCACGATGCGCTCGATCCGCAGCGGCTCGAAGCGCTGGCGCAAACCTTGGCGCCGCAAACAGCGCCCGGCGGTGACACGCCCGATCATGCAAAGGTGCTGTTGCGCGAGAACACTGACGCAGCGATCGCGCTCGGCGTTTTCGGCGTGCCGACTTTCGTCGTCGATGGCAAATTGTTTTGGGGCTTCGACGGATTGCCGATGCTGCGCGACTACCTGGCAGGTGATGCCTGGTTCGGCGACGCATGGGACCGCGCGGCGGCGGTGCCCAGCGGCCTGGCCGCGCCGCGCTGAGCAAATCGATGGTGCAACGGCGATGCCGAACGCCTTCAATTTTTCGGCCTCGCCGTTCGACTGCCTGACGCCGGCCGAACAGCAGCAGGTTCGCGCCCATGTCGACATCGCCTACTTCCGCGAGGGTGAGGTCGTGCTCGAAGTCGGCACTGTTCCGACGCATTTGTTCATCGTCATCAAGGGCCACGTCGTTCAGACCGAAGAAGGCGAGGTGCTCGCAAGCTTCGGCGCGGACGATTGTTTCGACGCCCGTGCGCTGATCGCAGGCCGCGTCGGCAGTCGCTTCGTCGCGGCTGAGGAGGTGCTCGCCTATCAGTTGGCGCATGCCGTGCTCAGCGAGCTGATTGCCTCCAACGCCACCTTCGGTGCGCTCTTATTCGCCGACCTGAGCCGCAAGCTCGGCGCACAAGCCGAGCGGCACGATCAGCACGAACTTCAGTCACTGACCCTGGCCCGTGTCGATCAGGCTTATCTGCGGCCGGCGAACATCGTCGATGCCGCGACCGACATCGTGTCGGTCGTGAAGATCTTTCAGGACCGCCGCACCACCAACGTGATCGTGAGCGGACTCGAATCGGGTTTCGGCATCTTCACCACCACGGCGTTGCAGCGTGCGATTCTCGACGGGCGGCCGCTCGATCGCCTCGCGGTCGGCGAGTTCGCCACCACGCCGCTGGTCGCGGTGCGTGCGCACGACCAGCTCGGCGATGCGATGGCGTTGCTGCTGCGCAGCCGGATCCACCGCGTGGCCGTCATCGACGACGCCGGCAACGTGAGCGGCATTCTCGAAGCGCTCGACCTGTTCAGCTTTCTGTCGAACCACTCGCTGCTGATCACGGTGCAGATCGAGCAAGCCGTCGACCTGGACGATTTGAGTCAGGCCGCGGCGCAGATCACGCGCCTCGTCGGCCTGCTGCACCGCGGCGGAACTCGCATCGCATTGATGGCCAAGCTGGTCAACCAGCTCAATGCGCGGTTGTTCGAACGGGCCTGGCAAATGGTCGCGCCCGACGCACTTCAGCTGAACTGTTGCCTGATCGTGATGGGCAGCGAAGGGCGCGGCGAGCAGTTACTCAAGACCGATCAGGACAATGGCTTGCTGCTGCGCGACGGCTGGACGCCGCCCGACGACATGCAAGCCATTTGCGATCGCTTTTCCAACGCACTGGCGCGCTTCGGCTACCCCGAGTGCAAAGGCCAGATCATGCTGAACAACCCCGCCTGGCGCGGCAGCGCGAGTGAATTTTCGGCGCGCTCGAAGCACTGGCTGCTCAATCCCGGCGCCGACGGCCTCATGAACCTCGCGATCTTCATGGACGCCGAACCCGTCGCGGGCGACGCCGCGCTTTTGAAGCGAGCCAAAGAAGGATTGCTGCAACTCGCGGCCGGAAACGATGTGCTGGTCGCGCGCTTCGCGGCGGTGATCGAAGGCTTCGGGAACGCTACCGGCCATTGGTGGGACCGGCTGATGCGCGGCGTCGACGCCGAACCGGTCGACCTCAAGAAGCAGGGCATCTTTCCGATCGTGCACGGCGTGCGCAGCCTGGCGCTGACGCATCAGCTCACGGCGACCGGCACCACGGCGCGGCTTGATGCGTTGGGCGCGCGCGGCGCGCTCGATGCGCGAATCGCGCAGGAGCTGGCCGACAGCCTGCATTTTCTGATGGGGCTCAAGCTTGCGGCGGGCTTGGCCGAAATCGATGCGGGACAGCCGGTCAGCGGCGCGGTGCGTCCCGATCGGCTCGGCAGCCTCGAGCGTGACCTGCTCAAGGACACGCTCGCGGTGGTCAGGCGCTTCAAGGACATGCTGCGCCTGCGGCTTCGGCTCGACGCGCTGTGAGTGGCGTGTTTTCGCCGCTGCACTGGTTCGCGGCGGCGCGACGGCGCAGCCAGCGCCGGCGGTTGCGCGACGCCGACTACGCCTTCTTGTTCGATCCGCCGCCGGACGATGAATGGGTCTCGCTTGACTGCGAAACCACCGGGCTCGACACCCGCAAGGACGAGATTATTTCCATCGCGGCAGTGCGCATCGTCGGCCAGCGCATCCTGACCAGCGAGCGGCTCGAACTGCTGGTGCGGCCGACCGGCCCGGTACCGGCCGAGAGCGTGCGGATTCACATGCTGCGCGAGCGCGATGTGGCTGCCGGGCTGCCGATTGACGATGCGATCCGGCAGGTGCTGCATTTTGTCGGCAGCCGGCCGATCGTCGGCTATTACATCGCGTTCGACATCGCGATGCTCAACCGTGCCGTGCGTCCGTTGCTCGGCATCGCTCTGCCGCAGCCGGCCATCGAAGTTTCCGCGCTTTATCACCGCCATCGCTCGCGACTCCAGACGCCGCACCAGCAGCAGACCGAGCCGCAAATCGACCTGCGTTTCAAGACCCTGATGCGCGAGCTTGCGCTGCCGCAGCGCAATGCACACGATGCGCTCAACGACGCTGTGATGGCGGCGTTGGCTTTCATCAAATTGAAATCACTGTCGAAGCGTTGAGTCGAATTTTTAGGAGAAAAGTGGCTGAAACGACCAGTGGACGAGCGCAGACAGCTATTATTTCAATAGCATCCGAAGGATTTCTCAGACCCGGTGCGGCCAAAAAAACCCCGGGCGCAAAGGCCCGATTGCGAATGCGTGCCGGCGTGCCGGCGTACCGGCGTCGCGCATTGGATCGGTGGCTCGATCAGCGACCGGAAGCGCCCGAGGCGCCGATGCCGGTTTCGGACCGCGCCCGCGCTCGCAACTACGGCCGCGATCGCAGCGGCGATCGGCAGCGATTTGATCAGGGGCTTGTTCATGGCATGACGCTCCGCACGACCTATTCGGTCAAGGTGTCGAACTCACTGCTGGCGCGCCGCACGTAGATCGCGGTGATCACGATCGTGAAAATGATGACGCCGAAGCCGAGCGGCATGCCGAGCGTCATCACGCCCGTGCCGAGCCGCTTGAACAGCAATTCCTTGTCGAACGCGACCAGGCCGACGAAGCCGTAGTACACGACCAGCATCAGGATCGACAAAATCCCGCCGAGCCGGGTGCATTTGGCCGTCGGTTTCTGGTAATCGGGTTGCGCTCTATGCGCTCGACCGAGGGGTCTTCCATCTGTTTTGTCTTCATGTCGCCGGTTTTGAATCGTCCGGGTTCGGGCCGCCGGGCGCGCGCGACTGTAGGCAAATGTCAGCGCTCGATCGGGCGCGCCAAAGCGGGTCGGCCATGGCGGACAGGCCACTGCGCAGCCAGTGCTGTTTGCTGCGTGTCGACGGCGAGAAATGACCTGGCCGGTGTCAGCGGCGAGGCTCGGACGCAATCAAGCGCGAGAGAAATGCGCGCGTGCGCTCATGCGTTGGCCTTTCCAGCAACTCTGCGGGAGGGCCGGCTTCGACGATCTCGCCGCCATCCATGAAGGCGACCCGGCTCGCGATATCCCGCGCGAAGCCCATCTCGTGGGTCACAACGATCATGGTCATGCCGGCGGCGGCGAGGCTGCGCATCACACCGAGAACTTCATCGACCAGTTCAGGGTCGAGTGCCGACGTGGGCTCGTCGAACAGCATGAGTTTGGGTTGCATCGCGAGCGCACGCGCGATGGCAACGCGCTGTTGCTGGCCGCCGGACAATTGCGCCGGATAGGCATCGGCCTTGTGTGCCAGGCCGACCTGCGCCAAAAGCGCAGCCGCCCGCTCGCGCGCGACGGCAGGCGTTTCGCGCAACACATGCAAGGGCGCTTCCATCACGTTCTGCAATGCGGTTTGATGCGCGAACAGGTTGAACCGCTGAAACACCATGCCGATTTGCCTGCGCTGGCGACAAACCGCGGCCTCGCTCAACTCGAACAGCCGGTCGCCACCATCGCGGTAACCGATCAGTTCGTCGTCGAGCAGGATGCGTCCGGCATCCATTTTTTCGAGATGGTTGATGCAGCGCAGCATCGTGCTCTTGCCCGAACCGGAAGGGCCGATCAGGCAGAACACTTCGCCCTTGCGGACCTCGAAGTCGATGCCTTTGAGGACTTCTTCGTGGCCGAAGCGTTTGTAGACGCCGAGGGCTTGCAGCAGCGGCGACTTTTCGGTCGCGGCGAACCTATCGTCTGCCATGGGTTTCCGCTGATGAACGGCCAAGTCGCCGCTCGAGCAAATGCTGGCCGATGCCTGTAATCGATGTCAGTGTCAAATACCAGAAGGTCGCGACGAGCATCAGTTCGATGGTGTGCAGATTGGCCGAAGATATGTTTTCGGCCGCCGTGAGCAAGTCCCCGCCCGCGATCACCGAAACCAGCGAGGTGGCTTTGAGCAGCGAGATGAACTGGTTGCCCGCGGGCGGCACGATCACGCGCATGGCTTGCGGCAAAACGATGCGGCGCAGCGCAAGCAGCCGCGGCATGCCCAGCGCAGTGGACGCCTCGAACTGCCCCCGATCCACCGCGAGGATGCCGCCGCGCACCACTTCGGCCATGTAGGCCGCTTCGTTGAGGCCGAGTGCGACCACCGATGCCACGAACGGCGTCAGGATGCTGTTGGTACTGAAAGGCCCGATGTGCTGGAACAGCAGCGCGAAGTTGCCCCAGATCAGAATCTGCACCAGCAGCGGCGTGCCGCGCAGCAGCCAAATGTAGAAGCTGCTGAAAAGCCGCAGCAGCCGGCTGTCGGACAGTCGCATCACCGCCAGCAGCACGCCCAGCACCAGGCCGATGACCGCCGCCAGCAAGGCCAGCACCACCGTCGTTCGCAAGCCCGCGAGGATCGCCGGCGCGAACTGGAACTGCCAGATGACCGAATGCTGAATGTTCGGATTGCGCACGATCGCGACAGCCACCCACGCGAACAGCGCGAACACCACAGCGCTGCTGAGCCACAGGCCGGGCCGCCGCGCCGGCACGATGCGCAGGCGTTGTGGTGCAGCTACTGCGTCGCCTGCAGCGCGCTCAGGTTCCGCCATTGATTTTTGCGCTCGTCAGGGCGCCGCCGCCCACTTTGTGCTGGTCGAGAATCTTGCGGTAGGTGCCATCGGCCATGAGCGCGGTCAATGCCTTTTGCAGCGCGTCGCGCAGCGCCGTGTTGTCCTTGGCCACCGCGATACCGAGCGGCACCGGCTGGTACTCGCCGTCGACCACGTCGAAGACTTTACCGTCGCCAGCCGTCGCGGCCAGATACACCATCACGGGTGAATTGCCGAAGAACGCGGCCACGCGGCCGGTTTGTACCTGCAATCGCGCATCCGAGGGCTGCGAATATTGCAGGTTCTCGACCGCGGCCTTGTTCGCCTTTTTGCATTCGGCATCGGCGCCGTCGACCAGCGCGATCTGCGTCGAGCCTTTGACCGTTGCAACTGTCTTGCCGCACAAGGTGTCGAGGCCTCCGACTTTTTCAGGGTTGCCCTTCTTGACCAGGAGCCGGGTGCCCAGGTTGAAGAAATCGACGAAATCGACCACCTTCTGGCGCTCCGCCGTGTCGTTCATCAGGCTGAACGCGATATCGATGTTTTTGGCTTGCATGGCGGGCAGCAAGCCAGCGAAGGGCAAGGCCTTGAATTCGATCGGCCGCCCCATCTGCTTGCCCATCGCGGCAGCCAGATCGACGATCACGCCTTGCAGGGTCGTGCCGTCGTCGGCATAGGCAATCATCGGCGGGCTGTTGGTGATCGAGCCTGCCGTGATGGGCTGTGCCTGGGCGGTGCCCGCACCACTGAGCGCCAACACGACGAGGGGAATTACGGTCAGGAACGAGGCTTTGGTGAACGATCGCATGAAGACTCCTTGAGCGAAGAGAGAAACGGTTGCGCAACGCCGCGCAATAAGGCGATTCGGCGCTTTTTCGGCAGGCTGCATCGTACGGTGGAGCCTCGCAATTCAGCAAACGCATTAACCCGACCCACGCCGATCGGTATGGAGCGCCTCTGCAAGCAAGCGCCGCACTTGACCTTGCGCCGAACACGATTGGCCGCGCTTGCTAGCATGTTTGCCCCTCATCGTTCAGCTCGCACTCCCCGCATGACTTCCGGCTCCATCCGCATCCGCGGCGCCCGCCAGCACAACCTCAAAAACCTCGATCTCGACATTCGCACCGGCGAAATGACGGTGGTCACCGGCCCGAGCGGATCGGGCAAGTCGAGCCTGGTGTTCGACACGCTGTACGCAGAAGGGCAGCGGCGCTATGTCGAAACCTTTTCGGCCTATGCGCGGCAGTTTCTCGACCGCATGGACAAGCCGGCAGTCGACAAGGTCGAAGGTGTGCCGCCGGCGATTGCGATCGATCAGACCAATCCAGTGCGCTCTTCGCGCTCGACGGTCGGCACGATGACCGAACTCAACGATCATTTGAAGCTGCTGTTCGCGCGCGCAGGGCAGTTGTTCGATCGCGAGACGGCGCAAGCGGTCCAGCACGATTCACCCGATTCGATCTATGCCGAACTGGCGCAGCGCGCTGCGTCGTCTGGTGACCCGCGGCTGGTCATGACTTTTCCGGTCGAGCTGCCTGCGTCGGCGACCGCCGACGACGTGACTCAGTGGTTGTCGGCGAGCGGCTTCACCCGCGTGCAAGCCGAGCGCGAGGTGGCGACGACGACCGGCGCCAGAAAAATGCTCGACGTCAACGCCGATCGATTTCGCCTCGGCAGCACCGAGCGCGTGCGGGTGGTCGAGGCGATCGAGCTGGCGCTCAAGCGGGGCGCAGGGCGGCTCAATGTGTATGTCGTCGCCGATGCCGCGCCGGCCGATCGTGATCAGGACGCTGGCGACGCAAACAACGAAGCGACTGCCGCGCCCACGATCTGGAAATTCTCCACCGGCCTGCATTGCCCCGAGAGCGACCTGCGCTATCGCGATCCGATTCCGTCGATGTTCTCGTTCAACTCGCCTGTCGGGGCCTGCGAAACCTGTCGCGGTTTCGGCCGCGTGATCGGGGTCGATTTCGGCCTCGTCATCCCCGATGACAAGCGCACATTGCGCGCCGGCGCGATCAAGACCATTCAGACGCCGGCCTGGAAGGAATGTCAGGACGATCTGATGCGCCATGCCGAAGCGGCGGGCATTCCGCGCGACACGCCGTGGGCCAAGCTCACACAAGATCAGAAAGACTGGGTCATCGAAGGCTCGCCGAACTGGAAAGGCAAGTGGAATCAGCAGTGGTATGGCATCCGGCGCTTCTTCGGCTACCTCGAAAGCAAGTCCTACAAGATGCACATCCGCGTGCTCCTGTCGAAGTACCGCAGCTACACGCCGTGCCATGTTTGCGGCGGTGCGCGGCTCAAGCTCGAAAGTCTTTTGTGGCGCATTGGCGCCAAGGCGGATGCCGATGCGGTGCTGGCCCCCGAGCAACGCTTCATGCCAGTCGGCACGCCCTGGTCGCGCGTGCAGCTCGAGGCCTTGCCGGGGCTTTGCCTGCACGATTTGATGATGATGCCGATCGAGCGGCTGCGCGCGTTCTTCGAACGCAGCGCGCGTCACAGCGATAGCGGCGGCAACGTCGGCGTGGCCGCCGGCGAAACGCAAGCGCTCAAGCTGCTGCACGACGAAATCACGACCCGCTTGCGCTACCTGCACGAGGTCGGCATCGGCTACCTCACGCTCGATCGGCAAAGCCGCACATTGTCGGGTGGCGAGGTCCAGCGCATCAACCTGACCACCGCCCTTGGCACCTCACTCGTCAACACCCTGTTCGTGCTCGACGAGCCGAGCATCGGGCTGCATCCGCGCGACATGGGCCGCATCACCGACGCGATGCTGCGGCTGCGCGATGCGGGCAACACCTTGGTCGTGGTCGAACACGATCCGGCCGTGATGCTCGCGGCGGATCGGGTGATCGACATGGGACCGGGCCCCGGTGCGCGCGGCGGCCAGATCGTGTTCGACGGCACCACCGATGCATTGCGCGATGCCGACACGCTAACGGGCGAGTACCTCGGTGGACGCAAGCAAATCGGCATGGGCTTCAGGCGTGCGGTCGCCGACAGCACGCCGCGATTGATTCTGGAAGGCGCGAGCGAGCACAACTTGCGGCATGTGACCGTGGAGATTCCGCTGCAGCGCATGGTGGTCGTGACGGGCGTCAGTGGCTCGGGCAAATCGACCCTGGTGCAGGACGTGCTCGCGCCGGCCCTGATGCGGCACTTCGGCAAGACCACCGAAGCACCCGGCGCGCACGACCGGCTGCTTGGTGCCGAGCAACTCGGCGACGTGGTGTTCGTCGACCAGTCGCCGATCGGCAAGACCGCACGCTCCAATCCCGCGAGTTATGTCGGCGCCTGGGACGCGATTCGCGAGATTTTCACGACCGCGCCGCTCGCGCGGCAGCGTGGCTACACGGCGAGCAAGTTCAGCTTCAACTCGGGCGACGGGCGCTGCCCGACCTGCGGCGGCTCGGGCTTCGAGCATGTCGAGATGCAGTTCCTGTCGGACGTGTATCTGCGTTGCCCCGACTGCGATGGCAAGCGTTACCGGCCCGAGATTCTCGAAGTGCGGGTCGAGCGTCAGAGCAAGACCCTCAACGTTGCCGATGTGCTCGATCTGACGGTCGCCGAAGCGATGGCGGTGTTCGCGAGCGACCGCGAAGTTCAGCGCACCCTCCAGCCGATCGTCGACGTCGGGCTCGATTACGTGAAGCTCGGCCAGCCGGTACCGACGCTCTCGGGCGGCGAGGCGCAGCGCCTCAAACTCGCGGGCTTTCTGGCCGAAGCCGCGAACAGTGCGAGCGCGAGCCGGCAAACGCTCGCGCGCAAAGGTACCTTGTTTTTATTCGACGAGCCGACCACCGGCCTGCATTTCGACGACATTGCACGCTTGATGCGCGCACTGCGAAAACTGCTTGACGCCGGTCATTCGCTGGTCGTGATCGAGCACAACCTCGACGTGATTCGCGCGAGCGACTGGCTGATCGATCTCGGACCCGAAGGCGGCGAGGGCGGTGGCCAGGTAGTGGCAGTCGGCACACCCGAGCAAGTGCGCGAATGCGAAGGCTCGTTTACCGGCACGGCGCTGCACGACTACGCGTTGTCGCTCGGGCCAGCGCGATTCGTCGCCGCGCAGCCGCGCGCGGCTTACAACCTCCAGCGCAACAACAACCACAAAGACGAAGGCGTGATCCGGATCGTGCATGCGCGTGAGCACAACCTGAAGAACCTGTCGGTCGATATTCCGCGCGGCAAGTTCAGTGTGGTCACCGGCGTCAGCGGATCGGGAAAGTCGACACTCGCTTTCGATATTTTGTTCAACGAAGGGCAGCGCCGTTATCTCGAATCGCTCAACGCCTATGCGCGCAGCATCGTGCAACCGGCCGGCCGGCCCGAGGTCGATGCGGTCTACGGCATTCCGCCGACGGTGGCGATCGAGCAGCGGCTGTCGCGCGGCGGGCGCAAGAGCACTGTCGGCACGACGACCGAGGTCTGGCATTTTTTGCGGCTGCTGTACGTCAAGCTCGGCGTGCAGCATTGCATCCGCGATGGCGCAGCGGTGGCGCCGCAAACGCCCGACAGCATTGCTGCGCAACTGCTGAAGCACTTTCGCGGCCAGCACATCGGCCTGCTCGCGCCGCTGGTGAGCAACCGCAAGGGTGTCTACACGGAGTTGGCCGATTGGGCCCGGCCGCGCGGCTTCACGCATTTGCGGGTCGACGGCGCGTTCTTGCCGACGACGAACTTTCCGCGCATCGATCGCTTCAAGGAACATAGCATCGAGCTGCCGGTGGCAAGCCTCGATGTGCTGCCGGCCAACGAGTTGGCATTGCGCGAAGCGCTTGCGCGTGCGCTGGAGCACGGCAAGGGCGTGGTGCATGTGCTGTCGGAGCTCGACGGTCTCAAGGCCGCCATGATGGCTGGCGCGCCCACGGCCGGCATCGGCCGGGTGCAGATTTTTTCCACCTTGCGCGCCTGCCCGGTTTGCGCCACGAGTTACGCCGAGCTCGACCCGCGCCTCTTCAGCTACAACAGCAAGCACGGCTGGTGCCCCGATTGCGTCGGCACGGGCGTGCGGCTCAGTAAGGAACAGCGCAAGGCCTACGACGATTCGGTGCTGGCCGACGACCAGAAGGGACGCGAGCAAACCTTCGCCGAGCCTGAAGTCGATGACGTGGTAGATCTGGCTTGTCCGACATGTGAAGGCACCCGCTTGAATGACACTGCGCGTGCTGTTCTGTTCGAGAACGATGTTGCGATCACCACCCTGGCGCGCTTGTCCGTGACCGATATCCGCCAGTGGTTCGAGCGCCTCGAACTGACCGGCCGCGACGCAGAGATCGCACGCGACCTGGTTCCCGAGATCAAGAGCCGGCTCGAATTTTTGGAGGAAGTTGGTCTTGGCTACCTCACGCTCGACCGCGGCGCGCCGACCTTGTCGGGTGGCGAGGCGCAACGCATCCGGCTCGCCGCGCAGCTCGGCAGCAATTTGCAGGGCGTCTGCTATGTGCTCGACGAACCGACGATCGGTCTGCATGCGCGCGACAACCGGATCTTGCTCAATGCGCTGCATCAACTCAGCGACAAGGGCAACACGCTGGTCGTCGTCGAGCACGACGAAGACACGATCCGGCAGGCCGATCACATCATCGACATCGGTCCGGGTGCGGGCAAGCGTGGCGGCGCGCTGGTCGCGGAAGGCACGGTGGCGCAGATTCAGAATGCACCTGATTCGCAGACCGGGCGGTACTTGCGCGATGCGATCCGGCATCCGCTGCACGCGCGGCGCGCGGTCGTGTCGGGCGAGGATCACGCGGCGCCGGTGCAGGCGATGCAGCCTTCCATTCCGCCGCCGAGCGCAGCACGCCTCAAGGCGCTCGCAAAAGCGAAGAAGGCACAGAAAGCGGATGGTGCGGCCCACGTCGAAAGCGCTGCCCCGGTTGCCCCGTCGTGGATCCATGTGCGCGGCGCCGACTTGCACAACTTGCAAAATGTCGATCTGGCCCTGCCGCTGCATCGCCTCGTTGCGATCACCGGTGTCAGCGGATCGGGCAAATCGACCCTCGCGCGCGATGTGCTGCTCGCGAACGTGCAGGCGGTCGTGGTCCAGCGCATGACCAAGGCCGGGCGCGATGCCGATGCGGCCGGCAAGCATCCCGCGTGGATCGGCTGCACGTCGGTCGCAGGCTACGCAGCGATCGACCGCGTGCTCGAAGTCGACCAGACGCCGATCGGCAAGACCCCGCGCAGCTGCCCCGCGACGTACATCGGTTTCTGGGACACAGTGCGGCGCCTGTTCGCCGACACGCTCGAAGCCAAAGCCCGCGGCTACGGCCCGGCGCGCTTCAGCTTCAACACCGGCGAAGGCCGCTGCTCTGGTTGCGATGGCGCCGGCGTGCGCACGATCGAGATGAGCTTTTTGCCCGACGTGAAGGTGCCGTGCGAGGTCTGCCACGGCGCGCGATTCAATCCCGAAACCCTGGCCGTGAGCTGGCGCGGCAAGAGCATCGGCGAGGTGCTGCAGATGGAAGTCGACGAAGCGGTCGGCTTTTTCGCGAGCATGCCGAACATCGCCTACCCACTGCAGTTGCTGGTCGACGTTGGTTTGGGCT
The DNA here is from genome assembly GCA_965218415.1 of Variovorax sp. Lineage (GTDB taxonomy): Bacteria > Pseudomonadota > Gammaproteobacteria > Burkholderiales > Burkholderiaceae_C > Variovorax. The sequence continues at coordinate 653,374 of CBDCKT010000003.1, forward strand.
ACCTCACCCTCGGCCAGCCCTCGCCGACACTGTCCGGCGGCGAGGCGCAGCGGATCAAGCTCGTCACCGAATTGAGCAAGGTGCGCGACGACATCACCCGCCGCGGCCAGAAGGCGCCGCACACGCTCTACGTGCTCGACGAGCCGACGGTCGGCCTGCACATGGCCGATGTCGAAAAGCTGATCCACGTGCTGCACCGGCTGGTCGACGGCGGCCACAGCGTGGTCGTGATCGAACACGACCTCGACGTGATCGCCGAAGCCGACTGGATCGTCGACCTCGGGCCCGAAGGCGGCGATGCGGGCGGGCGGATCGTCGCGGCGGCACCGCCCGAGGATGTGGTGCGGCTCGGCACGCACACGGGCGTGGTGTTGGGGCCGGTGCTGGCGCGTTGACAGGTCGGCATCGGTTCACCGACTATTCGCCACCCTTACCACCACCATCACCACCATGCCGATCACCTTCCGGGTCACTTGGGCAACGCTCTTTTCGCTCGCGTTTCTCGCGACCACCACCAGCCTGCCGATCGGGGCGCAGATACAGCCGTCCGAGCCCGACGCGATGATGCTAATTTTGCAATGCGGGCGCACCGCCGAGCCGCTCAAATGACTCGACGAGCGGGCTCGCAAGGGCTCGGCGCAGCAACTCATGGCGCACGGTAATTTGTTGAACCGGAAGGCCGAACAGGCGTCCGGTCAGGTGAACACGGAGGCGGGCTTGCCCTTCTTTCTCGAAGCCGCGCAGATGGGACACCCCTACGCGCAGGAGGCCATGGCCATCTTTACCGAGCGACGCAATCTCAGGGAGAGCACGCGTTGGCGTCGCCTGGCGGCTGAGAGTGGCCTGGCGCGGGCGGCCGACTTCATGGGGAGACGCGCCGGACGTTATGGCGGCGCCGTGACCATCGACGATATAGCCGTCGACCAGGCCGTGTATTGGTTGATCGACTGTCACCCGGCGGTTCTGAGGCGCAGATATACGGAACTCGTCCTGCCCGACGACACCGACGACTTTCTGCGCGCCGCAATCGCCGCGGATCTCGAGCCGCTGCGCCAGCGCAGCAAAGAGGCTACGGCCGAAGCCGCGGGCTTTCGCAAGACTTTCGTCAGTTTGTGTGCGGGGCCTGAGTCCTACGCTTTTCAAAACAAGACTGCCAAAGAACGCAGCGAGATCATCGCGCGTCTTTCCGCGACGATTACGAAAACCCGCGAAGCTATTCGCCGCTTTCCCGAACTCGCGCTGGATGCCTGGCCGGCGGATTTCGATCTGTTTGCACGCTGAACCGCCGCGGCAGATTCAGGTCGACAACCTGGCGGCTCATGTCGCCCGTCCGACAAACCCGTTCAACTATCAATCGAGCAGCAACCGACATGCGCACCATCTACAACGCCGGGCACGCGGCGCACCACGGCAAATTCGAGATGTTCCGCGGCGAACTGGTGCCGTGCTTCGAGGTGCCTCGGCGGGTCGATCTGGTTTTGCAGCGCTTGAACGAGCGCGGCCTCGGTCCGATCGAATCTCCGGGCGCTTTCGACGACACAGTGATCAGGCGCATTCATTCGCCGCGCTATGTCGACTTCCTCGAAGGCGCATGGGCCGAATGGATCGCGCTCGACCCATCGAATACCGGGCGCGATGCGCTGCCGTCTTATTGGCCGACACGCGGCATGCGCACCGATGTGCTACCGGCAGGCTTTCCCGCGCGCATGGGCTTGTTTTCGTTCGACGCAGGCTCGCCGCTCATGTCGGGCACCTGGGACGCCGCGCGAAACGGCGCGGGCTGCGCGATCGTCGCGGCGCAGCATGTTGCGGCCGGCGAGCGCGCCGCTTTTGCGCTGACCCGGCCGCCCGGCCATCACGCAGGCTTCGATTTTTTCGGCGGCTACTGCTTTCTGAACAATGCAGCGATAGCGGCCCAGACCTTGCGCGATGCGGGCATCGAGCGGGTTGCGGTGCTCGACATCGACTACCACCACGGCAACGGCACGCAGGCGATCTTCTACGAACGCGCCGATGTGCATTTCAGCAGCATTCATGGCGATCCGCGCACGGAATATCCTTACTACCTCGGCCATGCAGACGAGCGCGGCGTCGGTGCGGGGCTCGGCTTCAACCACAACCTGCCGCTTGCGCGCGGCATCGATTTCAGCGTGTGGCAGGCAGCGCTCGCAACAGCGTTGAAAGGCATTGCCGGCTTCGAGCCCGGCGCGCTCGTGGTGTCGCTCGGCGTCGACACGTTCGCCGAGGATCCGGTCGCGGGTTTTTCGCTTGCGAGCGCCGACTATTCGAGGGTCGGCGAGGCAATTGCAAAAGCGGCACTGCCGACCGTCTTCGTCTTCGAAGGCGGCTACGCGGTCGAAGCGGTGGGCATCAACACGGTCAACGTGCTCGAAGGCTTCATGCAGACCTCTGTTTGATAATTTCAAGAAAATAGTGGCTGAAACGCCCACTGGACGTGCGCAGACAGCTATCAAAAAAAGAGCAACCACCGATTCATCGCAGGGCTGTCTTTTATACTCGCGCGCGGTTGGCGTGGCAGCTTGCGCAGAGCATCCCGTGGGGCGCCTCTATTCATTCAACTCATCGTTTCGGGCAATCATGAACAAGAAATTGACGACAGCCGGCGTTGTCTTACTTGCGCTGGTCACATATGGCGGCGCGAGCTGGTGGCTCGGCAAGAAGGTCGAGGAACGTTACGACGCAGCGATCGACCAGGCCGTTGCGGCGCTCGGCCCGACGGCCAGCGTGACCCGCACCTACGATCGCGGGCTGTTCTCGTCCAAAGGCATGCTGGTGCTCGAGATGAAATTGCCGGCGAGTTCCGATGCAAAGGCAAAGGCTGGCGCGGCACCGATGACGCCACAGACCATTCGTGTCCACGTACAGAACGACGTGTTGCACGGCCCCTTTCCCGGCCTGCATTTCGCAGCCGCTGCCATCGATACCCATATCACCGCGGTCGACGGCATCGAAGACAACGTGCGAACCGCTTTTGCCCGCGCCGATCCACCGCGTATCGCGACGGTGTATGGCTTTGCCGGCGGCTTTAGTGGCCAGCTCGCCTTGCCGGCGGGCGAGATGGCCGATCCCACGGCCAACGCGCAATGGCAGCGGCTCGACTACGACTTCAAGAGCAATGGCGATGGCACCCGGATCGAGGGCGACATGCACTGGCCGCAGCTTCGGCTCGAGCTCCTCGGCAAGGAAGGTTCGAGCCCCGGCGTCGCTGTGACTGTCGACCAGTTGAAGGCCCAATTTCAGGGCGAGCGTCCGCAGACAGCCGACGCATTGATGATGACCGGCGAAGGCCACGGCACGATCGGGCGGATCGTTGTGCAGCAACCAGGTGTCAAGGGTAGCGCAGGCGGTGAGGGCAGTGCTGGCGGCAATGCCGCCGCTGGCGGTGCGGCGCCAGCGCCGCTCCTGGCGCTCGACGATCTGAAGTTTGCGAGCAAGACCAGCCGCAACGGCGAACTGCTCGAGATCGTGCAGTCCGCCGATGCCAGCGGCTCCATCGGCACCCAGCCGATATCGCAGATTCACCTCGGCCAGACATTGAAGAACCTGAACGGTCCGGCCGTTGCCGGTTTGCAGAAGCTGCTGGGCCGCGATGCGCAGAAAGCCGCGAAAGCCGATCCGAGCCTCACCGCGCAGGGGCTCGAAGTGCTGATGAATCAGCTCATCGATGCCAAACCCGAATACCGGGTGGCTGTTAGCGCGACCTTCGAAGGGCAGCAGGGCGAACTGAACTACGGGCTCGCTTTCAAGGACGATCCGTCTGCTGCAGGAAAGCCGCCGGGTGGCGCGATGCCGTTTCAGCTCGTCGTCCTGCAACGCGCAGTCGCCGACGCCACCATGCGACTGCCGAAGGCATGGTTGCCGGTGATCGCGCGCAAGCTCGGCAAACCGGAGCTGACACCCGAGGTGATTGCCCAGAGCGCCGCGACATTCAAGGCCCAGGGTCTGCTCGAGGAGACCGACCAGGCCTACACCAGCAAAGTGCAATACGCGGCTGGCCAGGTGCTGGTCAACGGCAAGCCATTTCGCGGCCTGGCAGGACGCAAGTAGCGCTGACGCGCCCGATTTCAGGCGCCTCGCGCAGGTCGGGGCGCTCTGGGAGCGATTTCGCGGCTCGAACGCCAAATAGGTCGCGGATCGCCCGACGATGCTTGTCCCCAGTTGCAACCACTGAAATTAAACTCCCGTACTTCAAAAGTGTTCATAGAACGATTGAGTCTGGAGGAAATATGTTCAATTGGCTGCAGCTACCGGCGCGCTTGCGCGCCCTCGAACGACCGCTATTGACGCTGGCCTTGATTTGCGCTGCGAGCTGGACCGGCGCGCAAACCTTGCAAGCCTTGCCGGCGGTGGGCGCGGACTCCGCCGCGGCCGAAGAGGCCGATCACGTCACGGGCACCTGGGTCGCGCCGGCGCCGAGTTTTGGCGAAGAGCTTTACTTCACCAACCTTAAAAACGGCGATGAGGTCGAGTCGCCGTTCGTCGCGCGCTTCGGCGCTTCGAACGTCGGCATCGTCCCGGCCGGCAAGACCGTCGGGCACAACGGGCACCTGCATCTGTTGATCGACACGCCGTTGCCAGTCGATCTGAAGAAGCCGCTGCCGTTCAGCGACAAGTACATCCATTTCGGCAAAGGCCAGATGGAGCATTTGATCTCCTTGCCGCCGGGCAAGCACACGCTGCGGCTGTTGCTTGCCAACTATCAGCATGTTCTGTATTTCGTCTACAGCAAGGAAGTGACGATCACGGTCACGAAGCAGAACAAGGACGCAACGCCCGCCAGCGTGCTCGGCCCGCCGCGCGTTTTCGTCAATTCGCCAGCCAACGGTGACACGGTGAGGGCGCCGTTTCGCATGAGCTTGCATGCCACCGGCTTCAATGTGTCGCACATCGCGGCAAAGGCCGAGGGCACCGGTCACTTTCGCGTCAACCTGCAGCGCGCAGGCCAGAAGGGCGAAGCCATCGACCTGAAGGGCGGCCAGACCGAATTCTGGCTTGCGCCGCCGAAAGGCGAATATTCGGCGCAACTCGAATTCGTGAGCAATGCCGACGGCGCGAAAGTCATGTCCAGCGCGAAGCCGATCACCTTCAACGTGCAGTGAGGTGCGTGCAGCCGGCGCACCGCGTGCGCCGTCGGCATCGCATTTACCGGTAGGCTCGATTGCTATAAAAATAGTAGCTGCCTGCGCACGTACAGCTGGCGTTTTGGCTACTTTTCTTTCAAATCCGGACGCTCGAATCCAGTTCAGGAAGCATGCAACGCGAGGCCCGCATGCTCGCGCAGCGGATGAAAGTGAATCTTCGGAAAGCGCTCCTGCGCGAGTCGCACGTCGTAGGGTGAGGTGCACAAAAACGCCAGCGTATCGGCTGCATCTTTCGCCATGCGCTGCGGATAGGCATCGGTAAAGGCGCGCAACTCGGCCGGCGAATCGGCGGTGATCCAGCGCGCACCGCTGTACTGGCAGCCTTCGAGTCGCACATCGGCGTCGTACTCGGCTTTGAGCCGGTGCTGTACCACCTCGAACTGCAACTGGCCGACCGCGCCGAGCAGCATCGGTCCGCCGATTTCGGGCCGGAACACCTGAATCGCGCCTTCCTCGCCGAGCTGCGCGAGCCCCTGTTGCAACTGCTTGGTGCGCAGCGGATTCTTCAAGATCACGGTCATAAACAGTTCCGGCGCAAAAAACGGAAGCCCGGTGAACTGCAGGCTCGCGCCGTCGGTGATGGTGTCGCCCAACTGCACACCGCCATGCGTCGTGAAACCGACGATGTCGCCCGCAAACGCTTCCTCGACAGCCTCGCGCCGTTGGCTCATGAAGGTGACGACGCTGGTCGGCCGCAGCTCCTTCGCAGTGCGCTGCACGCGCAGCTTCATGCCCGGCGTGTAGCGGCCGGAAGCCATGCGCACGAAGGCGATGCGGTCGCGGTGGTTCGCGTCCATGTTGGCCTGCACCTTGAACACGACGCCGGCAAAGTCCTTGTCGGCCGGCTGAATCTCTCTGACGACCGGCGCGCGATTGACGATCGTTGTGCTCACGCGCGGCTGCGGCGGCGGCGCCAGATCGACCAGTGCGTCTAGCACTTCCATCACGCCGAAATTGTTGACGCCCGAACCGAAGAACACCGGCGTCTGCTTGCCGGCAAGGAAGGCGTCGCGGTCCCATTCAGGCGAGGCGCCGGCGGCGAGGTCCATGCTGTCCATCGCGGTTTCGAAGTCGGAACCGAAGCGCCGAATTAGCGTGTCGCGGTCTGTCAGCGCGATGGTTTCGAAGTCTTGGGGCAGCCGCTCCTTGCCCGAATCGAACACGGTCATCGACTGGGTGCGCAGGTTCATGATGCCGCGAAACCCCTTGCCCTGGCCGACCGGCCAGGTCATCGGCACGCAGGGCATACCGAGTTCGCGCTCGACCTCGTCCAGGATGTCGAGTGGCTCGCGCACCTCGCGGTCCATCTTGTTGACGAAGGTGATGATCGGCGTGTCGCGCTGGCGGCAAACCTCGATCAGCCGCCGCGTCTGCGCCTCGACGCCGTTGGCCGCGTCGATCACCATCAACGCCGAATCGACAGCGGTGAGCACGCGATAGGTGTCCTCGGAAAAGTCCTTGTGGCCCGGCGTGTCGAGCAGGTTGATGACATGGTCGCGGTAGACCATCTGCATCACCGAACTCGCGACCGAAATGCCGCGCTGCTTTTCAATTTCCATCCAGTCGCTGGTCGCGTGCCGCGTGGCCTTGCGCGCCTTGACCGAGCCCGCGATCTGGATCGCGCCGGAGAACAGCAGCAGTTTTTCGGTCAATGTGGTCTTGCCGGCGTCCGGGTGCGAGATGATTGCGAAGGTGCGGCGGCGGCGGGTTTCGAGGGCGTAGGACACGGGTTCGGAGTTCAAGGATTGAGATGGCGCGGAATGTCCGAAGATTGGTGCAGCACACGCAGCACGTCCACGCGATCCGTGCCTTCGACGTAGAAAACGCAGTAAGGAAACCGGTCAAGGGTCCAAAAGCGCAGCGACTCAGGTGCATCAGGTTTCGAATAGCGGGGAGAACCCGAGCCAGGCTGACGGCCGATGTGAGGGAGCGCCGCGTCGAGTTCGGCCACGAACCGTCTTGCGAGCTGGAGGCCTGCCACCTCGGCGTAGTAACGCGCCGCCGAACGCGCATCCTGGTTTGCGAGCGCTCGCCGGCGAACCGGCTTCACGCGTGGCGCCGGTCGCCCGGAGCCTGGAAGGACGCGATTTCCTCGAGCAGTTCGGCGCGCACTTCGCCCCACGGCCGCGGATCAACCGGGGAATCCAGCCCTTCCTGGATCAATGCACTGAACCGTTCCTCCTGCGCCCGCTCCTCGTCGCGTCGCAAAAGATCGCGCACGTATTCGCTCGACGAGCTGTAGCCGCGCGCCTTGACGCGCGCATCGACGAAACACTTCAGATCCTCCGTAAGCGAAATGTTCATGGTGGTCGTGCTCATGCACGCATTCTAAAAGATTGGCAAAGATTGCCAACGCAAAAAGGTCGGTTTGCGGCGTTGACCGCACCTGGACGAGTCGCTCGCGTCAGCCGTTCGCTTCTTGTCCACGCAACGCAAGGCAACGCCCAGGCAACGCTCACGCGACGTCCACGCAACACTCACATCGGCGGCGCAAATCCGTTGCGACCCGCGAGCACTCGCAGCGCGGTCGGCTGGCCATTGACCTCTTGCGCCGTCACGAGCACCTTCGCGCCCGGCACCAACAGCGCGTCGCTGCCGGGCTTAAAGCTGACAACCGGCACATTGGGTGGTACGACCAGCATTTGCTCGCCGCCCTTGTAGGCCAGGCGCATCCGCCGGCCACCGCGCGTCACGGTTTTGGCGGGCGCCATTTCGGCGACGGTGGCGTTGGTCATCGTGCTTTGCGGTGCCAGATCCCACGGGGTATGACCTTCGGCCGCGCCGCGCGCCGCTTCGGGAAAGACCAGAACTTCGAGTGCCTTCTGACTTCCGTCAGGTTGCGGCATGGCTGCCGCGCCGATGTAGCTGCCCTGCTTGATGTCGGCGAGCTTGATCGGATAGACCTCCGAGACCGACATTTTTTCGGCGCGAGCCACGCTCAGGATTTCATCGTTGCGTGTTTTCACGATCAAGGTGCTCGTGTCGGCAAAAACCAGCGTACCGCGGATTCGCATGGGCGGCGAGGCGGTGGCAGGTGCGGCGGAGGACTGTGCGAGCGCCGCGCTGGGCGGTGTTGCCGTTGCAACAGCGCAGACCTGCGCCAGCGCCAGGGCCAACGATGAAGCGGGTGCCAGTGCGTGGCGCGAAATCAACGTCATTTGAATTTCCTTGGTGCGATCACGCCGGCCGCCGATGGTGCCGCTGCGGGATTCGCTTGCCGAATGTAGCGCTCAAATCGCTATCGGCCAGAACGCGGAGGTGCGCCGACGCAGGCTGGACTCGCCCCGGCCCGACAACGTGTTGCCGCTGCGCATGCACCCCCTTCAGGCCGCGAACTCGCGCAACATCCGACCGCTGTTGCGATCGGTTCGCGCGCCGCCATGCATTGCCAGCGCGCCGTTGACCATCACGTGCGCGATGCCGCCGGGGTACTTTCGCGGCTCGCGCACGGTGAACCGGCTTTCGATCTGCAGCGGGTCGAAGACCGTGATGTCTGCCGCGAGCCCGACCGCGAGGCGACCCCGGTCGCGCAGGCCGATGCGGGACGCGGGCAGTGCCGTGATCCGCCGGATGGCTTCCGCCAACGGCAGCACCTTCCGATCGCGCACATAGTGCTGCAAAAAGCGCGCTGCCCAGCCGTATCCGCTCAGCGAGAAAAGCTGGCCCTCCAGTTCGCCTTCGGGCGCCAGCGCCGCTGTGTCGGAGATGACAGCGCATTCAGGCTCTTTCATGAAGAGCTCGATCTGGCTCTCGGTAAAACTGTGGGTGGCCCACATCAGGCGCGGGGCATCGTCGCCTTCCTCGATGAGCATGTTCATCAACGCATCGTAGGGATCGACGTTGCGAATCCGGCCGATTTCGGCGAAATCCATTCCGACGAGGCTTTGATTCACGCGCGCGTTGAGTAGCACGATCTCCTTCCATTGCCGCGCCTTGACGATCAGCAGCATCGGTGCGGGGTTGTCCTTGACCTTTTGCCGCACCGCCGGATCTTTCAGGCGCTCGAGCGTCGCGCGCGTGCCGCCTTCGCGCGCCCAGCGCGGCAGGATCGCGAGGACGCTGGTGTTGTTCCAGTCGTGCGGGATCACGTCGAAGGCGATATCGACATCGTGTTTTCGCGCGGCATTGATCAGTTCGAGGGTGTGCTCGCCGGCGTACGCAGGTGCACCGAATTTGGTTTGCATGTGCGAGATCTGGAGTCGCGCGCTCGACTGTCGCGCCGCCGAGATCGCTTCTGAAAAGCCGAGGTCGTAATACCGGTCGCGATTTCGCACATGCGATGCATAGAGTTTGCCGCGCACAGCAGCCGCTTCGCACAACGGCACCAGGTGTTCGGGCGACGAAAGGATGCCGGGCCAATATTCGAGCCCCGTCGAAAAGCCGGCCGCGCCGTCGTCCAGCGCTTCTTCGACCAGGCGCTTCATCTGCGCGATGTCTTCGACATCGCCCGCATGCAGCGCATCGCCGAGCACCGCGCGATGAACTGTTCCATGGCCGACGAATGCCGCCACGTTGACGCCGAGCGGGGCTTGTTCCAGCACATCGAGGTACTCGCCGAAAGTGCGCCAGCTTTTGCGCCCGGCCACGGCCGGCGCGAAACCGGCCGACATCTCGGTGCGTTCTGCGCGGTCGCGCAATGGCGCGCAACTGATGCCGCACTGGCCGATCACTTCGGTCGTGACGCCTTGATGTACCTGGCTCTGCGCGCGGCCATCGACCACCAGCGTGAAGTCCGAATGCGTGTGCAAGTCGACGAAGCCCGGTGTCACGGCGAGGCCGCTCGCATCGATGACGCACGCGGCGGATGCGCCCTCGAGATTGCCGATCGCACTGATCCGGCCAGCGGTGACACCGACGTCTTGCCGAACCGCCTCGCCGCCACTGCCGTCGTAAACCGTACCCGAGCGAAAAATCGTGTCGAACATTGTCGAATCCTCATGAGTGCCGACTTCGTTCAGTCAGGCATCGAACTGTTCGCGGCGCGCAACGTCAACGCGCCGGCCCATAGAAAAGGTCCGGCAGGAACAAAGTGGCTTCCGGCCAGACGATGAGAAATACCAGCCCGATCATGTAGGCCAGGATGAATGGCAACACCCCGATCGACACCTGCTCGATGCTGATGCCGGTGATGCGCGCGGCCACGTTCAAATTGCCGCCGACCGGCGGTGTCAGAAAACCGATCTCGCAGGTCATCACCGTGAATACGCCGAACAACACCGGATCGATGCCCAGACTTTTGGCCAGCGGCAAGAACACCGGCGTGAACAGAATGATTTGGGCCAGCGACTCCATGAAGGTGCCGATAAAGATGTAGAAAAGGCCGATCAGCATCATGACGACGAATTTGTTGTTCGTGAATCCGGTGACCAGCCCCTGCACCGCTGCCGGAACGTCGTAGTAGGCCGTGAGTTGACCAAAAGCTTGCGCGGGTGCGAGCAAAATCAGAAGACCCGCGATCAACGCCGTGAAGCGCAGCGAGGCGATGATTTTTTCGACGGTCAATTCGCGGTAGATGAACACCCCCACGAACAGTGAATAGAACACCGCGACCGCGGCTGCTTCGGTCGGCGTGAAAGCGCCGCCATAGATGCCACCCAAAATCAATACCGGCGCGCCGAGCGCCCATTTGCCAGCCCAGAAAACCCGAAAGCATTGCCGCCAGGCAAAGCGCGCATCGGACACCTTGCCGCCATAACCCTTGCGCAATGCGATGAACCAGGTCGCTACCAGCAGCAGGCCGGTGATGAAAAAGCCCGGAACGAAACCCGCGAGGAACAGCCTTGGTATCGAGGTTTCCGAGACCAGCCCATAGATGATCATCAAATTGCTCGGCGGGATCATGCTGCCGAGCGCACCGGCCGATGCCGATATGGCGGCTGCGAAGCGCGGCGAATAGCCATCGCGGCGCATCGCCGGAATCATCACGCTGCCGATCGCCGCCGTGGTCGCCGGCCCCGAGCCCGACAAGGCGGCGAACAGCATGCAGGCCAGCACCGTGACCAGCCCCAGGCTGCCGCGGTAATTGCCGACGAAGGACTTGGCCACGTCGATCATCCGGTTGGCCATGCCGCCGACTTCCATCAGCCGGCCCGCCAATACGAACAATGGAATCGTGAGCAGCGGAAACGGCTGCAGCGCCGTGAACCCCGATTGCGACAGCAGCGTGAACGGAATGTCGATCAAGTAGAGCGCCAGCGCTGTCGTAATGCCGATGCCGACGAACAGCGGAATGCCGAACACCGTCAGCAGCGTGAACACCAGGCAAATGAGAACGAGCGAATTCACGGCTCAAGTCGACTGGTATTCGGCAGAAACGCCGGGCAGCTCGAGTCGCCCCGCCGCATGCCATCGATAGTAGATTTGCAGCAGCCGAAGTGTCATCAGCACGAAGCCAATGAGCACGATGCATTCGGGCCAGAACATGTTGATGCCGAGCGACGGCGAGGTCGACGGCCTCTCCCACAGCACGGTGAGATAGTCGATCGTGACCTTGATCATGAACAGGTTGAACGCGAGCCAGATCAGGTCGGCCAGCACTACGAAAGCCAGCGCGGCGGGCCGCGGCAATGCGGTGATGCCGGCCATGATGCGGATGTGGAAGCGTTCGCGCACCGCGAGCGCCGCGCCCATGTAAACCGCCCAGACCATCGCGAAGCCGGACAGCTCTTCGGTCCAGCTCAGCGCGGTATTGAATGCGTAGCGCAGCACGACCTGCAGGAACACGAAGCAGGCGACTGCCGCGATGCACGCGCAGGCGATCGATTCTTCAAGGTGGCGATCGAGGAATCGCAACACGATGGCGTTCAGCGATGGGTCTGAATGATTACGACAACGCCCGAACAACGCCGTTTCACGCGACGAGGGTTCAGGCAGCTGCCTGAATAAGGTCGACCAACTCGACGAACTTCTTGCCCTGCGCTTCGCCGAACTGCTTTTGAACTTTTTTCGCCGCGGCGATGAAAGGCTCGCGCGGCGGCTTGGTCATCGCCATGCCGCCCTTGTCGACCAGCCACTGCCGCACCTCGGCAGTCGCTTTGGCTTGCACCTCGGTCTGATAGACGCCGGCTTCCATTGCAGCGCGCCGAACCGCATCGGCCTGCGCAGGCTTCAGTTTCTTCATCACGCGATCGCTCGCGAACAAGGGCGATACCCCGACGAAGTGGTCGAGCACGGTCAGGTACTTGGCGAACTCGAAGAACTTCATGTCCTTGATGACCGAGGTGCCGTTGTCACCGCCGTCGATCGTTTTGGTTTGAAGCGCGGTCGGTGTGTCGGACCAGGCGAGCGGCACCGGCTCGGCGCCGAATGCCTGAAACGTGGCGATCATCACCTTGTTCTTCGGAACCCGGAGCTTCAGGCCGTTCATGTCGGCGATCGTGTTGATGGCGCCACGCGAGTTGAACAGGTCGCGGTAGCTCGGCGCACCGAAAGTCAGCAGATGCACACCAGTGTCGGCCACGAGTTGCTTGCGGATCGTGTCGCCGACCGGGCCGGTCGTGACCTTCGTGACGTGGGCTTCGCTTTGAAAAATATAGGGCAGCACGAACACGTCCATCAGCGGCCAATGCGGCGAGACGTTGTTCTGGCTGATGACATAGGCGTCGACCGTGCCCAGTTGCATGGCGCGGAATGCGTCGTCTTCGGTGCCAATTTGCGCGCAGCAACGCAGCTTTACTTCGACGGCGTTGTCGGTGTATTTCTCGGCCAGTTCTTTGAACTTGTTGCCCATCACCGAATAGTCCGAATCCGCGGGTGTCGACCAACCGACGTTGATCACGGTTTTGTCGGCGGCCCATGTGCGCGTCGAAAGCGCCATGGCGACACCGAGGGTCGCGGTGCGGCGATTCACTTTTGTAGAAGTCATGGAAGCTCCTCGAAAATGCAGAACGGTGGATGGGCCAGCACGAAGCGTACAAGAACCCTGTCTGTCGCGGGGACGGCATTTTCTGTGCCGCTGGTTTCTGTGCCGATGCATGCGTCTCGTGGTGACGTTTTCGGCCCGATCGGCGGTGAAAAAAAGGGCAGCGGGTTGGATCGTCCGCATCTGGAATAAAATCTGGGTTCCGAGGAGCGTTGCAGCGTCCCCATCGATTCGCTCGATGCACGGCGTGAGGCTCGGACACCATCGCAACCACGCTCATCCGCTGACCTCGCGGTGAGTTCCATCTTTACCGGCGCAGCGGCTTTTTTGAAACTTCAAAAGGAGTTGCCATGAGCGCTGTCTTGAAATCCGTCGAATCCAAACCCAAAGCAGTTTCCACCGCCGATCAGGCGATCGCCGACCTGTCGCTCGCCGCTTGGGGCCGCAAGGAAATACGCATCGCCGAAACCGAAATGCCCGGTTTGATGGCGATCCGCGAAGAATTCGCGAAAGCGCAGCCGCTCAAGGGCGCGCGCATCACCGGTTCGCTGCACATGACGATCCAGACCGCGGTGCTGATCGAAACCCTGCAGGCGCTCGGCGCGCAGGTGCGCTGGGCTTCGTGCAACATCTTCTCGACCCAGGACCACGCGGCAGCCGCGATCGCCGAAGCCGGTACGCCGGTGTTCGCGATCAAGGGCGAGTCGTTGAAGGACTACTGGGACTACACCCACGCGATCTTCGATTTTGGCGCCAAAGGCGCGAAGGGCGAAGGCCCGAACATGATCCTGGACGACGGCGGCGACGCGACCTTGCTCATGCATCTGGGCAAGCGCGCCGAAAAAGACCAGAGCGTGCTCGCCAAGCCGACCAGCGAGGAAGAGCGCATCCTCTACGCGGCGATCAAGGCCAAGCTCGCGCAAGACGATTCCTGGTACAGCCGCAAGTCGGCCGAAATCGTCGGCGTGACCGAGGAAACCACGACCGGCGTGCATCGCTTGAACGAGATGAGTGCCAAGGGCACGCTCATGTTCCGCGCGATCAACGTCAACGATTCGGTGACCAAGAGCAAGTTCGACAACCTCTATGGTTGCCGCGAATCGCTGGTCGATGCGATCAAGCGCGCGACCGATGTGATGATCGCCGGCAAGGTCGCTTGCGTGGCCGGTTACGGCGATGTGGGCAAGGGCTCGGCGCAAGCGCTGCGCGCGCTGTCGGCGCAGGTGTGGGTGACCGAGATCGATCCGATCAATGCTTTGCAAGCCGCGATGGAAGGCTACAAGGTCGTCACGATGGACTACGCGGCCGACAAGGCCGACATCTTCGTGACCAGCACCGGCAACCGCGACGTGATCACCCACGACACGATGGCGAAGATGAAAGACCAGGCGATCGTCTGCAACATCGGCCACTTCGACAACGAAATCGATGTGGCATCGATTGAGAAGTACGAATGGGAAGAGATCAAGCCGCAGGTCGATCACATCACTTTCCCCGACGGCAAGAAAATCATCCTGCTGGCCAAGGGTCGGCTGGTGAACCTGGGCTGCGGCACGGGCCATCCGAGTTTCGTGATGAGTTCGTCGTTCGCGAATCAGACCATCGCGCAGATCGAGCTGTTTACCAAGCAGGGCGACTACGAAGCGGGCAAGGTCTATGTACTTCCCAAGCACCTCGACGAGAAGGTTGCGCGCCTGCATCTGAAAAAAGTCGGTGCAATGCTGAGCGAGCTGACGACCGAGCAGGCCGCCTACATCGGCGTCGACAAGAACGGGCCGTACAAGCCCGACACCTACCGCTATTGAGGCGCTCGGCGGCTTGCCGGGCGTTTCGATGCGGCCCTATCGGCCCAATCGCATGCGAGCCGATCAGCTACTGGTAACGCGTGGCCTCGCGGCGTCGCGCTCGCAAGCGGTCAGGCTGATCGGCGGCGGGCTGCGCTGGCGCGAGGCTTCGGCCGATGCCATGGCGACCTGGCGCAACGTGCGCAAATGCGGCGATGACCTGCCCGAATCGGCCGAACTTCAGCTCGCCGATGACGCCGAAGCCCGCTACGTCTCGCGCGGCGGGCTGAAGCTAGCAGGCGCGCTGGCCGAAAGCGGGATCGAGGCGCGAGGCAAGCTCTGCCTCGACGTGGGCCAATCGACCGGCGGATTCACCGATTGCTTGCTGCAGCATGGTGCGGCGCGGGTGGTCGGTGTCGACGTCGGGCACGGGCAGTTGCAGCCGCGTTTGCGGCTCGATCCGCGGGTGGTCGCGCTTGAAAACATCAACGCCCGCGCGCTTTCAGCAGAGTCCTTCGATGCTATCGACTTAATAGCTGATTGCGCACGTCCAGTAAGCGTTTCAGGCACTTTTTGTCTAAAAAACGAGGTGGCGTTCGATCTGATCGTCGCCGATCTCTCGTTCATCTCGTTGACCCTGGTTTTGCCAGCGGTGGCGGCCCTGGTCGCGCCCGCCGGCGAGCTGCTGCTGCTCGTCAAACCGCAGTTCGAATTGCAACCGGGCCAGATCGGAAAGGGCGGCATCGTGCGCGACCCGGCGTTGTACGTGGTGGTCGAGCGGCGCCTGCGCGAGACTTGTGGCGCACTTGGCCTGGCCGTGCGACGCTGGATGCACAGTCCGATCGAAGGCGGCGACGGGAATCGGGAGTTCTTCATCCATGCGGTACCCTCGTCGATGAATACAAAAGTAATCAGCCACGAGGTTGCCGGGCGAGGAGTCGAAATTGACCATTCCACTGAGCTTTGAATTTTTTCCGACCAAAACGCCCGAAGGCGCCGAAAAGCTGCGCGCGGTGCGCCAGCAGATTTATGCGACGCACCCTGAGTTCTGCTCGGTCACCTATGGCGCCGGCGGCTCGACCCACGCCGGAACCTTCAGCGCGGTGCGCGAGATTCTGGAAGAAGGCGTAGCAGCCGCATGCCACTTTTCGTGCGTCGGCGCGAGCAAGGCGAGCGTTCGCGAAAAGCTGGCCGAACTGAAGGCAATGGGCGTCAAGCGCCTGGTCGCATTGCGCGGCGATGCGCCGAGCGGATCCGGCGCGCGCGGCGAGTTTCAATATGCGAGCGACTTGATCGCCTTCATTCGCCAGGAGACCGACCGCGACTTCTGGATCGAGACCGCTTGCTACCCCGAAGTCCATCCGCAAGCCCGCTCGGCCGAAGCCGACCTGCGCGCTTTTGCAGCCAAGGCGCGCGCCGGTGCCGATTCGGCCATCACGCAGTATTTCTTCAGTCCCGAGGCCTACTTTCGCTTTGTCGACGAGGTGCGGGCCCAGGGCATCGACATACCGATCGTGCCGGGCATCATGCCGATCACCAATTCGAGCCAGCTGATGCGTTTTTCGGACGCTTGCGGTGCCGACATTCCCCGCTGGATCCGGCTGCGGCTGCAGAGCTTCGGCGACGACAGTGCTTCGATCAAAGCTTTCGGCCTCGATGTGGTGACGAGTCTGTGCGAGCGCCTGGTGGCGGCCAGCGTGCCGGGTTTTCATTTCTACACGATGAATCAGGCCACAGCGCCGCTTGCGGTGATAGGGCGGCTCGGCCTCGTGTCGCCATGACGACGACAGCGCGGCGTTTTCGCGGCGTCCGAAATGACGCCCGAAGTGTCGTCCGAATCGAAGCCCGAATCGAAGCCCTTTTATTGGCCGGTGCGTTGGCGCTGCTCGCGGGCTGCGCCCTGCCGCCTGCTGAACCCGGTGCGAAATCCGGCGGGCTGAAGCCACTTGCCGAGCAGGCCGGCGCCCCGCCCAGTGCGCCGCGCTCCAGCGTCGCGTCGGTGCGCTACGACCTGGCCGTGTCGGGCTACGACAGCCTGCCGCCCGACGATGGGTTGCCGGGTGACAAACGGCCACCCGGCGACGTTATCGAGCGTGGCGCCGCATCCTGGTATGGCCTCCAGTTTCATCAGCGAAAGACCGCCAACGGCGAGCGTTTCGACATGGGCGCGATGACCGCCGCGCATAAAACGTTGCCCTTCAACACCATGCTTTGCGTGCGCAGCCTGGCCAACGGTCGCGAGGTGTTGGTGCGCGTCAACGACCGCGGGCCGTACGCGGCGGGGCGCATCATCGATCTGAGCCGCTCGGCCGCCGATGCGATCGGCATGGTCGACGTGGGCATCAAGGAAGTGGCGCTCACGCGGACCGTCAAAGGCGATCGCTGCGGCGATCAGGTCAGCTCGGGCAATCCGGCGGATCTGGCCGAAGCGCCGAAAGGCGAAGCCAAGGCGGGGGCGAAAACGACCCGCAAGAAGCGTCGGAACTGAAATTGCGCAAGGTCTTCGCGAAGCTCGATACCTGTTTTTGCTATAGAAAAAATAGCTGTCTGCGCAAGTCAGTCGGGCGTTTCAGGCACTTTTCGCTTAAATTTTTCGATGCGTTTGCGCGCAGCTTTGCCCGACCTGCAACCGAGCTGCCGCGCCGATCGTCAACCGCCCGCATCCAGCGTGAATGCCGCATTCCGATCCTGTGCCAATCGCTCGGCCAGTTGTGCCAGCGCCGGCGCGAGCTGCGACCGCAACGTGTGCGGCGGATTGACGATGAACAAGCCGCTCGCGGGCAAACCGGGGCGTTTGGCTTCGCCCACGGAAGTGGTCAGCACCTTGCTCGACTTCACCGTCAGGGTCGCATGCAGCCATGGCTTGCGTTGCCTGGTGGCGAGCGTTTTGAGCTTGCGCGGCAAGTCGTGCGCCTCGGGCCGGGGAATGACCGGGTACCACGCGGCGCAGGTGCCGGTCGCGAAACGCTTCAACGCCTCGGCGATCAACTCGGGCACGCGGGCATAGTCGCTCTTGATTTCATAACTCGGATCGCACAGCAGCAGCGCGCGGCGCGATGGTGGGGGCAGGAACTTCGTCGCGGCGCCGAAGCCGTCGTCGCGCAGCACCGCGATCCTGCGGCCGGCATCGAGCTGCGCGATGTTGCCGGCCAGCGCGCGCGCGTCGGTCGGATGCAGTTCGAACAGCTTGAGCCGGTCGTGCGGGCGCAGCAGGAAATCGATGATGAACGGCGAACCGGGATAAACCTTCGGCACATCGCCGCGATTGAAGGCGCGCACCACCTCGAGGTAGCGCGAAATGGCGGGCGCGAGCGCTGTCCCGGGCTCGGGAAAGAGGCCGGGTGATGGTTTTGTTGCTATTTTATTTGTAGCTGTCTGCGCACGTCCAGTGGTCGTTTCAGCCACTTTTTGTTCTGAAGTAAGGCGCAGAATGCCCTGCGCCGCCTCGCCGCTGGTGCCGGCGTAATCGCCATCGAGCCGGTACAGGCCCGCGCCCGCATGGCTGTCGATCACGGTGAGCGCCGTTTCCTTTTCGAGCAAATAGTCGAGCAAGGCAATCAAAACCGTGTGCTTGAACACGTCGGCGTGGTTGCCGGCGTGGAAGGCGTGGCGGTAACTGAACATCGCGCGATCGTACCCGTGGCAAGGCGCTGGCCCGGCTCGCTGGCCTGCGTGAGCCGATTCTTCATATAATGGAAGGCTTCGCAGCGCATTGTGGTTCCGCGGCGAAGCATCGAAACCCGCCTAAGAGGTTCCCGCCAGATCCCTTTGGAATTGGCACAGAGGAACGCCGACCGTGGAAAAGAACCCGCCAAACCCTCGAAAAACCTCGAAAGAGAAAACGCATGAAAACGTTCAGCGCCAAGCCCGCTGACGTGACGCACGAGTGGTTTGTGATTGACGCGACCGACAAGGTCCTCGGACGAGTAGCCAGCGAAGTTGCTCTCCGTTTGCGCGGCAAACACAAGGCCATTTACACGCCTCACGTCGATACCGGTGACTTCATCGTCATCGTCAACGCAGCCAAATTGAAGGTCACGGGCGCCAAGTCGACCGACAAGATCTACTACCGGCACTCGGGCTATCCGGGCGGCATCAAGTCGACCAATTTCCGCGACATGCAGGCCAAGCACCCGGGCCGCGCGCTCGAGAAGGCCGTCAAGGGCATGCTGCCCAACGGCCCGCTCGGTTACGCGATGATCAAGAAGCTCAAGGTCTACGGCGGTGCGGAGCATCCGCACACGGCGCAGCAACCCAAGGTGCTGGACATTCCCGGCATTTCGACCAACGCCCAACGTGAGACCGCCCAATGATCGGTGAATGGAACAACGGCACCGGCCGGCGCAAATCGAGCGTCGCCCGCGTGTTCATGAAAAAAGGCTCGGGCCAGATTGTCGTCAACGGCAAGGCGATCGAAGAATTCTTCGGCCGCGCCACTTCGATCATGATCGCCAAGCAACCACTTTTTTTGACCAACCATGTCGAAACCTTCGACATCATGATCAACGTCGCCGGAGGCGGTGAGTCGGGCCAGGCCGGTGCGGCGCGCCACGGCATCACACGCGCTTTGATCGATTGGGACGAGAGTCTCAAGCCGATGTTGCGCCAGGCCGGTTTCGTGACGCGCGATGCGCGCGAGGTCGAGCGGAAGAAGGTCGGTTTGCATTCCGCCCGTCGTCGCAAACAATTCTCCAAACGCTGAGCTTTGCTGCTGCGCCACCCCATGGCGGCGTTGCAAATCCTCACCGGCCACGAGGCCGGTTCCGGTTCGCGCCTTACCCTGGGGCGGCTCGCGACGCAAATCTCATGCGTTTGGCGGCGCAAACGAGTGCACCGTTCGGAAGCCCGCACGGTGAATGCGCCAAATCGGGTGGATTCGGCTTGCAATCGTCCATTGCGATAGCATCTGATTGTTGCGTCGTCGAACGCAGTCCCACTGGAGTCACGCCATGAGCGCAGTTGCCGAAGCCACCCCCCCGACCGAAATGCCGTCGCCGATCGTTTTCACGGACAGTGCGGCGGCCAAGGTTGCCGATCTGATCACCGAAGAGGGCAATCCTGATTTGAAGCTGCGCGTTTTCGTGCAAGGCGGGGGATGTTCGGGCTTCCAATACGGCTTTACCTTCGACGAGATCACGAACGAAGACGACACGACGATGCAAAAGAACGGTGTCTCGCTTTTGATCGATGCGATGAGCTACCAATACCTCGTCGGCGCGGAAATCGACTACAAGGAAGATTTGCAGGGCGCACAGTTCGTGATCAAGAATCCGAATGCGACCAGCACTTGTGGTTGCGGGTCGAGCTTCTCGGCGTGATTCAGACGCACTAGACCACGCACCAAAGAGAAGAAGCCGCCTCCGGGCGGCTTTTTTTCGTCTGCGCGCGGCTTGCAGGTGGCGCGCGCACAAACCTTTCAGGCCGGATAAATCGCACCGAGCACGCGTCCACCGCGCGCGCCGGTTACGCTGGCCAGGTTGCCGTGCTCGCGCCGGATCGTCGCGCGGGCCAGCCAGGCGAAAGCAGCCGCTTCGACTTGCAGCGCTGGCATGCCATGTGAAGCCGATGAATCGACCTGGACACCCGGCAACAGCCTGCGGAGCCGTTCCATCAGATGGTCATTGAGCGCGCCGCCACCGCAGACGATCAGCATAGCGCTATCTTTTGCATAGCGCCTTGCGCAGTCTGCACAAGCGCTGGCGGTCAATTCAGTCAAAGTCGCCATGACATCCGCCGGATTGGCATCGGCGAAACCGTCCAGCTGCAGATCCAGCCACGCGGGGTTGAACAGATCGCGCCCTGTGCTCTTGGGCGGTGGCAGCGCGAAGTAGGGCGCGGCCAGGCATTTTGCGAGCAGGTCGGGCAGCATTTGACCTGTCGCAGCCCAGCGACCGCCGTCATCGTAGGGCTGGCCGGTGTGCGCACTGCACCAATGGTCCATCAGGCCGTTGCCGGGACCGCAATCGAAACCGAGCACGCTTTCGCCATCGGCCGGCAGCACGGTCAGGTTCGAGATGCCGCCGAGGTTGAGCACGCCGACAGCTCCATCGGATGCCTCGGGCCGGCCGAACACCGCGCGATGAAAGGCCGACGCCAGCGGTGCGCCCTGGCCACCAGCCGCGAGGTCGCGGACGCGGAAGTCGGCCACCACGTCGATGCCGGTCAGTTCCGCCAGCAGTGCTGGGTTGTTGAGTTGAATCGTGTAACCCGTGCCATCGAACGCGAGCGGTCGATGCCGAACAGTCTGGCCGTGCGCACCGATCGCCGTGATGGCGTTGGATTCGAGCCCGGCTTGCGCAAGCAGATGCCGCACGACCTGCGCATATGTTCGCGCCAATTCATTGCCCGCCAATGCGCCGCGATGAATTTCGTCGTCGCCGGCGCTGTTGAGCGCGAGCAGCGCGTCGCGAAGCGCTTCGGGGAAAGGGGCGCTGGCATGCTGCAAGACGCGCGCTGACCCGTTTGAAAAATCGGCGAGAACACCATCGACGCCGTCGAGCGAGGTGCCCGACATCAATCCGATGAACAGCGCCGGCACGAGAGAAAAAGCGCTGGCTCGCTCGCGTCTGGCTGCCGACTTACTCGACGCCGTTGGCTACTTGCGCGACCTGGAAGGCGGCGTTCAGGTCGATGCTGCTGGCCCGCGCGACCTTTTCGAATGCAGCGCGGGATTCGCCTGCGATCGCAACGCCGCCGTCCTGCTCGGCGATGGTGACCGGATCGCGGTATTCGCCGTTGACGCGAAACTCGAAGTGCAGATGCGGTCCGGTGGCCCACCCGGTGGAGCCCACGGCGCCGATGAATTCGCTCTGGCTCACGGCCTGACCGACTTTCACATCGATCCGGCTCAGATGCGCATAAGCTGTGCTTTGCTCGTTGCGATGCTTGATGACCACGATGTTGCCGTAGCCGCTTTGAACGCCCGCAAACTCGACCACGCCGTCGCCGACCGCGCGCACTGCCGTGCCTGCCGGCGCCGCAAAATCGACGCCGGTGTGCTGCTTCCAGCTTTTCAGGATCGGATGCAGCCGCATCGCAAATCCGCTCGTGATGCGCGAGAACTCGACCGGCGAGCTGAGATAGGCCTTGCGCAGGCTGTCACCGTTCGACCGGTAATATCCGCCTTTGTGATCCGGCTCCTGAAACCAGATCGCTTCCCAGACCGTGCCGTTGGTTTCGAGTTCCGCCGAAAGAACGCGCCCGGTACGCATCGTCTGCCCATCTGCGTCCATCGACTCGTAAACAACGGCAAATCGGTCGCCTTTGCGCAACGACCGAAAATCGACGTCGCCCGAGAAAATATCCGCGAGCTGGCTCGCCACTGCGTCCGGAATGCCTGCTTCGTCGGTCGCCGCCAGCAGCGAGGTCTGGACCGCGCCGCTCGCCAGCCGGGTGCGCGCGGTCAGCGAATCGGTTTCGCTGCCGAGCTTGAAACCCTCTTGTGTCTTGGCGATCACGATCCGCTTGAACGCGGTATCGCCGTCCGGAATCCAGCGCGCGCTAAGTTTTTGTACCTGGTTGTCTTGCGTGACTTCGGCCGCGACCGCTCGACCGGGGCGCGAAAGGAATGCAGCCCGGGCATCGGCATTGCCGCGGATAAAGGCGCCCGCCGCCGTGTCGGCAATGCCCAGCCGGCGCAGCAACGCATCGGCCGTGTCGCCCGTCCGCGTGACTTCGGAGCGGAACAGCGTGAATTCGAAAGTGCCCAATGCGTCGAGCTGCTTATCGACTGTGAGCGGAGCCGTCGCTTCGAGGACTTGCTGCACCGGCAGATCGGATGCGTCGGGGCCGAGCGTGGCGACCGCGAATGCGCCGCCGCCCGCAAAAAGCAACACCGCAGCGATGGCGGCGGTGATTTGCTTCGGATAAGCGCGAGCGGTACGGGAGGCTTGGGAAACGAGAAGATTCCCTGCGGCAATGAGGCCGATTTTCAAAATGTGAAGTCCCCGGATGGCACGAGCCCCTGCCCGTTGCGGCTGAATCTGTAACGTTGCGCTATCGCTGCAGTTCCTGAAACGGAAGCCCGACAGGCGGCGGAATGTGTTGACAAGGCGCTTAAAATTCAGCGCTTTCGCCCGGGGTGGAGTATAGGTGAACACCTTTTGCTGCCCGGTAAAGAGCCGTATGAATTTCCAAAGTGTTACACCTGATCTGGCCAGCGATGCGGCCAGCAATGTTGCTGGAAGCGGGCCCCAAGTTTCGGCTGGCGCCGCGACGATATCGACCGCCGGGCCGGGTGTCGAAGCGGCGATGGCCATCAGCTTGCGCGGCGTCGACGAGTTGCTGCCGCAAGCCGACTGGGCGAAGAAGCTCGCGCGGTCCGAATCCACCGGCCAGCCGCTGCGGATCAAGCTGGGTTTGGACCCGACCGCGCCCGACATCCATTTAGGCCACACCGTCGTCCTGAACAAGATGCGCCAGTTGCAGGACCTGGGGCACACGGTGATCTTTCTGATCGGCGATTTCACCAGCACGATCGGCGATCCGTCGGGCCGCAACACCACCCGCCCGCCGCTCACGCGCGCCCAGATCGAGTCGAATGCGCAAACCTATTACCGGCAAGCCAGCCTGGTGCTCGACGCTTCGAAAACCGAGATTCGCTACAACTCCGAATGGAGCGACCCGCTCGGCGCGCGCGGCATGATCGAGCTGGCCTCGCGCTACACGGTGGCGCGGATGATGGAGCGCGACGACTTCAGCAAACGCTTCAAGGCCGGCCAGCCGATCTCGGTGCACGAATTGCTCTACCCGCTGATGCAGGGCTACGACTCGGTCGCGCTCAAGGCCGACCTCGAACTCGGCGGCACCGACCAGAAGTTCAACTTGCTGGTCGGCCGGCAATTGCAGCAGGAATACGGCCAGGAGCCGCAATGCGTGCTCACGATGCCTTTGCTCGAAGGGCTCGACGGCATCGAAAAGATGTCCAAGAGCAAAGGCAATTACATCGGCATCAGCGAAGACGCGAACTCGATGTTCGCCAAAGTGCTGTCGATTTCCGATGTGCTGATGTGGCGCTGGTACGTTTTGCTCAGCTTCCGGTCGCTGGCTGAAATCGACGCACTCAAGGCCGAAGTCGAAGCCGGACGCAATCCGAAAGACGCCAAGCTCGCGTTGGCGCGCGAGATCACCGCGCGCTTCCACAGCGCTGCCGCGGCCGACGCAGCCGAGCAGGATTTTGCGAACCGCAGCAAGGGCGGCGTGCCCGACGAGATCGCTGAAGTCACGCTCAGCGGTGCGCCGATGGTGATCGCCAACTTGCTCAAACAGGCTGGCCTTGCCGCGTCGAGCTCGGAAGGCAACCGCCTGATCGACGGTGGCGGCGTGCGCGTCGATTCCAGCGTCGTCAGCGACAGGGGTTTGAAGCTGGCTGCGGGAAGCTACGTCGTGCAGGTCGGCAAAAGAAAGTTCGCGCGGGTGACGTTGCGTTGAACTCGGGAATGCGGGATCGGACAGCCGGCCGCGAAGGACGCGAAGGTTTCGCGAAAGGCGCGAAAGGAATACCAAATTTTGGTTTCCCTGAAACTTCGCCCGCTCGAGCAACTTTGAAGGTTGCGCGTTGCGTAAGCCAAGATAAAAAATGCTATCGAATTAATAGCTTTCCGCGCAATACGGACGGGCGTTTTAGGCCTTTTTCATCAATTTTTTTGCGTCTTTCGCGAAACTTTCGCGTCCGCAGCATGAGGTAGTCCGAATTCGCGACGCTGCGAAACCCCCTAGCGCACCACCAGCACCACCCGCCGATTGCGCGGCTCGTCGACGTTGTCGGCGGTTTGCACGGCGAGTTCGCGTTCGCCGCGGCCTACGGCTTCTATTCGGGCTGCCGGGAAGCCGCGGTCGATGAATATCTGGCGCAATTGCTGGGCGCGGCGCAAGGAAAGCTCGTCGTTGCTCTGGGTGCTGCCGACAGTGTCTGTGTAGCCGGTGACGACGAGCTCGCCGCCGCTGCGTGATTCGGCCGCGGCGACGGCGTCGCTCATCGACTTCTGCGAATCGGCGGTGAGCTGCGTGCCGCCGGCCTCGAAGTACAGCTCGAAGCGCTGCGGCTTCGGCGGCTTCAGTGCAAACAACTCGGGATTTTCTTCGGCGACCTTTTTCGGATCGGCCTGGTCGACGACCGGCGGCTTTTTCGAATCGACCAGCACCGTCGCGCGCTCGTAGGGCTTGTCGATGGTTTGTTCGGCGCCGTCGGCGCCGTTCGCGCGCACCACGACGGCCGATGGGCTGCCGTCCTCCTGCGGCAGCAGCACCACGCGGGTGCCGCGGCTCGCGCAGCCGGCGAGTGCCACCACCACCAGTACGGCGATCAGCGCGGCCGCGCGTTTCGGCATCAGCGTGCTCAGCGTGCTCAGCGTGCTCATGGCTGGCCGTCCGCCGTGACAATGAAATCGGTGCCGCGAATGCCGATGGTCGCGGTCTGGGTGTCGATGCGCACCGCGTCAGGTTTTGTCTTGCCGATCAAGCCCGACACCATGCGCAGCGACCCGCGCAGGAGAGAGACGAACATGTTGCCGTCGCGGGTGGTCGCGTCGAAGGCGAACTGCTTCAGTTCGAATCGCGAGAGCGGCCCGATCACCAGCGCGGTGCCGTCCCGCAGCACCAGGCCGGCAGCGCCGTCGGCGCCCGAGACGATCTGCTCGGAAAGTTTGACCCGATCGCCCGGTACCGCTTCGCGAACCGTGCCCGACGCGTCGACCAACCGCACGTCGCCGCGCACCGATTTGAGGATGCCGACATGCTCGGGCGCGAGTGGCGTTGCCGGCGCGGGGTTGGTTACTGGCTGTGCCGGCGGCGCGGTTTGCGCCGACTGAAGGGTGTGCGGCTCGGCAAGCTGGGAAGGCTGAGCCGGTTGCGCCAGGGCGGCAGCGGCATGAATGCAGCAAACGATCGCTGCATGCGCGGGAAGCATTCGTCGGACGTTCATGGCGCGCGGGCTTTCGAGGCCTTCTGTGAATGTGAGCGACATGTTACGCGGGCAGCCTGCAAAGGCAATGGTTGCGGATGCAGTGCAAGCCCTTCGTCCGGCCGGCAGATGCGCCCGATAATCGGCGGTTTTTATCGGCGGCTTTCGGTCCAACGGCGTCCTCGCCCCGAGCGCTGCGCCTCACCCTCCAAACGAATCGCCTTTTCGTGTTGCGCCCTCCCAAGCTGACCCTCACCGCGCTCGACCGGCTCAGCCCGCACAGCCTGCTGCGCGCGTCGATCGCGGTCGCGTTGCTGACGATCCTGCTCAAGGGTTTCGCCGGCTGGATCACCGGCTCGATCGGGCTGATTTCGGACGCGATGGAGTCGTTCGTCAACCTCGCGAGCGCCACTTTCGCGCTCGCGATGGTCACGATCGCGGCGCGCCCGGCCGACGACGACCATCCCTACGGCCACCACAAAGCCGAATACTTCTCGTCGGGCTTCGAGGGCATATTGATCATCGGCGCTGCGCTCGCGATCGGCTGGGCCGCGGTGCAGCGCCTCATCACGCCGCAACCGCTCGAACAGCTCGGCTGGGGCCTGGCGTTGTCGGTGGTGAGCTCGGTTTTCAACGGCGCACTCGCCTGGGTTTTGTTCCGGGCGGCGCGCGCGCATCGCTCGATCGCACTCGAAGCCGATGGCCGGCATCTGGTGACGGACGTCTGGACTTCGGCCGGCGTCGTCGTCGGTCTCACGCTGGTGCATTTCACCGGCTGGCTCTGGCTCGATCCGTTGCTCGCGATCGGCGTGGCGCTGAACATCGTGCGCGAAGGCGTCGCTTTGATCTGGCGCTCGTCGCAAGGGTTGATGGACGAGGCGCTAGACCCGCAATCGCTCGCCGCGATCGACGACACGCTCGCCCGCTTTGCCGCGCGACCCGGCCTGGGCCGGCACCTGCGCTTCGACGACATCGCCACCCGCCAGGCCGGCCAGCGCCGCTTCGCCGACGTCCACATGCATCTGCCGGGTCACTGGACCTTGCAGCACGCCGCCGCTGCCCGCGACGAGGTCGAAAAATGGCTGATGGAAGCCGTGCCCGGCCTGCGCGTGACGATTCAACTGCTGCCGCTCAACATGGAGCCGCGCGCGGTCGAGGCCGACAAGCTGGAAAAAGCCGAGCACGAAAAGCTCGAGAAAGAAGCCCAGGCGGGGGTGACAAGCAGGCCGGGCGCTGATTCGACGCTTTGAAGGCGGACAGCCGAACGCAGAGAGCGCAGAGAGCGCAGAGGTTTCGCAGAGGTCGCAGAAGAAATACCAAAATTCTTCATTCGTCTTCTCTGCGTCCTCTGCGAAACCTTTGTTATTTTTCTGGGTTCGGCTGTCCGAATTCAAGCCCCTCGATCAATACGGATTTCGAACGCCCAGACCCCGAAGAATTTCAACCTCGCGCGCCTCCATCGCCTCGGCATCGGCCTCGCCGGTTTCATGATCCCAGCCTTGCGCATGCAGCGCGCCATGGACCAGAAGATGCGCGTAGTGCGCGGCCAGTGTTTTGTGCTGCCTACGCGTTTCTTCGGCAACGACGGGGGCGCACAGCACCAGATCGGCTTGCACCATGGGCGATTGCGCGTAGTCGAAGGTCAGCACGTTGGTCGCATAGTCCTTGCCGCGAAACTGGCGGTTCAGTTGCCGGCCTTCGTCGGCATCGACGATGCGCACCGCGAACTCGCCATCGCGCGCCAATGCATGCCGGATCGCGCGTATCACGGCATGCCGCGGCAACGCCGCGCGATGCCGCGCAACGCCTTCGAATCGGCCGAACTGCAGCGATAAGGAAAGCGCGGGCAGCGCCACTACAGTTTAAGAAAAAAGTGGCTGAAACGCCCGCTGAGCTTGCGCAGGCAGCTATTTAAATAATAGCGGTCGGTCATCGCAATGCACCTGCCGCCCTGCGCTGCCCGTCATAGGCATCGACGATCCGCGCCACCAGCGGGTGGCGCACCACGTCGGCGCTGGTAAAGCGCGTCACCGCGATGCCCTTGACCCGCTTCAACACCCGCTCGGCGTCGATCAGGCCGCTGGTCTGCTGCTTGGGCAAATCGATCTGGCTCACGTCGCCGGTGACCACCGCCTTGGCGCCGAAACCGATTCGGGTCAGGAACATCTTCATCTGCTCGGGTGTCGTGTTCTGCGCTTCGTCGAGGATCACGAAGGCGTTGTTCAAGGTGCGCCCGCGCATGAAGGCGAGCGGTGCGACTTCGAGCGCGTTGCGCTCGAAAGCTTTCTGCACCTTCTCGACGCCCATCAGGTCGTACAGCGCGTCGTAGAGCGGGCGCAAGTACGGATCGATCTTCTGGATCAAATCGCCGGGCAGAAATCCGAGCCGCTCGCCGGCCTCGACCGCGGGCCGCGTCAGTACGATGCGCTGCACCGACGCGCGCTCCAGCGCATCGACCGCACAAGCCACCGCGAGGTAGGTTTTGCCGGTGCCCGCGGGCCCGATGCCGAAAGTGATGTCGTGCGCCGCGATGTTCTCGAGGTAGGCCGCCTGGGTCGGCGTGCGCGCGCGCAAATCGGCGCGCCGGGTCGCGAGCAGCGGACCGGGCTCACCGGCATCGCTCATGCCCGAATCGCCAGCCAGGGTGAGCTGCACCACCGCCGGATCGATCGTCCGCTCGGCGATTTCGTAGAGCGCCTGCAGCACCTCCAGCGCGTGCGCCGCGTGTGCTTTCGTCCCTTCGACGCGGAACTGTTCGTGACGATGCGCGAGCTTCACATCGAGCGCCTCTTCGATCCGCCGCAAATGCGCATCGAGCGGCCCGCACAGGTGGCCGAGGCGGGTGTTGTCCAGGGGGGTGAAGGTGTGGCGGAGGATCAATTTGGGAGGGCCGTTTTTCGGTGTGCGGTCGGGTGAATTCAAAGCGCTGGTGAATGCACGCGGATCATAGGTGCGTGGCCGGCGCGAGCGCGAGCACCGAAGAATCCACAAACGACCACCAAGCAATCGCGAAATATCCGCCATAGTTTTGTGCGAGCGTGAAAGAATGCCGGTTGCTATAAAAACAGTAGCTTCGTGCGCTTGCGGGACGGGCGACTTGGCCGCTTTCCATTTGACGCAAACGCAACAACAAACAACTGCGAGCGCCGCGCGAGCCTCGCGCGCGTTGCATCCGCGCCGCGCGGGTCGGTTGACGCGAGTGCAGTTTTGCGCGCTTGAACGGAGTCTTCGCGCGCGCCCGATTCGAAGCACCCACAAAACCGTTGTGCGCCTGTAACCTTATGTAAATCGAATGCAGCGTCATCCATTTCCGGATGGCGGTTTCGGTGAACAGCGGATCGGCAGGCAAGCGAAATGCAGCCGGCGATCCACTCCACAACACAGCAGATGGGTGAGGTTCATGGTCACGGAATGGTTCAAGACGTCGGGTGTGGTCGTCGCATGCGCGCTGCTGATGGCGGCGTGCGGTGGCGGAGGGGGTAGCGGAAGCGGCAGCGCAGCAACGTCCGCCGCGACAGTTGCGTCGTCGGCTTCGGCAGCGGCGGCGTGGGTGGAATCTTCCGGCAATGCCGGTATGACTGCGCAGCCCGCCGGACCGAGCGCGCCAGCGACCGAGTCCAGCGCCGCAGCGTCCTCGTCGTCCGGTTCCGAGGCGCCGGTGCCGATGGTCCGCGAAATGGTGCGCACCGAGGCCATGGTCAAGGATGTTTCGCCCTTGATGAAGCGCGATGCGTTCGCGGGACCGACACCATTTTCCATAGATTTGGGCACGCTGCCCGAGGTCCTGCAAAAGTCCGAACCCCAATCCGCCGCAGGACTCTCGTCAATGCCGACGAAAATCGGATCGGCCCGCGAGGTGCCGCCTGCGGCCGATTCGGCGGTCGTTTCGCAGCGACTGCAGTGGAGCTTCACAGGCCGCGGCGACAGCGTCGCCGCAATCCGCATCCGCTCGGCCGGCGCCATGGGCCTTCGGCTGGGCGTCCGCGTCGGCAGTCTGCCGATGGGTTCGCGCCTTCGCTTCTACAGCAGCGCTTCCAGCACCGAAGCGCAACAGATTCCGGCGCAGGAAATCCTGGCAACGATTCAACGCAATCTGGATGCTGGCGATCCGGTGGACGAAGCGCGCACCTGGTGGTCGCCCGATCTGGGCGGTGAAGAAGCCACGATGGAGATCGAACTGCCGCCGGGCGCCGATCGCGCTGGTGTGGAGATCTCGGTGCCGCGGGTGTCGCACATTTTCACGGCGCTGGGGAAAGAAGTTCTGCAGGTCAGGGCGTCTTCGGGCAGTTGCAATCTGGACGAGCCCTGCGATCCGACGCTCGACAACGAAAGCCGTTCTGTCGCGCGGATGATTTTTGTCGATCGCGGCCTTTCCTACTTGTGCACCGGCACGTTGGTCAACGACAAGAAGTCCGACGGCATTCCCTACTTTCTGAGCGCCAACCACTGCATCTCGAGCCAAAGCGTCGCATCGTCTCTCAGCACCGACTGGTTCTACCGATCGACCAACTGCAACAGCGGATTCGTGAGTCCGGAGACGCGCAGGTTGACAGGCGGCGCTACGTTGCTGTTCGCGAGCGCGACGACCGATACCTCGTTCATGCGTCTGAACAACGCGCCTCCGGTCGGCGCCGTCTATTCCGGATGGAATGCGGACCCGGTTTCCATGAGTTCGGACGTGTTGGGCATTCACAGTCCCAACGGCGACTTCCAGAAGTACAGCAAAGGAGCGATCTCTGCCTTTTTGAGCTGCACGACCGCTTCGTCCAGCACCTTTCTCTGCGCCTCGTCCACGGTCGACCAGGCCAATTTCCTGCAAACCCGGTGGAGTCAGGGCATTACCGAAGGCGGCAGCAGCGGTTCGGGCCTTTTCGTGACGATCAACGGCAACCGATATCTGGTCGGCCAATTGCTCGGCGGCTCTTCCAGCTGTTCGGCGCCCAACTCGCCGGACATCTACGGCCGTTTCGACAAGGCCTATCGCGATGCGGTCTACCAGTGGCTCTCGGCCGGCGAATGGACTCGCGTCCCGGTCTTTCGCTTCTACAACACGCAGACCGGCGCGCACTTCTGGACCAGCAGCGTCAATGAGCGCGACACGGTGATCCGCACGCTGCCGAGGTTCAATTACGAAGGGGTCGCGTTCTATGCCTATCCATCCGCCACCGCCGGCAGCAGTCCCGTCTACCGCTTCTACAACGGTCGCTCGGGGTCCCATTTCTACACGGTGGGCACTGCCGAGCGCGACGACGTGCGTGCACGGCTGCCGGATTTCAGCTACGAAGGCCCGGCCTGGGAGGGATCGGTCGGTCCGCTCAACGGATCGATCCCGATGTATCGCTTCTACAACTCGACCACCGGCGCGCATTTCTACACCCTGGGCACGGTGGAACGCGACGATGTGATCGCACGTTTGCCCGCGTTCCACTACGAAGGCCCTGCTTACCAGGCGTGGTCGTCGCCCTGACAAGTAAAGCCGCCGCGATCGCAGACTGTCGAGCTGCCGTAACCGGCGGCAGCCGATCGAAAAGGGAGCGCGAAACCATTCCCTTTTTCGTTTCCGCCGGCGCCGGTCACGGGCAAAAGCAGACGGAAACTCGCAGGCCCGATCCGCTGCGAGTGAACTTCGAATGAAGTTTTGGTTTGGAACGCTCTGGGTCGATGAAGAGTCCGCTCATGGTGATACAAAAACTTCCGCGCTGGTTCGCAGCGATTCTTGCCGTCTGCGCAGCGGTTCCGTCGCCGGCCTGCACTGTGCAGCGCATCCCGCTGGAGCAAAGCGAACGCGAAGCGGCATCCGTCGTGGTCGCGAAGGTGGTCTCGGCGCAGCGACTCGCCGCCACCTTCAGAGGCAGCGACCATCGATATGCGCTGCAGATCGAGTCGGTCGAACGCGGCCGTCTGCAAGCGGCGACGATCGAGGTGCATTTCGAGAGATCGATGCCGCATCTTCGAGGCGCGACCGCTGTTTGCCCGCTTCGAACCGGCACGGGAATCGAGGCGGATCTGCAACCCGGAATGCGGTATCGGCTTTATCTCGACGGGTCGGATCCGCGCCGAATTCTGCTCGCGCGGCCGATGCCCCAGGCGGACGGCGGCCGAATCGGTCCTCGATGACCTGCCGCACGAATCGTCGATGCGATATTCCAATGATTCAAGACAAAGAAGGCTGCAGCACAGGCTGGGTGAGCGCATGCAGCTATTAAATTCATAGCAAACGATCGTGCCTGAAAATTGCGAAACCGCGCTGCAGCGCATTTCGGAGGCAAGTGCATTCATGATCGGCAAACTGAGCGGCACCCTCGCCGAACGCAATCCGCCGCAGGTGGTCATCGATTGCCATGGCGTCGGCTACGAAGTCGATGTGCCGATGAGCACTTTCTACAACTTGCCGGCGAACGGCGAAAAGGTGTCGCTGCTCACGCACTTCGTGGTGCGTGAAGACGCGCAGATTCTCTACGGCTTCGGCACGGCAGCCGAGCGGGTCGCGTTCCGCCAGCTCATCAAGATTTCAGGGGTCGGGCCGCGGATGGCGCTCGGGGTGCTGTCGGGCCTGTCGGTGGCCGAACTGGCGCAGGTCGTGACCCGGCAGGATGCGGCCCGGCTCGTGAAAATTCCGGGGGTCGGCAAGAAGACCGCCGAGCGCCTGCTGCTCGAACTGAAGGGCAAGCTCGGCGCCGGCATCGCGCTGCCCGCCCATCCCGTGAGCGATGCCGAGGGCGACATCCTGCAGGCGCTGGTCGCGCTCGGCTACAGCGACCGCGAAGCGGCTGCCTCGATGAGGGCGCTGCCGCAAGACGTGGGCGTGAGCGAGGGCATTCGGCTGGCGCTGCGGGCGCTGGCGAAGTGACGTTAGGCTCGCGGCAAATCATCGACCGGGATTGATCATGCGAATGGAAATCAAAAGCATCGTTTGCACGCTGGCACTGCTGATTGCAGGCTGTGCGAGCCCGATCCAGTCCGAGGCGAGCAAAGACAAGCCGTTGCAGCGGCAATTGGCGCTTGCCGAGCGGCTGCTCCCCGCGGATTCGTCGGCGCAGCCCCGGGTCATCTACGCCGGCTTCGCGATGAGTTCGCGGTCGAAGGCTTTCGCGAGCGACATCGACGCCGGCGCGCGTTTCGCGCGGCAGATCGATCCCGATGCGGTGGTGGTCGAGCTGGCAGACCCGGCGCCGGGCGCTGCCAGTGCATATCCGCTGGCGAATCGCAGCAACATCCGCGAAGTGCTGGCGCGCCTGGGCAAGGCCGCCCGCGCGCAAGACAAGTTCATCGTGCTTTTTTCGACCCACGGTGCGGTCGACTGGCTCGAACTCAATATCGGCGGCAAGTTCGACGCACCCGTGTCTTCGGCGGAGTTGCGCCAATGGCTTGCGCCGCTCGCGGGCAAGCCGACGGTGCTGGTGTTGTCGGCCTGCCATTCCGGGTCGCTGTTGCCGGCGCTGCAAAGGCCCGATCGCGTCATCTTCATGGCTGCGGCGGCGAACCGAGTGTCGTTCGGCTGCAGTTTCGAAAGCCGGGGCACTTATTTCTCCGATGCGCTGTTCGACCGGCCGTTCGACGCATCGCTGTCGCTCGCGCAGTTGATGGCCCATGCCAGGCAGGAAGTCGGCCGGCGCGAAACCGAAATGCGCCTGTCGCCGCCTTCGGAGCCGCAATTCTTCGTCGGCAGCGACATGAAGACGATGGCCGAAACGCCGCTCACCGATCTGCGTCAGGCACCGTTCAAGGCCGGGAAGACTCCCGGGAAGGCGTCCGGGAAGACGGCTTGGGCTGCGCGCTGACTTTGAATCGGTGTGCGCAACCGACTCAGGGCACCCACCAGAACCGGAGTGCGTGAAAATAAATCGGCGCCGCGAAGATCACCGAGTCGAGCCGGTCCAGCATGCCGCCATGGCCTTCGATCATGCTGCCCCAGTCCTTTACGCCGCGGTCGCGCTTGATGGCAGACATCACGAGGCCGCCGAAGAATCCCATGAGGCAGATGGTGAGCGCGAGCAGCGCGGCCTGCCAGGGCGTGAACGGCGTGATCCACCAGAGCGCCGCGCCAAGCGCGGTGGCGCTCGCGACGCCGCCGATCAAACCTTCCCAGGTTTTCGACGGCGAAAGCTCGGGCGCGACCTTGTGCTTGCCGAGCAACTTGCCCCAAACGTACTGCAACACGTCGCTGAACTGCACCACGATCACGAGGAACGCGATCAACAGCAGATTGCGGTCTTCGAAGCCCGGTATCTGCAGGCCCAGCAGGGCCGGCACATGGCTGATGCAGAACACGCAAACCATGAGACCCCACTGAATTTTCGTCGTGCGTTCGAGAAAGCGCTGGGTGTCGCCGCCGATCGCGGCCAGGATCGGCAGCAGCAAAAACGCATAGACCGGAATGAAGATCGACCACAGTCCGTACCAGCCGATCCAGACCAGAAAATACTGCATCGGCAGCGCGACGAAAAATGCGAGCGCGATCGCATTGTGGTCGCCGCGGCGGGTGTAAGCGAGGCTGATGAACTCGCGCAGCGCGTAGAACGAGAGCAAATAGAACAGCACGATCACACCGCCCTTGCCGAATGCGAAGGCGAGGCCGATCACCGCGACCATCACCCACCAGGCATTGACGCGGGTGTTCAGGTTGTCGATGACCGAATGCGGTTGGCCATGCGCCATGCGCTGCTTGAGCAGCGCGCCGATCGCCGACGCGACGATCAGCACCGCTGCCACGCCGCCGAACAAAAGCAGCGTGGTGTGATTCGATTCAGTGGGTTGCATGAGGATCGGGCTGGGGAGCGGCACGTACATTGGTATCAGCGGCCGGCTTGTCGTAATCGGGTCGCAGGTCGAGCATCGCGGCGCGTGCGCGGGCGATGAACGCGTTCTTGTCCTCGCCCGCGCCGAGCACGATCGGCGCGCCGTAGCGCACGCTGCACGCGAGCGGAATCGGCACCAGCGAGCCCTTGGGCAACACGCGCTTCAGGTTTTCAATCCACACCGGCACCAGTCGCACATCGGGGCAGGCGCAGGCGAGGTGGAAGAGCCCGCTCTTGAGCGGCAGAAGGATGTCGTCACCCGTGTTGCGCGTGCCTTCGGGAAACATGATCAGCGAGTCGCCCGCCTTCAATGCTTCGGCCATTTGCCCGACCGGATTGCTCGGGGTGGGCGCATCGGCACCGGTTTCCGTTACGGCGCCTGTTCTCGCGCCGCTGCTGGATGAAGCGCCAGCGGCAGCTGCAGCAGAGCCGCCGTCGCGCCGGATCATCAACGCGTTGAA
This sequence comes from Variovorax sp., assembly GCA_965218415.1. Classification (GTDB taxonomy): domain Bacteria; phylum Pseudomonadota; class Gammaproteobacteria; order Burkholderiales; family Burkholderiaceae_C; genus Variovorax. The sequence continues at coordinate 688,340 of CBDCKT010000003.1, forward strand.
CACCTCTTCGCCGATAAATTGCCGCAGCTTCGAAGCGAGCCAGTAGTCCTGCCCCGCGACCGGCCGCGTGAGCGCGCGCAGGTCGGCCGGCAAGGTCGCCCAGAGCAACACGAAGTCGCCATGGCTCGTGTGGTTGGCGAAGTAGAGGGTTTGCTCGGCCTTCGGCTGGGTGCCGCTCCAGATCGCGCGCACGCCGGTGAGCAACCGGGCGATGCCGACGATCAGCCAGGCTGCCGCGATCGCCGCGAACTTGCGGCTTTCGGCGCGAAACAATGCGGCGTTCATCGGGTGTTCTTTCTTGTTTTCATGGTCGGGCTCATGGCCTCTGTTGGATCAAGATCAGCGCGAGCAGCATCATCGCGCACTGCGCGGTCACGGCGATGCGATGGCGACGGACCAGTCGCATCGCGCCGGCCACGCGGTCTTGCAACGGCCGAACGCCACCGCGCGACGCGCGCAAACCGAGCATCGCCAGCTGCTGCAGGGCATCGTCGATGTCGGCCAGCGAGCCGATCGCTGCATCGGCCAGAGCGCTGAAAAGACCGACGTCGACCCGGACACGCAGATAGAAATAGCGCTCCGCGAGGCCGATCGCAGCGACCGCGCCGCCGGCGACGAGAGCGATCGGTGAAAAAGCCGCGGCTTTCAGCGCCAGCATCGCCAGCGAGATGCCGGTCAGCAGCAGTCCAAATGCGGCGAGCACGCCGGCGCTTCGCAGCAGGCTTGCCGTGGCGGCGCACAACGCGCGGTCCGTGGGGGTCATGGCCGCACTTCCTCACGCGACTCGTTGGCTGCAACGCGTTGCAGCGCGATGCGCCACGGTTTGCGCAATACGATCTGCGGCCTCGCACGTCGCACCATCGCTTCGGCATGGGCGAGCGGATCTGCCGCGCCGATATCTATGGTCAGGTCCTGGTGTACCAGCCAGCCGATCACACCCGCCGCGCTGCGCGAGAAGCCGAGCGCGCAGCAAACCCATACCGCGCGATCGGCCGCTCGCAATCCCTGGATCACTGCTACCGTGCGCCGCAGGCTCACCTTCGATGGCACGACCAGGTCGAGCATCGGCACGCAACGCGCGTTCGGCAGTCGCGGCAATTGCAGCTCGGCGCACAGGCTCACCACCCACGGCCGGCCGGCCTGGTTCCATTCGGCGTGCATCGGCACACGGCCGAGGCGCAATCCCGCGGCGACTTCGACCGACGCGGGCAGGCGCCGCGTCCAGGCCCACGCATTGAGCGCCGCGCCGGCCCGATACGGCGCGAAGAGCCAGCGCGCCGCCCAGCGCATGCGGCCCTGTCGATCGAGCTGGAATCCGCGCGCGCCGAATCCGAGGTAGTTGAGTGCCACGAGAGTCAGCGATGCGGCCGGCCAGGCCAGCCAGAGCCAGACGCCGCCGAGCTTCGCTGCGGGAGTCAAGGAAAAGGCGACTGCAATCCAGAGCAACGCCAGCGCTCCGGCCGCGTAGCACGCTGCAAGCTTCCAGCGTATCGGATCGCGCGCGAGTCGCCAGCCTGCCGGCAGCGACGCGACACGCTCGAGTGGCCAGAGCCAGACACAAACCAGCCCGAGCAAAGCGCCGGTGGGAATATCGATGAAGTGATGCTGCCAGGTGGTGAGCACCGAAGCGCAGATCGCGAAGCTCCAGATGTGCAGCAGCCCGCGGCTCCAGCGCGCCCGCAGCAGGCGCCGGTACCAGTCCCACAAAATCACCGCCAGCGCGATATGCAGCGACGGTGCCTGGTTGAACGGCTGGTCGAAGCTGCGCAATGCGTTGAACAGCAACGCCGGCGCACCGTCGACCGCCGGCCGGCCGAAGCTGAAATGCAGCGGCCAGAGCAAAAAGCAGGCGACGGCAACCAGGGTTGCGGTCGCGAGCCGCGCCGCATGCCGGTCGACGAGGTGCGGCGTCCGCGCGAAAAACAGCGACAGCGCATAGAACACATTGATCGACCAGTACGGAAAGATCATCCACGGCCAGAACGGGATGCGCTCTTCCCACGCGAACGCGAGCGAAGGCACATGCGCGCGCGTGGTCGCCCACCAATTTGCAAAGCCATAAGTCGCATAGAACAGCGGGCCGAGCAGCGCCAGCCAGGCGGCTGCGCGCTTCCAGGGTTTCCACGGCTTTAACGGCCGGTGCACGATGCGGCCTTGCATGGGCTCGATCAGCGGCCCGAGCGCACTGCGAGCGACACGCTGAAGATGCCCCATTCGTCGATCCGCTGGTCGATCTTGCGAAAGCCCGCGTCTTCGACGAGCTGGTCCATCTCGGCCTGCGTTCGGCGCCGCATCACCCACGCCTTGCCCTGGCGATGGCTCGTGAGCGCGCGCGCGATCATTTCGAGCTGCGGATGCCAGGGCTGGCCGGTGTAGACCAGATAGCCGCCGTCTTCGACCGCATCGCCGACGCCCGCGAGCGAGCGCGCGACCATTTCGTTGTCGGGGAAGAGTTCGTACAGACCCGACACCACCGCGAGGGTCGGGCGCGGCCGCACGCTCGCGAGGCTCATGCGATCGAAAGCATCGGCTTGCTCGAAACGCGCGCAATGTTCGAGACCTTTTTCGGCGATCAACGCGCGGCCATCGCGCACGTTGATGTCGCTGTAGTCGCGCAGCAGAATCGACGCCGCCTTGACAGGGCTTGCCAGCACCGCGTCGAGCACATAGCGGCCGTGGCCCGCGGCAATGTCCATCAGCCGCACGTCGCGATGCGCTTCGGCGAGCCGCTCCATCGCAATGCGCAGCATTTCCTCGACATGGATCTTGCGTTGCCGAATGCCGCGCCAACCGATCGATTGGAGATAGGTCTTGTCGATGGCCTGGCCGACGAGCGGTGCGCCGGCTGGCGCATTGCGATAGACATAGTCGAGCGTGCTGCCCGAATCGAAACCGGTCGCATGGCCGAGCGCGATGCCATGCGACAGCTTGCCGCCGAGCTGCAAACCGGCGCGCGTTGCGGCCCAGTAGGCGCCGCGCGGTGACAGCGCCGACAGCGGCTCGGCGAGCGATCGTGATTCGTCGGCGGTGAATCCGCTCACGTGCGCGGACCGCAGGTCGACCGGCGCTTGCGGACTGTCGAAGCCCTGCAGGATGAACTCACGGACTGCCGCGACGGCTGGTGCGCGGTCTCGCTCGCCGAGCGTGTCGTGAAAGAAGCCCGGCAGCTCGAGCTTGGATTTGACGGCACTGCCGAGCCGCTCGAAGAACTGGTGCTGCGGCTTGTGGTGCACGACCCAGTCGGCGCCGGAGATCAGCAGTTGCGTCGGCACGGTGATCGCCGCCGCATCGGCGACAACGCGGTCCGCGGCGTTGTACAGGTCGAGCAGGATGTTCACGGCAATCGGTCGCGAGATCAGCGGATCGGCTTCGAAGCTCGCGATGCGCTCGGCATCGTGCGTCAGAAATTTCGCCTTCACATAGCTGTTGACGAAAAAGAGGCCGCGCAACTTGTGCATCAGTCCGAGCCCGGCGCGCGCGAACGGCACATAGAGCTTGACCTTGAACGCCGGCGAGGCGAGCGTGAGGCCACGCACCTTCGGCGCGTAGTCGTGCGCCCAGGTCGCGATCAGCACCGCGCCGACGCTCTGCGCGACCACATGAATGTCTTGCTCGGGCACACCGTGTTCGGTGCCGATGTGGCGAATAAACGTTTGCACATCGCGCACGGACGTGCCGAAGCTCGGGCTGTAGCCGCGCTGGCCTGGCGAACGGCCGTGACCGCGCGCATCCCAGGCGAAGAAGTCGAAGTCGGGCAAAGCGAGTTCGTCGACCAGATGCGCCATCCGCGCACCGTGCTCGTGGCCGCGATGGAACATCACCACAGCGCCGCGCCGGACGTCGCCCGTGGCCGGCCAGTGCCGATAGAAGAGTTGTTCGCCATCGTGGGTGGCGAAGTGCATTTCGGTGGCGGTGCGGGGCGTGTTCATGGTGGAGTCCAATGCTTTCAGGTTCTGTCGATTGCTATTGAATAAATAGCTGTCTGCGCTTGTGCTGTGGGCGTTTCAGACACTTTTCTTATAAATGTGACGAGTCTCGCGCAATGCACCGACGATGCGGTTCACGATGGTCCAGAAGACGCCCGCGGCCACTGCCGGCATCAGCCAGAAGCTCCATTCGGGCAGTGCGGTGCCCAATGCAATCCAGAGTCCGAGTGCGCCGAACACGAAGGCGCGGTCGCTCTTGCCGAGCGGCCCGTCGTAGCGGCGCGCGGCACCGATCGTCGGCCCGAGCGCGCCCGCGAATTCGGACAGACCGGCGAGCACGATCACCGCGCCGATCCAGAAGCCGTCGACAGGCGCGATCGCGGCGAACGGCAAATAGAGCGCGGCATCGGACAGCACATCGGTCAGTTCGTTGAGCAACGCGCCGAGCGCGCTCTTCTGGCCGTGCTCGCGCGCGAGCATCCCGTCGACCGCGTTGAACGCCATGCGCAAAAACATCCAGAGCGGTACGAGCGCGAAAGCCGCGGCCGGCGGTTTCGCGAACCAGAGCCAGAGCCCGAGCGCGACCGACATCGCGCAGGCCGCGAGCGTGACCTGATTGGCGGTCACGCCGATCGCGCAGAGTCGCGAAACCAGCGGCCGGAGCAGCGATTGAAAGCGCGGTTTGAGTTGGTAGATCGACACGTGACGGGCGACTTCTTCGTTGTTCGACGCGGATTCTGTCCATTGCGACCGCGCAGCCTCGGGTCTATTCGCGCCGGTATCGCTTTTTGCGCCGCGCGGTATCGACTCGCTGAATCAGCGGCATAAACTCCGCAGCAACCGATTTGCACATGACCATCCAGACCGACGATTTCGCCCCCGCGCCGCAGCGCGTGGTATCGGCCGCACCCGCGTCGCCGAACGAAGAGGCGATCGAGCGCGCGTTGCGCCCGAAGCTGCTCGACGAATATGTCGGCCAAGCCAAGGTGCGCGAGCAGCTCGAAATTTTTATCGGCGCGGCGAAGAAACGCGGCGAGGCGCTAGACCATGTATTGCTGTTCGGGCCGCCGGGCCTCGGCAAGACCACGCTCTCGCACATCATTGCGCACGAGCTCGGCGTGAACCTGCGCCAGACCTCGGGGCCGGTGCTAGAAAAGCCCAAGGACCTGGCCGCGCTGCTCACGAATCTGGAGCGCAACGATGTGCTTTTCATCGACGAGATTCATCGGCTCTCGCCGGTGGTCGAAGAAATTCTCTATCCCGCGCTCGAGGACTACCAGATCGACATCATGATCGGCGAAGGCCCCGCGGCGCGCAGCATCAAGCTCGAGGTGCAGCCCTTCACCCTGGTCGGCGCGACCACGCGCGCGGGCATGCTGACCAATCCATTGCGCGATCGTTTCGGCATCGTCGCGCGGCTCGAGTTCTACTCAGCCGAGGAGCTGGCGCGGATCGTCACGCGCAGTGCGGGCCTGCTCAAGGTGGCGATGGATGCGGCCGGCGGTTTCGAGATCGCGCGCCGTTCGCGCGGCACGCCGCGAATTGCGAACCGTCTCTTGCGCCGGGTGCGCGACTATGCCGAAGTCAAGGCCGACGGCCGCATCACCGAAGCGATCGCGCATGCGGCGCTCGCGATGCTCGATGTTGACCCGCAAGGCTTCGACCTCATGGACCGAAAATTGCTCGAGTGCGTGATCCATCGCTTCGACGGTGGCCCGGTCGGGCTCGACAACGTCGCGGCCAGCATCGGCGAAGAATCCGGCACGATCGAGGACGTGATCGAGCCATATCTGATTCAGCAGGGTTACCTGCAACGCACGCCGCGCGGGCGCATCGCGACATTGGCGGCGTACCGGCATCTCGGTGTCGCGCCGCCCTCGCGTGACGCGGATTTGTTCGCGCGCTGAATTTGTCGGGACGCTATCGACGGCCGCGTGTCCTACGCAAACATGCCGGATCGATCGACGTCGCAGCGCTGGCCCAGGCTACATCCGATCATGGCGATGCGCGGCCGCCGGTTCTAGACTTCGCACACCGGCCACAACTGAAAGCCCTTGCATGCCCACCGAAGAAAAACCGCAAAACAAGACAGGACCCACGAACACCGCGCCTGACGAGCATGTCGAAAAGGCGATCGATGATGAAATCGACGAGTCGCGCGTGCCGCCGATGCAGCCCGACCCGACTTCCGCCGCCACCAAAATCCCGCCGAAAGGCAGCTTGCCGGCGGACCGCACTTGAGCCACGCTTTCGACGATTGAAGCCCCAAAGGGGCAGCCCGAATAACAAAAGCCCGCTATCGTTCGGATAGCGGGCTTTTTCTTTTCGTGGCGCTGTGACTGGTGGCTCTTCACGGACTCGAACCGCGGACCTGTGGATTATGATTCCATCGCTCTAACCAACTGAGCTAAAGAGCCGAGCCGACGATTATAGCCAGCCAGTGTTTTCCGAAGCGCGTTCAAGCGGCACATCGAGCGGATTCGACAGGTGCGAATCGCTGTCCTCGATCCGGTGAGTGCGAGCCCAGGGTCGGCCTTTTTTTCGATCTGGCTCGACCCCGAACGCTTGCCTCGCGCGTATCAGCTGAGGTCAAAATCCGTCCATGTCCGTGAAGGTTTCAATGGCTCCGATGGCCCAATCCGCTTCTCTCAAGCCAGATCTGCCGGTCGCCGGGCACGATCCCGCCGATCTGGTCGCCGCGCATGTGGCGATGGAGCACGGCACCATGTCCGACGATGAATTGATGGCGGCTTATGCCAACGGCGATGTGGTCGCCTTCAACGTGCTCTACGGTCGCCACGAAGGCGCGCTGTTCCGCTTCGTGCGGCGCCTGCTCGGCGGCGCGCTCGCGATGCAGGTCGATGAAGTTTTTCAGGACACCTGGCTGCGGATCGTCGACGCGCGCGATTCGTTTCTGCCGCAGGGAGCGACCTGGCGCACCTGGGCCTTCACCATTGCGCACAACCTGTCGATCGACCGGCTGCGCGTGAACGGCCGCGAATGGTCGATGGACGCGGCAGTCGAAGAAGACGACAGCAGCACGCCCGCACTCGAACGCGCATTGGCGCATGCGGCCGATGGCGCGGCGCTGCCCGAGTCGGCGTCGGCCGAAGACGCGGCTTACTGGCGCGCCGCCGGTCGCCGCATGCTGGCGTGTCTGGACGAGCTGCCGGTGCATCAGCGCGCGGCGTTTTTGCTGCATCACGAAGACGGCTTCACGGTCGAAGCGGTGGCGGCGATGCTGAAGGTCGGTTTCGAAACCGCGCGCAGCCGCCTGCGCTATGCGCTCAAAAAATTGCGCGGTTGCATGGGCGGCTATATGGATTCGATGCGGGAGCCGGCATGATCCAGCGCCGTTGGCCACCGGCCCGGCCGCCCGTTCCGCCCGCGACGCCTGTGCCGCCCGCACTACCTGCCGGCGACGACCGGTTCGGCGAGCGCGACGATGCATTGCTGCGCCTCGCGCTGGCCCATACGCCCGACCGCGAAGACATGCCGCGCGCCGCAACCCGTAGCGCGATCCATCAGGCAGCGCACAAGGCGGTCGCGCCATCGCCGGATGCGGCGATCTATCTGGACGATTCAGCCTGGCACTATTGGTGGCGCCGCATCACGGGCCAGGGCCGCGGCGAGAACGGTGGCTGGCGCATGCCCTGGAACACCGCGTTCGCGACCGTCTTGCTGGCCGGTGGCATCGGCTTGTTGTGGCATGGCCAGGAAGTGCCTGACGCGCGGCTCGATAGCGAGTCGGCGCCGACGCTGCAGGCCAGCCGGCCGGCTGCGGCGCCCGATCCGACCGCCGCTCCCGCTGCGCCTTCGGCTGCATCGCCGGGCGGATCGGCAGATTCTTCGCTCGAGTCGGGTGCGAATTCCGTTGGCAAGTCCGAATCGACCACGCCGCCTCGGCCGGGCGATTACAACGCAGGCGGCGCGGAATCAGCGGCCCGCGCTCGCGGTGCGAAAGAACCTGCCGGGAATTCGGCGCAATCGCTTCCGGCAACGACGCCGGCACCCGCACCCGCACCCGCACCCGTCACGAAGCCGGCCGCGCCTAAGGGAGTGACATCGCCTTCGTCGCCTTCTTCACCTTCTTCGCCTGCAGCACCCGTGGCGCCCGCTTCTCGCGCTGGGTCGTCCGAAGCCCCCAAGTCGGTTCTCAAGCTCGATTCGCCGACGCCGCCCGACCTTGCGCGCGACACGGCGCCGCCGACCGAATCCGAAAATCCACCGGTCGCAGCGAAACGACCGCGTTTGACGCCGTTGCCCTCGGTACCGCAGGCCGAGCGTGCGGTGCGCGCAGCCAAACCGTCGACAGCCGATCCATCGGCTGCCGATTCGGCGTCGCCCAACGCAGCCGGCACGATTGCCGCACCGGCGCCACCGGCCTCGGCTTCAGGTGCCGCTTCCAGCAAAGGCGCGGATCGGCGCTCCCGCCGCGCCGCACCAACGCCACCGGCCGCAGCCTTCGATCCGAACAAACCGGTCGGCCTGCCGAGCTTTTCGGCGCTGGCCGAATGGCGCCGCGCGACCATCGTGCGAACCGACGGCGCGAGCCGCAACGTCGGCCGCGCCAACGCCGGCCGATTGGCGCCGCTGCTCGGTTCAGCCGCGATCTCGGCGGTCAATCCGCAGCAGTTGCGTGCGCCGGTCGAATACCGCGTGGTGCTCGAAAACGCCAAAGGCGAGCGGCTTGCGTCGATCGAGATTGCGGGTGACAAGGTGCGCTGGCGCGAAGGCAGCGGCAGTGGCACGACCGGTGAACCAAGTGCCGGCGCGCTCGGCACGTTGCGAAGCGCATTGGACGACGCGCTGTCGCGGTAGCCGCGTTGGTTCAGCACAGCAGCGCAGGCGAGCAGGCTAAATTGCTATAAATATAGTAGCTGTCTGCGCACGTCCAGTAAGCGTTTTAGCCACTTTTCTCTTGAATTTACTGCGATTGCCGCCGGAGGTTCATCGGACGCCGAAACCGGTTGCGCTGGCCGGTTTTCGAGCCAGTCAACGGTGCGCAAACGCCGGCGGCCGCTTGGTGACGAAGGCCTCCATGCCCTCCTTCTGATCCGCGGTCGCAAAGAGCGCATGGAACAGCCGGCGCTCGAACATCACGCCATCGGCCAGGCTACTTTCGAAAGCGCGGTTGACCGATTCCTTGGCCGCCATCACTGCGATCTGCGAGAAGCCGGCGATCGTGATCGCGGCGGCGAGCGTCTCGTCCATCAACTTGTCGTATGGCACGACGCGGCTGACCAGGCCGGCGCGTTCGGCCTCTTGCGCGTCCATCATGCGGGCGGTGAGCGCCATGTCCATCGCCTTGGCCTTGCCGACCGCGCGCGGCAAGCGCTGGGTGCCGCCGGCGCCGGGAATCACGCCGAGCTTGATCTCGGGTTGGCCGAACTTCGCGTTGTCGGCCGCGATGATGAAGTCGCACATCATCGCGAGCTCGCAGCCGCCGCCGAGCGCGAAGCCCGAGACGGCCGCGATCACGGGCTTGCGCACCGATTTGATCGCCTCCCAGTTGCGCGTGATGTAGTCGCCTTTGTAGACATCGACGAAGCTGTAGCCGGCCATCGCGCCGATGTCGGCGCCGGCTGCGAAAGCGCGCTCGCTGCCGGTAACGATCATGCAGCCGATCGACTCGTCGGCGTCGAAGGCCTTGAGCGCGTCGCCGAGCTCTGTCATCAGCGCGTCGTTGAGCGCATTGAGCGCCTTGGGCCGGTTGAGCGTCACGATGCCGACCTTGTCGGCTTCGGTGCGCACTTCGATGTTTTGATAGGGCATGGATGTCTCCGTGGGATGAATTGGGGCGCGACTCGTGAATGCGATGCACGAATTCAATTCACGAGCGCGATTCACGAGTGCGATTGACTATAGCGAGGGCCGGTCCGGTGCGCAGTGCGACACTGGCCAATCGCAACCCACATCTCGCAACCCACATCTCGCAACCCGTATCTCGCAACCCGTCGCATCTACATCTACTTCCCGGACCTCTCGATGACCCTGCTGAATTTCTACGCCGTCCTGCTGTTCATCCATCTGTTGTCCGCCGCGTTCTGGGTCGGCGGCATGGCGACGATGCACTTCGCGGTGCGGCCCGCGGCGGCGGCAACGCTCGAACCGCCGCAACGGCTGCCGATGCTCGCGCTCGCGTTGCGCCGCTTCTTCGCCTGGGTAGCGATGGCGATCGTGCTGTTGCTCGCGACCGGCTTCTCGATGATCGCGATTGCAGGCGGCTTCGCGCGGGTGCACTGGAGCGTGCATGCGATGCTGCTGGTGGGCCTCGTGATGATGGCGCTCTATGGCCACATCCGCTTCGCGGCCTGGCCGCGACTTCAGCGCAACGTCGATGCGCGGGCCTGGCCTGCTGCTGCTGCGGTGCTCGATGGCATTCGCAAAAGCGTGCTCGTGAACCTGGCGCTCGGTGTGGCGGTGTTCGCGATCGCGGTTATCGGGCGCTCGTTCTGAGCCGGAACGCGCTTATTCGTCGATTAAACCCGGATGTCAGGAGCCCATCAGCCAGCGTGCGAGCTGCGCCTCGTCCTTGACAACCAGCCGCAAGGTTTTTTCGCGCTGTGGAACTTCCAGCGGCAGCCGCAGCAGCCGCTTGTCGCGCGCGACGATGGCCACGATACCGGTTGCGCGGGCTTCCCCGCCGCATTCATTCCCCAGGTAGAGCGCGAGGTCTTCGAGTTTGGCGAGTCGCCAGGCAGGCGCCGCACCTCGCGCCTTGCTGCCTTTGCGGTTCTTGCCATCGCGGGACGCAGGTAGCTCTATGCCGATCCATTCGTCGCCCGCCGCAAAGCCCGCGCGCTCGGCCGCGCCGCCGCGCAGCACGACCTTGATCTGCACGCGGCCATCTTTCTCATCGACCCGCAGTCCGAGCGCTTGTGCCGGTTGCGCAGGTTCGTCGAGCGCGGCGACGCCATGCGCGAGCAGCAGTTGTTCGAGCGGCAGTTCGTCGGTCGAATGGATCCAGCTGGCGATTTGAGGTGCGAACGATCGGCCGCCGACGGTCTGCACCGCATCGGCGAAGTCGGCTTCGGTGATCGGCCCGCCGCCACTTCGCTCCCACAAAAGCCGCATCACATCGTCGAGTGAAGCATCGCATTCGCTCCTCAGCGTCAGGTCGAAACACAGCGCCACGAGCGCGCCCTTGGTGTAGTAGCTGATCGTGCTGTTGGGCGTTTGCGCGTCTTGCCGGTAGTACTTGACCCAGGCGTCGAAGCTCGCCTGTGCGACAGATTGCACGAGCCGTCCCGGCGCTTGAAGCACGCCGTTGGCCGTCTTGCCGAGCAGCTTCAGATAGGTGGCGTCGTCGATGCGGCCCGCGCGGCGCAACAGCAAATCGTCGTAGTAGCTCGTGAAACCTTCGAACAACCAGAGCAGCTCGGTGTAGTTCTCGCGCTGATAGTCGTAGCGGGTGAATTCAAAAGGCCGCAGCCGCTTGACGTTCCAGGTGTGGAAATACTCGTGGCTGATGAGTCCCTGCAGCGTGGTGTAGCCCTCGGGCTGCTTTGCTGCGCCCTTGCGTGGAAGGTCGCGTCGGTTGCAGATCAGCGCGGTCGCATGGCGGTGCTCGAGCCCGCCATAGCCATCGTCGACCGCGTTCAGCAGAAAAAGATAACGGTCGTGCGGCGCTTTGCTTTCGTGCTTCAGACCGATGTTCGCGCCATGCCAGAAGCGCATCTCGGTCTCGCAGATCGCCTTCGTATCGGCGATGAGTTTTTCGCCGTCGAACGACGCTGCGGCGCCGGCAACGACGAAGCGATGTGGAACGCCGAGCGCGTCGAATTCGAAGCTCTGAAAGGCACCGAGCTCGAACGGGCTGTCGGCCAATTCGTCGTAGTCGGCGGCGAGGTAGCTGCCGAATCCGTGTTTGTCTGCTTTCAAGCAAAAAAGCGCTGTAGCGCAATGCCAGCGTGCGCAGCCAGCTATTAATTCAGGAGCAACGACTTCGATCGCATGCGGCGTATCGGTGAGCCCTTCCACGGCGAGGCACAGGCTCGTCGGGTTGAAAAAACCGCGATCCGGATCGAGCCATGCGGTGCGCACCGAATTGTCGAAGGCGCAGATGTCGTAGCGCAGCACCAGCGGCTTGCCGGGTTTGCAGTCGATGGTCCAACTGTGCTTGTCCAGTTGTGCGATAGGCACGTTCTTCTTGCCCTGCGACGCACGCAGCGCCTGCAGATTTTTCGAGAATTCGCGCACCAGATAGCTGCCCGGAATCCACACCGGCAAGGCGACCTGCTGTCCCGCCGCCGGTTCGTCGATGGTCAGCGTGATAGAGAAGAGATGCGCATGAAGGTCGGCGCACACGACGCGATAGTGAAGCTTCGGCTTCGTGCGTTGCGCGGGCTCTACGAAGCCGGAACGCTGCCTCGGCACTGTTTCGCCGACCGCCGCAGCCAAACCCGCCACGCGCGACTTCGACTCGCGCGCCATCACTTGATGCTGGTGAACTTCTTCTCGACCTCGGCCACCGGAATCGCACCGGGCACCCGCGCCCCATCGGCAAAGATCAAGGTCGGCGTGCCGGTGATGTTGTGCTTGCGACCGAACTCGATATTGCGGTCGAGCGCGGCGGTGTCGCAGGTCTTCTCGGGGATCGGCGTGCTTTTGACCATCCAGTCTTCCCAGACCTTGCCCTTGTCGTCGGCACACCAGATGTATTTGGCCTTCTTGATCGAGTCAGCGCCGAGTACCGGATAGAGGTACAGATGGATCGTGACGTTGTCGACCTTCGCCATGTCGCGCTCGAACTTCTTGCAATAGCCGCAGTTCGGATCTTCGAACACCGCCAACTGGCGCTGGCCGTTGCCGCGCACGATCTTGAAGGCGTCCGCGGTGGGCAGCTTGTCGAAATCGACCGCGCTCAATTTCTCGACCCGCTCTTCGGTGAGGTTGCGCTTGCCCTTGACATCGAGCAGGTTGCCCTGAATCAGGTATTTGCCGTCGGCGTCGGTATAAAAAACCTGGCTGCCCACACGCGCTTCCCATAAACCGGGCATCGGCGACTGCCTCACTTCATCGATTTTCGCGAGTTGCGGCAATGCAGCCGCGAGGTTCTTGCGAATCTCGGTTTCGCCCGCATGGGCTGTAAGCAGCAACAGGGCCGACGAGGCCGCGAGCACGATGTGAGGAATTTTCATGGTGGTTGTGATTGTGCAAAGCTCGCATGGTTCGCGAAATGACTGCCGGCAACTTGGCGCCGACGTCATTGAAGCCCCATGGCCTGCCGGGCGACCCAATGCTTGATGACGCGGGTGCGATCGAAGCCCTGCATCCCCAGATTACGCAGTTGCGGCAGCGGCCCGCCCTGCTGCGAAAAAAGCTGCTGCAGCCCATCGGTCGCGAAGCTCATCGCGAGCACCGAGCCGCGTCGGCTTCGCTCGTAGCGGCGCAACAGGCGCGCATCGCCGCAACTGCGCCAATACTCGCGTTCTTTCATCACCTGCGCCAGCGCCGAGGCGTCGGCGAGCCCGAGGTTGAGTCCCTGGCCCGCGAGCGGATGCACCACATGCGCCGCGTCGCCGGCCAAGGCCCAGGCGCGGCCATCGGTGCGGCCATCGGAGAAGCGGCCGGTCCAGCGCTCGGCGATCGCACGCTGCAATGGCCACGCGGCGCGCTCGCCGACCAGCGTGAATGCGCCTAGCGCATCGTGGGTGGCCTCGCGCAGTGCAGCGCAAAAGAGTTCGGGGCTTTGGGCCATCAGCTCGGGTGCCCGGAACTGGTCGACCGACCAGACCAGGGCCAGCGAATGGCTTCCGAGCTGCCGATCGCCGGCAGCCTGCGATTCGTCGCCTGCTTCGGGTTCGCCGCCGAGCGGCAACAGCGCGAGCACGTCTCCGCGGTCACTGAACCACTGGCGCGCGGTTCGGTCGTGCGGCTCGCTGGCTTCGAGCCGCGCTGCAATCGCCTGCTGCGCATAGGGCGTGACTTGATAGCTCACACCGAGCGCGTCGCGCGTCGCGCTCATGCGGCCTTCGCACACCACGGTGAGCGGGGCGGCAGGAGCCTCGGAAACTTCCTCGATCAATGGATGAAAGCGCACGGCGTCGGCCAATTGCCTTTCGAGCGCCGGCACATCGACGATCCAGGCCAGCGCAGTTGCATCGTGGCGCGCTGCATCGAAGTCGACCCGGCCGCCGTTGTCGCCGAAAACCTGCATCTCGGCAACCGGCGTTGCGTGCTTTGCGCCGGGCCAGCCACGCACCGATTCGAGCAGCTCGCGCGATGCGGCATTGAGCGCGTACGCGCGCACGTCAGGGTAGTTCGGCGCCTTCGGCGCTTCGGAACCGGTTGCAGAAGCCTTCGCCGACTCGCCTTTGGGCATCACCAGAGCGACCCGCAGCCTCTCGGCTGCGAGCAGCAGCGCGAGCGTGCGACCGACGATGCCCGCGCCGCGAATGGAGACGTCTGGTGAAGCCATCGCGCGATTGTAGGAGCGGGGTTGTCCATGCGCTTTGAAGTACCCCGGACGCTATCGAATAAATAGCTGTTTGCGCACGTCCAGTGGGCGTTTCCGCTACTTTTTATCTAAAATTGGATAGGTTCGACGATCCGGGACAATCCCCTTTCCGAGTATCGCCATTCAGTCCACTGGAACACGCATGACAGGCCATCCGTTCGACTTGCAAGCGCAGATCGCGCAGCTTTTTGTCTACCCGATCAAATCGTGCGCGGGCATATCGCTTCGCGCGTCGCCGTTGTTCGACACCGGGCTCGAATTCGACCGCGAATTCATGGTGGTCGACGCGGCCGGCGAGTTCGTCTCGCAGCGTCAATTGCCGTCGATGGCCTTGATCCGCCCAACGCTGAAACACAGCGAGATGATCCTGCGCGCGCCTGGCATGCTGGCGTTACATGTCTCGCTCGAGCGGGTCGAAGCCGCGGTTCGGGTCAAGGTCTGGAAAGACGAGGTCGCCGCTTTCGACATGGGCGATTTGGCTGCGCAGTGGTTCAGTGACTTTCTCTCGGAACCCGTCCGGCCGCAACGCATACGGCTGGTGCGTTTCCATCCGGCGCAGCGGCGACTCGCGAGCCCGAAGTGGACCGGCGGCGTCGAGGCGCCGGTGGCATTCGCAGACGGCTTTCCGCTGCTCATCACAAGCGAAGCGTCGCTCGCGGCGCTGAACCAGCGGCTTGCGGCCCAAGGTCGATCGGCGGTCGGCATCGAGCGCTTTCGCCCGAACATCGTGCTCGCCGGCATCGAGGCGCACGACGAAGACCGGATCGATCTGCTGCATATCGCAACGAGCGACGGCGAAGCGCAGTTGCAGCCCGTCAAGCCCTGCGCGCGCTGCCCGATTCCCGATGTCGATCCGCTGACCGCCGAACAGGGCACGTCGGTCGGCAATGCCTTGCGCGCCTATCGCGCCGACCCGAGGGTCGACGGCGCGATCACATTCGGCATGAACGCGATCGTGCGGCAGGGCGACGGGCATTTGCTGCAGGTGGGGCAAACGGCGGGCGCCAACCTTCGCTTCGCATAGCCGCGGCGAGCTGCAATCCCGCGGCGCGCAGCCGGCGGTCGGCGTGCTTCAGGCGCTCTCTAAAATCGCGGTCTGATCTTCAAGGACTTCCATGAGTTTGAAATGCGGCATTGTCGGCCTGCCCAACGTCGGTAAATCCACCCTGTTCAACGCGTTGACGAAGGCAGGCATCGCGGCCGAGAACTATCCGTTTTGCACCATCGAGCCGAATGTCGGCGTGGTCGAGGTGCCCGACGCGCGGCTCGCGCAACTGGCGGCGATCGTCAAACCCGAGCGCGTGGTGCCGGCGATCGTCGAATTCGTCGACATCGCGGGGCTGGTCGCGGGCGCGAGCAAGGGCGAGGGGCTCGGCAACCAGTTTCTTGCCCACATCCGCGAAACCGATGCCACGGTCAACGTGGTGCGCTGTTTCGACGACGACAACGTGATTCACGTCGCGGGCAAGGTCGATCCGATCTCCGACATCGAGGTGATTCAGACCGAACTGTGCCTGGCCGACTTGTCCACGGTCGAAAAGGCGATCCATCGCCACACCAAAACCGCGCGCTCGGGCGACAAGGAAGCCGCGAAACTCGTCGCACTGCTCGAGGAAATTCAGGCTGCACTCAACGAGAACACGCCGGTGCGGGCGCTCGAATTCGGAAAGGAAGATGCGCCACTGGTGCGGCAATTCAGCCTCATCACCGCGAAGCCCGCGATGTTCGTCGCCAACGTCGCCGAAGACGGGTTCGAGAACAATCCCTACCTCGATCGGCTACGCGACTACGCCGACAAGCAGAAGGCGCCGGTGGTCGCGATCTGCGCCAAGATCGAAGCCGAACTGTCCGAGATGGACGACGACGATCGCACGATGTTCCTGGCCGAAATCGGGCAAAGCGAACCGGGCCTCAATCGCCTGATCCGCGCCGCGTTCAAGCTGTTGGGCCTGCAAACTTACTTCACCGCGGGAGAGAAGGAAGTGCGCGCCTGGACCATTCATGTCGGCGACACCGGCCCGCGCGCGGCTGGCGTGATCCACACCGATTTCGAGAAGGGCTACATCCGCGCGCAGACCATCGCGTTCGACGACTTCATCGGCTTTGAAGGCGAGCAGGGCGCCAAAGACGCCGGCAAGATGCGCGCCGAGGGCAAGGAGTACGTGGTCAAGGATGGCGATGTGATGAACTTCCTTTTCAGCGGTTGAGTGACCGGTGCAATGCATCGCGATCCGGTATTGCTTTGTGGGTCGGTTGGTATTACCATCTCAGCCATGAATGTGGTGACCTTGAAACTCCCCGATGCCCTCCACACCGCGCTGCAAAATGCGAGCGAGCGGCGCCGTGTCTCCAAATCTGCGGTGATTCGCGAGGCGCTCGAGCAGTCGCTTCTTGCGCAGGACGCGCAGTCGGGCGCCGCCGAACGCTGGGTCGCAGAGTGGCGCGGTCGGTTGACATCGCCATCGGAAGTGCGGGATGTGCGGGATGTGCGGGATGTGCGGGATGTGCAGGATCCGCGCGAGGCCCATCTGCGCGCCAAGCATCTGCGCTGACGGCATCCTGCGCGGTGCGACTTTTGCTCGACATCAATGTCTTGCTGGACATTCCGTTCCAGCGTCCCGGTGCGCCGGCGTCGGCTCGCGTCATCGCACAGTGTGGCCGCGCGCACGAAGCCTGGCTCGCGTGGCATTCGATTGCGACCCTTTCTTATCTGCTCGAGCGTCAACAGTCGGCCTCCGCGGCGCGCGAATTCATCCGCGGATTGGTAGGTTGGGCAGAGGTTGCAGCGACCACGCGCGTCGACGTGCTGGCGGCGCTCGATTGGCCGATCCCGGATTTCGAAGACGCACTCCAGGTCGCGGCGGCCGTCGCTTGCGGCGCTCAGATCATCGTGACCCGGAACGAACGGGATTTCAAAAAATCGCCCGTTCCCGCGATGACACCTGAAGCGCTGCTGCGTCGGCATCCTGCGCTGCGCTGAAAGCGCTGATCGCGGCGTGGCTGCCCCGCTTGCAGGTCGGGTTGGCGCTTCAACGAATCGTCGTCGCTTCGCCGCTACCGCGTTCCATCGCCCGTCGTGCGACAGCGCGAATGTCTTTGTTCTCGAGAATGCGTTTGGCCGAACCCTTGCGTGCCACGAAGAGCATCGCCTTGCCGACCTCTTCGGTGGTCGTGACCAGTTCGGGCTTCCAGAGCTGCACCAGCCCCAGAAACGGCCGCGCCAGGAAGTAGCCGATCCGGTAGATCGCGGTTCGCGAGCGTTCGCCGCCACGTGGCCGGATCGCCGCGGGGCGGAACATGAAACTGGCGCGAAACGGCAAGCGGAAAAGCATGTTTTCGGTGCGCCCCTTCACGCGCGCCCACATGACCTTGCCTTTTTCGGTGCTGTCGGTGCCGGCGCCCGATACGTAGACAAAGGCCATCCGCGGCTCGATTCGCGCGAGCGCTTGCCCGGCTGCGATGGTCAGACCGAAGGTGACGCGTGTGTAGTCGGCTTCACTCATTCCCATGGCCGACGCGCCGAGACACCAGAAGCAGGCATTGAAACCTGCCAGCCGTTCTTCCTCGGCGGCGCTGTAGCGGGTCATGTCGGATACCAGCAATTCGTCGAGCCGCGGGTGTTGCCGCCCGGTCGGGCTGCGGCCCACGGCGAGCACTTGCTCCACGTCGGGGTCACGAAGGCATTCACGCAACACGCCCTGGCCGACCATGCCGGTAGCGCCGAATAACAGAACTCTCAGTTTGCGAGCCATGATCGGCGCGGATTTCCTTCAGAACAAGCCCGCGAGTCTGGCATGTTTGGCGCGTTGGACGAATTTCTGCCACGGGCGCGCTGGCCGACCGGATGACCGGCGCGCGATCGACGACCCCGCTCAGCGCGGACTGTGCAACCGGTTGGCCATGATGGCCTGCAACTGCGCCGCGGCGTTGTGACGGTTGCGCGCGCAGACGCAGCCGGCGAGTTCCGGGCCGACGGGAAGTCGCGTAATGCTTTTTCCGGGAATATGGGTCGGTCGGCGAAAGGCTGATCGGTTTTGCGGCTGTGGCAAAGCATCAAACGCGGTACTGTCCTGCATGGTTCGAAATGGTTGCATCGACCTTCGACCTGAACCGGCGGTTCAAATGCTGAACGCCGCCGCTTCTTTGGCTTCGTCGATTCGCTTTCACTCGTGACCCATTTCGCCGTCATCGCCCCGCCTTTCTTGAGCCATGTTCGTGCGCTCGAAGCATTGGCGTGCGAGCTGATCGAGCGCGGCCATCGCGTGACCTGGTTTCACCAGGTCGATGTCCATGCGCTGATCGACGATCGCCGGATCGGCTTTGCGCCGGTGGGTGGGCGCAGTCATCCTGCGGGCAGTCTGGCGGGCGTGGTGGTGAGAGCGGCCCATCCGGGAAGCCCCCTGGGGCTGCGGCGGGTGATTGCCGACATGAGTGCGGCCACCGAAATGCTTTGCAACGAAGCGCCGGCGCTGTTCGATGCATGGCGCATCGATGCCGTGATCGCCGATCAAATGGAGGCCGCAGGTGGTTTGCTCGCGGCGTCTCGATCCCTGCCCTGGGTTTCGGTCGCTTGCGCGCTTCCGATCGACCGCGAGCCCGAACTGCCGCTGCCGGTGATGCCCTGGGGCTATGCCGACAGTCCCGCGGCGCTGCAGCGCAACGCAGGCAGCACGCGGGTTTACGACTGGTTCATGGGGTCGCATGGCCGGGCGATCGCGGGTTGCGCAACAGCCCTGGGTCTGGCCGGGCGCAAAGATCTGCTCGACTGTGTCTCGCCGACGCTGCAACTGAGTCAGACCATCGAGGGCTTCGACTTTCCGCGCCGGTCGCCTCCCGCGGGCTTTCATCATGTCGGGCCGCTGCGGCATGCCGTGCGGGTCGAGTCGGTTCTGGAATGGCCTGTATCGAGCAGCCGCCCATTCGTCTTCGCTTCACTGGGAACCTTGCAAGGGGGCAGGATGGGTCTGTTTCGCCGGATTGCGCGCGCTTGCCGCCAGATCGACGCGCAGCTTCTGGTTGCGCATTGCGGCGGGCTCGACGCATCTCGGGAAACGATTCTGCGCCGCGAGGGCGCGACCTGGGTAACCGACTTCGCGCCGCAGCGCGCGGTGCTCGCGCGTGCCGACGTTCTGGTCACCCACGCGGGCTTGAACACGGTGATGGACGCGCTGGCAGCGGGCACGCCGATGCTCGCATTGCCGATCGGCTTCGACCAGCCGGGCGTGGCCGCTCGAATCGTCCACGCCGGCATCGGGTTGCGCCGAAGCGCCGGCTTTGCGAGCGCGCGTTCGATTGGCGACGCGCTGCGCGAGCTGATCGACGAGGCGGCCTATGCGCGTCGGGCGGCTGCGCTCGGCGCCGACATCGCGAGCGCCGGCGGTTCGGACCGCGCAGCCGATCTGATCGAAACACATCTGGTCGCAGAGCAGCCGTTGGAGTTGAGCCGTGCCGCCTGAAACATCCGCGCTCGATGCCGATGTGATCCTGGTAGGGGGTGGCCTCGCCAACGGGCTCATCGCATGGCGCCTCAGGCAGATGCAACCCGATTTGCGCACGCTCGTTCTCGAAGCCGGTCCGACATTGGGCGGCAACCACACCTGGTCGTTTCATCCAACCGATCTCGCGCCAGCCCAACGCGAATGGATCGCGCCGCTGGTCAGCCACCGATGGACGACGCACTCGGTGCGCTTTCCGGGTTTCGATCGGCAGCTCGAGGGTGGCTATGCGAGCATTTCTTCAGCCCGATTCGCTGCGGTCATCGGCGATGCGCTTTCGCAGCAGGTGCGGACCAGGCAACGGGTCATCGAAGTCGCTCCGACCCGGGTTCGGCTCGCGTCGGGCGAGCAGTTACGCGCCGGGGCCGTCATCGATGGACGCGGTCCGCGCAACGGCACGCATCTGGCGCTCGGCTTTCAGACATTCGTCGGCCACGAAGTTCAAACCGCATCGGCGCACGGCTTGAAGGCGCCTATCCTCATGGACGCGACGGTGGCGCAACTCGGCGGCTACCGCTTTGTTTATGTCCTCCCGCTGGCGCCGGATGTTTTGCTGATCGAAGACACTTGCTATGCCGACAGCGAAGCGATCGATGTTGACGCGCTGCGCGCGCGAATCGGTTCCTACGCCGTCGCACAGGGGTGGCGTATAGCGCGCATTCTGCGCGAGGAGCAGGGCGTTTTGCCGATCGTTCTGGGCGGCGACGCATCTGCCTTTTGGCGGGATGCCCGCGATGTGCCGCGTTCGGGACTGGCGGCGGGACTCTTTCATCCGACCACCGGCTACAGCCTTCCCGATGCAGTGGCGCTGGCCGATGCGATCGCCGCCTCGTTGGCACATGGCGGCGTGGATGCGGCGCGCCTCTTTGCCTTTATCGAGACGCATGCGCTGGCCCGATGGCATGCCACCCGTTTTTACCGGGCGCTCAATCGAATGCTATTTCGCGCTGCTGCGCCCGATGCAAGATGGCGCGTCATGGCCCGCTTCTACAAACTGCCCGAACCATTGATCGCGCGCTTCTATGCCGGTCGGCTGACCTTGCTCGACCAGGCCCGGATCCTCACCGGCAAGCCACCGGTCCCATTGATCGCTGCATACCGGGCAGTGCGCGATCGGCCGCATGTTGCGCGTGCGATGCGAGGAGAGCGCGCATGACGGTCGCGCGGCGCGCAGTCGTTGTCGGTGCCGGCCTCGGCGGCATCGCGCTGGCCATCCGCTTGCAGGCCGCGGGAATCGCCACCACCTTGGTCGAGGCCCGCGACAAGCCGGGCGGGCGAGCCTATGTCTATGAAGAGCAGGGTTTTGTTTTCGACGCCGGCCCGACGGTGATCACCGACCCGACGGCGATCGATGAGCTGTTCAGGGTCAGCGGCAAATCCATGTCTCATTACGTCGACCTGTTGCCGGTGTCACCGTTCTACCGACTGTGCTGGGAGGATGGCTCGAGTTTCGATTACGTCAACGAGCAGGACGCGCTGGAGCGCCAAATTCACGCCCGTTCGCCGCAGGACGTCGCGGGCTACCGGCGATTTCTCGCGTATTCGCAGGACGTGATGCGCGAGGGCTACGACAAACTCGGCGCAGTGCCTTTCCTGTCGTTTCGCAGCATGGTTCAGGCGGGCCCGCAACTGGCGCGGCTGCAAGCCTGGCGCAGCGTCTACAGCATGGTTTCGAGCTTCATTCAGGACGAGAAGTTGCGCCAGGTGTTTTCGTTCCATTCGTTATTGGTCGGCGGCAATCCATTCGCCACCTCGTCGATCTATACGCTCATACATGCGCTGGAGCGTCGCTGGGGCGTCTGGTTCGCGCGCGGTGGAACCGGCGCGCTGGTGCGTGGCCTGGTGCGGTTGTTCGAGGACATCGGCGGCCGGCTGGTGCTGAACGCTCCGGTCGAGCGGATCGAAATGGCGGAAGGTCGTGCCGTCGGCGTGCAACTCAGGGATGGGCCGTTGCTGCCGGCCGATCTGGTCGCCTCCAATGCCGACGTGGTTCACACCTATGCCCGATTGCTCGGCCACACGCCGCGCGGCATCGCGAATGCGCGCGCCTTGCAGAAGAAGCGCTTCAGCATGTCGCTGGTCGTCGTGCATTTCGGCTTGCGCGGGCGTCATGCGCAGCTCGCGCATCACACGGTGTGCTTCGGCGCACGCTATCGGGCGCTGATTTCGGAGATTTTCAAGGGGCCGCTGGCAGATGATTTTTCGCTCTACCTGCACGCGCCTTGCGTGACCGATCCATCACTCGCGCCGGAAGGGTGCAGCAGCCATTACGTGCTGGCGCCGGTGCCGCATCTGGGCAACGCACCGGTCGACTGGGCTGTCGAAGGGCCGCGCTACCGCGATCGCATCCTCGATTATCTTGAGCAGCGCTACATCCCGAATTTGCGTGCCGACGTGGTTGTCTCTCGAATCTTCACGCCCGCCGATTTTCGCGATGAGCTGGGCGCGCATCTGGGCTCGGCCTTTTCGCTGGAGCCGGTGCTGCGGCAAAGCGCCTGGTTCCGGCCGCACAACCGCGATCAGGTCATTCCGAACCTCTATCTGGCGGGCGCAGGCACCCATCCGGGCGCCGGTATTCCAGGCGTGATCGGTTCGGCCAAAGCGACCGCACGCCTCATGCTCGAGGACGTGGCATGAACGTCGGCACGCACACCGAAGCGCTGGCCCATGCGCGCGAGGCCATCGAAAAAGGATCGAGCAGTTTCGCGGCGGCCGCGCGACTCTTCGACGAATCCACGCGCAGCAGCACACTGCTTTTGTATGCCTGGTGCCGGCATTGCGACGATGTGATCGACGGTCAATCGCTGGGCCGAATGCAGGTTGGCGGAGACCGTGCCGGCATTGCGGCGCGCCTTGCCGAACTCGAACTGGCGACGTGTCAGGCTTGCGATGGCAATCCGCCCGACGATCCGGTTTTCATCGGTCTTGCCGAAGTGGTTTCGCAGCACGGTCTGGCGGCGCGCTTGCCGCTGGAACATCTGGCCGGCTTCAGGATGGATGTGGTCGGTACCCGGTATGCGAGCTTGTCCGACACACTCGTCTATTGCTATCGGGTTGCCGGCGTCGTCGGGCTGATGATGGCGCGGGTCATGGGCGTTACCGATCCGGCGACGCTCGATCGGGCCTGCGATTTGGGCATTGCGTTCCAGCTCACCAACATGGCGCGCGACATCGTCGAGGATGCGGCCGTCGGACGCATCTATCTGCCGGCCGACTGGCTGGCTGCCGCGGGCATTCCAGCGCATGAGATCGTCGATCCGAAGCATCGCGCGCGGTTGGCGGTGGTCGCGGCGCGGCTGGTCGATACGGCAGAGGCTTACTACGCCTCCGCTGTGGCCGGCATCGCGGCATTGCCGTTGCGCTCGGCCTGGTCGGTTGCGACAGCGCGAGACGTCTATCGCGCGATCGGACGCGAAGTGAAAGCGCGCGGCGACCATGCCTGGGATCAACGCGTCAGAACCTCGACGGCCCAGAAGCTCTGGTTCGTACTGCGCGGCGCCGGCGTCGCGGTCGCGGCCCGGGCAACGCCATCGGCCGGCCGCGAAGCCGGCCTATGGCGACGGCCGCATTGATCCGGCCTGGGTCGATAGTCAATCAGGTCTGGATTTGATTCGCCGTAGACGGCGGCGATATCAAAGGGTCTGAGCGCCCGCCGCATTCTTGCTGCGCCGCGACCGTTGTGCACGCACCTCGTCGATTTCAGTTTTCAGCCGTATTTCGGATGGCGCCCACAAAAATCCGAAGAGCACGCCGTCTTGCTTGCCGTTTTGCGTGTGATGGAGCCGATGCGCCTGGTAAAGGCGCTTCAAATAGCCGCGCCGCGCAACCATCGGCAGCGGCCAGCGTCGATGGACCAGACCGTCGTGGGCGACGAAATACAAAAGCCCGTACAACGTCATGCCGGCGCCGATCCATTGCAGCGGCCAGACGCCGGAGGTTCCGAGCCATATCAACACAATCGCCGGCAGCGCAAAACCGATGGCGAACAGATCGTTCTTCTCGAACCAGCCTTGGCGTGATTCGCGTGGCGCGTGGTGCGAGGCGTGCAAGGCCCACAAGGCGCCGTGCATCACGTACTTGTGCGATGCGAAAGCCACCCATTCCATGGCGAGCACCGTCAGGAGCACGATCGACATGTTCAGCAAGCCAGCCAGCATGGCGCCATTTTGTCCAACTGCTCCGGCGGGCGCCGAGCGACTTCCATTGGCCCTTTGCGAGACCTCACAATCGGCGAGTTCATTCTTGGGGATTCGCCATGCTGACTGTCCATCATCTCGAGAACTCGCGCTCACAACGCGTCTTGTGGTTGCTCGAAGAATTCGAACTGCCTTACGACATCGTGATGTACAAGCGCGATCCGCAAACCATGCTGGCGCCGCCGGAGCTGAAAAAGGTGCATCCGCTCGGCAAATCGCCGGTGGTCACGACCGATGACGGGGCTGTTCTGGCCGAGTCGGGCGCGATCGTCGAGACCCTGATCGAACGCTTTGGCAACGGCCGCCTCGCGCCACCGGCCGGCTCACCCGAGGCGCTGCGCTATCGCTACTGGCTGCATTACGCCGAGGGCTCGGTGATGCCACCGCTCTTGATGAAGCTGGTGTTCGACCGCATCGAAACGACGAAGATGCCGTTCTTCGCGAAGCCGATCGCGCGCGCCATCGCGGGCAAGGCGAAGGACAGCTTCGTGATGCCCAATATCCGCAGCCACCTCGACTTCATGGAAGCCGAGCTGGCACATGCCGACTGGTTTGCCGGCGATGAATTTTCGGGCGCCGATATCCAGATGAGCTTTCCGCTCGAAGCGGCCGCCGCCCGCGCCGGGCTCGACGCGAGCCGCCCGCAATTGATGGCGTGGCTGCAACGCATTCATGCTCGCCCGGCCTATAGCCGCGCCCTGGAGCGCGGCGGGCCGTTCGAACTGATGCGTTGATCGCTTGCATACGGATTTAAAAGAAAAGTGCCTGAAACCGAGCAGGGACGTGCGCAGACAGCTATAAAAACAATAGCATTTCAGTGCGGCCAAACGGTGAGCAATGCCACTGTCATCGTGAGATAGCGCGCGAATTTGCCGATCGCCATATAGCCGACGCAGGGCCAGAAGCGCAATTGAAGCCAGCCCGCCACTGCGCACAGCGGATCGCCGACCAATGGCAGCCAGGCCAGCAGGCAAGCCTTCGGCCCGAGCCGCCGGAGCCAGTCGAGCGCGCGCAGATGAAAGCTGGAGTGCGCGTATTTGTCGGCCACCTTGTGCGCGCCGTAACCCATCCACCAATCGAGCGCGCCACCGAGTGTGTTGCCGGCAGTCGCGACCAGCACCGCGGGCCAGAACAGATCGGGGTTCAGCTTGATGAGGCCGAACAGCGCAGGCTCGGAGCCGAGCGGCAACAAAGTCGCCGAAACGAAGGCAACCACGAACAGCGTCGACAGCCCGTACTCCGGCAGTGCGAGCAAAGTCGTCAGCGAGTCGAGCCAGGATTGCATTCGGGGCAGCGTACAGGATGCATACGCATGGCCGACCCCCTACCATCGCCATCGCCCTTGTCATTGCACTGCGGAGCACAACTTGCCTTTCTCTCCTGGCCTCGTTCTGAAGACCGTCATTGTTTTGACGGCGTTCGCGGGCAACTCCCTTTTGTGTCGGCTTGCGCTCAAGCAGACCCAAATCGACGCGACCAGTTTCACCGCAGTGCGTATTGTTTCGGGCGCGCTTTTTCTCCTCGTGCTGCTGCGCGTTCATCGTCCCGGCGTGCGCTGGAGCGGGAGCTGGGCATCGGCGATCGCGCTGTGGGTTTATGCGGCTGCGTTTTCCTATGCCTATCTGGGCCTCAGCGCCGCGACCGGCGCGCTGATCTTGTTCGGTTCGGTCCAGGTCGTGATGATCGGTATCGGCTGGTTGCGCGGGGAACGCCTCGGCGCGGTTCAGTGGGCCGGCTTGGCGGTCGCGCTGGCGGGCCTCGTTTATCTGCTGCTGCCCGGCGTCTCCGCGCCACCGGCTGTGAGCGCGTTTCTCATGATGCTGTCAGGTGCTGCCTGGGGCGTGTATTCGCTGCGCGCCAAAGGCGTGCAGGATCCGCTCGCGGCAACCGCGGGCAATTTCTTGCGCGCGATCGCTCCGGCCTTGCTGCTCAGCGGCGTGATGCTGCCCGGCACTTCGCTCGATGTCGCGGGCGTTATGACCGCAGCCGTCTCCGGCGCGATCACCTCCGGCGCGGGCTATGCGCTCTGGTACGCGGTGGCTCCCCGGCTCGGCGCGACCCGGGCCGCGGTCGTGCAACTCTGTGTGCCGATGCTGGCGGCATTCGGCGGCGTGCTCGTGTTGAACGAACATCTCACCTTGCGGCTCGGCCTCGCCTCGATCGCGGTGATCGGCGGCGTAGCGATCGTCACGCTGCGAGGCGTCGCACGCCGCTGAGTTGGCGATGCCGAATCGATTTACAAATGTGGCCTGCGCATCGGCGTGACTTGATCGACGATATCCGCACTGTCCAGGCGCGACTCGCGCCCGACGCGCGGCCTCCGGAATCGACTGCATCACCGAATGTTGCATCCGCTGGCGATCCGGGCTCGTACAATTCCAAGCCGCTGTCCAGCGCCGCAATTGGCTTTCGTGTCGTCTTCTTTACCCATGCTTCGTATCGGCCCCATCCTTCTGGAGAACCGGCTCTTCGTCGCGCCGATGGCCGGTGTGACGGACCGGCCATTTCGGATGCTTTGCCGCGCCCTTGGCGCCGGCTATGCGGTCAGCGAAATGGTGACTTCGCGCAAGGAGTTGTGGCACACGCTCAAAACCTCGCGGCGGGCCGATCACGCGGGCGAGCCGGGCCCGATCGCCGTGCAGATTGCGGGCACCGACGCAGCGATGATGGCGGACGCGGCGCGCTACAACATCGATCGCGGCGCGCAGGTCATCGACATCAACATGGGCTGCCCCGCCAAAAAGGTTTGCAACAAGTGGGCTGGTTCGGCGTTGATGCGCGACGAGCCTCTGGCGCTGGCTATCGCGCGAGCGGTGGTTGCCGCCGCCGCGCCGCATGGCGTTCCGGTGACGTTGAAGATGCGCACCGGATGGTCCGCTCAAGCCCGCAACGCGCCCAAGCTGGCGCGTGACTTCGAGTCCGCCGGCATCCAGATGCTGAGCGTGCACGGGCGCACTCGCGAGCAGGGCTATCGCGGCATGGCCGAATACGAGACCATTGCCGCGGTCAAAGCCGCCGTGCGGATACCGGTGGTTGCCAACGGCGACATCGATTCGCCCGAACGCGCGCGCGACGTGCTCGCGGCGACTGGCGCCGACGCGCTGATGATCGGTCGTGCGGCACAGGGACGCCCCTGGATCTTTCGCGAAATCGCGCATTACCTGGAAACCGGGACGCTGCTCGCACCACCACTGATTGCCGAGGTCAAGCGGTTGATGCTTTCGCATCTCGCGCAGCACCATCTGCTGTATGGCGAATGGAGTGGTGTGCGCACCGCGCGCAAGCACATCGGCTGGTACGTGCGCGAGTTGCCGGACGGGGAAGCTTTTCGCGCGCGAATGAACGCGATCGACGATGCAGAAGGGCAACTACGCGCGGTGGCGGATTACTTCGACGGATTGGGTTGCGAAGACGATCGCCTGCCGCTGCGCGCAGGGCGCATCGCGAAAGTTGGTTCGAGGGAATTGGAGGAGCCTGAATCGCTGGACGCCGCGGCATGAACCGTGCGAGACGATCAAGGATATTCAGGAGAAAGGTTGGCGGAGGGCGCTTTGCGCTGGCCAGGGCGGAACACGGGCGGGAGACGCGAATAACATGAGCAAAAAACATATCGAGGAATGCATCCGCTCCAGTCTGGACGGCTATTTTCGTGACCTGAACGGCACCGAGCCCGACGGCATGTACGACATGCTGGTGCGCGCTGTCGAAAAGCCGCTGCTCGACGTGGTCATGCAACACGCCGACGGCAATCAGTCGCGCGCTGCGCAATGGCTCGGATTGAACCGCAACACATTGCGCAAGAAGCTGGTCGAGCACAAGCTGATGCCGTAAGCCTGGTCGAGCGGCAGTCGCATCCCAATTTCGATTCCGTTTTTTGTAGCGTCTGCTTTCACACACCATGCAAGCCCTTCTCTCCGTTTCCGACAAGACCGGCATCGTCGAATTCGCGCGGGCGTTGCATTCGCTGCGTATTGGGCTTCTGTCGACCGGCGGCACCGCGAAGCTGCTCACCGACGCCGGCTTGCCGGTGACCGAAGTCGCGGACCACACGGGCTTTCCCGAAATGCTCGATGGGCGCGTGAAAACGTTGCATCCGAAGATTCATGGCGGGCTGCTTGCACGGCGCGATGTTCCCGCGCATGTTGCGGCGCTGGAAGACCATGCGATCGCGCCGATCGATTTGCTGGTGGTCAATCTTTATCCGTTCGAAGCCACCGTGGCCCGGGCCGGCTGCACGCTGGCAGACGCGATCGAAAATATCGACATCGGCGGACCGGCGATGGTGCGCAGCGCGGCCAAGAACTGGAAGGACGTCGGTGTGCTGACCGACGCATCGCAGTATCCGGCTGCGCTGGCCGAACTCGAAGCCGACGGCAACTTGTCGCAGAAGACGAAGTTCGCGTTGGCGGTCGCCGCGTTCAACCGGATCGCCCAATACGACGGTGCGATCAGCGATTACCTTTCCCGAATGGAAGACAGCGACGCAGCGCCGGCGCTCTTTCCGGGGCAAAGCAATGGCCGCTTCGTCAAGCTGCAAGACCTGCGCTATGGCGAGAACCCGCACCAGCAGGCCGCCTTCTACCGCGACCTTTATCCGGCGCCGGGCTCCCTGGTCACCGCGAAGCAGCTCCAGGGCAAGGCGCTGAGCTACAACAACATCGCAGACGCCGACGCGGCGTGGGAGTGCGTCAAGAGTTTCGATCCCTTGAAGGACGGGCCGGCCTGCGTCATCGTCAAGCACGCCAATCCATGCGGTGTGGCACTGGGCGCCGACGCGCTCGAGGCGTATCGCAAAGCTTTTCAAACCGATCCCACGTCGGCCTTCGGCGGCATCATCGCGTTCAACCGGCCGCTCGACCGGGCCGCTGCCGAAGCGGTGGGCAAGCAATTCGTCGAAGTGCTGATCGCGCCGGGCTACTCACCGGAAGCGCTGGCGTTGCTGAAGGCCAAAGCGAACCTGCGGGTGTTGGCGATCGCATTGCCGGCGGGCGGCGCGAGCGATTGGGCCAACGGTAGCAACGCGGTCGATATCAAGCGCGTCGGCTCGGGCTTATTGATGCAAACCGCCGACAACCACGCGCTGGCGGCCGATCAATGCAAAGTGGTGAGCCAGCGCCAGCCGACGCCCGCGCAATTGCAGGCTTTGCTGTTCGCATGGAAGGTCGCGAAGTTCGTCAAGAGCAACGCGATCGTCTTTTGCGCCGGCGGCATGACGATGGGCGTCGGTGCCGGCCAGATGAGCCGGCTCGATTCGGCGCGCATCGCCGCGATCAAGGCCGAGCACGCCGGGCTGTCGTTGAAAGAGACGGCTGTCGCGAGCGACGCTTTTTTTCCGTTCCGCGACGGTCTGGATGCGGTGGTGGACGCCGGCGCGACCTGCATCATTCAGCCCGGCGGTTCGATGCGCGATCAGGAGGTGATCGATGCAGCCGACGAACGCGGTGTGGTAATGCTGTTCACCGGCGTTCGGCATTTTCGGCATTGATGCGGCGCATCTGGGCTATTGGCATTTTTAAGAGAAAAGTGGCTGAAACGCCCACCAGACGTGCGCAAACAGCTATCAATTAGATAGCATTTTAAAGCATAGCTTCGCGGCTGCGACAGTGGCTGCGATGTCCGCTTCGCTGTGCGCAGCGCTCACGAAACCCGCTTCGTACAAGGCCGGGGCGATATAGACGCCACGCTCCAGCAGGCCATGAAAAAGCGCGTTGAATTTCGTTCCGTCGGACGTCATGACGCTCGCGTAGTTCTGCGGCAGCGCATCGAGCAGAAAAAAACCGAACATCCCGCCTTCGCTGTCGGCGCTGAAGGCAACGCCCTCGGCGGCTGCGGCTTGCTTCAAGCCGTCGACCAGCGACCGCGTGATGGCAGAGAGCGCTTCATAAAAGCCCGGCTTGCTCACCTCTTTCAGTGTCGCGAGGCCGCAAGCGGTCGCTACCGGGTTGCCCGAAAGCGTGCCAGCCTGATAGACCGGGCCGAGCGGCGCGAGCTGTTCCATGATCTCGCGTGGTCCGCCGAACGCCGCGAGCGGCATGCCGCCGCCGATGACCTTGCCGAGAACGGTGATGTCCGGACGCACGCCGAGCACGCCCTGTGCGCCGTGCAATCCAACGCGGAACCCGGTCATGACTTCGTCGAATACGAGCAGCGCGCCATGCTCGGTACACAACGCGCGGCAACGCTGCGCGAATTCAGGCGTTGCGCGAACGAAATTCATGTTGCCGGCGATCGCCTCGATCATCAGGCAGGCGATGTCTTTGCCGTGCAGCGCGAAGGCCTCGTCGAGTTGCGCGATGTTGTTGTACTCGAGCACCAATGTGTGCTGCACCACCTCGGGCGGCACGCCGGCCGAGGTCGGATTGCCGAAAGTCGCCAGGCCCGAGCCGGCCTTGACCAGCAATGCGTCGGCATGGCCGTGGTAGCAACCTTCGAACTTGACGATCACCTTGCGACCGGTGGCGCCGCGCGCGAGCCGCAAGGCGCTCATGGCGGCTTCGGTGCCCGAACTCACGAGCCGCACCATTTCCATCGATGGGACCAGCGCCAGAATGGCTTCCGCCAGTTCGATTTCGCGCTCGGTCGGCGCGCCGAAAGAGAAGCCGTCGCGAATCGCCGCCGAAACCGCTTCCACCACGGCCGGATGGCCATGGCCCAGAATCATTGGACCCCAAGAGCCGATGTAATCGATGTAACGCTTGTCATCTGCGTCCCAAAACCAGGCGCCTTGCGCGCGCTGCACGAAGCGCGGTGTGCCGCCAACCGATTTGAATGCGCGCACTGGCGAATTGACGCCTCCCGGAATGACAGCGCAGGCGCGCTCGAAGAGAAGATGGTTTCGATCGGCAGTTGGCAGCATGGGAACGGTCAGGAAAGATGAGGAAAGATGAGGCAAGGGCAGGCAAGGGCAGGCAAGGGCAGAAGCGGCAGGTCAATGCCGGGTGTCGGGTGGCGGCAGAGCGAAGCCTTCGAGCGTCGCCGAAGCCGAAGGTATTTCTTCGCGCGAATCATCTTCGGTGCTGTCGTCTTCGTCGTTCTGAGCCCAGAAAAGCCGGTCGGGAAGCACATGCCCCATGCCCGGGCGGACTCCGGAATCGAGGCAGCGGTCCATATAGGCCAGCGCCTCTGTCGTTGCAGCAGGCAGGTCGCAACCGGTCGCGAGCAACGCCGCGAGCGCTGCCGACAGGGTATCGCCGGCGCCTGCGAAGCTGGCTTCGACGCGCTCGAACTTTTCGCTGCACAACACCGCATGCGGCGCCGAGAGCACGTTGTCGATCCACTGGCCGGGTAGCTGCAGCCCCGTCACGAGCGTGTAGGGAACGCCCGATTCGCCGGCCGCTTGCGCAATATCGCGCGGGCCGGGAGCGCGCTCGCCACGCCAGTCGGGTAGCAACCAGCGCCTCAACGTGCCGTGATTGCCGACCAGCACGGTGGTCTGCGGCAGCACCAGTTCGCGGAAAGCATCGAGGTAGGCGTCGATGTCATCGGCTGTCCACCAGGAAAGATCGGGCATATAGGCGATCAGCGGCAGTTCGGGATAGTCGCTGGCCAATTCGGCGACGACAGCCAATGCCTCGGGGCTGCCGGCAAAACCGACCTTGATCACCTGCACCGGAACATCTTCGAGTACCGCACGCGCCTGTTCGGCGATGGGTATCGCGTCGAAAACAACATGATCGAAAATTTCGGTCGTGTCGCGCGTGTAAGCTCCGGTCGCGATGCAAAGCGGATGCGCGCCGACCGAAGCCAGCGCCAGCGTATCGGCGGTGAGCCCGCCGGCACCCGATGGATCGACCGCGTTGAAGCACAGCACGCAGGCGATGGCATCGTCGTCGTCTTGCTGTTCTGCATCGCCCTGCGCATAAGGTGATTCGGTTCGCGATAAGCCGGAAGTTTTCATGTTCGGTGGTGCCACCACAATCATGGTGGCAAATGTGAGACGCAAGTCACGCGACTTCAATTACCTTTAGTTACGCTCGTTGCATTCTCTTAAGTGGACTCGTAAAGTTGTGACCGACCCTAAAACCTGGATGTGCCTCATTTGTGGGTGGATCTATGACGAAGCTGTTGGCGTGCCGGAAGACGGCATCGCGCCTGGAACACCATGGGCGCAGGTCCCGATGAACTGGACCTGCCCCGAGTGTGGCGCACGCAAAGAGGACTTCGAGATGGTTGAAATTTAAAGCGTAGCGCTGGGCTGCGCTTCCTGCACCGAGAGGTGTAGTGGGTCTTACGAGGAGCGCGTGCTCATGAGCACCAACGGGTCCGGATACAAAGTGCTGGTGATCGATGACAGCAACACGATCAGGCGCAGTGCCGAGATATTTCTGAAGCAGGGTGGCCATGAAGTGCTGCTGGCTGAAGACGGCTACGACGCGCTCTCGAAAGTCAACGATCACAAGCCGCATCTGATTTTCTGCGACATCCTGATGCCACGCCTGGACGGCTATCAGACCTGCGCGATCATCAAGCGCAATTCTCATTTCTCGTCGGTTCCGGTCGTGATGCTGTCCTCCAAGGACGGTGTGTTCGACAAGGCGCGCGGTCGCATGGTCGGCTCGCAGGACTATCTGACGAAACCATTCACCAAGGACCAGTTGTTGCACGCCGTGCAGCAGTTCGGAGCCGCGCTCGAGGAAATGCAATGACCATCCACAACGTACTCGTCGTCGACGATTCGAAGACCGAACTTCTGTTCTTGACCGATCTGCTCAAGAAGAAGGGCTTCTCCGTCAAGACCGCGCAGAACGCCGACGATGCGATGAAGCGCCTTTCCGACGAAGTGCCCGACTTGATCCTGATGGACGTCGTCATGCCCGGCCAAAACGGTTTTCAGCTGACGCGAGCGATTGCGCGCAATCCTTCTTATGCCCAGGTGCCGATCATTCTGTGCACCAGCAAGGACCAGGAAACCGATCGGGTCTGGGGGCTGCGCCAGGGCGCGCGCGACTACATCGTCAAGCCCGTCAACCCGGCCGAACTCATGGCCAAAATCAGCGCGCTGGCATGAACGCGTTGCACATTCCATGCGCCGACGCTTCGAGCGTCCGCGTTCGCACTGGCAGGGAGTCGAGCCATGTCCAAGCGCGATAGCCTGCGGGCGTTTCAGTCCCGTCTCGCGACCCGACTCCAGGCGGCGCGTAGCGCCTCGGCTTCGGCATCGTGGCTTGCCGTCGAGGCGGGCAAGACGGGCTATCTGATTCCGCTCAGCCATGCCGGCGAAATTTTCCCCTGGACCGAGCCGCAACCAGTGCCCTACACCGCGCCCTGGTTTCTGGGTGTCGCCAATCTGCGTGGGGGAGTTTTCGGCGTGGTCGAACTCGGTGCGTTCGTCTCGGGCACGAGCGAGTCGGACGCAGCCCCGTCCGGCGCGACCCAGGCAAGGCTGGTTGCGCTCAACGAACTGCTCGAAGTCAACTGCGCACTGCGCATCGACCGCCTGGTCGGGCTGCGCGGTGTCGAGGCATTTACCGATTCGAAGGCCCCTGCCGACGGTGCTCCGGCGTGGCTGGGCCATGCCTACACCGAGCCCAGCGGCGCTTCCTGGCAGGAAATCAACCTGCAGGCGCTTTCCCAACAACCCCAGTTTCTGAGCGTAGGCGCCTGAGC
Source organism: Variovorax sp. (assembly GCA_965218415.1). Taxonomy (GTDB): domain Bacteria; phylum Pseudomonadota; class Gammaproteobacteria; order Burkholderiales; family Burkholderiaceae_C; genus Variovorax. Next base: position 722,025 of record CBDCKT010000003.1, read on the forward strand.
CTGGCCAGCCAAATCACCCACCCGAAGGACCGACCGTGAACTCGATCGCCGACAAGTTCAAGCACTTTTCCTCCAACCAGGACGATGTCAGCCCGCACATCGACAACCAGGGCGCGATCGCGCTCGACAACACTGAAACCATTCAGCCGAGTGTCGATCCGTCGAACGAGCCCTGGCTGGAATCGCACGCGCCGAGCACGCTCGACGAACAGCCGGGCGACTTCCAGCACAGCATGGAAGCGGAGCCGCAAATGGTCGACGCACCGGTCGAAACCGGCACGGCTGCCGCCGCCGCGGCTGCTGCAAGCGGAGCCGCTGGCAGCGGGGCGCGTTTGCAGCGGACGCTCGGCATCCTGCTGGCGATCGTGGTCGTGAGCCTGCTCGTGATTGCCGGCTTCGCCATCACCCGTTCCGACCGCCTCGCACAGCAAGTGGCCAGTACCGGTCAGGCGCTGATGCAGTCGCAACGGCTCGCGAAATCGGTTTCGCAGGCGTTGATCGGAACGCCATCCGCGTTTGTCGAGTTGAAGGACAGCGCAGACGACTTGAAGCGCCGGACAAACGGTCTGGCTTCGGGCGATGCCGAATTGCGCTTGCAGCCGCTGGCCGCACCGCTCGACGCCGACCTGGCCAAGATCACCCCGCTGGTAGACAGCGCGGACAATGGTGCCAAGGCGATCTTGGCGCAGCAGGAAATTTTGACCCGCGTCGGTACATCGCTGCGCGAGATCAACCGGCAATCTTCGGACCTGCTCGAAAAAGCAGAAACCGTTGCAGCGCTCAAACTGCAACAAAACGCGCCCCTGCCGGAAATTGCCGCCACAGGCCAGCTGGTCATGCTGACGCAGCGGATCGGCAAATCCTCCAACGAATTCCTGACGACCGAAGGTATCAGCCCCGACGCAGCTTTCCTGCTGGGCAAGGACCTGAACACGTTCCGCGAAATTACCCGCGGTCTGCTCGATGGCAACGCGCCTCAACGCCTGTCGGAAGCGAAAGATCCGCAGGTGCGCCAGCAATTGCAGTCCATCCTCAAGACCTACGAAGAAACCCGAACCGAAGCCAGCGGCATTCTTGCCAACCTGCAAGGCCTGGTCGGTGCTCGTGAGGCCGGGGTCAGCATTTTGAGCGAGAGCGAGCCGTTGCGACTGGCACTCAACAAGCTGCAAAACCAGCTGTCGGACCGTGCCGGTCTCGGCGCCGGCACCCTGGCCCTGCTCGTTCTGCTGTCGCTCGCAGCGCTGGCGCTCGCAGTCGGTATCGGCTATGTGCAGGTGCGTGAGGGCCGCGATCGCGCTGCTCAAGCCGAGCGGGAGCGACTCGATGCCGAGCGTTCCGGCGAGGCCGCCTCGCGTGTCAACAGCGCCAACCAGGCCGCCATTTTGCGACTCATGAACGAGCTGCAAACCGTGGCTGAAGGTGATTTGACGCAGCAGGCAACGGTGACCGAGGACATCACCGGCGCTATTGCCGACTCGGTGAACTACACCGTCGAGGAATTGCGCTTGCTGGTGGGCAACGTACAGGACACGGCGACCCGCGTTGCCGCAACGACCTCGAACGTTGAAAACACATCGACCGAGCTGCTCGCGGCTTCTACCGAACAGCTGCGCGAAATTCGCGAAACCGGCCAGTCGGTGTTGACCATGGCCGAACGCATCAACGGCGTATCGACCCAGGCCAACGAGTCGGCGACGGTGGCGCGCCAGTCCCTCGAAGCCGCTTCGTCGGGCTTGCAGGCCGTGCAGAACGCGATCGGCGGTATGAACTCCATCCGCGACCAGATCCAGGAAACTTCCAAGCGCATCAAGCGTCTGGGCGAGTCGTCGCAGGAGATCGGCGAAATCACCGAACTGATTTCCGACATTACCGAGCAGACCAACGTGCTGGCGCTCAACGCGGCGATTCAGGCCGCTTCGGCCGGCGAAGCGGGACGCGGCTTCTCGGTGGTGGCTGAAGAAGTGCAGCGACTGGCCGAGCGTTCCGCCGATGCCACGCGACAGATTTCGGCGCTCGTGAAGGCGATTCAGACCGACACCCAGGACGCTGTCGGCGCCATGGAGCGGTCGACCCAGGGTGTGGTGCAGGGCGCACGTTTGTCCGACAACGCAGGTGCCGCGCTGACCGACATCGACCGCGTTTCGCGCCGGCTGGCCGAGTTGATCGAGCAAATCTCCACCTCTGCGACCAGCGAAGCGCGTTCGGCCAACGAAGTGGCAGCGAACATCCAGCACATCTTCGCCGTGACCGAACAGACCAGTGACGGCACCCGTACCACCGCGCAACAGGTTCGCGAGCTCTCGCACATGGCCGAAGAGCTACGCCAGTCGGTTTCACGATTCAAGATTGCCTGAACTTTCAGAGCAGGGCCTTCCGATGCAAGTTTCCCAATCCCTCTCCTCGGGGGCTTCTCATGCCGGCGCTCCGCCCGGTACGGTCGACCTCGGACCGCTGGCCTGGGTGCTCGGCGAAATCCAGAAATCGCTCGACAGCGCCGGCAAGTCGCTGCGGCGGCATCTGCACGACGCCGGTCAGTCATCGGCGCCCGATCTTGTGCCTCTGCGCCAGGCGCGCCAGCAATTGCATCAGGCAGTCGGCGCGCTCCAGATGGTCGGCCAGGATGCGCCCGCGCTGGTTCTCGGGGCGATGGAATTCGCGGTGCAGGGCTTCGTGCTCGAGCCGCAGCGCTGCAGCGAGGCGGCGCTCGAGAAGATCGAGCGTGGCGGTTTTGCGGTGGCCGAGTTTCTGCAGACGCTGCTTTCCGGCAAATCGGTCTCACCGGTCGCGCTGTTTCCGCAGTACCGCGATGTGCTCGAACTGGCCGGCACGGAACGTGTTCATCCAGCCGATCTTTGGAGTCGCCCGTGGCGTTGGGCCGACGTGCGCATGCCGCGCTCGCGTCCGGCGCTGGTATTCGATCCGGCGGTTCGCTCGCAACTCGACCGGGAAGTTCTCACCGTCATCCGCAGCGGAGACGAGCAGGCCGCGGGTCGGCTGCGCAGTCTCTGCCTCGGCTTGTCTTTTGGTGCCCAGAATCGTCATGCCGGTACCTTCTGGGCGCTGGCGGCTGGCGCCTTCGAAGCGGTCGCGCTGGGCCTGATTCCGACCGATATCTACGCCAAGCGTGCGGCATCGCGCGTACTCATGCAGTACGTGACGCTTGCGCGTGACGAGAGCGCCGTCTCCGAAGTGCTGGCGCACGACCTTCTTTTTCTCTGCGCGCAAGCACGCCCCGGCGCGGCCGACAAGGCCGACACCTTGCGCGCCGTGCGTGCGGCCTGGGAGATTTCCGACATCTCCGCGGCGGACTACACGACCGCCCAATTCGGTCGCTTCGATCCGGTGTTGCTCGCGCAGGCCCGCAAACGGATCGGCGCAGCCAAGGAGATGTGGTCGGCGCTTTCGGGTGGCGACGTCAGTCGCGTCCGTCAGGCAGCCGACACGTTCTCGCAACTCAGCGAATCGCTGCAGAAACTGCATCCGCCGAGCTTGCCGATGGCGCACGCCTTGACTGATGCGGTCGAAGCATCGGCACTCTCGGGCAAACCGCCGGCAACCGAGTTGGCAATGGAAGTTGCGACCTCGGTGCTCTACCTGGAAGCCGCATTCGAGGATCTCGATCCGCACGATCGGCAATTGACCGCGCGCACCGTCCAGCTGGCCGGGCGCATCGATCGGGCCCGCGCCGGCGGACGCTCGGAGCCGCTCGAATCATGGATGGAAGAGCTGTACCGCCGCATCAGCGATCGTCAGACCATGGGAACCGTGGTCGACGAACTGCGCGGCCACTTGAGCGAACTCGAAAAGTCGCTCGACCAGTATTTCCGTCGGCCCGCCGAGAAAGATCTGCTGAAGACCGTTCCGGGGCAGTTGCTTCAGATGCGCGGTGTGTTTTCGGTGCTCGGGCTCGACCAGGCGGCGCAAACGGTGATGCGCATGCGTGGCGAAGTCGAACGGTTGCTGACGGAAGGGTCGGCCGCTGGCGTCTCCGGCGATTTCGATCTGCTCGGCAACAACCTCGGGGCGCTCGGTTTTCTGATCGACATGCTGGGCTATCAGCCCACGTTGGCCAAGCGGCTGTTCGTTTTCGATGAACAGACGGGTGAACTCAAGCCGTTGATGGGCCGTCAGGCCGAAGAAGCCAGCGCTGACGTGGCTGATGCCACGGACGATGCGAGCACAGTCGCTGTGTCTGCGCAAGAAGCGGCGATCCGCGCAACCCGTCAAGCCGTCACCGAGCCGGCAGCGCTGCACGCGGTAACGCCGGTCGATCTGCCGCCACTGCCGATGCTCGAAGACGACCCTGCGTCGTCGATGGAAGAATTCAGCCGCGCAACGGAAAGCTGGACATCGAAGATCACCGGACCCGCGCCGCTGGAAACCTTGCCCGATACCGAAGTCACGGAATACGAGGAAGACGACCTTCAGGACATTTTCCTGACCGAAGCCCGCGAGGTCTTGCTGGACGGCATGAATGCCGTCAAGGCCATGTCCGAAGACGCCGGCGACCTTGACCAGCAAACCGTTCTGCGGCGCGCATTCCATACGCTCAAGGGAAGTTCGCGAATGGTCGGCTTGACCGTTTTCGGCGAGGCCGCATGGGCATTCGAGCAATTGATGAACACCTGGCTGGCCGACCAGCGGCCAGCCAATGCTGAACTGTCGAGCGTGACCGGCAAGGCGTTGCGCGATTTCGGCAAGTGGGTTCAGGCCATCGCCGCTGGAACGGCGCAAGACTTTAAAGCCGAGCCCTTCGTTCGCAGTGCCGACGCACTCCGCCTCGGCGAGGTAGCTCTGGCGCCAGCGCCGCGCGTCGCAGACGCCGATGCGCTTGCGGGCGCGGCGCGTCAGATTGCCGCGGCTGGTGAGCCAACGGCATCGAAAGCGGATGCCAGCGAATTCGCCGCCACCGCGTTCGAAGCGCCTCCATGGGACGCCGAGACAGCGCGAGCCGAACCCGAAGCGCCGACCGAGTGGGCCGGATTCCATTTGCGCGGCACTGAGGACACCGCAGCGCCGACAGATTCGCCGAAAGTCACTGCAAAAATCGACGATAAGGCCGATGACAAGGCCGACGAGCGCGCGAACGCCGGCTTGCTCGAGCGGCGCGACTTCGAGAAGACCGACTTCTTCGACAGGCGCGATTTCGCCGACACCGATTTGCAGGCCGCGCTGGAGCCGGACGTGAGCGAGCCGCAATCGGCTGCCGTGCCGCCGGCCGGGGCTGACGAAATCGACTTTCTGGCGACGGCAGCGGCACCGCTGTCTTCCGCTTACGCGCCGACGGCTCTGTCGCCGCTGTCCGAATTGGGCAACGCCGACGCGCACGCCGAGGCAGAGGCCACCGCCGAACCAGCGGAAACGGCGGAAACGGCGGAAACGGAGGAACAATCGGCCGACGACGAGGTCAAGGCGATCGGTCCGCTGCGAATCGGCATTGCGTTGTACAACGTTTATTTGAGCGAGGCCGACGAATGGTCGCGCCAACTCGCCACTGAAATCGGCGAGTGGGCGCTCGAGCCGCACACGCAGGTTTCCGATTCGACCGTCGGCCTGGCGCATGCGCTGGCTGGCAGTTCGGCAACCGTCGGCTTCCAGAGTCTTTCCGGCATGGCGCGCAGCGTCGAAGCGGCATTGCAGCATCTTCATATGCAGGGCCGCGGCCTGCCCGAGCACGGCACGGTACTGGTTGCGGCAGCCGACGAGCTGCGCCGTCTGTTGCACCAGTTCGCAGCGGGATTCCTGAAAGAGCCCGAGGCCGGAACCCTGCAAGCGCTGCGCGAAGTCGCCCAGTCGGCGCTTCCGGCCGATCAAAGCGGCGCAGTGAATGCGATCGCGCCTTCGCTCGAGTCGCTTGCAGCCGAAAAGGATCGGCAAACCGAGACACGGGCTGCCGAACTGCAAGAGGCCAAAGCGAAGGCCGAAATGGTTGCCGACGCGAAAGCCGATGCGCGCCCGGAAGCCGACGTGGCGGATTCGAGCGCCGCTCCGAGCCAGGCCGTTCCGTCATCCGGGCATGTCAAGCCAGCGCCGATCGCGCTGGTACGGCAAGAGCTCCGTGCCACCGAGGTCTCGCTCGAAGACGAGGATGAAAACAACCCGATCGACGTGGCCGACGCCATCGACGCCGAACTCTTCCCGATTTTCGAGGAAGAGGCGGCCGAGTTGCTGCCCCAGCTCAGCGCGGCATTGCGTGGCTGGTCGCGGCACCTCGGCGATCCGGCGCCGCGCGCGGCCACCTTGCGCACATTGCACACCTTGAAGGGCAGCGCGCGCCTCGCCGGCGCGATGCGGCTCGGAGAGCGAGCGCACCGCATGGAGTCGGAGATCGAGCTCATCGGCACCGAATCGATTGGACAATCCTCCGTCGATGCACTGCTGGCGCGCTTCGATGCGCTTCAGGCCGCCTTCGACGCGCTCCGCGCGCAGGACGGCGTGACGCAAGAGCCTGCTCACGTGCCCGAGGTGGCGCCGGTCGCCGGCACCGTGTCATCCGCACAAAGCCAGTCCGAAACCGCGAATGCGGGTGAGGACGCAACGTCGAGAGTCCGCACTACCGGCATGGCACTGCCGACGCCGGCTGCGCTTTCGCCGCTGCGCCAGGCATCGGGGCAGGTGGTGCGCATTCGCACCCAATTGCTCGATCGGCTGGTGGCGGAGACCGGCGAGGTCATCATCACCCGAACCCGGCTCGAAGCCGAACAGCGCCAACTGCGCAGTTCGCTCGACGACCTCACGGCCAACCTCGACCGCCTGCGCCAGCAGCTGCGCGACATCGAAGTACAAGCCGAAACCCAGATGCAATCGCGTCTGGCGCAGACCAAGGATGCGCAGCAGGTTTTCGATCCGCTCGAGTTCGACCGCTTCACGCGGGTTCAGGAATTGACCCGGATGATGGCCGAGTCGGTGAACGACGTCGCCACGGTGCAGCGCACCATTCAGCGAACCGTGCAGGCGAACGAAGACGCTTTGACAGCGCAGGCACGCCAGACCCGAGAGCTGCAACGCGGCCTTCTGCGCACCCGCATGGTTCAGTTCGAAGACCTGTCCGAGCGGCTCTACCGCGTGGTGAGGCAGGCCTCGAAAGACACCGGCAAGCAGGTGCGGCTCGACATCACCGGCGGCTCGATCGAAATGGACCGCGGTGTACTCGAGCGGATGACACCCGCCTTCGAACACCTGCTGCGCAATTGCGTTGCGCACGGCATCGAGGATGCTGCGGTGCGCGCAGAAGCCGGCAAGGACGCTGGCGGCGTGATTGCGATCGAACTGCACCACGAGGGCAACGACGTATCGATCAGCTTCCGCGACGATGGCGCGGGACTCGACCACGACGCGATCGTTGCGCGGGCCAAGGTGCTCGGGCTGATCGGGGCGGACGCGAGCCTGTCTGCTGCCGAGGCAGCCGACCTGATCTTCAAGGCCGGTTTCTCGACCGCCGGACAAGTCTCCGAGCTGGCCGGCCGGGGTATCGGCATGGACGTGGTGCGCGCACAGACCACTGCAATCGGCGGGCGCATCGAAACGCACAGCGAAGCCGGACGTGGCACCACGTTCAAGCTGGTTCTGCCGTTGACGACGGCGGTGACGCACGTCGTGATGATGCGGTTCGGCAATGTCTCGATCGGGGTGCCTTCCAACCTGTTCGAGACGGTGCGGCGGGTCACCGCTTCGGAATTGAAAGCTGCTTACGCCAGTCAGCAATACACCTTCGGTGACGACGCCGTGCCGTTTTACTGGGCGGGCGCGTTGCTTCAATCTTCGGCGCGCAGCGAGCGGCCGATCGGCAAAAGCAATACGGTCATCGTGGTGCGCAGTGCTGCCCAACGGGTCGCTCTGCACGTCGACGAAGTGCTCGGCAACCAGGAAGTCGTGGTCAAGAACCTCGGGCCGCAACTTGCGGGGCTGGCCGGTATGGCTGGCATCACGCTGCTGGCCTCCGGCGAGGCGGCGCTGATCTACAACCCGGTGGCGCTCGCAACCGTTCATGGCGAACAGGCACGCCAGCTTCAGGGCTCGCAAGTCGAAGCTGCAAAGGCCGACGAGCCGATGGCGGTTGCCGCAACCGATGCGCGTGTCGCCAGGCCGGACAGCCTGCGGGGTCTGCCAGATTCCCGCCGCCGTGCTGCGCCGGTTGCGCCGCTGGTGCTCGTGGTCGACGACTCGATCACCGTGCGCCGAGTCACGCAGCGCTTGCTGCAGCGCGAAGGCTATCGGGTCGAACTCGCGATCGACGGACTCCAGGCACTCGAGAAGCTTGCTGGCGAGCGCCCGACCGTCGTGCTATCGGACATCGAAATGCCGCGCATGGACGGCTTCGATCTGGCGCGGAACATTCGCGGCGACCAGGCCTTGGCCGATCTGCCGATCATCATGATCACCTCACGGATTGCCGAGAAGCACCGCGAGCATGCGGAGAAACTGGGCGTCAACCACTACCTCGGCAAGCCGTATTCGGAAGAAGAGCTACTGCGGTTGGTGGGCCACTATGCAAGGGGCGAAGTTCCCACAGCGCTCGCGGCCTGAAGTTCGAAAATTGGATAAAAAGTGGCTGTAGCGCCCGTCCGACGGGTGCTAGCAGCTATTTTTTTGATAGTAAGTTTCCAAACAGCGCAGCGCATACCGCCGACTCGACGGGCCACTGAAAAGCGCAGCTCGTGCGCGGCGGTAGATCAGGTGATCGCGCGCATCGCCTTGCGCACGAGGTCGAGTTGCCTCGTACACGCCATCTTGTCCATCAACGAAGCAATCTGCTTGCGCACGGTGTGTACCGAAACGTCGTGTGCTGCCGCATATTGCTTGGGCACCTGACCTTCGACGAGCGCCGCGAGAACGCCCGTTTCGGCAGGCGTGAGGCCGAAGGTGCTTTGCAGGATGTCGCTCGAAGGATCGAGCGCGCGTTCGGATCGCCCGATGCGCACCAGGATAAGCGGCTCCGTGGCAAGGCCGAGGCCGAGCGATCGGCCGGCACGGACCAGATCCAGCCGATCGGCATGGTTATTCTCGATCGGCAGCGCGAGCCGGACCATTTTTCCAGTGGCGAGCACGCGCGCAAGGCCATTCGCGATGGCGGCACGCACCTTCGCGTCGCGATGCCACAAATGGCCGCGATGCACGCCGAGTCCGACCGAACCGTCGAGCCAGGCGCGGGCCCGCGCGGAGCAATGAAACAACCAGCCATTGCCATTGAGCACGCAGAGCGCTTCCGAAAAAGCGTCGAATGCATGGTCGGCTGCTGCAAGCCAGCGCGCTGTCGCTTCGCGGCGCTGCGCTGTCGCGGCGAGCATCGCCTGCATCAGCATCCGGACCGGCTGGCTTTCGAGCCGTTCGCGTACCGGGTCGACCGGGACCGCGCGCTGGACCGTCAATCCGCCGCGCCGCGTCGGGCCTTCTTCGACCAGAAAGGTGACCATCTGCCGCACGCGGTGCCGGCACATGAAATCGACGTAGTAGGGGTTGCGGCCCAGCGTCGTCGGAGAGAAGAGTTCGTGCGTGTTGAACCAGCTGCCTACCGGCATGCCGAAAGTCTTCGGCGTCACGATGTCGTGCGCGCACCAGTAGTTCATGTAGTCGCTCTGTGCGGATGGATCGATTTGATGCTGCTCGAAAGCCAGCAGGTCGGCGTTGCCGTCCAGAGTGATGAAGGTCGCGCTGTCGCCGCCGATCACTGCGCAGGCGCCCGCGAGCAGTTCGGTCCAGGGCGGCTCGGGATCGGCCAGATGGTGGCACGCGTCGATGGCGCGATTGAAAGCCGGACCATGGTTCATCACCGTCTCCTGAAGGTCGAAGCGTTTACTTACTCTAGCAACCAGATGCAACGCCGCATCATTCATTTGGGGGATGACAAGGCCCATGCAGACGTATTCGGCCACCGGTGCGTCTTGAACGAAAAATAGCTGAAACACCCGTAGATACTGCGCAAACAGCCATCAATTAAGGAGCAAAAGACGCATCGACATGCGCTCGGCAAGTCAACGCTGAATGCATCGATTCGAACGATGCGGCCGACGGGCCCGCTGCGAACACTGAGGTGACCGGCGTTCAACGGGAACGCCGGTCATTTCAAGGAGATCGCGCCGTGAAGACCATTCGCTCCCAGGCAAGCAGCCCGCTCATCGTCGTCTTTCTCGCGGCACTTTCCGCTTGCGGCGGCGGTGGCGGCGCAAGCAGTGGCTTTCCGATCGTGACAACGCCGCCGGCCGCCACCATGCCCGACACTCCCGTCCCCGCCACCACGGCCACCCGGGTCAAGGTGATCGATGGCGCACTCGCCAACGCGCTGGTGTTTCTGGACCTGAACGACAACGACATGCTCGATGCGGGCGAGCCCAGCGGACGCACCGACGCCACGGGCCTCGCGACGCTCGAAATTCCGAACGAACAGCTCGGAAAGGGGCCGATGGTGGCTTTGGTGGGCACCGATGCGACGGATGCCGACTCCGGTCCGGTGAGCGTGCCCTTCACATTGCGCGCGCCGCCCGACAGCACCGCGGTTTTGAGCCCTTTGACGACCGCGGTGCACACGCTCGTGCGCGACACCGGTGGTTCGACCGCTGAAGCCGAATCCGCTGTCAAAAGCCAGAGCGGCCTGAGCGTCTCGCTGCTGGCCGACTACACCGCCGACACATCGACCGAGGGCCGCGCGGCCGCGACGCTGGCGCGATTGGTGGTCGTGGCAATGCAGCAGCAAAGCCAAGCGCTCGCCGCGGCCGTCGGCACCCGCGATCTGAGCGGCGCGGTCGTCAGCGCGCAGGATCTGGACCGCGCAGTCAGCCAGCGCGTGGTGCGAATGCTGCCCGATCTCGCGCAGGCCGCATCGACGCCCGCCGTGCTGGGCGCGTGTGCGACGCCGGGCTCGGCCGCGTGCGGCGCGGAATTGCAGGCGCAGGCCCAACAAGCCAATGCGGCGGGCGGTTTGACGCCCGGCGCCCTGGCCGTGGTGCTCGGCACGGCACGTTCACCCGACTCATCGCTCGCAGGCGGCACGCCGCCCGAAGCCGGCGCCAGTCTCGTTCTCATGAATTTCGGCGACGTCGACAACTGGTACTACCGCGTCTTCGTGTCGAACGCGCAGGAATCCACGCCCGATGCGGATGGCCTGGTTCGCTACCGCGGCATCTACCGCAGCAACACCGGGGGCGTGTTGCGCGAATGGGCTGCGCGTTCTTCCTACGACCGGCGCGACGACACGCACTGGAACGGCAGCGCCTGGGTTGTTTGCGCACTCGGGCAGCAGTCGGTGCAAAGCGCGCGGGATGCCGACGGACGAGTCGCCAACAACAACTATTGCGACGGGCTGAACCTCAGCAACTCGCAGCGAAACGCGCTCGACATCTCAGGCCGAGCCATGGCCGACATCGCAGCAGCCATTCGCGCCAGCCTGCCGGACTACGCCACCTGGGGAGATCCGCCCGAGGGATACGCTGGCGCGGGCCGCCCTGACTACGGCGCAGCGGTTTTCCCCACTGGCTCGAAGCTCTATTCGGATGTGAGTTTGCGCACCGGCGCAGCGCTGGCCTACATAGAGAGCTCACCAATCATTCGATATTCGGCGCCGATCGCTGCAGGCGGCGACGCACAGCTTGCCTCCGCGTCCGCTTGCCTGAGCGCAGAAGCCAGCAGAAACCCGACAATTCAGACCCAGACCCTGGAAGAGATGATTGCGATCTTTCGCGGGACGCCGTGCATCTTCGGTCAGCTCAACATCAACAGCACGGCCAGCCCAACGCCGCTGCTGTCGCCCGTTCCCAACGAATGGTGGAGCAACAGCACGCTGAGCATCGGGACCCTCGGCAGCGCCGCAGTCGTCTCGAACCCGACCACCTATGCGACCGGCAACACGCTGATCCGCGTCGGCTTCGGCAACGGCAATGCAGTGACTTACTACAGTTGCCTGCAGCGGCAAGTCAACGGCTCGAGCCGCAACTGCACGCCAGTGGGGACCGGCACATACACGATTGCTGCGGTCGGCGATGCGCGGGTACTGAGCTTCAACGATGCTCCGGCGCTTGCGGCGCCGCTCGACTACGAGCGGATCTTCGTCGAGCGCGGCAGCAAGGTTTTCTTCGGCTACCGCTCCAAGCTGGCCGCCACATCGACGACCCGGCTCAACCTCGCCGCAACCAACGCGCTGTTCGGGCAAATCGGCATTCCGTTGGTGACGCCCTGAGCCTTCTAGCAGACAGAAAATTTATAAGAAAAGTAGCTGAGATGCCCGTCCGACGTGCGCAAACAGCTACTATTTCTATAGCTATCCGGTCGTTGTTTTCTCGCGCGATTTCTTCACGACCGCATAGCGCGTCAATGTTTCTTCCCGCGCTTTGGCATGGTCAATCAGCGGCTCGGGATAGTTATCGCCGAGCTTCACGCCGGCTGCTTCGAGTTCTACCGGGGTCGCGGTCCAGGGCGTGTGGATCGCGCTGTCGGCCAGGCCGGCGAGCTGCGGCAGGTAGCGCCGGATAAATTTGCCTTCCGGATCGAAACGTTCGCTTTGCGACACCGGGTTGAAGATGCGGAAGTACGGCTGCGCATCGCAGCCGCTCGACGCGGCCCATTGCCAGCCGCCGTTGTTCGACGACAGCTCGAAGTCGTTCAGATGCAGCGCGAAATAGGCCTCGCCGCGGCGCCAGTCCAGCCCCAGATCCTTGCAGAGAAAACTCGCGACGACCATTCGGAGCCGGTTGTGCATGTAGCCGGTCTCGTTGATCTGCGCCATCGCCGCGTCGACCAGCGGAAAGCCGGTGCGGCCCTCGCACCAGGCTTCGAAAAGCGCGTCGGCATGCTTGCCGTGATGCCAGCGAATCTTGTCGTACTCGGGTTTGAACGCATGCGACTCGCCATCCTGATGCACATGCGGATGATGGGCGAGTATCTGAAAGTAGAAGTCGCGCCAGATCAATTCGCCGAGCCAGGTCGATGCGCCCTGATTACCTTTTTGCGCAAGCTTGAGCGCAACGCTCGCGAGTTGCCGGATCGAAATCGTGCCGAAGCGCAGATGCACGCTCAGGTAGCTCGGCCCGCGCAGCGCCGGAAAATTGCGCGCTTCTTCATACCGATCGATGCGCTCGAAAAAATCGTCGAAAAGCGCCGCGGCGCCCTGACTGCCGGTCGGAATTTCGAGTTCCGCAAGATTGGTCGGCGCGAATCCGATCGCCTCCAGTGACGGAACCTCGACGCGGTGGGACGTCGGCGGCGCAACCAGCGCCGCCGCATGCCGGCGCACCGGATACGGCTTCAGAAAAAAATCGTCGACTTTGGCCAGCCAGGCGCGTTTGTACGGCGTGAACACCGTGTACGGCTGACCGGTCTTGGTCATCACTTCGGCGCGCTCGAAGATCGTCTGGTCCTTGCTGGTCTGGAAAACGATCCCGGCTTCGGCCAGGGCGCCGAAGACCTTCGCGTCGCGCGCGAGCGCATCGGGCTCGTAGTCGAGGTTGGAGAAAACCGCCTGCACTTGCAGCGATTGCGCGAGTGCCGGAATTTCATCGACCGCATTCGCGTGCCGCACGATCAACATCGGATGCGTGACTTTCGCCAGGTCGCGCAACTCCAGGTCGAGCGCCACCAGCGATTCACGGATGAATTCGACCCGGCGATCTTTGCGCGGCAGCGGGTCGAGAATCGCCCGATCGAACACGAAAGCGCAGAGCACTTCAGCGCATTCGCGCAACGCGTGATAGAGCGCTGCCTGGTCGTCGATCCGCAGATCGCGCCGCAGCCAGACCAGGCCCCTCGGATAGCGCTTCTCCGCGCTCGGTAAAATCGATGCCATGGCGCCCGATTCTGCCCCGATGAACCTCACGCATCATTTTCTGATCGCGATGCCGGGCTTGCAGAGCGACATCTTCCATCGCAGCGTCATCTACGTGTGCGAGCACAGCGAACGCGGCGCGCTGGGCCTGGTCATCAACAAGCCCAGCGACATCAATTTGAAGGCTTTGTTCGACAAGGTGGAATTGCATCTGTCCTCGATCGAGCTCGGCGCGGCGCCGGTGTTCCAGGGCGGGCCGGTGCAAACCGAGCGCGGCTTCGTGCTCCACGAGCCGGTGTTCGCCGACGCGAAGCAGAGCGACGATGCGGTCTATGCATCGACCATGACGATTCCCGGCGGCCTCGAAATGACAACTTCCAAAGACGTGCTCGAAGCATTGGCGACCGGCGCCGGCCCGCGCAAGGTGCTGGTGTCGCTCGGCTATTCGGCCTGGGGCGAGGGTCAGCTCGAATCGGAGCTGGCCGAAAACAGCTGGCTCACGGTGGGCGCCGACGCCAGCGTGATCTTCGACACCCCGATCGAGCAACGCTACGACCGGGCGTTGTCGCTGCTCGGCTTCGAGGCATGGTCGCTGTCGCCCGACGCCGGCCATGCATGACGCGGGCTTCGATCGCCGAAGTGCGCGCGTCGAACGATGTACCTGTGCGGGCGCCGGCGTTAGACGCGGCTTTGAATTCGGTCGCCGTGCCAGCCACTCAACAGCAGTTTCTGGCTTTCGATTTCGGCAGCCGGCGTACCGGCGTCGCATCCGGCAACCGGCTCATGAGCAACGCCACGCCGCAGGCCACGATCCGCGCTGCGGGGGATGCGCGCTTCGCATTGATCGAAACGCGAATCCGCGAATGGCAGCCCGATGCGTTGGTCATCGGCGTGCCGTTTCATCCCGATGGTGCGAGTCACGAGAACACGCTCGCGGCTCGTCGCTTTGCGCGCCAGTTGCGCGGACGTTTTCACTTGCCGGTCTACGAAGTCGACGAGCGGTACAGCACGACCGAGGCGCTCGCGAACCGCGCCCGCGACGCCGATGCGGCATCGGCTTGCATCATCCTCGAGCAGTTTCTGCGGGGTCTCGAATGACCGATGCGGCCACCATGACCGACGCCGCGGATATGCCCGATGCCGAGGCGCTTTACCTCGATCTGCGCGACGGCGTGCGTGCGATGTTGAACGCGCAAACGCATCTGGTCGGCATCGCATCGGGCGGCGCCTGGCTGGCCGAGCGACTGCAAAAAGACCTGGGCATCGCGGGCGCGCCGGGCGTGATTTCTTCGACCCTGCATCGCGACGACTTCTCGCGCCGAGGCCTTGCCGCTGGCGCGCAGACCACATTGCCTTTCGAAATCGGCGGCGCCGATTTGCTGATCGTCGACGACGTGCTCTACACCGGCCGCACGCTGCGCGCTGTCATCAACGAGTTGTACGACTTCGGCCGGCCCGCGCGGGTGCGACTCGCGGTGCTGGTCGATCGCGGCGGGCGCGAGTTGCCGGTCGCGGCAGACTTTGCCGCGGCGCGGCTCGACTTGCCGGCCGATCGCTCGTTCGCACTCGCGCGAGACGGCCAGGTGCGCTTCAGCTTCGATTTGAAAGCCTCGGCCTAGGGCCTGTTCACACTAAAACGGGAGCGCGAAGGATGAATGCCGGGATGCAGTGCAAGGCGCGGAGAGCGCCGCGTAGCTTGGCTACGCAATGCGAGAAGCAGCAACGCAGCCTGCACTTGACGATGTGGCCCGGCATTCGTCCTTCCCGAGGGGTTGGCCCGAACCGCAGACGAGCGAAGCCGGCCTGCGACCGTTTCGCTATTCGGCGTCTGCCACTTGTCGCGACGCTTGCAGGTAGCTGTGCTACCTGCTGCGCGCCGCTTCGCGCTCCATCCGCAAAGCGGGCCAACGCGCCTCCCGCTTTAGTGTAAACAGGCCTTAACCATGCTGTACCGGCGCAATCCGCAGCTCAACGCGAACGGCGAATTGCTGCATCTGCTGTCGATCGAAGGGCTGCCGAAAAGCATCCTGACCCACATCCTCGATACCGCCGCCAGCTTCGTGAGCGTGAACTATCGCGAGGTCAAGAAGGTGCCGCTCTTGCGCGGCAAAAGCGTCTTCAACCTATTCTTCGAGAACTCGACGCGCACCCGCACCACGTTCGAAATTGCGGCCAAGCGGCTGTCGGCCGACGTGCTCAACCTCGACATCGCGCGCTCGTCGCAAGCCAAGGGCGAGTCGCTGCTCGACACCATCGCGAATTTGTCGGCGATGGCGGCTGATCTCTTTGTCGTCCGCCACGGCGAATCGGGCGCGCCATACCTCATCGCGCAACATGTCGCCCCGCATGTGCATGTGATCAACGCGGGCGACGGGCGCCATGCGCATCCGACCCAGGCGCTGCTCGACATGTACACGATCCGGCATTTCAAAAAGGACTTCGCGAACCTCACGGTGGCGATCGTCGGCGACGTGCTGCATTCGCGCGTCGCGCGCTCCGACATTCATGCATTGACCACGCTCGGCTGCGCCGAAGTGCGCGTCGTCGGCCCGCGCACGCTGGTGCCGGCCGACATGGCACCGATGGGCGTCAAGGTTTTTCATTCGCTCGAAGCGGGCATCGCCGGCTGTGACGTGGTCATCATGCTGCGGCTGCAGAACGAGCGCATGAGCGGCGCCTTGCTGCCTTCGAGTCAGGAATATTTCAAAACCTACGGCTTGACACCGGCCAAGCTGCGGGCCGCGAAACCCGATGCGATCGTGATGCATCCGGGGCCGATCAACCGCGGCGTCGAAATCGATTCGGCTGTCGTCGACGGCGAGCAAAGCGTGATCCTGCCGCAAGTCACTTTCGGCATCGCGGTGCGAATGGCAGTGATGAGCATCGTGGCGGGGAACGAAGCGTGAACATTCTCGTCGCCAACGGGCAGGTCATCGACCCGGCCACGGGTTTTGAAGAAAAAGTGCCTTTTGCGCTTACTGGACGTGCGCTGGCAGCTATTAAAAACATAGCAAATGATTTTGTGCCCGATCGCATCATCGATGCCGAAGGCTGCCTCGTGATACCGGGATTGGTCGATTTGGCGGCGCGCGTGAATGAGCCCGCAGGCATGCTCGATAGTGAACTCGCTGCGGCTGTCGCGGGCGGCGTGACCAGCCTCGTGTGTCCGCCCGACACCAATCCGGTGCTCGACGAACCCGGGCTGGTCGAGATGCTGCGCTACCGGGCCGAAAAGCTGCAACGCGCGCGGCTTTTTCCGATCGGTGCACTGACCCGAGGATTGGCCGGCGAAATATTGACCGAAATGGTCGAGTTGACCGAAGCCGGCTGCGTCGGCTTCGGTCAGGCCGAATCGCCCTTGGCGAACACCCTCGTATTGCAGCGCGCACTGCAATACGCGGCGACCTTCGGCTACACCGTGTGGCTCCGGCCGCAAGATCGGGATCTGGGGCAGGGCGTTGCCGCGAGCGGCGCGCTGGCGACCCGACTCGGTCTGGCCGGCATACCGGTCGCGGCCGAAACGATCGCGCTGTTCACGATTTTCGAGCTGATGAAGGCCAGCGGCGCGCGCGTCCATCTGTGCCGGTTGTCGAGCGCAGCCGGCGTCGCGTTGGTGCGCGAAGCGAAAGCGGCCGGCCTGCCTTTGACCTGCGATGTCAGCATCAACTCGCTGCTGCTGGCCGATACCGACATCGGTTATTTCGACAGTCGCGCGCGCCTCGCGCCGCCGTTGCGCCAGCAGCGCGATCGCGACGCACTGTCTGCCGCGCTGGCCGACGGCACCATCGATGCGCTGGTGTCCGATCACACGCCGATCGAAGCCGATGCCAAGACCTTGCCTTTCGCCGAGAGTGAAGCCGGCGCGAGTGGACTCGAGCTGCTGTTGCCGCTCGCACTTCAATGGGGTGCGCAGAGCGGCGCCGGGCGCCTGCGGGCGATCGAAGTCGTGACCTCCGCGCCGGCGGCCATTTTGAACAGCGCTTCGGCATCGGTGCCACACGGCACCGGCCAACTGGTCGTGGGCGGCGTGGCCGATCTCTGCGTGGTCGAGCCCGCGGCTGAATGGCAGGTTCTGCCCGGGGCATTGCGCAGCCAGGGCAAGATCACACCGTTTTCCGGCTATGCGCTGACCGGCCGAGTGCGGCTGACGATCGCGAATGGGCAGGTCGTACACGGCTGACGGACTTGGCCGATTCGCGCCTCTGTCTGCCTCTCCGTGCCTCCATCTGCTGCTATCCGACTCGCACACGATGCTTCGATCGCTGCGCGCCCTGGCGCGATTCGTCCATGCGCTGATTCATGTCGGCCGGGGCTGGTGGATCATCCGTTTCCACTTCCCGCAGTTCAGCGCGCACGAGCGCGAGCGTTCGGTCGAGCGCTGGTCCGAGCGCATGCTCAACCTGCTCGGCATCACATTGCGAGTGGAGGGAACGCCGCCGACTGAAGGCCCGGTGCTTCTGGTCTGCAACCACATCTCGTGGCTCGACATCCTGGCGATCCACGCGGCATGTCATGTGCGCTTCGTATCGAGAGCGCAGGTCAGGCATTGGCCTTTCCTCGGCACGCTCGCGACCGGCGCCGGCACCTTGTACATCGAACGCGAACGCCGTCGCGATGCGCTGCGCGTGGTTCATTTGATGACCGAGGCACTGCAAGCCGGCGACAAGGTCGCGGTGTTCCCCGAAGGAACCACGAGCGATGGCCAGGGCATGTTGCCGTTCCATGCGAATCTGCTGCAACCCGCAATCTCGGCGGGTGCGCCTGTGCTGCCTGCCGCGCTTCGCTTTATCGACGCTGCGACCGGCCAGACCTGTATTGCAGCGCGCTATGTCGGCGACGAAAGCCTGCTCCACTCCTTCTGGCGCACGCTGTGCGCAGCGCCATTTATCGCCAACGTGCGTTTCGGCGAGCCCGAGTTGCCTGAGGGCCGCGATCGACGCGCCTGGGCACTGGCATTGCAAGGACGCGTGCAGGCTTTACGTGACGGCACTTTGCGCGACAGCTGATGCCCGTGGATCGCCCAAAAAAAGACAGCGCCCCGAAGGCGCTGCTTGAACGACGCAACGAATGCGCCGGAGGAGGAACTGATGCAATGTCCTGCTGAGCCTATCGCCTGCGGCACCGTGCCGGTTGAAAGAGAACACACTCCCTGCGCGTGAGTCTCTACCTACAGCCGGGTCAGCCCGATGCAGCTGGATTCCTGGCCTCGCGCGCGTTTGTCGGTCGAAATGGCCATCAGCGCGCTCTGGCCGTGCGCAGGCAGCTATGAATTCGATAGCAATCTCGACCAGGCCGGGTCGGTACGACTCGGGCAAATTGCTTTGAGATTGGTGTCCCCGACAGGAATCGAACCTGTATCTGAGTCTTAGGAGGACCCTGTTCTATCCGTTGAACTACAGGGACTGGGAGCGCGGAGACTTTAGCAGTTCGGGCTGAAAAGCCTCAGCTTGGCATTGCAGGGCTTCAGTCGTAGGAGATCGTATAGATCAGATCCAGCCCGCTGGTCTTGCCGGCCTCGGCGCGCAATGTGAGCCGGCGCGTCAGGTCGTAGAAGATATACAGCGACCCGAGCGCGCCGGACAAGCTGCGCTCGTAGGTGACATAGAAGTCTTTCGAGATCCGTTTACCGAGCGTGAGCGCCGCGCCGCTGACGCCGGCACCCTCGCCGCCGCCCTTGAAGCCGACTTCGTCGAGCCCAAGCCGCCCGGCCAGGCTGCCCGATTCGGAGCCTTTGGGGCCGAGCCCGCCCAATACTGCAAGGGCTGCTTGCTGGACCACCAGTGCTTCGGCGCCACCGCTCGCCGACGCGCGGCCGAAAAGAATCCAGGACAGTGTTTCGGCATCGGGCAGATTGGGATCCGAAAAGAGTGCAACGCGTGGCGACTGCGCCGACCCGGTGATCTGCACGCCGGCGCGCTGCTGGATGTTGGGCCGCACCGCGAGAATGTCGAGCGCAGGGTTGTCGACCGGCCCGTTGAACCGCACGATGCCTTTTTCGACACTCAGATCCTGGCCATAGGCTTTGTACTGTCCCATGACGGTTCGCACTTCGCCGGTGACGCGCGGCGCTCCGCGGGTGCTTGCATTGCTCGTAATCTGCAGCTTGCCTTCGAGGCGGCTCTTGAAGCCCTTGCCTTGCACCGCGAAGTCGTTGCCGAGGTCGAGGCTCACCGACACATCGGGCGGCTTCGCGGTCTTCGGCTTGGCCGCTTCGACGGCTTCGGCGTCGGCTTTCGCAGCTTTGTCCGCACGATCGGCTTTCGCACGCTCTTCTTTTTCCTTGCGCGCCTTTTCGGCTTCGATGGCGGCGGATGTCACCACCACATCGGTGCCCAGGGTTGGCGCGGTAGCGTCGGGCAGGATGATGACCGCGCGATCGATCTTGAGCGCGCCGCCCACGGTGATCTGGCCCTGTTCGAGCTTCAATGGCAATTCGCCCGAGATGCTGATCTGGCGATCGCTGCGCGCAAGCACCCGAAGCGAGTCGAGTTTGGCCGTGATCGCCATCCGGATGCCCCCATCGGTTTGGCCGGCGTTGCCCCAGCTGATGCTGCCGGTCGCCGAAACATTGCCGCCATTCTTTTCGGCTTCGCTCTCGGCCGTACTCAAGTTGCCGCTGCGGCCGGAAATTCGAGCGTCGCTGCCGGGGCCGCCCTTCAACACGAACTCGGTGAGTTCGAGCCGGTTGCCCGAGAGTCGCGCGCGTAGCCGGCCATCGCGCAAATCGATTCCTTCCACGGCGGCCTTGATGGTCAGGCCGTCTGCGCTGATGGTGCCGTTCCAGCGCGGGTCGGCTTTGGTGCCGGCCAACGCGATATCGGCCTTCAAGGTGCCATCGATACGCCAGCCGGGCGGCGCGAGCACCGACCAGACGCCGATGTCGGGCAAGCTTGCCGAAATCTTGCCACCGACGGGCGCATCGTCGGGCAGGGTCCAGGCGCCGTCTTTCTTAGCCAGGCGGGTGTTGGCGTCGGCGCTGATCTTGCCGGCGCGTTCGCTGGCCCAGTCGAAGCGCGCCCGCACTGCATCGCCTTGCGCGTCGATGACCAGTTCGAGTTGCCGTAACCCGGCTGCGGTGCTTGCGCCGACGACCTTTCTGCTGCCTGCCTTGCCTGACCCGAGCGTGCGCTCGCTGGCGGTGCCCGTACCCGTGGTTTTGATCCGGGTGACGCGGGCGGAATCACCGGTCGAGACGCGGATATCGCCACTGCGGCGCGCGAGCTTGACCTCGGCCTTGAGCACGTCGCCGGTATCGATATCCCAGGCGCCGTCGAGCACCAGATCGCCCCGAATGCCGGCGTTCTCCAGCGGGTTGCCACCGGCTGCGGTGAACGCGTCTGCCCAGGCCATTTGCAAACCGCGCAATTGGCCTTTCGAGCGCAAGCTGAAGCTCGCATTCGCCTTGGCGCTGGCAGTTGCCGACTTCGAGAAACGGATCGGCTCCCAATCGATGCCGAGCTTTCCGGGCACCGGGCCACTCACCGAAAGACTGCCGGCGGTGCTTTCCAGGTCGAGCCCCGCAGCGCCGGCTGGCGAGGGAGCCGGCGTGCGGCGCAAGGTCGCACTCACTGCCTTGTCGAGTTCGACGGTCCAGGTGCCGGCACCCGCTTTGGTTCCCGGCAGCTGGCTGTCCTGCGCCTGCAGCTTGAGGCTGGCGAGCGCCACGCGGAAGCGATTGGCATCCTGCATGCCGCCGCTCGCGCGGGTGCGCAGGTCGAGCTTGCGCGAGCCGAGCGTGGCCTTGCCGTCGAACGCGAGCGTGGCGTCGGCGGGCGTACCCGCGACTGCCAGCTTCAGGTCGCGCAGCTGCAAGGTGTCCGAGGTCTTTGCTTCGGGCGCGGCGCCCGCCGGCAATTTCACGTCGAGCCGTGCCGCGTCGAGATCGACCTTGAGTTCGAGCTTTTCGCCTTGCTGCACCGGCTGGCCCTGGATCTGGCGCATGGCTGTCTCCCAGCCGCCGCGCCAGCTCGCATCGAGCTTCGCGCCGCCGCGCACCGCGGCGCCACCAAACGCTTTCGACAGGCCGGGCAAGCTTTCGACCCAGCGCTGCAGGACGGCCGCGTCGTCGAGGCGGACGTTGACGTCGGCGGTTCCGGTTGCCGGCGCCACGTTGCCGCTGAGCAATGCGCTTGCACCGGGCAGATTCACATCGAGCTTTCCCTCGCCGGATTTCTCGTCGATCCGGGCTGTGAGTCGGCCCTCGATGCGCGCTTTTTCGGCTTCGATCTGCAGCGTGCGCAGTTCCAGCGTTTGCCCCTTCCACTGGCCTTGCGCCAATGCGCGATCGAGCCTGAATCCGCCCAGCGGGCCATCGGTCGTGCGGGTGTTGCGCGCCTTGCGCTGGTCGATCTGTGCCTGAAGCTGCGCATCGAAGACGATCGCGCCGCCTTCTTCGTTTACCTTGACGCTCCCGTCGATGGGCGTGGGATCGAGTTCGCTGTAGAGCTGTGCCGGCTTCAAATCGCTGATCGTTGCGCTCATCTGCCACGCGGCCGGCGATGGACTCCAATTGCCCTTCGCACTGATGCGGCCGCCGCCGATGTCGATCGTGGCCCCTGGCAAAACGAGCTGCGTACCGTCGTATTGCGCATTCGCTTCGATGCGCTCGAGCGGCAACTGCTTTTTGTCCCAAGGTCCTGGCTTGTCGTTTTTCAGATCGACGCTGGCCTGCCACGTGGTCGGTGCGCCCGGCGCGGTGTTTTCCGCCGGCCCTGCCGTGACCTGGCCGTTGAGTAGCGTGGTCGGCGCACCCGGATAAAGCCGTGCCGCATCGAGATTGGACAGGTCGGCCAATGCACTGATCACCGGCTGCGGCGCCCAGGGCGCGAGTTCGGCATTCAACGCCAAATGGAGCGGATCGGCTTCCGGCTGCGAGGGCGGATTGGCGCCGGACTCGGCCACTGCCTCGGGCCTGACCTCGGCCTGAATCTTGAGGCGCGCCTGCGGGCCGCTCAAGTTACCGTCGACCTTCGCATTGCCCAATACGGTGAGCGGATTGGCGCCTTCGGGCACCGGCGCGCGAACCTTGGCGTCGAGCGCCGCCTCGAGTGCCATCGGCGCTGGACCCTGCAGCTTGAGCTGCGCGCTGTAGTGGCCGTCCATCACATCGACGCCGTCGATCTTCAATTGGTGGTGCTGATCGACGTACTGGTAGCGACCGGCGAGACCATTCACATCCACGACCGGCGGCCCGGCCCATCGAATCAGGTCGATCCGGAACGGCAGATCGATGTCGATCGGCAGCGCAAGTTGGGTCAACGGTTGGGTCGGCTCTTTCTCTTTCGTTGGCGTGCCGCGCGGCTCGATCAGCACTTGTTCTGCGTGCAGCTCGCCGAGTTGCAATTTACGGTCGAGCAGTGGTGCGAGTTGCCACCCGATATCGAGCGCATTCACTTCGACCGCCAGCGATGGCCCTTCCCAGCGCAGGTGGCCGATGTGGCCGCCACGGCGTAAGTCGCCGGTGACATCACGCGATGTGAGCGACATGCCGGCCGGCATGAACTGGGCGGCTCGCGAAAGCACCGTTGCGAGCGAACCCGCGGTGCCGCCCCACCACCATGCAGCAGCGCCAAGCGCAACCAGCACGATCAAAACTATCGCAACGATCCAGAGCAATGCCCGGACGATGCGCAGCCACAGGGGGCGTCGCGTTTTCGAAACCTTCGCGGTCTCGGCAGGTCTTTGATGCGCAGGTACAGCGGAATCGGATTCGTTCGCCAACTGATTCATGCGTTCTTCAAAAGGTGAAGCCGAGCCGCAAATGGAGACGAATCTTGCGGGCGTTCACGCCGTAGGCCAGGTCGGACTGGACCAGTCCGATCGGGCTGTTCCAGCGGGCTCCGAACCCGACGCCCACCTTCCAATCGAGATCCTTCACGCGGTCGGCCACCGCGCCGGCGTCGACGAATGCCACGCCCTCGAAGTCGGTCATTTTTCCGTTGTAGACAATCGGCCGCTGGTATTCGGCGCTGGCGACGCCGAGATAGCGGCCCGGAACCGTCGCGCCGTTGGGCGCGATGGTGCCGATTTCGCGATAACCGTAGCCGCGCACCGTGGTGTCGCCGCCGGTGACATAAAGCTGCGTGGCCGGGATCCGAGCTGTGCTTTTGGCGAACACCGCGCCCACTTCGGCGCGCACTTGCAGCCGGCTGCGCCGTGAGGTGGACTTGTCTGGCGTTTCTACCGTGTCCAGCGGCACGAATCCCAGGTAACGAAGCTGCGTACGCAAATAGGGCGATTTTTCGCCGAGCAACGCATAGCCGAGACCGATCTCGGCAGCCAGCCCCTGGCCGCGCTTGGGATTGAGCGGATTGTCGAAGTAGCGCCCGATCCAGCTCCAATTGGCGCTGACCGTCGATGCCGGTGGCGGCGGCTCGTCATCAACGAAATCGCCGTTGAATTTGTTCCTGGCGTAGTCGTACTGCAAGAACACGCTTCGGTCGATGTTGTCGCTGGATTTGGTGCGGCCATAGCGCAGGCGACCGCTGTCGACATCCAGATCGGCCAGCTCTTCGCGCTTCAGGGCGCCGGACCCGAACCAGCGCCAACCATCCACGCCGGGCAGGCCGGTCCATTCGGTGTCGAGCCCCTTGTCCTTGCCATCGATCGACAGCTTGGTCACCGCCCGCCAGCCCAGCACCGGAATCTTGTTGTCGGTATGTTCAACGCTCACCCGCGGGCCGCTATCGGTGGTGAATCCGACCCCGAACTTGACCTTCTGCAATTTGGCTTCACGCACTTCTGCAATGACAGGAACCGCCTGCGGATCGGTGTCTTTGGTGTCGAGCGTCAGGAACACCGAGTCGTAGTAGCCGCTACTCGCGAGCCGCTGTTGCGCCGCGAGCAGCTTGTCCTGGTCGTAGTCCTCGCCGACCGGCAAACGTGCCAGACGCGTCAGCCCCGCCTCGTCATAGCGCTCGCCGCCTCGAATCGATAGCGGACCGAAGCGGTACGCAGGCCCCGATTCATACGTGACACTCAGATCGGCCTTGCGCCGATCGGCATCGACCTTGGCTTTGCTGGTTTCGATGCGGCCGGTTGGATAGCGCTTGGCCTTCAAGCGGCGCAGACCGCCATTTTTGGCGCCGTCCCAACCGGACTGCGTGAAATCCTGGCCCGGTTTCAGCGACCAATCATCCTTGATCGATGTGCGCTGTCCTGCGGAAGCAGCGTTGGTCGTGATGGCGCCGGTGAAATCGATCGCCACGTTTTCGACCTGCGTGACCGGCCCCGGCTCCACGGTGATCAAGACTTCGCGCGGTGCGGTCTTGGCGTCGGGCGTTTCCTTGAGTTCCAGCGTGATGGTCGGTGTGAAGTAGCCCAGCGTGCCGAGCAGCTCGCGTGCATTCGGCTCGGCCGCGACCATCAGCCGCGACAGCTCGCTCGGCCCTACATCGCCGAGCTTGCGATAGCGCTGGATCTCCAGGCTGGCTTCGAGGTATTCCTTGATCTTTTCGGTTGCCTTGACGTCGACGCTGAACGCATCGCGGGACCTGTCGCCTTTTTGATCTCCGGCGGCGGAAGCGACTTGGGAGTCGTCGGAAGACTTGGCGCCGTCATCCTTTTTGGCGCCGAGCATGCTGCAGCCCGACATCGCCAGCAGTGCCGCCAAAAAAAAAGCCGGCAGAAATGCCGACATCCGAAAGGAAACTGCCCGGAGCATTCGCTTATTCTGACAGCACAATCGGCACAGCCGTCTGCGAGCCGCTATCGCAGCGGGGAATTCCTAAACCTCGAGCATTGCCCCTGAAGCCGTGATAGTGCGGCCCGGAGCGTGACTGCTGCGCGATTGCGTCCCGGTGGCCGCGCGGCGGCGACCGGGTTGCGCTACTTCAGCGACGCACCAGTTTGCGCGCAACGGCCCAGATGATCGGCGGCACCGCCATGCGCGTCATGGTTTTGAGGCGGTCTCTCGTTCTGGTGTACAGGAAGATCGACGCGCGCTCGTCTTCCCGCGCCGATTCCGAATAGGGGCTCGAATAAAAATATGCCGCGACCGAACGGCGCGGTCGACCATCCGGGGTTTGCATCGGCGTGGGATGGCCGTGGTAGCTGGTCGAGCCGTGCGGCATGAGAATCGTGCGGCCGAATTCCGGCTCGACGCGCGTGACGCAGCCTTTACGTTTGGCATCCCACAATTCGAGTGCCGACCCCCACTCTGGCTGCCATCCCTTGTTCAGGTAGGTGATGAAAACCATCTGATTCGTCAATCCGACATGGCGATGCCGGGTGAAATCGCGGTGAATCGCGAAAGCAGCGCCCGGACGGCTCTCGTGCAGGCCGCCGCCGAACAGCTTGGGGTCGGTCAGCAGATAAGGCACCCCAACGATGTCGGAAAGCCAGCTGGTAAACCATCCGGAATTGACGATGTCGAAGTAAAGCTGTGCCGCCGGGCCGAGGCGCGCACCGAGCGCCGAGCGCCGCGTCGATTCGTAGGCGCTCTTTACGTCGGCCCAGGTCTCGGGCGGCATGAGGTCGAATTCTTCAGCCACCAGTTCGAGCAAGCGAGGATTGAAGAGCCCTTCGAGCACCAGATGCGGGAAGGGCGAAGCTTGCAACATGCGCTCGCGCAGCTCGGCCCTGAACGCGGGCTCGGCAAGTCGCTGATCGACCAGTTCGGCCGTTACAAGACGCACGCCGCGTATGCACGTGGAATCCGGCTCAGGCGTCAACCTGGATTCGATTCCCTGGTGCAGTGGAATGACGTTGTCGGTGGGTGCGAAGAGCGCGGACATGGTTGAATATGTATGCGGTTGTGACGAAGTGCTCTTAATGTAACCTAAAGATAAAACTTTTCTACTAAAAAATTGGATTTTGGCGACTTTTCGCAAAATTTACGCCACACTTGTTACAAATTTGGTCCGCCACCACATGTTTCAGCCCCCAACGGGCGATTCACCCTTCGATCATTTCGACAACAACCGCATCGCTTCTTCCAGTCCGCGCAGCGTCAACGGAAACATTCGCTGCGACAGCAGTTGCTGCATGACCGAGATGCTTTGCCGGTACTGCCAGACGCCTTGTGGCTCCGGGTTGATCCAGGCGAACTTCGGAAACGCCTGAATCAGACGCTGCAACCACTCTGCGCCCGCTTCCTCATTGTTGTACTCAACGCTGCCACCAGGTTGCAAGATTTCGTAAGGACTCATCGTAGCGTCGCCCACGAAGATAAGTTTGTAGTCCTTGTTGTACTTGCGAATGATGTCCCAGGTCGCGAATTTTTCGGCGTAGCGGCGCCGGTTGTTCTTCCACATGAAGTCATAAACGCAGTTGTGGAAGTAGTAGAACTCCAGGTGCTTGAATTCGGTCTTGACAGCCGAAAACAGCTCTTCGACCCGTTGCACATGCTCGTCCATCGTTCCGCCGACATCCATCAATAGCAGCACCTTGACGTTGTTGTGGCGCTCGGGCCGCATCTTGATGTCGAGATAACCGGCATTGGCCGCGGTGGAATGAATGGTTTCGTCGAGGTCGAGTTCTTCCTCGTGGCCCTCGCGCGCGAACTTGCGCAAGCGCCGGAGCGCAACCTTGATATTGCGGGTGCCGAGCTCCTGACTGTCGTCGTAATCCTTGTAGGCGCGCTGCTCCCAGACCTTGACAGCGCTCTTGTTCTTGCCCGCCCCACCGATGCGAATGCCCTGCGGGTTGTAGCCGCCATGCCCGAACGGCGACGTGCCGCCGGTGCCGATCCACTTGTTGCCACCCTCGTGACGTTCTTTCTGCTCTTCGAAGCGTTTCTTGAGCGTCTCCATGAGCTCGTCCCAACCCATTTTCTCGATCGCTGCTTTTTCTTCGGGCGTGAACTCGCGCTCGAGCGTCTTGCGCAGCCAGTCGAGCGGCACTTCTTTGGTGAAGTCGGTCAACATTTCGACACCCTTGAAGTAGGCGGCGAACGCGCGATCGAATTTGTCGTAGTGCTTTTCGTCCTTGACGAGGGCGCTGCGGCTCAGATAGTAAAAATCGTCGAGGCTGTGCGCGTCGTCCGAGCGCGGACCGACCACATCGGCCTTGAGTGCTTCGAGCAGCACCAGATATTCCTTGACCGAGACGGGCAGTTTGGCCGAGCGCAGGGTGTAGAAAAAGTCGATCAGCACAGCAGTTCACTCCATGGCGTCAGTCCGGTACCCCGCGGTCTACCGGTTGTTGCGCTGCATGAACACCAGCTTCTCGAACAAGGTGGTGTCCTGTTCGTTCTTGAGCAGGGCGCCCACCAACGGCGGCACCGCCACCTTGTCTTCCTTGCTCTGCAGCGCATCGAGCGGTATGTCTTCGGCGACCAGCAGCTTCAGCCAGTCGAGCAACTCGGAGGTGGAGGGTTTCTTCTTCAGGCCGGGCAGGTTGCGAACGTCGTAGAAGGTCTTCATCGCCGCGCTCAGGAGTTCCTGCTTGAGCCCCGGAAAATGCACGTCGACGATCTGCTTCATCGTCGCCGCGTCGGGAAACTTGATGTAGTGGAAAAAGCAGCGGCGCAGGAATGCGTCGGGCAGTTCCTTTTCGTTGTTGGAGGTGATGAACACCAGCGGTCGGTGCTTCGCCCGGATCAATTCACGGGTTTCGTAGCAATAGAACTCCATCCGGTCGATCTCGCGCAGCAGGTCGTTCGGGAATTCAATGTCGGCCTTGTCGATTTCGTCGATCAAAAGAGCCACGGGCTGCTCGGACGTGAACGCCTGCCAGAGCACACCGCGCACGATGTAGTTGTGAATGTCCTTGACCCGCTGGCCGCCGTCGACATCGGCCAGTTGCGAATCGCGCAGCCGGCTCACGGCGTCGTACTCGTACAAGCCTTGCTGCGCCTTGGTGGTCGATTTGATATGCCATTGCAACAGGGGCATGGTCAGCGCTTCGGCCACTTCCTCTGCCAGCATCGTCTTGCCGGTGCCCGGTTCACCTTTGACCAGCAGCGGGCGCGTGAGGGTGATGGAGGCGTTCACCGCCAGCATCAGATCTTGCGTGGCAACGTAGTTCTTGGAGCCCTGGAATTTCATGGATCGATCGGTGCGAATATGAACGGAATGCGGGCGACGGCCTTTTGCGGGCCTGTCGCAGTGCGGCCGCTCCAGTGCCCGCGAACAGTCACTAAAGCCGCGCCGCATATAATGAAATCCCGATAAGAGATCGGGATCTTCACCTGATTGTGCGCGGAAAATGACCAAGCTGTTGACATCGATATTCGCCTTGTGTGTCGCTCTTGCGACCGCTTCGGCGCAGGCGCAGGACGCCAAGGGCAACGCGGATGTCGGCGCCAAGGCGGTCGCGATGTGCGTCGGCTGCCACGGCATCATCGGGTACCAGGCCAGCTTTCCTGAAATCTACAAGGTGCCCAAAATCGCGGGGCAAAGCGCGACGTACATCAAGTCCGCGCTCACGGCCTATCGCGCCGGCGACCGGAAGCACCCGACCATGGGCGCCATCGCGACCAGCTTGAGCGACAAGGACATTGCCGATCTCGCGGCCTACTACAGTCAGCTTGGCCTCGAAGAGGGCAACGCACCGCCCGCGACAGTGCAGAAGGAGCCGGGCGATGCAGTTCAGGCCCTGATTTCGCGCGACGCTAACAACAGTTGCACCAAGTGCCACGGCGCGAACTTCAATACGCCGAACGACGGCACCGTACCGAAGCTGGCAGGTCAGTATTCAGACTATCTGTATGCGGCGCTCAAGGCCTACAAGACCGAAGGCCATGCCAGGTGGGGCCGCGCCAATGCGGTCATGGGCGGCAACGCGAAGAAGTTCAGCAATGACGAACTGAAAACCCTGGCGAGTTATATCAGCGCGTTGCCTGGGGAAATCAAGACCGTGCCGGAATCTCGTTTCCATTTTTGGGGCAACTGAGAGCTCGAACTGACGGCTGCCGAGCCCGCCGCGTGCGGGCTTTTTTGCATTCGTGCGATCAGACCGCAACCAGGTCGTTTCGGTACTAGCGCATTCGCTCAATCGCGCGTCGCACGCCGCTGAACGCAATCCACGTAGGCTTCGCCGTCCGGCGGTCGGCTCGAGCGCTGTGCCTCCCACATCATCCTGCCCAGGCATTCCATCGCCTCGTGGTGCGCTTCGAGCAGTCCGCCGCGTCGCGCCGTGAGCAATTCGACCGCCTGCCGTATGCCGCGTGGCTGGTCGATCGAGCATTGCTCGCTGATCGCGAGGTGCATCGACAGGTGAAGAAACGGGTTCTCGCGCCCGTCCGCGCCGTCGTAGTGGCGCGCCACCGCGGCGTCTTCGTCGGCGAGATCGGCGGCGAATTCGGGATGCGCATCGATCCAGCCGCTGGCAATGGCTTCGATCGCCTCCAGCGGTTGGCCCGCGCGCGCTTTGGCGCAAACCCGGCAAAAGAAGCGGCGGACTTCGTCCTGGCTGGGGTTGAACATCGCGCAAGCCTAGCATCGGCAAGCGGCGGTCGACCCGCTACGCAAGCACGGATGCCCAGCGGTCTGCTAAGCTTTAAAAATGAACGAACTGGTCCATCCGTCGCGCCGAGGTCGCAGCAGCAAGCGGACTGCAGCGATCGCCGCGCCCGCCGCCGAATCGCGCACCAACGACCCCGAACGCACGATGGCGGGCATTCTCGAAGTCGCGACGCGGGAGTTCGCGAGCAAGGGTCTGTCCGGCGCGCGCATCGACGAGATCGCCGCGGCCACCGCGACCAGCAAGCGGATGATCTATTACTACTTCGGCGGCAAGGAGGGGCTTTACGTCTCGGTGCTCGAAGAGGCTTACCGGTGCATTCGCCAGATCGAAGCCGAATTGCACCTCGAAGACCTGCCGCCCGAAGACGCGCTGCGCCGGCTGGTCGGCTTCACGTTCGACTACCAGCTCGACAACCCCGACTTCATCCGCCTGGTGATGAACGAGAACATGCACCGTGGAGAGTTCCTCGCGCAGAGCAAAAGCATTCAGCAGCTCAACGTGCCGGTGATCGATGCGGTACGCGGCGTTTACCAGCGAGGCGTCGAGGCCGGCGTGTTTCGCAAGGATATCGATCCCGTCGACCTGCATCTGTCGATTTCGGCGCTGTGCTTTTTCAATGTGTCGAACCGGCACACGGTGTCGCTGATCTTCAAGCGCGACCTCGAATCGCCGCGCGCGATCGGCGCGCGGCGCGACTCGATCATCGAGATGGTTGTGCGTTTCGTGCGCAAGTAACTGGTCGGTCTGTGAGAAAGCCTCTTTCACCAGACTCCTCATGCTACTAATTAGATAGCTGTCTGCGCAGGCTGGCCGGTCGTTTCAGGCACTTTTTTCATTAATTTCTAGTGCGTGATCGGATCACCCATCGATTGGCCGGCAGTGTTGGCCAGAAAGGCGCAATCCCTCCTGCAAACGCACCGTTCCTGAGCCGACGGCCGCATCGCTACTTAGTGCGTGATCGGATCACCCATCGATTGGCCGGCAGTGTTGGCCAGAAAGGCGCCCATCGGCCCACCGGTCGATACCAGAAAGGCGGAAAACCCTGACGGTCGATACCGGGAAAACCCTGATTGCCAAAAAACTAACTGGTTCGTACATTACTGTATCGGTGGCCTTGCAGGGCAAGCACTAGGAGTTTGCCGCAGACCCGAAGCCGATCTAAAACCGGCAAAAGACAGCTGCCGCCAGAGAAGCGGCCGCTAAACCGACAACGGAGACTCGAATGAACCGACTGCTGGATTGCTATTGCCGCTTCCTCGCCATGCTGATGGCGCTCGCGTTGGCCGTGATGGTGGTGCTGGTGTTTGGCAACGTGCTGCTGCGCTATGGCTTCAATTCTGGCATCGCGGTGTCCGAGGAGGTGTCGCGCTGGCTGTTCCTGTGGCTCACCTTCATGGGCGCGGTGATCGCGCTCAAGGAGCATGGCCATTTGGGCACCGACATGGTGGTCGCGCGGTTGCCGCGCGCGGGCAAGAAGATCTGTCTCGTGATTGCCCAACTGGCGATGATTTATCTGACCTGGTTGCTGCTCAAGGGCAGCTGGAAGCAGTCGGTCATCAATCTGGATGTGCAGGCGCCGGTCACCGGCGCATCGGTCGCGATTTTTTATGCGACCGGTGTGTTCTTCGGCGCCTCCGCCATAGTGATCCTGCTGCGCGATCTGTGGCGCACCGTCAGCGGCAAGCTGGACGATTCGGAGCTGGTTGCGGTGAAGGACTCCGAAGACCTGCAGCAGGTTCAGGAGCTCGACCTGGCGCACAGCCTCGACCACACGGGAAAGCGCTGAGCGCGCGCCCTTCGAAACCCGACCACGAAAGCACCAGAGGCACTCAATGACCGTCGCGATTTTCCTCGGCTCGCTGCTCGGCTCCATGGCGCTGGGTCTGCCTATCGCTTTCGCGCTGCTGCTCGCGGGTACGGCGCTGATGGTGCAGATGGACCTTTTCGACGCCCAGATCGTCGCGCAGAACGTGATCAACGGCGCCGACAGTTTTCCGCTGCTGGCGGTGCCGTTCTTCATGCTGGCCGGCGAGATCATGAACGTCGGTGGCCTGTCTCGGCGGATCGTCGACCTCGCGATCACGCTGGTCGGCCATAAACGCGGCGGGCTGGGCTTCGTCGCGATCCTGGCAGCCGTGCTGATGGCCTCGCTGTCGGGTTCTGCTGTAGCCGACACGGCCGCATTGGCATCGCTCCTGCTGCCGATGATGGTCGCGGCGGGCCACGACCGCGGCCGATCGGGCGGCCTGATCGCCTCGGCCGGCATCATCGCGCCGATCATTCCGCCATCGATCGGCTTCGTGATCTTCGGCGTCGCGGCCAATCTCTCGATCGGCAAGTTGTTTCTGGCCGGCATCTTCCCCGGCGTGCTGATGGGCGTCGGCCTGGCGTTCACCTGGTACTTCGTGGCCCGCACCGAAGGCAGCGCACCGCCGCCGAAGGCCAGCGCAGCCGTGCGCATGAAAGCCCTGCGCAATGCGACCTGGGCGCTCTTTCTGCCGGTGATCGTGCTGGTGGGCCTGAAGTTCGGCATCTTCACGCCGACCGAAGCGGCGGTCGTCGCCGCCGTGTACGCACTGCTCGTCGCGACCGTGGTCTATCGCGAGATGACGCTGCATCAGCTCTACGAAGTGTTCGTGAGCGCATCGAAGACCACGGCGGTCATCATGTTCCTGGTCGCCGCCGCGAGCGTGTCGGCCTACATGATCACGGTGGCCGACCTGCCGGGCCAGATGGTCGAATTACTGAAGCCGTTCATGGGCAACCAGACTGTGCTGCTGATCGCGATCATGGTGCTGCTGATGGCGATCGGCACCTCGATGGACATGACGCCGACGATTCTCATCATGACGCCGGTGTTGATGCCGGTCGTCAAGGCTGCAGGCATCGATCCGATCTATTTCGGCGTGCTGTTCATCATGAACTGCGCGATCGGCCTGATCACACCACCCGTGGGCACCGTGCTCAACGTCACGGCCGGGGTCGGCCGCATGAGCATGGGCGAGGTGATTCGCGGCGTGCTGCCTTTCATGGCGATGCAGTTCGCGGTGCTGTTCCTGCTCGTCCTTTTCCCCTCGCTGGTGATCGTGCCGGCACGCTGGCTCGCGGGCTGATCCGCGCCCGTCCGTTTCATCAGACCGCCCTTTTTTTTGCAACCTCAAAGGAGACACCCGATGCATACCTCTATCACCCGCCGCAGCGCCATCGCCGTCGCCACCGCCGTGTTCGCTCTCGGTGGCATCGGGAGCACCTTCGCCCAGGACATCAAAGAGCGCGCCCTCAAATTCGCGACCCAGAATCCCAAAGGCCACCCGATCGTTGACGGCATGGAAAAGTTTGCCGAAGTGGTCCAGGCCAAGAGCGGCGGCAAGATCACAGTCAAGCTCTTTCCGGGCGGTGTGCTCGGCGGCGATGCGCAGAACGTTTCGGCATTGCAGGGCGGCACGCTCGAACTGGTGTCGCTCAACTCGGGCATCCTGGCCAACATCGCGAAAGAGTTCGCGGTCTACGACTTTCCGTTCCTGTTCGCAAATGCGAAGGAGGCCGAAGCCGTGGTCGACGGCCCGTTCGGCAAATCGCTGCACGACAAGCTCGACGCCAAGGGCATTCACGGGCTCGGCTACTTCGAACTCGGCTTCCGCGAACTCACCAACAGCAAGCGCCCGATCACCAAGGTCGAAGACATCGAAGGCCTGAAGTTGCGTGTGATTCCCAACGCGATCAACGTCGACTGGGTCAAGGCGCTCGGCGCCAACCCGACGCCGCTCGCATTTCCAGAGCTGTACGCGGCGCTGGAGCAAAAGGCGATCGACGGGCAGGAGAACCCGGTCACCGTGATTCTCGCCAACAAGTTTTTCGAGGTTCAGAAGTACCTCGCGCTCACGAACCACCAATACAACCCGCAGTCGGTCATCATCAGCAAGAAGACCTGGGACTCAATGAACCCGGCCGAGAAGAAGGTCGTCGAAGAGGCCGCAGCCGAAGCAGTGAAGGCGCAGCGCACTTCGGCCCGCAAGCAGGCCGAAACCGCGCTTGCCGAACTCAAGAAGAACGGCATGGAGGTCACCGAATTCAGCGCGGCTGAAATCGGCAAGATGCGCGACAAGATGAAGCCCGTGATCGAGAAGCACACCGCGACGGTCGGCGCCGACACGGTCGCTGCGCTGCAGGCCGAACTGGCCAAGGTTCGCAAGTAGCGGCTTCGCATCCATCGTACTGTTGGCGCATCTCGTTTCACCAACCCAATCAGGTCGCCCTATGAAAGTGCTCATGCTTCACGGCATCAACCACAACATGTTCGGCAAGCGCGATCCGGCGCAGTACGGCACGGTCACGTTGGCCGAGGTCGATGCGCAACTGGCCACGCTCGGTAAGGAACTGGGTGCCACGGTGGAGAGCTTTCAGACCAACTGCGAAGGCGCGATGTGCGAGCGCATTCATCAGGGCTACACCGACGGCGTCGATGCGGTGCTGATCAACGCGGGCGCGTGGACCCACTATAGCTACGGCATTCGCGATGCGTTGGCCATCCTGACCTGCCCGATCGTCGAGCTGCACATGTCGAACATCCACGCGCGCGAACCCTTTCGGCATGTCTCGGTTTTCGCCGAGATCGTTCGAGGCCAGATCTGCGGATTCGGTGTCGATAGCTATCTGCTGGCTTTGCGCGCTGCGGTATCGGCAGCACCCGGCGCAAAGGCCTGATCGGAGCCTTGTAATGATCCGGGGCACTACCTCCCTCGTCGCGCACATCGGCTTCCCGACCCATACTTTCAAGGCGCCGATGATCTACAACCCCTACTTCCAGCAGGCGGGCGTCGATGCAGTCGTCGTCCCGATGGCTTGCGAGGCGGTCGATTACCCGGTCTTTCTCAAATCGATCTTCAAGCTCAAGAACATCCGCGGCGCGCTCATCACAATGCCGCACAAGGTGGCGACGCTGGCGCTGCTCGACCAAGCGTCGCCAACAGTGAAGGTGGCAGGCGCCTGCAATGCCGTTCGGCGCGCAGACGACGGTCGCCTCGTGGGCGACATGTTCGACGGTGAGGGATTTGTTCGCGGTGTTCTTCGCAAGGGGAGCAAGCTCGCCGGCACGCGCGCGCTCGTGGTCGGCTGCGGCGGTGTCGGTTCGGCCATCGCTGCGTCGCTGGCAGCGGCCGGTGTCACGACGCTGGCGCTCTACGACGCGCGCGCCGAATCGGCGGAGAGCCTGGCGGCGCGACTGCGAACGCATTACCCCGAACTCGAGGTTCTGCTGGGCAGCAACGATCCGACGGGTTTCGACCTGGTCGTCAACGGCACGCCAATGGGAATGAAGGATGGTGATCCGATGCCGGTCGATGTTGCGCGTTTGGCGAGCAGCACTTTCGTGGGCGAAGTGGTCATGAAAGAAGAGATGACCGGTTTCCTCAAAGCTGCGCGGGCGCGGGGCTGCCGTTTCCAGGTCGGCACCGACATGCTGTTCGAGCAGATTCCCGCGTATCTCGAATTTTTCGGCTTTCCGATCACGACGCCGCAAAATCTGCGCAGTGTTGCGCAATTGAGCTATTGATGGTCAGGTTTCATCCTGGCTTTTCCTCGTTGAACCGGGCTGTGCGATGACACCCACTCTTGAACGCGAAGCCATCCGCGAAGCCGCAAACCCGCTGGGAATCGAAGGCCTGGAATTCGTCGAGTACGCGAGCAGTCGGCCGCAGGCGCTCGGCCATTTGCTCGAAACCATGGGTTTCCGCCCGACCGCGCGACACCGCTCGCGCGAGGTCACGTTGTATCGCCAGGGCGATATGAACATCGTCGTCAATGCAAACGATCCACTCGCGAGCGAAACGCCGATGATCAGCGCATTCGCGCTGAGAGTGCGCGATGCGGGCGCCGCGCACCGGCGCGCGCTCGAACGTGGCGCCTGGGGCGTTCCGGTCCGGGTGCAGCCGATGGAGTTGCATATTCCCGCGATCCACGGCGTCGGTTCGACCCGCATTTACTTCGTCGACCGCTGGCGCGAGTTTGCAATCTGGGATGTCGATTTCGTTCCAATCCCCGGCGTTCCGGTAGAAACCCCCGCGGTTGCCGGATTTGCAGGCATGCACTGGTTCGGCCTGGTGCAGTACATCGGCGCCTTCCGCGCGGACGACTGGACCGCCTTTTACCGCGAGCTGTTCGGCTGGCAGCAGGTTCCGGACGCGCAGCGGTTCGGCATCCTCCCGGCCGGCCGTCTGCTCAGGAGTCCCGATGGCCTGATGCTGCAGTTGATCGAGCCCGCGCCCGATGAGGACGCGCACGACGAATCGCTGCAGCGGCTCGGGTTCGGGGTGCCGGATGTGCCAGCGGCGGTGGCGGCGCTGCGTGCGCGCGGCGTCGAGTTCGTCGAAAACGAGAGCTTGCATTCCGGCGAGCGCGGCGCGCTCACGCGGCCCCGGCTCGGCGTTGCGTTCGAACTGGTGCGGAGCACGAGATGAGCGGGCCTTTGCCAAACATCGCCGACTTCGGCATGGACACGACCACGCTCGCCGGCGCGCTGCCGGCCAAACTGGCGGCGGCACGCAGCGCGGGCTTCGGGCAGATCATGCTGCTCGCGCGCGACATCACGGGCCACGCTGGTGGGGTCGACGAGGCGATCGGGCTGGTCAAGGCGAGCGGCCTGCGGGTCACCGGCTTTCAGGTGCTGCGGGACTTCGAAGGTCTGTCGGGTCACCTCCACGATTACAAGGTCGACGTCGCGCGATCGATGCTCGCGCTGGCGGCGGCGGTTGGCGCCAAGGTGCTGCTTGCATGCTCGTCGACGTCGAGCCATGCCGATACTGACCCCGGGCACATCGCTCGCGACCTCCGCAAGCTCGCGATGCTCGCGCTGCCGCTCGGCATCAGAGTCGCCTACGAGGGGCTGTCCTGGGGCCGCAGCATCAACGAATACACCGCGGCATGGGAGGCGGTGGTGCGCGCCGACATGCCCAACCTCGGCCTTGGCATTGATTCGTATCACATCCTGGCGACCAAGACGCCGCTCGACGGGCTCTACGAAGTTGATGCGGACAAGATCTTTCTCGTCCAGTTGGCCGATTTCATGTGGAACGAAGTGCCCACTAACGAGGAGCGCATCACCACGGCGCGAACCTTCAGAGTCTTCCCCGGCGAGGGCGTGCATTCCGATCTGCTGGTCGATCTGGTGCGCCGGCTCGACGAACTGGGTTACCGCGGCGACTACAGCTTCGAAGTGTTCAACGACGACTACCAGCAAATGCCGCCCGAAGCCGTCGCTGCGCGCGCGCGCCGCGCCGCGTTGTGGCTGGCCGAAGACGTATTGCAACGCGCGGTGCCGCTGCCCGGCGCGATACGCCTGAAAGACGCGGCGCCGGCGCCGCAGATTGTCTGAATCGAAAGGAGAGCCATGCCTGCTTCTGATGTGATCCACGAAACCCGTCCCGAGGCCGCTGCGGTGTCGGACGTTGCCTCCGGACTGTCGCCCCGCGATTGGTCGAGCCACCCGGCCTACGTTTACCCGGGCTACCGGTCGACCGTCAAACGCGGCCCGCAACAACCGCTCATACCGCTCGCCGCATCGCTCGGCGAAATGCGCCAACCAGTTTACGGTCACGATCGCATCGGCGCGCTCGACCACGACCTGACGCGCAACGCGCGCCGCAACGGCGAGCCGATCGGCGAACGCATGATCCTCACGGGCCAGGTGCTTGACGATCGGCGTCGCCCCGTACCGCACACGCTGGTCGAGATCTGGCAGGCGAATGCGGCTGGCCGCTATGTTCACAAGGTCGACCGGCACGACGCGCCGCTGGACCCGAACTTTCTCGGTGCGGGCCGCTGCCTGACCGACGAGAGCGGCCACTATCGGTTCCTGACCATCAAGCCCGGCGCCTATCCGTGGGGCAACCATCCCAACGCGTGGCGCCCGCAGCACATTCATATCTCGCTGTTCGGCGCGCACTTCGGGAGTCGACTCGTGACGCAGATGTACTTCCCCGGCGATCCGTTGATGGCCTACGACCCGATGGTCAGCGGCACGCCCGAGCGCACCCGCAACCGGCTGGTGTCGGACTTCAGTCTCGACGTGACCGAAGACGGCTTCGCGCTCGGCTATGTGTTCGACATCGTGCTGCGCGGCGCCGACGAAACACCTTTCGAGAATCGCTGAGGAGCAACGATCATGATGAGCGCACTCCAGAGCAATTTCGGTCAGACGCCCTCGCAAACCGTCGGCCCGTACTTCGCGTAT
Source organism: Variovorax sp. (assembly GCA_965218415.1). Classification (GTDB taxonomy): domain Bacteria; phylum Pseudomonadota; class Gammaproteobacteria; order Burkholderiales; family Burkholderiaceae_C; genus Variovorax. The sequence continues at coordinate 760,409 of CBDCKT010000003.1, forward strand.
GGCCTCGCCGCCGCGCAATATGGCTATGACTACGATCAGCCTTTCGATGCAGCCGTCGCGGCGGAAGAAGCCAGCGGCGAACACATCCGCCTCGAGGGGCATGTGATCGACGGCGACGGCAATCCGATTAACGACGCGCTGGTCGAAATCTGCCAGGTCGATGGCGAAGGCCGCTATCCGCGCAGCGTCGAAGAAGCGATCCGGATCGGCTTTCGCGGCTTCGGTCGCGCCGGAACCGGCACCGATCCGCGACTGCGCTTCGTTTTCCACACCGTGAAGCCGGCGGCACAGACGCCGGGCGAGGCGCCGCACATCGACCTGATCGTCATGATGCGCGGCCTGCTGCTGCATGCGTTCACGCGCGTCTACTTCAGCGACGAGGCCGAAGCCAATGCAAACGATGCGGTGCTGAATTCGGTGCCCGAGGCGCGCAGGGCGACCTTGATCGCACGACGAATGCAGAGCGGCGCGGCAACCGTGTACCGCTTCGACATCCACATGCAAGGACCGAACGAGACCGTCTTCTTCGACGTGTGACCCGATGACCCGCGACATGTTCAACACCGCTGCGATGCACAGGATCTGCGCGCCCGAAGCACAGATCGCGCGGATGCTCGGGGTCGAAGCGGCGATCGCGCGCGCCGAAGGCCGGGTGGGTGTGATTCCGGCCGATGCAGCGGCGCGCATCGACCGAATCTGCAGGCAGGATGCGGCCGGCGTGATCGACATGATCGACATCGCGCAGCTTCACCAGGACGCTGTCGCCGCCGGCAATCTCGCGATTCCGTTCGTCAAGCGACTCACGGCCATCGTGGCCGAGGCCGATCCGGACGCAGCCCGCTTCGTTCATTGGGGGGCCACCAGCCAGGACATTCTTGATTCGGCCCTGGTGCTGCAACTGCGCGCCGCAACAACACTGCTCGGCAGCGAAGCAGCACGTCTTTGCGATGCGATCGCCACGCTGGTCGAGCGCCACTCGGACACGCCGATGGCAGGCCGCACGTTGCTGCAACAAGCCTTGCCGATCACCTTCGGCCTCAAGGCCGCCGGCTGGCTCGATGCGCTCGGACGCCATCGCGATCGGCTTGCGTCCGCGCGCGATTCAATATCGGTACTTCAGTTCGGCGGCGCAGCCGGCACGCTGGCAAGCCTGTACGACAAAGGTGGCGCCGTGGCCGAAGCCCTGGCCGAAGAACTGCAACTCGGCCTGCCCGCGATGCCGTGGCATACACACCGTGACCGCGTCGCCGAAATCGCGACCACCTGCGGCTTGCTGGTCGGCACGCTCGGCAAGATGGCGCACGACATTGCGCTCGCGGCGCAGACCGAGGTCGGCGAAGTCGCCGAACCCGCGGCGCCTGGCAAAGGCGGCTCCTCGACACTGCCGCACAAGCGCAATCCGGTGGCCTGTACCTACGTGGTCGCGGCTGCAACGCGAACACCCGGGCTCGTCGCGACAATGCTCTCCGCGATGCTGCAGGAGCACGAACGCGCCGTAGGCACCTGGCAGGCCGAATGGCAGGTGTTGCCCGAACTGCTGCAACTCACGGCGGCAGCCTTGGCGCATCTGACCGACATCGCGACGGGCCTTGAAGTCAACGTCGAGCGGATGCGTTCGAACCTCGACATCACCGAAGGGCAGGTGATGGCCGAGGCCGTTACGACCGCGCTCGGCGCCCGGCTCGGCCGCATGGCCGCGCACCAGCGCGTGCAGGCGGCTTGCCAGCGTGCAAGCGAAGCCCGCTCGCCGCTGCGCAATCAACTCGCGGCCGACGACGTGATCGCGGGTGCGTTGCCGTCGGCCGAACTCGACCTGCTGCTCGCTCCGGTGAACTACCTCGGACAGAGCCGGGCCTTCGCCGAGCGGGTGCTCGCGGCACATCGGCGCCGCGCAACCCATCACGACTCTGCACCGGCCGATCCGGCCCAAAACCAGACCGACTGAGCGCTGCCATGCCCTTCGCTTCACTGCCCGACCTGCGCCTCCACTACAAAGTCGAGGGCCGCGAGGATGCGCCGGTGCTGGTGCTTTCGAATTCGCTCGGCACCGACCTTTCGATGTGGGCGCCGCAAATTCCGGCGCTGCTGGCGCACTTCCGGGTGCTGCGCTACGACACGCGTGGCCACGGCGCATCGGACGCGCCGGCAGGCGACTACACGATCGATCAACTCGGCGGCGACGTGGTCAGCCTGCTCGACCATCTGAACATTCACCGCGCGCACTTCTGCGGTATTTCGATGGGCGGACTCACCGGCATGTGGCTGGCCGTGCACCGTCCCGACCGGCTCGCGCGCCTGGTGCTCGCCAACACTTCCGCGAAGATCGGCAGCGGCCAGAGCTGGGACGCGCGGATCGGCGCGGTGCGCGCGGACGGCATGCAGAAGCTCGCGCCCACGATCATCGCGCGCTGGTACACCGAAGGCTATCTGCACCACGCTGCCGATGCGGTTGAGCCGATGCGCGATGCGCTGGCGACCACCTCGGCCGACGGCTATGCCGCGTGTTGCGCGGCGATTCGCGATGCCGACTTGCGCGCCGACCTGTCGCGCATCGCCGCATCGACGCTGCTCATCGTCGGAACCCACGACGTTTCCACGCCGCCAGCGGACGGTCGCGCGACCGCCGAAGGTATATCCGGCGCGCAGATCGTTGCGCTCGACGCGGCGCACATCTCGAACCAGGAGCAAGCCGGCGCCTTCACGACGGCCGTGCTGTCGTTTCTGACCGAAGGCGCGATCAACGACGTAGCGCGCCATGCGGCCGGCATGTCGATGCGGCGCGCGGTGCTCGGCGACGCGCATGTCGATCGCGCGCAAGCCGGCCTTGACGATTTCAACAGCGCGTTCCAGAACTTCATCACGCGCTATGCCTGGGGCGAAGTCTGGACCCGGCCCGGCCTGACGCGGCACACCCGCAGCCTGCTGACGATCGGCCTCATGGTCGCGCTGAACCGGCCCGAGGAGTTGAAGCTGCATTTGCGCGCCGCCCGCAACAACGGCGTGGATGCGGACGAGATCAAGGAAGTGCTGCTGCACTGCGCGATCTACGCCGGCGTGCCGGCAGCCAATGCAGCGTTTCATCTCGCGGCCGAGGTGTTGCGGGAGCCACCGACGGGCGACAGCGACGCTTCCGCCGCGCATGGACGCGGCGCTTGAGGCAGAACGGATAAGGAGAAAAAACCCATGATCGACAAGATCGCGCTATCGGTCGCCGACGCGCTGGCCGAGACCCAAGACGGGGCCACCGTGCTGATCGGCGGCTTCGGCACCGCGGGTATTCCAAACGAGCTGATCGACGGCCTGATCGAGCAGGGCGCCAAGGACCTGACGGTGGTCAACAACAACGCAGGCAACGGGGATACGGGCCTCGCGGCACTGCTCAAGACGGGCAGGGTCAGGAAGATCATTTGCAGCTTTCCGCGCCAGGCCGACAGCTACGTGTTCGATGCGCTGTACCGCAGCGGCAAGCTCGAGCTCGAACTGGTGCCGCAGGGCAACCTCGCCGAGCGCATGCGCGCCGCGGGCGCCGGTATCGGTGCCTTCTTTTGTCCGACGGGCTTCGGCACGCCGATGGCCGAAGGCCGCGAGACGCGCGAGATCGACGGCAAGCCCTATGTGCTCGAGTACCCGATTCGCGGCGATCTGGCGCTCGTCAAAGCCGAGCGCGGCGACCGCTGGGGCAACCTCAACTACCGCAAGGCCGCGCGCAATTTCGGCCCGGTGATGGCGATGGCGGCGGACCGCACGGTGGCCAGCGTGCACGAGATCGCCGAGCTCGGCACGATGGAGCCGGAATCGATCGTGACGCCGGGCATCTTCGTCCACAAGATCGTCAAGATCGACCGCGTGGCCACCCAGGCCGGTGGTTTCAAACAGCAAGTGGCCTGAGGAGCACGACCCGATGTCCAACTACCAACGTCGCACCAAAGACCAGCTCGCCGCGCGCGTCGCCGAGGACATGTTCGACGGCGCGGTCGTCAATCTCGGCATCGGCCAGCCGACGCTGGTGGCGAACCATCTGCCGGCCGGGCGCGAGATCATTCTGCAGAGCGAGAACGGCATCCTCGGCATGGGCCCGGCGCCCGCTGCCGGTGAGGAAGACTACGATCTGATCAACGCGGGCAAGCAGCCGGTCACGCTGCTGGCGGGCGGTTCGTACTTTCACCATGCCGACAGCTTCGCGATGATGCGCGGCGGGCACCTGGACATCTGCGTGCTCGGCGCGTTCCAGGTCTCGGCGACCGGCGATCTCGCGAACTGGAGCACCGGCGAACCCGGCGCGATTCCCGCAGTGGGCGGCGCGATGGACCTCGCGATCGGCGCCAAACAGACCTGGGTCATGATGGATCTGCTGACCAAGAAGGGCGCGAGCAAGATCGTCGCGCAATGCACCTATCCGCTGACCGGCGTCGCATGCGTCAAGCGCGTCTATTCCGATGTCGCGACACTCGAATGCACGCCCGATGGCCTGAAGCTCATCGACCTCTTAGAAGGCCTGACGCACGGCGAACTGGAAAAGCTTGTGGGCTTGCCGATCGCTGTCTGAGTACGGGCAAGCGGCCGCGAAGGACGCGAAAACTGCGCGAAGAGCGCGAAAGAGACAAAAGACAATTTGGTTTTCCTTTTGCGCCCTTCGCGAAACCTTCGCGTCCTTCGCGTCCGGCAGTCCGAATTTGACCCCCCTTGCATTACTCCAAGAGACAGACATGACTACCCACGCTTTCATCTGCGATGCCATTCGCACCCCCTTCGGCCGCTACGGCGGCGCGCTCGCATCGGTGCGCGCCGACGACCTGGCTGCGATTCCGATCAGGGCGCTGATGGCGCGAAACAAGAAGGTCGACTGGCAGGCCATGACCGATGTGCTGTACGGCTGCGCGAACCAGGCCGGCGAGGACAACCGCAATGTCGCGCGCATGGCGCTGCTTTTGGCCGGCATGCCGGTCGAAGTGCCGGGCTCGACCATCAACCGGCTGTGCGGATCGAGCCTCGATGCGCTCGGCACCGCGGCGCGCGCGATCAAGTCGGGCGAGGCGAATTTGATGATCGCGGGCGGCGTCGAGAGCATGAGCCGCGCGCCGTTCGTCATGCCGAAGGCCGAGTCGGCCTACAGCCGTGGCAACGCGGTCTACGACACCACGATCGGCTGGCGATTCGTCAACAAGCTCATGAAGCAGCGATACGGCGTCGATTCGATGCCCGAGACGGCCGAAAACGTCGCGACCGACTACAAGATCGAGCGCGAGGCGCAAGACCGGATGGCGCTTGCGTCGCAACAGCGCACCGCAGCGGCGCAAAAGTCCGGCTTTTTCGACGCCGAGATCACGCCTCTCGCCATCGCGCAGAAAAAGGGCGACCCGGTCGTCGTCGCCAAAGACGAGCATCCGCGCGAGACCAGTCTCGAAGCGCTCGCCAAACTCAAGGGCGTGGTGCGACCCGATGGCACCGTGACGGCCGGCAACGCGAGCGGTGTCAACGATGGTGCTTGCGCCTTGCTGCTCGCCAATGAAGCCAGCGCCGCAATGCACGGCCTGAAGCCACGCGCGCGCGTGGTCGGCATGGCCACGGCCGGCGTGCCGCCGCGGGTCATGGGCATCGGGCCGGCGCCCGCGACCGAGAAGGTGCTGGCGCTCACCGGACTCAAGCTCGATCAGATCGACGTGATCGAACTCAACGAAGCATTCGCCGCACAAGGTCTCGCGGTGCTGCGCATGCTCGGCCTGAACGACGACGATCCGCGGGTCAACGCCAACGGCGGTGCGATCGCACTCGGCCATCCGCTCGGCGCGAGCGGCGCGCGGCTCGCGACCACGGCGCTCAATCAGCTCGAGAAAACCAAGGGGCGCTATGCGCTGTGCACGATGTGCATCGGCGTGGGGCAGGGGATTGCGGTGGTGCTGGAGAGGGTCTGATTTCGAGTCATCGGGATCGGACAGGAATTCGGACGACCGGACGCAGAAGACGCAGAGGTTTCGCAGAAGGCGCAGAAAAGAAAACTCGAAAACTTTTTTTATTGCATCTGCACCTTGTATGTTCCACAAAGGAGATTTGAGTTGATAGCGATAGAAGGCTGTGGTCAAGTGGGCAGAGCCTGGCGCGGTGGGCAACGCGCAGCGTTGTCCACGGCAAGCCAGGCGCTTCGAGCGCAGCTCGAACTGTCCACTTATCCACAGCCTGGCCCTTGTGCCTTTGTGCTTTTCGGTCGGCGCGCCAAACCTGTTTGCCCCGTGAGCTTGCAGCTCGTGCAGAAGCTTGCGGTCAACGCGCCGATCCCTTTCATCCAACCATGTAGCCCGAACAGTTGCCAATCATGAACATGAATCCGCAAGGTGGGGTAGTTGCTGGCGCCCAGCGCCCAAACGCCGGTATCGACGTCTCCAAGCAGCATCTTGATGTTTGCCTGGAGGCCGAGGATCTGCGGGTGGACAACGACGCCAGGGGGTGGGAGGGGCTGACCGCGAAGCTCAAGGACGCAGGGGTCGATCTGGTGGTGATCGAGGCCACCGGCGGCTATGAGCGGGCCGTGGTGTGCGCGCTGCAGGGCGCGGGCATCGCGGTGGCGCGGGTCAATCCGCGCCAGTCGCACGACTTCGCCAAGTCCATGGGTGTGCTGGCCAAGACCGACAAGGTCGATGCCCGCGTGTTGCGCGACTTTGCCGATGTACTGGCGCGCCACCGGGAGCGCGCCAAGTACATCACCCCGATGGTCGAGGCGCACCGCGCCGAGCTTGCCGCGCTGACCACGCGCAGGCGCCAGCTGGTGCAGATGCGCGTGGCCGAGCTCAACCGCCTGGAGCAGGCCAGCGCGCGCGCCGCGCGCAGCATCAAAAGCGTGCTCAAGCTGCTGGACAAGCAGATCGGGGCCATTGATGCGGACGCGGACGCACACCTGGAGCGCCACTTCAAGGCGCAGCGCACGCTGCTGGACAGTTGCAAGGGGGTGGGGCCGGTAACGATGCTGACGCTGACTTCGGCGCTGCCGGAGTTGGGCCAGCTGGGCCGGCGCGAGATCGCCAAGCTGGTGGGGGTGGCGCCGTTGGCTAACGACTCGGGCTCGCGCAGCGGCAAGCGGCGCATCTGGGGCGGGCGCCCGGAGGTGCGCACGGTGATCTACATGGCGACATTGGCGGCATTGCGCCATAACCTGGCGATCAAGGACTTCTACGCGCGCCTGCTCGCCGCAGGCAAACCAAAGAAGGTGGCCATCGTCGCGTGCATGCGCAAGCTGCTCACGATCCTCAATGCGATGCTCAGGGACAAGGCCGCATGGGATGGCACTAAGCATGTTCAGACCGTTCAAAACGCTTGACTTTCAACACAGTTGCTTCTGCGTTATTTCGGGTTTTATTGTGCATCCGGCTGTCCGATACGACATTCGAAGCGCTATAAAAAAATAGCTGTGCGTGCACGTCCAGTAAGCGTTTGCGCCACGTTTCCTATAAATTTGCCTTGGCATCGCACCACACCAGCGCCGCCGCTGCCAGGTCTTCAAGCGCGCTGCCGACGGCCTTGAAAACGGTGCGCTCGTGCGCTGATCGTCGGCCTTCGTTTTCGCCGCGACAAAGTTCGGCGAGTGTGCCTTGCACCGCGTCGCGCGCAAGCGCTCCGACGGCGATCGCATCGATCAGGTCACCGGATTTTTCGAGCGCCTCGTCGGTATCGACATAAACCCGCGCGCCGTCGAAGCAAGCCGCATCGGCCTCGCGCATCGCGGGCGTGAAGCTGCCGATCAGGTCCAGATGCGCGCCTTGTGAAAGCCACTGGCCTCGCACCAGCGGTGTGGTCGATAAGGTGGCGCAGCTCACGATGTCAGCCGCGCGCACCGCCACTGCGAGTGCATCCGCATCTTCGGCGACCGCATGCGCGTTCCAGCCGGCCGCGCGCCATTCAGCGGCCAGTGCTTCGGCACGCGCGTGACGATGGTTCCAGACCTGCACCTTGCGTATCGGCCGCACGCTCGCGAATGCGGCCGGCAGCAGGCGTGCGATGCGGCCGGCGCCGAGCACCAGCAGATTCGACGCGTCCTTGCGCGCCAAAAACGAGGCGCCGAGCGCCGCCGCTGCCGCAGTGCGATGCGAAGTGATTTCGTTGCCGTCCATCAGCGCCAGCGGAACACCGGTGTGCGCGTCGTGCAAAAGATAGGTCGCGTGCAGGCCCGGCAGATTGCGCCCTCTGTTGTCGGGATAGATCGCGATCGTCTTGATGCCGAGCAGGCCGGGGTCGCTCCAGGCCGGCATCAAAAGCAAGGTACCGCGATCGGTGCCGGATTCGATGGCATGCACATGGCGCTGCGGCACAGTGGCATCGACCGCGAATGCATCGCGCAATGCAGGCACGAGGCGCTCGAAGGCTAGCGACGCTCGTGTCGTGGCGGCGTCGAAGGTTTTCATTGCCGATCGAGGTGAGGCGTGGCGGCGCAAATCCGTTCAGCGCAATCCGGCGCTTTGGCCGGTCAGCGCGAGATAGTCGCGCCGCGTGCGCGCCGAGACACCGTCCAGTACCTGCGCGTAAGAAGTCTTGTGCCGCGTCAGCAGCCGCGCCGAAGCGACGGTTTTGGAGCGGCAGAACCAGTGGCACATGTGCTGCATCAAAAACAATTCGGCGGTCATCGTGTAGGCGCGGGCTTTGAAACCGGCTTCATGCGTGTTCATGGCCAAAGCGTCGATTCCGCGCGCGTGAATCTCGAAAGCGCGGCGCGCATCGAAAAGCCGCGTGCCGGGCAACAGCGGCTGCGCGAATGGAATCGCAAAAGGCATTTTGCTGACCTGTGTGCTCGGCGCGTCGAGCTTGGCGAAGTCGATTGCGAAGCGGCCGAACTGTGCAGCGAGCAACTGTTCGGTGCTGCCGAGCACCCCGCGGATCTGGTCGCGCCGCGCACTATCACTTTCACCGAGCCAGCGCAGGTAGCCATCGGTGAGCTGCTCCATCAACTGCTCGATCTGGTACTGGCCGAGCGATGCAGCTAGAAGTGCAATTCGACGCTGCTGCTCGCGCGATTTGGCAACCCATCCGCCGACCAGAAACAACGCGGACAAGGCAAGGAATTCCATGGAGTCGATCGGGTGCGGTGTGGATGGCGGCGAGGCTCGCCAGTGTAGGAGCAGCGCGCGACCCCGGGGCGCGCCCTCCGACTTTTCAGAAATTGCGCAATTCATGCGTCAAACGGCGGCTGTTACGCGATAATACTTTTGTTTACCGCTATGGTTTCAATAGCTGCGAAGACTCTGACCGTGGCGGCTGAGCGCCTTCCCGATCAACGCGCCTCTCGAACTGTGTCACCGCTTATTGCCGTTTTGCCCGAAGCTATCGATGCCGCGCTGGACGCCCTGCGCCAACGCATGGACGCGGCCGGCTGCGTGTTCGATTTCATCGTGCGCCAGCCGGACGAAACACATCCCGAGGCCGACTGGATCGGCGAACAGCACCATCGCGCGGTGCTCCGCGCCCTGTTCGAAGAAGTGATCAGCCCCGAAGAATCTCATCCGCAGCGCCGCACCGCGCTTCAGACGCCGAACAGGGCGGGGTCGCGCAGTTCGCGCAGCCCGCGCTGTTCATTCGACTTGCAAAAGGCGCGGCCCTCCCGTTGGGACACGGCCAGCGTACGCGAGGCGAGCGCCGTGACACCCGATTCGCATTTCGAGTTGCCCTGGCAAAAAGTGAGCGCCTTCGAATGGCTGGTCGGCGCGTTCAACGATCCGCCCTACGGCGCGCACTGTCCGCCGCAATTGTTCGGCGAGTTCTGCAACGCCGTCGGGCTGTTGCCGCATCACGGCATCGACGTACTCGACTGGGTCGGCGATCCGGACATCGAGCCCGAGCGCAGCAACTGGAGCAACTACTTCGACCCCGGCAAGCAATGGTGGGGCGTGTGGTGCCTGACGATCTGGAATCCGTACCGCCGCACGCTGGCCGCACTGGCCGCGAGCGCGACCGATTGATCTCAATACCCGTCGGTTGCTATCGATAACATAGCTGTTTGCACAAGCGCAGATTGGGTTTCGAGCACTTTTTCTTTAAATTTATCACTTTGCCCAGTGCGGCGGCGCGATGCCCAGCTCGGTCAGAGCGCCGAGGTATCGACGACCTGAATCACCGACATCATTCCCTTGTCCTCGTGCTCGAGGATGTGGCAGTGATAAACGTACTTTCCGACCTGCTCGCGGTGCGTGAAGCGCATGCGCAACCGGATCCAGCCGCCCGGATTGATCGGGTACGTGTCGTGCAATGCGTCCGGCGTTGGCTTCACGTTGATCACATCGGACGACGCTGTCGCGCTGGCCTCGAGCACTTCGAACTTTGCCTGGTGCACATGAAAGTTGTGCAATTCCCCGGCCTGGTTCGACACCACCCAATCCTCGAAATAGTCGCCGCTTGCGATCGGCGCGCCGATGCACAAATCGACCCGGTCGTGGCTGAACTCGCGGTACGGATGGGTCGGTAGCGTATCGGCCGGCGCGCCGCCCCAGCTGTGGCGCAATTCGGTCACCATGCCGAACGACTCTGGCGCATTCGGATCGCTCGGGTTGCAATCGGCGCTCGCGCCGTTGATGCAAGCGCCGTTCTTCAACGCAATCAGCCGGTAGTCGCCATGGCTCGAGTCGATCGTGGTGGCGGCCGAGCCGTCGCCGCACAGGGCTTGCGCCGTGCCAACGGCGGGCGCCGTGCTCGGTGTTGCGCTTGCGGCGCGGGCGGTAACGGCGCCGGTGAGCTTGGCGGTCGATGGTCGGGGCGCAACGTTGAGCATCGGCTCTGCCTGCGCGCCAGTCGGGTCGATGTCGACCGTCGCCAGATCCATCTGCGGCCAGGTATCGGCGTCGGGTCCGGTTTGCAGGCCTTTTTGCTCGAGCGTTGCGTGGAGCGGGGTGCGGCACAGATCGGCATGACCCGCTTGTGCGAGCGCCCTGCAGACGGTCGCCGAAGAAAGATAGAGCTCGGCCCGCGACGCCGGCATCATGCGCACGCTCGAGGTGCTAGCGGGAGCGTGCGTCAGCGTCGATTTGGCGACGCCGTCGACCGCGAGTACCTGAAACGGAACGAATAGCGCGTTTGCGTCGCCTGCGTTCACGCGCAGCCGCAGGATGTGGGTGATGTTCGCACTGACGTTGGCGATACGCAAAACCGCCGCGCGGCCGGCGCGCACCGCGATCTTCGGCATGTGCTGGCCGTTGACGGTGAAGAGCCAGCGCTTCTCGCCGTCGGCCGAATCGCAATAGCCGGGGTTGGGCGGCGTGGTGGACGATCCATCGCACAGACCCGGATCGAATTCGGGGTTGTACTTCCAGCGGGCAGGCTGCGCGCTCTTGTCGAGTTGCACGTCCTTAAGCATCAGAAAATGCTCGTCGGTCGCAGCTTCGGCGGCCAGCTCTTTACGGCGTGCAGCTTCGGTCGCGCAATGGCTTGCGTCGGAAACTTTCAGTGCGCAGCGCACATGCGCGTAGTCCCAGAGACTCCCGATCGTGATCAGCCCGCTCATGCCGCCGCCGACCTGCGCGCCGGAAATCGAATGAACATGCGGGTGGTACCAGTAAAGGCCCGAGGGATGGTCGTTAGGCACCGCCATGTCGTAGTGCGCTTCGCCTTGCTCGCTCGGCAGCATCGGCATCGCGTCGCCTGCTTCGGGCCCGGCATGCATGCGACTCGCAGCAGCAGGTCCGCAGCCATTCGCCTGCGATTGCAGAAGGTAATAGACGAAGTCGCCGTAGTTGCCGTGCGAGTCTTTGTCGTGCGGCGATACGAGCAGTCCGTGGGTATGAATGTTTGTCTGGTCTGGCGGGCTGCGGCCTTCGCCAGCCGAGAGCCCGCAAGTCAACCGATTTTTAAGGGTCAGCCGGATCGCCTGGCCCGGTTCCACATGCAAAGTTGCAGGCGCCAGACCCGGCGCATCGACGCCGGCGTTGTACAGGTACAGCTCGTCGATCCGGCCGATGCCGGGTACCGTGACCGTGCCGTTGCGTGCCGTGAGCGTGATCGGCAACGCAGCGCCTGCATGGTGCGCAATGCGCGGGTCGTGCAGCGGCTCGCCGGTGGCGCAAGCGACCGATCCGAACAGCATCGGTGTCCAGAGAATGAGCGCTGCGCGCATTCGAACGCAATGAAGAGACAGATTCATGATCGGCTCCCGAAGAACAAAGTGGCGTGCCTGGCCATGGTTCATCCAGCGGCTGCGCGCAGCAATATCTCTGAAGGTGTATGCGTAGCCCGGCAGCTGCGCTCCGGCGCGACGCAATTTTTCTTTGCTACTGAAAATATAGCTATCTACGCTCTTACAGCGGTCGTTTCGAGCTGTTTTGGCTCTGATAGATCACGCACCCCGCAGGTGCGGTCAATGCTTCGTTCGCGAGCGAAGCGATGCACCGTGGAGCAGCCGCAAACTACAGGGCATCGCAACCGCACGACAGGGCCACGCATGACCATCACCTGCTTTATCCGCTACGAGATCGATCCGTTCAAGCGAGACCCGTTCAGGCAGTACGCCCAAGCGTGGGGCCGCATCATTCCGCGTTGCGGCGGAAATCTGATCGGCTATTTTCTGCCGCACGAAGGCAGTAATTTCGAGGCTTGGGGCCTGATCGCGTTCGCTTCTCTGGCCGACTACGAGGCTTATCGCACGCGCCTGAAAGCCGACGCCGAAGGACTCGCCAACTTTGAATTCGCGCAGCGCGAGCGCATCCTTCTCAAGGAAGAGCGCAGCTTCACGGAAGTCGTCGAAGCGACGTTCCAGCGCCCTGCTTCGGATTTGCAAACGCACTGAGCGGGCGACAAAATCTCACGCCAACGCAAGGACTTTCCATGACCGTGACCAAACCAAGCATCAGCGACAAACGGCGCCAGTTCCGTGCGCTTCATGAGGCCGGTTGCTTCGCGATTCCGAATCCCTGGGACATCGGCAGCGCGCGTATGCTGCAGGGGCTGGGATTCAAGGCGCTCGCGACCACCAGCTCGGGTTTCGCCTGGTCGACAGGGCATGCCGACAACACAATCACGCGCAACATGGCGCTCGCGCACCTGCGCGAGATCGCCAGCGCCACCGACCTGCCGATCAACGCCGACTACGAAAACGGTTTCGGCCGCGATGCGGAGGAAGTCGGCGAAAGCGTGCGGCTCGCCGTCGAAACCGGCGTGGCGGCGCTCTCGATCGAGGATTCGACCGGCGATGCGGCGCAGCCCTTGTTCGATTTGGACGCGGCATGCGAACGCCTGGCCGCAGCGCGCAAGGCGATCGACCAGAACGGCGGTGACGTGATGCTGGTCGGGCGCGCCGAGTGCTTTCTGGTCGGGCGGCCCGATCTCGAGGAAACCATCGCGCGGCTGAAGGCCTACGCGCAGGCCGGCGCCGATTGCCTGTACGCGCCGGGCTTGAAAACCCGCGAGCAGATTGTCGCGGTGGTCAAAGCGGTCGCACCGAAGCCGGTCAATTTGCTCGCGGGTCCCGCGCTCGGCATGACGATGGCCGAGATCGCCGCGCTCGGCGTGCGGCGGGTCAGCGTCGGCGGTGCGATGGCGCGCGCGGCGTGGGGTGGCTTCCTGCGCGCCGCGCGGCAGCTTGCCGATGAAGGCGAGTTCGAAGGATTCGAAGGCGCGGCGAACGGCCAGGAATTGAACGACTTCTTCTCGGCCGACCTGCCAAACCGAAGCGATTTATGAACGTCAACGCGGTCGCCCGGATCGCGTCGCTGATCGGCGAGCCCGCGCGCACGACCATGCTCCTCGAATTGATGGACGGCCGCGCGATGACAGCCGGAGAACTGGCGCGTGCCGCGCGCATCTCGCCGGCCACCGCGAGCCGCCATCTGGCGCTCATGACCGAGGCGAAGTTGCTGCATGCGGCCGCTACAGGGCGGCACCGTTATCTGCGAATCGCGTCGCCCGAGGTGGCGTCTTTGCTCGAACGCATGCTGCAATTCGCGAGCCAGAGCGCGACCGGGTCGCAGCGCATTCAGACCGGCCCGACCGATGCGTCGCTGCGCCGCGCGCGCACCTGCTACGACCACCTTGCAGGCCGGCTCGGGGTGGCGATCGCCGAGCGGCTCGCCGAATCCGGCGCCATCGCGATCGAGCCCGATGCGCTGCGGGTCACCGAGCGCATGGGCGATGCGTTGACTGCGCTGGGGATCGAAGGCGCGTCGGATGCCGGCGCGCGCCTCACCTGCCGACCGTGTATGGATTGGAGCGAGCGACGCATCCACCTCGCGGGCCGTCTCGGCACGGCAATCTGCCGACACTGTCTGGCGCGCGGCTGGCTGATGCAAAAGCAGGGCGCGCGCGCCATCGGCATCACGCCATCAGGTCAGATTGCGCTGCGCGACTGGCTCGGGCTCGAGCGCTGGAGTGCGGTGGCTGAATAAGCCGATCGGTTTGCTATTAAAAACGTAGCTGTCTGCGCAGGTGCAGTGGGCGTTACAGCCCTTTTTCTTCTGAAACGCTGCCCCAGTCCTCGACGCCGTTCACGCCCGCGCGGCGGCGTCGCTCCTCCTGCTCGCGCACCATCTGTTCTTCGAATTGCTGGCGTCCTTCCTTGGCGACGGCGATCAACTTGGCGCGGTCCTTGTAATGCGGATAGGTCGCGCGCATTAGGCGGATGTTGAGCTGGCGAAAACGCATTGCCGCCTCGCGCGCTTCGGCGGGCGGCCAGCCGAGCGCTTCGAGCACCGAACGGCCGCTGCGCAATGACGATTCGAACACTTCGCGCTCGATGAATTCGACCTGGCGATCGAGCAGTTGATACAGGTGATTGACGTTGCGGGCGCGCGCGACGATGCGCGCGTTGGGAAAATTGGCCTGCGCCAAGTCGACGATCGCGATCGACTGCTCGGGGTCGTCGACGGCGATCACGAGAACGCGTGCGTTCGCAGCGCCCGCGGTGCGCAGCAGGTCGAGCCGCGTAGCGTCACCATAGAACACCCGAAAGCCGAATTGGCGCAGGCTCTCGATCGCGTCGGCATCGTGGTCGAGCACGGTGACGGCAAAGCCCTGCGAGCTGAGCAGGCGGCCGATGATCTGGCCGTAGCGGCCGAAGCCGCAGATCACGACGCCAGCGCTCTGCGGCTCGGAGATTTCTTCCATCGCAGAACGATTGGCAATGGCGTAGCGCGGCAACAGCCACTTGTCGATGGCGACCAGCAGCAGCGGTGACAGCAGCATCGACAGCGCGACCGCGCCGATCAAAAGCGAGGCGATTTGCGGTGGCAAAACATCCGGCCCCGCAGCCTGGAACACCACGAAAGCGAACTCGCCGCCTTGCGCCAGCAACAAGGTGAAGACCGGTCGTTGCTGATGCGGCACGCCCATCGTTTTGGCGAGCGCGTAAATGACGACCAGTTTGACGGCGAGAAAACCGAGCACCAGCAAGACCATGAGTCCGGGTTGGGCGACGATCACACCGAAGTCGATCGACATGCCGACGGCGATGAAGAACAAGCCGAGCAGCAGGCCCTTGAACGGTTCGATGTCGGTTTCGAGCTCGCGCCGGTATTCGCTTTCGGCCAGCAGCACGCCCGCGAGAAACGCGCCGAGTGCCATCGAGAGGCCGACGAACTGCATCAAGGCGGCGATCGCCACCACCAGCAGGAGCGACGCCGCAGTGAAAATTTCGGGCGTGTTGCTGCGTGCGATCCAGCGCAACAGCGGGCGCAGCGCGAGCCGCCCACCGAAAACAATCCCTGCGATCACCGCGACGATTTTCAGGCCCTGCAACGCGCGATCGATACCGCTGATCGCGTCTTGCGCCGCACCGGCCGTCGCCAGCAGCGGCAGCAATGCGAGGATCGGGATCGCCGCCACGTCCTGAAACAGCAGGATCGCGAAACCGGCTTCGCCGCTCGAAGTTTTCTGCAGGTTGCGCTCGCCGAACACCTGCAGCGCAATCGCCGTCGACGACAGCGCCAGCCCGAGCGCCGCGACGAGTGCCACCCGCCAGCTCGCACCGGCGAGCATGCCTGCAGCGAAGAGGACCACCGCGCAACTCGCCACCTGCGCCGTGCCCCAGCCGAAAATCGGTCCGCGCATGCGCCAGAGCTTGTCGGCTTCGAGTTCGAGTCCGACCAGGAACAGCATCAGCACCACGCCGAATTCGGCAAAGTGCAATACGTCGGGCGCGCTCGACACCAGGCCCAGGCCCCAGGGGCCGATCGCAATGCCGGCGACCAGGTAGCCGATGATCGAGCCGAGGCCGAAGGCTTTGGACAGCGGCACGACCAATACCGCGGCGCCGAGATAAATCAGGCTGTTGACGAGCCAGGCGGGCGAGTGTTCCATGGCTCAGGTTCTTGTCGTTGACTCAACCGGGGCGTCGAACGCGTTCTCGATCACCGAGACGAAAGCATTGCCCCTCTCGCGGCGCGCGTCTTCGGCGGGCCGGTCGGTTTGCGGCACCACGCAATCG
The DNA here is from genome assembly GCA_965218415.1 of Variovorax sp. GTDB lineage: Bacteria > Pseudomonadota > Gammaproteobacteria > Burkholderiales > Burkholderiaceae_C > Variovorax. Next base: position 776,790 of record CBDCKT010000003.1, read on the forward strand.
GGGCAGTCGCCGAGTTCGGCGATCTCGGGCCAGGCGGGATACTGCTTCAACCGGTCGGCAAAGACCGCGACATGCGCATCGACTTCTGCGTTGCTCGCGCTGCGCGCGCCGTGCAGCACCAGCGGTGGCAGGAAGCGCATCCCGCAGAGTGCGGCGGTCTGTTCGTAGGGCGGCAGGAAGGCGTCGAAAAAATAGCGGTTGTAACTGGCCGGGTGGTAGCTTTCCGCCGGCCCGCCGGTGGTCGCGACCAGCCACATGTCCTTGCCGTGCAATGCGGTGCCGCCCGTGCCGTAAGCCCAGCCGTAGCTGAGCACATCGTCGAGCCAGAGCTTTTGCAGTGGCGGCATCGAATACCACTGGATCGGATGCAGGAGCACCAGCAGGTCGGCATGCGCCAGGCGCTGCTGCTCGGCTTCGATGTCGATCGAGAAGTCGGAATAGCTCGCGTGCAGGTCGTTGACCTCGATCGATGCGTTTTGCCCAGCCATATCGCGGGCTGCGGCAAGCAGGCGCCGGTTCACGCGTGATTCGCGCCAGTGCGGATGGGTCGCGACGATGTAGATGCGCGGGGCACGGGCTTCGGGGGCTTGTTCGCGCGCAGCCGGTTCGGCGTGCGGGGTCGGTTCGGTCATCGCGCGAACATAGCGCATGTCGGTGCGCGGCTACCATCGGCCTTGTTGTTATCGAGGAGCGCGCCATGCCCGTGGTTCTGGTCGCCAACCCCAAAGGCGGGGTCGGCAAATCGACGCTTGCGACGAATATCGCGGGTTACTTCGCGAGCCGCGGCCGCGCGACCATGCTCGGCGACGTCGATCGCCAGCAGTCGTCCAGGCTATGGCTCAGTCTCCGGCCTGCGGGCGTACGGCCGATTTCGACTTGGGAAGCGAGCGGTGACAGTACGGTCGCGCGACCGCCGCGCGGCACCACGCACGCGGTGCTCGACACGCCAGCGGGCCTGCATGGCCGCCGATTCAAGGATGTGATTGCACTGGCCGACAAGGTGCTGGTGCCATTGCAGCCGAGCATTTTCGATATTTATGCGACGCGCGATTTTCTCGACAAGTTGCTCGAATCGCGCCGTGCGGGCGGTGCCCAGGTGGCGTTGGTCGGGATGCGGGTCGATGCCCGAACCCTCGCGGCAAGCCGGCTGCACGAATTCATCGAAGGGCTCGACGTGCAGGTCATCGGCGACCTGCGCGATACGCAGAACTATGTGCAGCTCGCAGCGCGCGGACTCACCTTGTTCGACATTGCGCCGGGCCGGGTGCAGCGCGACCTCGACCAGTGGCAGCCGCTCTGTGCGTGGCTCGATCGCTGAACTACCCGCATCTGCGCGCTAAAGTCATCGCATGAAAAAAACCTTCGAAACGCTTCAGGAACTCTCTGCCTGCGTCGGCCAGGAAGTCGCGTTGAGCGACTGGATGACGATCAGCCAGGAGCAAGTCAACCAGTTCGCCGACGCGACCGGCGATCACCAGTGGATTCATGTCGATGTCGAACGGGCGAAGGCCGGCCCGTTCGGCGCGCCGATCGCGCACGGTTTTTTAACGCTCTCGCTGCTGCCGAAGATTTTCGACACGGCGATCGACGTGCGCGAGTCGGGCATGGGCGTCAACTACGGGCTGAACCGGGTCCGGTTCATGTCGCCTGTGCCGGTCGGCTCCCGATTGCGCGGCCGGCTCAAATTGCTCGCCAGCGAGCCGGTGGCGAACAACGGCGTTCAATTGACATGGGAAGTGACGATCGAACTCGAAGGCGCCACCAAGCCCGCTTGTGTCGCGGAGTCGGTGGCGCGTCGCTATCCGTAGTGCAGGCTGGAGAAAGCCACTGTCGAGGTGGCCGACCTCCCGATGTCGATCAGCTGCGCGACTGAGTCGGCGCGTTGATCTGACGCGAAGGCACGTTGCCCCACGCCTCGACGCCATAGCGTGCGGCTGCTTTGGCACCTGCCTTGACATCAGCCCGGTTGCGCTCGCCGACAGTGGCTTTCTGGCCGACCTGGGTTTCGCTCACGGTCAGCGGGTTGTAGGCGCCTGCCTTGACTTCGGCGCGGGTTTGCATCGACTGAAACGGCTTCGGCGGCAGCGGGTTCGCTTCGCCCTGGAACGCATGGGCGCTGATAGCTGCAAAAGCCGAAATAGCGGCGGTGGCGATGATCTTGCTGTTCATGATGAAACTCCTTGAGGGTTGAAAATTCGGCGGCGGGACCTCGAAATGTTTCTGTCCCTGACCGCCGACATTGAGTACTTCGGGCGCACCCTTTTTGGGGTTACTGCGGATTGCCTTATTTACTACAACGTCTTCGTGTTGCCGCCTTTTCAGTTCAAAAGGTTTTGGCGGCTACCCGATGACTTGAATATAGACCAATCAGTATTTTTATAAAACTACTTAGTTCACAATTGAACATTGCGGTTTATGAAACAATAGCATCGAATGGACAGACTACTTTCCATGCGTGTCTTTCAGCGCGTGATCGACGAAGGCGGGTTCGCCACCGCCGCGCGCGCGCTGGGCATGTCGCCTGCGGTGGTCACGCGGCTGGTCGCCGACCTCGAATCGCATCTGGGCGCGCGCCTCGTTCACCGCACCACACGGCGCCTGGCGCTGACCGACGCGGGTGAGGCGTACCTGGAGAGCTTGCGCGCGATCCTGCACGAGATCGACGATGCGGAAACCGCCGCCGTCGCGAGCACGCGCGAGTTGCACGGCACCTTGCACATCCTCTCGACGCCGGTGCTCGCGACGCACATGCTCGCGCCGCGCATCGGCCGCTGGCGAGCGCTGCATCCGGGCGTGATGCTCGATGTCTCGGTCGATCCGTTTCCGCAGACCCGGGTCGATTCCTTCGACATCACCTTGATGCTGCTCGAAGACGGCATCGACCTGAACGTCGCTGCGCGCTCGCTGGCGCACACCGACATGATCCTGTGCGCTTCGCCCGCTTATTTGAAGCGTGCGGGCGTCCCGAACGAGCCCGCCGAGTTGGCGCAGCATCAATACCTGAAGTTTCCCTGGCAGCACGCGACCGGCCACAGCGCGCGACGGATGCGATTGCGGCGTGCCGCCGCGCCGTCGGCAGCGATGGCTGGCAAGTTGGACGATCAGCCCGGCGAGCCGATCGAAGTCGACATGCCGGTCGCCCTGCAATCGAACAGTTTCGATGTACTGTTCCGCGCCACCCTCGAAGGCGCTGGTGTGGCTGCGCTGTCACGCGCGCTGGCCGCGCCGCACCTCGAAAGCGGGGCGCTGGTGCACCTGCTGCCCGAATGGATTTTCGGGCGCTTCACCATTTATGCGGCACTGCCGACCCGCCGACTGGTGCCGGCGCGAACGCGCGCGCTGCTCGATTTTCTGACCCCGCGTGCACTGCCGGTGACGCCTGGAGAAGTGATCTCGGGATAGCGTTGATTTTAAGCCGAATGAGGCTGTAAAGCCCGTGGATATTGCGCAGAAAGCTATCATAAAAATAGCAATCAAGCTTATTCCGGGCGCGCTTTCTGGACGCCTTCAACGCGCATCGAACGACAGCACGACCCGATCGGTCAACGGATGCGCCTGACATGTCAGCACGAAGCCCGCTGAGACCTCCTTCTTGTCGAGCGCGAAGTTGCGCTCCATGCGAACCCGGCCTTCGAGCAGCTTGGCGCGGCAGGTACCGCAAACGCCCGAGGTGCAGGAGTAAGGCACTTCCAGCCCTTCTGCCGAGGCGGCGTCGAGGATGCTCGGCTGCTCTTTGCGAAACGAAATTTCGCGCCGGATGCCGTCACGCACGATCACGATCCGCGCCTGTTGCGCATCTCCGGGCTGCGCCTCGTGGACCACCGCGCCGACTCTGCTGCCATCACCTGCATCGGAGCCCGTGCTCGGTTGCGCGACGCCGAAGCGTTCGATGTGGATCCGCTCCTGTGCCACACCCGCAGCCAGGAGCGCGGCTTCGGCCTCGTCGTTCATCTGAAACGGCCCGCAGACAAAGGCATGAGCGATGGTTTCGGGCCGAACGACGCGGGTCAGAAAGTCGCCGATCTTCGCGCGGTCCATCATGCCGCGGTTCAAGTCGGCGTCGGTCTGTTCGTCGGAGAAAACATGGTGAACGACGAAGCGCGCAAGGTACTTGTTCTTCAGGTCTTCGATGTCTTCCTTGAACATCGTCGAGCCGATATGCCGGTTGCCGTAGATGAGGGTGAAGCGGCTATTCAGTTCGCGCGCGAGCACTGTTTTCATGGTCGAGAGAATCGGCGTGATGCCGCTGCCGCCTGCAATGCCGACATGGTGCCGCGCTTCGTTCGGCTCGATCGCGACGAAAAAGCGGCCTTGCGGCGCCATCACGCTGATCTCGTCGCCGGGCGCGAGGTTCTGGTTGATCCAGTTGGAGAAAACCCCGCCGTTGACCTTGCGCACGCCGACCAGCAATTCGCCATCGTCGACACCGGCACAAATCGAATACGAGCGCCGCATGTCCTGGCCGTCGATGGTCTTGCGCAAGGTCAGGTACTGGCCTTGGGTAAAGCTGAAAACATCGCGCAGGGCTTCAGGCACATCGAACGCCACGACGACCGCTTCGGCGGTATCGGGCCGTACGGCTCGTACGCGCAGCGGATGAAAGTCGACACTCATGGCTTTGTCACGGCTAGATCGGCTTGAAATACTCGAAGGGTTCGCGGCAGGCGATGCATCGATAGAGCGCCTTGCAAGCCGTCGATCCGAAAGCCGACAGTCGTTCGGTGGCCAGACTGCCGCAGCGCGGGCAGGCGATGCGCTCCGCGCGAAGCGATGCGCGATCGACGAAGCGTATTGGCGCGGCGCCATCCGGTAACAGCGTGGCGCCGGGCGGCGCAATGCCGTAATCGCGCAATTTGCGTTTGCCATCGGCGCTGATCCAGTCGGTGGTCCAGGCGGGTGCGCGGCGCCATGTGACACGCGCGGGGCCGAGGCCGGCGGCTCCGATCGCGGCGAGCACATCGTGTTCGATCACCTCGGTCGCGGGGCAGCCCGAATAGGTCGGCGTCAGCACGATGTCGAGCCGGTCACCTTCGTCGATCACCTCGCGGACGATGCCCAGATCGCAGACCGACAGCGCGGGCACTTCGGGGTCGAGGACAGTGGCGAGCACCTGCCAGGCGCGTTCGACGCAGAGGCCTCGTTCGACCGCGTTGCCAACCGTCTTGTCAACTGCAGAAATTGTCACCACACACCTCCGGGAAAGCTGCGCTGCAGGTACTGAAGGTCGGTCAACAGGCTGCCCATGTGTTCGCTGTGCACTCCGGTTTTGCCGGTGCTGCGGAAAGCGGCGTCCTTCGGCATTTCGAGCCCGGCTTCACAGAGCAACGCCTGCATCTCGGCCTGCCACGGCGCGCGCAGCTCGGTCCAGTCAGGCCCCAGCGCGCTGTTCGCCGCCTCGGCATCGATCGCATCGCCCTCGAGTAGCTCGGGCGCGTAGAGCCACAGTTGCTTCAATGCTTTTTCGATCCGGCGGCGCGACTCGATGGTGCCGCCCGCGAGCCGCACGACCCAGTCGGCCGCATGCTGCTGGTGGTAGCGCGCTTCTTTCACCGCCTTGCCGGCGATGCCGGCGAGTTCCGAATCGGACGACGCTTGAAGCCTTTCCCAGAGCAGCTTCAGCCAGGTCGCGACGATCGCATTGCGCAGCACGGTGAAAGCGAAGTCGCCGCGCGGCAATTCGACCACGGTCGCGTTCAAATAGTCGCGCTCGTCGCGCAGGAAAGCGAGCTGATCCTCGTCATGCTCGTGCCTCTCGAGCCGGCCCGCATGCGTGAGCAGCGCGCGGGCCTGGCCAACCAGATCGAGCGCCATGTTCGACATGGCGATGTCTTCTTCGAGCACCGGGCCATGGCCGCACCATTCGGCCAGGCGCTGACCCAGGATCAGGCAGGTGTCAGCGATGCGCAGAACGTATTGGACCGACGCGCTGCGGTCGATTTCTATCGAATCTGACATGGCCTACATGTGGTCCACGGCTTCGGGCAATTTGTAGAAGGTCGGGTGCCGGTACACCTTGTCTTCGGCCGGGTCGAAATACATGCCCTTCTCGGCTGGATCGCTCGCGGTGATCTGATCAGAGCGAACGACCCAGATGCTCACGCCCTCCTGGCGCCGCGTGTAGACGTCGCGCGCGAGCTGGACCGCCATCTTCGGGTCAGCGGCATGCAGGCTGCCGCAATGCTTGTGGTCGAGGCCGGACTTGCTGCGTACGAAGATCTCCCACAACGGCCATTCGGCCGACTTCAGCTCGGCATTCGGGGCTGGAGCTGGAGCTGGGGCTGGAGTTTTCGCTGCGGGCTTGTCGCCCGAATGCGTCGGTGTCGTTACCGTTTCGGTTGCCTTGTCGACTTTGACCGGTGTTTTGGACGCGCCGGGCGGAAGCGGAGGCGAGCTCATTCCGAGGCCTCCACGCTTCGCGCTGCGGTATTCGCCTCGGGAGCGGCCCATCGGTGTATTCCCGGAACCTTCGCGCTTCGCGCTGCGGTATTCGCCTCGGGAGCGGCCCATCGGTGTATTCCCGGAACCTTCGCGCTTGCGCGCTCGGGAGCGGCCCATCGGGTATTCCCGGAACCTTCGCGCTTCGCGCTGCGGACCATCGGCTCATGCCGCGCGCTCCACCGGCACGGCGTCGGCCTGCTTCGCCGCGTAGGCGAGCGCTGCTTCGCGCACCCAGGCGCCGTCGTCCCAGGCATCGACTCTTGCCTGCAGCCGTTCGCGGTTGCAGGGTCCGTCGCCGCCGATCACGCGCCAGAACTCGGACCAGTCGATCGCGCCGAAATCCCAGTGTTCGGTCTCTTCGTTCCACTTCAGATCAGGGTCCGGAAAGGTCACGCCAAGCACCTTGGCCTGATCGACCGCGGCGTCGACGAATTTCTGGCGTAACGCGTCATTGGAGACGCGCTTGATGCCCCAGCGCATCGATTGCGCGGAGTTCGGCGACTGGCCGTCGGGCGGGCCGAACATCATGATCGACGGCCACCACCAGCGATCGACCGCATCCTGCACCATCGCCTTTTGCGCGTCGGTGCCATTCGTCATCATTGCGAGCAGCGCGTCGAAACCCTGGCGCTGGTGAAAGCTTTCTTCGCGGCAGATGCGGACCATCGCGCGTGCATACGGCGCATACGAGCAGCGGCAGATCGGCACCTGGTTCATGATCGCCGCGCCGTCGACCAGCCAGCCGATCGTTCCCATGTCGGCCCAGGTCAAGGTCGGGTAGTTGAAGATCGAGCTGTACTTGGCCTTGCCCGAGTGGAGCGCCTCGAACATCTGGTCGCGCGAGGTGCCGAGCGTTTCGGCGGCTGCATACAGGTAGAGCCCGTGGCCGGCTTCGTCCTGCACTTTGGCCAGCAGGATCGCCTTGCGCTTCAAGGTGGGCGCGCGGCTGATCCAGTTGCCTTCGGGCAGCATGCCGACGATCTCCGAATGCGCATGCTGGCTGATCTGGCGCACCAGCGTCTTGCGGTAGTGCTCGGGCATCCAGTCTTTGGCTTCGATGAAGTCGCCGGCGTCGATGTGCGCGTCGAAGCGCTCCTCGAGCCGCATTTCTTCGGCCGAGCGAACCTTCTTCTTGGCCTCAGGTTCTTTGGCCGCGGTATCCATGGCTTGGGTGTACATAGCGAGTCCTCAAATTGAAGGAACAGTCTGAACTAGTTGGTCTTCGGCCGCTTGTCGACGACGCGCCGGGCCTTGCCGGTCAATGTGCGTTCGATTCCGTTCGGCACCAGCACCGCGACCCGGGTCGTGATGCCGATAAGCGTCTTGATTCGATGTTGCAGCCAGTTCGAGACTTCGTGCACCTCGTCGCCTGTAGTCGAGCCCGCGGCCGGCTGCAACTCGCATTGCACTTCGAGTTCGTCGAGCGCGCCTTCGCGCGTGACGATCAACTGATACTGGCCCGAGAGCTTCGGGTTTTGAAGAACGATCTCTTCGATCTGGGTCGGAAACAGGTTGACGCCGCGAATGATCAGCATGTCGTCGCTGCGCCCGACGATCTTGCCCATGCGCCGGAACGACCGCGATGTCGGTGGCAGCAGGCGCGTCAGGTCGCGGGTGCGGTAGCGGATGATCGGCAATGCCTCCTTGGTGAGCGAGGTGAAAACCAGTTCGCCTTCTTCACCATCGGGCAATACCTCGCCGGTTTCGGGGTCGATGATTTCGGGCAGGAAGTGGTCTTCCCACACCACCGGGCCGTCCTTGCTTTCGATGCACTCGCTCGACACCCCAGGCCCCATGACTTCCGACAGTCCGTAGATATCGACCGCGTCGAGGCCGGCCTTGGCTTCGATCTCGCGCCGCATCGCTTCGGTCCAGGGTTCGGCGCCGAAGATGCCGACCTTGAGCGACGACGCGGCGGCATCGAGCCCCTGGCGCGCGAATTCTTCGACGATCACCTGCATGTAGCTCGGCGTGACCATGATGATCGACGGCTTGAAGTCTCCGATCAGCTGCACCTGCTTTTCGGTTTGTCCGCCCGACATCGGAATCACGGTGCAGCCCATGCGCTCGGCGCCGTAGTGCGCGCCGAGGCCGCCGGTGAACAAGCCATAACCGTAAGCAACCTGGATCATGTCGCCGGCCCGCCCGCCGGCGGCGCGAATCGATCGCGCGACCAGATCGGCCCAGACGTCGATGTCACGTCGCGTGTAGCCAACAACGGTCGGCTTGCCGGTCGTGCCCGACGACGCATGAATTCGCAGCACCTGCTCGCGCGGCACCGCAAACATCCCGAACGGATAGTTGTCGCGCAGATCCGATTTGACGGTGAATGGAAATTTCGCCAGGTCGCTCAACTGCGCGAGGTCGCCCGGATGAACGCCCTTGGAGTCAAACGCTTTTCGATAGTGCGGCACGTTGTCGTAGGCGCGTTGCAATGTGCTGCGAAGGCGCTGGAGCTGCAACGCTTCGATCTCGTCGCGGCTCGCGGTCTCGATCGGCTCCAGATCACCGGGCGCGGGCTTTTTCACGGGCATGAGTGTCTCCTCGTTCTTCTGGTTCAGGCGGGGCTCAGCGCTCGTGAACCGCCGGCTTGCCTTTGACGGTGTATGAGCGGCCACGAAACACCGCGATGCGTTCGCCCTTCTGGTTCGTCACTTCGCAGTCGTAGACACCCGTGCGTCCCGACTTTGAAACTTCGGTGCATTGCGCCGTCAGCGTGTCGCCGGCTCGCGCGGGCGCGAGCAGGTCGATCGCAAAGCCCGAAGCGACGGTCAGCTCGTTATAGGCGTTGCAGGCGAATGCGAATGCCGAGTCGGCCAGGGTCGCGATAAAGCCGCCGTGGCACACGTCGTGGCCATTCTGCATATCGTCGCGAATCGGCATCGTGACGGTCGCAGCACCCGGCGCGATGGCCGTGACCTGCATGCCCATCTGCCTCGACGCGCGATCGTTCGCGAGCATGCCTTCGCGAACGAACTCGGCGGTCTGCTGGGGGGAACGGTGGGTCATGAACGTCGTTCTCAAAACCTCAGCGGTCGCTGAACCGGGCCGGGCGCCTGGCGCGGAATGCCTCGACGCCTTCGCGATAGTCGTGCGCGATGCCGAGCGATCGCTGCAGGCGCACCTCCTCGGCCAGCGCCGATGGCAAGTCCATGCTTTCGGCCGCTGCGATGGCGTGCCGCGTCGCGACCAGCGCCTTCGAAGGCATCGCCGCGAGCCGCGTGGCCAGGGCGGCAACGGTGTCGGTCAATGCCGCGTCGTCGACGCACTGCCAGATCAGGCCCATTTGCGCCGCATCCGCTGCCGGCACCTTGTCGCCCAGCATCGCGAGGCCGAGCGCGCGCGCATGACCGACCAGCCGCAGCAGCAACCAGGTACCGCCCGCGTCGGGCACGAGGCCGATTTTCGAGAACGCCTGAATGAAGCTCGCCGAGCGTCCGGCCACCACCAGATCGCAGCCCAAGGCCAGGTTGGCACCCGCGCCCGCCGCGACGCCGTTGACGGCAGCGAGCACCGGCACCGGCATCGCGCGTAGCCGCTCGATCAACGGCAGGAAATAGCGTTCGAGCAACTCGCCGAGATCCTTGCCCGGCGCAGCGGCCGGATCGGTCAGGTCCTGCCCCGCGCAAAAACCGCGGCCGGCGCCGGTCAGGATCACGCAGCGCGCCGATGGGTCGTCCGCGATGCGGTCGAGCGCGAGCAGAAACTGCGTATGCATCGCCGTCGTGAAGCTGTTCATCGCGGCGGGGCGGTTCAAGGTCAGTGTGGTGACTGCGGCCGCCTGGTCGACGAGGATCAACGACTCTGTCATGGTGTCTCCTTGCGGTGGCTCGTTATACGACTGATTGACCGCGGGTCGGGTAATGGTAGTGCCTGATCCCATGCGCGGAAATCAACATTAAATTCAATGGAAGCGCAAGCTGGACGAGCGCAGGCAGCTACAAATAACATAGCAAAAGGGCGCTGTTTCGAACGCGCTATGTAAAGCGGTCACCCGGCGCCCATGTACGGGCGCGGGGTGACCGCCGCCAACCGACATCCGGTTCAACCACCCATCGCCGAGAACTGCGGATAGACCTTGCCCTGGCTGGTCATGAAACCGCCGTCGACCGTCATCACATCGCCGCTGACGAAACACGCGTCATCGCTGGCCAGAAATGCGACGCAGGCCGCCACCTCTTCGGCGCTGCCCCAGCGACCGAGCGGGGTTGCCGCGCTGACGCCATCGACATAGTCGCGCGCTTGCATCAGCGGGCTGGTCATGCCGGTGACGATCGAGCCGGGGCAGATGGCATTCGCGCGCACGCCCTCGCCACCGTGCCGATAGGCGATCGAGCGCGTGAGGCCGATCACCGCATGCTTGCTCGTCGTGTAGGCGACCAGCGGTCCGATGGTCGGCGGCCCGCCGCCCGTGAGTGCGGCCACCGATGCGATGTTGACAACGTTTCCCTTGCGCGCCACCAGATGCGCGAGCGCATGTCCGGCGCCTCGCGCATCACGTGAGCAAAAGCGAAAGTAGAAACTTAAATGAAAAAGGCCTGAAACCTATACTGGACGTGCGCAAACAGCTATGAAAATAGTAGCATTTCGCACCTCGGTTTCAGGCAAAACCATTCTGCCTCCAGGCTTCGAATACCGTGATCGCCACCGCGTTCGACAGGTTCAGGCTGCGTTGACCCGGCCGCATCGCAAGCCGCAACTGCTGCGGCGGCGCGATCAATTCGCGTACAACGGGTGGAAGGCCCCGGGTTTCGGCGCCGAAGACCAGCCAGTCGCCGGGCGTGAAAGCGGTCTCGTGAACTGATCGGGTGCCTCGGGTTGTAAGCGCGAACATGCGCTCGGGCGCGGGATGCTCGGCGTCGATGAAGGCGACCCAGCTCGCATGCCGCTTGACCGCCGCATATTCGTGGTAATCGAGGCCGGCGCGGCGCAATCGCGCGTCGTCCATCGAAAAGCCCAGTGGCTCGACCAGATGAAGGCTGCAGCCGGTGTTGGCCGCAAGCCGGATCACGTTGCCGGTGTTCGGCGGGATTTCGGGTTCGACCAGAACGATGTGGAACATGGGTGCGGATTGTCGCGGCGGTCGTGCAGGCTGCCGCCGCGCCATGAGGGGATTTCAGTCGGGCGAGGGCGTGCGTGCGAGCACGATCGCCACGAGCGGTGCGGCGCCGGCGGCGCGCAATGCTTCGGCCGCGGCAAACAGCGATGCGCCACTGGTCATCACGTCGTCGATCAGCACGATCGATCGGCCCGCGAGGTCGGCACTGCGCGCAGGATCGATCGCGAACGCATCGCGGACATTCGAGAGTCGTTTGGCACGCGCCAATCCGCTTTGGGCGGGTGTCTCCCGCGTGCGGCGCAGCAGAGTCGCATCGACCTTGGCCGGGGCCAGGGCCCGCGCCAACTCCAATGCCTGATTGAAGCCGCGTTCGCGCAAACGCGCCGGCGCCAACGGCATTGGCACGACGTAAGCGCAAGCAGCCAATGCCGGCGCGATCCCGGGTGCGCGGGCGAGAAGCTGGGCAAAAGTGGCTGCCCAACCGGTTTCGCCGTTGAACTTGAACTGTGCGATGCAGTCGGGCCAGGGCCATGTGTAATCGAGCGCGGCCAGGCAGATGTCCAGTGGCGGTGGCCGCAGGATGCATTCGCCGCACTGCATTGCGCCGCCGTGTATCGGTAGCGCACATGTGCGGCAGCGCGCCACCGGTGCCGCAAAACGTGACGCGCAGGCGTCGCAGACGGGACGCGACGGCCAGGCATGGCATACATGACACTGGCTCGGAAGAAGAGTGGCCAAGCGGCTGAATAAGTGGCGCCTCACCCAGGCGAGTGTGCCTCTGGTCGCTACGAGCCCGATGCTTCAACCCCGCTTTGGCCACGCAACCTTCTCTGGACGCGCCGCTTTTCTATACTGCCAATTCATGCCGAACGATCCCGCCGAGCGCCCGCCCACCATCGACGCCAGAGTGGCTGAGCGCTGGGCCGCGAGGATGCCGGCGGCTGGTCAACTGTCGCCCTGGTTACACGAGGAAGTCGGGCGCCGCATGGAAGATCGGCTGCAGTGGATCAAGTCGCGGCCTCGCCACTGGCTCGACTGGGCGCCGCTGGCAGGGGGGATGGAGGCACATGCGCTGGTCGCGCGCCGCTATCCCGAAGCTGAAAGCTATGTCGTCGAGCCCGAACCCTCGCGGCGCGCGGCCACCGAGGCGGCGCTGGCTGCGCCCTGGTGGTCGGCGCGACGCTGGAAGGGCGAGAAGCCGCGTTTCGATGCGCCGCCCGAAGCCGGGGTCGATCTGCTGTGGGCCAACATGACGCTCCACATGGCCGCCGACCCGCAAGCGCTGATTTCGCGCTGGAACCGGTTGATCGCCACCGATGGGTTCCTCATGTTCTCCTGCCTGGGCCCCGACACGGTCCGCGAATTGCGCGCGCTCTACCGCAGACGCGGCTGGCCGGCTGCGGGGCATGACTTCACCGACATGCACGATTGGGGCGACATGCTGATCGGCGCTGGCTTTGCCGAGCCGGTGATGGACATGGAGCGCATCGTGCTGACCTGGCCCACGAGCGATGCGGCATTGGCCGAACTGCGCACCCTCGGGCGCAATCTGCATCCGGCGCGTTTCGGCGGCCTGCGCGGGCGCGGCTTCAAAAAGGCGCTCGGCGACGCGCTTTCGGCTGAGGCGATGGCGTTGCCGTCCGACGGCACCGAAGAAGGCAAAGGCGGTGAAGGCGGCGGGCGGATCGCGTTGGGCTTCGAGATCATTTACGGCCACGCTTTCAAGCCCTCGCCGCGAGTCGGCCTGGCGCCGGAAAGCGCCGTGTCGCTGGCCGACATGCGGGCCATGCTGCAGGCGGGGCAAAGGCCCGGTGCGAGCGGCCCGGGCGGCTGACATGGCTACAATGCCATCGCGATTGCGCCCTCGCGATTTCCGGGCGCAATCTGCAGCATGAGGCCTCCATCCGCACTGCACTTTCAAGCGTTGCCCGCATCCGATATTTTCAAATCTTGTCCGTGTCGAACGCCGTCTTCCGTTTTGCCACCGTCTCAGGCCAGGATTTCCGCTGGTTTCTGAGGCGCAACTGCTCGATCACGCCGACCCAGTTGGGATGGATGTACGCGTCTCTGTGCGTGCTGTCGCTCGGCATCGGTGCCATGTTCTGGGCGACCGGCGCGACCCTCGTCCTGCCATTCGCCTGGCTCGAGCTGACCGCGGTCGGATTCGCGTTTCTGGTGTATGCGAGGCATGCGACCGACGGCGAGCGAATCGAGCTGCGTTCGGGCCGGCTGGTCGTCGAGCTGGAGAACGGCGGAACCATTTCGCGTTGCGAGTTCGCGCGGCATGAAGTGCGAGTTGAGCCCGAGGCGGGCGATCGTTCGCTGATCGAAGTGTCCGGCCAGGGGCGGCGAATCAGGATCGGGCGCTTCGTGCGGCCCGAGCATCGCGCGGCCCTTGCGCGCGAGATACGTATGGCGTTGCGGGGCGCTTGACGGGCCGTGCGGCGACGGAATCAAACTTTTTTCAGAGCATCGAACAAGTGAACACGATCAAGAGCATCTGCATCCGCCGCGGCGCAGCCACGCGCTGGCTGGCTTTGGCGGGCGCCGCATTCAGCTCTGCGGCACACGCTGTTTCCGATTTGCCCGGTGGTCCCGGCGTTCGCCAGCTGAACCTGCCCGAAGGCGTGACCAAGATCGCGCAGGAGCAGCACTTTCTGCACACCGTGATGATGGTGATCTGCACCGCCATCTTCATCGCCGTGTTCGGCGTGATGTTCTATTCGATCTGGAAACACCGCAAGTCGGTCGGCCACAAGGCGGCCAACTTTCATGAGTCGGTGGTGGTTGAGGTCATCTGGACCGTGGTGCCTTTCGTCATCGTGATCCTGATGGCGCTGCCCGCGACCAAGATCATCGTCGCGCAAAAAGACACGACCAACGCGGACCTGACGATCAAGGCGACCGGCTACCAGTGGAAATGGGGCTACGACTACATCAAGGGCGAGGGCGAGGGCCTTGGCTTTGTCTCGACCCTGGACAGCTCGCATCGCGCCATGTCAAACGACGGTGCGAAAGGCGATATTCCGGTCGATTACCTCTACAAGGTCGACAACCCGCTGGTGGTGCCGGTCGACCGCAAGGTGCGCATCATCACGACCGCGGGCGATGTGATTCATGCTTTCGCGGTGCCGGCTTTCGGCATCAAGCAGGATGCGATTCCCGGCTTCGTGCGCGACACCTGGTTTCGCGCGGAAAAGGTCGGTGACTATCACGGCCAGTGTCAGGAGCTGTGCGGCAAGGAGCACGCCTACATGCCGATCCACGTGAAAGTCGTGTCACAACCCGAGTACACCGCCTGGGTCGACGGCAAGAAAAAAGAAGCCGCAGCCAAGCTCGACGACCCGAGCAAGGTCTGGGCTTTGCCCGACATGCTGGCGCGCGGCGAAAAGGTTTACGCAGCCAATTGCGCCGCCTGTCACCAGGCCAACGGCAAGGGCGCGGGTCCGATCAAGGCCCTCGACGGCGACGCGAAGGTGCTCGACAAAGATCATTCGGTGCAGATCCATGTGCTGCTCAACGGCCAGAACAACGGCGCGATGCCGTCGTGGAAGGCGTTGAGCGACACCGATCTCGCGGCTGTCGCCACCTATACCAAGAACGCCTGGTCGAACAAGACCGGGCAGATCGTCCAGCCGGCCGAAGTGCTGGCGTTGCGCGGCAAGTAGAGCAGCGCGTCTTCGTTCCAGGCAACTTTCAAGGTTTGGGTGGCCCCGTTGTCGCCCCTCACGATTTTCAGGAGCAGAGCATGAGCGCAGTCCTCGACCCCCACGGCCACGACGCCCATGACGCGCACGGCGAACACCACGGTGCGCCGACCAGCTTCGTCCAGCGCTGGCTTTTTGCCACCAATCACAAGGACATCGGCACCCTGTACCTGCTTTTTGCCTTCACGATGCTGATGGTCGGGGGTGTGCTCGCGCTCGGTATTCGGGCCGAATTGTTCAAGCCCGGCCTGCAGTTGCTGAACCCCGAGCTTTTCAATCAGTTCACCACGATGCACGGGCTCATCATGGTGTTCGGCGCGATCATGCCGGCCTTCGTCGGCTTTGCGAACTGGATGATTCCGATGCAGATCGGCGCATCCGACATGGCATTCGCGCGCATGAACAATTTCAGCTTCTGGCTCCTGATTCCCGCGGCCATCATGCTGGTGAGTTCGTTCTTTTTGCCCGGTGGCGCGCCCGCGGCGGGCTGGACGCTCTATGCGCCGCTGACCTTGCAGATGGGTCCGTCGATGGATGCAGGCATCTTCGCGATGCACATCATGGGCGCGAGTTCGATCATGGGCTCGATCAACATCATCGTGACGATTCTGAACATGCGCGCGCCCGGCATGACGCTCATGAAAATGCCGATGTTCGCGTGGACCTGGCTCATCACAGCGTATTTGCTGATCGCTGTCATGCCGGTGCTCGCCGGCGCGATCACGATGACGCTCACCGACCGCCATTTCGGCACCAGCTTCTTCAACCCGGCGGGCGGCGGCGATCCGGTGATGTACCAGCACATCTTCTGGTTCTTCGGCCATCCCGAGGTCTACATCATGATCCTGCCGGCCTTCGGCATCATCAGCCAGGTCGTGCCGGCCTTCGCCCGCAAGCGTCTCTTCGGCTACGCCTCGATGGTTTATGCGACCTCGTCGATTGCGATTTTGTCGTTCATCGTGTGGGCGCACCACATGTTCACCACCGGCATGCCGGTGACCGGTCAGTTGTTCTTCATGTACGCGACGATGCTGATCGCGGTGCCGACGGCGGTGAAGGTATTCAACTGGATCGCAACCATGTGGCAGGGCTCGATGACGTTCGAGACGCCGATGCTGTTCGCGGTGGGGTTCATCTTCGTCTTCACGATGGGCGGCTTCACGGGCCTCATCCTCGCCATCGCGCCGATCGACATTCAGTTGCAGGACACCTACTACGTCGTGGCCCACTTCCACTATGTGCTGGTGGCAGGCTCGTTGTTCGGCATGTTCGCCGGTGCTTATTACTGGCTGCCGAAATGGACCGGCGTCATGTATGACGAAACCCGCGGCAAGATCCACTTCTGGTGGTCGCTGATCTCGTTCAACATCACGTTCTTCCCGATGCACTTCCTCGGCCTCGCGGGCATGCCGCGCCGCTATGCCGACTACCCCATGCAGTTCGCCGATTTCAACGCGGTCGCCTCGGTCGGCGCGTTCGCCTTCGGCCTGGCGCAGGTCTACTTCTTCTTCTTCGTCGTGTTGCCCTGCATGCGTGGCAAGGGCGAGAAGGCGCCGCAAAAGCCGTGGGAAGGCGCGGAAGGCCTTGAATGGGAAGTGCCGTCGCCCGCGCCGTTCCACACTTTCGAGACGCCTCCGCGGCTCGACGCAACGGCGACCAAGGTCATCGGCTGAACGCCAGCATCGACGTCCGCACACCGACCTTCGATCCGCCCGTCATGACACCCGAGCAAAAAAGGAACAATCGCCGCATGGCGTTGACTCTGGCTTCGATCGCCATTCTGTTTTTTGTGGGCTTCATCGTGCGGGCCTGGGTGCTCGGTCATTGATGGCCGACCGCGCGCCTCGCTTCGCGTCTTACTTGGCGTTTGTTTCGGCCAACCGGAGCGCTTGATGGGAATTGCCAGTCGCGTTCGCAACGCCAACGTCCGCATGGTCGGCAAGCTCGCCATCGTGACCTGCGGCATGTTCGCGTTCGGCTATGCGCTGGTTCCGCTGTATCGCGCGATTTGCGATTTCACCGGCATCAACGTGCTGGCGCGCTCCGAGCTCGAAGTGCCGGGTGGCGCATCGGGCGGGCGCGACGTGCGCCTGCCGGCCAATACGCAAGTGGACACATCGCGCACGATCACGGTCGAGTTCGACGCGAACGCGCGCGGGCTCTGGGAGTTCAAACCCGCCAAGAGTTCGCTCGAAGTGCATCCCGGCGAGCTCAACACGGTCATGTACGAGTTTCAGAACACGCAAAACAGGCGAATGGCGGCGCAGGCCATTCCGAGCTACGCGCCGCAGCAAGCCGCGCCGTATTTCAACAAGCTCGAGTGTTTCTGCTTCAACCAATACACGCTGGAGCCAGGCGAGAAAAAGCATTGGCCGGTGGCTTTCGTGATCGATCCGAAAATTTCGAAAGACGTGAAGACCATCACGCTGTCCTATACCTTCTTCGAGGTCGGCGGAAAAATACCTGCGGCGCCGCCGGCAGTGGTGGCGCCCACGGCGTCAGCGCCCACCGTCCCTGCGACCGTGGCCGCCGGCCACCCGGAGCGACAGTCGTGAACCCGCCCTCGCATCCGCGCCCGAAGGCGTCGATTTTGCGCACGGCGAAAGCAGTGGGATGGTCTTTTTTCGGTATTCGCAAGGCGAGCGCGTTCGAAGAAGATGCGGCCAGCCTGTCGCCGTTGCACGTTATCGTGATCGGTTTCGTGGCGCTGCTGGTGTTCGTGGGCGGACTGATCCTTCTGGTCCGTTGGGCCGTGCCGCATTGAGCGGCCATCATCTGAATTGAAATCGAGCAAGCGACAACCCGAGAGCCAGGAGCTGAAATGAGTACGACCACCCACGGCACAACGCCTTACTACTTCGTGCCCGCCCCGTCGGCCTACCCGCTGTCGGCCGCGGTCGGCTTGTTCTTCGTGATTCTCGGCGCGGCGCAGTGGATCAACGGCCATTCGTGGGGCGCCTGGTCGCTCGCCTTCGGCATGCTCTGGTGGCTCGGCACCCTGTTCGTCTGGTTTCGCCAGGCCATCGGCGAAAGCGAGGGCGGCCAATACAGCTACAAGATCGATTTGTCGTTCCGTTGGAGCATGAGCTGGTTCATCTTTTCGGAGGTGATGTTTTTCGGCGCCTTCTTCACGGCGTTGTGGTGGGCCCGCACCCACGCGTTGCCGGCGCTCGGCAGCCTTGACAACGCGTTGCTGTGGCCCGATTTCAAAGCGGTCTGGCCGAGCGTTTCGCCCGGTGCCACCGGCTCGCCCGCCGGCACCATCGAACCCTTTCAGACCGTCGGGCCGTTCTGGCTACCAACCATCAACACAGCATTGCTGCTCAGCTCGGGCGTGACCATGACGATCGCGCACCACGCGCTGCGCGCTGGCCATCGTGCGCAATGCGTGATGTTCATGTGGATCACCGTGGCCCTGGGCGCAACCTTCCTGTGCGTGCAAGGCTACGAGTACCACCACTTGTATACCGAGCTCAATCTGAAGCTCAGCTCGGGCGCTTACGGCTCGACCTTTTTCATGCTGACCGGCTTTCATGGCTTGCACGTCTTCATCGGGATGCTGATGCTGCTCTTCATCACCCTGCGCCTCAGAAGCGGGCATTTCACGCCGGAGCGTCATTTCGGATTCGAAGGTGCGGCCTGGTACTGGCACTTTGTCGACGTGGTGTGGCTCGGCCTCTACACCCTGGTCTACTGGCTTTGACCACCCGCAGCGGCACGCATAAAAAGCGCCGCGAGGCGCTTTTTTCTTGGTTGGCCGGCGATCGCAGCGCCGCCCGCCAGGATCTACTTGCCGACCGGCAAGCCCCCTGGCTGGATGTAGCCGAGCTTCCAGGCCCCCAGAATGCACACGAACAGAATCACCGACAGGCCGATTCGCACCGTGAGCGCGCGCGCCATGCCGCCGCCCTTGGCGCGGCCGTCGCGCCCATCGCGGAGCATGAAGAACAGCGCTCCGGCGAGGCTCGCCAGGATGCCCAGAAAAGCCAGCGCGACCAGATATTTCATGGGCAGGATTATCCGTCGCGCGGCATTGCGCGTGCGATGGTCGGGCCCGATACCGCAGTAGCCGGGTCGGCTTCGGCGCGCAGTCGGCAACGCCCGGCTCGGCGAGGCGCTCGCATCTGGCTGATTACCGTGCTCGCGCTGGCCGGTATCGCGGCGGGGCTCGGACTCGGCCGATGGCAACTGTCGCGTGCTGCGCAAAAAGAGGCGCTGCAAGCCGACATCGCCAGTCGGGGCACGTTGCCGACGCTCGATATGCCGGGATTCGTCGCGTCGGCTGGCGAATTGCCGGCTTTGCTGCATCGCAAGGTGCAATTGCGCGGTTTGTGGCTCGAAGCGCAGACGGTCTATCTGGACAACCGGCAGATGGGCGGCAAACCCGGGTTCTTCGTGCTGACGCCGCTCGCGCTCGAAGGGGCGCAGCAGACCGTGATGGTGCAGCGCGGGTGGGTGCCGCGAAATTTCGAGGACCGCACGCGGCTTGCGCCGGTCGACACGCCGCCGGGCCTGGTCGATGTGGACGGGCGCATCGGTGCGCCGCCGGCCCGCCTGCTCGATCTGGGTCATGCCGATGCCGCTGTGGATGCCGATGCAAAGGCGCCGCCCGACCCGAAAGCCGGTGCGGAATCCGCGGCAAAAATTCCGGGTGCGGTGCCGAGCGCACAGACCGGTGCGCCGGCAACCGCACCTGCTCCCGTGAAAGGCAAAACAGTCAAAGGTGGCAGCCCGCGCGCTGCGCAAGCGCAAGCGCCCGCCGCGGCCGAAACGCTCCCGGCGACGCCGCCGTCGGCGCTGGGGTCTTCGCCGATCCGACAAAATCTGGATTTGGACGCGTTCAAGCGCGAAACCCGACTGCCTTTGCGCACCGATTTGACCGTGCTTCAGAGCGGCGCAGCTTCCGAAGGCCTGCAGCGCGACTGGACGGCGCCCAGCCTGGGGATCGAAAGGCACTACGGTTATGCATTTCAGTGGTTCAGCCTCTCGGCCCTGATCGCGATTCTCTATGTCTGGTTTCAATTCATCGCCCCCTGGCGCCGCAAAGCTCGTGGCCGCCGCGACTGACGAGCCGCTCGGCCTGACCGTGCACTCGATGCCGTCGCCGCAGCAGGCGATGGCCGACCAGGGCCGCCGCACCGCGCGCGGTCGCTGGACCATGGTCATCGTGCTGTTGCTCTGCGCCGCGCCGGTGATCGCGTCTTATTTCACCTATTACGTGGTCCGTCCCGAAGGGCGTCGGGTGTTCGGCGAACTGATCGATCCGCAGCGGCCCTTGCCCGACCAGCCGGCACGTCTCGTGCTCGGGCTCACCGACGCCGCGTCGACCAATCTGCGTGCGCTCAAGGGCCAGTGGCTGCTGATCACCGTGGCCAATGCGGCCTGCGACGTGGTTTGCCAGCAGCAGCTTTACCTGCAACGCCAGCTGCGCGAAAGCACCGGCCGCGAGAAAGACCGGATCGACCGCGTCTGGCTGGTCGCCGATGACCAACCCGTGCCAGAAAGCCTGCGGCCCGCGCTCGCGAGCGCCACGGTGCTGCGCGTACCCGCCGAGGCGCTCGCACGCTGGCTCGCCCCGGAGGCCGGCCACACGCTGAACGAGCACATGTATGTCGTCGATCCGCTCGGCAACTGGATGATGCGGTTTCCCGCGCGGATGGACGCGGCCGGCGCCAGCAAAGCCAAGCGCGATATCGAGCGGCTGCTGCGCGCTTCCGCGTCGTGGGACGAGCCCGGCCGATGAACACGCAAGCCGCCTGGGACCTCGCACCCGTCGGCTGGCTGATGGCGGGTGGCGTGTTGCTGGCGCTCGGACCGCTGGTCTGGGTCTGGCGGCGTCATGCGGGAGGCGGGCCGGCGCGGCGGCTGTACGCGCTGACCGTTCTCGCCTTGTTTTTGACCTTCGACCTCACCTTGTTCGGCGCCTTCACGCGGCTCACCGATTCGGGCCTCGGCTGCCCCGACTGGCCGGGTTGCTATGGCAACGCGAGTCCGGTCGGCGCGCGGCACGACATTTCCGCGGCGCAGGCGGCGCAGCCCACGGGGCCGGTCACGCACCAAAAAGCCTGGATCGAGATGGTGCACCGCTATCTCGCGACCGGTGTCGGCGTGCTGATCCTGACGCTTGCCGGCCTGACCTGGATCGTTCGACGACGCCAGAGACGCCTGACCGGCCGCAAGAACGACCGAGATGGCGACCGCAAAGCCAATGACCCGCCGTACGACCGGCCCGCGCTCAGCGCCGCCTGGCCCGCTGTCACATTGGTCTGGGTTTGTATGCAGGGCGCGTTCGGCGCGCTCACCGTCACCGAGAAGCTGTATCCGGCGATCGTTACCTTGCATTTGCTCGGCGCGATCGTGCTGCTGGTTTTGCTGTGTACCCAGGCGGTGCGCTATCAGCAAGCGGCCTTGGCGCGCGATCCGATCCCGGTGTCGAGCGCGTTGCGGACCTTGCTGATCGCGACAGCGACGCTGCTCGCGCTGCAGATCGCACTCGGTGGCTGGGTCAGCACCAACTACGCGGTGGTTGCGTGCATGCAGTTCCCGACCTGCCAGAACAGCTGGTGGCCGCCGATGGATTTCTCGCAAGGTTTCGAGATCTGGCGCGAACTCGGTGTGACCGGCTCGGGCGCCACGATCAGTTTTGCGGCGCTTACCGCGATCCACTACGTCCATCGATTGATGGCTTACGCCGTCTTCATCGCGTTGGGCGTCGTCGCCTGGAAACTGTGGCCGATCGAGCGGTTGCGCCCGCAGGCCAAATGGCTCGCGGGCCTCGCGCTGCTGCAGCTCGCCACCGGGCTCGGCAATGTGCTGCTCGGCTGGCCGCTGGTTGCAGCGGTGCTGCACACCGGCGGCGCGGCCGCGCTCGCGGTGGTCTTGACCTGGACGATTTGCGAAAGCCGACGCGCGCCCGCGGCGGCGCGCGAGCAGCCGGCGCGAGACGCTCGGCTGGCGGCCAGCGCCGGTTTTCAGGCGCGGGAGCGATCCTCGTGAGCGCGCCGGCCAGTCGCTCGACTCCCCACGCTGCATCGGCACCGGCCTCGACCCCCGTGCTACGTCAGTTCTACCAACTGACCAAGCCGCGCGTCATTCAATTGATCGTGTTCTGCGCGCTGATCGGCATGGTGCTGGCCGTTCCCGGTGCGCCCACCTGGGCCGAATTCCAGCGGGCTGCACTGGCCTGCATCGGCATCTGGCTGGTCGCGGCTGCGGCGGCGGCGTTCAATTGCCTGGTCGAGAAGGGCATCGACGCCAAGATGAAGCGCACCGCCTGGCGTCCGACCGCGCGCGGGCAGTTGAGCGACTGGCAGGCGCTCACGTTTTCGGCGGTGCTCTGCACGGCCGGCTCGGCGCTGCTGTGGTTCACTGTCAATCCGCTCACGATGTGGCTGACCTTTGCCACTTTCGTCGGCTACGCGGTGGTCTACACGGTCATCCTGAAACCACTGACACCGCAGAACATCGTGATCGGCGGCGCGTCGGGCGCGATGCCGCCGGTGCTCGGCTGGGCCGCGATGCGTGGCGACGTCGGACCCGAAGCGTTGATTCTGTTTTTGATCATCTTCCTCTGGACGCCGCCGCATTTCTGGGCGCTCGCGCTGTACCGCGTCGAGGACTACCGCAAAGCAGGCCTGCCGATGCTGCCGGTGACGCACGGCAACGAATTCACCCGATTGCAGGTGCTGCTCTACACCTTCATCCTGCTGGCCGCCTGCATGCTGCCGTTCGTCTACGGCATGAGCGGCTGGCTCTATCTGATCGTCGCCGTCGCTGTGAGCCTCGGCTTTTGCGGCTATGCGTTCGCGCTCTGGCGCCACTACTCCGACGCGCTGGCGCGCAGGACCTTCCGCTTTTCGCTGATTCACCTGAGCGTGCTCTTCGCCGCGCTGCTGGTCGATCATTACCTGCCTTGGGGGCACATTGCATGAACCATCGAATGAACAAACGCGACGCTATCAAATCAATAGCTGACTGCGCAATAGCAGCGGGCGCTACAGTCACTTTTGGCTTAAGCCTCACGGGCTGCAGCAAACCCCAGCCGACGTTCAAGGCCACCGACATCACCGGCGCCGACTATGCCAAGGGCTTTTCGCTCAAAGACGCCGACGGCAAGGAACGCACCCTGGCCGACTTCAAAGGCAAGGTCGTCGCGATGTTCTTCGGCTTCGCGCAGTGCCCCGACGTTTGCCCCACCACCATGGCCGAAATGGCCGCCATCAAGCAGAAGCTCGGCAAAGACGGCGACAAGCTCGCGGTGCTCTTCGTCACCGTCGACCCCGAGCGCGACACGCCGCAAGTCATGAAGGCCTACATGGGCGCGTTCGACCCCGGCTTCGTCGCGCTCATCCCCACACCCGCACAACTTGCCCCGTTGGCCAAGGACTACAAGGTCTATTACAAGAAAGTCGACGGCCCCACACCCACCAGCTACACGATGGAGCATTCGGCCGGCACCTACCTCTACGACCCCGAAGGGCGGCTGCGGCTCTATGCGCGCTATGGACTGGGCGCGGAGGCGTTGACGGCGGACATCGAGGGGTTGATAGGGCAGGGCTGAGCAATGCCTGATTCGGTGAAACAGCGTTCATGCGTTGCTATTGACAACATAGCTTTCTGCGCAGGAAGGACGGGCGTTTCAGGCCCTTTTCATCGAAATCTCGTTGTGCAAGTGCGCTCTGTTTCGCCGGGCATCGGCAACCGCATCTGGCGCCTCGCGACGTCGCCCCCTTTTGCGAACGCGCCGATCTGCGTGGCATGAAACTGCACAACATCAGCGCCCGGACTGTGGATTACCTGCGGTAACGACCGCGCCTGCGTGCCAGTGCATAGTATTTACCCTATGCATGATCGACGCACCTTCATCGCCGCCAGCGGCGCATCCCTGGCTTTGGCCGCCCTTGGATTTCCGCCCGCCGCGCTGGCCGAAAACAGTATTGAACTGGGTCAGCCCGAGCCGTTCTCGTTCGATGCGCTGGTTGCGCGGGCGCGCGAAATGGCTGCGCAGTCGTATGCGCCGCCACCGCCGTTGCCGGCCGACGTGCTCGATCGCATCGACTACGAAGCGCTCGGCAAACTCAGCTTCGACGCCGATTACGCGCTGTTCAAGGACGGCCCGGGGCAGTTTCCGGTCACGTTTTTTCCGCTCGGGCGCTTTTTTCGCACCGGCGTGCGCATGCATGTGCTGGACGGCGCGGACACAGCGAAGCCTTCCGCACGCGAGATCCGCTACGACCCGAAGTACTTCGACATGCCAGCCGACAGCCCGGCGCGCGCGCTGCCCGAAAACGCCGGTTTTGCCGGTTTCCGCCTTCAGGAAAGCCGCCTGGCCGACCCCGCCGAGCGCGATTGGCGCAAGAACGACTGGGTCGCGTTCCTGGGCGCCTCGTATTTCCGGGCGATCGGCGAGAGCTTTCAATACGGCTTGTCGGCGCGCGGGGTGGCGCTCGATGCGGCAATGCCGGGTCGGGCCGAAGAGTTTCCGGCGTTCACCCACTTCTACTTCGAGTCGCCACCGCAAGGAGACAAAGGGGGCGACACCGTCGTCGTCTACGCGCTGCTCGACGGGCCCGGCATCACCGGCGCCTACAAATTTGCGATGCAGCGCGGCAAAAAGGTGCTGATGGACATCGACTCGCATCTGTTCCTGCGGCGCGATGTCGGCCGGCTCGGCCTGGTGCCGCTGACCTCGATGTTCTGGTACAGCGAAACCCGCAAGCCCGAGGCGATCGACTGGCGGCCCGAAGTGCACGACTCCGACGGCCTCGCGATGTGGTCGGGCAACGGCGAGCGCATCTGGCGGCCGCTCGTCAACCCGAAAGCCGCGCAGGCTTCGGCCTTTGCCGACAAAAATCCGCGCGGCTTCGGCCTGCTGCAGCGCGACCGCGTGTTCGACCATTTCGAAGACGGCGTGAACTACGAGCGCCGCCCCAGCCTGTGGGTCGAACCGCTGGGTGAGTGGGGCGACGGCGCCGTGCAGTTGATCGAGATACCGACCGACGACGAAATCCACGACAACATCCTGGCCTGCTGGGTGCCCGCCGCCCCGGCCAAAGCCGGCGCTACGCACCACCTGCGCTACCGCCTGCACTGGGCCGACGACGAGCCCTCTTCGACGCAGCTTTCCGCCCCGCTCGCCCAATGCGTCGCCACCCGCATCGGCCGCGGCGGCCAACCCGGCCAGCCGCGGCCGGCCGGCGTGCGCAAGTTCATGGTCGAGTTCAGCGGCGCGCCGCTCGCCGCGCTGCCCTTCGGCGTCAAGCCCGAAGCGGTGCTCACCAGCGCCAGCGGCAAGTTTTCCTATGTGTTCACCGAAGCCGTTCCCGACGGCGTCGCAGGGCATTGGCGGGCCCAGTTCGACTTCACGGCGCAAGGCGACGAGCCGGTTGATTTGAGGCTGTTTCTGCGCAACGGCGAGCAGACGTTGACGGAGACCTGGCTGTATCAGTTTCGGGCGTTCTGACTGTCCGAAGCGCGGCGCACGGCGCCGAATGTAGCCACCCCGGGTCACGCGACGGCGTACGAAGTTTCTGAGAGGAAAATGGCTTCAGCGCCCGATGATATTGCGCAGACAGCTCTTCATTTTGTAGCAGAAAATAGCCGGTCAACTCTTTCAGACGCTGCTTCCGCAATGACCGACGCGTGAGGACAAAAGGCACACTTATCGTTATCATCCACTCCGCATGAAACTTTTCCGGTGGTCGCCCGAAAAGAACGATCTGCTCCAGCGCGAGCGAGGCGTTTCGTTCGAGCAGATCACCGTGGCGGTCGAGGCCGGGGCGCTGGTCGCGATCGTGCCGCATCCCAATCCGGCAAAGTACCCGCGACAAAAGATCATGGTGGTGGAAATGGCGAGTTACGACTTTCTGGTTCCGTTCGTGGAAGACGAAGACCACTTCTTCCTCAAGACCATCATTCCAAGCCGCAAAGCCACGCGTGCCTCATCTCGAAAAAGGGAGTCGAACGATGACCGATCTGGACCTCGAAGAGCGGGAAATCCTGCAAGCCTACGAGACCGGCCAGCTGAAACCGGTTGCGAGCAAGGCGGAACTGCAGCAGATGCGCGCCGCCGCGCGGGCGACGGCCATCAAGGACAAGCGGGTCAATATCCGGGTGTCGTCGGCCGACCTGCAGGGCATTCAGGCCAAGGCGCTCGAAGAAGGCATGCCCTATCAGACCCTGATCGCCAGCGTGCTGCATCGGTATGTGACGGGGAGGCTTCAGGGCAAGTGAGGGCAGGTGCATTGCAAGCCGCGCGCCGACCGGTGCAGAGCCACTGCGGCCCTGTCACCGGCTCTTGAAATGTTCGCAAAACTTTAGTCAAAAAAGCCTGAAACGACCGCTGGACGTGCGCAGACAGCTATCGATAAAATAGCAAAATTCGAGCGGGTGGTTCCCGAATTCCGGGCGCTTCATCGACCTGCGCCCACCGCGTGCAAGGCCAGAGCGGCGGCTAGCGATTGCGCAGGTCGTCCAGCACCGGCACGGCCGAAAGGTAAATCAGGATGCCCGCGAGCGGCAGCGTCGCCAGATAGCCGAAATGCCTGAATCCGATCGCGCCGCAGACGCCGCCGACGAGGAACGACGCGACCAGCATCGCCAGCATCGCCATTCGCTCGCGGTCCGCAACCACCGGCGCGGCGACCTGGGGCGCAGTCTGGTTCCAGTAGATGAACTTGCCCAGCTCGATGCCCAGGTCGGTAATGATCCCGGTCAGGTGCGTGGTGCGAATGACAGCGCCCGAAATCTTGGTGATGACCGCGTTCTGCAGCCCCATCGTGAAACACAGCAACATCACCGTCGCAGGAACGAACAAGCCGTCCATGCCGGCCAGCGTCGCGCCCATCAGCCCGAAGACCAGGAACAGGCCCGCTTCCAGTAACAACGGCAGCGCGAACTGGCTGCGCCATCCACGCCGACGCCCGTAATTGATCATGATCGCCGACGTCATCGCGCCCAGCAAAAACGAGAACACCGCGCCCAGCGCACCCAGAACGAGGCCGATCTCGCCCAGCGCCAGGTTGTCGGCCATCGACGAAACGATTCCCGTCATGTGCGAGGTGTACAGCCCCACGGCCAGAAACGCACCGGCGTTCGACGCGCCCGCGACAAAAGCCAGCGCGAACCCGAGGTGGCTGACCGTGCGCTGCGTGCCCTCCCGGCTCGTGAGGCTGCGCGCGTAGTCGATGGGCATGAGCCGGATGGTAGTTCGAAGCGGTTGGCGCGAGGCCGTCTTCGCGCTGGACAGAGCGGTAGGGGAATCTATGGCGCGGTCAATTGCGGCGCCGGTATCACGCAAGAAATACGAGCCCGAAAGGCCGGAAACGTCCGCGTGTCAAGCGCAGAAAACTATCGAAAAAATAGCAAAATCAGGCGTTCGACGTCAGCGCGCTCGCTTCAAGGAGCAATTCGCCGGGCTTCCGCAAACACCTCTTCGGCGGCGAAGGTCTTTCTACTTCACCGCGCCCGAATGCCTCAATTCGCCTGACGATTTCGGCATCCCACGCGGTCTGGATCTCTGACGATGGAGTTCGCGAAGGGACTCGAGGCGCAACTCCACGAGCGGGAGCGATTGCCTTGGAAGGTTAGCCCACAGTGTTTTCATATTGCACCTCGGTCCGAAACAGTCTCGTCTTGACGATGCCAAAAGCGATTGCCTCGAGACGCTTTGACGCATCGAGTTCTACTTGAAGCAGCGTTCTCAGAAAGTCCTCGAGTTCATCTGTCCCAAGGCCGGCAACCGCAGCAAAGAAGTCAAGACCTTCATTGTGGGTAAAAACGCGACCTGGGACGCTCTTTTCGCCAGACGCAAGAACTCCATACCTTAGATATGGGTTAGATTTGCTTGTGTCGTACAGCTTTGGCGCTGTACGTCAGGACGTCGTGCGTGGTGATGCTCGTCTTGAACTCAATCACGATGCGGGGGATGGAAATCTCCGTCGTCTTATCTTCAAAAACACACAGGTCGGTCTGGAACGCCGACGAGCCTCGCATTGGCTTCCGGACCTGATCCTGCGTGACGACTTCAAGATTGTTATTGACTCTGATTTCGTACAAGAGCGCAGCGCCTTTGGCAACTCGGAATGGTTTGACGAGGAGACCTTCGGCAACTGCTTGGGCAATCGCAACAAACGAACTTTCGGCGGCCATGAATGGGATCTCTATGGGCTGGCTAAAAATGACTTGGAGAAATGACGGTCAGTCTCTGATCCATTTCGAACCACCGTTCCGCCCTCACTCATTCCGAATCCCCTCCGCCCGAATCACCCCGCCCAGCAATTTCGTATCCGCCTTGATCCGCTGCGCGAGCCCTTCGGGCGTGGAGCCGACCACGGTCCAGCCTTGTTTGAAAAGCGATTCGCGCGCTTCTGGTGTGCGGACGATGTCGGTGACCAGTTTGGCGAGCTTGTCGACGATCGGTTTGGGCATCTTGGCGGGCGCGGCGACGGCGTTCCAGATTTCGAGTTCGAAGCCGGGCACGCCGAGTTCGGCGAGGCTCGGCAGTTCGGGCACGAGCGCGCTGCGGCCGGCGGAGGTGACGCCGATGGCTTTGAGCTTGCTGGCGCGGATTTGTGCGGTGGCGAGCGTGGGCGGCAGCATCGCCCATTGCAATTCGCCGCTGAGCATCGCGCGCACGACCTGCGCGTAGCCGGGGTAGGGCACATGGACCGACTTTGTTTTGAGCCGGCTGTTGAGCAGTTCCATGCCGATGTGGCCGACGGTGCCGACACCCGGCGTGCCGAAGCTCCATTGGTCGCCCGAAGCGCGCGCGGCGGCGAGCAGTTCGGCGGGCGTGTTGCCGGGGACTTTTTCGGCCACCACGAGCACCAGCGGCGCGGTGCCGATCAGCGTGACCGGCTGCAGTTCGGTCAACGGGTCGTAGGCGAGCTTGCGGTTGAGCAGCTTCGCGATCGTCATGTTGCCGTTGATCATCACGCCGATGGTGTGGTCGTCGGTCGCATGCGCCACGATTTCGGCGCCGATGTTGCCGCCCGCGCCGACCTTGTTCTCGACGATCACCGGCTGGCCCAGCGCCTTCGACAAGGGTTCGGCGATCAGGCGCGCCGTGAGGTCGGGCGTCGAGCCGCCGGGAAAGCCGACCACGATCTTGACCGTCTTCGTGGGCCAACCGTTGGCCGGCGAGGCGGCGATGACCGGGCCCGCGACGAGGGCGGCGGCTGTGGCGACGGCCAGGGAATTGAAAGAGCGGCGGCTGCGCAAGGTCATGGCGAAAGGTCCGGATGAATGAAGGAAGAATGAACGAGGTCGCCGCAGTATAGAAAGCACCGCCCAAGAAAAAGCCCGGCGCGGGGCCGGGCTCGATCGTTCCGGTGCGCGCCTCTGAGCGCGGCCCGCGGAACAGGGGCTCAGGCGTACTCCACCAGCGCCTTCTTCATCTTCTTCATCGCCGCGACCTCGATCTGGCGAATCCGCTCGGCGCTCACTTTGTAATCGGCGGCGAGTTCGTGCAGGGTCATGCCGCCCGAGCCGTCGTCGTTGACCTTGAGCCAGCGCTCTTCGACGATCCGGCGGCTGCGGTCGTCCAGGGTCTGCAGTGCCGTGGAAATGCCGTCGGTCGAGAGCCGGTCGCGGTGCTGCGATTCGAGCTGCGCGGTCGGCTCCTGCGTCGCGTCGGCGAGCCAGGCGATCGGGCCGAAGGCTTCTTCGCCGTCGTCGGCGTTGCCCGGATCGAGCATCACATCGCCGCCCGACAAGCGGGTTTCCATTTCGAGCACTTCTTCGCGCTTGACCTTGAGCCGCTCGGCCATTTCGCTGACCTGGCTGTCGCTCAATGTGTTGCGGTGCGTCGCGCCGTCGCCCTGCGCATCGTCGGCCTGCATGCCCTGGCGCATCGAGCGCAGGTTGAAAAACAGCTTGCGCTGCGCCTTGGTCGTCGCGACCTTGACCATCCGCCAGTTCTTCAAGATGTACTCGTGGATCTCGGCCTTGATCCAGTGCATCGCGTAGCTCACAAGCCGCACGCCCTGGTCGGGGTCGAAGCGCTTGACGGCTTTCATGAGGCCGACATTGCCCTCCTGAATCAGGTCGCCGTGCGGCAATCCATAGCCCAGGTACTGGCGCGAGATCGAAATCACGAGCCGCAGGTGCGACAGGATCAGCGCGCCGGCTGCTTCGAGGTCGTTGTTGTCGCGGAGCTTGCGCGCAAAACCCTGCTCTTCTTCTAGCGTGAGCAGCGGCAGCCGGTTCGCGGCAGAGATGTAGGCGTCCAGATTGCCCAGCGGCGGCACCATCGACCACGGATTGGCAACGGCAAGATCGCGGGAAGTAGTGACGCCAGACAATGTATTCATCAGGGAAACTCCTTGGTTGGATTTCATATTAGCACTCGGTTAGAGGGAGTGCTAACCTCAGGGTTCCCCCTAGTTTTGATCGAGCCGATAGTCTGCGGCTGTCGGCCCGCTCCGCCTGATTTTGGCGGGCGGACACGTGGCGTCGCGTCATATCGTCACGCGATTAGCTATCAAATTGGTAGCTGCCTGCGCAAGCCCGCTGGGTGTTTCGCCTACTTCTTATTCAAAACGCCGACGTGCTGTCGAAGCGCGCGCCCTCGGCTGCTCAGGAACCTGGAATGTCGCTCGCAAGCACAAAATTTTCGGGTTTTCGGGCACAACTCAATGTCAGCATTTCCCATTGATGCCCGTCGGGTTCGTTCCAGTACACGATTCGGCCGCCATGCGCGCTGTCGATCTGATGGTCGATCGGGCCATGAACCTGGGTGCGTAAGGCGATGCCGGCGGCTTGAAGGCGCTGCAAGAGTGCGTCGAATTCCGGTTCGCCGACCCGGAACGCGAAGTGGATGCCCGGAATCGGTTCGGTCCACTGGTCGAAGTCGAGCGTCAGGCTGTCGCTGACATACACACCGCGAACGGCCCAATGCCCGATTCCGACCACGGCGCGCCGAGCAGTTCGGCCAGTTGCTTCGCCGAAGCCACCTTGTCGCGGCCGGGAACCAGCAGGTGATCGAGTGCAATGGCCACTACAAAATTTGCACCAGCGCGAGGATGTTGCCTTCGCTGTCCTTGAACCACGCGGCCTTGGCGCCGCCGGCGCTGACGGCGCCGCTCGCGCTGCGCTCGCCGGGCATGTCGTCGTACTGCTCGAAAACGACGCCGCGCGCTTTGAGATCCTCGATTTCGCGGTCGACGTCTTCGACCTGCCAGAAGGCCTGGCTGGCCTGGGATGTGCCGGCGTTCGGCGTGGGATACAGGAAGGCGCCGGTTCCGTTCGCGAATTCGTAGCTGACGCCGCCGCCGATGCTGTCGCCGCCATCTTTGGGCGCGAAGCCGAGCTTCTGCTCGTAGAAGGCGCGGGCGCGCGTCATGTCGCTCGCGGGGAAGTAGGCGTAGAGAGGTGCGTCTTTCAGCATGGTGTTGCTCCTTCGTTCAAACTTTCAGGCGGCGGGCGAGCGACTGGAGCGACTGGAGCGCCTGCCGCGACGGCGCCGCCAGCTCCCAAAAGCAATCGTGACCCCGATCAGCAGCAGCGCGCCGACACCGAGCTTGACCGCCGCGCGCGCGCCGGGTTGCTCGAAATGCCGGTCCCACCACGATCGCGCCGGTTCGCCGGGCGCGGGCAGCGCGAAAGCGACGATCGAATCGCCTGTCGCCGCGCCGGCTTCGCCGTGGCCACCGGCCGCAACGACGACGTATTGCCGGCCTTGCCAGACGTAAGTCATCGGCGTCGCCAGGCCGGCTGACGGAAGACGCCCTCGCCAGACTTCAGCGCCGCTTTTGGCCTCGAAGGCGCGCAGATAGTGGTCCATCGCCGCGCCGATGAAGACGAGGCCGCCCGCGGTAGCGAGCGGGCCCCCGAAATTCGGCGTGCCGGTCGCGAGCGCGATGCCGAGCGGCAGCAGGTCTTCGGTGCTGCCGAGCGGCACTTCCCAAATGATTTTTCGCTGCGCGAGGTCGAGCGCCGCGATCGTTCCCCAGGGCGGCGGATTGCACGGCGCGCCGAAGGGCGAGGTGACGAGTTCGCGCACCATGCCGAACGGCGTGCCGGTTTGCGGGCTGACTTCCTTGTTCGGCATCGCGGCCTTGGCGGCGGCGAAGTCGGCGCGCGGAATCAGGCGCACCGAATGCGGCGCGCGGCTGGTGTTCACATAGACCATGCCGCGCGGATCGACCGCGACGCCGCCCCAGTTCACGCCGCCGCCGGTGAACGGAAAAAGCAGCGTTCCCTTCAGGCTCGGCGGCGTGTACATCCCGTCGTTGCGGAGCGCCGCGATCCGGTCGCGGCAGGCACCGCGGTCGAAAAAAGTGAAGCCGAACGCGTCTTCGGCATGCAGCGTCGATGGCACCAACGGCGGCATGTCGGCTGGATAGGTCTGCGTCGGCGACAGCACTTCACCCGGCGCGCCGGCTTGCGGCACCGCTCGCTCCTCGACCGGAAACAACGGTTGGCCGGTGTCGCGATCGAGCACGTACACGAGCCCCTGCTTGGTCGCCTGCACTACCACGTCGCGCGGTTTGCTTTCGACCGTGAGCGTGGTCAGGGTCGGCTGCGACGCGACGTCGAAATCCCAGACGTCGTGCTTGACGATCTGGAATGCCCAGGCCAACGACCCATCGGCCTCATGCAGCGCGACGACCGAATTGGCATGGCCACCGTTGCCGGGCCGCTCGCCGCCGTAGAAATCGGGGCTCGGGCTCGAGGTTGGCAAGAAGACGAGGCCGCGCTTTTCGTCGACCGACATTGGCGCCCAGACGTTGGCTGCGCCGTCGGTCGATCCAGGAGCAACCGACACCGGATTCCATTGCCACCGCGGCGCACCGGTCCGCGCGTCGTAAGCGCGCACCGCGCCCGACGGCGCCGAGACACGCTGGTTGTCGCCGATCCCCGAGCCGACGATCACCACGTCGCCGACCACGACCGGCGCCGACGACACCTGCCATTCGCCGGGCCGGGCGAGCGGGCCGGTGTCGATCTTCACCTGCCCCTTGTCGCCGAAGCCCTCGCACACGGCGCCGGTCGCTGCGTCGAGTGCGATCAGGCGCGCGTCGGCGGTGGCGCTGAGGATGCGCAGCGCGCATGGCTTGTCCGAGGCGTCGGGCGCGGCCGAAGAATCGCGCCATTGCGCGACGCCGCGGCAGTTGAAGCGGTTGGACGGGCGCAAATCGGTCGCCACATGCGGATCGAAGCGCCACTTCTGCGCGCCGGTCGCCGGATCGAGCGCGATGACTTCGTTGAACGACGAGCACAGCACCAGCTTGTCAGCGACGAGGATCGGCGTGGTTTCGAACTTCACCCGCTTCATTACCGCATGCGGACGGCTTTGCGCATCGCCCGTGTGATAGAGCCATTGGCGGCGCAAACCGTCGACATTGGCCGGCGTGATTTGCGCCGCGTCGCTGAACCGGCTGCCGCCTGCGTCGCCGCCATAGAACGACCATCCGAGATCGGCCGCGAGCGCAGCGCCGGAGAGCGCCAGGCCCGTCAGCAAGGCGCATGCGATCGATTGAAACCAGTGGGGTCGGTGGGTCATGTCGGTGCGCCGCAGCAGGGGTTGGTGAGGCGCGAACCTCGTCGCCGCTTCTGCTAGTCGTTCGATCGTACTGCGCCCCGACCGCGTCGCCCAAGTGGACCGATGCCGTCAGCGCCGACGCTCGACTGCTATTGATTCAATAGCTGTTTGCGCACGTCCAGTCGGTGTTTAAGCCGCTTTTTGTCGATGAAGAAAGCCTATTTGCAACGTGTTCGCCGCCTCGCCGCACCGTTAGCGCTCGGCCTGGCAGTTTGCGGCGCCGCGCCGCTGGCTCTGGCTCAGGCGCAGGCGCAGGCTCAGACGCCCACGCCCTGGGAACTGACAGCGGCCGCCAAGGCCCTGAGCGGCTATTTCAGCTACTTCGAGATGGTGCGTTCGGGCGCCGCCGCGGGAGCGGGATGCGTTCCGAACGCCAAAGCCGACGTGCTGATCCGGCCCGAAGGCCCGGTCGAAGTGATGGATGTGTTCGTGCGCGACCTGCCGCCCAACACCAACTTCGACTTCTTCGTGCTGCAGGTGCCGAACCCGCCGTTCGGCCTCGCGTGGTATCAGGGCGACATCGAAACCAACGCGGGCGGCTTCGGCCACGGCCGGTTCATCGGCCGCTTCAATATCGAAACCTTCATCGTCGCGCCCGGCCCGGCGCCGGCGCCGGTGGTGCATAGCAGCCCGATTCCCGACGCGGCGACCAATCCGCAGACCGGTCCGGTCCACACCTTCCACACCGGGCTGTGGTTCAACGCTCCGGCCGATGCGGTGAAGGCCGGCTGCCCCGGTGCGGTGACGCCGTTTAACGGCGAGCACAACGCCGGCGTGCAGGTGCTGAGCACGCGCAACTTCCCCGATGGTCAGGGGCCGCTGATTCGGGTCAAGCCCTGAGCTGACTTGACCGGATTCATCCGCAGCGCCAGGGCATCGCAGCAGCGCCTTGGCGCTATCGAAAAAATAGCTGTCTGCGCATGCAGGACGGGCGCTGTGGCCATTATTCTTATAAATTTTCTCGGGCATTTCGCTGGCGCCGAAGTGCGACGGCTGCCGGGTCGGAAATCGCTTGCCGGCATGATTCGGGCGTTTGCCCGTTGGCTGCGCGGCGCGGCGATCGGGGCGATTCGAGAACGCGCGGCGGGCCGCTATGCCTTTGTGCCTTCGCCTTCGATCGAGCGCCGGGGAGCATTCGAAGCCCGCGCCCGGTGGTCAGCCGCCCGGCACTCGCATCGGAATGCCGGGTCGGTCGATCGGGCCCACTAGCCGGCGGAGCGCGACGCGATCAGTACAGTTCGCTGCTGGCGAGAGTTGTGAAGGGTCCGTAGCCCCCCGTCACGAGCACCGTGCCGTCAGTCAGCAGGGTCGCGGTATGGAAATAGCGCGTGGTGCCCATCGATCCGGTTGCCGTCCAGGTGCCGGTACTCGGGTCATAGAGTTCGCTGCTGGCGAGAGTGCCCGAGGCTCCAACACCACCCGTCACCAGCACCTTGCCGTCGGGCAGCAGGGTCACGGTGTGGTAGGAGCGCGCGTTGCCCATCGATCCGGCTGCTGTCCAGGTGCCGGTATTCGGGTCGTAGATTTCGCTGCTCGCGAGAGCGCCCGAGCTGCTCTCGCCGCCCGTCACGAGCACCCTGCCGTCGAGCAGCCGCGTCGCGACGTGGTAGTAACGCGCGGTGTCCATCGATCCGGTTGCCGTCCAGATACCGGTGCTCGGGTCGTAGATTTCGGTGCTGGCGAGATAGCTCAAGCGACCTCGGCCGCCCGTCACGACGACCCTGCCGTCTGTCAGCAGAGTCGCGGTGTGCAAGTAGCGCGCGGTGCCCATCGATCCGGTCGCCGTCCAGGCGCCGGTGCCCGGATCGTAGAGCTCGCTGCTGGCGAGATAGCCCGAGTCGCTGTTGTAGCCGCCCGTCACGAGCACCTTGCCGTCAGGCAGCAGGGTCGCAGTGTGGTAGCCGCGCGCAGCGCCCATCGATGCGGTTGCCGTCCAGGTGCCTGTGGCCGGGTCGTAGATTTCGCTACTGGCGATGTAGCTCGTACCGTTATTGCCGCCCGTCACAAGCACCTTGCCGTCAGGAAGCAGGGTCGCCAAGTGATATCTGCGCGCGGTGCCCATCGATCCAGTCGCCGTCCAGGTGCCGGTGCTCGGGTCGTAGAGTTCGCTGGTGGCGAGATGCCCGGAGTCTCCTATGCCGGCCGTCACGAGCACCTTGCCGTTTGCCAGCCGGGTCGCCGTGTGGAAAGATCGGCCGTTGTTCATCGCACTCGTCGCCACGGCCGTTGTGACTACATTCAACGTCGCTGCCGTGGCGGTTTTTCCACTGAGCGCGGCGACGATGTCGGTGGCACCCGCGGCAACCGCCTTGGCCTGCCCATCGGCGCCGATCGTGGCCTTGGTCACATCGCTGGAGGTCCAGGCGACCGAGCTGGTGATGTCCGCGTTTCTGGCGTCCGAATAGGTGCCGGTCGCCTTGTACTGCTGGCTGAAGCCCACCGTCTTGCTCGCCGTCGCCGGCGTGACCGCGATCGACACCAGCGCAGCCGGCGTCAGCGTGAGCGCCGCAGTGTCTGAAGCTATGCCGCCGAGCGAGGCCGTGATGCCGGATGCGCCCGCGGCAACGGCCGTGGCCAGTCCGCTGGTGCTGATGGTTGCCTTGGCGGTGTCGCTGGAGTTCCATGCCACGTTGGCCGTGATGTCCTGCTCCGGGCCGGCGGTGTAGGTGCCCATCGCCGCGTACTGCTGCGTCAAGCCGACCGGCTGGCTCGCTGCCGCGGGCGTAATACGGATCGCGACCAGACTCGCTGGCGTCACCGTGAAAGCGGCCGGCGCCGAAGCCACGCCATCGAGCGCTGCCGCCACGCTGGTCGCGCCGGCCGCTGCTGCCGTGGCCAGGCCCGTGGTATCGATCGATGCCGTCGCCGGGGCGCTGGAGGTCCAGGCCACCTGGGCGCTGACATCGGCGATGCTGGCGTCGCTGTAGGTCGCCGTGGCGGTGAACGCCTGCGTCAGCCCGGCCGGCTTGGTGGCGCTGGCCGGCGTCACGGCGATCGAGACCAGCGTTGCCGCCGTCACCTGGAGGCGCGCGGTGTTCGAAGTCTTCTGCTCGAATGTGGCCGTGATGTCGGCCGCGCCGGCGGCCAGGGTCGTCGCCAGGCCGGCCGCATCGATCCGCACCCGGCTCGGGTCGCTCGATGCCCAGGCCACCATCGAGCCGATGTCCGCTGTGCTGGCGTCGCTGAAATTGCCGGTCGCGGTGTATTGCTGGGTCGCGCCCGCGGCCTTGCTGGCGCTGGCCGGTGTGATCTGGATCGCAACCAGGGTCGCGGCGCTCACGTCGAGCGTCGCGTTGTTGGAAGTGACGCCCGACAAGCTCGCCGTGACGGTGGTCGCCCCGACAGCGTGCGTCGTCGCCAGACCGGCCGCGTCCACGGTGGCCTTGGCAGGATCGCTCGACACCCAGGCAACCGATGCGCTGACGTCGCTGGTGCTCGCGTCGCTGTACGTGGCGGTCGCCGTATAGGCCTGGGTCAGGCCGAGCGGAAGCGTGGCTGCCGCGGGCGTGATCTGGATCGCGGTCATGGTGACCGGGGTGGCCGGGGAAGACGGAGCCTCAGGCGCGGGCGCGGGCGCGGCGCCGAGGCCGAGGCCGGCGAAGCCAACGCTGCCACCACCGCCGCCGCCACAAGCGGCGAGCAACGAAAACATGAAGGCCATGAAGAGAAAACTGACGAAGCGATGGATGCTGGACATGGGGGTGAGCTCGGTTGACGATCAGTGCAGGGCAACCTGCCGGAAGGCGGCGCAGCGGACTGTGTTCGTATGCGTATCTGAATGTAACGACGCGTGTTCAAACGACGGCCATTTGCACTGCCGACGAGCGGCCCAAACGTGAAATAGGGCACGGCTTGTCGCGCCGCTGCCACGCTGCGTCGGGGGCTCAGTGAGTGCACGCAAACGAAGGTTTTAATTGGAGGGTTGGGGCTTCGAGCAGCGGGCAGCGGACTGGTGATGACCGTCTTTTGAACGTCAAGCCGGGCAACTTCACCGGCGTGCTGTGCGTGACCTACAGCGATTTCGGGTTCTGACGATTGCCAGCTGCGCGGATCAGGTTCCGCGCAGATCGACGAAGCCGCCACGGGTCGTGGCGGCTTCGTCGTTTATGACCGACGAATCACCGCCTGCGGGCCAACATCGTCAGCCCGCTCTTCACGCTGAAGCACTGGTTTCGACCCGATACCGAGCCGCAGCCCCATCTTCGGTCGGCGCGAGCGTCCATTCGGTCGCATGGTGCGCGCCGACGCTGGCGCGGTGCGCGATCGATACCATCGCGCCGCCGGCGGACTTGATCACCGCGGCGAGTCGCTGGTAGACGATGGTTTCGGATTCGGCGTCGAGCGCGCTGGTGGCTTCGTCGGCGAATAGCCAGGACGGTTTTTTGAGTAGCACCCGCGCGATCGCGAGCCGCTGCTGCTCGCCGCCGGAGAGTTTCTGGCTCCAGGCGTCTTGTTCGTCGAGCCGGTCGGCGAGTTCTGGCAACAAGGCCTGGTCGAGTGCTTCGCGCAGCGCGGCGTCGCTGTAATCCGACGCGGGGTGCGGATAGGCAAGCGCGTCGCGCAATGTGCCGTCGGGCACATAGGGGCGCTGCGGAATGAACATCGCGTCGCGCGGCACGGCGACATGACCGCGCGCGAACGGCCAGATGCCGGCGAAAGCGCGAAACAGGGTCGATTTGCCGCTGCCGGACGGGCCGCGCACGATGACGCTGTCGCCGGGCTGCACTGCGAGCGCGGCATTCGCGAACAACGGTGTGCCGTCGGGCAGCGCGACGGTGAGGTCGTCGGTATGCAGCGATGTCGCGTCGCCGCGCTGCAGTTCGCCGGGCGCCGCGGCTTGCGCGCGCATCGCGGCGTCGAAGCTCGTGAGCCGGTCGGCGGTGGCGCGCCAGACCGCGACCTGGGCGTAGTTGTCGACGATCCACGACAGCGAATCCTGCACCCGGCCGAAGGCGGATGCGGTCTGCATCAACTCGCCGAGCTGAATCGCGCCGGAGAAGAATCGCGGTGCCTGCACGATGAAGGGGAACACCACCGCCAATTGGCCGAAGGTCGCGGTAAAGCCGACCAGGTTTTTCTGCTGGCGAATCAATTTCAAGTAATTGCCGACCACGCTCGAAAAGCGCAGGTCGAGCTGCGCGCGCTCGACCTTTTCACCGCCGTCGAGCGCGATCGCCTCGCTGTATTCGCGCACCCGCACCAGATGGTGCCGAAAGTCGGCCTCGAAGCGCTGCTGGCGAAAATTGAGCCCGATCAGCGGCCGGCCGATGTAGTGCGTGATGACCGTGCCGGCGATGCAATAAAGAAGCGCGACCCAGACCATGAAGCCCGGAATCGTGACCGATGTGCCGGCGAGCGCGAAGGTCAGCGGCCCCGACAGGCCCCACAGAATACCGACGAAGCTCACCAGGGTGACCACCGCATTCATGATGCCCATCGACAGCGCCACGGTGTAGTCGGTGAACAGGTTCATGTCTTCCTGCAGCCGCTGGTCGGGGTTGTCGGGGCTGCTCGGCGTGCCGGCCGGGCCCACGGCTTTCTGCGCGTAGCGCGCGAGTTCGATCCGGTAGAAGGTGCGGTCGGCGAGCCAGCGCGTCATGTAGCTGCGCGTCATCCAGGTGCGCCAGCGCAGTTGCAGCAATTGGGTGATGTAGAACTTCAAAATCGCGACAGCGATGAAGGTCAGTGCGATCCACACGAAGCGGCCGAGCTGGGTCCAGAACACGGCCTGGTCTTTTTGCTGCAACGCGTCGTAGAAGAGGCGGTTCCACTGGTTGAGCAACACCAGCAGATACACCGATCCGAGATTGAGCGCGACTACCGCAGCGAACAGGCCGCGCGCGCGCCACTTTTCTTCGGAGACGAAGTAGGGTGCGGCGAGCGCGCCGATGCGGCGCGCGGTCGTCATGAACGAAGGCTTGGAGCCGGAAGCAGCAGCGGCCGCATCGGCGGTGGTGTCGGTCATGAGGGTGCTTCAGGTAGGTGAGCGCGCTGGAGCGCGGGTGGCGCGGGTGGCGCGGGTGGCGCGGATCGTACCGGGCGAGGGCGGCGCAGACTTAAGCGGTGCTGAATCGACCGCATCGCGAAGGGCCCGATGCGGACTTCACGCGGTTGTCGAACGCTATAAAAATTAGAGCTGTCTGCGCTCGTCCAGTGGGAGTTTCAGCCACTTTTCTTATAAATTTCGAGCGCCTCAGCGGAGGTTGCTGATGCCGCTCGCGACATGGCCCGACGGCACATGGCGCGCTGCGGCATCGACATGGCCGGTTTGGTCGTCGAAGAAAAAGTCGGGCTCGAACTCCCGCAGGAATTCGCCCTTGGCGAGTCCGCCCAGAAACATCGCTTCGTCGACCAGGATGCCCCAGTTCATCAAGGTGCGAATCGCGCGCTCGTGCGCCGGCGCGCTGCGCGCGGTGACGAGCGCGGTGCGAATGCGCATCGGCGGGCCGCTGGGCCCAGGTGTGTCTTTGCCCTGGCCCGCGAGCTGAAGCCGGTGCAGGGCAGCGAGCAACGGCTTGAACGGCCCTTCGGGCAAGGGCTGCGCGGCCTTGCGCGACTCATGCAACTGAAACGCATCGAGCCCCTGCGACTGGAACACCCGCTCGGCTTCATCACTGAAAAGCACCGCATCGCCGTCGAAAGCGATCCGCACCTCGTTCGGCCAGGCATCGCTCGCTTGCACCGATTCGACCAGCACCCGCGCAGCCGGAAAGCCCGCGTTCAAGGCTTCGCGCACATCCTCGGCATTCACCGACAAAAACAGATGCGCGCGCAGCGGCCGCAAATACCCGAACGGCGGGCGCCCTTGCGTGAACACGCCGCGCTCGAGCTTGATGCCCGCTGCGCCGCCCGAGCGGAACACCCGCATGCCCGACACCGGGTCGTTGCGCGACAGGATCACGACTTCGACCCGCTGCACCCCGTCGTCGTTGAAGCGCAATAACTTCTTCACCAGCGAATGCGCGATCCCTGGCGCCGCTGGCGAATCGAGCCGCTCCAATTGCAGCCGCATATAGCCCGCCGCGTCGCCCGATTCGAACAAGCGGTTTTCTTCTTCGAGATTGAACAAGGCCCGCGACGAAATCGCGACCACGAGTTTGTCGGCGAGGGTGATGGGCATGGGGTGGGGCTCAGTCGTGCAGGTCGCACGTCACGATGTCACCAGGCGAGCGCCGCGTCAGAGGCATTGCCGAAATCGCCCATGACCAGCCAGTCGTCGCCATCCGCGGCAATTCGCGCGGCGGCGCGGGCCCAACCGACGCGAACCGGTTTGCAAGGACGCAGCGCAGGGACCAAACGCGGCGAGCGCTTCGCAGTCTTTGGATCAAATCGGCTCTTAGAGCCCGTGGATATTGCGCGTGCAGCTATTTTTTTCATAGCGACTAATTTCCGTTAGACAGGTCGAATGCCGGGTCGCATCGCCACGCAGCTTGGGGCCGCGTCACTTCACGAACTGATTCAACTGAATGATCGGCAGCATCACAGCGAGCACGATCAGCATCACGATGCCGCCCATCGCGACGATCAAAAGCGGTTCGAGGATGGTCGCCATGTACATGGCGCGGCGTTGCACTTCGGCGCCGAGTTGGGTGGCGGCGCGTTGCAGCATCAGGGGCAGGGTGCCGGTTTGTTCGCCGAGGCGCGCGAACATCGACACCAGGCCGGGGAAGCGCTTTTTTTGCGCGAGTGCCGATGCGAGTGGCGCGCCTTCGCGCACCAGCACCAGTGCGTCGAGCGCGTCGGCGCGCATCGCCTGATTGCCGAGGGTTTCCGACGCGGCTTGCAATGCACGCAGGATCGGCACGCCGGCGGTCGCGAGCATCGCGAGGGTGCTCGCGAAACGCGCCGCGTTATAGCCGCGCGCGAGTTTGCCGATCAATGGCAAGGTCAGCCAGACGGCATCGAATTTCAAGCGAAAAGCGGCTTGAGCGAGCATCAGTCGTGCGCCGACAGCTATCAGAA
This sequence comes from Variovorax sp., assembly GCA_965218415.1. GTDB lineage: Bacteria > Pseudomonadota > Gammaproteobacteria > Burkholderiales > Burkholderiaceae_C > Variovorax. The sequence continues at coordinate 818,500 of CBDCKT010000003.1, forward strand.
CGATAGCGCCGAGCAGCCACCATCCGTATTCGCGCACGAAGGCGCTGAGCGACAGCATGATGGTCGTGAGCACCGGCAGCGAGCGTTTGGTGCCGGCGAACACGGCCGCGACTTGCGGCACCACATAACTCACGAGAAACACCACGATCACGATCGCGACCAGGGTCACGATGGCCGGATACAGCGCCGCGCCGATCAGCTTTTGCTGCAAGGCCTGGCGCTGTTCGAGGTCGTCGGCAAGGCGTTCGAGCACCATGCCGAGGTTGCCGCTGTGCTCGCCGGCGCCGATGACGGCGGTGTAGATCGGTGAGAACTCGCGCGGATGCGCCGCCAGCGCGCGCGCAAACGGCGAACCGGCATTGACTTCGGAGCGCAGCGACGCGACCAGATTGCGCTGCTCGATGGATTCGGCTTCTTCCGACAACGCCGTGAGCGCACGTTCCAGCGGCAGGCCCGATGTCACCAGCCCCGCGAGTTGCCGGGTCCAGACAGCGAGGCCAGTCGTGTTGAAAACCCGCTTGCCGCGCAGCACGCGCGAAAGGCCGGAAGGCGCAGCATCGGGGACCCGCTCACCTGCCAGGTTCGAAACCGAGAGTGGAATCAGCGCCTGCGCACGCAGCATGCCGCGGGCGTTGCGCGCCGTGTCGGCCTCGAGCACGCCCTTGCGGGTCTGACCGGCGGCATCGATGGCTTCGAAGGAGTAGGCGGGCATGGGGTGATGTTAGCTGGGCGCTTGGCGCGCCGAGCGCTCGGCTGAATCAGGCGTTGGACTCGTTCAGCGCGCGGATCCAGTGCGCTCGCGCGCTTCATGCGCAGACTTCAGGCCGTGCTCAATAAAGCCTTTGGCATGGCGCGCGAGGTCGGCGCTGTCTTCCCAGAGGTTTCGCCAGATACCGAGGATGCCCGACAGCTGCTTGTTGACCACGGCCGACGAGAACGATTCGAACGTGATCGGGCCGCCATAGCCCGCCTTGGCGAGGCCGCGAAACACGCGGTCGAAATCGATGTTGCCAGCCCCGAGGTAGCCGCGCCCGGACTCGCCGATGTGAAAGTAACCGAGCGCATCGCCGGTGTCGATCAAGGCCGATTCGAGGTCGGCCTCCTCGATGTTCATGTGATAAGTGTCCAGATGCACCTTGACGTTCGGCGCGCCGACCCGCTGCGCGAAAGCGACTGCCTGCGCGGCGGTGTTGAGCAGGTTGCTCTCGTAGCGATTGACCACCTCGAGCCCGATCGTGATGCCGTGACCGGCCGCCGCCTTGCCGATGCGACGCAGCACCTCGACCGATGCCGCCATGCCGGCATCGGTCGGCGGCTCGAAATACTTTTGAAAGGCCGAATAGAGAATTCCGCAAACATGGGTCGCGCCGATGTCTTTTGCAACCGCCAGCGCCTCGCGCAAACGCGCCTCGCCACGCGCCTGGGCTTGCGGGTCTTCGGACGAGACATCGGTCGATGCATCGAGGCCCAGCGAAATAGTGGTCGCGAGCTTGTAGCGGTCGAGCATCTTGCGCGTGAAGTCGGTATCGATCGACGCCGGGTCGAGCGCCGGAATTTCGATAAGGTCGAAGCCGCATTCAGCCGTTTGCGCGATCGCCCGTTCGCATTCGTCATGGCTCCAGCCGCCGACCCAGACCAATGCATGCACGCCGAGCTTGTTCATGATCGAGATCCTTTCGAGGGTTGCAGGACGGGTCGCGCGTATGGCGCGTTCGTAACGTTCGCGCGCTCGTGGCGCTTTCGTAGTCGCTCGGCTATTCTCGAACTTTGACTCGCGTTGTCCAGAATTTCATCGATCGAACACGATCAGAAAGGCCGCCATGCGCACCCGACAGTTCAAGACCCGCAACGGATCCGAATTGAATTTTTCCGCGATCGGCCTCGGCTCTGCGCCGATGGGCGACCTCTTCGAATTGCTCGACGAAAAAACCACCATCGCGACTGTCGAGCGGGCTTACGAATGCGGTGTGCGCGTCTTCGATACGTCGCCGCACTACGGCAACGGCCTTTCGGAGTCGCGCATCGGCGCTGGCTTGCGTCGCGCGGCGCGGGATGAGCTGGTCGTCTCGACCAAGATCGGTCGGCTCATGGATCCATTCGGGAAGGCACCCGAGCGCAATACGGATGCGTACTCGCCGGGCTTCAAGGGCGGCTTTCCGCATGCGCCGCGCTTCGATTACTCCTACGACGGCACGATGCGTTCGGTCGAACACTCGTTGCTGCGCATGGGCCTGGCCCGTCTCGACGTGGTGTTGATCCACGACTGCGATGTATGGACCCACGGCAAGGCAGATGCGCCGCGCCGGTTCAAGGAGGCAATGGACGGCGCCTACAAGGCACTCGACAAGTTGCGCAGCGACAAGACGGTCGGCGCGATCGGCTTCGGCATCAACGAGGCCGATACCTGCGTCCGTTTTGCGAAGGCGGGTGATTTCGACGTCGCGATGATGGCCGGGCGCTATTCACTGCTGATTCAAAACGGCCTCGAAGAATTCCTGCCGCTGGCGGTCGAAAAGAAGATCGGCGTGATGCTGGCTGGCGTGTTCAATTCGGGCATTCTGGCCACCGGCGCAATCGCCGATGCCAAGTTCGAATACGCGCCCGCACCGCCCGAGATCATGGATCGCGTCCGCAAAATCGAACAGATTTGCAAGAGTCACGGAACGACCATCCGGCGTGCTGCTTTGCAGTTTGCGATGGCGCACCCGGCGGTGGTGTCGGTGGTGCTCGGCGCGGTGAAGCCGGCGGAGATCGAAGCGAATGTCGCCGACGCGGACGGCGCAGTTCCCGCCGGTTTGTGGAGCGACCTGAAATCTGCGGGTCTGCTGGACAAGTCCGCCCCGATCGGTTGAACGGACCACGGCGGCACGGTCCGCCATGTCGGGTAAGCGAGCATCCGGCGCCAGCTTGTCATGGCGATCCGGCCGCATTAGCATCGATCGGCGTCTGGCCGAACCGCTGACGCAGCCAAAAAACACGCGCCTGTCGCGCGACAACCGGAGACAAGACATGAACAGACGCAAGACGCTCAAGGCGTTGGGCGGGGCCGCAGTCGTGAGCGCCTCGGGCCTCGGCAGCTCCCTCGGCTTTGCCGCTACTGAGCCCACGATGGTGACGGTGGTGAAAATCGCCGGCATCCCGTGGTTCAACGCAGTCGAAAAAGGCATTCTGAAGGGCGGCAAGGAGTTCAAGATCGACGCCTCGATGGTCGGACCGGCCAATGTCGATCCGGCGCAGCAAGTCAAATTGCTCGAAGACCAGATCGCGAAAAAAGTCACCGTCATCGGCCTCGTGCCGCTGGACGTCAAGGTCTGCGAGCCGGTTCTCAAGCGTGCGCAGGCTGCCGGGATCAAGGTCATCACGCACGAGGGACCTGAGCAGGAGGGACGCGACTGGAACGTCGAACTGATCGATTCGAAGCTTTTCGGCGAAGTCCAGATGCAGCGCCTGGCCAAGGCGATGGACGAGTCGGGCGATTACGTCGTGTACGTGGGTACGCTCACGACACCGCTGCACAACAAGTGGGCCGACGCCGCCATCGCTTATCAGAAAGAGCACTATCCCAAGATGAAGCTGGCTGCCGACCGCTACCCGGGTGCCGACGAAATCGATACGGCCTACAAAACCACGCTCGACGTGATCAAGGCCTATCCGCAGTTGAAGGGTATCGTCGCTTTCGGATCCAATGGGCCGATCGGCGCTGGAAATGCCGTTCGCGAAAAGAGGCTCGGCAAGAAGATCGCAGTTGTCGGAACGGTTTTGCCGTCACAGGCGAAGGACCTGATCGCCGACGGCATCATTCGCGAAGGCTTTCTCTGGAACCCGACCGACGCCGGCTATGCGATGGTCGCTGTCGCAAGGCTCCTTCTCGACGGTACACCGATCAAGGACGGCATCGATATTCCGGGCCTGGGCAAGGCATCGGTCGACGTGCCGGGCAAGCTCATCAAGGTCGACAAGATCATGCGCATCAACAATGACACCATTGCGGGCCTGATCGCGCAGGGTCTGTAAATTGCCCGCGAGAATCGCGTTGCGGCCAGACGGATTTCGGTGACCCGGGGCTTCGTCGGTCTTGACCAATTTTCTCGAACTCCACGCCATTTCCAGGAAGTTCGGCGGTGTTGTCGCGTTGCACAACGTCGATCTTGCGCTGGCTGCCGGCGAAGTGCACTGCCTCGTCGGAGAAAACGGATCCGGCAAATCGACGCTGATCAAAATCGTCGCCGGTGTTCTCGCTCCGGAGCCGGGCGGTCGAATCGACATCGATGGGCGCGTTTATCCGCACCTGAACCCCGCGCAGTCGACTGCCTGCGGCATTCAGGTGATCTATCAGGATTTGTCGCTCTTTCCAAACCTGACCGTGGCCGAAAACATCGCGGTCGCTACCCACCTGGGCGCGCCGCGTTTGGTGAACTGGCAAAAGATCCGGACCATTGCCGAGGCGGCGATGGGGCGGATCGGTTTATCGCTCGACCCCGACGCGCGGGTCGAGGATCTGTCGATTGCCAACCGCCAGTTGGTTGCCATTTGCCGCGCGATGGCGGCCGAAGCGAAGCTCGTGATCATGGACGAGCCGACCGCTTCGCTGACGCGTCATGAAGTCGAGGCACTGGTGCGTCTTGTCGCGGATCTGAAGCGAGGCGGTATCGCGATCGTGTTCGTGTCGCATCGTCTGGACGAGGTGATGGAAATCGCCGAACGCGTCACGGTCCTGCGCGACGGCAGCAAGGTCGGTGCATTCGCGGCCAGCGAAATGGACGACAAAAAGCTCGCAACGTTAATGACCGGCAAGGCCTTCTCCTATCAAGCGCGCGCGGCCAGCGCCAGGGACAGAAAAAAGGTTCTTTCTGTCAGTCGCCTGTCGCGCAAAGGGCAATACGAAGACATCACCCTGGACGTCGAAGCGGGCGAGATCGTCGGCCTCACGGGATTGCTGGGCTCCGGTCGCACGGAATTTGCGCTGTCGCTGTTCGGCATGAACCGGCCGACCTCCGGTGAGGTGCGCCTGAACGGCAAGCCGCTCGCGCTCGAGAGCAATGCCCAGGCCATCGATGAAGGAATCGCCTATGTGTCGGAAGATCGACTCAACCTGGGCCTGGTGCTCGAACAGCCGATCGCGTCCAACATTCTGGTGACGGTACTGGACCAGTTGCCGAAGACATTCGGGCTGCTGGCAGAAAGCACTCGGCAGGGAACGGCGCGCAAGTGGATTGCCGATCTGTCGATCAAGGCGGCCGATCCGAACCACGCGGTCCGGACCCTCTCGGGAGGCAATCAACAACGGGTCGTTCTCGCCAAGTGGATGGCAACCGATCCCAAGTTGCTGATTCTCGACAGCCCCACCGTCGGCGTCGACATTGCAGCCAAGGACGGAATCTACGAAGTGGTGCGTGCGCTCGCCGCGCAAGGCATCGCGATCCTGCTGATATCCGACGAAATATCGGAGGTCTTCTACCAAACTGATCGCGTTCTGGTGATGCGCCACGGGCGACTGGTCGGCGAGCGCGTGCCGGGCACCTCCTCTGAAACGGAACTGCAGGAGCTGGTCGATGCGTGAGGACATTGACATCCATCCAATCGCAGCGCCAACAGCAAATGCGCGCCCGACCGAAAACCAGTCCTCTCTGGCGGCGACACTGCGGCGTTTCGGGAAAAGCCACGAATTCTGGCTGCTGCTCGTGATCGCGGTGATGGTCGTTGCGCTGTCGTTGGCAACAGATAGTTTTCTGACTATCCAGAATTTGTTCGACCTGCTGACCTCCAACGCCTTCATCGGCATTCTGGCGTCTGGCCTTCTAGTGGTTCTGATCGCGGGCGGAATCGATATCTCGTTCACGGCCACCGCATCGGTGGCGCAGTACGTCGCGCTGACGTTGGGCATTCGATACGGACTCGGCTGGTCGTCGCTGTTCGTGGTCGCTGCGGTGGTCGGCATCGTCTGTGGCCTCGTCAACGCAATTTTCATCAGCAAGCTGCGAATCTCGTCGATCATCGTTTCGATCGCGACATTGAATATTTTCTACGGGCTGCTCATTTTCGTGACCGGCGGTAAATACATCACGTCGCTTCCGAAGTTCTTTCGCGACGGGGTCTGGTGGTTCGAGCACGAAGATGCCAACGGCATCCCCTATGCGCTCAATCTGCAAATTCTCGTTCTCGTCATTGCCTTCGCTGCAACCTGGTTGTTGTTGAACCGGACCAACGTCGGTCGTCAGATTTACGCATTGGGCGGCAACAAGGATGCGGCGCAGCGGCTCGGCTTTCGGGTGTTCGTGCTGAACCTCATCGTTTACGGGTACCTCGGCCTCATCGCGGGCGTGGCTTCGCTCGTGCAGGCCCAACTGGCGCAGTCGGTCACACCGACGGTGCTGGTCGGGAAGGAGCTTGACGTGCTGGCTGCTGTAGTCCTGGGCGGCGCGACGCTGAATGGCGGCGTCGGAACGGTGTTCGGCGTCATTCTGGGCGTGGCGCTGCTGGCCATCCTGCAAAACGGATTGGTGTTGATCGGCGTCTCTTCTTACTGGAACCAATGGTTTGTTGGTCTGACGATTCTGATCGCCGTATCGACAACGGCATGGTCAGAGCGTCGACGGCGCGTCGCCAAGGCCATCAATTGAGGGCGACGACATGACTACGCAGGCTGTCACTGCCGAGCGGCGAACACCGCTCGCGCGCGTCTTGCGTGGCGGAACAGTTCCGATGCTGTCCCTCGTCTTGCTGGCGCTGATCGCCGTTTTCTGGCTTCTGCTCGGCGATCGCATCGCGAGTGCGGGCGCGCTGCAGTCGATGGCCTTCCAGCTGCCCGAGTTGGGTATTCTTTCGCTGGCGATGATGGTTTGCCTTCTATCGGGTGGGCTGAACCTGTCGATCATCGCGACGGCCAACCTCTGCGCGCTCACGATGGCCTGGGTTCTGACCCGATACATTCCCGACGCGCACGGAATCGCATGGATTGGATGGCAGGTTCTCGCTGTCCTGGCGGGCGCCTTGGTCGCAACCCTGATCGGGCTCGTCAACGGATTCGTGATTGCCTATCTCGGGGTGTCGCCGATCCTGGCGACCCTGGGCACGATGACCTTGTGCAAGGGCCTCGCGATCGGAATGACACGCGGCAATGTCATCTCGGGATTTCCGGGCCCGATCGTATTTCTGGGCAACGGGACGCTCGCGGGCGTTCCGGTCGCGCTGATTTTTTTCGCGGCACTCTGCGTGCCGATCGCCGTATTTCTCAACAAGAGCCCATTCGGCCACAAGATCTACATGATCGGTTCTAGCGAAAAAGCGACGCGCTACTCCGGGGTCGATACCCAACGTGTGTTGCTCGGCGTCTATGTGTTGTCGAGCCTGCTCGCATGCGCAGCCGCGCTCATCATGATGGCGCGATTCAATTCCGCGAATGCTTCGTATGGCGAGAGTTACCTGCTCGTGACGATCCTCGCGGCGGTACTCGGCGGTGTCGACCCCTTCGGCGGCTTTGGCCGGGTCGGCGGTCTGGTCATTGCCCTTGTCATGCTGCAGCTGATTTCATCGGCCTTCAACCTGCTCGACTTCAGCCCGTTTCTGACCGTTGCCATTTGGGGCGTTCTCATCATCGCGGTAGCAGCGCTCGGCGTGGTGATGGAGCGCTTCGGGGTCACGCGCAGATAAGTTGAAACATATGCGCGCCTTACGCGGAGTCTGACTGCCGCCGCTGACGGCTCAATTCGGATAGATCACTCGAGCCACGGCGTAGGCGTCGAGTCGCAAGACTTCAGCGCCCGTCTCCGCATCTTCGCGGTCGAAGTACAACGGATCGTCAGCTGCAGTTGCAAAATTCTCGACGTTCAGTAGCCGAATCGATTTCGGCGCCGACGGCAGCGCAACAGAACGGACGTCGGCCGTCAGGTTGGCGATCAGCAACTCCCGCTGCCCATCCAGATTCGCGCCCGCCGTCTCGATCCCGTCGCCCGTGACGCCCACCTGAATCCGCGGCCGACCGGCAAATCGAGCCAGCACACGCAGCACGTGGAACATCGGAAACAAGCCGCGATGCGCGTCGAACCATGGCTGCGGATATTCGGCCTTGGCATACAGCAGACCGAATGGTCCCGTCGTACCGCCGAAGCTGATGCTGTCCGCCCCGCCGCGTGCCAGCCCGGCGTAAAAGCCAACCATCCAGGCGGCGCCGAAGAGTCCGCGTTGACGCGGATCGTTGTGATTCATGGCCTGGCGCAAGTTGTCCGGGTTGGCGACGGGCGCATCGCCATACGGATTCATCCGCATGCCGATGGCGCTGGGCCCGACCGCGAACGGACGCCTGCCGGCGATCGCCCTGGCGCTGCTTGCGATAAAGGGCAGCGATTCGAGGTTCTCCATGACTGTCCGGTCGTCGCCGGCGTGAACCGCGCCCGAGGTCGTGAAGCTCACGAGGTCGATCAGATCGACCGGCGGGCGTTTGCGATTGAGTTCGGTGAAGAAGCTGAACATGCCGCCGCCCAATCGGCTGTTAGGGAATGCGCGCCGCGCGGCGGCATACAAATCGGTTGGCGGTGGCGCCGGTGGCCATTTGCTGCCGGGCAACGTTCCGCGCATGTCGGATGCGGGTGAAACCAGCACAACGGGAACCGGCACTGGCAGGGCCTGAACCCATTCACCCAGCGTTTCGAGTTCACGCGCAAAGTCAGCCACGTCAACCACCACGGCCTCCAACCAGAGCCCGCAACCCATGGCCACTGCCACATCGGCTGCCCGACGCAGCGTGTCGGCGTCGTCTCCCTTCCTCGGATCGAAATGCAATACGAGGTGTTGCGGCGCCAGGAGCTTGAACGTCGGCGCCAGATTCAAGGTCGGTTCGAGTTCTTCGCTCGCTATGCCGACGCCGACCTCGGGTTGCACCTTGGCCGGCGCATTGCCCCATTCGAAGCGCACGAGATCGTCGGCGGGCGCCGCTCCAGAGTTCTCGCCGCGGCCTGAAACGATGACGGCTTGCTCGAATTTTTCGCCGGCGGGCAGCTCGTAGGGCCAGGGCAACGCCAGCGGCCTGACGTATGTCTTGAACGACGCGTCGGTCCAGTTGCGCTGGTCTTCCATTTCGAAGGTGTCGCCTTCGAATCGGCACGCAATGTGCAGGCCAGGCTCGGGTTCGTGCGTCAGCGCGCGCACGTCCATCATGGGCTGAACCGGATCGATGGTCTCGGGAAAACTGCCTTGCTCGATCGTGCCGTCGACCCGCTCGATCGTGACCGCGCGGCCTGCGACACCGACGATCGGATGCAATACGACAAAGCCGGTGCGGTTCGTCAAAAAACCCGTTTCGGAGGCGCCGACCGCCTCGAATCTCACGGTTTCCGAAGTGCCACTGATACGCGCCTGAAATTTCAGGGTTCGACCATCGCGCTCGACGGAAGCGTTGTAGGAAACCTCGAAACTTGCCGCATCCTGATCGACTTCGAGGTCGCTGATGACCGGGCGCAGCGTGCCCCAATTTTCGTCGCGAACGATGTAGGAAATCGCTCGTATCACCTCGATGCCGCCAACGCGCAGGTGGCGAAGATTACCCCCGTCGAATTCGGCAGTCAGCGGCCCCGCCTTCAGCAATGTCAGCGCGTCGATCGGCTCGTCGGTTCCATACAAGGCGATTGCGCGCACGGGTTCGGGCGTTGATTCCATTTGACTGACTCCTTCGACATGACTCATGCGAGACGACAGGGCTCGTTGTCAACCAATCCTTCGGCGCTGATCGCGCCGCTGACGCTGACGCTGGCGTTCAACACCGACCCGATCGCAGGGCACGCCGCGCCAGCGCCATCGGCCCGAGGCCCGACGCCGACCTTCGCTTTCAGTCGCGCGTCACCCGCACCAGCTCGGCGCGCGAGGTCACACCGGCTTGCACCAGCCGCTCGCCGTCTTCGCGCATCAGCCGCAGGCCCTGGGTCGTGGCCGCCGTCAGCAAGTCGCTTTCGGCGGCACGGTTGTGAACCAGCGAGCGCACCGCGTCGTCGGCGACGAGCAATTCGAAAATGCCGGTGCGGCCCTGATAGCCGGTCTGGCCGCAGGCGTCGCAATTCGCGCCGTGGCAGACCGCGCAGATCTTGCGCACCAGCCGTTGCGCGAGCACACCCAGAAGTGACGAGCTGAGCAAAAAAGGCTCGACGCCCATGTCGGTCAGTCGCGTCACGGCACTCACCGAATCGTTGGTGTGCAACGTCGCAAGCACGAGGTGACCGGTGAGCGACGCCTGAATCGCGATCTGCGCGGTTTCGAAGTCGCGGATCTCGCCGATCATGATGATGTCGGGGTCCTGGCGCAGGATCGCGCGCAGCGCCTTCGCGAAGGTCAGGTCGATCTTGGCGTTGACCTGGGTTTGGCCGACACCCGCGAGTTCGTACTCGATCGGGTCTTCCACCGTCATGATGTTGCTGCGGCCGGCGTCGAGCCGGGCCAGCGCGGCATAAAGCGTCGTCGTCTTGCCCGAGCCGGTCGGCCCGGTCACGAGGATGATGCCGTGCGGCTGGCCGATCAGTTGCTCGAACCGGCGCAGGGTGTCGCCCTGCATTCCGACGGCTTCGAGCGTGAGCTTCGACTCGGTCTTGTCGAGCAGCCGCAACACCGCGCGCTCGCCGTGCGCCGATGGCAAGGTCGACACCCGCACATCGACCGCGCGGGTGCCGATCCGCAGGCTGATCCGGCCGTCTTGCGGCAACCGCTTTTCGGCGATGTCGAGGTCGGCCATGATCTTGAGCCGCGAAATCAGCGCCGCATGCAATGCGCGATTGGGCTGCACCACTTCGCGCAAGGTGCCGTCGATCCGGAAGCGCACCGACGACGTGCGCTCGTAGGGCTCGATGTGAATGTCGCTCGCGCCATCGCGCGCCGCTTGCGTGAGCAGCGCGTTGAGCATGCGGATGATCGGCGCGTCGCCGGCCGATTCGAGCAGGTCTTCGACCGCGGGCAGCTCCTGCATGATCCGGGTCAGATCGGCGTCGCTCTGCACTTCGCTCACCACCGCGGCGGCGTTCGATTCGCCTTGCGAATAGGCCGCGCTGATGCGCTGCGCGAGCTCATCGGGCGGCAATACCTCGAAATGGCGAACCGCGTGTTTGCGCAGCACTTCGCCGACCGAATTCTGCGCAGCGGCTGGCGCCAGCCACAGCGTCGCGCCTTCGGCGTCGTCGCCTTGCTCGAGCAGCAATTGCTGGCCGCGCGCGAAGGCGTAGGGCAGCGGATAGCGCGCCGACGCACGGCGCGGCGCTGCGACGGAGGCCGCGGCGGGTGCCACGCTGGGTTCCAGGAGCAGATCGGCCAGCGGATCGGCGAACGCTTCGCCGGCCGGCGCGCCCAGAGAATCGGGATCGATCGGTGCGTTCATGGTTGCGATACCAGTTGTATCACGGCCCTTCGCGTTGCGAGGCCGGGTCGGCCGTCGGCGGCAGCCCGCCGCGCAACTGGCCGGGCTGCAGCAGGCCCTGGCCGCTCGGCAAGTTGTCGATCAGCGGTCGCGACTGCGGCGGCGGCACCAGGCGGGTGCCCTGGATCGGCTGGTAGTTCGGCTGGCCTGGCGTGCCAGTGTTGGCGGTGCCAGCGCCGCCAGCGGTATCGACGATCGGCAACGGCGGCAGGGTCGGCGCGTCCCGCACATCGCGCAGCATGACGTTGCCGTCGGGCTGGGCGCTCTGCTGCAAGGTGCGAATCGCGTCGTAGCGGTCGAGTGAATAAGCATCGGCAGAGGCGCCGTCGCGCATCACGACCGGCCGCAAAAAAATCATCAGGTTGCTCTTGGTGCGCGAACGGGTTTCGCTCTTGAAGAGGCTGCCGAGCACCGGCACGTCGCCGAGCAACGGCACCTTTTCGATCGAGTTGTTGTAATCGTCCTGCAGCAGCCCGCCCAGCAGGATCAGCGAGCCATCGTCGACCAGCACGTTCGACTCGATGCTGCGCTTGTTGGTGGTGAGGCCGTTCGGGTCGCCGCGGGTCGAAGCGTCGACGTTCGACACCTCCTGGAAGACTTGCAGCTTGATGGTGCCATTGGCGTTGATCTGCGGGCGAACCCGCAAGGTCAGGCCGACGTCCTTGCGCTCGACTGTCGTGAACGGATTGATGGTCGAGGTATTGCCGTTGGTGCTGGCGTACTGGCCGGTCACGAAGGGCACGTTCTGGCCGACGATGATCTTGGCTTCCTCGTTGTCCAGCGTGAGCAGGCTCGGCGTCGACAGCACGTTGCCTTCGCCGTTGCCGGCCAGAAAGCGCGCCAGCAGACCCAGCACGTACTGGCCGTTGATCCGGTGGCCGATGCCGAAGTTGATGCCGGTCGAGGGCCGGGTCGCCGGGTTGCGGGTGCCGATGCCGACTGCCAGGTCGATGATGTTCTGGCCTGCGAGGCTCGAATTGGTGCCGATCACACCGATGTTTTCGCTGCCGTTGCGGCCCAGCGCGGTTTGCCATTGCACGCCGAATTCGGCTGCCTTGTTGGCGTTGACCTCGACGATCAGGCCTTCGATCATGACCTGGGCGCGGCGGCCGTCGAGCTTTTCGATGACCGCGCGCAGCTGCCGGTATTCGGGTTCCGGCGCGGTGATGATCAGCGAGTTGGTCTGCGGATCGGCCTGAATCTGGCCGCCGGTCGAAATCTGGTTCGTGTTGTTGAGCGGCGCCGTGGCTTGCTGACTGGCGCCACCGCCTGCCGCGCCGAAGTTGCTTTGCAGCGTGTTGCCCTGCTGAAGGCCCGGGCCCTGCGGCAGTCCGGGTGTGTTGCCCTGGTTGCCGTTTTTCTCGCCGGCCATCGCGGCGCGCAGCGTGGTCGCGAGCCGCACCGCGTCGGCGTACTTGAGGTACACCACATGAATGTTGCCGGCGTCGCCGTTGTCGGTCGATGCCGGCGCCTGGTCGAGCTTGGCGATGAGGGTGCGCGCCAGTTGCGCGCGGGCCGGATTCGCGGCCCGCAGGATCACCGCGTTGCTGCGCGGCTCGGCCAGCATCGTGGTGCGGAACGATGCATCGGGTGCGCCGCCGACCGCGCCGCCGCCGGGCCCGCCGGCCGCATTGCCTTCCATGAGCTTTTGCACCAGCGGCACCAGATCGGTCGCAACCGAATGCTTGAGCGGAATCACCTCGATGTCCGACGCATTCGGCACGTCGAGCGCCGAGATGATCCGCGCGAGCCGTCGCATGTTGTCGGCATAGTCGGTGATCACCAGCGAGTTGTTGCCGGGATTGACGTTGATGGTGTTGTTCGGCGCAATCAGCGGCCGCAGCACCGGCAGCAGGTTGTTCGGCGATTCGTAGTTGAGCCGGAAGATCTGGGTCACGATCTGGTTGCCGCCGACGCTCGCAGTGGCCTTGCTCGAGGTCGTCACCGGATTGGTCTGCAATTTGGCGTCGGCCTCGGGCACTACTTTGTAGAGCCCGTCGGACTGCACCACCGCGTAGCCGTACAACCGCAAGGTCGAAGCGAACTGGTTGAACGCGGCGTTCGGCGACAAGGCTCGTTCGCTGACCAGATTGATCGAGCCCTTGACGCGCGGATCGACCACCACGTCGCGCCCGGTCACCACCGCCATCGTGCGCGCCACGGCTTCGATGTCGGCGTTGACGAAGTTGAGCGTGATCGGTTCGCCGCGGCGCGGTGCGCCCGCGTTGTCCTGCGCCAGGGCGGGAACGACGCACAGCGTGCTGCCGGCGAGCACGAGTTGCGCGGCCAGCAAGGCAACCCCGGAGCCGACCGCGGAACGTTGAGCGGCGAATGTCGGAAATTTCATGGTCAACCCAGGGTGATGATCGAGCGATTGGTGTCGCGCCGGCCGATGATGTTCAATAAATTAGACAGTGCGTCTTCGCGGCCCGGCGCGGCGCTGGCCTCGCCGTTGAAGCGCAGCGCGGTGCCGCTCCAGGTGCCGCTGCCCGCCAGATCGAGGCTGCCCGCGCGGGTGCTGACCAGAAGGCTCGGCGTGGCACCGCCCTGCAGTGCGAGGCGGTAGCTGCCCATCGGGCGCAAAGTCGAAAGACTCGACGAAATATCGGTCGCGTCGAGCGTCGCGTTGCCGGCGACCGCGACGCCGCGGCGGCTGAAATCGAGCACCAGCGCTTGCGTTTTCAAGTCGAGCACGCCTTCGAGCTTGAGCGTATTCCAGGGCGCGCCGAAACCGGCAAGCAAGGCGGCGGGCCAGCGCGATTGACCGTCGTGCCAGTCGATCCGGACGCCGCCGACCCTCGGCCAGGCATCGAAATCGAGCGGTTTGGCAGTGCAGCAAGGCAATTCGAGCGCGCCTGCGAGCCCGCCCCAGGTCGGCCGCAGCCGCCATTGCAGCGAGCCGGGCAGCGAGACCGATTGGGCGCCGCCCTGGCCGCTGGCAAAGACGACGCCGGAAGCGCCGTTCCAGACCGTGCCGCGCGGGTTGACCAGCAGCAGCCGGCCCTCGGTCGCTGCGGCGAGTGCGCTCGCGAGCCAGCGCGCGGGCGCGAAGAAAACGAGAGCGAGCAGCGCGCCGATCAAGGCGCCGGCCAGCGCCCAGCGCCAGCCGTGGCTGGGCGCGCTATCGACGACGGAAGAACGGATCACGGCCATTGAAGAGAAGCTCATCGCGCGGCGAGGTTCAGATTTCATCGGGCGCCCGGCAGGCTCATGACCAGTGCGCCTTCCCAGCGGGCCTGGCCCGAACCGGCTGCCGGCGCGGCGGCGGCCTGACCGGGCAAACCGGATGGCGCGTTGCCGCCCGCACGTGCCTGGGCGCGCGACAGGTGCACTTCGCTGGGCACCGCGCGCGCATTGCCACGGGCCTGCACCAGCCAGTCGGTCAAGGTATCGGCCGGCATCGCCCGCAAGGTGAGGCGCGCGCCTTCGGTGCCGCTGTTCGTCATGAGTTGGGCGTTCTGGCCGAACTTCTCGCGCACCGACGTTTCGAGCGCGCGCAGTGCATCGTCGCGGCTGGCTTGCGGGCGCGCCTTGAGCGCTTCGGCCCGGCCCTGCAAAGTCGCCATTTGCTGCAACTGGGTGTCGAGCCGCGCGTTTTCGGCCGGCGCGGCGCGCAGGGTCTTGAGCGCGGGCGCCAGCGCCAGCCACCAGAGCAATGCGAGCACCACGAGCGTGACGGCGATGGAGATCATCCGGCGCTCGCGCGGCGCCAGCAACATCCAGCGGGCATTGAGCGTGCGCGATTGGTCTTCGAGCCAGCTCATCTGGGCACCTCGGCCTGCACCAGCAGCAGATCGCCTTCGGTGCGTACGTTGTAGCCGCGCGGCGCGAGCGCATTTTGCAATGGCGCCAGCTCGGTCGGCTGCAAGCCGAGTCCGCGCAGGCGCAATTGACCGCCGCCGAAATCGATCGCGGTCGGCGTTTTGCCGGGCGGCAGGCTCGCAGCCAGGCTGCTGAGCATCGGCTCGAAATCGGCCGGAGACAGCTCGCCTGTCGCTTGCGACAAGGCCGAAACCGCGCGCGCCATCTGCAATGGCGCGTCGACCACCGGCTGCACCGCCGGAAAGGTCTGGGTCAGGATGCGATCGACCGTCTGCCGCTTGGCTTCGAGCGAGCGCCGCTCTTTCCAGGCCCAGGCGTTGAGCCCGACCAGCTGCGCCACGATCAGCAGCAGTGCGCCCCAACGCGCCGCGCGCCACCGAGGCGCATGGCGCAGGGTTTGCCAAAGGGCCGCCGCCTGCTTGCCGGCGCGCGCCCGGCCGGTCACTGCCAGATCGAACTGCGCCAGTTCCCACGGCGAACGGGTGGCCTGCAGCCAGCGCTGCGGTGTTTTGACGATCGGCACCCGGCGCCCGAGCAGTTGCTCGGTCAGCTCGGCGACGGCCGGCTCGGCGCTGACGACAGCGGTAGCCCAAGACCCCGGCGCGCCCATCATCGCGAGGCCAGCCTGACTCAGCGGCAGGGTCGCGACGCCATCGGCATTGCAGCGGGTAATTTGCGGCGCTGCGGCATCGCCGGTCGCAAAAACCAGCGGCGGCGCGTCATCGGGTTGCGGTGCGAATTCGGGAACGATCCGCAGCACCCGCCGGCCGCTGGCTTCGATCGCCTGCACCAGCGAACGCAACCAGTGCCGGTTACAGGCAGCGACCCACACCGCGCGACCGGTTTCGGCGCCGGGTTCGAGCGCGAAATGGAGCTGATCGGGATCGTCGAGCAGTCGCTCTTCGAGCAAACCGTCGAGCACCGAGCGCAAGCGCGCTGCGCTGCCGAGGCTGCCCTGCGGCAGCTTGACCTGATGCCACGAGAGCGCCGCCGAGGGCAAGCCGAGCGCCAGTTCGTCTGCTTGCGGCAACAGCGCGAGCGGCGCCCGGCCTTCCGAGCGCAACGCGATGCCGTCGTCGCCCGACAACGCCCACCCGTATTCGGGAGCGATCGCCATGGGTGGCAGGGGAGCGGTGACGAGCAGCAGCGACATGTGAGAAAAGTGAGGGTCCGATTGTAGGAGCCGACGCACGGTCGTAAATGCTACAAAATTGATAGCTGTCTGCGCATGCAGGACGTGGCTTAGACCCCGATTTGGCTTGAAGAAACAGCGTGTATCTGTCGGGATGGTCGGTCAAAGAGCCGGCGGCGCGCCTGTGGTGCCCGCACCACGTTCGCGCCAGATCACTCGCAAAACCGGCCTGAATCCAGGCGTGCTGTTCGGTCGCTTCAACAGCGAATGTTCCTCGACCCAGACGTTGCCGAGCCGCAAGCGACCGAGCACTTCGAAGTAGTTGGTCGCCACGCCCTGGTTGTTGACGTCGAACACCGCCGCATCGGCGCGCGTGCCGGCGAGTCGGCTCGCATCGGCGACGGATCCGAACGGCGACACCGCCCGCTGTTGCACCATGCGTTTCGCGCTGGCCAGATCGATCAATGGCGCGCTCGCAAAAATGACTTCGGCGCTGGCGGTGTTGAGATTGACCGAGGTGCGTTCGGGCAGCACCGTCACATACGGCTCGATCGCTGTCACGGTGGCTTCGGACAGCCCGAACCAGACCAGTTGCGCGCTGTGTTCAGGCATCAAGGGCGCGTTGCTGCTTGAATCGCCCGAATCGTTGCTTCCCGACGCCAGCGCTTGCTGCAGACCGCTCACCATCAGCGCGACGTCCTGGGTCGGCAGCCCGAGCAGGGTGAACAGCTTTTCGAAACTGTCGGCGGCTGCCTTGTCGGGCTGGTTGCCGTTGACCAGGTTGCGGACGTTGAGTTTGGCTTGCGCATCGACGATTCGGCCCGACAAAAATGCGTCGGGCAAGCCCTCGAGCGAATCGCTCGCGATGTTCTTGTCGGCAGCCAGAAAGCTCGACAGACGCGCTTCTTCGAGCGGCACCGCCCAGGGTTCGGTCAATGCGTCGTATTTGGAAGCGCTGCGCGCGTCTTCGCCGAGGATCAGGCGCGACCAGTCGAGCGCGCCGACCAGCACCCAGGCCGCCTGAACCCGGGCCCGTTCGGCAGCCTCGACCTCGACCGCGCGCCACTGCTGCCAGAGCGCCGCAGCCGAAAAAGTCGCGACCAGCATCACTGTGAGCATCGCGGCGAGCAACGCGGCGCCGGATTGGCGATGGCGCCGGTTTTTCAAGCCGAATCGGCCTCCAGCGCCCGCTGCACGTGCGCAGACAGCTATTGTTTTTATAGCGTCTGGGCGATCGAAGAGCGGTTGGGGGCGATGCGGCACAGCCCTATTTTCCGCTCATCGGGCCGGCGCGCTGAATCCGGATCGGCCGATCGACTGATTGATTCAGCGCTTGATCTGATTCGACTCGGTCGCTGCAACCGGCGTTGCAAGCGCTGGCCGCGCCTTGAGCTTGGCTTCGCGCATCACCACGCGGTGAAAGCTCTCGGCCTTGTCGAGCCACTGGTTGAAAGGCTCGCCGGTCAGCACGGTCTGGTTGAACGCGCCCTGGGCCATGAATGCTTTCCACTCCGGCAGCGCGCGGACCTTGTCGAGCAATTCGCGCCAGTAGGCAACCTGCTCCGGCGTGGCGCCGGGCGTGGTGAAGATGCCGCGCATCATGAGGTACTGCACCGGAATCCCGAACGACATGCAGGTCGGCAGATCGGCCCAGCTTTTGCCGTCGGCCACTTTCTGGTGATAGGCGAGCGGTTTGCTGTCGAACACGCACAGCGGCCGCACCGCGCCTTCCCGCCAGAGTTTTTCGGCTTCGATCGGATTGTTGACGGTCATGTCGACCTGGCCGGCCGCCAGCGTTTTCGCGACGTCTCCGCCGCCTTTGAGCGGCTGGTAGGCGATGCGGGTCGCGGCTGCGGTTTCGAGCAGCACGGAAAGAATCTGGTCTTCCTGTTTCGATCCGGTGCCGCCGAGCTTCAGGCTGTCCGGTGAGCCTTTGCCCAATGCATCGAGCAGCTCGCGGGCGCTCTTGTACGGCGAAGAAGCGTTGACCCACAGCACGAACTGGTCGAGCGCCATCAATTCGACCGGTGTGATGTCGCGCCAGTTGAAGTCGGCGCCGCTCGCGAGCGGCGCGGTGAACAGGTTCGACAGCGAAATCACGAGCTTGTTCGGATCGCCACTGGCGGCCTTCATGTATTGGAGCGCTTCGACCCCCGAATCACCGGACTTGTTGACCACAGTCACCGGCTGCTTTGTCAGCTGGTGGTCGGCGATCATTTTCTGGATGAAGCGCGCCATCTGGTCGGCGCCGCCGCCGGTGCCGGCCGGAACGACCAGTTCGACCGGCGCGGTCGGCTCCCACGTTGCCGAAATGGCCGCCTGATGCGCAGAAGCGCCGAGCAGGGCGATTGCGGTTGCCATCGCAAGGCGAAGAGTTGTGAACTTTTTCATGAGCGTGTTCCCGGGATGGCTGAATCGGCAGGGCGATGAGTGGGGCTCGAACGAGCCGGCCAAGTCCAAATTGTTGGCTGTGCCATCGGGTCGAACGCGACGCGCACGCCGCGAACCCACCATTTCAGTAACTTTTGCACACATTTGCACGCGGCGAGCGTGGTACCCGCGCGTCAGGCGATTGCCACGCTAATGCGAAATGCTGCATTGGCAGTGACCAATCGTTCGGAGCGGATGTGGTGGGTCGCCGTGCAGGGCGTGGACAGAACCGCCGAGACCGCGGAGACCGCGGAGACCGCCAGGGCCGCCTGCCGATCGACGGTGTGCCGCGAGCGGCGATGCAGACTCTCCGGCGCGTAATGCGGCTACTGCTTGGCTTCGCCGTAGCCCGGCCGGACCCAGTCGCGGACCAGCACACCGGTCAGCGCATCGCCGGGCGCCAGGTCGAGCGCCAGGCGCACGCCGTCGGGGACGGTGCCGAGCACGCCGGCGGTGGTGGTCGCGGACGGGTCTTGCGCGGCGCCGCCGGGCAATGTGCCAGGTGATGTGCCAGGGAGTGCGCCAGGGAGTGCGCCGGCGGCCGGCGACGTGGCGCCGATCGCCGATCCGTTCGCAGCCGCACGCGCCTGCGCGGCGGCCAGGTTCGCGGCGGCTGCGGCGGCGGCCGATGCGCGGGCGACTTCGAGATCGCTGTTGTCGGCCGGAGTCCACGCGTTGTTGCGGAAATAAAGCACCTGCCAGCCGGTGACCGGCATCAATGCGACATCGGTGCCGCTCGCGGTGGCGCCGCCGTCCTGCGCCCACGAGGCGGCGCTGTCCCAGGCCCGCTGCCATTCGGCGCGGGTTTGCAGCGGCTTCGATTGCCAGCGGTGCCAGCGGCTCCCGGCGGCGTTGGTTGCGGTCGCCGCGTCGGGCCGCAGGGTCCAGCCGACCACATAGATCGACGGCGTGCCGGCGTCGGTGTTGCGCCGGGTCAGGCGCAGCAGCCGGCCGTCCCAGTCGAGCGGCCGGGTCTGGACCAGCGCGCTGATCGCGTCGAGGTCGGCGTCCCACTGGGCGAGCCCGGTTTGCAAGGTCAGCACCGCATCGGCGCGGCGCTGGTTCTGGGTCGTGGCGGTCGAAATGCCTTCGAGCCCGCGCCAGCTCACGATCGCGAGCAGCGCCATCACGGCCAATGCGACCAGCAGCTCGATCAGGGTGAAGCCGCGCTGGCGGACAAGGTCAGGGACCGAGGCCATCAGAAGCGGCCCACCACGGTCGACAGCCGGACGATCGGCGCCGCGTTCGCGTCTTGCACCTGAACGTCGACCCGGCGGAAATTCGGGTTCAAGGTGGCGGTGGTCGTGACCACCATCGGAAACTCGAAACCGGCCTGGGTGCAGACCGAGCCGGCCTCGCCGACCGGTGGCATCTGGCGCACCAGCCGAACCCGGATCAACTCGTTCTCGCCGCACAGGCCCGCGAGCAGCACGTCGGACTGACGCTGCGCATTGCGGGTCAGCGACAGCGTAGCTTGCGCGCCGGCCGCGAGCGCGATCGCGACGATGCCGAGCGCGACCAGCACTTCGATCAGGGTGAAGCCGCGTCGCGAGTGCAAGTGCGGGTGCGAGCCCCGTTGCGAGTCCCGGTGCAACGTCGCGCGGCGAGCGCGAATCGGGCGGCGTATTTTCATTGCACCGCACCGGATGTGAGCCCGCTGCTCACCGCGAATGGCCGCAGGCCGTCGGTCGCGATCCGCAGCACCCGTGGATTCGGCCCTTCGAGCCGCAACAAAACTTGCTGCGCCGCGATGATCGGGTCGGGCCCGAGCGTGATCGCCGGCAGCCGAACGCCTTCGGCGGTCATCGGCAATGCGCTGACATCGGCGCCGAGCCAGTGCGTGGGCAGCGCTTCCTTCGGCAGCCCTTCGAACGCGAAACCGCCGTCGACGGGCCGCCAGCGCACCGCGACGCCGCTCGCGCGCGACTGGGCCCGGCCCGACTCGAGCAATGCCGCGAGCCGGTCGCCTTCGCGGTCGAGCGCGGCCTGGCCGGTGTCGCGCAGCGCGAAGCTCACGCCAGCCGTGGCGATCGCGATGATCGCGATCACCACGATCAGTTCGAGCAGCGTGAATCCGAATGAAAAGTGGTTGAAACGCCGAGTGGATGTGCGCAACCAGCTCTCTTTTTGATAGCGACGATGACCCGTCTGCCGCGGCAATGCATTCAAAGCCGGGTTTTCAAGAAAAAAGTGGCTGAAACGACCGTTGGACGTGCGCAGACAGCTATCTAATTCATAGCATTCAAGTGAGTGCTCGACACCAGGGCAAGGAGACACCCAGCGCGGCGAATGCCGGCCCGGCCGGTCGCTGCCACTGGCGCTGCTGCTGTTGCTACTGCCAGCTGCCAATGTCGGCATTGTTGCCCTCGCCGCCGGGCTGGCCGTCGGCGCCGAGCGAGAACACGTCGATTTCGCCCTTCACGCCGGGATTGAGAAACTGGTAGGCATGGCCCCACGGATCGTTCGGAAGCTTTTCGACATAGGGCTTCCAGTTCGGCGCCGCCGGCCCGCCGGTCGGGCGCACCAGCAGGGCCTGCAAGCCCTGTTCGCCGGTCGGATAGCGCTGGTTGTCGAGCGGTACAGCTTGAGCGCCTGCATGATGTTGTTGATGTCGGTGCGCGCGGCCGTGACCCGGGCGTCGTCGGCGCGGCCGATCACGTTCGGCACGATCAGCGCCGCCAGCACGCCGATGATGACCAGCACCACCATCAGCTCGATCAAGGTGAAGGCGCGTTGCAGTCGGCGCCGAACGATGCGCAATGGATGGGGGTGGTAAGCGGTCATGAGTGGCTTCTTGGAGCGGGAAGGCGGCCCGCGAGTTCAGGCCGGTAGTCGCGGCGCCGGAACGCGGGGTTGCAACGACATGCCGCCGACGCAACCGGGCAACGAAGTGCGCTGAATGATAATCGCGGCCATGGCACGCCTCTATTCCCAGCCGCGCTGGCCCGCGCCCACCGCGACCTTCGTGCTGTGGCTGCTGGCGGCAGCGAGCGCCGTTTTCTGGGCGCTGCGGCTGGCCGCGCCATCCGATGCGATTGCACCGCCGCCGGCCGAGGCGCGACCGCAGGCGGCGCCCGATCCGGCCGCGATCGCGGCCTTGCTCGGGGCCCGGCGCGAGGTGACCGTGGAGGCGCCACGCCCCGAAGCGGCGAGCCGTTTTTCGCTGGTCGGCGTGGCCTCGGAAGTCGACAAAGCCGACAGCCAGGGCGCCGCGCTGATCGCGGTGGACGGCCAGCCCGCAAGGCCGTTCCGGGTCGGCGCGCAACTGGTCGAAGGCTTCGTGCTGCAGTCCGTCGCCCTGCGCAGCGCGTCAATCGGCGGCAGCGTCCAAGGGCCGGCTGCCTTCACCTTGAAACTGCCCGAATTGCCGATGGCCGAGCTCGGCCGCGCGGACGGGGCCGGCGCGAACGGCGCGAATGGCCCGGGCGCCGCGCCCAAACTGGCGCCGCTGGTCCGCCCGCCCGCTCCGCCGCCCCAAGCGCCACAAGTCCAGCAGCAACAGCAGCAACAGCAGCAACAGCAACTCCAGCAGCAGCAGCAGCAGCAGGCGGTTCAGCGGCAGCAGCAATTGCAGCAACAACAAGCTGCGCAGCGGCAGCCACAGCCCGGTGCCGCTGTCCCGGGCACGGCACTGGTGCCGAACGGACCCGTCGGTACGCCGGCGCAACCGCTGCGCTGAAAGCGGCCGGTGAAGCCGGCGCGCGCCGGTCAGGCTTGCAGAAAGAGCCGGTAAGCGGGATTGCCGGTTTCTTCGACGTGCGGATACCCCAGCGCCGCAAGAAACGCATCGAAGGCCGCCGCGTCCCCAACCGGCACCTGCAGCCCGACCAGAATCCGGCCGTAATCCGCGCCCTGGTTGCGGTAATGAAAGAGGCTGATGTTCCAGCTCGGCCGCAGCAGGCTCAGAAACTTCATCAGCGCGCCGGGGCGTTCGGGAAAGACGAAGCGCAGCAGCCGCTCGTCGTGCGCGAGCTGGCTTCGGCCGCCGACCAGATGCCGAAGGTGCTCTTTGGCCAGTTCGTCGTGGGTCAAGTCGACCGCCTCGAAGCCCTGCGCGCTGAAGGTGCCGGCAATGTCGGCTGACTCGCCGCGCGCCTGAGTCGTGAGCCCGACGAACACATGCGCGCGCGCCGCGTCGCTGATCCGGTAATTGAACTCGGTCACGTTGCGCGGCGGGCCCGGCAATTCGCCGATGAGCTGGCAAAAGCGCCGGAAGCTGCCGCGTTCTTCCGGAATCGTTACCGCGAACAAGGCTTCGCGCTCCTCGCCGACCTCGGCGCGTTCGGCGACGAAGCGCAACCGGTCGAAGTTCATGTTGGCGCCGCACAGGATCGCGACATAGGTTTCGCCCTGCCGCTCGTGCGCCGCCGCGTACAGCTTGATCGCCGCCACCGAAAGCGCGCCGGCCGGCTCGACGATTGCGCGGGTGTCGACGAAAACGTCCTTGATCGCGGCGCAAACCTGGTCGGTGTCGACGACGATGAATTCATCGACCAGCGCACTCGCGACCCGGAACGTCTCGGCGCCCACCTGCTTCACCGCCGTGCCATCTGAAAACAAACCCACGTCGGCCAGCGCCACCCGCTCGGCGGCGGCGACCGAGCGCATCATCGCGTCGGAATCGCGCATCTGGACGCCGACAACGCGCACCTCGGGCCGCACCGCCTTGATGTAGTTCGCCACGCCCGAGATCAACCCGCCGCCGCCGATCGCAACGAACACCGTGTCGATCGGCCCCTGGTGCTGGCGCAGGATTTCCATCGCCACCGTGCCCTGGCCGGCGATCACATCGGGGTCGTCGAAGGGATGGACGAAGGTGAGCTGCTCGCGCGCCTGGAGTTCGAGCGCGTGAGCATAGGCGTCGGAATAACTTTCGCCGGCCAGCGCGATTTCGCCGCCGAGCGCGCGCACCGCCTCGATCTTGAGCGCGGGTGTGGTCACCGGCATCACGATCACCGCGCGCGCGCCGAGCTTGCGCGCTGCGAGCGCCACGCCCTGCGCATGGTTGCCCGCCGACGCGCAGATCACGCCCCGCGCCAACTCCGCCGCGCTCAAATGCGCCATCTTGTTGTAGGCGCCGCGCAGTTTGAAGCTGTGCACGGGTTGCTGATCCTCGCGCTTCAAAAGCACCGTGTGCCCCAGCCGCGCCCCCAACGCATGCGCCGGTTCCAGCGCCGATTCCACCGCCACGTCGTACACCCGCGCTGTGAGAATTTTCTTGAGGTAGTCGGCAGGCGTCAGCGCATCGGTCATGTCGCCGAATCATAGGGCGCAGTCCCGAGTGGCCCCGACCGGCCCGCTGCGAGCCGACGCGTCCCGAATGGAATACCGCGGAACGGGCTTCGCCCGGCCGTTGGTGTTGCCCCCGGAGGGGGGTATGGACGCTACACGCAGTGAGCGGCAAACGGGGGAGAGCCAAAAGAACGGCCCCGGGGCCTTGCGACCCCGGGGCCAAATCCACCAATTGAGAGGGTGGAGGAGACAACCGGTGCAATGCGTTTCAGCTTATGAAAAGCCAATTTGCATCGCGATGAGCAAAGTATACGGGCGCAACCGATGCTCTGCGTCTCATGAGTACGTGAAAACCCCTCAATCGGATGGATTTCGTGACATATTTCGTTGCTGCGCTGCGACTCATCGCACGCGGATCGACCGTCAACCGTCTTCGAAGCGAATTTATGGAATGCACTGTCAGCTGGACCGGGGCCTCGGGCACCCACTCGCCAATGGGATTTGTCGCCGAAACCGGCAGCGGCCACGTGTTGGCCATCGACGGCGCGCCCGATCCGGCTCGGCCCGAAAACGGCGGGCTGAACCTGGCGCCCCGGCCGATGGAAACCGTGCTCGCCGGCACCGGCGCCTGCACCGCCTACGACGTGGTGTTGATCTTGAAGCGCGGCCGGCATGCCGTCGAGCGGTGCAGCGTCAAACTCACGAGTGAGCGGGCCGAAAAAGATCCGAAAGTGTTTACCCGGATCCATATGCATTTCACCGTCGCTGGTCGCGCCATTCCCGCCACCGCGGTGGAACGAGCGATCCAGCTCAGCCATGAAACCTATTGCTCGGCGAGCGCGATGCTCTCGAAAACCGCCGAAATGACGACGAGCTTCGAGCTGGTCGAGATTTGAAGCCGCCGCTGCGCAAAAAACGTTCGACAGCGACTTGTTTCGAGGCATGCACAGAGGAATAGTTTGCTACTAAAAAAATAGCTGTCTGCGCTGATCAGGCTTGAGTTTCGAGCCCTTTTCATTCGAAAATATTTGATCCGCGATCCGGCTGGCGGCTGATGGTTTGTGCGTCCGATCACGTGTCGCAGCCGCGCCATCGACCACGTTACGCGGCGTAAATCCCGGTAAAGCTGCGCCGCCCCTTGAAGCGGCCCTTAAATCCGATGCGCCACCGAGGTCATAACCCGGCCCATGGCGCGCATCAGTCCGCGCACCGGCGCGGGCAGCGGTGTCGCGCCGGCGCTTAAGGCATCGGCCGCATGGCGGGCTTCGTCGAGTTTCATCTGTTCGACCACCGCACGTGACGCGCTGTCGCCGGGCGGAAGCCGATCGAGGTGGCTTGCCAGATGCGCCTCGACCTGACGTTCGGTTTCGGCCACGAAGCCCAGGCTGCGCGCATCACCGAGTCGGCCGGCGACGAGGCCCAACCCGAAGGCGCCCGCATACCAGAGCGGGTTGAGCAGCGAAGCCCGTGCACCCAACGAGTCCAGCCGCTCGCGGGTCCACGCCAGGTGGTCGGTTTCGTGCCGCCCGGCATCGATAAATCGCGCCCGCAGCGCCGGATCGCGCGTGGCTGCGGCCTGCGCCGTGTAGAGCGCCTGCGCGCAAACCTCGCCGACGTGATTGACGCGCATCAACGCGCCCGCTTCGCGCGTTTCAAAAGGCTGCAGAGGCTGGGGCGGCGTCGCTGGCTCGGGCGTCGCGCGCGTGGCGATCGGGCGTGAAAACAAGGTGCGCAAGGCCGAGTCGGCCGCGCCGATCAAAGAATCGAGTGGCGTCGGGGCGGCGCGCAAAGGGCCGCCCGTGGGGCGCTTGGCGGGTGGTCTGGCGGGTGGCGTCATGACCTTATTGGAACCCGAACGGCGACACCGCTTCGTCGGACGACATGGATGGATGTGCCGCCAGCAGGGCGACTCATAAAAAAGCGACCGCGCATGTCGCGCGGATGCAGGAAACTTTGTTGCAACAGTGCAACGAAACCTTCTGTCATGCCTTCTTTTCCGCCGATTTGTTTTGCCCTTCCGGGCGGCCTCTGGTGCAATAGACACAACTTCCCAAAAGGAGGTTGGCCCGGGGTCCGGTGGCAGCAAAAAGTGCGATGCAGGCTTATTTATGCAGCGTACTGGTCGCAACCTCTGCACCGGAGCCCATGTTTAACCTTGGAGAAACTTGCAATGAAAAAATCACTCGTCGCCCTGGCTGCTCTGGCTGTCGCCGGCGTCGCTTCGGCTCAGTCGTCCGTGACCTTGTTCGGCGTGGTTGATGCCAGCGTCAGCGGTTACTACAACAAGAGCGAAAACCTCACCCAGCCGACGTTTGCCCAGCTGCTGACGCCCGGCTTCCAGTACACCAATAGCATCAAGTACAGCCAGACCACGTTGTCGAACTCGGGTTACAACTCGAGCCGTATCGGCTTCCGCGGTACCGAAGACCTCGGTGGCGGCCTGGCTGCGAGCTTCTGGCTCGAAGCGCCGATCAGCAATGACGACGGTGTTACTGGCATCTCCACTTTTGCACGTCGCTCGACCGTCAGCCTGTCTGGCGCGTTCGGTGAAGTTCGCCTCGGTCGCGACTACAAGCCGACCTTCTGGAACCTGACGATTTTCGATCCGTTCGGCACCAACGGCGTCGGCACCACCCTCATGCAAAACGCCTGGGGCGGTCTGGAAACCGGTGGCAACGTCCGCGCTTCCAACTCGGTCGGCTACTTCCTGCCCAAGAACCTCGGTGGTTTCTACGGCCAGGCCATGTATGCATTCAGCGAGAAGACTCGCGTTTCCGACGGCATCTTTACGCCGGCAACCGGCCCGCTGGCCGACAGCCGCTCGGGTCGCTATTGGGGTGGTCGCGTGGGTTACACCAACGGCCCGCTCGACGTCGCTGTTGCCTATGGCCAGAGCACGAATGCTTCGGACTTCCAGACCGGTCGCACTGAAAAAGCCAAGAACTGGAACGTCGGCGCTTCGTACGACTTCAACGTGGCCAAGGTCTACGGTACCGTCGGCCGGATTCGCAACACGATCGAATTCGATCCGAACGGTCTCAACACGGACAGCGGCACCAGCAACACCGGCTATTTGGTCGGCGTGACGGTTCCGGTTGGCCCGGGCCTGATCCGCGCTGCGTATTCGCATGTGAAGAACAGCAACGGCGACCGTTTCTTCCCGACGCGCAACGACCTCGCGCTGTTCGGCGGCCAGCTGAATCCCAAGGCTGACAAGTTTGCGATCGGCTATGTGCACAACCTGTCCAAGCGCACTGCGTTGTATGCCACCGTGGCTTACATCAAGAACAAGGACGGCGCTCTCTACACGTTGGGTGGCCCAGGCTACCCGGCGACGACAACCACGGGTCCCCTGGCCAACCAAGTGTTCGGTGGCAAGAACTCGACTGGCTACGACGTCGGTATCCGTCACGCTTTCTGATCACCGCGATCTCATGATCGCGACCTGATGCTGGCCTGCGGGCATCGGTCGAAAGCTCAAGCCACCTGACGAAAGTCAGGTGGCTTTTTTCTTTGGCCGGGCTCGCCTCGTTGCCGGCTGGCGCGACGGCCGCGCGACGTGACGCGAACGAGGCCGATGCAATTTCGCAACGAAAATCGGTGTGGCCGATCGCTGCGCGTGAATTCTTTTGCACTTCGCCCGGGCCTCTGGTGCAATAGCAACCGCTTCGCGAAATATGTTTTTACCGAAGCGGGTCCGTCCGAAACAACTGCCCGATGCGCATAGCGTCTGTGTCTGCCTTTCATCCACTCTGGAGAAACCTGCAATGAAAAAATCCCTCGTCGCTCTGGCAGCTTTCGCGCTGGCCGGCGTCGCCTCGGCCCAATCTTCGGTCACCCTTTTCGGTGTGGTGGATGCCAGCATCGCGGGCGACTACAACAAGATCAGGAACACCACGCCAGTCACGCTGCAGCAGCTGCTGACGCCTGGTTTCCAGTACACAGACACGATCAAATACAGCCAGACCCGCCTTGACAGCAACAACCTGAATTCGAGCCGCCTGGGTTTCCGCGGAACTGAAGATTTGGGTGGCGGCCTCGCCGCGGCCTTCTGGCTTGAAGCACCTGTGGCCAACGACGACGGCTCGTCGGGCGTGGCGAGCTTTGGTCGTCGTTCGACGGTGAGCTTGTTGGGTGCTTTCGGTGAAGTTCGCCTCGGCCGTGATTACAAGCCGACTTACAACAACCTCGGCATTTTCGATCCGTTTGAAGGCAACGGCGCAGGTACTTCCGTGGTTGCAACGTCATGGTTCCCGCTGGAGGCGGGCGGCAATGTGCGCGCATCCAACACGGTTGCCTACTACACGCCAAAGAACCTTGGTGGTTTCTTCGGTGAGGCGATGTACGGGTTCAGCGAGAAGACACGCGTGAGCGATGGCATCTTCACACCGGCCACCGGTGCGCTGGCGGACAGCCGCTCGGGCCGCTATATCGGTGCACGTATCGGCTACACGAATGGCCCGATCGACGTCGCGGCAGCGTACGGGGTCACCACCAACGCCTCCAACTTTCAGGCAGGCAGCACCAACAAGGCCAAAGACTGGAACGTTGGCGCTTCGTATGACTTCAACGTGGTCAAGGTTCTCGGCTTCGTCGGCCGGATCCGCAACACGCTCGATTTCGATCCGAGCAACGCTGGCGTTGGTGGTACGACCAACAACACGGGCTACATCCTCGGCGTGACGGTGCCGGTCGGTCCCGGCTTGATTCGCGCGGCTTACTCGCATGTGAAGGTCGGCAACAGCGGCAGCTTCCTGCCAACCCGCAACGACATCGGCTTGTTCGGCGGCACGCCTGAGCCCAAGGCTGACAATTTCGCGCTCGGTTATGTGCACAACCTGTCCAAGCGCACCGCGCTGTATGCGACGGTGGCCTACATCAAAAACAAGAACGGTGCAAACTACACGGTGCACGAAAGCCCGTCGCTCACCACCTTGCCGACCCTGCCGGGTCAGGTCTTCGAAGGCAAGAACTCGGTCGGCTACGACATCGGTGTTCGCCACGCTTTCTGACCGAAGCCGGATTTGATCCGTTATTTTTGACGCATCGCGAAAGCCACCTGACGAAAGTCGGGTGGCTTTTTTCATGCACAGTGTCGAGCGTGGGCACGTAGCTGCTCGACTTTGAAATCGATCGATGTTTGTCTTTATCCTGCGCCGTCTCATGCAAGCTGCGATCGTGATGGTCGTGGTCGCGTTCGTCGCGTTCCTGCTGTTTCAGTATGTCGGTGATCCGGTGGTTTTCCTGCTCGGGCAGGACGCGAAGCCCGATCAAATTCGCCAGCTGCGGGTCGATCTCGGACTCGACCAGCCATTCTTCGTCCAGTTCTGGCACTTCCTCGTCAACGCGGTGCAAGGTGAGTTCGGCCTGAGCCTGCGCCAGGGCGCGAAGGTGTCACGACTGATTTCAGAGCGCTTGCCAGCGACGGTCGAGCTGTCGGTGGTTGCCGCGATTCTCGCCTTGGTGGTCGGTCTGCCGATGGGTGTCTATGCAGCGCTGCGGCGCGGTTCGTTCGCGAGCCAGGGCTTGATGGCGCTGTCGCTGCTCGGCGTGTCCTTGCCGACTTTCCTGATCGGCATTTTGCTGATCCTTGTGTTTTCGGTCTGGCTCGGTTGGCTGCCGAGCTTCGGTCGCGGCGACACCGTGTCGCTCGGCTGGTGGACCAGTGGCCTGTTCACGCGCGACGGCTGGAGCCATCTGGTGCTGCCTTCGGTGACGCTCGCGATCTTTCAGCTCACGCTGATCATGCGGCTGGTTCGCGCCGAAATGCTCGAGGTACTGCGCACCGACTACATCAAGTTCGCGCGCGCGCGGGGCCTGTCGGACCGCACGATCCATTTCGGCCATGCCTTGCGCAACACGATGGTGCCGGTGATCACCATCACCGGTCTGCAGCTCGGTTCGCTGATTGCTTTCGCGATCATCACCGAGACGGTGTTCCAGTGGCCTGGCATGGGCCTCCTCTTTATCCAGGCGGTGACATACGCCGACATTCCAGTCATGGCCGCCTATCTGTGCCTGATTGCGCTGATTTTCGTGGTCATCAATCTCGCGGTCGACCTGTTGTATTTCGCGGTCGATCCGAGGCTGCGCATTTCCAGCGCCGGAGGGCATTGATGGCGTCTCCCCTATCGTCCCTGTCACCTGATTCGCCGCGGTTGCAAGCCACCGGCCGCGCGTTCGCCCACATTGCGCGCTTTCATCCCGAGGTCACGGCCTTCCGGCGCGATCTGCACGCCCATCCCGAGCTCGGCTTCGAAGAGGTCTACACCGCCTCGCGGGTGCAGGAGGCGCTCAAAGCCTGTGGCGTGGATGAGATCCATGCCGGCATCGGCAAGACCGGCGTGGTCGCGGTGATCCGCGGACGGGCGAATCAAGGCGGCCAGATGATTGGCTTGCGGGCCGACATGGATGCGCTGCCGATGCGCGAAGAAAACGATTTCGACTGGCGTTCTGCCAAAACCGGCCTGATGCACGGCTGCGGCCACGACGGTCATACCGCGATGCTCGTCGGCGCCGCGCGCTATCTGGCCGAAACACGGCGTTTCGACGGCACTGCGGTGCTGATTTTCCAGCCCGGCGAAGAAGGCTTCGCGGGCGCACGCGCGATGATCGAAGACGGTTTGTTCGAGCGCTTTCCGGTGCAGCAGGTCTACGCCATGCACAACTGGCCGCAAATGCCCGCCGGCTCCATTGGCCTCAATTCCGGCCCGATGATGGCCGCCGCCGACAAGATCACGATCGAGGTGATCGGCAAAGGCGGGCATGGCGCGCATCCTTACCAGACCGTCGACACGGTGCTGGTGGCGGCGCACATCATCACCGCGGCGCAGAGCGTCGTCTCGCGCAACGTCCGGCCGATCGATTCGGCGGTGCTCAGCATCTGCGCCGTGAAGGCGGGCGATCTGGGCGCGATGAGCGTGGTGCCGGGCCGCGCCACTTTGGTCGGCACGGTGCGCAGCTTTACCCGATCGGTGCAGTCGATGGTCGAGGCGCGCCTGGCCGACATCTGCACCAGCGTCGCAGCCGCTTTCGGTGCCACGGCGCAGGTGCGCTTCGAGCGGATCTATCCGGCGACGATCAACAGCGCGCCCGAAGCGCGCTTCGCCGGCGACGTGGCCGAGTCACTGGTCGGCGCCAAACAGGTCGAGCGGAACATGGAGCCGAGCATGGGCGCCGAAGACTTCTCATTCATGCTGCAGAAAAAGCCCGGCGCGTACTTGCGAATCGGGCAGGGCAGCCAGGTCGGCGGCGCTTCGGCCTATCTGCACAACAGCCGCTACGACTTCAACGATGCCATCCTGCCACTCGGTGCGGCGATGCACGCGACCCTGGTCGAACACGCTATGCCCCTTGCGTATGCAAGCGCACATGCAAACGCCTCGGCCCCACAGGAAAACGCCAACGCCGCAACGCGGTCATAGCGGGCATCATCGGGCGCGAAGCTTGCGAGTTGCTTTCGCCATTACCGTTTGACTTTTCGAGACGAGGAACCCATCTCATGACCATTTCACGACGCCTTACCGCCAATGTTGCCGTTGCAGCAGCCGTTTCCTTGCTGAGCCTCGCCGCCGGAAGCGCGCAGGCCCAAACCATCCGCATCGCCAACCAGGGCGATGCGCTGTCGCTCGATCCGCATTCGCTCAACGAAACCTTGCAGTTGACGACCACTTTCAACGCCTACGAGCCACTCGTCGGTCGCAACAAGGACCTGAGTCTGGCGCCGCTGCTGGCGACGAGCTGGAAACAGACTTCGCCGACGGTCTGGCGCTTCGAACTGCGCAAGGGTGTGCAGTTTCATGACGGCTCACCGTTCACGGCCGACGACGTGCTGTTCAGCCTCAAGCGCGCGGGCGGCGAGGGCTCGGACATGAAGACCAACACCAACGACATCAAGGATGTGCGCAAGGTCGACGACCACACGGTCGAGATCGAAACCAAGGCGCCGTTCGCGATCCTGCCCGATGTGCTGTCGATCGTCGCGATCATGAGCAAGAAGTGGTGCGAAGAGAACAATGCCACGCTGCCGGTCGACCGGCGCAAGGGCATTGAGAACACCGCTTCGTTCAAGGAAAACGGTACCGGCCCGTTCCGCGTACGCGAGCGTCAGCCCAACGTGCGCACGGTGTTCATTCGAAATGGCAGCTACTGGGGCAAGATCGAAGGCAACGTGCAGGAGGTGGTATTTACCCCGATCGCCAATCCGGCGACGCGCGTCGCCGCGCTGCTCTCGGGCGAAGTCGATGTGATGGAACCGATTCCGGTGCAGGACATCGCGCGCGTCAATGCGTCGCCCGGCGCCAAGGCCGTCGTCGGGCCCGAACTGCGCACGATTTTCCTCGGCATGGACCAGAAGCGCGACGAGCTGCTCTATTCGAGCGTCAAGGGCAAGAACCCGTTTAAGGACAAGCGGGTGCGTCAGGCGTTCTACCAATCGATCGACATCGAAGGCATCAAGCGCGTCGTGATGCGCGGCGCCTCGCGGCCGACCGGTTTGATGATCGGCCCCGGCATCAACGGCTGGACCGAAGCGCAGGACAAGCGTCTGCCCTTCGACGTGGACGCGGCGAAAAAGCTGCTCACCGAAGCCGGCTATCCGGAAGGCTTCGAAGTCTCGATGAACTGCCCGAACGACCGCTATGTAAACGACGCGCAAATTTGCCAGGCGGTTGCGGCGGGGCTGGCCAAGATCGGCGTCAAGATCAATTTGGTGGCCGAGCCCAAGGGCACCTACTTCCCGAAGATCCTGCGCCGCGATACCAGCTTTTATCTGCTCGGCTGGACGCCATCGACCTACGACGCGCACAACGCGCTCAACGCCTTGATGGCCTGCCCGAACGACGCCGGTGCCGGTCAGTTCAACCTCGGCGCGTATTGCAATCCGAAGGTCGATGAACTGACGAAACAAATCCAGTCCGAAACCGACAAGACCAAGCGGATGGAAGAGATCAAGGAGGCCTTCCAGGTCCATATGGACGACGTCGGTCATTTGCCGTTGCACCAGCAATCGCTCGCGTGGGGTGTGAGCAAGAAGGTCACGCTGACGCAGCTGGCCGACAACTACATGCCCTACAAGTGGATGAGCATCAAGCCTTGAAAAAATGCGGACTTCAAATGCGGGCTTCCGGACGCAGAAAGAAAACCAAGGTGTCGCAGAAGTCGCAGAAGAACTTCCAAAGATGATCTTGTTTTTTTTCTGCGCCTTCTGCGAAACCTCTGCGTCTTCTGCGTCCGGTGGTCCTGCAGCCCGCTGACCCGGTGCCATGATGCAAACCCTTTCCCGCTGGTTCGACAGTGACGTCGGCTACAGCTTTCGCACTTCGCCGGTGGCGATCGCAGCGGCGGTGGTGGCGTTCGTTTGCCTGTTCTGCGCCGCGTTCGCGCCGTGGATCGCGCCGCACAACCCCTACGACCTGTCGACGCTCAACCTGATGGATGCGCGCTTGCCGCCCGCGTGGATGGAAGGCGGCTCGCGCAAATTTTTGCTCGGCACCGACGATCAGGGCCGCGACATCGTCTCGACACTCATGTACGGCGCGCGCATCTCGTTGGTGGTCGGCCTCGTGTCGGTGCTGCTGTCGATGGTCGTGGGTGTCGCGCTCGGGCTCGTGGCCGGGTTTCGCGGTGGCTGGATCGATACCTTTTTGATGCGGCTGTGCGACGTGATGTTGTCGTTCCCGGCGATTCTGGTTGCGCTGCTGATCGCCGGCGTCGGCCGTGCGCTGTTCCCGAACGCGCACACCGGGGTCGCGTTCGGGGTGCTGATCCTGGCGATCTTCCTGACCAAATGGGTCGATTACGCGCGCACCGTGCGCGGTAGCGTGATGGTCGAGCGCAACAAGGAATACGTGCAGGCCGCCCGCGTCACCGGCGTCGGCCCAGGCCGGATCATGCTGCGGCATGTATTGCCCAACGTGCTCGGCCCGGTCTTCGTGCTCGCGACGATCCAGGTCGCCACCGCGATCATCACCGAGGCGACTTTGTCCTTTCTCGGCGTCGGTGTGCCGCCCACGTCGCCGTCGCTCGGCACATTGATCAGCATCGGCAACCAGTACCTTTTTTCAGGCGAGTGGTGGATGACAGTCTTCCCCGGCGCGGTGCTGGTGTTGATCGCACTCAGCGTAAACCTGCTCGGCGACTGGCTGCGCGATGCGCTCAATCCGCGTTTGCAGTAAAGCGTAAATTTATAAGAAAAGTGGCTGAAACG
Organism: Variovorax sp.; assembly: GCA_965218415.1. GTDB lineage: Bacteria > Pseudomonadota > Gammaproteobacteria > Burkholderiales > Burkholderiaceae_C > Variovorax. The sequence goes on from CBDCKT010000003.1 coordinate 852,712, forward strand.
ACCGCCAGTATTGCGCAGACAGCTACATTATTTGTAGCAATTCCGGACTCGGGCAGCCGAACGCGAAGACCGCGAAACCTCGCGAAGGACGCGAAAAAGAACGGGAAGAAAGAACCAAGAAATTTGATGTTGCTTTCGCGCCCTTCGCGAAACCTTCGCGTCCTTCGCGTTCGGCTGCCCGCATTCGCAGCGTTCGCACACAAACAGCTTTCCCCTTCATGCCCCTGCTAGCAGTCCGCAACCTTATCGTCGAATTCCCCGGCCGCCGCGGCACTTTGCGCGCGCTCGACGACATTTCGTTCGACATCGAGCCCGGCGAAATACTCGGCGTGGTCGGCGAGTCTGGCGCGGGCAAGTCGCTTACCGGCGCGGCGATCATCGGCTTGCTCGAACCGCCGGGGCGCGTGGCGAGCGGCGAGATCATTCTCGAAGGCACACGCATCGACCAGCTCAACCACGCGCAAATGCGCCACATTCGCGGCAAGCGCATCGGCGCCATTTTTCAGGATCCGCTCACCTCGCTCAACCCGCTCTATACGATCGGTAGACAACTCGTCGAAACGATTCAGGCGCATCTGGCGGTGTCGGCCAGCGAAGCCCAGCGGCGCGCGATCGCGTTGCTCGAAGAAACCGGCATTCCGGCCGCTGCGCAGCGCATCGACCACTATCCGCATCAGTTTTCGGGCGGTATGCGCCAGCGCGTGGTGATCGCGCTCGCGCTCGCTGCCGAGCCGACATTGATCGTCGCGGACGAACCGACCACTGCGCTCGATGTCTCGATTCAGGCCCAGATCATCGGCCTGCTCAAGCGCCTGTGCCGCGAGCATGGCGCGGCTGTGATGCTGATCACGCACGACATGGGTGTGATCGCCGAAACCTGCGACCGGGTCGCCGTGATGTACGCCGGCCGCGTCGCCGAAATCGGCCCGGTCCACGAGGTGATCAACACGCCCGCGCATCCCTACACGGCCGGGCTCATGGCGTCGATTCCCGACCTCGGCGAAGACCGCGAGCGCTTGAACCAGATCGATGGCGCGATGCCGCGCCTCACCGCCATTCCCAAAGGCTGCGCCTACCACCCGCGCTGCCCGCAAGCCTTCGACCGCTGCAGCCGCGAGCGCCCCGACCTGCTCGAAGCCGGCGCCACGCGCGCGGCTTGCTGGCTGCACGATACGCGCGTGGTGGCGGGGCTAGCGTCGTGAATACGGGAGCGGAGCTTCCGGACGCGAAAGACGCGAAGGTTTCGCGAAGTGCGCAAAACGAATACAAATTTTTCGAATGGTTTTTTTCGCGTCTTTTGCGAGTTTTTGCGTCTTTCGCGTCCGGAAGTCCGAATACCTCGTACGGCCATATGACTGACAACGCCCCACTCGTCATCGCCCACGACATTGCAAAAACTTTCGACGTCTCCGCGCCGTGGCTGAACCGCGTGATCGAGCGGCAGCCGCGCCGCTTGCTGCATGCGGTCGACGGCGTCGGTTTTTCGATTGCGCGCGGCCGCACCCTGGCGCTGGTCGGCGAGTCCGGCTGCGGCAAGAGCACGGTCGCGCGGTTGCTGGTCGGGCTGTACACGCCGAGCCGCGGCCATGTGCAGTTCGAAGGCGACGACGTGCATGCGGCGTTCGCATCGAAGCGCGGGCGCGCGTGGCGCCAGCGAATTCAGATGATCTTCCAGGATCCTTACGCGAGTCTCAATCCGCGCTGGAAGGTCGATGCGATCGTCGGCGAACCGCTGTCCGAGCATGGCTTGATCCACGACAAGGCCGAACGCCATGCGCGGGTCGGCGAGTTGCTGCGCTCGGTCGGGCTCGGGCCGGCCGACGGCAACCGCTATCCGCACCAGTTTTCGGGCGGCCAGCGTCAGCGCATTTCGATCGCGCGAGCGCTCGCGACGGCACCCGAATTCCTGGTCTGCGACGAGCCGACTTCGGCGCTCGACGTGAGCGTGCAGGCGCAGGTGCTCAACATCATGAAAGACCTGCAGGCCGAACGCGGTCTCACGTATCTGTTCATCTCGCACAACCTCGCCGTGGTGCGCCATGTGAGCGACACGGTCGGCGTGATGTACCTCGGCCGCCTCGTCGAAGTCGCCGAAAAGCGCCAACTGTTCGCCGCGCCGCGCCATCCCTACACGCGGATGCTGCTCGAAGCGATTCCCAAACTGCACGCCACCGGCCAGGCCCGAACGGCCGTGCAGGGCGAAGTGCCCAACCCGCTCTCACCGCCGACCGGCTGCGCCTTTCATCCGCGCTGCCCGCATGCCAATGCGCGTTGCAAGGCCGAGCGGCCGGTGCTCAAGATGGCCGATGGCAGCGAGGTGGCTTGCCATGCGGTGGAGGAGGGGCGGATTTGAGCGTTGCGGAAAGCGGAATCGGACTACCGGACGCGGAAGCAACTGTGTTGAAAGTCAAGCGTTTTGAACGGTCTGAACATGCTTAGTGCCATCCCATGCGGCCTTGTCCCTGAGCATCGCATTGAGGATCGTGAGCAGCTTGCGCATGCACGCGACGATGGCCACCTTCTTTGGTTTGCCTGCGGCGAGCAGGCGCGCGTAGAAGTCCTTGATCGCCAGGTTATGGCGCAATGCCGCCAATGTCGCCATGTAGATCACCGTGCGCACCTCCGGGCGCCCGCCCCAGATGCGCCGCTTGCCGCTGCGCGAGCCCGAGTCGTTAGCCAACGGCGCCACCCCCACCAGCTTGGCGATCTCGCGCCGGCCCAGCTGGCCCAACTCCGGCAGCGCCGAAGTCAGCGTCAGCATCGTTACCGGCCCCACCCCCTTGCAACTGTCCAGCAGCGTGCGCTGCGCCTTGAAGTGGCGCTCCAGGTGTGCGTCCGCGTCCGCATCAATGGCCCCGATCTGCTTGTCCAGCAGCTTGAGCACGCTTTTGATGCTGCGCGCGGCGCGCGCGCTGGCCTGCTCCAGGCGGTTGAGCTCGGCCACGCGCATCTGCACCAGCTGGCGCCTGCGCGTGGTCAGCGCGGCAAGCTCGGCGCGGTGCGCCTCGACCATCGGGGTGATGTACTTGGCGCGCTCCCGGTGGCGCGCCAGTACATCGGCAAAGTCGCGCAACACGCGGGCATCGACCTTGTCGGTCTTGGCCAGCACACCCATGGACTTGGCGAAGTCGTGCGACTGGCGCGGATTGACCCGCGCCACCGCGATGCCCGCGCCCTGCAGCGCGCACACCACGGCCCGCTCATAGCCGCCGGTGGCCTCGATCACCACCAGATCGACCCCTGCGTCCTTGAGCTTCGCGGTCAGCCCCTCCCACCCACTGGCGTCGTTGTCCACCCGCAGATCCCCGGCCTCCAGGCAAACATCAAGATGCTGCTTGGAGACGTCGATACCGGCGTTTGGGCGCTGGGCGCCAGCAACTACCCCACCTTGCGGATTCATGTTCATGATTGGCAACTGTTCGGGCTACATGGTTGGATGAAAGGGATCGGCGCGTTGACCGCAAGCTTCTGCACGAGCTGCAAGCTCAAGGGGCAAACAGGTTTGGCGCGCCGACCGAAAAGCACAAAAGGCACAAGGGCCAGGCTGTGGATAAGTGGACAGTTCGAGCTGCGCTCGAAGCGCCTGGCTTGCCGTGGACAACGCTGCGCGTTGCCCACCGCGCCAGGCTCTGCCCACTTGACCACAGCCTTCTATCGCTATCAACTCAAATCTCCTTTGTGGAACATACAAGGCGCAGAGATTTCGCAGAAGGCGCAGAAGAAATATCAAAAGGATTTTTTCTTTTCTGCGTCTTCTGCGTAATTTTTGTATTTCTTCTGCGTCCGGCTGTCCGTATTCGTGTTCGCTCTTATTGTTCTTCGCTCCACGAGAAACCGTCGCGCGCAATCATCGCGCTCGACGCGCTCGGGCCCCAGGTGCCAGCGGCGTAAGAGCGCGGGCCGCTGTCGTTGGCCCAGCTTTCCATGAGCGGTTCGACCCAGCGCCAGGCTTCTTCCTGTTCGTCGGCGCGCACGAACAGGTTGAGGCGGCCGTCGATGACGTCGAGCAACAGGCGTTCGTAGGCGCCGATTCGCTCGCCCGGAAAGCGCTTGTCGAAATCCAGATCGAGTTGCACCGGCACCAGCGGCGGCTGCGCGCCGCGCGCTTTCTGGCGCTGGCTTTGCGGCTGCGCGAACAGGTGCAACTCCAAGCCTTCGCGCGGCTGCAGATCGATCACGAGTTTGTTGGCGCCGCTGCCCATCACCTTGTAGATCGCATGCGGCGCGGGGCGGAAGTTCACTTCGATCTGCGCATCCTGCAGCGCGAGCCGCTTGCCGGTGCGAATGTAGATCGGCACGCCGGCCCAGCGCCAGTTCGCGATTTCGGTGCGCAATGCGACAAAGGTTTCGGTGCGGCTGTCTGACGGTACGCCGGGTTCGTCGCGATAGCCGACCACCTTTTCGCCGTCGACCGATCCGGCCGTGTACTGGCCACGCACCGCATGCAGATGCAGCGATTCGGGCGTCCAGCGCGCGAGCGAGCGCAGGACTTTAAGCTTTTCGTCGCGAATCGCGTCGGCGTGCGAGTTGATCGGCGGCTCCATGCCGATCGCGCAAACCAGTTGCAATGCGTGGTTTTGCACCATGTCGCGCAAAGCGCCGGTCTGGTCGTAGAAGGCGCCGCGCTTTTCGACGCCCAGGTCTTCGGCGATCGTGATCTGGATGTTGGCGATGTGTTCGCGGCGCCAGATCGGCTCGAAAAAAGCGTTGCCGAAGCGCAGCGCGAACAGGTTCTGCACCGACGGCTTGCCGAGGTAATGGTCGATCCGGAAAACCTGGTTTTCGTGCAGCGCTTCGCCCACGGCCTTGTTGATCGCGCGGTTCGACGCCAGATCGTGGCCGAGCGGCTTCTCCAGCACCAGCCGGACCTGCTCGCCGTTGAGGCCGGCTGCGGCAATCTGCTCGACCACTTGCTGGAACAGATCGGGCGCCGTCGCAAGGTACATCACGACGATGTCGGCGCTGCGCGCTTTCAGCATCTCCGCGAGGCGCGCGTAATCGCCGGGCTGCGATAGGTCCATGCGCAGGAAGTGCAGCATCGATTTGAATTCCGAGAACTCCTTGTCGGTCGGCTCCGCAGCTCCTTCGTCTGGCTTGAAGCGCGAGTCGATCAGTTCGCGGTATTCGTCGTCGGACATGTCGCCGCGCGCGATGCCAATGATGCGGCCGTCGGGCAGGCTGCCATGCCGAAACGCCTGAAAAAGCGCGGGCATCAATTTGCGCCAGGCGAGGTCGCCGGTGCCGCCGAAAATAACGAGGTCGAAGCTCATAACGTCAAACTGATGGGTCGAGTTGAAAGCGCGTCAATGGTAGCGACGACTCGCGCTGCCATGCAGAATTTCAAACGAAATATGCCTGAAACGCCCTCTGCACATGCGCAGTCAGCTATAAAAATAGTAGCATCGACCGCCTGGACAAACCGCGCGCACGCTCACATCGTCAGCGCGGCGACGCCACCGTCGGCGCTGTAGGTTCCGCCGCCGGGCCGCCCGATGCGACCGCGGGCGTGGACAGGGCCGAGCTTTTCAAAGGCGATGGCAATGCGTCACCGGTCCGCTCGACCTTGTCGACGTCGAAGCCGAGCGTGCGCGCATAGTCCAGCTCGGCGCGCAGCGTGGCTTCGTCGAGCCGCGGCTCGCGTGACAGCACCCAGAGATATTTGCGGCTCGGCGTGCCGATCAGCGCGACCCGATAGTCGCGGTCGAGCTTCAAGATCCAGTAGTCGCCCCAGACCATCGGCAGCCACGACAGCCATTCGGGCGCGAAGCGCACTTCGAGCCGGCCGGCGCCCGGCTGTCCGGCGACCGGCACCGTGCGGGCGCTGCCGACCGATTCGTCGACCGATCCGTTGGCGAGCACGCAGCGGTTGCGCACCTCGATGCTGCCATCGGGCTGCCCCGTGTATTGGGCGGTCACCTGGCCGGTGCATTGGGACTGGAACCGGTTCGGCAGCCGGGCCTGCTCGTACCAAAGGCCCTGGTAGCGTTTGAAGTCGACCGGCGCGACCGGCGCCAGGGTCGCGCGCATCAGCGGCGCGCCATCGGCCGGCCCTGCGAGTGTCTGGGCGCGGGCCGCGCGCATGCCGGCGAAGGTCAGCAGGGTCAATGCGCCGCCCACGCAAAACGCGGCGGTGAGCGTACCCATCGACGGACCACGGGCGTCGTTTTGCAGCGCCGCCTGCATCTCTTCGTCGCGGCGCAAGGCAGCCTCGTGCGCTTCGAATGCATGTTGTGCCTTGATGGCGCGGCGTTCTGCTCGTGATCCCATGGTTTCAGCTCCGGTCGTTTCTTTGTGATTGCAAAAAGCATTGTGCAGCGCCTTTCGCCTACATGAGCGTCGGTCGCGAGCGATGCGCCGCGTCGGCGAGCGTGCCGCGCGAGGCGCTTCCGGTCATTGGCGAAGGCGCAAATTCGTACAAGCAAGGCCGCACGGCGCGCCGTATAGTCTTTTGCATGAACCAGCTCGAAACCCTCCGCAAATACACTGCTGTCGTTGCCGACACCGGTAACTTCAACCAGCTCGCCGAATTCAAGCCGCAGGATTCGACGACCAATCCTTCGCTCATCCTCAAAGCGGTGCAAAAGGACGACTACCGGCCGCTGCTCGACGAAACCGTCAAAAAGCACAAGGGCAAGCCGATCGACGAGGTGATGGACCACCTGCTCGTGCGCTTCGGCACCGAAATCCTCCAGATCATTCCGGGCCGGGTGTCGACCGAAGTCGATGCGCGGTTGTCGTTCAACACTGCCGCGAGCGTGGCGCGTGGCGAGCGGATCGCGAAGCTCTACCAGGCCGAAGGCATCGATACCGAAAAGCGGCTGCTGATCAAGGTCGCCTCGACGTGGGAAGGCATAGAGGCCGCGCGCCGGTTGCAGCAAAAGGGCATTCGCTGCAATTTGACGTTGCTGTTTTCCTTCGCGCAGGCGGTGGCTTGCGCAAAGGCCGAGGTGCAACTGATTTCGCCTTTTGTCGGACGCATCTACGACTGGTACAAAAAAGCGGCCGGCAAGGATTGGGACGAGGCAGCCAAGGCCGGCGCCAACGATCCGGGCGTGGAGTCGGTGCGGGAGATCTTCGATTACTACAAGCACCACGGCGTCAAGACCGAAGTGATGGGCGCGAGCTTTCGCAACATCGGCCAGATTCAGGCGCTGGCCGGCTGCGACTTGCTGACGATTAGCCCCGATTTGCTCGGCGAACTGGCCGCGAACGACAAGCCGCTCGAGAAGGCGCTCGACGCGAAGGAAGCCAAAGACAAGAAGATCGACAAAGTCAGTTACGACGAAGCCGGCTTCCGCTTCGCGCTCAACGAAGATGCGATGGCGACTGAAAAGCTGGCCGAAGGCATTCGCGCGTTCGCCGCAGATGCGATCAAGCTCGAGAAGCTTATGGAGTCGAAGTGAGCGACACGCCATCCGTGAGGTCCGCGAACGACGAGACGGGGCGCACCCGATGCGACCACGCGCCGTCGTGGCAGGTGCTGCAATCGCATTTCGATTCGGCGGGCCGCGACTTCGATGTTCGCGCGGCATTCAAAGCCGACACGAACCGGTTCGGCACATATGGCCAGAAAGCGCCGCATGTGTTCGCCGATCTTTCCAAGAACAGGATCGATGCAAAAACTGGCGAATTGCTGTTCGCGCTGGCACGTGAATGCGGGCTCGAAAGCTATCGAGATGCGATGTTCGCGGGCCGCCACATCAACGTCACCGAAGACCGGGCCGTTCTCCATGCTTTGTTAAGAAAACCGGCTGAAACGCATACTGGGCGTGTGCAGAAAGCTACAAAGAATGTAGCAAATACGGATTCATTCGGTGGCCAGACCGACGTCGCCGAAGCCTTGGCCGAAGTCCATGACACGCTCGATGCGATGCTGACCTATGCCGAGAAGGTGCGCTCGGACCACACGATCACCGACGTGGTCAATATCGGTATCGGCGGCTCCGATCTGGGGCCGCAGATGGCGGTACTCGCGCTCGATGAATTCGTTGCGCCGGGCAAGCGTTTTCACTTCGTCTCGAACGTCGACGGGCATGAGCTCGCCGGCGTGCTCAAAGGGTTGGCGCCCGAGCACACGCTGTTTCTGATCGCGTCGAAAACTTTCACCACCGCCGAGACGATGACGAACGCCGAGTCGGCCAAACGCTGGTACGAGCAGTCGGGCGGTGACGACATCGGCGGTCATTTCGCGGCGCTCACGACCAATGTCGAAGCGGCGAAAAAGTTCGGCATCGCCACCACTTTCGGTTTCTGGGATTGGGTCGGTGGGCGCTACTCGATTTGGTCGGCGATCGGGTTGCCGATCGCGCTCGCCATCGGCGCCGACGGATTCAAAAAGCTGCTGGCCGGCGCGCACGCGATGGACGAACATTTCCGCACGGCGCCGCTCGAAGAAAACCTGCCGGTACGGCTCGGACTGCTCGATGTCTGGTATCGCGACTTTCATGGCTTCACGAGCCGCTGCATCGCGCCCTATCACGCAGCGCTCAAGCGCTTGCCCGCGTATTTGCAGCAGCTGGAGATGGAGAGCAACGGCAAGCGGGTCGATGCCCAGGGCCAGCCGGTCACGTTCGGCACGTCGCCAGTGCTGTGGGGCGAGCCGGGCACCAACGGCCAGCATGCGTACTTTCAAATGCTGCACCAGGGCACCGACGTGGTGCCGGTCGAGTTTTTGGCAGTGCGCGACCCGGGTCACGACCTTGAGGGCCACCAGTCCAAGCTGCTCGCCAACGCGCTCGCACAGGCGCAGGCTCTGATGCAAGGCAAGACCGACCCGGGCGGCGCGCGCGATTTTCCGGGCAACCGGCCAAGCACCTTTTTCGTGCTGGAGCGGCTCACGCCCGAGGCGCTCGGTGCATTCCTCGCGATGTACGAGCATCGGGTTTTCACGAGTGGCGCGCTCTGGGGCATCGACAGCTTCGATCAGTGGGGGGTCGAGCTGGGCAAGGTGCTCGCCAAGGACATCGAGCCGCGTCTCGCCTCGGGCGATGCGAGCGGGCTCGATCCTTCGACGGCCGGCTTGCTGGGGCTTCTGCGCCAGCGCTGAGCGCGCACGGAAGACCCGCCGCTGCTGTCAGCCAGTGGCGACGGTGGAGCTTCGCTCTCGAACCGTTCGGGTTTACCTCTATGCTGACATGCATCACCTAGGGAATTCACTAGGGATTCTGTGCAAAAGAGTATCGAGAGGGTCGGTGGCAGTACCAAAATCGGAGCAGTCGCTGTCCAGAATCGGCTGACGGCGGCCATCGGGCCGCTGCCCTCAACGGAGACTCATCAATGAAACATTTCGTCAAAGCCGGCCTCGCACTGGCACTGGCCAGCGCGGGCTTGGCCCACGCAGAAACCGAACTCGTCATCGCCACCGTCAACAACGGGCACATGATCGAGATGCAAAAGCTGACCCCGTTCTTCGAGAAGGCCTATCCCGACATCAAGCTCAAATGGGTCACGCTCGAAGAGGGCACGCTGCGCCAGCGCGTCACGACCGACATCGCCACCAAGGGCGGTCAGTTCGACATCATGACCATCGGCATGTACGAGGCGCCGATCTGGGCCGAAAAAGGCTGGCTCAAGGAAGTCAACACCAGCGGCGAGTACGACCCCGAAGACCTTCTGCCCTCCATTCGCGCAGGCCTTTCGTACAAGGGCAAGCTCTACGCCGCGCCGTTCTACGGCGAAAGCTCCATGCTGATGTACCGCAAGGACCTGGCCGAAAAGGTCGGTATGAAGATGCCCGATCAGCCGAAATGGGAGCAGGTGGCGGAGTTCGCCAAGAAGGTTCATGACCTCAACAACGGCGTGTACGGAATTTGTCTGCGCGGCAAGCCCGGCTGGGGCGACAATGCGGCGCTGATCACGACCATGGCCAACACCTGGGGCGGTCAGTGGTTCGACATGAAGTGGAAGCCGCAGCTCGACACCAAGCCATGGCACGACGCTGTGACCTTCTATGTCGACCTGTTGAACAAATACGGCCCTCCGGGTGCTTCGGCCAACAGCTTCAACGAGAACCTGGCGCTGTTCAACGAAGGCAAATGCGCTGCCTGGGTCGATGCGACGATTGCTGCATCCTTCATTTCTGACCCCAAGCAATCGAAGGTTGCCGACAAGGTTGCGTTCGCACAGGCGCCGACGGCAGTGACGCCGAAGGGCGCAAACTGGCTGTGGGCCTGGGCACTCGGCATTCCTTCCAGCTCCAAGAAGGTCGAAGCGGCGGAGAAGTTCGTGCGCTGGGCTACTTCGAAGGAGTACATCCAACTGGTCGCCAAGGAAACCGGATGGGGAAGCGTGCCGACCGGCACCCGCAAGTCGACCTACGCCAATCCCGAGTTCCAGAAGGTCGCAGCCTTCGCCGCCGAAGAGAAGAAGGCGATCGATTCTGCGAATCCGAACGACTCGACCTTGCCCAAGTCGCCTTACACGGGCATCCAGTTCGTGGGCATTCCTGAATTCCAGGCCATCGGCACGGCGGTCGGCCAGCAGTTGACAGCGGCGCTGTCGGGCCAGGAAACGGTCGACAAGGCGCTCAAGACTTCGAACACCCTGGCAGAGCGTCAGATGCAACGCGGCGGTTACTACAACAAGTAAGCGCGCCAGTCGTCTCCCGCAAAGGACCTGCTGCTGCGCCGATTGGTACGGCGGCAGGTTCGTGTATTTTGCGGCAGGTTTTGTCTTTCGTTTCTCCTTGATCGGGGAGTGCCGCCATGAACCGACTCTTGCCGCGCAGCCTGATGGCGCCGGCCGTGATCACGCTGCTCGCGTGGATGCTCGTGCCGCTGTGCATGACCATCTACTTCTCGACCATCAATTACAACTTGCTGTCCCCGGGCGAGCATCCATTCGTCGGTTGGGGAAACTTTCGCTTTTTCGTCACCGACCCTGACTTCTGGCCCGCGGTCAAAAATACACTGCTTTTGATCGGGAGCGTCATCCTGATCACGCTGTTCCTTGGCGTGCTGCTGGCCCTCTTGATCAACGATCCGTTCCCCGGCCGAGCGATCGTGCGGGTGCTGCTGATCTCGCCGTTCTTCGTCATGCCCGCAGTCAACGCACTGCTGTGGAAGCACATGATGATGAATCCGATTTACGGCGTGCTGGCCGATTTGTGGCGCACCTTCGGACTCACGCCGGTCGACTGGATGACGGATTGGCCGCTGCTCTCGGTGATCATCATGGTCGCCTGGCAGTGGTTGCCATTCGCATGCCTGATTTTCATCACCTCGCTGCAGTCGCTCGACCGGGAGCAGATGGAGGCGGCGCGAATGGATGGCGCCAATGGGTTTCAGCGCTTTTTCTACCTGACCATTCCGCACCTCGCCAGGCCGATGGCGGTGGTCATCATGATCGAGATGATTTTCCTGCTCTCGATCTTCGCGGAGATCTACATCACCACGAGCGGTGGACCCGGAAACGCGAGCACCAACCTGACCTACTTGATCTTCAAGCAGGCGCTGTTGAATTTCGACGTCGGCACGGCATCGGCGGGCGCCTTGTTCGCGGTGGTTCTGGCCAACATCGTTGCGATCTTCCTGATGCGCATCATCGGCAAGAACCTGGACTGAAGAAGGAGACACCATGGATGCGAACCCTCTCGTCACCGCGGTCCGCGCAGTAGCTGCCTGGGCGCTGGCGCTGCTGCTTTTCTTTCCGCTCGGCTGGCTGTTCCTGACCTCGTTCAAGACCGAGCTGCAGGCGATCCACGTGCCGCCGCTGTTCGTTTTCGAACCCACGATGGAGAATTTCGGCGAGGTGCAGCAGCGCAGCGACTACCTCCTTTACGCGCGTAACTCATTGATCACGAGCGTGCTCTCCACGATCATCGGCCTGGCAATTGCGGCGCCGGCAGCTTATTCGATGGCGTTCTTTCGGACCAAGCGCTCCAAAGACATCTTGATGTGGATGCTCTCGACCAAGATGATGCCGGCCGTGGGCGCCCTGGTGCCGATCTACGTGCTGGCGCAAAGCGCCGGCCTGCTGGATTCGCTCACGGTGCTGACCATCGTCTTCATGCTGTCGAACTTGCCGATCATGGTGTGGATGCTCTACACGGGCTTCAAGGACATTCCGCCGGAGATTCTCGAAGCTGCGCGCATGGACGGCGCCAACATCTGGAAAGAGTTCAGGTACGTTGTGATGCCGTTGGCGCTGGGCAGTCTGGCCTCTACCGGCCTTTTGTGCCTGGTACTGGCCTGGAACGAGGCGTTCTGGGCCTTGAACCTGAGTTCGGCCAAGGCCGGCACGCTGGCGAACATGATCGCTTCCTACTCGAGCCCGGAAGGCCTCTTCTGGGCCAAGTTGTCAGCCGCCTCGCTGATGGCGATCGCGCCGATCGTGGTGTTCGGCTGGTTCTCGCAAAAGCAACTTGTCGAAGGCCTGACCTTCGGCGCAGTGAAATAGATCGGAGACGCACATGGCCTACCTCGAACTCAACGACATCAAGAAGAGCTTCGACCAGACGCACGTCATCAAGGGCGTCAATCTAGACATCAACCAGGGTGAATTCATTGTTTTCGTCGGCCCCTCGGGTTGCGGCAAATCGACTTTGCTGCGGCTGATCGCCGGGCTCGAGCAAATCACCAGCGGCAGTCTGGTGCTCGACGGCAAGGACATCACAAAAACGGCCTCCGGCAAGCGCGACCTGGCGATGGTCTTCCAGAGCTATGCGCTCTATCCGCATATGAGCGTTTTCGACAACATGTCGTTCGCGCTCAAGCTCGCTGGCGAGCCGAAGGACGAGATCAGGAAGAAGGTCGATTACGCGGCCAAGACGCTGAACCTCACCCAGTACCTCGAGCGAACGCCAAAGGAACTCTCGGGTGGGCAGCGCCAGCGCGTCGCGATCGGGCGCGCGATCGTGCGTGCACCCAAGGTGTTTCTGTTCGACGAGCCCTTGTCGAACCTCGATGCGGCGCTGCGCGGCAACACCCGGGTCGAAATCCACAAGCTGCACGTCGATCTGGGCGCGACCACCATTTATGTGACGCACGATCAGGTCGAAGCCATGACATTGGCCGACCGCGTCGTCGTCTTGAGAGACGGTTTGATCGAACAGGTCGGCTCGCCACTCGAGCTCTATGACCACCCCGCCAACCGCTTCGTCGCGCAATTCATCGGCATGCCGTCGATGAACATGGTGCCGGCGAGCGCGATCCCGAGTTTTTCGCAAGCGACACAAGGCAAGCTGCCGACCGACGGCTTCCTCGGCATTCGGCCCGAAGGACTGCGCGTGCATCCGGGCAATGGCGCCGGCGTGCCGGGCCGGGTCGGCTTGATCGAGGCGCTCGGCAACGACACGCTGATCCATGTCGATGTGCAGGGTGTGTCGCTGATCGCGCGCCAGAACGATCGCACGGTGCTCGAAGAAGGCGACGAAGTCGGCGTCGAGCTCGACCCGTCGGTGCTGCACGTGTTCAATGGCCAGGGCCAATCGGTTGCCGCCTGACCAACGGGTCGAGAAGAGTTTTTCCCTATGCCCGAGACCCCATCAGCCGCCGCGCCGCCACCCGCTTCCGAATTCGTGATCCTGCATCTGGGGCTTGGCTCGTTTCATCGCGCGCATCAGGCGGTCTATCTGCAGGATTTGATCGACACCGGCGACACGCGCTGGTCGATTTCGGGTGCCAACTTGCGGCCTGACATGCCCGAAGTCATGGCGGCACTGAAAGCCCAGGGCGGCAGCTACACGCTGGAGACGGTGTCGCCCGCGGGCGAGTACCGTTACCGGCGTATCGAGTCGATCAAGGAAGTGCTGCCTTTCGAGCCCGGCCTGGCCGCCGCGATTGCGCGCGGCGCCGATCCGGCGACGCGGATCATTTCGTTCACCGTGACCGAAGCTGGCTACTACCTCGATCCGCACGACAAGCTCGACCTGTCTTTGCCCGATCTGGCAACCGACCTCGAACGCGCGAAAAACGGTGAGCCCGGCAGCACGATCTACGGCGGCATGTGCGCGGTCCTGCGCGCGCGACGCGATGCCGATGCAGGCCCGGTCACATTGCAAAACTGCGACAACCTGCGCCACAACGGCGAGCGCTTTCGCGGTGGCTTGCTCGAATTCATCGCGCTTGCGGGCGATCTGTCGCTCAAGGACTGGGTCACGAAGAACACCACTTGCCCGAACGCGATGGTCGACCGCATCACGCCGCGCCCGCCGCCCGAGTTGCAGGAGCGCGTCAAAAAGGCGACGGGTAATGACGACGCAGCGCCGGTCGGCGGCGAAAGTTTCATCCAATGGGTGATCGAAGACGACTTCATCGCAGGTCGGCCCGAATGGGAAAAAGTCGGCGTTCAGATGGTCGAATCGGTTCAGCCCTATGAGGAAGCCAAGATCCGGTTGCTCAACGCGACCCACAGCTGCATCGCATGGGCCGGAACATTGATCGGCCTCACCTTCATTCATGAAGGCACCCACACGCCGGCCATTCGCAAGATGGCTTATGACTACGTGACGGACGACGCCATTCCCTGTCTCGACCGGCCCGGCGCGAAGAGTCCGGTCGATTTGCCCGCGTACCGCGACGTGGTGCTCGATCGCTTCGGCAATCCGGCGATCCGCGACACCAATCAACGTGTGGCGATGGACGGTTTCTCGAAGATCCCCGGCATGATCGCGCCGACGGTGCACGAGCGCATCGGCGCAGGCCAGAGCGCCGACAGCGTGGCGATGCTGCCAGCGCTGTTCCTCGCATTCCTCGGGCGCTGGCACCGCGGCGAACTGGCCTACACCTATCAGGACCAGAGCATGGACTCGGCTGTGGCGCATGCCATTTGCGATGCGCCCGATCCGGTCGCAGCATTCGCCGGCAACGCATCGCTCTGGGGAAAACTGGCCGGCGATCCGCGCCTGGTCGATGCGCTCACGCTTGCTCGCGAGCGCGTGGAAGCCTTTGTGCGCGCCGCCGCCTGACCGGCGCGCGGCTGTCAACCCGAATCGAGTGCGCGATGAAAGATGAAAGCGTCAAGGGCCGGCTCGCCGGGCGGCATGTTCTCGTGACCGGCGCGGGCGGCGGTATCGGACTCGCAATCGCCCAGACGTGCATGGCCGAAGGCGCGCGCCTGAGCGTCGTCGATCGGGCCGCGCAACCGGCCGACGCAGTGCGAGCGCTGATGAGCGCGAACAGCGGGACGCTCGCGTATATCGGCGCCGATATCACCGACATGGCCGCGATCGGCACCATGCTCGATTCCGCCACCGCACGGTTCGGCGCGATTCATACCCTGGTCAACAATGCCGCCGTGTTCGACATGGCGCCATTGCTCGACGCGGACGAAGCGTCTTTCGACAAGCTGTTCGCCGTCAATGTCAAAGGCATGTTCTTCGTGATGCGGGCGGTGCTCCGGCACATGGTGGATACGAAAACCGAAGGCGCGTCGGTCGTGAATCTGGCCTCGCAGGCCGGACGCCGCGGCGAGGCGCTGGTAGCGCACTATTGCGCGACCAAGGCGGCGGTGATCAGCTACACCCAGAGCGCAGCACTCGCGATGGCGCCGCATGGCATTCGGGTCAACGCGATCTCGCCCGGCGTGGTCGATACGCCGATGTGGTCCGAGGTCGATGCTTTGTTTGCGAAGTACGAAAAGCTCGCGATCGGTGAGAAAAAGCGCCAGGTCGGCCTGGCCGTGCCGCTCGGCCGCATGGGCTCGCCCGCGGAGATGGCCGGCGCGGTGGTCTTTCTCGCGAGCGACGACGCCCGCTACATCACGGCCCAAACGCTCAATGTCGATGGCGGCAGCGTGATGAGCTAGCCTTCACGAGTTGTCATGTCATCCGTCCGGTCGCGCCCGGTTCCGCGCCAACGCCAACCCGAAATCGAGCACGACTACGCGCGCTCGCCGGCGCTCGGCTACGAGGCGCTTGAAGAGGTCGGCTGGATTCGCTGCCTCGACCATGGTTTTCCAAGTCCGTTGGCGCGCTGGCATTGCCACGACGAGTTCGAACTTCATCTGATCACCGGCACCTCGGGCAAGGCCTTCGTCGGCGACTGGATCGGCCCGTTCCAGCCCGGCCACCTGGTGCTGTGCGGCCCGCGCTTGCCGCACAACTGGATTTCGCTCGACGCGCCCGAAGGCGGCGTCGCCAAGCGCGATCTGGTGATTCAGTTCAGGGATCTGCCGATGGAAGAAGTCGGCGTGACCATCCCCGAGCTGGCGGAGATTCGCCAGTTGCTCGAGCGGGCACGCCATGGCGTCGAGTTCTTTGGCTTGTCTGACCGCGCTGAACGCCACTGGAAAGAAGTCAAGGCCAGCCACGGCCTGCGCCGGCTCGCCGCGTTTTGCGACTATCTGGCCGATCTGGTCGTCTGCACCGACTACCGGCTGCTGTCGAGCGTGCAGATGAAAAGCACCGCTGCCGAGGCCGAAGTCGACCAGATCAACGCGATCGTCAACCGCATCACCGACAACGTCGCCGAGCCGATCGCGATGGCCGATGTGGCAGCCGAACTCAACATGAGCGAGAGCCGGTTCAGCCGGTTTTTCAGGCGCTCGACCGGCAACAGCTTCACCGACTTCGTGAACCGGGTGCGCATCAACAATGCCTGCCACCTGCTGATGCAAACCGACCATTACGTGACCGATATCTGCTATCAGGTCGGCTTCAACAATGTGGCCAATTTCAACCGCCGTTTTCTCGAGATCAAGGGCATGACGCCGAGCGAGTTCCGGCGCCAGGCCGACAGCCGCTTCGGCGGCAGCCAGTAAGCCATTTGAGCCGATCACCGGACTTACCGGGTAGTTCGTCGATCGCGAACGGACTGGCATTTGCTATTACTTGTATAGCCGACTGCGCACGTCCAGACTGCGTTTCAACCACTTTTTACTTGAAAGAATCCTTTCCATGTATCTGGGCCTCGACCTCGGCACGTCCGAACTGAAAGCATTGCTGTTGCAGGGCGATCACCGCATCGTCGGCGTCGCGCGGGCGCCGCTGGTGGTTAGTCGGCCGAAGCTGCTCTGGTCGGAGCAGGCGCCAGCCGACTGGTTTGCTGCGCTAGAGAAAGTCATGGACGCGCTGCTTGCCTCGCACGCGGATGCGCTGGCCGCGGTACGCGCGATCGGGCTGTCGGGCCAGATGCATGGCGCCGTTTTGCTGGGCGACAAGGACGAGGTGCTGCGACCGGCGATCCTCTGGAACGATGGCCGCAGCGCGCCGCAGTGCGAGGCGCTGACGGCGGCAGTTCCGCGCCTCGCCGAAATCACGGGCAATCTGGCGATGCCCGGCTTCACGGCGCCCAAGCTGCTCTGGGTGCGCGAGCACGAGCCCGCGTTGTTTGCCAAAGTGGCGCGCGTGCTGCTGCCCAAAGATTGGCTGCGTCTCGCGCTCAGCGGCGAGGCGGTGAGCGACATGTCCGACGCATCCGGCACGCTGTGGCTCGATGTCGGCGCGCGCGACTGGTCCGATGAGCTGCTCGCAGCGACCGGCCTCACGCGCGCGCACATGCCGCGGCTGGTCGAAGGCAGCCAAGCGTCTGCCGTGCTGCGACCCGAGTTGGCCACGCGATGGGGCATGGGCGCAAAGGTGGCGATCGCGGGCGGCGCCGGCGACAACGCGGCGAGCGCGATCGGTATGGGCATCGTCGCGCCCGGCGAGGGTTTCGTCTCGCTCGGCACCTCGGGCGTGATCTTCGTTGCCGGTGCGCGCTTCGCACCGAGTCCGGCGAGTGCGGTGCATGCGTTTTGCCATGCGCTGCCGGGTCGCTGGCATCAGATGTCGGTGATGCTGTCGGCTGCAAGCGCCGTGAGTTGGGCGGTACGCTGCTTTGGCTTCAAGGACGAGGCCGCGCTGCTGGCTGCGGCAGCGTCACTGGACCGCACTGCGCGCGCAGGTGCGCCGCTGTTTTTGCCCTATCTCTCCGGCGAGCGTTCGCCGCACAACAACGCGCAAGCCCAGGGCGCGCTGTCGGGACTGACCCATTCGCACGGACCGGCCGATATTGCGTACGCGGTGGTCGAAGGGGTCAGCTTCGGTTTGCGCGATGGCCTGGACACACTCGAGACGCCGACTGGCGACCTCGCGCTGGTCGGCGGCGGTGCGCGCAGCCTCTGGTGGGCGCAACTGCTGGCCGACATTCTGGAAGTGCCACTCGCCCTCGGCGAGGGTGGCGAAGCCGGCGGCGCGCTCGGCGCCGCGCGGCTGGCCTGGCTGGCCGACGGCGGGAGCATCGACTTGGTTTGCACGCGGCCCGCGTTGCGCCAACGTTTCGAGCCCGACCGGGCAGCGTCCGATGCGCATCGCCGGCGACTGACGCGGTTCCGCTCGCTCTACCAGGCGTTGGCGCCGCAATTTGCCGCCTGATCCGAGTTTTCAAGCAAAAAGTGCCTGAAACGACCACTGGACGTGCGCACAAAGCTATCAAAAAAATAGCGCGCCCGGCTTGCTGCGAAGCCGCTGACGCGCTGCTGTCGGGTCACACCTGCGCGCCTGGCGCACGGAACAGAACCAGCCGCCTTACTTCTTCATTTCGTCCTTCTTCATGCCGTCCTTGGCCATCTCGTCTTTCTTCATGCCATCTTTGTGCATTTCGTCTTTCTTCATGCCGTCCTTGTGCATGTCGTCTTTCTTCATCATGTCGCCTTTTTTCATGGCGTCATCTTTTTTCATCTCGTCGGCGGCGAAGGCAGAGACGCTGGCAATGGCCATACCAGCGGCAAGGAGGGCAGCGGTGATCTTGTTCATGATGGGTCTTTCAAAAAATCGGTTGAAGTAAAAAGAAACGGGCGTGCTTTCGATTTGAATGCAGCCCGTGATCAGGGGCGCCGAGCCGTCGGGCTCAGCTTCCCCCGAACCAGTTGTAGCCCTGGTCTTCCCAGTAGCCGCCCGGATAGTCGTTGGTCACGAACATCGCGGTGATGAGTTTCGGATTTTTGTAGCCGAGTTTGGTCGGCATGCGCAGCTTCATCGGAAAGCCGTATTTGGTGGGCAACGGTTGGCCGTCCCAGGTCAATGTCAACAGTGTCTGCGGATGCAAAGCAGTCGCCATGTCGATGCTCTGGTAGTAATCGTCGGCGCATTTAAAGCCGACGTATTTCGCTGTGGTATCGGCGCCGACGCGCTTCAGGAAATCGGAGAACAACACGCCACCCCATTTGCCGATCGCGCTCCAGCCTTCGACGCAAATGTGCCGCGTGATCTGGTCGCGCTGCGGCATGGCGCGCAACTCGTCAAGCGTGATGCTCTTCTTGTCGGCGATCATCCCGCCGAGTTCGAGCTTGTAGCCCGCTTCCTTGACGACCGGCGTTTCGTCCTCGCCGTAGAAGGCGTTGAATGGAAACGGCCGGGTGATCATCGACTCGGAATAAGTAGGCGCGAGCTGGTTCGGATCGAACAACCAGGCTTGCGCCCGGTCGTTGAAACGCGAAATACGCGAGAGCGCGGCTTCCACGGTTTTGTTGTCGGAAATGCTGCAGCCCGAAAGCAACGAAAGCCCGCCCAGGGTCAGCGACCGGCGCATGAACAGCCGCCGTGCGGGCGCGTCGAGCTGGCGCAGAACGAGCGATCGGGCTTCCGACAACGCTGCCTCGCGGTCGGCGCGAGCAAGTTTTGGGTAAGCGCGATCGCTCATGCGGATTTGCTCCGGCGCGCAATGAACATGGTCGGAAAGGTGCGCGGCACCAGCACCACCATCACCACATGCAGCACGACGAACGCCACCAGCGCAGACATGCCGAAGAAATGGATCCGGCGCGCGAATTCGTAGCCGCCGAGCAGTTCGCGCAGGAACGAAAACTGAACCGACTTCCACAGCACCAAACCCGACAAGACCATCACCGTGATGTCGAGCATCACGAAAAGATAAATCAGGCGCTGCACGAAGTTGTAGCGACGCGGGTCCGCATGCGAGAGCTTGCCGCGCAACGCAGAAACCGCGTCGTGCCAGATGCCCTTGATCGACAGAGGAAAGAATTTGCGGAACAGCCGCCCGCTGGCGATGTTGAATGCGAGGTAGACCAGGCCATTGAAGGCCAGCAGCCACATCGCTGCGAAATGCCACTGAATACCGCCTGCAAGCCAGCCGCCGAGCGTGACCGCTTTCGGAAACTGGAATGGAAAAATCGGCGACGCGTTATAGATTTGCCAGCCGCTCGCGACCATGATCAGTACCGCGAACGCGTTCAGCCAGTGCGTGATCCGCATCCACAGCGGATGGATCGGGCGGTCACCGCCGGGATCGCGGAATTCGCTGGCGTGGCGGACTTCGCTGGAATGGCCGACTTCGGTTCGATCGCGCATGTTGCATTCTTGCGCGCGCGAGATCGCAGAAGCATCACCGATAGTTAAATAAAACGTGACGATTGCATTGCTTGCATCGCGGGACAATCGAGTCCTCGTTCTTTCCTACAAACCGTGGTTACTCCGTCCTGCAAACGCGTTCTCATCGTCGAGGACGACGCCCCGATCGCCGAGCTGTTGCGTTTGCATCTGCAGGACGAAGGCTATGCGGTCGAGCATGCGGCCGACGGCCACGCCGGGCTCGACGCGATCGAGCGAGGCGCATGGGATGCCATCGTTCTCGACTTGATGCTGCCGGGGATCGACGGGCTCGAAATCTGCCGCCGCGCCCGCGCGATGACGCGCTACACGCCGATCATCATCACCAGCGCGCGCGCGAGCGAAGTGCACCGGATTCTGGGGCTCGAACTGGGCGCCGACGACTATCTGGCGAAACCTTTCTCGGTGCTGGAACTGGTGGCGCGCGTGCGAGCGCTGCTGCGGCGTAGCGATGCGCTCGCGCGCAATGCGCGCATGGCATCGAGTTGTCTGGTGGTCGGGCCGCTGGAGGTCGACCCGGTGGCGCGCGAAGCGCGCATCGCGCAGCGGCCGATCGAACTGACACCGCGCGAATTCGATCTGCTGTATTTTTTTGCGCGTCATCCGGGACAGGTTTTTTCGCGGCTCGAGTTGCTCAACCAGGTTTGGGGCTACCAGCACGACGGCTACGAACACACCGTCAACACCCACATCAATCGGTTGCGCAGCAAGATCGAAACCGATTCCACTTCGCCGCGCCACATCCTCACGGTGTGGGGGCGGGGCTACAAGCTCTCCGCCGACGCTGCCGAGACAGCGGGCAACGGGAGCGACGTGTCATGAAGTGGCGCGACACGACGCTCTCGCAGCGACTCTCGCTCGTGTTCGCGCTGCTTTTGCTCGCCTGCTGCGGCGCGCTGGCCTGGTTGCAGATGCACGCCAGCGAAAGGCGCGAGCAGGAAATCGTCCAGCGCCTGTCGAGCGGCCTCGCAGCGCATATCGCGGCCAGCGCGCCGCTGATGGAGCGCGGCGGCGTCAATCCTGCCGCGGTACGCACGTTGTTCACGCAATTGATGGTCGTCAACCCGAGCGTCGAGGTCTATCTGATCGGACTCGACGGACTAATCGAGGCGCAGGCCGCGCCACCCGGACATGTTCGGCAAGACCGGATCGATGTCGCGCCGGTCCGCCGGTTGCTCGCCGGTGCGCCATTGCCGATCCTCGGCGACGATCCACGTGGCAACGGCCAACGCAAGGTGTTCAGTGTCGCGCCACTCGAAGCGGATGGCCGACCCGCGGGCTACATCTATGTCGTGTTGCAGGGCGAGGCGCGTGACGCGCTCGTGGCCAACGTGGCGGCCAGCGACGTGCTGCGCACGACTTTGTGGGCGATCGCGCTGGTGGCGCTGTTCGGCTTGCTCGCGGGACTGGCCGCGTTTCGCCTGATCACGCGGCCATTGCGCGAGTTGACGGCCGCGGTGCGGCGCTTCGAGCGGGACGGCGTGGCATCGATCGACGGTGCAGTTCGGGCTTTCGACCGGGCGAGCAGCGGCGGCGGGCAGGAGATCGATGCGCTCGGCAAGGCTTTTTCGCAAATGGCGCGGCGAATCGCTGACCAATGGAGCGCATTGACCGCGCAAGACCAGCAACGGCGTGAACTGTTCGCGAACCTGTCGCACGATTTGCGCACGCCGCTCACCTCGCTGCATGGCTATCTGGAAACTTTGTTGGTCAAATCCGAGGTGCTCGATGCGACGGAGCGTCGGCGCTATCTGGAAATTGCATTGGCGCAAAGCCGCAAGGTCAGCCGGCTGGCGCAGGAGCTGTTCGAGCTCGCCCGGCTCGAATACGGCGTGGTCAAGCCCGACAAGGAAAGCTTCGCCCTGCCCGATCTCGTGCAGGATTTGTTTCAGAAATTCGAACTCGCGGCCGAGGCGCGGCAACAGAGGCTCGTGGCCGACATCGCGCCCGACCTGCCCGTCGTCATGGCCGATCTCGGCATGATGGAACGCGTGCTGACCAACCTCATCGACAACGCGATCCGGCACACGCCCGAGCATGGCGAGATCGTCGTGCAATTGCGTCGCGCCGAAAGCGACAGTTCGGGTCGAAAGGGCGGCGGCGGTGTGCGAGTCGAGATAAGCGACACCGGCCCCGGCATTCCCGGTGCTTTACGCAGCACGCTTTTCACAAGGCCGCTCTTTTCGACCGGCGGCCGCAGCGGCGGCCTCGGCCTCATGATCGTCAAGCGCATGCTGCAGTTGCACGACAGCGACATTCATCTTTTGCAGCAAAGCGGCAAAGGCGCCGTTTTCAGCTTCAGCCTGCGTTGAAATCACTGAGCCAGCGCGAAGCGCGCAGGCGCGCCGCGAAGCAACGCGAAAGCGGCGCGGCCAATAAAAAAGCCGGGCTTTGCCCGGCTTTTTTGTCTGTTTGAGCAACTGCCCGAAGAACAGAGTTCTTCGGGCAAAAGGCTTACATGCCCATGCCGCCCATTCCACCCATCCCGCCCATGTCCGGCATGCCGCCCATGCCGCCGCCGGCTTCTTCTTTCGGCGCTTCGGCGACCATCGCTTCGGTCGTCAGCAGCAACGAGGCGACCGATGCCGCGTTCTGAAGCGCGGTACGGGTCACTTTGGTCGGGTCCAGAATGCCGAGCTCGAGCATGTCTCCGTAAGCGTCGTTTTGCGCGTCGAAGCCGTAGTTGCCCTTGCCGGCCAGCACCGCGTTGACCACCACGCTGGCTTCGCCGCCGGCGTTGTTGACGATCTCGCGCAGCGGTTGCTCGATGGCGCGCATCACGAGCTTGATGCCGGCGTCCTGATCGGCGTTGTCGCCCTTGAGCTTGTCGCCGATGGCCTGCTTGGCGCGCAAATAGGCCACGCCACCGCCAGCAACGACACCTTCTTCGACCGCGGCACGGGTCGCATGCAACGCATCTTCGACGCGGGCTTTTTTCTCTTTCATTTCGACTTCGGTCGCGGCGCCGACCTTGATCACCGCCACGCCGCCGGCCAGCTTGGCCACGCGCTCCTGCAGCTTTTCACGGTCGTAGTCACTGGTCGCTTCTTCGATCTGGACCCGAACCTGCTTGACGCGCGCTTCGATGTCTTTGCTCTCGCCGGCACCGTCGATGATGATGGTGTTTTCCTTGCCGACTTCGACGCGCTGCGCCGAACCCAGATCAGCCAGGGTGACCTTCTCGAGCGTCAGGCCGACTTCCTCGGCGATCACCTTGCCACCGGTCAAGGTCGCGATGTCTTCGAGCATGGCCTTGCGGCGGTCACCGAAGCCCGGTGCCTTGACAGCCACGACCTTCAGAATGCCGCGGATCGTGTTGACGACCAATGTCGCGAGCGCTTCGCCTTCGACTTCTTCGGCAATGATGAGCAGCGGGCGACCCGACTTGGCGACCTGTTCCAGGGTCGGCAGCAGATCGCGGATGTTGCTGATCTTCTTGTCGTAGAGCAGAACGAATGGATTCTCGAGAATCGCCGACTGCTTTTCGGGGTTGTTGATGAAGTAGGGCGACAGATAACCGCGGTCGAACTGCATGCCTTCGACGACGTCCAACTCGCTGTCGAGCGATTTGCCGTCTTCGACAGTGATCACGCCTTCCTTGCCGACCTTGTCCATCGCGTCGGCGATCAGCTTGCCGATGGTGTCGTCGCTGTTGGCCGAAATCGATCCGACCTGGGCGATTTCCTTGCTCGTCGTCGTCGCTTTCGAGGCCTTCTTGAGCTCTTCGACCAGTGCCGCGACGGCCTTGTCGATGCCGCGCTTCAGATCCATCGGGTTAATGCCCGCGGCCACGTACTTGAAGCCTTCGCGCACGATCGACTGGGCCAGCACCGTCGCGGTGGTGGTTCCGTCGCCGGCGGCGTCGGAGGTCTTGGAGGCCACTTCCTTCACGAGCTGGGCGCCCATGTTCTGCAGCTTGTCCTTGAGTTCGATTTCCTTGGCGACCGACACGCCGTCCTTGGTCACCGTCGGCGCGCCGAACGAACGCTCGAGCACCACGTTGCGGCCTTTGGGGCCGAGGGTTACTTTGACTGCGTTGGCCAGGATGTTCACACCCTCGACCATCCGCGAGCGGGCTTCGCCGCCGAAAATCACATCTTTTGCTGCCATGTTTGGCTCCTGAAAATTGGGGTTTGATCAATCAGTTGGGGACAGAGCAGTCGGGCGCTTCGCGCGCCGCCTGGCCTGTCCCGCAAAATTATTTGGATTCAACAACAGCGAACAAATCGTCTTCCTTCATGACGAGTAGTTCGTCGCCGTCGACCTTGACGGTCTGGCCCGAGTACTTGCCGAACAGGACGCGGTCACCGACCTTGACGCTCATCGCGCCCATTTCGCCCTTGTCGTTTTTCTTGCCGGGGCCGACGGCCAGCACTTCGCCCTGATCGGGCTTTTCGGCGGCGTTGTCGGGAATGACGATGCCTGAGGCGGTCTTTGTTTCGCTGTCAACACGTTTGACGATCACGCGATCGTGCAAAGGACGAAGTTTCAATTGCATCTCCTGGATAAGAAACTGGATGGATTCGGCGCAAGCCATTGGAAAACTTGCACCCCTTCGACTGAGACGGCAACGCTGTTAGCACTCGTCTTCAGTGAGTGCTAATCATACGACCATTTATTTGCTTTTCAAGGCCCGGCCGCATCGGAGCAGCGCTGAATCCGCGCCGCAAGCATCTGCCGGCCGTCTTCGCGGACCGCCGTCGCATACTGAAGAAAGTTCAAGAAAAAAATGCCTGAAACGCCCAGCAGGCGTGCGCAGACAGCTACTAATTCGATAGCATTTTTTCGTACGAGTGATGCGAATGCTTGCTTCGCCACTTGGCCGGTCTTAGGATGCGCGCGGCCCTTTCACAAACAAGACGGAGACATCGAAATGCGCAACAAAAAATTCCCGGCCGTGACGGCCATCGCGGCTGGCGTAGCGGGCGCAGTCATCGCACTGGGCGCCGCATCGTCGGCACAAGCCCAGGCCAACATCGACAAACTCAAGCAAATGAAGGTTTCGGGCACCGACCCGAACATTCCGTCGATCAGGCAGGAGGGCAAGAATGCCGATCTGTTGCGCGAGAACCTGAAGAAGGTCAAGCTGCCAGAGGGCTTCCAGATCGATTTGTATGCGGTGGTGCCCGATGCACGTTCGATCGCGGTTGCGCCGAGCACCAACATGATGTTCGTCGGCACCCGCAAGACCAATGTCTGGGCCGTGACCAACCGCAACAACGGCGATACCGCGACAGAGGTCAAGGAATTTGCGCCCTCGCTCAAGTTCCGCAACCCGAACGCGGTGTGCTGGACGAAGGACGGCTTTTTGATCGTGGTCGAAAGTAACCGCGTGCTGACCTTTCCGGCGGCCGAGTTCTTCTATGAAGGCGCCGATGTCGCGGTGGGCGAAGTGGTTCCGCAAGGCCAGTTGATTCCGCCCGAGGAAGAATCGTTCAACCACAGCGGCCGCATCTGCCGCATCGGCGCCGACAACAAGCTCTACATCACGCTCGGCCAGCCCTTCAACGTGCCACCGCGCGCGAAGCTCGACTTGTACAAAAAGTGGGGCATCGGCGGCATTGTGCGCATGAAGCAGGACGGCACCGAACGCGAGGTCTATGCCACCGGTGTGCGCAACTCGGTCGGCATGGACTTCAACCCCAAAGACAAGTCGCTCTGGTTTACCGACAACCAGACCGACGGCATGGGTGACGACATTCCCAAGGGCGAGATCAACCGGTCGACCCAGGCCGGCCAGTTCTTCGGCTACCCCTACGTCGTCGCCGAGACCCGGATTACCGAAGACGGATACGACAAGGATCCGCTGCCTGCCGACGCGGTCCCGCCGCAGGTGGAGACCATCGCACACGCAGCCGATCTGGGGCTGGCCTTCTACACGGGCAAGCAGTTTCCGGCCAAGTACCAGGGCGGATTTTTCTCGGCACAGCATGGCTCGTGGAACCGCACCACGCCGGTCGGCGCGCAAATTTTGTTCACTTCGCTCAAGGAAGACGGCACGGCCGACAAGACCGAAGTGTTCGCCGACGGCTGGCTCAGCGACCAGGGCACATACACCGGACGCCCTGTCGATGTGGCCGTGGCAAAAGACGGATCGCTCTTCATCTCCGACGACTACGCCGGCGCGATCTATCGCGTCACGTACAAGCGTCAGTGATGTGGCGCGCTTCAGGGACGCTAGCAGCGGCGACAACGGCGCTGCTCACGGCCAGCTTGTTTGCCGCGCCGGCCCTCGCGGCCGACGCGGCGGCAGGCAAGGCCAAGGCAATTGCGTGCGCCGCCTGCCATGGTCCGTTGGGGCTCTCGGTGACGCCGGACGCTCCCAATCTTGCCGGGCAGCCTGCCCTCTACCTGAGCGAGCAGCTGCGCGCCTATCGGGACGGCAAGCGACAGCACGAGGTGATGACGTTGATGGCAAAGCCGCTCAAAGACGATGAAATCGACAACCTCGCGGCCTGGTTCTCTTCGCTCAAAGTGCAGGTTCAGCCGCCTTGAGCCGTGCCGGAGGACTGCGCCGCGCGCAGTCCTTTCGCGGTTTCGATGGGATGATTCGCGCCGCGCGAACAAAAGAAAAAAGGAAATGTCATCGTGGCGTTGAATCGCATCGTTTCGGCTGCGGCCGGCTTCGCGCTGGTCTCGCTTGCTGCGCTGCCGATCGCCGTGTCATTGCCGGCACTGGCGCAGTCTCCGTCGCCCGATTTCACCGGGCAAACGCAACGCACACTCCGCGAAGTCACAGTCTCGACCCCGCGCGGCGCGGCGCCGCCGTTCGAGGTTCCGGCATCGGTCGATCTGATCGATGCGGGCCAGCTCGGCGACGACAGGCTGCAGGTCAACCTGTCTGAAAGCCTGGCCGCTGTCCCCGGATTGCAGGTGCAGAACCGGCAGAACTATGCGCAGGACTTGCAGCTCTCCATCCGCGGCTTCGGCGCGCGCTCCAGCTTCGGCGTGCGCGGCGTTCGGCTCTATATCGACGGCATTCCAGCCACGCTGCCCGACGGGCAAGGCCAGCTCTCGAACATCGACATCGGCTCGGCGGACAGGATCGAAGTCTTGCGCGGGCCGTTCTCGGCGCTTTACGGCAATTCGTCGGGCGGCGTGGTGCAGGTCTTCACGGAAAGCGGCGAAGGACCGCCGAAGGTCGATTTTTCGCTCGCGGGCGGAAGCTTCGGCACCTGGCGCGCAAGCGCCAAAGCATCGGGCGCGAACGGCGCCTTCGACTGGCTCGTGAGCGCGAGCCATTTCGCGACCGATGGCTATCGCGACCACAGCGCCGCGCGGCGCGACATCGCCAACGCCAAACTCGGCGTGCAGCTCGGCGACGACAGCAAACTCACGATCATCGCCAACAGCGTGCATCTGCGGGCCGACGATCCGCTCGGTTTGACGCGCGAGCAGTTCGAAACCAACCCGCGCGACGGCGCGCTCGCAAGCCGTTACGACACTCGCAAAACCGTCGACCAGACCCAACTCGGCCTGCTATACGAGAAGCGGGTCGATCGCGACAACGATCTGCGCGTCGCGCTCTATGGCGGCGAGCGGAGCACCACCCAGTTCCAGTCGATTCCGCCCGCGGTACAGCGCCCGCCGCAGCAGTCGGGCGGCGTGATCGATCTGAAGCGCAACTACGCGGGCATCGACGCACGCTGGACGCACCGAGCTCAGTTGGCCGACCGGCCGTTCGAACTCATCACCGGCCTGGCCTACGACGAATTGCGCGAGCAGCGGCGCGGCTACGAAAACTTCATCGGCACCGGACCCGCACAAGTGCTCGGCGTTCAGGGGCGTTTGCGGCGCGACGAGCGCAACACGGTATGGAATCTCGACCCGTACGTGCAGGGCCGCTGGCAACTGGCCGACCGCTGGTCACTCGAGGCCGGGCTGCGCTACAGCACTGTGCATTTCGATTCACGCGATCGCTACATCGCGCCGGGCAACGGCGACGACAGCGGCAACGCCAAATACCGAAAGGCACTCCCGGTCGCGGCACTGCGATTCGCCGCGACCAAAGATCTGAATTTCTATGCATCGGCCGGACGCGGTTTCGAGACGCCGACCTTGAACGAGCTGTCATACCGGCCCGACGGGCAGGGCGGCCTCAATTTCGCGCTCCAGCCATCGACCAACGTGAGTATCGAAGTCGGCGCCAAAGCCCGGGTTGCCGGCGGATTGGCGACCGCGGCGCTGTTCCAGACCCGCACCAACGACGAAATCGTCGTCGACACCAATACCGGCGGACGCTCGACCTACCAGAACGCCGGCCGGACCCGGCGCCGCGGTCTGGAGCTGAGCTGGCTGAACGAAAGCGTGAACCACTGGCGCACCCAGCTTGCCTACACCTGGCTCGACGCGCGCTTCAACGACGGGTTCTGCTCGCCAGCGCCTTGCGCGACAGGCACAGTCGTTCCGGCCGGCAACCGGATTCCGGGCATTGCCAAGCAGGCCTTCTTCGCGGCCTTCGGCTATGCGCCGCCCGACGGTTTTCATGCCGGCGCCGAACTGCGCGCGCTGAGCCGGATCGCTGTCAACGACCGCAATGCCGACAACGCCGCCGGCTACGCTGTCGTCGCCTTGCACGCGGGCTACACGAAGCGATTCGAGCGCTGGGCGTTCAACGCTTTCGCGCGCGTCGACAACCTGTTCGACCGGCGCTACGCGGGCTCCGTGATCGTCAACGAAGGCAACGCGCGCTACTTCGAGCCCGCACCGGGGCGCAACTGGACGGCGGGGGTCGGCGCGTCGTATCAGTTTTGAGGCGTGTGATCCGGAGCGCGCGACTGGCCGGCGCCCGCTCGTTCGGCATTTCGTGATGCTATAAAAATAATAGCTGTCTGCGCACTATCCACGGGCGACTCGACCGCTTTTTGATTCATGAACCTCAAAGGCAAATCGACTGCCCGTGAGCGCTTCAACGCTCAGCGGCCCGCCGCAGCCCGCAGCAGATCGGTCTTGTCGGTCCGCTCCCAGCTGAACTCCGGCTCGTCGCGCCCGAAATGCCCGTAAGCGGCTGTCTTGCAGTAAATCGGCCGCAGCAGGTCGAGCATGTTGACGATGCCTTTGGGGCGCAGGTCGAAGTGTTCGGCCACGAGAGCGGCGATCTGCTCGTCGGAGATCACGCCGGTGCCTTCGGTGTAGACCGTGATGTTCATCGGCCGGGCGACGCCGATCGCATACGCGACCTGGATCTGGCACTGCCGCGCGAGGCCGGCGGCGACGATATTCTTCGCCACGTAGCGCGCGGCATAGGCGGCTGAGCGATCGACCTTGCTCGGGTCCTTGCCCGAGAACGCGCCGCCGCCATGCGGGCAGGCGCCCCCATAGGTATCGACGATGATCTTGCGCCCTGTCAGGCCGCAGTCGCCCTGCGGGCCGCCGACGACGAAGCGGCCCGTCGGGTTGATAAGGTACTTGGTGTCTTTCAGCCACTCGTCGGGCAGGACCGGCTTGATGATTTCCTCGATCACCGCTTCGATGAACGAGGGCTTCATCGTTTTCGCGTCCTGGCTCTGGTCGGGATGGTGCTGCGTCGAAAGCACCACGGTGTCGATGCTGTGCGGCTTGCCGTCGACATAGCGCATCGTGACCTGGCTCTTGGCGTCGGGGCGCAAAAACGGCAGCTTGCCGCTCTTGCGCAATTGCGCCTGGCGCTCGACGAGACGATGCGCGTAGTGAATCGGCGCGGGCATCAGCGCGTCGGTTTCGTCGCAGGCGTAGCCGAACATCAGGCCCTGGTCGCCGGCGCCGGTGTTCAGGTGGTCGTCGCTCGCATGGTCGACGCCCTGGGCGATGTCGTTGGACTGCTTGTCGTAGCAGACCATCACCGCGCAGCCCTTGTAGTCGATGCCGTAATCGGTGTCGTCGTAGCCGATGCGCTTGATGGTGTCGCGCGCAACCTGGATGTAGTCGACGTTGGCCTGGGTCGTGATTTCGCCGGCCAGCACCACGAGGCCGGTGTTGGTCAATGTTTCGGCAGCGACCCGCGAGCGCGGGTCCTGCTCGAAGATCGCGTCGAGAATCGCATCCGAAATTTGATCGGCAACCTTGTCGGGGTGGCCTTCGGATACGGATTCGGAAGTGAAGAGAAAGTCGTTCGCCATGAGATTGAGCTCCGTCAAGTTGGTTGGCGCGTTGCCAACCTTTCGGCTCTGGCGAACGCTTTAGCAGATGGGCCACTCATCGGCCCTGCACCTCGGGCGCAACGCGTTGCGCTTCGGGTACCTTGTCGCCCTGCAAGTAGTTCTGTAACTCAGCGACAATCAAAATTCTATTCGAGTTGCGCCTTCGGCGTCTGAAATGCTGTACGCGCAAGCCCTTGTTCGATCTGCCGACCGTTTTCGATGCTTGCCTTGTTTCGATGGATGGCCCGTGTGCCGCTCACCTTGATGCATCCCCTGGGCTATCTGGCAGGGTGGGCTGTCTGGCTCGCTTCGCCGACTTACCGCAGGCGCTTCGTCGCCAACGCCAGAATCGCCGGCTTCACGTCTGCCCAGGCGCGACCGGCGATCGGTGCCGCGGGTGCCGCGATGGCAGAGCTGCCCTGGCTGTGGCTGCGCCCGCCCGGTGCCAGCGTGCTCGGCAAAGTCGTTCGCTGGGAGGGCGCCGAGTTCTACGAAGCGGCGCTCGCCGCAAAAAAGGGCGTGATCACAATCACCCCGCATCTGGGCAGTTGGGAAATGCTGGGCCAGGCCATTGCCGAGCGCTATTCGCCCGCATACGGGCCGCTCACCGCATTGTTCCGGCCCGCGCGCCAGCCCTGGGTGCAGTCGCTGTTGGCCGGTTCGCGCGATCGGTCGGGCTTCGTGGTGTTGCCGACCACGCTTGCCGGCATCCGCGGGTTGATCCGGGCGCTGCGCGCGGGCGGCCATACCGGCTTGCTGCCCGATCAGGTGCCGCCGCAAGGCCAGGGCGTCTGGGCGCCGTTTTTCGGTCGGCCCGCTTACACCATGACCTTGATGGCGCGGCTTGCGCAGCAAACCGGCGCGCAGATCCTGATGGGTGTGTGCGAACGGTTGCCGCGCGGCGCGGGCTATGTGATTCGCTTCGAGCCGCTCGAAGCCGATGCGCTGGCCGACCGCAACGCGACGCCCGAAGCCGCCGCCGCCGCGTTGAACCAGGGCGTGGAACGACTCATACGGCGCCTGCCCGGTCAATACCTCTGGGGCTACGGCCGCTACAAGCAGCCGCGCATCGATCCGGTGCCTGCGGCCGACGGGCCAGCGGTTGCGTGAGCCTCTTGTCGGCACACCCTGCAGCATCCGCCGCGCGCGCCGAACGCACGCGGAGGCGGCGCGCTGACTGGCAGCGCTCAAAAGGGATGATCGCCGGATGAACCTGTCGGCCTGGCTGAGCATCGGTTTGATGCGCGCGCTCGCGCACCTGCCGCTCGCCCCCGTGCGGTCGCTGGGCAAGGGCATGGGGCTCTTGCTGCACACGGTCGCGCGGTCGCGCCGCAAAGTGGTCGACACCAATCTGGCGCTGTGCTTTCCCGACAAAACAGCTGCCGAGCGGCGCCGGATCGCGCGCGAAACCTTCGTTCATGTGTCGCAGGCGTTTCTCGATCGCGGCTGGCTCTGGCATGCGCCGCGCGCGGTGGTCGAAAAGCGCCTGAATCTGCATGGCGCGCTCGCCGAGTTCGAAGGCGACACGCCGACGATCGTTCTCGCGCCGCATTTTTGCGGGTTGGACGCGGGCGGCACCGCGCTGTCGATCGCGGTGCGCAGGCCCTGGACCTCGATCTTCACGCCGCAGCGCAACCCGGCGATCAACGATTGGCTCGAAGTCGGCAGAACCCGCTTTCATGGCGAAGTGCAGGTGTTCGACCGCACCGCGGGTGTCAAGGCGATCGTGAGCGGCTTGCGCAAAGGCGGCTTGCTGTACTTGCTGCCGGACATGAATTTCGGCCCGCAGGAGTCGATCTTCGTACCGTTCTATGGTGTGCCCGCGGCTACCGTGCCATCGCTGTCGCGCTTCGCGCGGCTCGGCCGCGCCAAAGTCGTGCCGGTGCTGTCGACGCTCACCGAAACCGGCTACGACATCCATGTGCTGCCCGCCTGGCAGAACTTCCCGACCGACGACGTGGTGGCCGACACCGCCCTCATGAACGAGCGCCTCGCCCGCTGGATCGACACCATGCCCTCGCAGTACTACTGGGTCCACAGGCGCTTCAAGACCCGGCCGGAGGGGGAAGAGTCGGTCTATGGCGGCGTTTGATTCGGCGACATCGGGTCGGGGGGCTGAGAAATCGGGCAGCCGAACGCGAAGGACGCGAAGGTTTCGCGAAGGACGCGAAGGTTTCGCGAAGGACGCGAAAGAAACACCAAATTTTTGTTTGTTCGGGGCGAGTGGCGTTTGCGACGGGATTGGCTGCGGCGCGTGACCACAGTCCGCAAATATCGAACACATGAACCGCTATTAATTAGATAGCTGTTTGCGCACATCCAGTGTGCATTTCAGGCTTTTTTCCATCGAATTCTATTTGACTTCTTTCGCGCCCTTCGCGAATCCTTCGCGTCCTTCGCGTCCTTCGCGTTCCGCTGCCCGACCCCGTTTTCGTTTGATCACCCCCGCCCGACAAACCCCTCGATTTCGCCCGCCACGAACTCCGGCATCTCGTGCACGATCCAGTGGCTCGCGTTCGGAACTTTCTTGACTTCGAGCTTCGGCACGTAGTCTTCGAGGCCTTCGAGCAAGCCGGGCAGCAGGGCGTCGTCGTCCAGCGCCCAGAGCACGAGTGTGGGCATCGTGACCGTGAGCCGTTCTTTGGGCAGCACCGGAATGTCGGTGGATGGCTGCTGGCCTGGAACAGCGGGTTTCATCGGCGTCACGCGGTACAGGTTGCAGGCGCCGGTCAGGCCGGCGCTCCAGACGGCGCGGTACTGGTCCTTCACTTCACCGGTCAACCAGCCCTTCTTGTCGGCGCCCATAAGCGTGAAAAACGGCCACATGCGTTTGAAGTCGTCCGCGGCGAGCAGCGCTTCGGCATCGGGCCGGGCCAGAAAATTCATGTAGGCGCTGGCTTTTTGCTGCGCCGGGTTTTCGCGCAATTCGCGCGAGAAGGTGCCCGGATGCGGCGAATTGATGATGACCAGCTTGCCGACCTGGGCCGGAAACGCATTCGCATAGCCCCAGGCAAAGGCGCCGCCCCAGTCGTGCGCGACCAGCAATGCCATCTCGCCACTGTTGCTCTCGGTCGCGACCAATTGCTGGATGTCCTGGATCATCGACTGCGCCTTGTAGGCTTCGACCTCTTTGGGCGCGCTCGACTTTTCGAAGCCGCGCAGATTCGGCGCGACGCAGCGAAAGCCACCGTGCTCGGGTTCGGAAAAGTGCTCGAGCATGGCGTCCCAGATGAAAGCGGCCTCCGGAAACCCGTGCAGGAACACGGCGAGCGGCCGGCCAGGGTCACCCGCGGCGCGGCAGCTCAAGGTGGTGCCGTTGGGCAACTGGCGTTCGAAAGTTTCGATCATGGTGTGGGTCTCCGTTGATTTCGACGTCGCTTTAACGAGCGTCGGATGCTATTAAATATATAGCTGTTTGCGCACGTACAGCGGGCGTTTCAGCCACTTTTTTCTTAAATTAACAATTGCGATGATGGTCCGGTTTCGGGTGCACTCGGATCTATATCGTCATTCACTTCCGGGGCGCTTTCGTGAATCCAGGTCCACAGCACGCTGGCCGCGTTTTCGACACCTTGGCGCTTCAATGCCGAAAAAAGCTGAACTTCACCACCGCCAGCCTGAAGCCGCACGATCGACAGCACCTTGGCGGCTTCGGCGCGCGACAGCTTGTCGGCCTTGGTCAGCAGCACCAGAAACTTCAGGCCCGCCTCGACTCTTGGCCGGATCACTTCGAGCAGCACGTCGTCAAGCTCGGTCAGGCCGAGCCGCGGATCGCACAGCAGCACGACGCCGACGAGACTTTCGCGGGTCATCAGATAGCTGCCCATCACGCGCTGCCAGCGCAGCTTGGCTTCGCGCGGCACCGCGGCATAACCGTAACCCGGCAAATCGGCGAGCACCGCGTCGTCGATGCCCTGCTTGCCGACGCCGAACAAGTTGATGTGCTGGGTGCGCCCCGGCGTTTTGGATGCGAAAGCCAGCCGGTTTTGCTGGGTCAGCGTGTTGATCGCGGT
Source organism: Variovorax sp. (assembly GCA_965218415.1). GTDB lineage: Bacteria > Pseudomonadota > Gammaproteobacteria > Burkholderiales > Burkholderiaceae_C > Variovorax. Next base: position 887,109 of record CBDCKT010000003.1, read on the forward strand.
CGATTTGCCGGCATTCGAGCGGCCGACAAAAGCGATTTCCGGCAGACCGACCGGTGGCAAATGCTCGAGCCGCGGCGCGCTGGTCAGGAAGTGCGCGGTGTGCAGCCAGCCGAGCGCTGTGCGCGCAAGCGCCGCTTCGCCATTCGGGCCGGCGGCTTTGTCGATCCGAGCCGGGGCTCGCGGCGGTGCATTCATTCGGGGCTTTTGAAAGGGAGCGCCATTGTAGAATCCGCGGGTTTTAAGCTGTGCTCGGCCCCAGCCGGTTTTCAGGTTCTCCTTCCTTCTTTCCAGTCCCACGTTGCCATGAAGTTGATTGCCAATTGCATCGTTGCAGCCCTGCTCGGCACCATTGCTGTCGCGGGTTGGGCGGCAGACGAACCCAAGAAAGAAGAAGCGGCGGCCATGCCGGCTCCGGCCGCCGAAAAGTCGACCGAAACGCCCCTGATCGCAGACAAGCCGCCAGAGGCCGCGCAAAAGGTCGCCCTGGCTGCCAAGCCCGATCCGGCCAAGGGCGAAGCAGTTTTCGGCGCCACGCCGCCCAACAGCCAGAGCTGCGCTTCCTGCCACAACGCCGACGGCAATTCGGCGATTGCGGCGAATCCGAAACTGGCCGAGCAGCATCCGGCTTACATCGTCAAGCAGCTCAAGGAATTCAAGTCGGGCGCGCGCAAGAACGCGATCATGAAAACCTACGCCTCGGCCTTGAGCGAAGACGATATGCGCAACATTGCCTGGTTCGTGGCCGGCAAGGAGATCAAGCCCGGCTTCGCGAAGGACAAGGACACGGTGGCCCTCGGCGAGCAGATCTGGCGCGGCGGCATCGCCGAGCGCTCGGTTCCGGCGTGCGCGGGCTGCCACAGCCCGAACGGCGCCGGTATTCCAGCCCAGTACCCGCGATTGGGCGGCCAGCATGCCGAATATGTCGCGGCGCAACTCACTGCCTTTCGCGACAAGAAGCGCACCAACAACCCGGTCATGAACGGTGTCGCTGCCCGGCTGAACGACGGCGAGATCAAAGCTGTTGCAGACTTTGTCGCCGGATTGCGTTGATTCGACGCCTCGTCGCTGAACCAAACGCCGCCAAAAGACCCTATCAAGGGCGGGCCGATCCGGCAGGACGGCCCGCCCTTCGTCATTTTTATCCCCCACCCGCTTTGCGTCCAGCTCACTGATCGTGTCGGTTTCGGTTTCCACCCACGGCATGCGCCTTCACCACGGACCGCGCGCACTGCGCACGGCAGTGGAATTGCTGTCGTCGATGCGCTTTGCGATTTCGCTGCTGACGGTGATCTGCATCGCATCGGTGATCGGCACGGTGCTCAAGCAGCACGAGGCTTACGGCAACTACGTGAACCAGTTCGGGCCGTTCTGGGCGGCTGTGTTTCGGGCTGCGGGGCTCGATTCGGTTTACAGCGCCTGGTGGTTCCTTCTGATCCTGGCGTTCCTGGTGGTGAGCACTTCGCTGTGCGTCGCCCGCACGACGCCGCGCATCGTGATCGATTTGCGCACTTTCAAGGAGAACATTCGCGCCAGCAGCCTCGCCGCGTTCGGCCAGCGCGCCGCGGCGACGCTGGCCGAACCACCCCAGGCCGCGGCCGAGCGAATCGGCGGTTTGCTCGCCGGGGGCGGCTGGAAAGTCAAATTGCAGCCGCGCGATGACGGCGTGATGGTGGCCGCGCGCGCGGGCGGCGCGCATAAGCTCGGCTACATCGCGGCCCACAGCGCCATCGTGCTGGTGTGCCTGGGCGGCTTGCTCGACGGCGACCTGATCGTGCGCGCCCAAACCTGGTTCGGCGACAAGAGCATCTACAAAGGCGGCGGCATGATTGCCGACGTGGCGCCCGAGCACCGGCTCGCATCGACGAATCCGACCTTTCGCGGCAATATTCTGGTCCCCGAAGGCGGGCGGGCCAGCGTCGCGATCCTGAACCAGTCGGACGGCGTGCTGCTGCAGGAGCTGCCTTTCGCGATCGAATTGAAGCAATTCATCGTCAGCTACTACTCGACCGGCATGCCCAAGCTGTTCGCGAGCGAAGTCGTTTTGCACGACCGGCAGACTGGTGAATCGGTGGCGAAGCGGATCGAGGTCAATCATCCGGCGAGTTACGACGGCGTCGAAATCTACCAATCGAGCTTCGACGACGGCGGATCGACGGTCAAGCTCAGGGCGGTGCCGATCGGCAGCGCCGTGAAGCCGTTCGAGGTCGAGGGCACGATCGGCAGCAGTTCGCAAATCAGCAACGGTACCGACAAGCTCACGCTCGAATACACCGGCCTGCGCGTCATCAACGTCGAGAATTTCGGCGCCGAGCCGGGCGCCAATTCGGACGCAAAAGTGGGCAGCGGCGTCGACGTGCGCAAAGTCGATCTGCGCCAGAGCCTCGAATCGCGCTTCGGCGCCGCCAACAAGACCGACAAGCCCAAGACATTGCGCAACATTGGCCCGAGCATCAATTACAAGTTGCGGGATGCGGCCGGCCAAGCGCGCGAATTCCAGAACTACATGCTGCCGGTCGACACCGGCGACGGGCCGCCGGTGTTCCTGCTCGGCGTGCGCGACAAGCCCGAAGAGGCAATGCGTTATTTGCGCGTGCCGGCCGACGAGCAATCGTCGATGGACGGCTTTCTGCGGTTGCGCGCTGCACTGCGCGATCCGAAGCTGCGGGGCGATGCGGTGGCGCGCTATGTCAAGCGCGCCGCCGATCCAGCGCGTGCCGAAATGACCGAGCAGCTCGGGCAGTCGGCGAGTCGGGCGCTCGCGATGTTCGCTGGGGTAGACGGGACGCCGCCGACGCCAGCTGCGGACCCGGGCGGACTCGAGGCCGGGCGCCCGGGCGGCTGGCAGGCGATCGCGAATTTTCTCGAGCGCAATGTGCCCGAGGTTGAGCGAGAGCGCACCGGGGCGGTGCTGGTGCGCATATTGAACGAGGTGCTGTTCGAGCTCATGAATCTGAGTCGCGCGCAAGCCGGCGCGGCGCCGCTCACAGCCGATGCGAAGTCGCAGGCCTTTCTGACCCAGGCGGTGCTCGCGATCAGCGATGCGAATTTCTACCCCGCGCCGGTGGCGATGGAACTGGTCGATTTCAAGCAGGTGCAGGCGAGCGTATTTCAGGTGGCGCGCGCGCCAGGCAAGAAAGTGGTCTACCTTGGCTGCCTGTTGCTGATCACCGGCATATTCGCGATGCTGTACGTTCGCGAAAGACGACTCTGGATCTGGCTCTCGCCCGTCGTCGACGGTCGTGGCAGCGATGCCACGATGGCAATGTCGGTCAACCGCAAGACCCTCGATATGGCCCGCGAATTCGCGCGGCTCAAGAACCGGCTGCTGGGCCTGCCGGACGAACCCAACAAGGAAGCGTGATGAACTATTCGACTCAAACCGCCCCAAGGGTAGAAAGCCTCGCTTTGAACCCGTCGTGGCGCTCGCGCCGCAACCTGTTCGACTGGGTATTCGCTGCGCTGGTCCTCGCGGGCGCCGCGTTCGCCTTTGTGCGCTACGGCGGCGTGATGGACGTGTACGAGAAAACGATCCTGGCCGCGGTGGTGCCCGCCATGATTTCGCTCGGCTGGTTCTGGCGCCCGCTTCGGGTTCTGGCGATCGTCGTCGCCGCGGCGTCGCTGCTCGCCATCTCGTCGTATCAGGGCGACTTGGGGCGGGCCGAAACCGTGTTCTGGCTCAAATACTTTCTTTCGAGCCAGTCGGCGATTTTGTGGATGAGCGTGCTCTTCTTCATGAGCACCGCGTTCTACTGGCTCGGCCTGTTCGGCGGGCGCCAGGGCGACACGATGGAACGGATCGGTTCGCGCATCGCCTGGGCCGCGGTCACGATGGCATTGATCGGCACGATGGTGCGCTGGTACGAAAGCCATCTGCTCGGCCCCGATATCGGCCACATTCCGGTCAGCAACCTGTACGAAGTTTTCGTGCTGTTCAGCTGGATCACCACCGCGTTCTATCTTTACTTCGAGTCGCACTACGGCACCCGTTCTCTGGGTGCGTTCGTGATGCTGGTCGTCAGCGCGGCGGTCGGCTTTCTGCTCTGGTACACGCTGGTGAAGGGCGCGCAGGAGATTCAGCCGCTCGTGCCGGCCCTGCAAAGCTGGTGGATGAAATTGCATGTGCCGGCCAATTTCATCGGCTACGGCACCTTCTCGCTGGCGGCGATGGTGGCGTTTGCCTATCTGGTCAAGCAGCAGGCAGCGGAGACCCATTGGTACAAGCTCACGCCGATCTGGCTTCTGGGCATGGCGCTGTGCTTCGTGCCGGTGGCGTTCCGCTCGCGCGGCCTGGCTTCGGGCGGCAGTTATTGGGTCGGGTACGCGGCGATTTCGGCTTTGATCGCCTTCGCGATTTTGCTCGGGCGCAAGCGGATCGCTTCGAGGCTGCCCTCGCTCGAAGTGCTCGACGACGTGATGTACAAGTCGATCACGGTCGGCTTCGCGTTCTTCACGATCGCCACCGTGCTCGGCGCGCTGTGGGCCGCCGACGCCTGGGGCGGCTACTGGAGCTGGGACCCGAAGGAAACCTGGGCGCTGATCGTCTGGCTCAACTATGCAGCCTGGTTGCACATGCGACTGGTCAAGGGGTTGCGCGGCACGGTCGCGGCCTGGTGGGCGCTGGCAGGGCTTGCGGTGACGACCTTTGCGTTTCTCGGCGTCAATATGTTTCTGTCGGGGCTGCACAGCTACGGCGAGCTGTAGCTCGAAGCCGCCCGAAAGCGACCGATCGCCGGCCGGGATCGGCGTGAACAAATGCGCCAAGCGGCGGTGACAGATTCGCCGCCGCTTGTGCGGCGACAACCGGCACGTAACCTGATTGCGTATTGCCACGAATGCTTGCGGCAACCTCTGTCTTATCGAAGGACCAACAAATGCTGATTCGCTCGCGCGACAACGGATTTATCCACCCCGGCTCCAGCGAGATTACCGCGCGTGCCGCCTGCGAAGGCCGCCGCGACATGCTCAAGCTGTTGGCGACGGGTGCTGCGGGCGTGGCGCTGGCCGGTTGGGCCGGCCGCGAAGCGTTCGCAGCAGATGCGACTGACACCCTCGCGAAGTTGCCGGGTGCCAAGTCGGCAGTTGCTGGCGCCACAACGCTCGAAAAAGTCACCGACAAAAAAGACGCGACCACCTACAACAACTTCTACGAGTTCGGTACCGACAAGGCCGACCCGGCCAAAAACGCGCACACGCTCAAGACCCGCCCTTGGAGCGTCGAGGTCGAAGGCCTGGTCAAGAAGCCTGGCAAGTACGGTATCGAGGATCTGCTGAAACTGAGTGCGCAGGAGGACCGCATCTACCGGTTGCGCTGCGTCGAGGGCTGGTCGATGGTGATTCCGTGGGTCGGCTATTCGTTGTCCGAACTCATCAAGAAGGTCGAGCCGCAGGGCAATGCCAAATTCGTCGAATTCGTGACCCTGGCCGATCCGAAAACGATGCCCTTCGTCGGCTCGGCAGTCCTCGATTGGCCCTATGTCGAAGGCTTGCGGATGGACGAGGCCATGCATCCGCTCACCTTGCTCGGCTTCGGCATGTACGGCGAAGTGCTGCCCAATCAAAGTGGCGCGCCGGTGCGCATCGTGGTGCCGTGGAAGTACGGCTTCAAGAGCGCGAAGTCGATCGTGAAGATCCGCTTCGTCGAAAGAGAGCCTGCGACTGCATGGAACAAGGCAGCGGCGAACGAGTACGGTTTTTATTCGAACGTCAATCCGGATGTCGACCATCCGCGCTGGAGTCAGGCGACCGAGCGGCGGATCGGCGAAAGCGGCGGCCTGTTCGCCAAGCGCCGCAAGACACTGATGTTCAACGGGTACGAAGAACAGGTCGCCTCGCTTTACGCGGGCATGGATCTGAAGAAAAACTTCTAAAGCGGCTGCGCCGACGACATTCGCTCGACACTTCGATGAACAAGCTCCTCATGAAGCCGGCCACGAAGCCGCTCGTCTTTCTGCTGTGCCTGCTGCCTTTTTCATGGCTCGTCTACGGCGCTTTCACCGACGGGCTCGGCGCCAATCCGGCCGAGTACCTGATCCGCGCGACGGGTGACTGGACGCTGCGCTTTGTCTGCATCGTGCTCGCGGTGACGCCGCTGCGAGTCATGACGAAGTGGAACGCACTGGCACGCTATCGCCGCATGCTGGGCTTGTTCGCTTACTTCTACGTGGTCTGGCACCTGCTCGCGTACAGCTGGTTCGACATGAATTTCGTCGTTGCCGATATCGCCAAGGACATTGCCAAGCGACCGTTCATTCTGGTCGGCTTCAGCGCGTTTTTGCTGCTGACACCGCTGGCTGCGACCTCGTTCAACCGCGCGATCAAAGCACTCGGCGCGAAGCGCTGGCAAATGCTGCACAAGCTGGTCTATGTGATCGCGGGGCTCGGCTTGCTGCATTTTTTCTGGATGCGCGCGGGCAAGAACAACTTCAACGAGGTGTTCGTCTACGCCGCAATCATCGGTGCCTTGCTGTGCTGGCGGGTCTGGAACTCTTTAAGCAAAAAGAGGCTGCAACGCACGCCAGTCATGCGCACACAGCTATAAAAACTGTAGCAAAGCGCCGCAATTTAGCACTGGTTCGCGACGCCCGGATCAGGGCGAGGCGCTTTTCAGAGCTGTTCGACTTCGAGCAAATCGTCGATGGTTTCGCGGCGCCGAATCAGTCGTGCCTTCTCTCCAGCCACGAGTACTTCGGCCGCCCGCCCCCGAGTGTTGTAGTTGCTCGCCATGCTCATGCAATAAGCGCCGGCCGAAAGCACCGCGACCCGGTCGCCTGCGCGAACCGCGAGTGCGCGATCGCGACCGATCCAGTCGCCGCTCTCGCAGACGGGACCGACCACGTCGAACACTGTGGTCGGCGCGCCATCCCTGTTTTCCACAAGCGGCACGATCTGGTGGAAGGCCTGGTACATCGCGGGCCGCGGCAGGTCGTTCATCGCGGCGTCGATGATGCAGAAATTCTTGTCTTCGCCCGCCTTGGTATAGAGCACTTCGGCGACGCAGACGCCGGCATTGCCGACCAGCGAGCGGCCCGGCTCGATCATCAACTTGCGATCCGAAAAACCACGCGCGTCGATCCGCGCCAGAAGCTGCTGCCACAAGGCGTCGGCTGCCGGCGGCGATGCGCTCTGGTTCGGCGCGCCGTAGTCGACGCCGAGGCCGCCGCCGAAGTCCAGATGGCGCAGCGCGATGCCCGCGGCCTCGACCGCGACGATCAAATCGAGCATGCGGTCCATCGCTTCGAGGAACGGCGCTGCTTCGAGAATTTGCGAGCCGATATGGCAATCGATGCCGACCACCTCCAGGCCAGGCAAACTCGCGGCATGACGATAGGCCTCGAGCGCATCGGCATGCGCCACACCGAACTTGTTATCGCGCAGGCCGGTGGAGATGTAGGGATGGGTTTTGGGATCGACGTCGGGATTGATCCGGATGCTGATCGGCGCACGCCTTTTCTCGGCCAGTGCCACCGTGTTGAGCACGTCGAGCTCATGACGGCTTTCGACGTTGAAGCAGCCGATGCCGGCGCCGAGCGCCTGCTTCATTTCGGCCCGGGTCTTGCCGACACCCGAGAAGACGATCTTCTGCGGATCGGCGCCCACCGCGAGTGCACGCGCGAGTTCGCCGCCCGACACCACGTCGAAACCGCAGCCGGCTTCGGCAAAAAAACGCAGAACGCCGAGCGCTGAATTCGCTTTCATCGCATAGCAGATCAACGCGTCCCGCCCTTCGAAACCGCGCTGATAGGCGGCCAGCGCATCCTGCATCGATTGACGGGAATAGACGAACAACGGCGTTCCGAACTTGCTCGCCAGCGCCTCGAGTGCGACGTCTTCGACCTGCAGTTGACCGTCCCGGTAAGCGATATGCGGATGACCAGCAAGCGCGTGCGTCATGGTCGCGCCCCCGGCGCTAAAAGGGGAGGTGACGCGGCGGGCTGGGGAGGCGACGCGGGCTTCGGATCAGTCCTGGCTTTGTCGCTGGAGCCCGGTATCAGCGATTGCGGCAGGGTCGCGCGATTGGCGGCAGCCGGCTCGGTGGGAAGATAAAGTGGCCCGCGCTGGCCGCAACCGACGAGAAGAACGATCGCAATGCTCGCGCCGACCGAGCGGACAGCGCGCCCGGGCGACCGACCCTCGTGAGACCGACTCACTAGAATTTGATCCAGATTCAACATCGCGAAATTGTAATGACCGACTCCGAATACCTGGACCGCGCCGAGGCGGCGCTCGAGTCGATCGAGCGCGCGTGCGATCGAATCAACGACGAAACCGACGCCGACATCGACAATCAGCGTGTCGGCGGAATGATCACGATGAGTTTCGCGCGCGGAAGCCAGTTGATCGTCAACCTCCAGCCGCCGCTCAAGGAAATATGGCTCGCGGCCCGCTCGGGCGGGTATCACTACCGCAGCGACGGCGAAAAGTGGGTCGATACAAAAACCGGGCGGGAGTTTTTCGAGCAGCTGACGCTCGATGCCAGCGCACAGGCCGGGCAGCCGCTCGACTTCAAGTCTTGACCTGCCGCCGGGCAGCGGCCGATCGAGGTGTTCGCTAGCCTCCGACTGAATAGAAAGCGGTCAGCGGAAAAAGTCGAGGATCCGGCTGCGCTCTTCGCGCGGTGGCGCCGCTTGCGCCGGGGGCAATGAGTCCGCACCGGGCGCCGCCTCGACCGGCGTCGGTGGCGCCGCTTCGACGCCGAGCGCGGCAACGCCTCGACCCGGCGCGAATTCGTCGTAATACCATTCGCCGCCGATGTTCGTGACGCCCGGCGGCTTGGTCGGTTCCGAAACAGGAACGCCTTTGAGCGCATGCTGCATGTAGGAAACCCAGATCGGCAACGCGAGCCCGCCGCCGGTTTCCTTGTCGCCGAGGCTGCGCGGTGTGTCGTACCCGATCCAGGCAATCGCCGTCACGGTGGGCTGAAAGCCCGCGAACCAGGCATCGAGCGAATCGTTTGTGGTGCCTGTCTTGCCGTACAGATCATCGCGTTTGAGCGCCTGGTACGCCTTGACGCCGGTACCGTGCTTGACGACGCTTTGCAGCAAGGTGTCCATGATGAAAGCGTTGCGCTGCGGAATCGCGCGGATGGTTTCGTTGCGCAGCGGCGGCTCCTTGTCGACCAGCACCTTGTCGCGATGGTCGGTGATGCGTGTGATGAGCGACGGGTTGACACGATAGCCGCCATTGGCAAAGACCGAATAACCCACCGCGAGCTGCATCGGCGTGACCGAGCCGGAGCCGAGCGCCATCGGCAGGTAGGGTGCGTGCTTGTCGCGGTCGAAGCCGAAGTTGGTGATCCAGTCCTGCGCGTAATGCGTGCCGATCGATTGCAGGATGCGGATCGAGACCATGTTCTTGGACTTCTGCAGCGCGCGTCGCATCGTCATCGGGCCTTCGAAGCCGCCGCCATAGTTTTTGGGCTCCCAGGGTTGGCCACCGGTCACGCCGGCACCGAAGAACAACGGCCCGTCATTGATCACGGTCGCCGGCGTAAAGCCCTTTTCGAGCGCGCCGGAATAAATGAACGGCTTGAAGCTGGAACCCGGCTGCCGCCAGGCTTGCGTCACATGGTTGAACTTGCTCTTGTCGAAATCGAAGCCGCCGATCAGCGCCCGGACAGCGCCGTCGCGCGGATCCATCGCGACGAAAGCGCCTTCCACTTCAGGCAGCTGGGTGATTTCCCAGTCGTCTTTCGCGCCCTTCACGACGCGTATCACCGCGCCGCGCCGGATTTTGATATTGGGTTGGGCCTTGGCCGAAAGACCAGTTTGAACGGGCTTCAGGCCATCGCCTGAAATGCGCAGCTGTTCCCCGCTGGCGCGTTGCGCGAGAACTTCTTTCGGCGACGCGTTGAGTACGACTGCCGCCAACAGGTCGCCGTTGTCGGGATGGTCATTGAGCGCGTCGTCGATCGCATCGTCGAGCTCGTTCGCGCTCTTGGGCAGGTCGACGAACTCTTCGGGCCCGCGGTAGTACTGGCGCTTTTCGTAATCCATGATGCCCTTGCGCAGGGCTGTATAGGCGGCTGACTGGTCTGCCGAATTGATCGAGGTGTAGACCTTGAGCCCCCGCGTGTAGGTGGAGTCGCCGTACTGGGCGTACACCAGCTGGCGAGCGGTTTCGGCGACGTATTCCGCATGCAGGCGGTTTGGCATTTGGTCCTGACGTTCGCGCAGATGCAACTTTTCCTCGCGCGCTGCCGCGCCCTGCGCGGAACTGATGAATCCCGCATCGACCATCCGGTCGATCACGTAGAGCTGACGCGCCCGTGCCCGGGTCGGATTGTTGACCGGATTGTTGGTGCCCGGTGCCTTGGGCAAGCCGGCCAGCATCGCGGCTTCGGCGATGCTGATGTCCTTGAGCGGTTTGCCGAAATAGCCCTCGGAAGCAGCTGCAAAACCATAGGCCCGGTTGCCCAGATAGATCTGGTTCAGGTAGATCTCGAGAATCTGATCCTTGGTCAGCGCGCGTTCGAGCTTGAAGGTCAGCAGTACCTCGTAAATCTTGCGCGTGAAAGTGCGCTCGGAACTCAAGTAGACATTGCGCGCCACCTGCATCGTGATCGTGGACGCGCCCTGGCTCCTGATCTTGTTGAGGTTGGCGAGGCCCGCGCGCAGCATTCCCCGGTAATCGACGCCGCCATGCTCGTAAAACCGCGCATCTTCGGCCGCCAGCACCGCGTTCTTCATGACATCGGGAATCGCCGAAATCGGCGTCATGTCGCGCCGCTCTTCGCCGAATTCGCCGATCTGGACGCCATCGGCTGAAAAAATCCGAAGCGGCAGCTTGGGTCGGTAGTCCGCGAGCGCCGATACTTCGGGCAAATTAGGATAAGCGACCGCCAGCCCGACGGCGACGACGATCAGGATCGACACCAGCCCCGCCGCTGCAATGCCGCCCGTCCACAGCAGGACTCGCATGACCCAGCCGATGACTGTCCGTTTCGGTCGATCGGGTTGCCGATCGGGTCCCCGGCGCGAATCGCGTGACGGCCCGCGTGGCGGCGAGCGGGATGGGCCAGTACGACCGGGTGGGCGAAAAGAGTCGGTCATGGGCGAGCGGTTAGAAGACGCATTATAAAAAGCCTCGGCCAGCTCCTGCCGCATCGCTTTCGTCAAAAAGCCGGCTTTCGCAGTCGCCCTCTGGCGCGCGCGGACAGTCGGAAACGAGGCTGTCGCAATTGCGCATCAGCTTTGCGAAGTTTGCGTGAACTTTTGACAACGATCGCACGTTTGCGCGCCTCGCCGCGCTTGGTTTGTAGGACGCCTTCCTGCTAGCATGCGGTCACACGCAAATATTTCCAAACGTTACAAGCGATTGGGGCACCGCCTTGACTTCATTGGGTTCATTGTTTCGCCGCCAGGCCGGGCCGATGCTCGGGCTGGACGTCAGTTCATCCAGCGTCAAGCTGGTCGAACTGGGGCAGGATTCATCGGGCAAGCTGATCCTCGAACGATGCGCCATCGAGCCGCTCGAGCGCGGCTGGATTACCGACGGCAACGTCGAAAAATTCGACGAAGTTGCAGAAGCGGTGCGTCGCGTCGTCCGTAAAAGTGGTAGCCGTACCAAAAACGTGGCGCTCGCGTTGCCGGCGTCGGCGGTCATCACCAAGAAGATCGTGCTGCCGGGCGGCCTGAGCGAGCAGGAGCTCGAAATTCAGGTCGAGTCCGAAGCCAATCAATACATTCCGTTTTCGCTCGACGAAGTAAGTCTTGACTTTTGTGTCATGGGCGAAAGCAAAGGTGCTTCCGGCGACGTCGAAGTTTTGATCGCCGCCTCGCGCAAGGAAAAGGTCCAGGACCGGCAGGGTCTGGCCGAAGCCGCCGGGTTGAAACCGCTGGTGCTCGACGTGGAGTCGTACGCTTCGCGCCTGGCGACGTCGCGCCTGATCGACCAGCTGCCCGGGCAGGGCGTCGATGCCGTCGTTGCGTTGTTCGAAGTGGGCGCATTCACGACCAGCATGCAGGTCTTGCGCAATCAGGAAGTTCTGTATGACCGCGACCAGGCATTCGGCGGCGCCCAATTGACGCAGTTGATCGTGCGCCAGTACGGCTTTTCGGCCGAAGAAGCCGAAAGCAAGAAGCGCAGCGGCGACCTTCCCGAAGACTACGGCTCGGGCGTGCTCAAGCCGTTCGTTGCCAGCATTGCGCAGGAAATTGCGCGCGCGCTGCAGTTCTTTTTTGCGAGCACGCCGCACAACAGGGTCGACTACGTGCTTCTCGCAGGCGGCTCTGCGTCGCTGCCGGGTCTGGCCAACGCGGTGACGCGGCAGACCTCGTTCGCCTGCACGCTCGTCAATCCTTTCGAGGGCATGGAGATGGCGTCGGGCATCCGCGAGAAAAAGGTTCGGCGCGAAGCGCCTTCCTACCTCACCTCTTGCGGATTGGCGATGCGGAGGTTTCTGCAGTGATTTTGATCAACCTGCTTCCCCACCGGGAAGCCGCACGAAAGCGTCGCCGCGAAGCCTTCTATGCTTCGCTCGGCGCTGCCGCCCTGGCTGGCGGCCTGATTGCCGGCGCCGCGTTTATCTGGTTCCAGGCCCAGATCACCGATCAGCAGGGAAAGAACACCTTCCTGCAAGCCGAAATCAGCAAGCTCGACACCGAAATCAAGGAAATCTCCTCCCTGCAAACCGAGATCGCAGCGCTGCGGGCGAGGCAACAAGCGGTCGAAGATCTGCAGGGCGACCGCAACCTTCCGGTTCACTTGCTCAACGAACTGGTGCGGCAATTGCCGGATGGCGTGTACCTCACCAATATGAAACAGGACAACCAGATCGTCACGCTTCAGGGCGTCGCGCAATCCAACGAGCGGGTATCGGAGATGTTGCGCAATCTGGGTAACAACAGCCCGTGGCTCGAAAAGCCTGAACTCGTCGAAATCACGGCCGGCACGGTGAACCTGACCCCGCGCGACCAGCGCCGTGTCGCCAACTTCACCATGAAGATCGAATTGAAGCGTCCGACCGACGCGCAAAAAGCCAACCCGGCGAACAAGGCGGCTCCGGCTGCGGCCAAAGGCTAGAGGCGCGTCATGGCATCCAACAAACGAAAATTCGACCTGGTCGATTCTTTTCAAAGGGCCGGCGACCAGTTTCGCGAACTCAATCCCAACGACCCTTCGATGTGGCCACCGCTGCCGCGGTTCGCGCTATTCATCCTCGTTGCCGCCGCGGTGGTCGTGGCGCTGTGGTTCTTCTGGCTCACGAACTCCAACGACGAACTGACGGCCGAGCGCGGCAAGGAAACGGTTCTGCGCGCCGACTATGTCAAAAAGGTCGGGCAGGCTGCGAACCTCGATTTGCTCAAGAAGCAGCGTGAACAGGTCAAGCAATACGTCACGCTGCTTGAGAAGCAACTGCCGAGCAAGGCCGAAATGGATGCCTTGTTGTCGGATATCAACCAGGCCGGACTCGGCCGGAGCCTTCAGTTCGAACTGTTCAGGCCCGGCCAGGTTTCCGTCAAGGACTACTACGCCGAACTACCGATCGCTCTGCGGGTGACGGGCCGCTATCACGACATGGGTTCGTTCGCCGCCGACATTGCCAATCTGTCGCGCATCGTCACCCTCAACAACCTTTCGATCGCGCCGCAGAAAGACGGCGGCCTGACCATGGAAGCGACTGCGAAGACCTTCCGCTACCTCGATGAAGAAGAGCAGCAGTCGCAGGCGCAAGCCAAGGCCAAGGCGGCGCAGGGAGCCAAGAAATGAGCGCGCGCGCATTGATGTCGATGCATCGCGTCTGGGTAACGCTTCTGCTGACGCCGGTTTTCCTGCTCGTCGGCGGTTGCGCCGATTCGGACAAACAGGATCTGCAGCGCTGGATGAGCGAGCAACGCGCGCAGGTTCGGCCCACTGTGCCGCCGATTTCCGAGCCGAAGAAATTCACGCCTCAGGCCTATACCGAGGGAAGTTCCTTCGAACCCTTCAACATCCAGAAGTTGACCCAGGCGCTGCGCCGCGACAACAACCAGGTGGTCAATTCGGCGCTGATCGCGCCCGAACTGTCGCGCCGCAAGGAATCGCTCGAAGCCTTCCCGCTAGACACGATGGCCATGGTCGGCACGCTGAGCCAGAAGGGCGTTCCGGTCGCGCTGGTTTCAGCCGACAAGTTGCTCTACCAGGTTCGTGTCGGCAACCATCTGGGCCTGAACTACGGGCGGGTCACGAAGATCACCGAAACCGAACTCGACCTGCGCGAAATCGTTCAAGACGCCTCGGGCGAATGGGTTGAACGCATGGCCACGCTGCAACTGCAAGAGAAAGCGAAATGAACCTCCTCGTCAAGAACATCGCAAGGCGCGCGCGCGGGCTGTGCATCGGATTCGTCGCGACCGCGGCAGCGTTGGGCGCCCAGGCGCAAAATGCCATCGAAAACGTGACCAGCTCGACCCAGTCGGGCGCCGAAGTCATCCGCATCGACCTGGCGCAGCCGCTGTCTGCCGCGCCGAACGGCTTCTCCATCCAGACGCCGGCACGGATTGCGCTCGACTTTCCCGGCACGGTCAACTCGATCGGGCGCTCGGCAATCGAAGTCAATCAGGGCAATCTGCGGTCGATCAACGTCGTGCAGGCCGGTGACCGGACCCGCCTCGTCTTGAACCTCAAGCAGGCGACCACCTACAAGACCGACATTCAGGGCAAGTCGCTGCTGGTGTCGCTGGAACCCGCTGTGAGTCAGGCCCTGGTTTCGTCGACGCCGTCGGTTTTCGCGGAAAACCGCAACAGCGACACCTTGCCGATTCGGGATGTCGATTTCCGGCTCGGCGCGGGCAATACCGGCCGCGTGATTGTCGATCTGCCGAACAACCAGGTCGGCGTCGATGTGCAGCAGCAGGGCAAGAACCTGGTCGTCGAATTCACCAAATCGACCTTGCCCGAGGGCTTGCGTCGGCGGCTCGATGTGGCCGATTTCGGCACGCCGGTTCAGCTCGTGACGACGCAGCAGTCGGGCGATCGGGTGCGCATGACCATCGAGTCGCGCGGCGACTGGGATCACAGCGCCTATCAAAGCGACAACCAGTTCGTGGTCGAAGTGCGTCCGCGCAAGGTCGATGCGACCAAGCTGACGCAAGGCACCGGCTACAACGGTGAAAAGCTTTCGCTCAATTTCCAGAACATCGAAATCCGCTCGTTGCTCCAGGTGATCGCCGATTTCACCAACTTCAACATCGTCACCTCCGACTCGGTGAACGGATCTTTGACATTGCGGTTGAAAGACGTTCCCTGGGACCAGGCGCTGGACATCATCATGCAAGCCAAGAACCTCGGCTTGCGCAAGAACGGCAACGTGTTGTGGATCGCACCCAAAGACGAGATCAACGCCAAGGAAAAGCAGGAGTTCGAAGCTCAGCAGGCCATCGCGAACCTGGAACCGCTGCAAACCCGTTCGTTCCAGCTCAACTACACCAAGGCACCGATCATCGCCGAAGGGCTCACGGGCGGCGGCTCTGGCGGCGGCGGTGGTGCCGGCGGCGCCAACGCGACCCGCATCCTGAGTCCGCGCGGCAGCGTGATCGCGGAGGCCCGCACGAACCAGCTGTTCGTCTCGGATATTCCGTCGCGGCTGGCCCAGGTGGCCGAGCTGATTCAGAAGCTCGACATTCCGGTGCGTCAGGTGCTCATCGAAGCGCGGATCGTCGAAGCGACCGACACCTTCGGTAAATCGCTCGGCGTCAAGCTCGGCGGCGGCATCATCAACACGCGCAGCACGATCGGCGCCAATCCCGTGGTGGCGCCCAATGCGGTGTCCAACGGCTCGTTTGTCAACCTGCCGTCCTCGACCACGAGCTTCACGAACAGCAATTTCGTGAATCTGCCGGCGACCTCGCAAAGCGGCGCGGCACCCGGCGCCTTCGCGATTTCGCTGTTCAATTCGAGCCTGTCGCGCATCCTGAACCTCGAGATCTCCGCGCTCGAAGCCGACGGCAAAGGCCGGGTCGTCTCCAGCCCGCGGGTGGTCACGGCAGACCAGACCAAAGCGCTCATCGAGCAAGGCACCGAGCTGCCCTATCAGGTGGCGACATCCAGCGGCGCCACGTCGATCGCGTTCCGCAAGGCGAACCTCAAGCTCGAAGTCACGCCGCAGATCACGCCCGAAGGCAACATCATCCTCACGCTCGACGTGAACAAGGACACCGTCGGCCAGCAGACTACAGCCGGCTTCGCGATCAACACCAAGCATGTGCAGACCGAAGTGCTGGTCGAAAACGGCGGCACCGTCGTGATCGGCGGCATTTTCGAGCTCACCGAAAGCAACGACGAATCGCGCATTCCGGTGCTGGGCGAAATCCCGGTGGCGGGGGCGCTGTTCCGCACCCGCAATCGCACGGCGAACAAGACCGAACTGCTGGTCTTCATCACGCCGAAGATGATCACCGACCGCAACGCGGCGCGCTAATTGAACTTAATCCGACGAGGGATGTGATGATGGGAACCAGGAAATTTTTGGCGACGCTTGTGAGTGCATGCGTGTTGGCTTCTTGCGGCGGCGGGGGCGGTAGCCCGAGCTTGCCGACGGTGCTGCCCGTCGGCGGCGTCACGCCGATAGCGCCAACGCCTGTTGCCGCCGATCTGATCGTCGGCGTCGACAAAGCGGTGCTGACGAACTCGGGTGCTGAAATGGCATCGCTAACAGTCACCGCGCTCGACGGAGCGCGTAACGTTGTCGCTGGCGTTCCGGTGACTGTGGCGGTCGACAGTAACGGAATTTTCACACCTGGGACGGGCACGACGACCGCTGCAGATGGCACTTTCACGGGCAAGGTTGCAATCGGCAGTGACAAGTCCAATCGCCTGATCAAGTACACAGTGACGTCAGGCGCGCTCGTGAAGACGGGCTCTCTTAGCGTGACCGGTATCGCGCTGACGCCCGCAGCCGTTCCTTCAATCCCTGCACCCGGTGCCCCAGTCGCTTTCTCGGTGCAGGTCAAGGATTCGGCTGGTGCACCGGTAGCCGGCAGCAATGTGACAGCCAGCGGGATTCCGGGTGTCTCACTGCCGCCGACGCCGACGAGTCCCGCAGGCGTTGCAAGCTTTTCGTTCGCGGCGCCTGCCGCAGACGGTATTTACCCAATTTCGGTGCAAAGCGCCGGTGCTACTGCAAACTACGATCTCCAGGTGCTCACGGCAGGTGCCGGGACGATCGCGCCTGCGGTAGGCCCTGTATCCGGGGCAAGCGCTATCGCGAATCCCGTCGTGGTTGCGTCGAATACAGCTGGAAGCAACACCAACCAGTCTGAAGTTCGTGCCTTGTTCATTACGACGGCTAACAGACCTTTGCCGAATGTCCGGGTTCGATTCGACATCATTAGCACCGCGCTGCCAGGCGAATCGTTGAGCACCGGTTCGACGCTGGTCTACAGCGATACCACGGGCAATGCAAAAACTTCGTATGTCGCTGCGACCACCAGCAGTCCTAACGACGGTGTCGTGATCCGGGCGTGTTACGACTTGAACGACTTTGCTGCCGGAACTTGCCCGAACAGCGTGACAACCAAGCTGACGGTAACTTCGACACCGGTGAATTTGACGATTGGAACCGATAACAAGATCACAAAAACAGCGAGTGGCATCTCCTACATCAAGTCGTTTGAAGTTCAGGCAGTGAATGCGGCTGGGAACTATGCCGCCGACGTGCCGCTATCGGCTGTGGTGGATGTTCTTGGCTATTGGAAAGCACCTACGTCGGCAACCAAGGGCACCGACAGCGAAGGCTCGTATGACGCCGGTGGCGTACCGCACACTTGGTGCATCAACGAAGACATAAATCGCAACGGCGTGCTCGACGGGTTACCCATTAACGAGGATACGAACGGCGACGGCTTCCTGACGCCGAGGCAGTCAGACGTGGCGATCGGGTTTCCGGGTGGCAGCAGGACAAACGCCACTGGACTCGCGCAACTTCAACTTCAGTATCCGCAAAACCTAGCGACGTGGTTGTTGGTCAAGATCACGGTCACGGCTGGTGTTTCCGGCAGCGAGGGATCCGCAACCTATCGCTACATCCTTCGGCCGGCGGAAGAAGATGCACAGAACGGTTCGTTCCTCAGGCCGCCTTATGGCAGCAGTACAAGCTGCTCAAATGCAAACTGACAGACTTGGAGCCATCCAAAGCGCGTAGCTCTTCAGATGCCATATTGATAGCCGGGTTGGCGGGCCACGAATCCGGGCCTGAACCGAACATTTGAATTGAACGCCGCGCGCCTTGCCCAAGGACTGCGCGGCGTCTCTTTTTCTGGCCATTCCATCTTGAACCGCTTCGCTGCCATCGCCCTAGTCGGCCTCCCAGGCTCCGGCAAGTCAGCCATCGGACGCCGCCTTGCGGAATGTCTTCGTCTCGACTTCGCCGACACCGATCGCGTCATCGAGGAGCGCCTTGGCTGCCCGATCCGTGAGTTTTTCGAGCGTGAGGGCGAAGCGCGGTTTCGCGATTTCGAGGAGCAGGTGATCGACGACCTTTCAGCCAACGCAAACGCGGTACTCGCAACGGGCGGCGGTGCGGTGCTGCGCGAGGTCAACCGGATACGCCTGCGCAGCAGCTTTCATGTCGTCTACCTGTGCGCGACGCCGGACGATCTTTTCCGCCGCTTGCGCCACGACACCAAACGACCGCTGTTGCAGGTGGCCGACCCGATGCAGCGGCTGCGCGATCTGCATGCCGAGCGCGATCCGCTCTACCGCGCGACGGCTCACGACATCGTCGAAACCGGGCGACCGTCGCTCGCGGCATTGACGCAGCGCGTGCTGTCGCAGCTCGAAGCCTCGGGCGTGGTCGCTCCCGGCACGGCTTCGAGCGGATCGGACGCGGCCTAAACTCGGGGCATGCCAGCGCGTCCCCCCACCCAGACCATCGACATTTCACTCGGCGACCGCAGCTATCCGATCCGGATCGGGCAGGATCTGCTCGGGTCACGTGGAACCTGGGCCGAACTCGCGGGCGCTGCACCCGCCGCATCGACGGCACTGATCGTCAGCAACAGTACCGTGGCGCCGCTCTACGCACAGGCGCTCGCTACCGCGCTCGGCGAGCGCTTTCGCACCATCCACCAGTTGGTGTTGCCCGACGGCGAAGCGCACAAGGACTGGACCACGCTCAACCTGATCTTCGATGCCTTGCTCGAACGCGGATGCGACCGCAAGACCGTGCTGTTCGCGCTCGGCGGCGGCGTGGTCGGCGATATGACCGGCTTTGCAGCGGCGAGCTACATGCGCGGCGTGCCGTTCGTGCAGGTACCGACCACCTTGCTCGCGCAGGTCGATTCGTCGGTCGGCGGCAAAACGGCCATCAACCATCCGCTCTGCAAGAACATGATCGGCGCGTTCTACCAGCCGCAGTTGGTGGTGTGCGATCTGTCGACCTTGCGCACCTTGCCGCAGCGCGAATTGAGCGCGGGACTGGCCGAGGTCATCAAGTACGGCCCGATTTTCGACATGGCGTTTTTCGACTGGATCGAAGCGAATGTCGATGCCTTGCTCGCCTGCGATGTGGCGTCACTCGCCTATGCGGTGAGGCGCAGTTGCGAGATCAAGGCCGAAGTGGTGGGCAAAGACGAACGAGAGCAGGGCCTGCGCGCGATTTTGAATTTCGGCCACACCTTCGGCCACGCGATCGAGGCCGGGCTCGGTTTCGGTGAATGGCTGCACGGCGAAGCCGTCGGCTGCGGCATGGTGATGGCGGCGAACTTGTCCGAACGGCTCGGCGGTGTGGATGCGGCGTTCGTCGAGCGGCTCACGGCGTTGATCGCGAAGGCCGGTTTGCCGACGACCGCACCCAGGCTCGGCGCTGTGAATGCCGAGCGCTGGCTCCAACTGATGCGCGTCGACAAAAAGGCCGAGGCCAGCGAGATGCGCTTCGTGGTGGTCGAAGCGCCGGGTCGTGCTGCGGTTCGCGGCGCGCCCGATGCGCTGGTGTGCGAGGTGATCGCGCAGTGCAGCGCCCCCTGAGTGCATGCTGCATTCATTGCGCGGCCAATTCGATCGGGTCATTCGGATCGATTGCTATTAAAATAGTAGCTGTTTGCGTACGTCCAGCAAGGGTTTCAGCCACTTTTTTCTTAAGAATGTGACGCTCGCACCCTACGCCAGCGACCCGGCGCAATCGCGCGGCCGGCGCTTTGCCGAGCCACCGGCGCAGACCCGCACCGATTACCAGCGCGACCGCGATCGCATTGTTCAATCGACCGCGTTCCGGCGCCTCGTCTACAAAACCCAGGTTTTTTTGAACCATGAAGGCGACCTGTTTCGCACCCGGCTCACCCATTCGCTGGAAGTCGCGCAGCTTGGCCGGTCGATTGCGCGCGCCTTGCGGCTCAACGAAGATCTGGTCGAAGCGATTGCGCTCGCGCACGACCTCGGCCACACGCCGTTCGGCCATGCGGGGCAGGACGCGCTCAACGAATGCATGCGCGCTTACGGCGGCTTCGAGCACAACCTGCAAAGCCTGCGCGTGGTCGATTCGCTCGAATTACGCTATCCCGATTTCGACGGCCTCAATCTCTGCTTCGAAACCCGCGAGGGCATCCTGAAGCATTGTTCGCTGGCCAACGCCAAGCGAATCGAGGCGCGCGAGCCGAACGGCGTCGCGCAGCGCTTCATCGATCGCACTCAGCCGAGTCTCGAAGCGCAGCTTTGCAACCTGGCCGACGAGATCGCCTACAACGCGCACGACATCGACGATGGCGTGCGCTCGGGCCTGATCTCGCTCGACGACGTGGCCGAAGTCGAACTGTTTGCCCGACATCGCGCCGCGGCGCTCGCCGACCACCCGCATCTGACCGGCCGGCGCCTTCTGTACGAATCGTTGCGCCGCATGCTCAGCGCGCAGGTCTACGACGTGATCGGCGCGACCCGCGCCGCAATCGACGATGCTGCGCCGCTGGATGCCGATGCGGTGCGCGGTGTGGGCCGGCTCGTCATGTTCAGCGCCGACATGGGCCGCCGATCGGTCGAGCTCAAGCAGTTCCTGCTGCACTCGCTGTATCGGCATCCGCAGGTGATGAGTACCTCGAACAACGCGCAGCGCGTGGTGCGCGATCTGTTCGACGCCTACCTGGACGATCCGGCGCAGATGCAGAGCGATTTCACCAAACGTGCATCGGGCGGCGAGGCGCATCGCGTGGTTGCCGACTACGTGGCCGGCATGACCGACCGTTTCGCAGCGCGCGAGCACGAGCGGTTGACAGGGCGGCGGATGCTCGGATGAACGAGCGATCCTTGCCTGTCAGCGCTGCGCTCGCCGAGCGCGATACGCGCCGCTGGCTCGCGCTTGCGGTGATCGGTTTGGGCCTGTGCCCATTCGCCGCAGCCGTCGAAGCGCGCGGCCAGATTCACTTCGCGGTGGGGCTCGAAGCCGATGAAAGCGCATTGATGGCGCAATTGATTTCAGAGGCAAAATCCCTCGTAGCGTTTTCCCCGTCAGCGCGAGACACTACACTTTTGATAGCGCCAAACGCCTTGCCCGAGTTTCTGGATTTCAACGCTTTCACCGCGCGTGCCGAGCGCCAGCTGGCACGCGCTGGCTTCGAGGGCACGCTGCAACTCGCAAGTTTTCATCCGCGCTTTCAGTTCGCCGGCGCCGATGCCGACGACATCGGCAATGCAACCAATCGCGCGCCGTATCCGACATTGCATCTGCTACGCGAGGTCAGTGTCGAGCGCGCCGTGGCAGCGTTTCCCGATACCGCATCGATCTACGAGCGCAACATCGAAACGATGAAGGCGCTCGGACACGCAGGTTGGGCGGCGCTGGGTGTCGGGCCGGGAGCGACGCGCGAGGATTTGCCATCATGAGCACCACCATACGTCCGCGCGCCGATGGCGCCAAAGCGATTGCCGCAGCGCGCGAGTTGGATGAAGTGCTCAGGCCCGGCCAGTCGATCGCGCTGCTTCAGGAGCTGCACATCCTCACGCGCGACGGCCGGCTCAATCAGGATTCGCGCCGCAAGTTGAAGCAGGTCGCGCATCTCTACCAGTTCATCGAAAAGCTGCTCGCCGAACTGCCCGGCGAAGGCGCGAACGCGACATTGGCCGACCATGGGGCGGGCAAGTCGTATCTGGGATTCATCGTCTACGACCTCTTTTTCAAGCAGCGGTCGGGCGGACATGTATTTGGGATCGAATCGCGCGCCGAACTGGTCGAGCGTTCGCGCGTACTCGCAACGCGGCTCGGCTTCGACCGGATGTCGTTTCTGAATCTGACGGTGGCCGAATCTGCCGTGTCGAACGAACTGCCGGCGCAGATCGATATCGTGACCGCGCTGCACGCCTGCGATACCGCGACCGACGACGCGATCGCGTTCGGCTTGGCGAAGAATGCGCGCTTCATGGTGCTCGTGCCGTGTTGTCAGGCCGAGGTTGCCGCCAGCCTGCGCCAGAACAAGGCGCTGGCGCTTTCGCGAACACCCTTGGCCGAGCTGTGGCGCCATCCGTTGCATACGCGCGAAATCGGCAGCCAGCTGACCAATGTGTTGCGCTGTCTTTATCTCGAAGCTCAGGGCTTTCAGGTCACGGTCACCGAGCTGGTCGGCTGGGAACACAGTCTGAAAAACGAACTGATCATCGCGCGCCGTACTGGGCAGCGCAAAGCAAGCGCGGCGGCGCGGCTCGGCGAACTGCTCGACCAGTTCGGCCTGGGGGCGCTCGGCGAGACGCGGTTCAAACTGATCGAGGCCAATGCCTCATCGGCAATCAGAGGCTTGCCCGGCGTTTAAGGAGCGCACTTCCGGAGCCCTTCGAAGCGGATGCGCTGCCGTTCGATCCGCGGAAACGCTCTAATACGGTTGGCGCTAGTCGATCGGCGACCATCTGCCGCAAACCCAATGGCCCGTCTTCCCCGCCTCACGCTCGCCGGTCAGCCGCACCATGTGATCCAGCGCGGCAACAACCGCGAGCCGATCTTTCTGGACGATGCGGATCGCCGCAAGATGCTCGATCTCCTCGCAGAGCATGGCGCGACCGTCGGCATTGCGCTGCATGCGTATGTGTTGATGGACAACCACTTCCACGTTCTCGCCACGCCGGCGCAAGACGACGGCCTTTCGCGATGGATGCAGGCCGTGGGGCGGCAGTACGTGCGCTATTTCAACGATCGGCACGGCCGCACCGGCACGCTGTGGGAAGGGCGCTTTCGCTCCAGCCTGATTCAAAGCGACCGCTACTTGCTGACCTGCATGGCATACATCGACTTGAACCCGGTGCGCGCTGGCGTGGTGGCCGATGCGGCTGCGTTTGCATGGTCGAGCCACGCGCACTATTCGGGCCGCGCGAACGACCGGGTGCTGACGCCGCATCCGTTGTGGTGGGCGCTAGCCAACACACCGTTTGCGCGAGAAGCCGCTTATTCCGAAATGGTGCGCGCCGGCATCGCAGCGGCGGACCGTGATGATCTGACCGAGGCCACATTGCATGGCTGGGCCGCAGGCGACGCGCATTTTGCCGAGAGCCTGCATCGCGCGACCGGCCGGCGGGCGGCGAGAGCGCCGGTCGGCAGGCCGTTCAAGGTGCACCCTGGGACGCCGAAATCTAAATAAAAATCGGTTGAAATCCATGATGGACGTGTGCAAGGCGCTATCATTTTAATATGTCCCTAATTAAAAGAAAGACAATTCAACCTGCGATTAATTGGAATCTGACCCCCATTAAAGGGTTTGGCATTGTTCATGCAACCTTTTATGCTCGGAGCCCTGTGAAAAACTGCACATCCGTTGCCCAAGGAGCGCGCCATGACGACGGCTGCTGAAATTGACTATTTGACCGAACACGGGCTGTACGCGGCCGACTACGAGCACGACGCGTGCGGGCTGGGCTTTGTCGCGCATATCAAGGGCGAGAAGCGGCACGACATCGTGACCCAGGCACTCAAGATTCTCGAGAACATCGACCATCGCGGCGCGGTGGGCGCCGACAAGCTGATGGGCGACGGTGCGGGCATCCTGATCCAGATTCCCGATGCGCTGTACCGCGAAGAAATGGGCAAGCAGGGTGTCACCTTGCCCGCAGCCGGCGAATACGGCGTCGGCATGATCTTTCTGCCCAAGGAGCATGCGTCGCGGATGGCTTGCGAGCAGGAGATGGAGCGCGCGATCAAGGCCGAGGGCCAGATGCTGCTCGGCTGGCGCGATGTGCCGGTCGACCGCGAGATGCCGATGTCGCCCGCGGTAAAGAAGACCGAGCCGGTACTGCGCCAGGTTTTCATCGGCCGCGGCGCCGACGTGATCGTGCAGGACGCGCTGGAGCGCAAGCTTTATGTGATTCGCAAAACCGCCAGCGCCAACATCCAGAACCTCGCGCTCACGCACAGCAAGGAGTACTACGTTCCGAGCATGTCGAGTCGCACCGTGGTCTACAAGGGCTTGCTGCTGGCCGATCAGGTCGGTCAGTACTACCGCGATCTGGCCGACGAGCGCTGCGTGTCGGCACTGGGCCTCGTGCATCAGCGCTTTTCGACCAACACCTTCCCCAAGTGGCCGCTCGCGCATCCCTACCGCTATGTCGCGCACAACGGCGAAATCAACACGGTGCGCGGCAACTACAACTGGATGCGCGCGCGCGAGGGCGTGATGGCGTCGCCGGTGCTCGGGCCCGATCTGCAAAAGCTCTATCCGATCACTTTTCCGGGCCAGTCCGACACCGCCACTTTCGACAACTGCCTCGAACTCATGACGATGGCGGGTTATCCGATCAGCCAGGCGATCATGATGATGATTCCCGAGCCGTGGGAGCAGCATCCGGGCATGGACGAGCGGCGCCGCGCGTTCTACGAATACCACGCCGCGATGATGGAGCCGTGGGACGGCCCGGCGTCGATCGTGTTCACCGACGGCCGCCAGATCGGCGCCACGCTCGACCGCAACGGCTTGCGGCCGTCGCGCTATTGCGTGACCGACGACGATCTGGTCGTGATGGCGTCCGAATCGGGCGTGCTGCCGATTCCCGAACACAAGATCGTTCGCAAATGGCGCCTCCAGCCCGGCAAGATGTTTTTGATCGACCTCGAGCAGGGCCGGATGATCGACGACGACGAGCTCAAGGCCAACGTCGTCAACACCAAGCCCTACAAGCAGTGGATCGAAAACCTGCGCATCAAGCTCGACAATGTCGCCGCGCCCGATGACGAGCGGCCCACGAGCAGTGTGCCTTTGCTCGACCGCCAGCAGGCTTTCGGCTACACCCAGGAAGACATCAAGTTCCTGATGCAGCCGATGGCGAAGAACGGCGAAGAGGGCATCGGCTCGATGGGCAACGACTCGCCGCTTGCGGTGCTGTCGAACAAGAACAAGTCGCTCTACAACTACTTCCGCCAGATGTTCGCGCAGGTCACGAACCCGCCGATCGATCCGATCCGCGAGGCGATCGTGATGTCGCTTGTTTCGTTCATCGGCCCGAAGCCGAATCTGCTGGACATCAACCAGGTCAATCCGCCGATGCGGCTCGAAGTCGCGCAGCCGATTCTCGACTTCGCCGGCATGGCCAAGCTGCGCGAGATCGGCGAGCACACCAAAGGCAAGTTCAAGAGCGCGACGCTCGACATCACTTATCCGGTCGACTGGGGCCGCGAAGGTATCGAAGCCAAGCTCGCTTCGCTGTGCGCCGAGGCGGTCGACGCGATCAAGGGCGGCGCCAACATCCTGATCGTCTCGGACCGCGCGGTGAGTCCGATCCGGGTGCCGATTCCGGCGCTGCTCGCGTCGAGCGCGATTCACCAGCATCTGGTCCGCGAGGGCTTGCGCACGACCGCCGGCCTGGTGGTCGAAACCGGCAGTGCGCGCGAGGTGCATCACTTCGCGGTGCTCGCGGGTTATGGCGCCGAGGCGGTGCACCCGTACCTCGCGCTCGAGACATTGGCCGAACTGAACAAGGGTTTGCCGGGTGATTTGTCGCCCGAGAAAGCAATCGCCAACTACATCAAAGCGGTCGGCAAGGGCCTGTCCAAAATCATGTCGAAAATGGGTGTGTCCACCTACATGAGCTACTGCGGCGCGCAGTTGTTCGAAGCGGTGGGCTTGAACAGCGAAGTGGTCGGCAAATACTTCACCGGCACCGCGAGCCGGGTCGAGGGCATCGGCGTGTTCGAAATCGCCGAGGAAGGCTTGCGCACCCACGGCGCGGCGTTCGGCGACGACCCGGTGCTCGCGAGCATGCTCGACGCCGGCGGCGAATACGCCTGGCGCACCCGCGGCGAAGAGCATATGTGGACCCCCGATGCGATCGCCAAGCTGCAGCATTCGACCCGTGCCAATAGCTGGAGCACCTACAAGGAATATGCGCAGGTCATCAACGACCAGGGCCGGCGCCACATGACCTTGCGCGGCTTGTTCGAGTTCAGGATCGATCCGAACAAGGCGATTCCGGTCGACGAGGTTGAGCCCGCGGCCGAGATCGTCAAGCGCTTCGCAACCGGCGCAATGTCGCTCGGCTCGATCGGCACCGAAGCGCATGCGACGCTCGCGATCGCGATGAACCGCATCGGCGGCAAGAGCAACACCGGCGAAGGCGGCGAAGATCCGGCGCGTTATCGCAACGAACTGAAGGGCATTCCGATCAAGCAAGGCGACACGCTCAAAAGCGTGATCGGCGAGGCGAATGTCGAAGTCGACATGCCCTTGCAACCCGGCGATTCGCTGCGTTCGCGGATCAAGCAAGTTGCCTCGGGCCGCTTCGGCGTCACGGCCGAATACCTCGCGTCTGCCGATCAGATCCAGATCAAGATGGCGCAGGGCGCGAAGCCCGGCGAGGGCGGCCAATTGCCCGGCGGCAAGGTGTCGGAATACATCGGGCAGTTGCGCTATTCGGTGCCCGGAGTCGGCCTGATTTCGCCGCCACCGCACCATGACATCTATTCGATCGAGGATTTGGCGCAACTCATTCACGACCTGAAGAACGCCGCGCCGCACGCGAGCATCAGCACCAAACTCGTGAGCGAAGTCGGCGTTGGAACGGTGGCTGCGGGCGTGACGAAGTGCAAGAGCGACCACATCGTGATCGCGGGGCATGACGGAGGCACCGGCGCATCACCCTGGTCGTCGATTAAGCATGCGGGCGGGCCGTGGGAAATCGGCCTCGCCGAAACCCAGCAGACATTGGTCTTGAACCGATTGCGTGGCCGGGTGCGGGTGCAGGCCGACGGCCAGATGAAGACCGGCCGCGATGTGGCCATCGGCGCTTTGCTCGGCGCCGACGAGTTCGGCTTCGCCACCGCGCCGTTGATCGTCGAGGGCTGCATCATGATGCGCAAGTGCCACCTGAACACTTGCCCGGTGGGGGTCGCGACGCAAGACCCGGTGCTGCGCAAGAAGTTCACCGGCAAGCCCGAGCATGTCGTCAACTTCTTCTTCTTCATCGCCGAGGAAGTGCGCCAGATCATGGCGCAACTGGGCATCCGCAAATTCGACGACATGATCGGCCGCGCCGACTTGCTCGACACAAAAAAAGGCATCGAACACTGGAAAGCGAGCGGGCTCGATTTCAGCCGCCTGTTCGCGCTGCCGAAGGTGCCCGACGACGTGCCGCGCCACCACGTCGAAGACCAGGACCACGGCATTGCGAATAACCTCGATACGCGCTTGATCGAGAAGTCACGCGCTGCGATCGACAAAGGCGAGCGGGTCCAGTTCATCGAGGTCGCGCGCAACGTCAATCGCACGGTCGGCACCAAGCTGTCGGGCACCTTGACGCGCGCCCATCCCGAAGGCCTGCCCGACAACACGATCCATATCCAGCTCGAAGGCACGGGCGGTCAGTCGTTCGGCGCGTTTCTCGCGCGCGGCATCACGCTTTATTTGATCGGCGATGCCAACGACTACACCGGCAAGGGCCTGTCGGGCGGGCGGATCGTGGTGCGCCAGAGCCTCGATTTCAGCGGCGACGCAACCCGCAACACGATCGTCGGCAACACCGTGATGTATGGCGCGACGACGGGCGAAGCTTATTTCTGCGGCGTCGCGGGTGAGCGCTTCGCGGTGCGGCTGTCGGGCGCGACCGCGGTTGTCGAAGGCACCGGCGACCATGGTTGCGAGTACATGACCGGCGGCACGGTGGTCGTGCTTGGCCAGACCGGGCGCAATTTCGCCGCCGGCATGAGCGGGGGCATCGCTTATGTGTACGACGAAGACGGCCAGTTCGCGAGCCGCTGCAACACCTCGATGGTGCGGCTGGAGCCGGTGCTGTCCACGGCCGAACAAACCGCAAGCGTCGAGCGCAACATCTGGCACCAGGGCCAGACCGACGAGGCGACTTTGAAGAAGCTGCTGGCCGATCACCACCGCTGGACGGGTAGCCGCCGCGCGCGTGAATTGCTCGACCACTGGTCCACCGCGCGCGGCAAGTTCGTCAAAGTGTTTCCAACTGAATACAAGCGCGCACTTGCCGAGATATTTGAAAGAAAAGTAGCTGCAGCGCCCGCCCCGCAAGCGCAGACAGCTATTAATAACATAGCGGTACCGGCAAAATAAACTGCCAGGCGACGTCAAAAAGAAAGGCCACAGATGGGCAAGACCACCGGTTTCATGGAATACGAACGCGCCGAAGAGGGCTACACGCCGGTCGGCGAGCGAATTAAAAATTACAAGGAATTCGTCCTCGTGCTGCCCGAGGCCGAAGTTAAAATCCAGGGCGCGCGCTGCATGGATTGCGGCACGCCGTTCTGCAACAGCGGCTGCCCGGTCAACAACATCATTCCGGATTTCAACGACCTGGTTTATCAGGACGATTGGAAGAACGCCTTTGCGGTGCTCGACTCGACGAACAACTTTCCCGAGTTCACCGGCCGCATTTGCCCCGCGCCGTGCGAGGCGGCTTGCGTTCTGAATGTCAACGACGATCCGGTAGCGATCAAGGCGATCGAGCACGCGATCATCGACCGCGCCTGGGCCGAAGGCTGGGTCGTGCCGCGGCCCCCCAAACACAAGACCGGCAAGAAAGTCGCGGTGGTCGGCTCGGGCCCGGCGGGCATGGCGGCCGCGCAGCAACTCGCGCGCGCCGGCCACGACGTGACCTTGTTCGAAAAGAACGACCGCATCGGCGGCTTGCTGCGCTACGGCATTCCCGACTTCAAGATGGAGAAGTCGCACATCGACCGCCGAATTGCGCAGATGGAAGCCGAAGGCGTGAAGTTCCGCGCTGGCGTGATGGTCGGCGCGTTCGAGGAGCCGCTCGGCAAGGGCTCGAAAGTGACCAATCTCGCGAGGGAGACGGTCACGCCCGCGCAGCTCGAGGCGGAGTTCGATGCGGTGCTGCTCACCGGCGGCGCCGAGCAATCGCGCGACCTGCCGGTGCCGGGCCGCGATCTGGACGGCATCTACTACGCCATGGAATTTTTGCCGCAGCAAAACCGGGTCAACGCCGGCGACAAGCTCAAACGTCAGACGATGGCGAGCGGCAAGAACGTGATCGTGATCGGCGGCGGCGACACGGGTTCGGATTGCGTCGGCACGAGCAACCGGCACGGCGCAACGAGCGTGACCCAGTTCGAGCTGATGCCGCAACCGCCCGCGGAAGAGAACCGGCCGATGACCTGGCCCTACTGGCCCTACAAACTGCGCACCAGCTCCAGCCACCAGGAAGGCTGCGAGCGCGAATTCGCGATCTCGACCAAGGACTTCGTCGGCGAAAAAGGCAAGGTCACCGGCCTCACGACCGTCCGCGTGGAGTGGAAGGACGGCAAGATGGTCGAAGTGCCCGGCAGCGAAGTCGTTTTGAAAGCCGACCTGGTACTGCTCGCGATGGGCTTCGTGAGCCCGGTCGCGAATGTGCTCGAGGCATTCGGCGTCGAGCGCGACGCGCGCGGCAACGCCAAAGCGACGGTCGATTTTGTCGGTGGCTACGCGACCAGCGTGCCGAAGGTTTTTGCTGCCGGCGATATGCGGCGTGGCCAGTCGCTGGTGGTCTGGGCGATTCGCGAGGGCCGCCAGGCCGCGAGAGCGGTAGACGAGTTTTTGATGGGTTTCAGCGATCTGCCGCGTTAGCGTCCTTCCACTATCATCGAGCCCAACCGCCGAGCCGGGTCGCCTTTCGTGGCCCGGCTTTCTCTTTGATGGACAGCACCGAATCTCCTCTCGTCGAATTCAGGAACGTCACTTTCGGCTATGGCGCGCGCGCCATTCTCGAAAACGTTTCGTTCGCGGTGCCGCGCGGCAAGGTGACGGCTTTGATGGGTGCTTCGGGCGGCGGCAAAACCACTGTGCTGCGGCTCGCTGGCGGTCAGGTCAGGGCCCAGAGCGGCGAGGTACTTTTCGACGGCCAGGATGTTGCCGCGCTCGACGACAAGGGCCTCTATCGAATGC
The DNA here is from genome assembly GCA_965218415.1 of Variovorax sp. Taxonomy (GTDB): domain Bacteria; phylum Pseudomonadota; class Gammaproteobacteria; order Burkholderiales; family Burkholderiaceae_C; genus Variovorax. Next base: position 917,384 of record CBDCKT010000003.1, read on the forward strand.
GACGGCGCATGGGCGTGTTGTTCCAGTTCGGCGCGCTGTTCAACGATCTCGATGTCTTCGAGAACGTCGCGTTTCCGCTGCGCGAGCACACGGACATCTCCGAATCGCTGTTGCGCGATATCGTTCTCATGAAGCTCGGCGCGGTGGGCCTGCGCGGTGCGCGCACGCTGATGCCGAGCGAAATTTCCGGCGGCATGGCCCGCCGCGTGGCGCTCGCCAGGGCCATCGCCCTCGATCCCGATCTGGTGCTTTATGACGAGCCCTTCGCCGGCCTCGACCCGATCGCGCTCGGCACCGCGGCGCGGTTGATCCGGCAGTTGAACGACGCGCTCGGATTGACCAGCATCGTGGTCTCTCATGACCTCGATGAAACCTTCAGGATTGCCGATCACGTGATCATTCTGGGCAATGGCGGCATCGCAGCGCAGGGCTCGTCCGACGAGGTGCGCCAGAGCAAGAACGAATTGGTGCACCAGTTCGTGAACGCCTTGCCTGACGGGCCGGTTCATTTTCATTACCCGGGCCCGAGCGTCGACGAAGATTTCGGCGCCAGCGGCGGAGCAGGCCGATGAGTTGGTGGAATCCGGCCGACATCGGCTTCGCGACGCGCACGAAGCTCTCCGATCTGGGCCACGGCGCCCGATTGTTCGTTCGCCTCGTCGGTTGTGCGGCCACCAGCCTGCGTCGTTTCAGCCTGGTGCGCGACCAGATTCATTTTCTCGGCAACTATTCGCTGCTGATCATCGCGGTGTCGGGCCTCTTCGTCGGTTTCGTGCTCGGGCTGCAGGGCTACTACACATTGCAGCGCTACGGCTCGACCGAGGCGCTCGGGCTCCTGGTGGCGCTCAGCCTGGTTCGCGAACTCGGCCCGGTGGTCGCGGCGCTCCTCTTCGCGGGCCGGGCCGGCACGGCGTTGACAGCTGAAGTCGGCATCATGAAGCGCGACGAAGTGCTCAGCTACATGGAGATGACCGCGATCGATCCGGTCAAACGGATTCTGGCGCCGCGCTTCTGGGCCGGCGTGATCACGATGCCCTTGCTCGCTGCTGTTTTCAGCGCGGTCGGTATCCTCGGCGGCTATGTGGTCGGGGTGCTGATGCTCGGCATCGACAGCGGCGCCTTCTGGGGCCAGATGCAAAGCGGCGTCGATGTCTGGGCGGACGTCGGCAACGGGTTCATCAAGAGTGTGGTTTTTGGCGTGACGGTGACGTTCGTCGCGCTGTTGCAGGGATATGAAGCGCAGCCGACGCCGGCCGGCGTCTCGCGGGCCACGACGCGTACCGTGGTGGTCGCGTCGCTCGCGGTGCTCGGGCTCGACTTTTTGCTCACGGCCATGATGTTTTCAATTTAGGAGCTGCGCCCATGCGACGATCCGCAATCGATATCTGGGTTGGTCTTTTCGTCATCATCGGCGTGGCGGCGCTGTTGTTTCTGGCGCTCAAGGCAGGCAACTTGCTCAACCTCAATTTCCAGCCGACCTACGACGTCACGGCCCGGTTTCAGAACATCGGCGGGCTTAAGCCGCAAACGGCAGTCAAAAGCTCGGGCGTGGTGGTCGGCCGGGTCGATTCGATTGCGTTCGACGACAAGCGCTTTCAGGCCAGCGTCAAGCTGTCGCTCGACAAACGCTTCAATTTTCCGAAAGACAGCTCGCTCAAAATTTTGACCAGCGGTTTGCTCGGCGAGCAATACATCGGCATCGAGCCCGGCGCAGAAGAGAAAAATCTGCAGGCCGGCGACGTGATCAGCTCGACCCAGTCGGCGGTGGTGCTCGAGAACCTGATCGGCCAGTTCCTGTACAGCAAGGCCGAAGAAGGCAGCGCGCCGGGGAACTCTTCAGGCGGGGCTTCGGGCGGGGCCTCTGGTGGTACATCGGGCGGTGCATCCAGTGGCGCGGGCGCTGCATCCGGTGGCTCTTCGGGCGGGTCTTCCGGCGCAGCGTCAAGCGGCGCGCCAGTCAACGGCGATAAAAAGTGAACATTCCGACTTCGACCAAAGCTATGAAAAATATAGCTGGCCGCGCATGCACAGCGGGCGTTTTGGCTGCTTTTGTCCTGATTTCCGGATGTGCCGGCGGGCCCGATCGCAATCCGGCCGATCCCTTCGAGGCCTTCAACCGAAAGGTGCAGAAATTCAACGACGTGGTCGACGACGCGGTGCTCAAGCCGACCGCCCGAACCTATGTGAAGGTGGTGCCGCGCCTGGCGCGCGAAGGCGTCAACAACTTCTTCGGAAATCTGGCCGACGTGTGGAGTGCGGTCAACAGCTTTTTGCAGTTCAAGTTCGGCGACAGCGCGCAGAACATCATGCGTTTCAACGTCAACACGGTTTTCGGCATCGGCGGGCTGTTCGACGTGGCGACGGATGCGGGAATCGATCGCCATCCCGAAGACTTCGGCCAGACCCTGGGCCGCTGGGGCGTGCCTCCGGGGCCCTATCTGGTGCTGCCGCTGTTCGGCCCATCGGACATTCGCGACGCCGCCGCGTTTCCGGTCGATCGGCTCGGCGATCCGGTTTCCGGCATCAACGACACCGGCACGGTCATCGGCCTTTCCTTTCTGCGAATCATCGACCTGCGCGCCGGATTGCTGCGTGCGAGCCGGCTGATCGACGACGCCGCGCTCGACCCCTATTCGTTCACCCGCGACGCTTATCTGCAGCGCCGGCGCAACGCGGTCTACGACGGAAGGCCGCCCGACCCGGAGGAGTGAAGGCCTTGCAGGACTTCGCAGCGGCGGCGCCCAGCGCCGCATCGCCTGCAAAAAAAACCAGCTACCTGAAATTCATGTCCGCTTTGCATCGCCTTGACACGATCAGGTGATCATGAGCGGATCGAACAGTCAAAAAGGGAAATTCAAATGACGATGTTTATGCAGCGACGATTCTTCTCGCGGCTTCTGACCTGTGCGGCGCTCGCACTGCCTGCTGCCGGGTTCAGCCTTGCAGCCAATGCAGCCGACGAGGCGCCCGATGCGCTGGTTCAGCGGCTTTCGGGCGATGTGCTCGACACCATCAAGGCCGACAAATCGATCAAGGCGGGCGACGTCGGAAAGATCATGCAGCTGGTCGACACCAAGATCATGCCGAACGTCGATTTCGAACGCATGACCGCTTCGGCCATTGGCCCGGCCTGGCGAAGGGCGACGCCGGAGCAAAAACAGCAATTGCAGGATCAATTCAAGCAGTTGCTGGTGCGCACCTATGCCGGGGCTCTCGACCAGGTGAGTGACCAGAAAGTAACTGTCAGGCCGTTCCGCGGATCGGCCGACGATAAGGAAGTTCTGGTGCGCACCGAAGTCACCGGCAACGGCGACCCGGTTCAGATCGATTACCGGCTCGAAAAAACACCCGGCTCGGGGGCGGGCTGGAAAATCTACAACCTGAACGTGCTGGGCGTCTGGCTGGTCGAAACCTACCGCAGCCAGTTCGCCGAGCAGATCAACCGCGGTGGCATCGATGGTTTGATCAAGATCCTGATCGATCGAAACCAGCGCAACGCCAAACGCTGATCGCGCTGATCGCTCTGATCGCTCTGATCTGCCTGAGACCGAACGCTCGCCGATGCTAGTTCTGCCCGCGAAGCTGACGCACGAGGAGGCGCCCGCCTGCGTGCGCGTGCTGCAGCAATCTCTGGCAGCGGGCGATGGCTCGGCCGCAGTTGTCGTGGACGCCGGTGCGCTCAATGTGTTCGACTCGTCTGCACTGGCGGTGCTGCTCGAATGCCGCCGCGAAGCCAAAGCGCTCGACCGCGGCTTCGCCGTCAAAGGCCTGCCGCCGAGGCTGCGCGAGCTGGCTTCAATTTACGGCGTGGCTGAACTGCTGCCGGCAGCGCCTTAAAGCAGAAAACGGACTACCGGACGCAGAAGTCGCAGAGGTTTCGCAGAAGGCGCAGAAGGAACACAAAAGAATTTTTTGGCTGCTCTTTTGCGATTTCTGAGTAACTTTGGTGCTTCCTCTGCGTCCGGTAGTCCGATTTCTCTCGCGCCCGCAATGGCCCGGTAAAATCACCCGGCTCAATGCCCGCCATCTCGTTCCAGTCGGTTTCCAAAACCTACCCTCCCACCCGTCAACAACGCGCCAGCGGCAAGCCCGGCCTGCAGGCGCTCGATCAGGTGACATTCGATATCGAGCCAGGTGAATTCTTCGGCCTGCTCGGTCCGAACGGCGCGGGCAAAACCAGTCTCATCAGCATCCTCGCCGGTCTTTCGCGGGCAAGTGCCGGCGTTGTGCGGGTGCATGGCTTCGACGTGCAAACCGATTTCGCCGAGGCGCGGCGCCAACTCGGCGTGGTGCCGCAAGAATTGGTGTTCGACCCGTTTTTTACCGTGCGAGAAGCATTGCGCTTTCAGTCGGGCTATTTCGGCATCAAGAACAACGGCGCCTGGATCGACGAACTGCTCGAACGCCTCGGCCTGGCCGACAAGGCGACCTCGAACACGCGCCAGTTGTCGGGCGGCATGAAGCGCCGGGTGCTGGTCGCGCAGGCGCTGGTGCACAAGCCGCCGGTGATCGTGCTCGACGAACCGACCGCGGGTGTCGACGTCGAACTGCGCCAGACCTTGTGGCAATTCATCGCTTCGCTCAACAAGCAGGGCAGCACGGTGCTGCTGACCACGCATTACCTCGAAGAAGCCGAAGCGCTTTGCGGCCGGATCGCGATGCTCAAGCAAGGCCGCGTGATCGCACTCGATCGCACCAGCGCGTTGCTGCGCAACGCCGCGAGCAACGTGTTGCGCTTCAAGACCGACGGCTCGTTGCCGGCGTCGCTCGCAGATCGGGCCCGCGTGACCGGCCGGATCGTTCAGTTGCCTGCACTCGACGCGCTCGAAGTCGAGCAGCATCTGGCGACCATCCGGCAGGCGGGCCTCACCGTGGAAGACGTCGAAATGCGCAAGGCCGATCTCGAAGACGTTTTTATCGACCTGATGGCTGGCGAGCAGACGCCGCTCGAAGTCGTCGGACCCGAGACCACCCAGTCCGGAGCACTGCATTGATCGCCGTCACCGGCTGGCGCGCGCTGCTCTACAAGGAAACACTGCGGTTCTGGAAGGTCGGCGCGCAGACGGTGGGCGCGCCGATCATCACCGCGCTCTTGTATCTGATGATCTTCGGCCATGTGCTCGAAGGCCATGTCAAGGTCTACGGCACGGTGAAGTACACCGCGTTTCTGGTGCCCGGCCTCGTCATGATGAGCGTGTTGCAGAACTCCTTTGCCAACAGTTCGTCGTCGATCATCCAGAGCAAGATCATGGGCAACCTGGTGTTCTTATTGCTAACGCCGCTGTCGCACCGGCACTGGTTTCTGGCTTATGTCGGCTCGTCGGTCATCCGCGGACTCGTGGTCGGGCTCGGGGTGCTCGTGGTGACCGCGCTGTTCGCGCAGCCGACTTTCGTTGCGCCGCTGTGGATCATCGTGTTCGGGTTTCTCGGCGCGGCGATGCTCGGCACCTTGGGCCTGATCGCGGGGCTCTGGGCCGAAAAGTTCGACCAGATGGCGGCGTTCCAGAATTTCCTCATCATGCCGATGACCTTTTTGTCGGGCGTTTTCTATTCGATCAATTCCTTGCCCGCGTTCTGGCAAAAGGCCAGCCACTTGAATCCGTTTTTCTACATGATCGACGGCTTTCGCTACGGCTTTTTCGGCATCAGCGACATCTCGCCGTGGATCAGCCTCGCGATCGTCGGCAGCGCCTGGATCGTCGTCAGTGCGATCGCGCTGCATTTGCTGCGAATCGGGTACAAGTTAAGAGGATGAATACGGGCAGCCGAACGCGAAGGACGCGAAGGACGCGAAGAGCGCGAAAGAAATCAAGAAAATAATGTATGAAAAAAGTGGCTGAAACGCTTTCTGAGCGCGCGCTAACAGCTATTTATTTGATAGCAAAATTGACTTCAATTGCGGCGGCTGACGCTCGGCACACCGCCCGAATTCGCTCGCAACTGCCACCTCGCGCAAATCCAATAAATTTTGGCTTCCTTTCGCGTCCTTCGCGACCCCTTCGCGTCCTTCGCGTTCGGCTGCCCGCTCCCGCTTTCTTGAACACCCATGACCGCTGAAGAACTCCAAACCATCATTGCCGCCGGCCTGCCGTGCGAGCACATCGCGCTCGAAGGCGACGGCCGGCACTGGTTTGCGACCATCGTGTCGCACGAATTCGAACGCCAGCGCCCGATCGTGCGGCACCAGCGCGTGTATGCGACCTTGGGTGCGAAAATGCACACCGACGAAGTGCATGCGCTGTCGATGAAGACCTATACGCCGGCCGAATGGGCGGTCGTGCCGAAATAGGGCGCTATCGGCGCTACGGGGCTGCCTCGACCTGCGGCGTCGCCTGAATATTTTGTTCGCGGCTAGCGCCGCTCAACCTTCAAATCTCGATGGACAAGCTCTTAATTCGCGGCGGCGGCCCGTTGCGCGGCGAAGTCGTCATTTCCGGCGCCAAGAATGCTGCGCTGCCCGAAATCTTCGCCTGTCTGCTCACGGCCGAGCCGGTCACCTTGACCAATGTGCCGGGCTTGCAGGACGTGAAAACCGCATTGCGCCTGCTCGACCATATGGGCGCGCGCGGCAGCTTCGAGGACGAGGCCCGTTCGCGCCTCAAACTCAACGCTGGTGATCTGCGCTCGCACGAGGCGCCCTACGAGTTCATGAAGCTGATGCGTGCGTCGATTCTGGTGCTGGGTCCGCTGGTGGCGCGCTTCGGAGAGGCCACGGTGTCGCTGCCCGGCGGCTGCGAAATCGGCTCACGTCCGGTCGACCAGCACTTGAAGGGCCTGCAGGCGATGGGCGCGAGCATCGCGTTCGAGCACGGCAACATCGTGGCCCGCGCCAAGCGGCTGAGAGGCGCGCGCATCACGACCGACATGGTCACCGTGACCGGCACCGAAAACCTGCTGATGGCCGCGACATTGGCCGAGGGCGAGACGGTGCTCGAAAACGCGGCGCAAGAACCCGAAATCGGCGACTTGGCCGAGATGCTCATCGCGATGGGGGCGAACATAGAAGGCCACGGCACCAGCCGCATCCATGTGCAGGGTGTCGAAGCGCTGCACGGCTGCACGCATCGGGTGGTGTCCGACCGAATCGAAGCCGGCACCTTTCTCTGCGCCGTGGCCGCGGCGGGCGGCGACGTGCTGCTGCGCCATGCGCGCGCCGATCACCTTGAAGCCGTGCTCGAAAAACTGCGCGAGGCCGGCGTTACCGCCCAGGCGGTCGAGGGCGGCGTGCGCGTGCGCTCGCCCGGCGCGCTGGGCGGCACGTTGAAGGCCCAGAGCTTTCGCACTACCGAATACCCCGGTTTTCCGACCGACATGCAAGCCCAGTTCATGACCCTCAACTGCCTCGCGCAAGGGGCATCGACCGTGACAGAAACCATCTTCGAGAACCGCTATATGCACGTGGCCGAACTGGGCCGGCTGGGCGCGCGCATTCAAACCAACGGCAAGGTCGCGGTCACCGAGGGCGGCGCGCAGTTGTCGGGCGCGACGGTGATGGCAACCGACCTGCGCGCCTCGGCCGGCCTGGTCATCGCCGGACTGGTCGCCGATGGCGAGACGCTGGTCGATCGCATCTATCACCTGGATCGGGGCTACGACCGCATGGAAGCCAAGTTGCGCGGCATCGGCGCCGATATCGAGCGCATCGGGAGCAGTGCGGCGTGATCACCTTTGAAAAAACCGGAGCGCCATCGTGATCACGCTGGAAAAAGCCGGAGCGCCATCGTGATCACGTTGGCTCTGTCCAAAGGCCGGATCTTCGACGAAACCCTGCCGATGCTGGCGGCGGCCGGCATCGAGGTCACCGACGATCCCGACACCTCGCGCAAGCTGATTCTGGCGACGAACCAGGCCGACCTGCGGGTCGTTCTGGTGCGTGCTTCCGACGTGCCGACCTATGTGCAGTGGGGCGGCGCCGATCTCGGCGTGACCGGGCTCGACACGATGCTCGAGCACGGCAACGCGGGCTTGTACGTGCCGCTCGACCTGGGTATTTCGCGCTGCCGCATGAGCGTGGCGGTGCGCAGCGATTTCGACTATGCGCGCGCGGTGCGGCAAGGCTCGCGGCTCAAAGTCGCGACCAAATTCGTTGCGATCGCGCGCGAATTTTTCGCGGCCAAGGGCGTCCATGTCGATCTGATCAAGCTCTACGGCAGCATGGAACTCGCGCCGCTTACGGGTCTCGCCGATGCGATCGTCGACATCGTTTCGACCGGCAACACCTTGCGCGCCAATCAGCTGGTGGAGGTCGAGCAGATCATGGACATCAGCGCGCGGCTGGTGGTGAATCAGGCCGCCCAGAAGCTCAAGCGCGAGCCGATCCGGCGGATCGTCGATGCGTTTGCGCAAGCTGTTGCGCGTGCAAATACGGCAGGGTAGTTGCTATGAATAATGTAGCTATCTGCGCACGTCTGTCAACGGTTTCAGCCACTTTTGATGCTGAATTCGAGGCGCGCCTGCATTGGGCGGCCGACACCGATGCGACGATCGAGTCGCGGGTGGCTGACATCCTTTCCGAGGTTCGCGCACGCGGCGATGCGGCGCTGCTCGAATATACCGAGCGCTTCGATGGCATGAAGGCCGCGACGGTCGCGCAACTCCAACTGCATCCGGCCGAACTGGCCAGTGCTTTCGCCGATCTGCCGGCCTCGCAGCGCGCGGCGCTCGAAGCCGCTGCCGGGCGCGTGCGTACCTATCACGAGGCGCAAAAAAAGGCCTGCGGCGAAAGCTGGCGGTACCGCGATGCCGACGGCAATTTGCTCGGCCAGAAAGTGACGCCGCTCGATCGGGTCGGCATTTATGTGCCGGGCGGCAAGGCAGCGTATCCGTCGAGCGTATTGATGAACGCGATTCCGGCGCAGGTCGCGGGTGTCGGCGAGATCGTGATGGTGGTGCCCACGCCGAACGGCGAGAAAAACGCGCTGGTGCTGGCCGCGGCGCACGTGGCCGGCGTGTCCCGCGCTTTCACTCTGGGCGGCGCACAGGCCATCGCGGCACTGGCGTACGGCACGGCGACGGTGCCGGCCGTTGACAAGATCACCGGCCCCGGCAACGCCTATGTGGCCGCGGCCAAGCGCCGCGTGTTCGGCACCGTAGGCATCGACATGATCGCCGGGCCGAGCGAGATTCTGGTGCTCGCCGACGGCACGACGCCGCCCGACTGGGTCGCGATGGATCTGTTCTCGCAAGCCGAGCACGACGAGTTGGCGCAGAGCATTCTGCTTTGCCCGGACCTCGCGTACATCGATGCGGTGCAGGCCGCGATGGATCGCTTGTTGCCCGCGATGCCGCGGCGGGACATCATCGCCGCGTCGCTCGCCGGCCGCGGCGCCTTGATTCACACCCGCAGCATGGAAGAGGCCTGCGAGATCTCGAACCGCATCGCGCCCGAACACCTCGAAGTGTCGAGCGGCGATCCGCACCGTTGGGAGCCGTTGCTCAGGCATGCGGGCGCGATCTTTCTCGGTGCCTATACGAGCGAGAGCCTCGGCGACTATTGCGCCGGCCCGAACCATGTGCTGCCGACCAGCGGCACCGCGCGCTTCTCGTCGCCGCTGGGCGTCTACGACTTTCAGAAGCGCTCGAGCCTGATCGAGGTCAGCGAAGCCGGCGCCGAGGTGCTCGGGCATATCGCTGTGACCCTGGCCGAAGGCGAAGGGCTTCAGGCGCATGCCGAAGCAGCGCGCCTTCGGCTGCGCAAAAATGATGTGACCCCATCCTGACCCGTGCTCCGATGACTATCGCTTTTCGCAGTTACTCTGCTTTTATTTCGATCCGCAATTTGCTGCTGCTGTTCGGTTGCCTCGCCGTGGTGGGCGCTGCGCAGGCGATGTCGATTCGCGAACTGCGCAAACTCGAAAACGACGAGAAAGACGGCGCGACCTATGCCAACTACTACCTCGTCGGCGTGATGGAAGGCCTGCGTGAAGCCGCCGAAGGCGAGCAGCGCGACGGTGCGAAGCCGTCGTTTTGTGTTCAGGGACGAAAGTTGGAGCCGGTCATGGCCCGGTCGCTGTATCAGGGCGAGCTGACCCGCAATCGCGATCTCTACGAGGCCGATATGCCGGTGCAATTGGTCATGTCGGCCGCCATGCAAAGCAGCTTTCGCTGCACGCAGTAGTGCCATGACCCTTGCGCTGAAACAGATCCCGGCCATGAAACGCATCCGCGAAGACGTGCAGAACATGGCCGCCTATGCGGTGCAGGATGCGCATGGCCTCATCAAGCTCGATGCGATGGAGAACCCGCATCGACTCGCACCCGGATTGCAGGCCGAACTCGGCGCGAGGCTCGGCGCCGTGGCGCTGAATCGCTACCCGGGCGCGCGCGGCGACGATCTGAAGCAGGCGCTGGCAAAGCACGCCGGCATGCCCGATGGCTTCGCATTGATGCTCGGCAATGGGTCGGACGAGTTGATTTCGCTGCTCGCGATGGCCTGCGATGTGCCTGCGAAGGCGGGCGTTGCAGCGAACGGGGCCGATGCCGACCCCGCGGTCATCCTTGCGCCGGTGCCCGGTTTCGTGATGTACGCGATGAGCGCGAAGTTGCAGGGCATGCGCTTCATCGGCGTGCCGCTCACGCCCGATTTCGAGCTCGAGGAAGCCGCGATGTTGAAAGCGATCGAGGCGGAAACGCCGTCGATCGTCTACATCGCCTATCCGAACAACCCCACGGCGAATCTGTGGGACGACGCGGTGATCGAACGCATCGTCGTCGCGCAAGGCGAGCAGGGCGGCCTGGTCGTGATCGACGAGGCCTATCAACCTTTCGCCGCCAGAAGCTACATCGACCGCGTCGCGCAACACAGTCACGTATTGCTGCTGCGCACGATGAGCAAGTTCGGCCTCGCGGGCGTGCGGCTCGGCTATCTGATGGGGCCGGCTGCGCTCGTGGCCGAAGTCGACAAGTTGCGACCGCCCTACAACATCAGCGTGCTCAATTGCGAATGCGCGCTGTTCGCGCTCGAACATGCCGATGTTTTCAGGGCGCAGGCGGCGGACATTCGCGCCGAACGCGCGCGGCTGGCGGACGCGTTGGCGCAAATGCCCGAGGTGACGCAGTGGCCGAGCGACGCCAACATGATCCTGATTCGCGTGCCGGATGCGGCGCGCGCCTTCGACGGCTTGAAGTCGCACGGGGTGCTGGTCAAGAACGTTTCTAAAATGCACCCATTGCTCGCGAACTGCCTGCGGCTCACTGTCGGCACACACGACGAGAACACGCAACTGCTCGCCGGGCTCCACGCATCCTTATGAACACTCCCAAGGCACCCGCGGCAGTCATCGAAGCCGCAGCACCGCGTCGCGCTGAAGTCACGCGCAACACCGCCGAGACGAAGATCACGGTCAGGGTCGCGCTCGACGGCAGTGGCCAGTCGCAACTCGCGACCGGCATCGGTTTTTTCGACCACATGCTCGATCAGCTCGCGCGGCATGGCCTGCTCGACCTCGACATCCAGGCCGACGGCGACCTGCACATCGACGGCCATCACACGGTCGAAGACGTCGGCATCACGCTCGGCCAGGCGGTCGCCAAAGCCGTCGGCGACAAGAAGGGCATTCGCCGCTACGGCCATGCCTATGTGCCGCTCGACGAGGCGCTGTCGCGTGTGGTGATCGATTTTTCGGGTCGGCCGGGGTTGGAGATGGACGTGCAATTCACGAGCGGCATGATCGGCGGCTTCGACACCCAACTGACCTTCGAATTTTTTCAGGGCTTCGCGAACCATGCCGGCGTCACGCTGCACATCGACAACCTGAAGGGCGTGAACGCGCACCACCAGTGTGAGACCGTGTTCAAGGCGTTCGCGCGCGCCTTGCGCATGGCGCTCGAGCCCGATCCGCGCTCGGCAGGGGTCGTTCCGTCGACCAAGGGTTCGCTCTGAAAATTCAAGGGAAAAAGGGCTGAAACGCCCGCCCTTCGTGCGCAGACAGCTATGAATCCAATAGCAAATAGTGTCGCTGTCGTCGACTACGGCATGGGCAATTTGCGCTCGGTTTCGCAAGCGGTGCAGCATGCGGCCGACCAGTCCGGTGTCGAGGTGTTCGTCACCTCCGACCCGGACCAGGTGCGGCGCGCGACCCGGGTCGTGCTGCCCGGTCAGGGCGCGATGCCCGATTGCATGCGCGAGTTGCGCGAATCGGGCTTGCGCGAATCGGTGCTCGAAGCCGCCGCGAGCAAGCCGCTGTTCGGTGTCTGCGTCGGCATGCAGATGCTGCTCGAAAAAAGCGCCGAAGGGCCGACCGACGGCCTCGGTCTGATCGAAGGCGAAGTACTGCGCTTCGAACTGGCAGGCCAGCACCAACCCGACGGCAGCCGCTACAAAGTGCCGCAAATGGGTTGGAACGAAGTCATTCAAAGCCAGCCGCACGCCATCTGGTCCGGCGTGCCCGACTGCAGCTATTTCTATTTCGTGCACAGCTTCTACGCGCATCCGTCAGACCCGCGCCACAGCGTCGGTGAAACCGATTACGGCCAGCGCTTCACGGCGGCGCTGGCGCGCGATAATATTTTCGCGACCCAGTTTCATCCCGAAAAAAGCGCTGCGCACGGCCTTTTGCTCTACCGCAATTTCCTGCACTGGAATCCCTGAGATCGATTCGATCGCCCTTCGATCGCCTGTCAAGCGGCATTGCGGCGCATTCCCCAACCTTTTTCATCACTTGCTTTGTTGAGCTCGGCATCATGCTTTTGATACCCGCCATCGATTTGAAGGACGGCCACTGCGTTCGCCTCAAGCAGGGCGATATGCACCAATCGACCGTTTTCAGCGAAGACCCCGCCGCGATGGCGCGTAGATGGCTCGATGCAGGCGCGAGACGGCTGCATTTGGTCGACTTGAACGGCGCTTTTGCAGGCCTGCCGCAGAACCATGCGGCGATCAAGGCGATCCTGCGCGAAGTCGGCGACGAAATTCCGGTTCAGCTCGGTGGCGGCATTCGCGATCTGGACACCATCGAGCGCTATGTCGACGATGGCTTGCGCTACGTGATCATCGGCACCGCCGCGGTCAAGAACCCCGGCTTCCTGAAAGAAGCCTGCGTCGCGTTCGGCGGTCACATCATCGTCGGCCTGGACGCCAAAGACGGCAAGGTCGCCACCGACGGCTGGAGCAAGATGACCGGCCACGAAGTGGTCGATCTCGGCAAAAAGTACGAGGACTATGGCGTCGAATCGATCATCTACACCGACATCGGTCGCGACGGCATGCTCTCGGGCATCAACGTTGCCGCGACCGTCGCGCTGGCGCAGGCGCTCACCATCCCGGTCATCGCATCGGGCGGCCTCGCGGGCATGGCCGATATCGAACAGCTCTGCGCTTCCGAAGCCGAAGGCATCGAAGGCGTGATTTGCGGCCGCGCGATCTATTCGGGCGATCTGGATTTCGCGTCGGCGCAGGCGAGGGCGGATGCGTTGGCGGATGCGGGTTGAAGTGTCGCCTCCCTACAATTGCGCATGCCCTTTCAAACCATCGAATTCCATGGCCAACCCGCGCTCGAACTGGGGCTGCCGCGGGGTGATCGCTGCACCCTCTCGCTGCAAGGCGGTCAGGTTGTTTCATGGGTCACGGCGGACGGAATCGAGCGGCTCTATCTGAGCCCGAAAGCGGTTTTCGACGGCCAAAGCGCGATCCGGGCCGGCACGCCGGTCATGTGGCCGCAATTCGCCGAGCGCGGCAATCTGCCAAAGCATGGGTTCGTGCGAACGATGACGTGGAAGCCGGCGCCGGATGCCGAGCAGGTCGGGGCGCATGAAGCGGTGCTGGTTCTGCGCGACGACGAAGCCTCGCTCGCAATGTGGCCGCATCCGTTCCGGCTGCGCCTGAAGGTAACGCTGGCGCCGCGCCGCCTGCACATCTCCCTCGCCGCCTTCAACACCGGCAGCGCGCCGTTCAGTTTTTCGACCGCGCTGCACACTTATTTGCGCGTCGATGACATCGCGCAAGTGCGGCTCGAAGGCTTGTTCGGCGCCAAACGCTTCGACAAGGTTCGCCAGCAGCGCGAAGTCGAAACCTCGCAGTCGCTTAATTTCGATACCGAATTCGACAGCGTGTATGCCGCTCCCGCGGCGCCGTTGCATCTGGTGCAACCAAGCGGCACGCTGGAAATCAGCCAGAGCGCGAGCTGCACCGAAACCGTGGTCTGGAACCCCGGCGCCGAACTCTGCGCCAAGCTGCCCGACATGCCGGACGATGGCTACCACCACATGCTGTGCGTCGAGGCCGCACGGGTCGACGAGAACGTGCTGCTGCAGCCGGGCGGCGAGTGGCAGGGCTGGCAGCAACTCGACGTGCGCTGAGCCGACTTCTTATCCTGTCTTTCGACTTCATGCTGGCCAAACGCATCATCCCCTGCCTCGACGTGACTGGCGGGCGGGTTGTCAAAGGTGTCAACTTTCTCGAACTGCGCGATGCCGGCGACCCGGTCGAGATCGCGGCGCGCTATAACGCGCAGGGTGCTGACGAGCTGACGTTTCTCGACATCACCGCGACCAGTGACGAGCGCGATCTGATCCTGCACATCATCGAAGCGGTCGCGTCGCAGGTGTTCATTCCGCTGACGGTCGGCGGCGGGGTTCGAACGGTCGACGACGTGCGTCGCCTGCTCAACGCGGGCGCCGACAAGACCAGCTTCAATTCGGCTGCGCTGGCCAATCCACAGGTCATCGACGATGCATCGGGCCGCTATGGCGCGCAATGCATCGTGGTCGCGATCGATGCGAAACGGCGCAGCGCGCAGGACGAACAACGCATCGGCGCCGACGGCCGAGCGGCCGGCGCCGGCTGGGACGTCTACAGCCACGGCGGACGCAAAAACACGGGCCGCGATGCGCTCGCCTGGGCCGTCGAGACGGCGCAGCGCGGCGCCGGCGAAATCCTCTTGACCAGCATGGACCGCGACGGCACGAGGAGCGGCTTCGACCTCGAATTGACCCGCGCCGTGAGCGACGCCGTGAGCGTGCCGGTGATCGCTTCGGGCGGCGTCGGCACCCTGGCCCATCTCGCCGACGGCGTGCAGCAAGGCGGCGCCGACGCGGTGCTGGCAGCCAGCATCTTTCACTATGGCGAGCACACCGTGGCCGAGGCCAAAGCCGTCATGGCCGCACGCGGCATTCCGGTCAGAATTTAAGAGAAAAGTGGCTGAAACGCCCACTGGGTTTGCGCAGTAAGCTATTTTAATAATAGCAATTGCATGCCTTCGAAGAGCGCGCTTTCCTGAAACTTATTTGGATTTCCTTTCGCGTCCTTCGCGAAACCTTTGCGTCCTTCGCGTCCGGAAGTCCGTATTGATGTCCGCCGCCCCACCAACCCCCCACAATGCATTCATGACTTGGATAGACGAAGTTGCCTGGAACGCCGACGGCCTGGTGCCGGTGATTGCGCAGGAGCAGGGCTCGGGCGACGTGCTCATGTTCGCCTGGATGAACCGCGAGGCATTGGCGAAGACCGCCGAACTCGGGCGCGCCGTTTACTGGAGCCGGTCGCGCGGCAAGCTGTGGTTCAAGGGCGAGGAATCGGGCCATGTGCAGACCGTGCACGAGATCCGGCTCGATTGCGACAACGATGCGATTCTGCTGAAAGTGCGCCAATCCGGACACGATCCCGGCATCGCTTGCCACACTGGTCGACATAGCTGTTTTTTCAGCCGCTACGACAACGGTGCATGGCGAATTACCGATCCGGTCTTGAAAGACCCGGGGAGCATCTACACATAACGCTCTTCATGGCCCAACCGACCGCACCCGATTCGAGGACGACCGACACGCTGGCACGCCTGGCAAGTGTCATCGAGAGCCGTTTGCCGGCGCGCGGTGGCGACGCCGAGACGAGTTATGTCGCGCGGCTGCTGCACAAGGGCCCCGACGCGTTTCTCAAGAAGATCGGCGAGGAGGCCTGCGAAGTCGTGATGGCCGCAAAGGACGCCGATCACGGCGGCGATCGCCAGAAAATCGTCGCCGAGATGGCCGACTTATGGTTTCACAGCCTGGTTGCGCTGGCGCACTATGGTTTGTCGCCGCACGATGTTCTGGCCGAACTCGAACGCCGCGAAGGCACGAGCGGCATCGAGGAAAAATCGCTGCGCAAGGCGCAGCAACGTGACGTTTCCAACCACTGACGAACGAGAGGGCGACCCCATGACCAACGACATCATCGACGCGACACCCCGGGAATCGCTGCGGACCTGGGGCTGGATCAGCTACTTTTTGCATCTGGTGGTCGCGGTCGCCGCGGTGCTGCCGGGCGCGCAGGTCTCGATCGCGATTCTTCTGGTCGCGCTGGCCATCGACCTCATCAAGCGCGACGATGCGAACCATACCTGGCAGGCTTCGCACTTCACCTGGCGGATTCGCTCGGTGCTGTGGGCCGGCGTGGCTTATCTGGTCACGGCGCCGCTGTGGCTTTTGTTTCTGATTCCGGGCTGGATCGCCTGGGCGATTATTTCGCTCTGGTTTCTCTACCGCATCGTCAAGGGCATGCTGCGCATGAGCGCGGGCCGGCCGATGGAGGCGATGGATGTCGTCTGAGCCCGATTGCATTTTCTGCAAGATCACGAAGGGGGAGATTCCTTCGCGCAAGGTCTACGAAGACGACGAGCTGTTCGCTTTCCACGACATTGCGCCCTGGGCGCCGGTGCATTTCATGATCGCGCCCAAGCGCCATATCGCGTCGATGGCGCAATTGACCGAGGCCGACGCGGCGTTGATGGGCCGGATCATGACACTCGCACCGCGCCTGGCCATCGAAGAGGGTTGCCGTCCCTATCCCGACGGCGGGTTTCGGGTGGTCGTGAACACCGGCAAGGAAGGCGGCCAGGAAGTGCAGCATCTCCATGTTCATGTCATGGGCGGGCCGCGCCCCTGGGCCAAGGGTTGACGGATATTCGAAGCGCGATATCCGGGCGACGCGATCCGGCGGCCCCTGCCGACTAAAATCACCGGAACATTCAGGAGTACTCCATGGGTTCACTTTCCATCTGGCATTGGCTGATCGTGCTGCTGGTCGTCGTCATGATCTTCGGCACCAAGAAACTTCGCAACATGGGCTCCGACCTCGGCGGTGCCGTCAAAGGCTTCAAGGACGGCATGAAGGACGGCGGCGCAGACGAGCCGGTGCCACCGCCACAGCAAGTCAACAACGCGCACCGCAACGCCGACGGCACGATCGACGTCGAAGCGCGGCAAAAGTCCTGACCGCGGACTGAGCGCCCGTGTTCGACCTCGGCATCGAGAAGCTGATGATGATCGGCGCGGTCGCGTTGATCGTGATCGGGCCGGAGAAGTTGCCGCGCGTCGCACGCACCGTCGGCACATTGCTCGGCAAGGCGCAGCGTTATGTCGCCGACGTGAAGTCCGAGGTCAACCGCTCGATGGAACTGGACGAACTGCGCAAGATGAAAGACACGATGCAGGACGCGGCACGCGAGGTCCAGCACGACATTCGAAGCGGCGCGAGCGATATTCATCGCCAGATCACCGGCGATGGCAGTGTTGCATCGGTCGAGGGGGGGAGTGCGGAATCGTCGGGCTTTTCGGATTCGCCGGATTCGTACGAAGCCGCCGTGTCCTATCCCGAATACCGCCATCCGCGCAAGAACTGGCGCTTGAAGCAGGGCGCAACGCCGAGCTGGTACAAGGCGCGCAACGGCGTGCGGACCCGGGCGCTGTCGGGCGCGGCGCGGGTTGCGCGCTTCCGCCCGCATCGATCCAATTGATGCCGCTCGCGCGGTTCCCAATTCAGGCAGTGCGGGCCGCGCTCGGGCCGCAAGAACATTTTCATGGCTGAATCAGAGCGAACCAAAGATCAAAAAACAGCCGATGAACTCGCGGGCACCGAGCAGCCGTTCGTCCAGCATCTGGTCGAGCTGCGCGACCGGCTGATCTATTGCGTCTATGGCCTGGTCGCGGCGGGTGTGCTGCTCGCGATCTGGCCCGGGCCGGACGGCTTGATCAACATCATCGCCGAGCCGATTCGCGCCCACATGCCGCCCGACGCCAAGTTGATCGCGGTCGGCGTGTTTTCGCCGTTTTTCGTGCCGATCAAGGTGTTGCTCATGGCGGCGGTGCTGCTGGCGCTGCCGTGGCTCATGTATCAGGCCTGGATGTTCGTCGCGCCGGGTCTGTACAGCCATGAGAAGCGCTTCGCGCTGCCGCTCATTTGTTTCGGCAGCTTGCTCGCTTACAGCGGCATCGGTTTCGTGCAGTTCTTCGTGCTCGACAAGATGTTCCGCTTCATTCAGAGCTTCACGCCGTCGTCGGTCGCGGCGACGCCGGATATTTCGTCGTACGTGGAGGCGATTTTGTCGCTCTACATCGCGTTCGGCGTGGCGTTTCAGGTGCCGATCGTCGTGATGCTGCTGGTGCGGTTCGAAATGGTGACGGTGCAGAAGCTGCGCCAGTTCCGCGGCTATTTCGTGGTGCTGGCTTTCGTGGTCGCGGCCGTTCTCACGCCGCCCGATGTGGTGTCGCAGCTAGCGCTCGCGATTCCGATGTGCCTTTTGTATGAAATCGGCATCTACGCCGCCGGATATTTCAAGAAGCGCACCACGGTTTCGGAAGAGACGGCCGAAAGCACGGATTCGGCCGGCTCATGAAGGCTGGCGCGCGACGGCGCACCGCCGCGCGTCGAAGCGTCGTGGCCTTGCCGCGCTAACGGCGCTTTCCGCGCTTACCGCGGTTCCAGTCGCTCGGGCTCCTGCGGCTGAGGCAATCCGCGGTTGCGCTGGGTGCGGGGGCGTAATCCCGGCGTCACTTCAAGCTCGACGCGATCGCTGCCGCGCTGCAACCGGAAGCGGGCCGCGGTTCCGGGTGTGAGCGACGCCACCGAAGTCAGCAGTTGCTGCACATTGCCGACGTCATTGTCGGCCACGCCGGTGATCACGTCGCCCGGCCGGATGCCGGCCTGTGCAGCCGGGCCGCCCTGCAGTACGCCAGTGATGATCACGCCTTCGGATGCCTTCACGCCGAAGGTCTGCGCCAGTTCGGGCGACAGGTCGTTCGGCTCGACGCCGATCCAGCCACGCGTGACCTTGCCGTTCTTCACGATGTCTTCGAGCACCTGCTTGGCGCTCGACACCGGAATCGCGAAACCGATGCCCATACTGCCACCCGAACGCGAATAGATCGCGGTGTTGATGCCTTCGAGGTTGCCGTTGATGTCGACCAATGCGCCACCCGAGTTGCCCGGGTTGATCGCCGCGTCGGTCTGGATGAAGTTCTCGAACGTGTTGATGCCGAGCTGATTGCGTCCGAGCGCCGAAACGATGCCGCTGGTCACCGTCTGGCCGACGCCGAACGGGTTGCCGATCGCGAGCACCGTGTCGCCGACCAGCAAGGCGTCTGAATTGCCCAGCGCGATGACCGGCAACTTGTCTAGCGCGATTTTGATAACGGCCAAGTCGGTGTCGGGATCGGTGCCGATGACCTTGCCGCGCGCCTGCCGGTTGTCGTTGAGCGTGACCTCGATTTCGTCAGCGCCTTCGACCACGTGGTTGTTGGTGAGGATGTAGCCGTCGGTGCTCACGATCACGCCGCTGCCCAGGCCCGTCTGCGGCTGGTTGTTTTCCGGCCCGCCGAAGAAGTAGCGAAACCAGGGATCGTTGGCATGCGGATGGTTCGGCATCGCCTTGCTGGTGTTGATGCTGACCACCGCGGGCGAAGCCTTCTTCGCAGCAGCGCTCAGGCTGCCGGGCGCGGGCACGACGGGCAGGGTCGGTGCCGGTGCCTGCACGATCGACACCACGCCGCCGGCGAGCGTGCTGCGCGTGCGCAGCCATTCGGGCTTGAGCGTGGCGACAATGAACCAGGCTGCAAGCAGAACGGTCACGGCTTGGGCGAACAGCAGCCAGGTGCGTTTCATGGTGCGTTGGACGGTCGGAGACGGAGGTAAAGCAGGTCGAAATTTCGCGGCGACCACGTCGCCAGGCTGGATTGTCCCCCAAGGCCGGAACGGAATTGGACTTAAGGCCGTCGCGAGGTCGACGCAGCGCGGTCGATGCAGCGCGCACCAACGCTCGGCGCGACAATGCGCCCATGAGTACCACCCGCCATGAATTGCTGCATGCGTTCGATCTGTTGCTGGCGCCCGAACGCTTCAAGGACTACGGTCCGAACGGCTTGCAGGTCGAAGGCCGAACCCAGATCCGAAAAATCGTCTCGGGTGTCACGGCGAGTCGCGCCTTGATCGAGGCGGCGATCCATGCCGAGGCCGACGCGATTTTCGTGCACCACGGCCTGTTCTGGCGCGGTCAAAGCGGCTGCGTGACCGGCTGGATGCGCCAGCGCCTCGGATTGCTGCTCGGCGACGATGTGAACCTGTTCGCCTATCACCTGCCGCTCGATGCGCATCCCGAACTCGGCAACAACGCGCAGCTCGCGTTGCAGCTCGGCCTGGTCGCTCGTACGGGCGCGAGCGGCCGTTTCGGCGAGCAGGAACTCGGCTTCATCGGCGGGCGAACGGAGGGCGGTGAATTCGCCAATGCATCGGTCCTGGCCGCGCATGTCGAAACAGTATTAAAAAGGCCCGTAACCGTTGTGGGACGTGCGCAGACAGCTATAAAAACGGTAGCATGGTGCACAGGAGGCGCGCAAGGATACTTCGAGGCCGCGATCGCCGCTGGCGCTGATGCGTTCATCACCGGCGAAATCTCCGAACCGCAAGCGCATTACGCGCGCGAAATGGGCGTGGCGTTCCTCGCCTGCGGCCATCACGCGACCGAACGCTATGGCGCGCCGGCGGTCGCCGCGCATGTGGCGGCGCAACTTGAGCTCGCGCATGAATTCATCGACATCGACAACCCGGCCTGAGCGGCCCGGCGCGCAGCGGCCGATCGTGATCACCCTCGGTGATCCGGCTGGCATCGGCCCCGAGATCGTTGCAAAAGCATTTCGCGATGCGCCGACCGTGACTCGCGGCTGCTTCGTCGCGGGCGATACAGAGACGATGCGCCGCGCCAATCAGGCGCTCGCTGCGCCTGGCCGGCTCGCGTTGCCGGTCGCTTCGATCGACTCGGCTATGGACGCGCAGCAAGCGCCGCCCAACTGCATTCCCGTGTTTCAGGCCACCGAGCCGTCGCCGGATGTTCAGGTCGGCCGGGTCGGCGCCGCAGCGGGCCGAATGGCCGCCGAATGCGTCGTCTGGGCAGCGCGGGCCGCGCTTCGGGGTGAGGTCGCCGCGATCGTGACGGCGCCACTGCACAAGGAAGCACTCGCCGCGGCGGGCTATGCGTTTGCGGGCCATACCGAATTGCTGCAGGCCGAAGCCGCGGCGCACATGCAAGTGCCCATCGACCGAATGCCGGTGCGCATGATGCTGGCCAACGACGAGCTGCGCTGCGTGCTGGTGAGCATTCACCTGTCGCTGGCCGACGCGATCGCCGCCATCAGCCAGGCGCGCGTACTGGAGACCTTGCGGATTGCGCAGTCGGCGCTTCAAGCCATGCTGGGCCGAAAGCCGCGCATCGCTGTCGCGGGACTCAACCCGCATGCCGGCGAGGGTGGACTGTTCGGTTCGGAAGAGGCCCAATCCATTTCGCCGGCCATCGCAGAGGCTTGCGCGGAAGGAATCGATGCGAGCGGCCCGCATGCGCCCGACACGGTTTTCCTGCGCGCGCGCACCGGGGAATTCGATGCGGTGATTGCGATGTACCACGACCAGGGACTCATTCCGGTCAAGTACCTCGGTGTCGACCAAGGCGTGAACGTGACCCTCGGACTGCCGCTCGTGCGCACCAGCCCTGATCACGGAACCGCGTTCGATATCGCGGGATTCGGCAAAGCCGAGCCGGCCAGTCTGATCAACGCCATACGTATGGCGCGGCGGCTCGCCGAGGAAACGCGCTGAGCAAATAGGAGTCGAAAGAAGCTGCGGTCGCGATCAGCGGTATTTCGTTGTTATCCGCGCTTGAGACTCGCGCTGATATCGCGCAACAGAACGATTTCCTCAGGCGTTTCGGTCTTCGCCTCGGTCGGCGCCTTGCGCTTGAGCCTGTTCACTTGTTTGACCATCATGAAAATAATGAATGCGAGGATCGCGAAATTGAACGCCACGGTAAGGAAGTTGCCATAGGCAAAAACAGCGCCGGCTTTCTTGGCCGCCTCGAGAGGCATACCGAATTCCTGACCCGATAGCGGTATGTAGTAGTTTGAAAAGTCCAGCCCACCGACCGCCTTTCCGACGAGCGGCATGATCAAGTCGTTGACGATGGAATCGACGATCTTGCCGAACGCCGCGCCGATGATCACACCGACCGCAAGATCCATCACATTGCCCTTGAGGGCAAATTCCTTGAATTCCGACATCATGCTCATGCTTGGCTCCTTTGGGGGTGGTGCAAAAATGCGAGCGCAGTATAGAAGCATGGCGGTCTGTAAGCACCGGTTTATAGCGCTTGCACGTCGATGGCTTTGTATCGCTCCGCTACAATCGCCGGCTGACTTTCAGGCGATGCGCCAGACGATCGAGGATTTTTCATGAGTGACATCACGGCGGGCCGCACCCATGTCGACAGCAGCAAGCGCACATGGCTGATTGCGTCGGGTTGCGCGGGTGCAGTTGGCGGTATTGCGGTCGCAGTGCCGTTCGTATCGAGCTTTGAACCGTCCGAAAAGGCCAAGGCTGCCGGCGCACCGGTCGAGGTCGATATCAGCGGACTCAAGACAGACGAGAAAATGACCGTCGAATGGCGCGGAAAGCCGGTCTGGATTTTGAAGCGCTCTGCAGCACAGGTTGCCGAACTGCCCAAGAACGATCCGTTGCTGGCCGACCCGCAATCCAAGCGCCACCCAGACGAATACACACCCGAATATGCCCAGAACGAGCACCGCTCGATCAAACCGGAAGTGCTGGTCGTCGTCGGTATCTGCACCCATCTGGGATGTTCGCCCACGGACAAATTTCAGTCGGGCGCTCAGCCTTCGCTTCCTGACAACTGGCCGGGCGGATTTCTGTGCCCTTGTCACGGTTCCACTTTCGATCTTGCGGGACGTGTATTCAAGAACAAACCGGCGCCCGACAACCTTCCTGTGCCACCGCACAAGTACCTGTCGGATACGCGTTTGTTGATCGGCGAAGACGGCAAGAAAGCTTGACGGAGATTTGGATGGCTGAGATCAAGGAAATTTCACCCAATGCGCCGGCCGGCGAAAAGTTGCTCGGCTGGGTCGACAACCGCTTTCCGTTGACCAAGCTGTGGAACGACCAGTGGGGCAGCTATTACGCGCCGAAGAATTTCAATTGGTGGTACATCTTCGGCTCGCTCGCCATGCTGGTTCTGGTGATTCAAATCGTCACCGGCATTTTTCTGGTGATGCACTACAAGCCGGACGCCAAGCTCGCGTTTGCATCGGTCGAATACATCATGCGCGACGTGCCGTGGGGCTGGCTAATTCGCTACATGCACTCGACAGGCGCGTCGGCTTTCTTCATCGTCGTCTACCTGCACATGTTTCGGGGCTTGATGTATGGCAGTTATCGCAAGCCGCGCGAGCTGATTTGGGTTTTCGGCTGCGCGATTTTCCTGTGCCTGATGGCCGAGGCCTTCATGGGCTACTTGCTGCCTTGGGGCCAGATGAGCTATTGGGGCGCGCAGGTGATCGTGAACCTGTTTGCCGCGATCCCCTTCGTCGGCCCTGACCTCGCGCTGCTGATTCGCGGCGACTATGTGGTGAGCGACGCCACGCTCAACCGCTTTTTCAGCTTTCACGTGATCGCGGTGCCTCTGGTGCTTTTGGGCCTGGTCGCTGCCCACCTGATCGCCTTGCATGAGGTGGGTTCGAACAATCCGGACGGCATCGAGGTCAAAGCCAAGCGCGGACCCGACGGTCATCCGCTGGATTCGATTCCGTCGCACCCTTATTACACGGTGCACGACATCTTCGGCGTGACGCTGTTTCTCACCGTGTTCTCGGCAATTATCTTTTTTGCGCCCGAAGCCGGCGGCTATTTCCTCGAATACAACAATTTCATCCCGGCCGATTCGCTCAAGACGCCATCGCACATCGCACCGGTCTGGTATTTCACGCCTTTCTATTCGATGTTGCGTGCGACGACCGACGACATGGTGAATGTGTTTTCGCTGCTCGCGCTTGCTGCGGCGGCCTGGGCATTCTTTCGTACCCGGCTTGCGTTTTTCTTCAAAGTGG
Organism: Variovorax sp.; assembly: GCA_965218415.1. GTDB lineage: Bacteria > Pseudomonadota > Gammaproteobacteria > Burkholderiales > Burkholderiaceae_C > Variovorax. Next base: position 941,519 of record CBDCKT010000003.1, read on the forward strand.
CGATTGTTGTCGTCGCGGTCGTTGCCGTGGTGCTGCTCAAGTCTCTCGATGCGAAGTTCTGGGGCGTGGTCGTGATGGGAGGCTCCGTCATCATCCTGTTCTTCCTGCCGTGGCTCGACCACAGCGAAGTCAGATCTATCCGCTATCGACCGGGCTGGCACAAGTACGTTTATGGCGCGTTCGTCTTCTTTTTCATCGTCCTCGGCTACCTGGGAATTCAGCCGCCTGGCGTCTGGGGCAGTGCTGGCATCGGCAGCTTTTCACTCGATATCGCGCAAACGATTTCCCAGATCGGGACCTTGTTCTACTTCGGTTTCTTTTTGCTGATGCCCTGGTGGAGCCGGCTCGGTGAGTTCAAGCCCGTGCCCGATCGGGTGACATTCGCAGCGCATTGAAAGCAGAGCGCAAAGCAATGAAAAAACTGCTGTTCATACTTATTGCAGCCATGGGCATCGGCTTCGGTGCCACCAGCGCCCAGGCATCCGAAGGCGGCATCGCGTGGGACAAGGCGCCCGGCAACACGAACGACCTCGCGTCGCTTCAAAACGGCGCCAAGCTGTTCGTCAACTATTGCCTGAACTGCCATTCGGCTGCGTTCATGCGCTACAACCGCTTGCAGGACATCGGAATATCGTCGCAACAGATCAAGGACAACCTGCTGTTCACGACCGGGAAGATCGGCGACACCATGGTTTCCAGCATGGATCCCAAAGAGGCCAAGGAATGGTTCGGCGGCGTGCCGCCCGATCTGACGCTCGTGGCACGCTCGCGCGCCGGCCATGGCGGCACCGGGGCGGACTATCTGTACACCTACCTGCGCACCTTCTATCGCGACGACACCAAGGCAACCGGCTGGAACAACCTGGCATATCCCAATGTCGCGATGCCGCACGTCTTGTGGGAGCTGCAGGGTGAGCGTCAGCCGGCTTACACCAAGATGGAGGAGCATGGCCACGAGGCCGAGGTCTTTACCGGCTGGAAGCAAGTCACGCCCGGCACGATGTCGACCTTGCAGTTCGATCAAACGATCGGCGACCTCGTCAACTTCATGCAATGGATGGCCGAGCCCGCGCAGGGCTCGCGCGTCAGAGTGGGTGTCTGGGTACTGCTATTTCTCTTGGTGGCGGTGGGTTTCGTCTGGCGCCTGAACGCGTCGTACTGGAAGGAAGTGCGCTGACCGTTAAAGGCACCGCGCCCGGTTCCAACGCGCGTTCTTCAGGGAGTGGGCTGCTCTGCAACCCACTCTTTTTGATTTTTTGGAGTCTTCCACCATGATGGTGCTTTATTCGGGGACCACCTGTCCCTTCTCTCATCGCTGCCGCTTTGTTCTGTTTGAAAAAGGCATGGATTTCGAGATTCGCGATGTCGATCTTTACAACAAACCCGAAGATATCGGCGTGATGAATCCCTACGGCCAGGTACCCATCCTGGTCGAGCGGGACTTAATTCTGTACGAGTCGAACATCATCAACGAATACATCGACGAACGGTTTCCGCATCCGCAGTTGATGCCGGGTGATCCGGTCGATCGGGCGCGTGTACGGCTGTTTCTGCTTAACTTCGAAAAGGAACTGTTCGTCCATGTATCGACCCTGGAAAGCCGGTTGAGCAAAGGCAACGACAAGGCGCTCGACAAGGCGCGTTCGCATATTCGCGACCGACTGACGCAACTGGCGCCGGTCTTCCTCAAAAATAAATACATGCTGGGCGACAACTTTTCGATGCTCGATGTCGCTATCGCTCCGCTGCTTTGGCGATTGGACTATTACGGCATCGATCTGAGCAAGAATGCAGCGCCTTTGCTCAAATACGCCGAGCGTATTTTTTCTCGCCCCGCTTATATCGAAGCGCTGACGCCTTCCGAGAAGGTGATGCGCAAGTAAACTGTCGGCGCATCGACGCCATCGCTTCATGATCAACGCGACCGAATCGACCTCGACCCGCCCCTATCTGATTCGGGCCTTGTATGAATGGTGTGCGGACAACGGGTTGACCCCCTATGTTGCAGTGCAGGTCGATGAGTCGGTGCGCGTTCCACGCGAATACGTGAAGAACGGCGAAATCGTCCTTAATGTCAGTGCCGACGCGACGAGCGCGCTCACGTTGGGGAACGACTTTATTGAATTCAAGGCCCGCTTCGCCGGTACCGCGCGCGAAATCATGGTGCCGGTAGGTCGCGTCATCGCCATCTACGCGCGCGAAAACGGCCAGGGCATGGCATTCCCGCCGCCGAGCGTCGGCACCAAACAGCCGGCCGCTTCGAGCGCTGCGCCTCGTGCGGAAAGCGATGGCAAAGGCATGCATCTGGTGCCCGCCGAAGAAACCCCGACAATGCCGGACTCGCTCAGCGAAGTGCCCGCCAAGTCTGGCAACCCGCCATCGCCACCTCCGTCGCCATCGCGTGGCGGCAAGCGGCCGTCGCTCAAGCGAGTGAAGTAGGGCTCCTGAGGCAGAGCCGCGCGAGCGCACTGTTGCTGCTGCTGCGCGCGCGGTCGTGCTGCAGCGCCGGCGGCCAGCGCGTCGATAGAATTACTTTTTTCAACCGCCGCTTTAGCTCAGTTGGTAGAGCAACCGCCTTGTAAGCGGTAGGTCGTCAGTTCGATTCCGACAAGCGGCACCATTGGAAGTGTTTACAAGAAAAAAGTGGTTGAAACGCCCGTGCCACGTGCGCAAACAGCTATCAATATAGTAGCGAATCGCATGGATTGTCGGAGCGTCAGCGTTGCCTTTGCACCTTGAGGCGGATGCTCTCCACGACCCAGCCCCGAGTTTTGAGGCGCGCCATCAAAGCCGGCGTCAACTGGCGCAGTTTGGCAGTGGCTGCGCTGCTTTCCACCAGCAAACACCAACTGCTGCCGTCGGCGGGGCCGGCCCGCACCGCGCCGCGTAACTCGCCGGGGATGAGGTCGGATACGGCGTCCAGTCGCTGTTGCGCATCGCTCGCCCGAGACGCCAGACTCGCGAGGGTCGGCGACTGTTTGGCGGCTTGTTGCACGCTCACGGCGTTGAATCGAAACTTCATGAATTCGGGATGTCGCGTCGCCGCTAAAATGCGCGGTTGACCGGTGGCTTCCGCCAACGATTCATCGCAGCCGTGCGTTGCAGCGCACGCGCCGCGTTGGACTTGTTCTGGCGGCCTCCATCTGTCGTTACTCTACCTTGGGATTTGGCCCCGACGCTCGATTGAGGCGCGATCCGGGTCAGTCCACCACGCATGGCCACCAAACTCCTGACCCAGATCTTCGGCAGCCGAAACGACCGGCTCCTCAAGCAATATCGCAAATCGCTTCTGCGAATCAATGCACTCGAACCAGATTTCGAACGGCTCGACGATGGCGCATTACGCGCGAAGACCGAGGAATTCAAGGTTCGCATCGGCAATGGCGAAACGCTCGATGACTTGCTGCCCGAAGCATTTGCGGTCGTGCGCGAGGGCTCCAAGCGTGTGATGAAAATGCGCCACTTCGATGTCCAGCTGCTCGGTGGCATGGCGTTGCACTTCGGCAAGATTTCCGAGATGCGAACGGGCGAGGGCAAGACCCTCACAGCCACGCTGCCTGTGTACCTGAACGCGCTCACCGGCAGAGGCGTTCACGTTGTCACGGTGAACGACTATCTCGCGAGCCGTGACGCGAAGTGGATGGGCCGGCTCTACAACTTTCTCGGCTTGACCGTGGGTATAAATCTGCCGCAGATGCCGCGCGAGGAAAAGCAGCAGGCCTACGGCAGCGACATTACCTACGGCACCAACAACGAATACGGGTTCGACTATCTCCGCGACAACATGGTCTACGAAACGCAGGACCGGGTGCAACGAGGGCTGAATTACGCAATCGTCGACGAAGTCGATTCGATCCTGATCGACGAAGCACGCACGCCGCTCATCATCAGCGGCCAGGCAGAGGACCACACCGAGCTGTATCTCGCGATCAACAAGGTCGTTCCGCTGCTCGTCAAGCAGGAAGGCGAGGCTGACCCGCGCACCGGTGAGGGCGTCGTCAAGCCGGGTGATTTCACGGTCGACGAAAAGACCCATCAGGTCTTCCTGACCGAAGACGGCCATGAGAAAGCCGAGCAGGTGCTGGGCGAGTTCGGATTGCTGCCCGAAGGCGCGTCGCTCTACGACCCCGCCAATATTTCGCTGATGCACCACGTGAACGCCGCACTCCGCGCGCGCCATCTGTATCACCGCGACCAGCACTATGTGGTACAAAAAGGCGAGATCATCATCGTCGATGAGTTCACCGGCCGCTTGATGACCGGACGGCGCTGGAGCGAGGGGCTGCATCAGGCTGTCGAAGCCAAGGAAGGCGTCGAGATCCAGGCCGAGAACCAGACGCTGGCATCGATCACGTTCCAGAACTACTTCCGGCTCTACAACCGGCTTTCCGGAATGACGGGCACCGCCGACACCGAAGCCTACGAGTTCCAGGAAATCTACGGGTTGGAGACCGTCATCATTCCGCCGAACCGCCCCAGCAAGCGGGACGACCAACTCGACCGGGTTTATAAGACCACGCGCGAGAAATACGAAGCGGCGATAGCAGACATTCGCGAGTGCCACGAACGCGGCCAGCCCGTTCTGGTCGGCACATCGTCGATCGAGAATTCCGAGATCATCGACGGCCTTTTGACCCAGGCCGGGCTGCCGCATCAGGTACTCAACGCAAAACAACACGCGAGCGAAGCCGAGATCGTCGCGCAGGCAGGCCGCCCGAAGATGATCACGATCGCCACCAACATGGCCGGTCGCGGCACCGACATCGTTCTGGGCGGCAACGTCGAAAAGCTGGTCGAGGCGCTCGAAGTCGACGAGGACCGTGACGAGGCGACCAAGGCCGTGGAGGCTGAACGTCTGCGCGCCGAGTGGAGCAGTGAGCACGAATTCGTCAAGGCGCAGGGCGGACTGCGCATCATTGCTACCGAGCGCCATGAGTCACGCCGCATCGATAACCAGTTGCGCGGCCGCTCGGGGCGGCAGGGCGACAACGGTTCATCGCGCTTCTACCTGAGTCTGGACGATCCGCTGATGCGTATTTTCGCCGGCGATCGGGTCAAGGCGATCATGGACCGGCTGAAGATGCCCGATGGCGAGGCGATTGAGGCCGGCATGGTCACGCGCAGCATCGAGAGTGCCCAGCGCAAGGTCGAAGCGCGCAACTTCGATGTTCGCAAGCAGCTGCTCGAGTACGACGATGTTTCGAATGACCAGCGCAAGGTGATTTACCAGCAGCGCAACGACATCCTCGATGCGACCGATCTCACGGCCCAGATCCAGGCCTTGCGCGAAGGCTCTTTCACCGACTTGGTGCGGCAATACGTTCCGGCCGAGTCGGTCGAAGAACAGTGGGATTTGGTGGGCCTCGAAAAGACGCTCGCCGACGAATGGCACCTCGAGCTGCCGCTTCAGAAGGAAGTCGAGGAGTCGAGCGCGATCGCCGATGAAGACATCGTCGAGAAGGTGGTGGCTTCGGCCAATGTGTCCTTTCAGGCCAAGGTCGATCAGGTCGGCCAGGAGAATTTCACCCAGTTCGAGCGCATGGTGCTGCTGCAAAGCATCGACACCCACTGGCGCGAGCATCTGGCAGCGCTCGACTACCTGCGCCAGGGCATTCATCTTCGCGGCTATGCGCAGAAGCAGCCCAAGCAGGAGTACAAGCGCGAGGCATTCGAGTTATTCGGGCAACTGCTCGATTCGGTGAAAAGCGACGTCACGCGGCAGCTGATGACCGTGCGGGTTCAGTCGGGCGAGCAACTCGAAGAAGCCGCGGATGCGATAGAAAGCCGCGGTGACGAGATTTCCAACATCACCTACACCGCCCCGACCGAAACCGGCGAGGTGGAAACCCGTTCCGAGGCGCCGAGTCGCTGGCCTCAGACAGCGGTCGGCGCCGGGGCTGCCGCAGCCGCTGGCGTGGCGACTGGCGCACCAACCCTGGCACCGGTCGGGCGCAACGAACCTTGTCCCTGCGGCAGCGGCAAGAAGTACAAGCATTGCCACGGCAAGCTCAGTTGATCGCTAACCAACGCGCGCTGGAAACGCGATCCAGCGACGCACAATGACCCGTCCTCTCAAGCCGGAGCCAACATGCCCGTCAATCTGTCTGCGCCCGATCCGAAGGCTCTGTTCGCGGTTTCAGGCGTTCGAATCGGGGTCGCCGAAGCCGGTATACGCAAGGCTGACCGCAAAGATCTGACCGTGATGTTGCTGGACGATGGCACGGCGGTTGCCGGTGTCTTTACACAGAATCGGTTTTGCGCCGCGCCGGTTCAACTTTGTCGAGACCATCTCGCCGCCGGCTTCGGCATTCGCGCGCTTGTGATCAATACGGGCAATGCGAACGCCGGCACCGGCGAGGACGGCCTCGTGCGTGCGCGCGCGACATGCATCGCGCTGGCCCGCCATCTCGATCTGGCACCGGAACAAATCCTGCCGTTTTCGACGGGCGTGATCATGGAGCCGTTGCCGAGCGAGCGGATCGAAGCCGCCTTGCCCACGGCCATCGAACGGGCCGGCGCTTCGGGTTGGGGCGAAGCCGCCCAAGCCATCATGACGACAGACACGGTTCCCAAGGCGTTCAGCCGCCGGGTGATGGTCGACGGCGTATCGGTGACGATCACCGGCATCAGCAAAGGTGCAGGAATGATTCGACCGAACATGGCGACCATGCTGGGTTTTCTGGCGACCGATGCGAATATCGAGGCCTCGCTTTTACCCGCGCTGGCAAAGCGCCTGGCAGAGCAATCGTTCAACCGCATCACGATCGATGGCGACACATCAACCAATGATTCCTTCGTGGTCATCGCCACCCGGCAGGCCGCACACCCGCCGGTCACATCGCTCGAAAGCGCGGCGGGCTTTACGCTCGTCTCGGCCATGCAGGAAGTCGCATTGCAATTGGCGCAAGCGATCGTGCGGGACGGCGAGGGTGCGACCAAATTCATCCGGATCCAGGTCGAGCAGGGACGTGATAGCGCCGAATGCCGGCAGGTCGCGTATGCGGTCGCCCACTCGCCGCTGGTCAAAACCGCCTTTTTCGCGAGCGATCCGAATCTGGGCCGGATCCTGGCGGCGGTCGGTTATGCGGGAATCGCGGACCTCGATCCGGCGCGGATCGATCTGTACCTGGACGATGTGCCTGTTGCCTTGCGCGGTGGGCGCAATCCGCGATACCGGGAAGAAGACGGTCAGCGCGTGATGAAGCAAGCTGAAATCACGGTGCGGATCGTGCTCGGGCGAGGGCAGGCGAGCGACGTAGTCTGGACCTGCGATTTGAGCCACGAGTATGTGTCGATCAATGCAGACTACCGGTCCTGAAATCGATCTGGCCGAGTGGCATCGCGCTTGACCCAATGAACAAAACATTCGAAAGGCTGCTCGAGCGCGCGGAACAACTGATGGCGCGCATCGAATCGGTCCTACCCCAGCCGCTGAGGCCACCGGCAGACTGGAATGCGTCGATCGCATGGCGCTATCGACGCCGCTCGACAGGCCACGGCGCGCTCGAGCCGGTCATGCATCTAGCACCGATGGCACTCGACGCGCTCCGGGAAATAGAAGTTCAGAAAGAAAAAATCGAGCGCAACACCCGGCAGTTCGTCGAAGGGCGCCCCGCCAACAACGTGCTTTTGACCGGTGCGCGCGGCACGGGCAAGTCGTCGCTGGTTCGCGCCTGTCTGCATGCTTTCGCGCCCCGGGGATTGCGCTTGATCGAGGTGGACAAGACCGATCTCATGGACTTGCCCGATTTGGTCGAGGTCGTCTCGATGCGGCCAGAAAAATTCATTGTCTTTTGTGATGACCTGAGCTTCGACGAGGGCGAGCCGGGCTACAAGGCGCTGAAATCGATTCTCGACGGCTCGGTGGCCGCGGCGACCCCGAACGTGCTGATCTACGCGACCAGCAACCGGCGCCACCTTCTGCCTGAGTACATGAAGGAAAACCTCAGCTACCAGCACACCGAAGACGGCGAGGTCCATCCGGGCGAGGTGATCGAGGAGAAAATTTCGCTCTCCGAGCGCTTCGGACTGTGGGTGAGCTTCTATCCCTTCAGCCAGGCCGAGTACCTGACCATCGTTGGCGAATGGCTGCGGTCTTTCGACATTTCGCCGGCAGCGATAGCAGCCGCCCGACCCGAGGCGCTGGTATGGGCGCTCGAACGCGGATCGCGCAGCGGACGCGTCGCCTACCAATTCGCGCGCGACTATGCCGGGCGCGAGGTTGACGGCAAATGATTCGGGCTGAAGCCTCGCGCGTCGAAGTCGCGGTCGGCATACTCATCCGCGCTGATGGCGCAATGCTGCTTTCGACCCGGCCCCAAGGCAAGGATTACGCAGGTTATTGGGAATTCCCGGGCGGCAAGGTCGAGGCGGGCGAAACCGTCGAAGGCGCTTTGAAGCGCGAACTGCGCGAGGAATTAGGCATCACGGTGGAGCGATCGGTGCCCTGGAAGGTGACCGAGCACGACTATCCTCACGCACTGGTTCGCTTGCACTGGTTGAAAATTCATCAATGGTCGGGTGAACTGGAAATGCGCGAGGGTCAATGCATGCGTTGGCAGCAGCTGCCTCTCGATGTCAGCCCGGTACTGCCCGGCGCGTATCCGGTTTTGCGGTGGATCGCAGAAGAACGGGGACTTCCGGATGCTATTAAAATTATAGCTGGCTGCGCATGAGGGGCGTGCGCTCAAGCCGCTTTTTGCTCTGAATCCTGGCCCTATTGAAGTTTGGGATCACCCCAGCGCTCATCTTCCGGCGGGGCTTCCGTCGGCACTCGAAACTGCTCGCTGGCCCACGCGCCCAAATCCTCGCCCTTGCAGCGCGCGCTGCAAAAAGGCCGATAGGGGTTGTCGGGGCCGAAGCGGCTCTTGCCGCCGCAGGCCGGGCAGCGAACGACACGCACCGACCCCGATGAATTACTTATTTCCTCCACCCTGGCCTCACGCGCAAAGGGTCAATTCGAACGGCGTATCGCTGATGCTCGCATGAAGCCGGTCGTCGGCTTCGTGGCGCATGAGCCGCACCGACACCATCAAACGATTGCCGCTGATTTCCGGAATCAGGCCGAGTGAGGGATCGATTCTCAAGCGCAGCAACTGAAAGCTGCGACCTTGCGGCAACGCCTGCTGAAAGTGCCCTTTTGCTGCAATCACCTTGTAGGGAACATCGGCGTCGCGCAGCAATTTAAGAAGCAGGTAGATCGATTCAGCCAATGGCGACAGGGTTCCGGCCCACCGTTCAAGATCGACCCGCCGCTTGCCCGCGCTCTCTTGCTGCCACGCGTGATAGGCGGGCAGATCGAACTCGAAGGTGCCTCCAGGGATGCCGGCGCGACTGCGAACACTCATCAGCCATTCGTTTTCAGTCAACGTCTGGCCAGCCTTTCCTGCCAAGCCATTCAGAACGTCGAAGTTGCGCTCGAGCTGCGACAACACCTGGTTGAGTACACCCTCCGCAATCGCGGGGTTGCCGCGGTAGCCATTGAACAGCGCCTTTTGCTTGTCGAGATCGCGCATCACATCCGACTTCAGATCGGCGCGGGCCGCCACGTCCATGATTTCGAAGATCGTGACCAGCGCAAAATGATGCAAAAGAGGCGAGTCCGACGGCACCAGCTCACCCAGGCGCCGAAACAGATGCTCCAGTCGCAAGTAGGTTCTTGTTCGTTCGTTGAATGGATATTCGTACAGGATCACGCGCGGGGCCCCAATCGTCGATCGATCATAGTTCAGCCTTTTTTGGCTGGCAGTGCCGGAACGAGCTTGCGCACTTCTTCGAGCATGCGCTTGCCGAGTGCCAATTGGCCGGTCATCGAAAGATGGGTGTCGTTCGGGAAGTAAAAGTCGCGCACTCTCACCCGTTCTAGTCTGGCAAAGCTGAAAAGATCTGGCCCGAGGCCGGATCGCCGCAAGGCGGTCACGAATTGCTGCGAGTGATCTGGTACTACATAAGTTGTCGTTTTGTTGGGAACGATCATCCAGAGGATCGGAATGTCGGGGTGGGCCAGATCGAACGCCCTCATTTGCGCCACATGGTTTGCATCCAATTCCCCGTTGATATCGTCTTCTTCGAAGAAGAGCGCCTTGCGACAGAGCCGATGGCTGAAGAGTTCGCATCCGTCGGGTACGGGCCGAGCGAGAACCCGATTGCCGGACTCAGTCGCGCCTTGCACTTTTTCGGCCTCCCGCGTGTTCTTGCGCGTGATCCAGCCGGTTGAAAGCTTGGCAGTCCAATTGAGTGCGAATCCGGGAACATGCGCAAGCGGTTCGAGGAACGGCAATTCTTGCGCAGCAAATGGTTTCTTCATGACTTTGCATTCTTGAGTCGCCCTCAATCGCACATCCAGGACACGTTCAACGCTCTCCAGCACCACCAATTTGCCCTTGAAGCCAGCGCGTTCGAGCCACTCACTGAAATCGTCGCACAGGGTATCGTTGATCTGACCCCAGTACGTGGTAGTAACCCGATAGCCCGCTTGTGCCAATACCGATTGCCAGCGGTGCGTCATCGAAAAGCTGTCGCCGATGACGACGATGTCGGCCTCCGCTATCGGCACGCCGCGCACCGCTTCGGGCGCGACTTGCGGCGGTTCGTGATGCCATCCGAATTCATCGTCGGAGATCAAGCCGATCCGCGACAGATCACCGTAGGGAATGGGCGTCAGCAGCGTAAGCGCAAGCAACCCGACGATGACTGCGAAGCCCGCCCCGAAGATGCTCAACCAGAGTTTTGCGGGCGACATTTCAGAACTGGAAATAGAGGAACGGGCTGTAAACACCCAGCTTGGACACGCACAGTCCGAGCAATCCAATCGTTCCCGCCGCCATCACTGCCGTGAAAATCAATGCCATGCGAGGCCGACCCGCCAGTGCCTGCGGAACGGGTACCCATTGCGTCAGCGAGATCGTCTGCGGAAAGCTCAATGCAATGACCAGTGCCACGATCATTGTCTGAAAGAATTCGGGTTTGCGATAAGGCACCGCGACGAACTCCCTGAATGCACCGAACGACGTGTCGTGCATGCCGAGCATGCTTTGATACACCGTCACCGCGGCGTGCATGCTTTCGGCACGAAACACCACCCAGGCGACGATCACGCAAAGAAAGGTCAAAGCCCATCCGCCCAGCCGCCCCAACCGACCGGGCGCGCCGCGACTGCCGGAGCGCGCATTCCACAGATGGTTGATGGCAAGAAACACACCGTGCAGCGCGCCCCAAATAACGAAGGTCCACGCAGCGCCATGCCAAAGTCCGCCGAGCAACATCGTGATGAATAGATTTAAATAGCGCATCGCCGGGCCTTTGCGGTTGCCGCCGAGCGGTATGTAGAGATAGTCGCGCAAGAAATTGGACAGCGTGATGTGCCAGCGGCGCCAGAACTCGATGATGCTGGTCGACTTGTAGGGCGCTCGAAAGTTCAAAGGCAACTGAACACCCAGGCACAGCGATAGACCGACTGCCATGTCGGAGTAGCCGGAGAAATCGAAATAGATTTGTAGCGTATAGGCAAGCACGCCAAGCCATGCGGTGTAGACGCCCGGCACAACGCCTTGGTGAACGCCATTGAACATCAGGTCCGAGTACGGACCCATCTGGTCGGCAATCAACAACTTCTTGGCCAGCCCGAAGGTGAAGATCGCCAGCCCTAGAGCGACCTTGTCCGCATCGATGCGGTAGGTCGTGGCATTGGCAAACTGCGGCATCATCTGCGCGTGATGCAGCACTGGTCCGGCGATCAGGTGCGGAAAATAACTCACGAACAGCGCGTAATGAACGAAGCTGCGTTCACGCACTTTCCCTTGCCAGCAATCGACCAGGAAGGCGATCTGGGTAAAGGTATAGAACGAAATGCCGATGGGCAGCGCGATGTGCAACAGCGGAATCGGCGCGACGCCGGCAGCGGTCAATCCGTCATTGACGTTGCCGACAAAGAAATTGGCGTACTTGAAGACAGCCAGAATGCCGAGATCGACTGCCAGTGAAAAGATCAACATGCGTTTGCGCGTGCGATCGCTTCGTCCGGGTGCCGGCGTGAGCCTGAGCCCTGCCCAGTAATTGAAGCAGATGGATCCGATCAGGAGCGGCAACGCCTGAATACTCCACCAGCCGTAAAAGAACAGCGAAGCCAGTGCCAGAAAACCCGCGGCGGCCCGGATGCTGCGCTGTCCGATCAGGAAAAACCCGACCAGGACCAGCGGAAAATAAACAAATATGAAGCCGTAGGAATTGAAAAGCATTGCAGCAGGATCGAATCGCGGAGTCGGCGCGCTCGGTCTGCTCGCTCGCCCGATGCCTTCGCAGGCAGGCTGGAATTATCGCGTGTCCAGATGCATCCAGACGCGCAGGAGATTGCCGACCTGCATAGCTAGCGACTCGATCGACAGTTGCTGGTTGAAGATGACCGCATCGGCAGCACTTCTACGTGCCGTGCGAGACGCTTGCTTCTCGATCACGGCGCGTACGTCTGCCTCTGTCCAGCCAGAACGCTCGACCACGCGTTTGATCTGCGTTTCGAATGTGCAGTCAACAACGAGGATCTTGTCGACCTTGCTTCGCCAATGGCCTGACTCGACCAGGAGTGGAACGTCGAACGCGACTGTTCCGCTCGCGAGCGCGGCTTGACGTTCGCATTCGGCGCCGATCATGGGATGCAGAATTGATTCGAGTTGGCTGCGGGCGTGCGGGTCGGAAAACGCAATGGCTCGCATGCGGGCGCGGTCCAAATTCCCATTCGCGTCGATGACCGATGCGCCGAACCTAGCGCGGATGGCGGGAATGGCCGGACCGTCCGCTTTGGTCAAAGCGTGAGCGATCGCGTCGGTGTCTATCACCACGACTTCAAGCGCAGCGAGCGCGCGCGCGACCGTGCTCTTGCCGCTTCCGATGCCACCGGTCAGGCCGATGCGTCGCATGTCATGTCATGGCAACGCTCAGTGCCCACCGAACGGAAAAGCGAACGGAAAAGCGAATGGAGCCAGGATGCGCACGGCCTGAGGACCGACGACAAAAAAGACCAGGCCCGCACCCGCCAGAAATGGCCCGAACGAAATAGGAATGTCTTTGTGTGCCAGTTTGCCGGCGAACAGCAAGCCAATGCCGAGCACCGCCCCGACGATCGATGAAACCAGAATGATCGCCACGAGAAACTCGACGCCCAGCCACGCACTCAACGCTGCCAGTAACTTGAAGTCGCCATAACCCATGCCCTCTTTGCCGGTGGCAAGTCGGTAGGCATGAAACACCAACCACAGGCTCAAATATCCGCCGACTGCTCCCCAGACCGCCGAGGCCAACGGAACACCGGTGAGGCCGAGCGCCGCGCCGATGAGGCCAAGCCACAGCAAGGCGTAGTTGAGTGAATCCGGCAGCAGTTGCGTGTCGAGATCGATCAGAAACTGACACACCAGCAGCGCCGCAAAGGCTGCCCAGAAGGCCCCCTGCACACTGAGCCCGAACCGGTGTCCGGCCAGGGCGAACAGCGCGCCGACCACAACTTCAACCAGTGGATAGCGGATGCTGATCGCTGCGCCGCAGCTCGAACACTTGCCGCGCAGAAAAAGGTAACTGAAAACCGGAATATTCTCGTACCACGCGATGGGGTGCCTGCAATCTCCGCAGCGCGAGCGAGGCCGCGACAGGGTCAACGGCGGCAATTGCTCAATTGGCGCCGCGGCTGCAACCGCGGTCGATTCAAGCGCCTGCGGTGCGCTCGTATCGGAACCGAACACCAGTTGCCAGAGCGTCGGACCGTCCGGATTAGGCATCAGGTTGCCGACCGCTTCCCCAAGCCAATCCCGGTACATCATGGCCGGCGTGCGGTAGATCACTACATTGAGGAAGCTGCCGATCAGCAAGCCCAGAACGCCGGCACATGCCGCGTCGAAGGCGGGGGAAATCCACATCAGACGACTTGACCCAGCTTGAAAATCGGCAGGTACATGGATACGACGATGCCACCGATGATCACACCGAGAAACACGATGATGATCGGCTCCATCAGACTGGACAATCCGGCGACCATGTCGTCGACTTCGGACTCGTAGAAGTCTGCGGCCTTGCCGAGCATGTGGTCGATCGAGCCGGATTCTTCGCCGATGGCCGTCATCTGGATCACCATCGACGGGAACAGGTTCACATTCGTCATTGCAGCGGTGAGACTGGTGCCGGTTGAAACCTCTTGCTGGATTTTGGATGTGGCAGCCGCGTAGACCGAACTGCCCGATGCGCCGCCAACCGAGTCAAGCGCTTCGACAAGCGGCACGCCCGCGGCGAACATGGTTGCCAGCGTGCGGGTCCAGCGCGCGATGCAGGACTTTTCGATCAGGCTGCCGAAAATCGGCAATTTCAGAAGTAATCGATCCATGAAGCTTTGAACCCGTTCGTTGCGCTTCCAGGCCTGCATGAAAAAATACAGGCCGCCGCCGATGGCACCGAAGATCAGCCACCAGTAGGCAACGAAGAACTCGCTGATTCCCATCACGATCAAAGTCGGCGCCGGCAGATCGGCGCCGAACGAGCTGAAAACCTGTTTGAACGCAGGGATGACGAAGATCATGATGATCGCCACGACGACGAACGCCACAACAACAACAGAAGTCGGGTACATCAGGGCCGACTTGATCTTCGATTTGATCGCTTCGGTCTTTTCCATGTAAGTGGCAAGACGGTCGAGCAATTCTTCGAGAATACCGGCTGCTTCGCCCGCTTCGACCAGGTTGCAATACAGGTTGTCGAAATACTTAGGGTACTTCCGGAACGCTGCCGACAATGAAGTGCCGGTTTCAACATCGGCCCGAATGTCGTTCAGAAGCTTGCTCACGCTCGCGTTGGCATTGCCGCGGCCGACGATGTCGAAAGCCTGCAGCAGCGGTACGCCGGCTTTCATCATCGTCGCGAGCTGTCGCGTGAAGATGGCGATGTCCTTGGGCTTGATCGCCTTGCCCGAGCGAGTGCGCCGCTTTCTGATTTTCAGCGGTAAGACGCCCTGGCGACGCAACGTGGCTTGCACCTGCGCCATGCCGACCGCGCGAACTTCGCCGCGCACGGCCTTGCCGTTGCGATCCTTGCCTTCCCATTCAAAAATGAAATCCTTGAAGCCTCTGGATGCGGTTGCTGTTGCCATGGAGTTTTCCGGTCTGATGCGCTGGCGCTATTCGTTGGTACAGGACAAGACTTCTTCGAGCGACGTCAGTCCCTGCATCACTTTTTGCAGGCCGGACTGGCGCAGCGAGCGCACGCCCTCGCGCTCTGACTGCCGCGCAATATCAGGTGCACTGCCGTCTTGAAGGATGATTTTCTGGATTTCTTCGCTGATCGGCATCACCTGATAGATGCCGACCCGGCCTTTGTATCCGCCGTTGCAAGCAGAACAGCCAACCGGGCCGTAAGGCTTCCAGGAACCGTCGAGCTGGGCTTGTTTGAAGCCAGCTTCGATGAGGGCACTGGCGGGAATTTCCTGGGGTGCACGGCATGTCATGCAGAGCCTGCGCGCAAGGCGTTGCGCGGTGATCAGAATGACACTCGAAGCAATGTTGAATGGGGCAATCCCCATGTTGCGCATTCGTGTCAATGTGGTCGGCGCGTCGTTGGTGTGCAGGGTGGAGAGTACGAGGTGGCCCGTTTGAGCCGCCTTGATCGAGATGTCGGCCGTTTCCAGATCGCGGATTTCGCCAACCATGATGATGTCGGGATCCTGCCTCAGGAAAGCACGCAACGCGGTCGCAAAGGTGAGCCCCGCCTTCTCGTTCACGTTGACCTGATTCACGCCGGGCAGGTTGATTTCCGACGGATCCTCGGCGGTGGCGATGTTGAGCCCCGGCTTGTTGAGAAGGTTCAGGCAGGTATAAAGGGAAACGGTTTTGCCCGAACCCGTTGGACCCGTCACCAGCACCATGCCGTACGGCCTGCCGATCGCCGTGAGCAAACGCTCTTTCTCGACGGCGTCGTAGCCCAACGCGTCGATACCAAGGCGCGCGGAGCTGGGATCGAGAATCCGGATCACGATCTTTTCGCCGAACAAGGTCGGCAAAGTGCTGACGCGAAAATCGATGACACGCTCGGGCCCGATTTTGAGCTTCATCCGCCCGTCTTGCGGAATCCGCTTCTCCGAGATGTCCATGCGCGAAATGACTTTGATCCGCGATGCCAGCTTGTCCTTGATCACGATCGGCGGGCTGGAGATCTCGCGCAATTCGCCGTCGACCCGGAAGCGCACCCGGTAATTGTGTTCATACGGCTCGAAATGAATATCCGAAGCACGCATGCTGAAGGCGTCCAGCAGCATCTTGTGCAAAAAGCGCACAACAGGTGCATCTTCTACATCGGATGCGGCGGTGTCAGCGGTTTCGATCGGCGCATCCGGGCCGGTTTCGTCGAATTCAAATTCAGCCCCGACGATGTTGTCGATGGTTTCGGCAGCGCTGACGGCGGCTGCTTCGATCATGCGTGACAGCTTGTCGTACTCGGCCATGACCCAGTCGACGCCCATCTGCGAAGCAAACTTGATGTTTTCGGCGGCCTGTTGGTCCGACGGGTCCGCCGTCGCAACGATCAGCCGGTTGTTGCGTTTTGCCAGTACGACGATTCTGTAAGCTTGGCAAAGCTTGGGGTCGAGCAAATCCTTGGGCAGGCGCTGCCAGTCGATCGCGTCCAGATCCAGCAAGGGTGCGCCAAAGGCGTTGGACAGCGTATGCGCGAGGTCAGCCGGAGAAACTGCGCCAGAACCCGTCAATTCCGCGATGAAATTGGTTCGGTTGCTTAGCGATTTCTGGTAGATATCCTCCGCCGTTTTCGCCCCCAACTGACCAGCCGAGACGAGCGCACGCGCCAATCCGGGCAGTGCTACGGAACTTTCTTTGACGGGGGTTTCAGCGGCGGCCATCCAGCAGATGTAAGGAAATGAATCATCATCATCGTTGATCCGCATGACCATGTAAATCGAACATGGCGGTCGAATCGCGAAGCAATTGGCAGAACTGCCCCGAAAAGCTGGTCGGGGTGAGAGGATTCGAACCTCCGGCCTCTACGTCCCGAACGTAGCGCTCTACCAGGCTAAGCTACACCCCGCAGGTTGCAAAAAAGCGACGCATCGCAGGCTGAGAAACCTTCACATGCGCCGCTCTAGCAACTGAGCCGCTAATTCTAGCAAACCGCTTGTGTAGGAATTACCGGGGAGCTGGTCGAGCGAATCGATAGCGCGTTGCGCTTCTGCGGCTGCGGCGGCGCGCGTGGCACTCAATGCGCCGGTGCTGCGCACGATGTGGACAATTTCCGCGAGTTGCGTCGCATCGCCCGTTTCGATAGCACTTCGGATCAGCTTTGCCTGCGAGGCGTTGCCGTGCTGCATTGCAATAATCAGCGGCAAGGTCGTCTTGCCTTCGCGCAAATCGTCACCGAGGTTCTTTCCGGTTTCGCTGGCGTTGCCGGCATAGTCGAGCACGTCGTCGATCACCTGAAACGCAGTGCCGAGCGCCTGACCATAGGTGGCGCATGCCAGTTCTGTTTCGGGTGGGGCACCGGCCAGAACGGCGCCCAGACGCGTACTCGCTTCGAACAGCTTGGCGGTTTTCGAACGGATCACACGCAGATAGGCGTCTTCGTCGAGCGAGGCGTCGTGCGTGTTCATCAGTTGCAACACTTCGCCTTCGGCAATCACATTAGTGGCTTCGGCAAGGATTTCCATCACGCGCATGTTCCGTGCATCCAGCATCATCTGAAACGCACGTGAATAGAGGAAGTCGCCCACCAACACACTTGCGGGGTTGCCGAAAGATTCGTTCGCCGTGGGCTTGCCCCTGCGAAGCGTCGATTCGTCGACCACGTCGTCGTGCAACAGCGTGGCAGTGTGAATGAACTCGATCACGGCAGCCAGATTGAAGCGCTGCGTGCTTTGACAGCCCAGCGCGCCGGACATCAGAAGCAGGAGGGCTGGCCGCAAGCGCTTTCCACCAGCGGAAATGATGTAGCGAGATATCTGGCCGACCAGCGGTACGCCGGAGTCGAGCCGAGACGCGATCACACGGTCTACATGCCCCATGTCCACGGCGATCAGGCTGAGTACGGATTCGGTGGAAGAGGCGGTATCGGAGCTGGACAATGCACTAACCGGGGTAAAGCGATAGGCGATGATGGCACTTTTGTCACTTAGCCGCCGGAAGGATGATGTCGTTCAGGGGCGAGCCTTGGGGCCCCGGATTCTGTCGCGGGCTTCGGGTTATAATCGAAGACTATGCAAAAAACGTCCGGGCAGCGTCAAAGGCTCGCCGAATTGGCGTTTTGTCATTCGTTTTGCAATCGCTTTGCGATAGTTTATGAGGTCCTCGTAGCGGCACTACCTCCGCTTGCGGGACCATGAAAGGTCACTATGTACGCGGTCATAAAAACCGGTGGCAAGCAATATCGGGTTGCTTCCGGCGAGAAAATCAGAGTAGAACAGATTGCTGCGGACGTAGGTCAGGAAATCGTGATGGATCAGGTTCTCGCCGTCGGCGAGGGCGCTGAGTTCAAGCTGGGGTCGCCACTCTTGAGTGGCGTCACGGTGACCGTCACAGTTCTGTCCCACGGCAAGCACGACAAGGTCCGCATCTTCAAGATGCGCCGGCGCAAGCACTACCAGAAGCGCCAGGGCCATCGCCAGCAATTCACCGAACTACAGATCGGCGCTATTTCGGCTTGAAGAGCAGCGCGAATTGCGGCTGAATCGGCCGCTCGCGATCCGGTAAGTCGGGCAGCGGGCCGGCAGGCTTCTCCCCAAAACGATCGAAGGAAATACCATGGCACAGAAAAAGGGCGGCGGCTCAACGCGAAACGGACGGGATTCCAAGCCGAAGATGCTCGGCGTCAAGGCTTTTGGTGGCGAACTGATCAGCGCGGGCTCGATCATCGTTCGTCAGCGAGGAACGCGCTTCCATCCTGGCGTAAACGTCGGTATCGGCAAGGATCACACCTTGTTCGCTTTGGTCGAGGGACATGTCTCCTTCGGCAACAAGAGCGCATTGAACAGGAAAATGGTCAATGTGACGCGAGCGGCGTCCTGAATGAGTTTGGAGCCGAAACAGGTTTGACGCGGGACGAAGACCTGAGCAGACGCACAGTCCAAGGTCCGCAACTCAAGAAGCCCCGCTCGGTCGGGGCTTCTTCGTTTCTCACTCCCCCATTTTTGACTCGAACGCCTGAATGAAATTTGTCGACGAGGCCTTCATCGACGTTGCCGCGGGCGATGGCGGAAATGGCTGCGTGTCGTTTCGCCACGAAAAATACAAGGAGTTCGGTGGGCCGAATGGCGGTGACGGCGGACGCGGAGGCCATGTGTTCGCGGTCGCCGACCCCAATCTCAACACCCTGGTCGACTTCCGCTTCTCGCGCCGGCACGACGCGAGACGGGGTCAGCACGGCATGGGCTCCGACATGTTCGGCGCCGCCGGCGACGATGTCACGTTGAAAATGCCGGTCGGCACCGTCATCAGCGACGTGGAGACCGGGGACGTTCTCTATGAGTTGCTCGCGCCGGGCGAAGTCATCACGATCGCGAAAGGTGGCGACGGTGGGTTTGGCAATATGCGCTTCAAGAGTGCCATCAATCGGGCGCCAAGACAAAAAACACCCGGCTGGCCCGGCGAAGCGAAAAGTCTCAAGCTCGAACTGAAGGTGCTGGCCGACGTCGGTTTGCTCGGTATGCCGAACGCCGGCAAATCGACGCTGATCAGCGCGATCTCCAATGCCCGCCCGCGGATTGCCGATTACCCCTTCACCACGCTTCATCCGAACTTGGGCGTGGTGCGCGTCGGTCCGGAACAAAGCTTCGTCGTGGCGGACCTGCCCGGATTGATCGAAGGCGCCTCCGAGGGTGCCGGCCTGGGGCATCTCTTCTTGCGTCACCTGCAGCGGACCCGGCTGCTACTCCATGTCGTCGATCTCGCGCCTTTCGATGAGGCAGTCGACCCGGTGGCGCAGGCCCGCGCGATCGCCCGCGAACTCAAGAAGTACGACGCGGCCCTTTATGCCAAGCCGCGTTGGCTGGTGCTCAACAAGCTCGACATGGTGCCGGAGGAAGAGCGCGCTGCACGAGTGAAAGACTTCGTTAGGCGTTTGCGTTTCAAAGGTCCGGTGTTCGAGATTTCGGCACTGACGCGGGAGGGGTGCGAGCTGCTGGTCAAAGCCGTCTACCAGCAGGTCAAGGCGGCGCAGGTGGCCGAACTGCCAGAGGAAGAACCCGATCCGCGCTTTGCGCAGGTTGCGCACGATGCAGACTGAATCCGTCGCCCCGATTCGCGCGACCGTAATCGATTCAGATAAGCAGATTTGCTATAAAAATAGTAGCTGCCTGCGCTTTATCCACGGGAGCTGGAGCCACAAATGACTCAAGAATCCGGATTTGCGATGCTGCGGCGCGCACGCCGAATCGTCGTCAAAGTCGGCTCGAGCCTCGTCACCAACGAAGGCCGTGGACTCGACGAGGCCGCGATCGGCGAATGGTGCCGGCAGTTGGCGTTGCTCGTCGCCGATGGACGCAAGGTCGTGATGGTGTCCAGCGGCGCCATCGCCGAAGGCATGAAGCGCCTCGGTTGGCGCACGCGCCCGCATCAGCATCAAATTCACGAACTTCAGGCGGCGGCGGCGGTGGGTCAGATGGGCTTGGCCCACATGTACGAAACCAAGTTGCGCCAGAACGGATTGGCCAGCGCGCAGGTGTTGCTCACCCATGCCGACCTCGCCGACCGCGAGCGTTATCTGAATGCGCGATCGACCCTGATGACCTTGTTACGGCTCGGCGTGGTGCCGGTCATCAACGAAAACGACACCGTCGTCAACGACGAGATCAAGGTCGGCGACAACGACACGCTGGGTGCGCTGGTCGCCAACCTGGTCGAGGCCGATGCGTTGGTGATTCTGACCGACCAGTCCGGCCTCTACACGGCTGACCCGCGCCGTGATCCATCCGCGACCTTCGTCCACGAGGCCAAGGCCGGCGATCCGGCGCTCGAAGCGATGGCCGGTGGCGCGGGCTCGTCGATTGGCCGGGGCGGCATGCTGACGAAAGTGTTTGCAGCCAAACGGGCGGCTGGTTCGGGCGCTTCGACCGTGATCGCCTGGGGCCGGGAGCCCGATGTGTTGCCGCGCCTCGTCAAGGGCGAATCGATCGGTACCCTTCTGGTCGCGCAGACCGCCAAGCATCAGGCGCGCAAGCGCTGGATGGCCGACCACCTTCAATTGCGCGGCGCTGTCACGGTCGACGATGGCGCCGCCGCAAAATTGCGCGCCGAGGGCAAAAGCTTGCTGCCGATCGGCATGACCGCGGTCGATGGGGTCTTTTCGCGAGGCGACGTGATCGCGGTGCGGGATGCGGGAGGCGTCGAGCTGGCGCGCGGCCTTGCCAACTATTCGAGCGTCGAAGCGCGCTTGTTGTGCCGCCAGTCTTCGGCGCAGTTCGAGCAGTTGCTAGGTTATGTGGCCGAGCCCGAAATGGTCCACCGAGACAACATGGTATTGACCGCGAACCGTATTCGCTGAAACACGGCACCGCGTGCGGATGGCGCGGCCGACGGCTTACTCGACTTCGCGAATCGGCCGTTTGATGTATTGCACGATCTCTCTGGGCGTTTGCCGGGGCGCACGGCCCCGGCAGAGGCCCTGCCTGGCCAACTCGCTGGCATGGGGCGACGACATATCGCGCATCTTTTGCCAGTCGGGGTTTTCAACCGGGTGCCATTCGCCACCGGTGAAACGCGCATAGGTTTTCATCTCGGCCGTCGCGCACCGCACGCCTTCGTAGAACGCATTCATCGCGCCGGTTCTGTTGCTTGCGACAACCACGTAGCGCACGATGCCATCGCCGGTGATGCGGATGGTGTCGGGGTCTACACCGTAGTTCAGCGTCAGGCGCGAGGGCATCTCGATCTCGACCACGCGCGCCGGATCGAATGCGGGCGGCGGAGGCGCCTCGGTTTCTTTCCAGTCGGGGTTGTCGACCAACTGGGCTGCTGCAGGTGCCACTGCGCCGAGCCCGATGAAGCTCACCAGCACGCAGGCACACAGCGACAGAAAATGATTAGCGCGAATGGTCGGAGGACGATGGTGAAACGGTGGCATCGCAAGCATGTCGTGCATTGGGGTCGGGGTCGAAGCAGGCGCCGGGCGGCAATTCCATGGCACAGCTACCGTTGGCCAGGCGCATGGCGCCAGCGAAATGCGGTGCTGCATCTTCCGCCGCTCGCGGACCACCCTGCGCTTCGAACTCCCGCGCGCGGACATTGCCACGCAGGTAGCGGTTTCTAAAGTCCTGCCGCGGCAGAAAACGGGCGAGTTCGGTCAGCGCCATTTCGTACACACCGCGTTTGAACTCGACCACCACATCGAGTGGAACCCAATAGTCGTGCCAACGCCAGGCGTCGAATTCAGGGTGGTCGGTGGCACGCAGATTCAGATCCCAGTCGTGACCAGTCAGTTGCAGCAGATACCAGATCTGCTTCTGGCCCTTGTAATGACCCCGCGCATCGCGGCGGATGAAGCGATCCGGCACCTCGTAGCGCAACCAGTCGCGGGTACGGGCAACGATGCGCACATGCTCTGCATGCAGCCCCACTTCCTCGTGCAGCTCCCTGAACATGGCCTGTTCGGGATTCTCTCCGCGATCGATGCCGCCTTGCGGAAACTGCCAGGAATGGGTGCGTATGCGCTTGCCCCAAAAAACCTGGTTCTTCTGGTTGAGCAGAACGATGCCGACGTTGGGCCTGAAGCCGTCCCTGTCGAGCATAATCAAACCCCAAATTTCTATGAACTCGATTGATTATGCACGCCGCACAGCGCGCAGCAAGCAACGGGTTCATCGGGCCACGCCGCGCTGGCACGCACGCGATTTCTTCTGACCGTGCGACCCCTTTTTCGTCTCTTGACCCTCTCAAATTCGTCCGATTCCACCGATGAAAGCTTCCCGTTTTTTCATCTCCACCCTCAAGGAGGCGCCGGCCGATGCCGAGGTTGTGAGCCATCAGCTCATGACGCGCGCCGGCATGATCAAGAAGCTCGGCGCGGGCATTTACACGTACATGCCGATGGGGCTGCGCGTGATTCAAAAGGTCGAGGCGATCGTGCGCGAAGAAATGAATCGCGCCGGCGCCATCGAACTCACGATGCCGGTGGTCCAACCAGCCGAGTTGTGGCAGGAGTCGGGCCGCTTCGCGTCGATGGGGCCCGAGCTGATGCGCGTGAAGGATCGCCACGAGCGTGACTTCGTAGTGCAACCGACCAGTGAAGAGGTCGTGACCGACATCGTTCGGCAAGACATCCGCAGCTATAAACAACTTCCAAAAAACTTCTACCAGATCCAGACCAAGTTTCGCGACGAGCGCCGCCCGCGCTTCGGCCTTATGCGCGGTCGCGAATTCATCATGAAGGATGCGTACAGCTTCGATCGCGATATCGCTTCGGCCAAGGCCAGCTATGCGGTCATGGCCGAAGCCTATAGACGCGTGTTCGATCGATTCGGCCTGCGCTATCGCGCGGTTGCAGCCGACAGCGGCGCGATCGGCGGCGATTTGAGCGAAGAATTTCAGGTGATCGCCGCAACAGGCGAAGACGCGATCGTCTATTGCCCCGAAAGTGACTATGCGGCCAACATGGAAAAAGCCGAGGCACTGGCGCCGGCTGGCCCGCGCGTCGCGCCGACGCAGTCGCTCGAGAAAACTTCCACACCCGGCGCGAGTACGTGCGCTGATGTCGCCGCGCTGCTCGATGTCCCGCTTTCCACTACGGTGAAGTCGCTGGTACTTGCGACCGATCCGCTGGACGACGGAGGCCAACCGAAAAGCGCCCAGGTCTGGCTCCTGCTGCTGCGTGGCGATCGAAGCATGAACGAGATCAAGGTCGGCAAGCTGCCCGGACTCGACGAGGGTTTCCGCTTCGCGACCCTGGCCGAAATCGACGACCACTTCGGTTGCGAGCCGGGCTATCTCGGCCCCTTGACGGTCAAGCGCCCGGTCAAACTCGTCGTCGATCGCGAAGTCGCGCTCATGGCCGACTGGATTTGCGGCGCGAATGAGGCGGATTACCACATGACCGGCGTCAACTGGGGTCGCGACCTGCCCGAGCCTGATCTGGTCGCCGACCTGCGCAACGTGGTCGCGGGCGATCCGTCTCCCGATGGCAAGGGCGTTCTCGCCATTGAACGCGGCATTGAAATCGGCCACATCTTCTATCTCGGCACCAAGTACAGCCGCGACATGAATGCCACCTTTTTGGACGAAGCAGGCAAGCCGCAGTTTTTCGAAATGGGCTGCTACGGCATCGGCATCACGCGCTTGCCGGCCGCGGCGATCGAACAGAACCACGATGCGCGCGGCATCATCTGGCCCGATGCGATCGCGCCGTTCACCGTGGTGTTGTGCCCGATCGGCATGGACCGCAACGATGCGGTCAGGCAGGCGGCCGAAGCGCTTTACGACGAACTGCTGGCCTCTGGTGTCGATGTGCTGCTCGATGACCGCGGCGAGCGTCCCGGTGTGATGTTCGCCGAATGGGAATTGATCGGTGTACCGCACCGCGTGGTGATTTCCGACCGCGGCCTGAAAGACGGCCGCTTCGAATACCAGCATCGCCGCGACAGCGCTGCAACGCAGGTGCCAGTTGCCGAAGTCGCGGTGTTCCTGCGCGGCAAGGTGAGCGGCGGATCGGGCGGCGGATCAAGCGGATGACGCAAGCGCGCGATCCAGCGGGTCAAGTATCGCGCCGCCTCTGTCTTTCAGGCGCAGCTGCGGGCGCGCTCTGGCTCGGTTTGCCCAAGGTTGCATGCGCCGGCACCCAGGTCGAAGAACCGTTGATCGATTCGGTGCGCACGGCGCTCAGCTCGGCCATTGCCAACAGCGCGCCGCCGATACCCGAATTCGACAGCACCGAACCCAAGCTCGCTTACCTGCGCTGGCTCGGCGAAATGAGCCAGCGGCTGAAGAAAAAAATTCCCGACTGGCCGACCCGGCGCGACTTTCTGCAAACCGCCTGGTACGAGAGCAAGCGCTCGGGGCTTGATACCAGCCTGGTGCTCGGTCTCATTCAGGTCGAAAGCAACTTCCGCAAGTTCGCGGTATCGAGCGCCGGCGCGCGCGGCTTCATGCAGGTGATGCCGTTCTGGACCCGCGTCATCGGCGATGCCGATTCGTCGAAGCTCTTTCACATGCAGACCAATCTGCGTTTCGGCTGCGTCATCTTGCGGCATTACCTGGACCGGGAAAAAGGCGATCTCTACCTGACCCTCGGGCGCTACAACGGCAGCCGCGGGAAGGCGGCCTATCCGAATGCGGTGTTTGCGAATCAGCGGTTGTGGGGGTTCAAGGATCGGGAAGTGGTCGAAGGGTGAGTTTGCTATTGAATTTATAGCTGACCGCGCACGTCTGGTATAGGTTTCGGGGCTAAGTGTCTATGGTTTTTTGCTGAGGCTGCTGGCCGGGATGTCCGCCCGGCGGGCGGACATCCCGGCTCCGGTCTCGCGAAGAAGGCGCAGCATTGCCAATGCCGCGCAGAGCAAACACGAAATGCCCGCCGCCGCGCACATCATCGGGCTGAAGCCAACAGAGGAATTCTTCAGCCATTTAGCCTCAAAACCTTTACTGGACGTGCGCAGACAGCTATGAAATTGGTAGCAATATCAATTGACCGAGCGTCGCTTTCAGGCCTCGTCCATGCCGACGCACCAGAGCCTCACTGCATAAACCCGATCCGACTCTTCCCACCCGCCGCCCGCGGCAAATCCCCCACCCGCACCTCTTCGCGCCGCGCGAGCCGCGCATTGCCGAAGCCGGTCATGAGCGCACGCCGCATCTCGCGCGGTGGCAGTGCCGCGAGGTGGTCGACCACGTCGTCGCAGGGCTCCTCGGCCAGCAGTCGGCCCCAATCGTGCTCGCCCCGGATCGACCGATACAGGTTGCGCGCGATCTGGCGTGCGGCTTCGGGCGAGGGCGCTTCGATCTGGAACACGTTCATGCGGTTCAGGATCGGCGCGGGAATCGAGCGCTCGTCGTTGGCGGTCGTGATCCAGATCATCTGGCTCGCGTCGAGTGGGACTTCGGCGAATTCGTCGACGAAGGCCTGCGATGTGTCGTGCTCTAGCAGGTTGTAGAGCGCGCCGAGCGGGTCGTATTGGGCGTCGGCGCCAGCCTTGTCGATCTCGTCGACGACCATCACCGGGTTGGCGTAGTTGCCGTCGACCAGCGCCTCGAACACCTTGCCGGGCTTGGCGCCTTTCCATTGCGACGACGAGCCAGACAGCAGCCAGCCCGCGGTCATCGAATTCATCGGCACCAGCGACATGCCGGTGCCGAGCAGTTCGGCCAGCTTGCGGGCGAAATGGGTCTTGCCGATGCCCGGTGCGCCGAGCAGCAGCATCGGCGTCACTTCGAGCCCGTCGCGGCTGTCGTGCGCCAGGGCGACATGGCGCCGCACATCATCGAGCGCTTCGGTGAAATTGGGC
This sequence comes from Variovorax sp., assembly GCA_965218415.1. Lineage (GTDB taxonomy): Bacteria > Pseudomonadota > Gammaproteobacteria > Burkholderiales > Burkholderiaceae_C > Variovorax. The sequence goes on from CBDCKT010000003.1 coordinate 967,974, forward strand.
AGTTGGGCATACAGCGACGCCATGTCGGGCACGCCACCCGGCTTGACCTGAAAGCGCTCCGGGCCGCGCTCGAGCATCCGCTCGTAGATGCTGCGCAGATTCTCATGCTCGCCGCCGGGCAGCTTGGCCAGCTTTCGCTCGACGTCGTGAGGCTGGAACACCGTGCGCATTTGCGCCACCGGCAAGTGGATCGCGTCGCATGACGAACCCGCGTGTGCGGCGGAATGCAAGGGAGCGGGAGCAATGGAATCCATGAGCACCTCCGACAGACAAACACTTCGTTACAGCATGACGACCAGCATAAGACGTGCCCGCATTACGGGCGTGTGATGAATTCACTCCATTGCACAAGCTTTTCAAAAGGAAAGCGCGTGACATGCGCAATTTCGCACGACTGCGCGAAAGCGGGTTCGGCTGAACGCCAAAAATCGCCCGGAACGGCGCGCCACATCGGCGGCGCCAGATTGGGCGTTACACCGCGCCGTGCGGATGCGTGGGGTCCACCCACAAGACCGATTCGGGCTTCTCGACCGGCGCGATGTCGAGATTCACCGCCACCGCCTCGCCGTCGCTTCGGCACAAAACGCATTCGAGCGGCTCGGTCGCGCTGGCGTTGATTTCCTGATGCGGCACATAAGGCGGCACGTAGATGAAGTCGCCGGGCCCCGCTTCCGCAGTGAATTCGAGCGCCTCGCCCCAGCGCATGCGCGCTCGGCCGCGCACCACGTAAATCACGGATTCGAGATGCCCGTGGTGGTGCGCGCCGGTCTTCGCATCGGCGTGGATCGTGACCGTGCCCGCCCAGAGTTTTTGTGCGCCGACCCGCGCGAAGTTGATTGCCGCCGCGCGGCTCATGCCGGGAGTTTGCGCGGTATTCGCATCGAGCTGGTCGGCTGCAATGACGCGCACGCCGTCGTGTTTCCACGCTGGCTCTGGGGCGGCTTTCGGCAAACTATCGTGAGCGGGAATCTCTTCCATGTGATCGACCGGCCTGAATGCACTTGGATCGGGGAACACCGCGGAACGGGCTTCGCCCGGCCGCTGGAGTTGCCCCTTTGAGGGGGTATGGGAGTGACACGAAGTGCACTCCAAACGAGGGGGAGCTAGTTGCCAATCATCGTCTGCAACTCGCCCGACTCGTACATCTCCATCAGGATATCCGAGCCGCCGACGAATTCGCCTTTGACATACAGCTGCGGCACCGTCGGCCAGTTGCTGTATTCCTTGACGCCCTGGCGGATTTCGGGGTCGTCGAGCACGTTGACGGTTTGCAGTGACTTGGTATCGACGCCGACGGCCTTGAGGATCTGGATCGCGCGGCCCGAAAAGCCGCACATCGGAAAATTCGCGTTGCCTTTCATGAAAAGCACGATGTCGTTGGATTTGACCAGTTGGTCGATGCGTTGCTGGGTGTCGCTCATGGTGTGAGGCTCCTTGAAGGGGGTTTGCATGGATTATTTCACCGACGACCATACGCCGCCCGTGCAGCGTGCGATGCCGGCCAGATCGTTCCGGCTTTGGACCCGGGCGAAACCGCGTCTCTCCAGCAGGCCGCGAACGACCGCGCCCTGATCATGGCCGTGTTCGAGCAGCAGCCAACCGCGCGGATTCAAATGCAACGGTGCGTTGGCCACGATGCGGCGAATCGCATCGAGCCCGTCGTCGCCCGATACGAGCGCATCGATCGGCTCGTGTCGCAGCGCAGCGAGATGCGCATCGCCCGCCGCGACATAGGGCGGGTTCGAGACGATCAGGTCGTATGCGCCATCGGCGCCGCCCAGCCAGTTGCCTCGCGCGAAGCGAACACCGAGCCCCAACCGCTCGGCATTGGCCCGAGCGACCGCGAGCGCGTCGGCGCTGGTGTCGATGGCGTCGACGCGCGCGTCGGGCCGCGCATGTTTCAAGGCCAATGCGATCGCGCCACTGCCTGCGCCCAGGTCGAGCAGACTTTGCACGGTGTTGGTGGCCGGCGGAGTGAGCAGCTCGAGCGCCCAATCCACCAGCGTTTCAGTTTCGGGGCGCGGCACGAGCACTCGCGAATCGATGTGCAATGCGAGCCCGTGGAACTCCTTCTGGCCAATGAGATAGGCAGTGGGCTCGCCTGCAGCGCGGCGTGTGCAGAGGGCCGAGAACGCTTGCGCATGCGCCGACGCGAGCAGGTCGTCGTCGTGCGCGAGCAGCCAGGCCCGATCGTGCGAAGGCCGACCGAGCGCATGCAGCAGCAGCAGTTGCGCATCGAGTCGTTCGACGCCGCATTCGGCCGCGGAGCGCAACGCGTCGCGCAAAGTCGCCATGCCAATACTCATTTTGCTATCGAATAAATAGCTGTCTGCGCACGTGCAGCATGCGTTTCAGCCACTTTTTTCATAAATTTGCAGACGTGGCAAGAATCCGCTGATTTCAGGCCGGCAGCGCCGATTCCAGCTCCGCCAACTGCTCGGCCTCGCGCGCGGCGCGCAGCGCTGCCACCACCTCGCCCAAGTCGCCTTCGATGATCGCCGCGAGCTTGTAGAGCGTGAGGTTGATGCGGTGGTCGGTCAGCCGGCCTTGCGGAAAGTTGTAGGTGCGGATGCGGTCGGATCGGTCGCCCGAGCCGATCAGGCTCTTGCGCTCGGCTGCGTCTTTGGCGGCGCGCTCGCTGCGTTCTTTTTCCTGAATCCGCGCCGACAACACCTGCAGCGCCTTGGCTTTGTTGCGATGCTGGCTGCGATCGTCCTGGCACTCGGCGACGATGCCGGTCGGAATGTGGGTGATCCGCACAGCCGAATCGGTTTTGTTGATGTGCTGGCCGCCCGCGCCGCTCGCGCGGTAGGTGTCGATGCGCAGGTCAGCCGGGTTGATTTGTACGGCCTGCGCTTCGTCGGGTTCGGCCAGTACGGCGACCGTGCAGGCGCTGGTGTGGATGCGGCCCTGGGTTTCGGTCGTGGGCACGCGCTGCACGCGGTGGCCGCCCGATTCGAAGCGCAATTGGCCGAACACCGCGTCGCCGATCACACGAATGACGACTTCCTTGAAGCCGCCGATCTCGCTCGCCGATTCGCTCACGATCTCGCAACGCCAGCCGACGCGCTCGGCATAGCGCGTGTACATCCGCAGCAAGTCGCCAGCGAATAAAGCCGATTCGTCGCCACCGGTGCCGGCGCGGATTTCGATGAAGGCGTTGCGCACATCGTCCGGGTCCAAAGGCAAAAGCAGGCGCTGCAGTTCGTCTTCGAGCTGCGCGAGCTCGGCTTCGGCAGAGGCGATTTCCTCGTTGGCCATCGCTGCCATCTCCGGGTCTTCGACCATCTCGCGCGCGCTGGCCGCATCACTTTCACGCTGCCTGAAGCGCAAGTAGCGACCGGCGATCTGCGTGACCTGCGCATGCTCCTTCGACAGCACCCGGTACTGCGCCATGTCGGCCATGATGTCGTCCCGCGAAAGCAGAAAGTCGAGCTCTTCGAGGCGCTGCGCGTAGCGCTCGAGCTGGTGGCGGAGAAAGGGTTTCATCAAATTCGAAAGCGGGATTGGACATCCGGACGCAGAGGACGCAAAGGTTTCGCAGAGGGCGCAAAAAAAGAAATTCTTTGTGGAAGTTCCTTCTGCGTGTTCTGCGGAACTTCTGCGCCTTGTATGTTCCACAAAGGAGATTTGAGTTGATAGCGATAGAAGGCTGTGGTCAAGTGGGCAGAGCCTGGCGCGGTGGGCAACGCGCAGCGTTGTCCACGGCAAGCCAGGCGCTTCGAGCGCAGCTCGAACTGTCCACTTATCCACAGCCCGCCCCTTGTGCCTTTTGTGCCTTGTGCCTTTTGTGCTTTTCGGTCGGCGCGCCAAACCTGTTTGCCCCTTGAGCTTGCAGCTCGTGCAGAAGCTTGCGGTCAACGCGCCGATCCCTTTCATCCAACCATGTAGCCCGAACAGTTGCCAATCATGAACATGAATCCGCAAGGTGGGGTAGTTGCTGGCGCCCAGCGCCCAAACGCCGGTATCGACGTCTCCAAGCAGCATCTTGATGTTTGCCTGGAGGCCGAGGATCTGCGGGTGGACAACGACGCCAGGGGGTGGGAGGGGCTGACCGCGAAGCTCAAGGACGCAGGGGTCGATCTGGTGGTGATCGAGGCCACCGGCGGCTATGAGCGGGCCGTGGTGTGCGCGCTGCAGGGCGCGGGCATCGCGGTGGCGCGGGTCAATCCGCGCCAGTCGCACGACTTCGCCAAGTCCATGGGTGTGCTGGCCAAGACCGACAAGGTCGATGCCCGCGTGTTGCGCGACTTTGCCGATGTACTGGCGCGCCACCGGGAGCGCGCCAAGTACATCACCCCGATGGTCGAGGCGCACCGCGCCGAGCTTGCCGCGCTGACCACGCGCAGGCGCCAGCTGGTGCAGATGCGCGTGGCCGAGCTCAACCGCCTGGAGCAGGCCAGCGCGCGCGCCGCGCGCAGCATCAAAAGCGTGCTCAAGCTGCTGGACAAGCAGATCGGGGCCATTGATGCGGACGCGGACGCACACCTGGAGCGCCACTTCAAGGCGCAGCGCACGCTGCTGGACAGTTGCAAGGGGGTGGGGCCGGTAACGATGCTGACGCTGACTTCGGCGCTGCCGGAGTTGGGCCAGCTGGGCCGGCGCGAGATCGCCAAGCTGGTGGGGGTGGCGCCGTTGGCTAACGACTCGGGCTCGCGCAGCGGCAAGCGGCGCATCTGGGGCGGGCGCCCGGAGGTGCGCGCGGTGATCTACATGGCGACATTGGCGGCATTGCGCCATAACCCGGCGATCAAGGACTTCTACGCGCGCCTGCTCGCCGCAGGCAAACCAAAGAAGGTGGCCATCGTCGCGTGCATGCGCAAGCTGCTCACGATCCTCAATGCGATGCTCAGGGACAAGGCCGCATGGGATGGCACTAAGCATGTTCAGACCGTTCAAAACGCTTGACTTTCAACACAGTTGCTTCTGCGTCCGGCTGTCCGATTGCGGACTTCCTGCACCGCGCAGCTAACGCTCTTTGCGCAGAAAGAGCCGGGTCAGCGCCGCGGCGGTTTGCTCGCGCGTTTCGGCGTCGCCGACGCGCAGTTCGGCCACGGCGCCGTGCAGCATCTTCTGCGTGAGGCCGCGGGCCAGCGCTTCGAGCACTTGATCGACATCGTCGCCGCGCGCGAGTTGCTTGCGTGCACGCGCGAGTTCGGCGGCGCGCCATTCGCCGCTGCGCGCGTTCAACTGCTGGATCAGCGGGACCGAGCCGCTCACCGGATCGCGCGCGGCGAGCCAGTGCATGAAATCCTCGACACCCGCGTCGATGATCGTTTCCGCCTGCGCGACCGCTGCTTCTGCGTCCGGCTGTCCGATTGCGGACTTCCTGCACCGCGCAGCTAACGCTCTTTGCGCAGAAAGAGCCGGGTCAGCGCCGCGGCGGTTTGCTCGCGCGTTTCGGCGTCGCCGACGCGCAGTTCGGCCACGGCGCCGTGCAGCATCTTCTGCGTGAGGCCGCGGGCCAGCGCTTCGAGCACTTGATCGACATCGTCGCCGCGCGCGAGTTGCTTGCGTGCACGCGCGAGTTCGGCGGCGCGCCATTCGCCGCTGCGCGCGTTCAACTGCTGGATCAGCGGGACCGAGCCGCTCACCGGATCGCGCGCGGCGAGCCAGTGCATGAAATCCTCGACACCCGCGTCGATGATCGTTTCCGCCTGCGCGACCGCTGCTTGCCGGCTCGCCTGGCCTTGCTTCACGACCTGCGACAGATCGTCCACGGTGTAGAGGTACACGTCTTCGAGCGCCTTGACTTCGGGCTCGATATCGCGTGGTACCGCCAGGTCGACCATGAACATCGGCCGATGCTTGCGGGCCTTGAGCGCGCGCTCGACTGCGCCGAGGCCGATCAGGGGCAGGGTGCTCGCGGTGCAACTGACGACGATGTCGAATTCGGCGAGCCGCGACGGCAATTCCGCAAGCCGCATCGATTCGGCGTTGAAGCGCGCCGCCAGACTCTCGCCGCGCTCCAATGTGCGGTTCGCGATGGCGATCGACTTCGGCTGCCGGGCCGCGAAATGGGTCGCCGCGAGGTCGATCATTTCGCCGGCGCCGACGAACAGGATGCGGGTTTCGCGCAAATCCTCGAACAACTGGCTCGCGAGCCGAACCGCGGCGGCCGCCATGCTGATCGAATGCGCGCCGATTTCGGTGGCGCTGCGCACTTCCTTGGCGACCGCGAACGAGCGCTGGAACATTTGCTTGAGCGTGCTGCCGAGCGCGCCGGCATCGTCGGCGGCGCGTACCGCGTCTTTCATCTGGCCGAGGATTTGCGGCTCGCCGAGCACCATCGAATCGAGTCCGCTCGCCACCCGAAACGCATGCCGTGCCGCGTCGCCATCGGCCAGCGTGTAGGCATGCGAGCGCAAGGTCGGCGCATCGACACCGCCGCTTTGGGCGAGCCAGCCGATCGTGTGGGCCAGCGCCGCATGTTCGCTCGCGCAATAAATTTCGGTGCGGTTGCAGGTCGAAAGAATCGCGGCTTCGACTTGCGGATGGCGGCCGGAGCCGAACGAGGCGCGCAGGTTCTGCAGTGTCGGCGCGATCTGGTCGAGCGCGAACGCGAACCGCCCGCGCAAATCGAGCGGCGCGGTCGTGTGGTTCAAGCCCAGGGCCCAGACTGCCATAGCCGCCGATTATAAAATTCGCGCCGCCGATCGTGCCGGCGCGACAGCGATGCCCTGCCGGGCGCCTCCTCAAGATGGAGGAGCGATCGCGTTTATGTCCTTTTACCCGTGTGAAACGCCCGATGTCCGCCCTGCAATGGACCGATCAACTGCTGAACTTCGTGGCGCCGGCTTTTTTCGTCGCGTTGCTGCTGGCGCTGGGCAGCCGTTTCGTCATACCGAACCGACCTGCAACGCGCGCTTTGTGGGTGCAGGCGGCGATCAATTTCGCGGCGGGCGTGGCGGTCCTGCTGGCCGGGTTGATCCTGTCTGGCCACGACGGCGCCATGGCGACCTATGCCGCGCTCGTCGCAGTGTGCGGAACCGGGCAGTGGCTGCTCGCCGGGGGATGGAAGCGCTAGCCGGTAAATCCTGTTGTCCACGCCATTCCCGCAGATTTAAGCAAAAAGTGCCTGAAACTCTTGCTGGACGTGCGCAGACAGCTATCGAATAAATAGCATCGAATGGATGCCGGTGCATCGGCGTGCGCCGCGGCGATTGCGGCCGAAGAAGGTCGTCCAGCGCGACTCAGCGCGACTCAGGGCGTTGGAGCGAATAAATCCACACGGTCGGTGATGATCGCGTCGGTGCCGAGCGCGATCAATCGCTCGGCGTCCCATTCGTCGTTGACGGTGTAGCTGAGCGTGCGCAGGCCGGCTTTGCGCGCTTGCGAGACGGTCTGCGCATCCCACAGCGAGTGGTTGCAGACGATCGCGACGCAGCCGAGCTGCAGCGCGGCGTCGAGCCAACCGTTCCAGAGGGTGTCGAGCAGCAGACCGCGCGGCAACTCGGGTGCGCAATCTCGCGCGCTGGCGAGAGCGGCGGGACTAAACGACGTCAGCAGCGGCGCTGTGCCGGCGTTGCGCCAGAGTCGCGCCGCCGCCTGCGCGACAACTTCGCCGGTGCGACCTTCGAGGCCTGTGGTCGGCTTGATCTCGATGTTGAGCAGGAAGCCGTTCGCAATGCACCAGCGCGCGATGTTCGCCAATGTCGGCAGCGGCTCGCCTGCGAAGGCGCGCGAGTGCCAGCTGCCGGCGTCGCGCTGTGCGAGTTCGGTCCAGGCGAAGTCGCCACCGATGCCGCGGCCGTCGGTCGTGCGGTCCAGTGTGTCGTCGTGCATGAGAAACGGCACGCCGTCGGCGCTCAATTTCACGTCGCACTCGAACATCCGCCAGCCGTGCGCTGCGCCCACGCGAAATGCGGCGAGCGTGTTCTCTGGCGCCAGCTTGCCGGCGCCGCGGTGCGCAATCCAGCGCGGATAGGGCCAGTCGGTCATCTTCCTGGGCGGTCGAAGTGTGCGGGCCGATGGCTCAATCGACGCGCTTGCCCGAACCCGCATCGAACCAGTGCAGGCGATCGAGGCGCGCGGCGACGCTGATCGTGTCGCCGACGGTTGGCGGCTCGGCTTCTTCGGCGGTGCGCAGGATCACCTGCTCTTCGTCGATGCGCGCATAAACCAGCCGCTCGGCGCCGAGCAGCTCGATCGATTCGACCTGCGCCTGCCAGCCACCGGGCTCGATCGTCAGGTGCTCGGGCCGCACGCCGAGAATCTGGCCGCTGCGCACGCCCGGCGCGTTTTTCAGCAGGTTCATCGGTGGCGAGCCCATGAAACTCGCGACGAAGGTGGTCGCGGGCTTGCGATAGACCTCGTCGGGCGTTGCGAACTGGTCCATCACGCCGGCGTGCATCACGATGATGCGCTGGGCGAGGGTCATCGCCTCGACCTGGTCGTGGGTGACGAACAGCGAGGTGATGCCGAGTTCCCGATGCAGCTTCTGGATTTCGATGCGGGTCTGGGCGCGCAGCTTGGCGTCGAGGTTCGACAGCGGCTCGTCGAAAAGGAACACTTGCGGTTCGCGGACGATCGCGCGGCCCATCGCGACCCTTTGGCGCTGGCCGCCCGAGAGTTCGCGCGGCTTGCGATCGAGCAGCCCGCCGAGTTCGAGAATGGCGGCCGCCTTGTCGACCCGGGTCTTGATCTCGTCCTTCGGCAGCTTGGCGATCTTCAGGCCGTAAGCCATGTTGTCGAACACGCTCATATGCGGATAGAGCGCATAGTTCTGGAACACCATCGCGATGTCGCGCTCGGCGGGTTCGAGCTCGTTGACGACCCGGTCGCCGATCAGGATGTCGCCGGCCGAGATGTGTTCGAGCCCGGCAACCATACGCAGCAAGGTCGATTTACCGCAGCCCGACGGTCCGACGATCACGACGAATTCGCCGTCGGCGATTTCGGCGCTCACGCCATGAATCACCTGGTTCGCCTTCGGCCCGATGCCGTAGCGCTTGATCACGTTGCGAAGGGAAATAGCTGCCATTTTTTTAGAGTCGGTTCATGTTGCCCGGTGGATAACGGCGCGGAACCGGCTTCGCCGGGCCGCTGACGTTGCCCCCTCGAAGGGGGTATGGGAGCGACACGCAGTGCGCTCCAAACGGGGGTGAGTTCATTTCTCGGCGCGGAACCGGCTTCGCCGGGCCGCTGACGTTGCCCCCTCGAAGGGGGTATGGGAGCGACACGCAGTGCGCTCCAAACGAGGGTGAGTTCATTTCTCGGCGTCGACCAGACCTTTGACGAACCACTTCTGCATCAACACCACAACGATCGCCGGCGGCACCATCGCGAGAATCGCCGTCGCCATCACCACGTTCCATTCGGTCTGCGCGTCGCCGCCCGAGATCATGCGTTTGATGCCGACCACCACCGGGTAGAAATCTTCGCTGGTCGACACCAGCAAGGGCCACAAATACTGGTTCCAGCCGTAGATGAACTGGATCACGAACAGGGCCGCCAGGGTGGTCTTCGACAGCGGTAGCAGCACGTCGAAAAAGAAGCGCATCGGACTCGCACCATCGATGCGCGAGGCCTCGGTCAATTCGTCGGGCACGGTCATGAAGAACTGGCGGAACAAAAACGTGGCCGTGGCCGAGGCGATCAGCGGAATCGTGAGGCCCGCATACGAGTTGAGCATGCTCAGTTGCGAGAGCACCTTGTAGGTCGGCAGGATGCGCACTTCCACCGGCAGCATCAAGGTGACGAACACCGCCCAGAAGCAGAATTTGCGGAACGGAAAGCGGAAGTAGACGATCGCGAAAGCCGACAGCGCCGAGATCGCGATCTTGCCGATCGCGATGACCAGCGCCATCACCAGGCTCACCCACATCATTCGCGCCACCGGTGCGTGCGAGCCGCCTCCGCCGCCGGTGCCGAACAGCGCATCGCGGTAGCTGGTCCAGAAGTTCGATCCGGGCAAGAGCGGCATCGGCGCCTGCACGATCTCCTGCGTGGTGTGGCTCGACGCGACCAGCGCCAGGTAGATCGGGAACGCGACGATCAACACACCGAGAACCACGATCAGGTGCGAGAGCCATGTTTGGGAGCCGCGCTTTTCAACCATGGCCCTGCTCCGATGACGCGCTCAAGGACTGCATCAGTACTGCACCTTCTTTTCGATGTAGCGAAATTGCACCACAGTGAGCGCGATCACGACCAGCATCAGGATCACCGATTGCGCGGCCGAGCCGCCAAGGTCGAGCGCCTTGAAGCCGTCGTAGTACACCTTGTAGACCAGGATCGAAGTGGCTTTGCCGGGGCCACCTTGAGTCGCCGCGTCGACGATCGCGAAGGTGTCGAAAAACGCGTAAACGACGTTGATGACGAGCAGGAAAAACGTCACCGGCGACAGAAGCGGGAATTGAATCGTCCAGAACCGGCGCCACGGTTTGGCACCGTCGATCGCCGCGGCTTCGATCAATGACTTGGGAATCGACTGCAGGCCGGCCAGAAAAAACAAAAAGTTGTAGGAAAGCTGCTTCCAGATCGCCGCCATCACGATCAGCGCCATCGCCTGACCCGAGTTGAGCAGATGGTTCCAGTCGATGCCGATCTTGTCGAGCGCATACGACACCACGCCGATCGACGGCGAAAACATGAAGAGCCACAGCACCGCCGCAATCGACGGCGCGACCGCGTACGGCAATATCAGCACCGTCTTGTAGAACAATCCGCCGCGCACGATCTTGTCGGCAAACACCGCGAGCATCAGCGCGAGCGCAATGCCAATAAACGCGACCAGCACCGAAAAAACGGCCGTGGTCTTGAACGATTCGAGATACCCCGGGTCTTGCCACAAGCGCTCGAAGTTCTGCATGCCGACGAACGCGGTCGATGTGCCGAACGCATCTTCCTGCTGCAGCGACTGGAAAACCGCCTGGCCCGCGGGCCAGAAAAAGAACACCGCGATCACGATCAACTGCGGCGCCATCAACAGCCAGGGCAGCCCGCGCGAGGAGAAGAAAACACGCTTGTCCAAAACCGGTGCTCCGCAAAAAAAGAAACTCGCCGGGCGCGCCTTCGGAGACGCAGGAGGGCGAGTGATATTAGCCGCTGGCCGGATCGCGGCCGCGATGCCTGATCAGGACTTATTGGCTTGCGCGAAGCGCTCGAGCAGTACGTTACCGCGCTGCACGATCGCGTCGAGCGCTTCCTTGGCGGTTTTCTTGCCGCCCCAGACGCCTTCGAGTTCTTCGTCTTCGATGGTGCGAATCTGAACGTAGTTGCCGAGGCGAATACCGCGGCTCTTGTCCGTCACTTTGCGGATCATCTGCGTCACGGCCACGTCGGTGCCCGGATGTTCCTTGTAGAAGCCGGAGTCGTCGGTCAACTTGTAGGCTGCCTTGGTAATCGGCAGGTAGCCCGTGCGCTTATGGCTGGCCGATTGCACCTCGGGCTGGGACAGGAATGCGAAGAACTTCGCCACGCCCTTGTAGTGCGCTGCGGGATGGCCCGCCATTACCCAAAGACTCGCGCCGCCGATCACGGTGTTCTGCGGCGCGCCGGCCACGTCGGCGTAATACGGCATCTGGGCAATCTGGTAGGCGAACTTGGCGTTCTTCGCCACATTGCCGTAGAAGCCCGATGACGTCTGGATCATGGCGCACTCGCCGGAGATGAACGACGCCTCGGGCACGTTGCCGCGGCCCTTGTAAACGAACAAGCCTTGTTTCGCCATGTTGGCCAGGTCTTCGATGTGGCGCACGAAGAGCGGGGCATTGACCTTGAGTCGCGCGTCGATACCCGACAAACCGTTGTTTTTGGTTGCGAATTCGACGTTGTGCCAAGTCGAAAAGCTCTCCAGCTGGGTCCAGCCCTGCCAGGCTGTGGTGAAAGGGCACTTGTGGCCCGAGGCCTTGAGCTTGCCGGCGGCGGCGATCACTTCCTGCCAGGTCGCGGGCGGCTTGGTCGTATCGATGCCGGCAGCCTTGAAGGCATCTTTGTTGATATAAAACACCGTCGTCGAGCTGTTGAACGGAAAGCTCAGCATTTGCCCGTTGGGCGCGGTGTAGTAGCCCGCCACGGCCGGAATGTAGGCGGCCGGGTCGAATTTTTCGCCTGCATCCTTCATGACCTTAGCCACGGGCACGATCGCGCCCTTGCTCGCCATCATGGTCGCGGTGCCGACCTCGAACACCTGCTGGATGTCGGGCGCGTTGCCCGACCGGAAGGCGGCGATGGCCGCGGTCATCGACTCGTCGTAAGTGCCCTTGAAAGTGGGAACGACCTTGAATTCCTTCTGGCTTTCGTTGAATTGTTTGGCCAGATCGTCGACCCATTGGCCGTTGACGGCGGTCATCGAATGCCACCACTGTATTTCGGTTTGGGCGTGTGCGGGGACGGCGACAGCCGCCGCCAGAGAAGCTGCATAAACAAGCGTTTTCAAGCGCATGGAAAAACTCCTGATCGATAGACAAAGCGCGGATGTTGCACGGAGTGTGTGACACGACCGCGTCACATTGGGATTGGTGCACGGCTTTGGGCTGGCACCCAACGGGGGAAACCCTTTTCCGCGCTTCGATGTGGGCAAGAGCCCTGACCTAAAATTCGCGTTTACCAGCCAGGGCGCTCCATGCCCGACCGAGCACCGCTTCGATGAACGCTCCCACCGCGCTGACCGCGCTGTTGTCCCAGGCCGCCGAGCCGGCGCGTCTGCGCGAGATCCCCTACAACTACACGAGCTTTTCCGATCGCGAAATCGTGATCCGGCTGCTCGGCGCGCGTGGCTGGGACTTGTTGCAGGGCCTGCGAGGCGAACGCCGCACCGGGCGCTCCGCGCGCATGCTGTACGAAGTGCTCGGCGACATTTGGGTGGTGCAGCGCAATCCCTATTTGGTCGACGATCTGCTGGACAACCCGCGTCGGCGAATGCAGTTGGTCGAGGCGCTCGATCACCGGCTGCGCGAAGTCAATCGGCGCAGAACGCCCGACTCGGACGCATCCCGTGACGTACTGGTCGGCGAACTGTGCGACCAGGTGAGCGCCGCGATCGCGTCTTTCGACGCCATGTTCAGGGACGTGGCGGCATTGCGGCGCAAAACGGCGCGCGCGCTGGGGCGGCTCACGGCCAAAGACAACATCAAGTTCGACGGCTTGTCGCGTGTGTCGCATGTGACCGACGCGACCGACTGGCGGGTCGAATACCCGTTCGTCGTGCTGTGTCCCGATAGCGAGGCCGAGATGGCCGGTTTGGTCAAAGGCTGTATCGATCTGGGCTTGACCATCATCCCGCGCGGCGGCGGCACCGGCTATACCGGCGGCGCGATTCCGCTCGCCTGGAACAGCGCTGTCATCAATACCGAAAAGCTCGAGGCGATGACCGAGGTCGAGCTGATCGCATTGCCGGGCCTCGATGCGCCGGTGCCGACGGTCTGGACGGAGGCGGGTGTCGTGACCCAGCGTGTCGCCGATGCGGCGGAGCGCGCGGGCTATGTGTTCGCGGTCGACCCGACGTCTGCCGAGGCGTCGTGCGTCGGCGGCAACGTCGCGATGAATGCCGGTGGCAAGAAGGCGGTGCTGTGGGGCACGGCGCTCGACAATCTGGCGTCCTGGCGCATGGTCACGCCTGATGCCGAATGGCTCGAAGTCACGCGGGTCGGCCACAACCTCGGCAAGATTCACGACGCCGAAAGCGCGGTGTTCGACCTGCAGTATTTCGCGGCCGATGGCAAGACGAAACTGCGCCATGAACGGCTCGATATTGCCGGCAAGACTTTCCGCAAGGAAGGGCTTGGCAAGGACGTGACCGACAAGTTCCTTTCCGGCTTGCCCGGCATCCAGAAGGAAGGTTGCGACGGTCTCATCACGAGTTGCCGCTGGGTCGTTCACAAAATGCCGGCGCACACCCGTACCGTGTGCCTCGAGTTCTTCGGCAATGCGAAGGACGCAGTGCCGAGCATCGTCGAGTTGCGCGATTTCATGTTCGAGCAGGCCGCCCAATCCAGCGTGATGCTGGCCGGGCTCGAACATCTGGACGACCGCTATCTGAAGGCGGTCGGCTACGCGACCAAATCGAACAAGCACCACGGCTTGCCGAAGATGGTGCTGTTTGGCGACATCGCGGGCGACGACGCCGATGCGGTTGCCAAAGTCACCTCTGAAGTGGTGCGCATCGCCAACTCGCGCAGCGGCGAAGGTTTTGTCGCGGTGAGCGCCGACGCGCGCAAGAAGTTCTGGCTCGACCGCAAGCGCACTGCGGCGATCAGCAAGCACACCAACGCCTTCAAAATCAACGAAGACGTGGTAATCCCATTGCCGCGCATGGCCGAATACAGCGACGGCATCGAGCGGATCAACATCGAGTTGTCGCTGCAAAACAAACTTGCGCTGACCCATGCGCTCGAGGAGTTTTTTGTTCGCGGCAACCTGCCGCTCGGCAAAAGCGACGACGCGAGTGAAATCCCGTCGGCCGAATTGCTCGAAGACCGGGTCGCACAAGCGCTCGCATTGCTGCGCGAGGTGCGAGCGCTATGGGCGGGCTGGCTGCACGATATCGATACGCGGTTTCCCGAATTACAGGATCACTCGTTGCGCGCGAGCTGGAAAACGCAATTGCGCGCGCCGCTCGAGCGGATATTCGGCGGCAGCGAATTTACGCCGATCCTGAAGGAATGCACTGCGATTCATCAGCGCGTGCTGAAAGGCCGGGTCTGGATCGCGCTGCACATGCACGCGGGCGACGGCAATGTGCATACCAACATCCCCGTCAACAGCGACAACTACGAGATGCTGCAAACCGCGCATGCGGCGGTGGTGCGGATCATGGTGCTCGCGCGCTCGCTCGGCGGCGTGATCTCGGGCGAACACGGCATCGGCATCACCAAACTCGAATTTTTGTCCGACGATGAGCTGCAGCCGTTCGCGAAATACAAGCAGAAGGTCGATCCCGAGGGCCGCTTCAACAAAGGCAAGCTGCTACGAAATAAAGAGCGCTCTGCGCATGAAGGGCGGTCGCTACAGCCCGATTTGGCTCAAAAAGACTTCTGCCTGCAAGCCGATTTGCGCAACGCCTACACGCCGAGCTTCGGGCTCATGGGACACGAGTCGCTGATCATGCAGCAGAGCGATATCGGCGCGATTGCCGACAGCGTGAAGGACTGCCTGCGCTGCGGCAAATGCAAGCCGGTCTGCGCGACCCATGTACCGCGCGCGAACCTGCTCTACAGCCCGCGCAACAAGATCCTCGCGACCTCGCTGCTGGTCGAGGCTTTTCTGTACGAGGAGCAAACCCGGCGCGGCGTCAGCATCAAGCACTGGGAAGAGTTCGAAGACGTGGCTGACCATTGCACGGTCTGCCACAAGTGCCTGGCGCCGTGCCCGGTCGACATCGACTTCGGCGAGGTGTCGATGAACATGCGCAACCTGCTGCGCAAGATGGGGCAAAAGAGCTTCCGGCCCGGCAACGCGGCAGCGATGTTCTTTTTGAACGCGACCAATCCACAGACCATCAAGGCGATGCGCGTCGGCATGGTCGATATCGGCTTCAAGGTACAGCGGCTCGCGAACGATTTCTTGCGGCTGCCGGCGAGGAAGCAGACCGCCGCGCCGCCCGCGACCCTCGGACCCGCGCCGATCAAGGAGCAGGTGATCCACTTCATCAACAAGAAGATGCCGGCTGGATTGCCAAAGAAGACCGCGCGTGCGCTCCTGGACATCGAAAACGCCGACTACGTTCCGATCATTCGAGATCCGAAGGCGACCACGTCGGAGACCGAAGCGGTTTTCTACTTTCCGGGCTGCGGATCGGAGCGCTTGTTCTCGCAGGTCGGCCTCGCGACGCAGGCGATGCTGTGGCATGCGGGTGTACAGACCGTGTTGCCACCCGGCTATTTGTGCTGCGGCTATCCGCAACGCGGCTCGGGCCAGTTCGACAAGGCAGAGAAGATGATCACCGACAACCGGGTGCTGTTTCACCGGGTCGCGAACACGCTGAATTACCTCGACATCAAGACCGTGGTCGTGAGTTGCGGCACCTGCTACGACCAGTTGCAAGGCTATCGCTTCGACGAAATATTCCCAGGCTGCCGCATCATCGACATTCACGAGTACCTGCTCGAAAAGGAAATCACATTAGGCGATACGGGTGGCGCTGGATACCTCTATCACGACCCCTGCCACACGCCGATGAAATTGCAGGACCCGATGAAAACCGTCAAGGCGCTGGTTGGCGACAACGTCTTGAAAAACGATCGGTGCTGCGGTGAGTCCGGCACGCTCGGCGTCACCCGGCCCGACATCGCGACGCAGGTGCGCTTTCGCAAAGAGGAAGAAATTCGCGCCGGCGCTGCTGCACTGCGGGAAACCGGAGCGGTTGCACCAACCGGCAAAGTGAAAATCCTCACGAGTTGCCCGAGCTGCCTGCAAGGCTTGTCGCGCTACGGAAACGACCTGGACAACGGCTTGCTCGAAGCCGACTACATCGTGGTCGAAATGGCGAACCGGATTCTGGGCAAGGAGTGGATGCCCGACTACGTTGCGCTCGCCAACGCGGGCGGGATCGAGCGGGTGCTGGTTTGAATACGTCGCGGAGTTCTTGATGGCTGGCTTGCAATCGGGCGCGCCGACGCCGACTTCGATTACCGTGCATGGTGCTTCTCGCGTGCTGGCGGTGGACTTTTCTGATGGTGCCGAGTTCCGCATTCCGTTCGAGTTGATGCGCATCTACTCGCCTTCGGCCGAGGTGCAGGGCCACGGACCGGGCCAGGAAGTGCTGCAAACCGGCAAGCGCGACGTGACATTGGTCGGTCTCGAGCCGGTCGGCAATTACGCGGTGCAACCCGTCTTCTCGGATGGCCATTCAACAGGTCTCTATTCGTGGGATTTGCTGTATCGGCTGGGCGCCGAACAGGACAAGTTGTGGGCGCAGTACGAAGCACGGCTTGTCGCCGCGGGCGTCGGACGCGATGCGCCGATGTCCGAAGGCGGCAAGAGCTGCAGCAGCCATTGATATCGAATGCTATACTATTAATAGCTGTCTGCACAATAGCCACGGGCGTCTCAAGCCTTTTTTTCATAAATTTTGCAAAATCGACCGGGTCCGATACCCGTCGACAGCGCAAGGTCGTGCAGCTTGCCAACGCGCGATACGCCCTAACATCATGGGCATGAACAGCACCCATTTCGGTTTTGCATCGGTCGACGAGAAAGACAAGGCTGCGCGCGTGCGCGGTGTGTTCGATTCGGTTGCACCGCGCTACGACCTGATGAACGACCTCATGTCGGCCGGATTGCATCGCGCCTGGAAGGCTTACACGGTCATGGTCGCGAATGTGAAAGAGGGCGATCGCGTGCTCGACATTGCCGGCGGCACGGGCGATCTGGCGCAGGCGTTTGCAAAGAGGGTCGGCCGGGGCGGGCAGGTGGTCCATACCGACATCAACGAAGCCATGCTGCGGGCGGGCCGCGAGCGGCTGCTCGATGCGGGTGTCGCGCTGCCGACCGTGGTGTGTGATGCCGAGAAGCTTCCGTTCGCCGACGCGGAATTCGATCTCGTTTCGGTGGCGTTCGGGTTGCGCAACATGACCCGCAAAGACGCCGCGCTCATTGAAATGCGGCGCGTGCTCAAGCCGCGCGGCAAGTTGCTGGTGCTCGAGTTTTCACAAGTGGCCAAGCCGCTGCGCAAGGCCTATGACTGGTATTCGTTCAACGTGCTGCCGCGTCTGGGCAAGCTGGTGGCCGGCGATTCCGAGAGCTACAAATACCTCGCCGAATCGATCCGCATGCACCCGGCGCAGGACGAACTCAAAGCCCTTATGAAAGAGGGCGGTTTCGGCCATGTGGACTATCACAACATGTCGGGCGGCGTGGTCGCGTTGCATGTTGGAATCAAGTGCTGATTCGATTGCTGTCCATCAGTGTGTTTTGGCCGTTCGTTTTGAATTTAAGTCATAAAACCGAGGAGACCCCATGTCACGTTTTTTTGTTTTTTTGCTCAGCGCTGCGTTGCTCGTGGTCAGCATGGATGCCGATGCAAGGCGCTTCGGTGGTGGCCGGTCGTTTGGCCGCCAGTCGCCGAACGTGACGCAACGCCAGGCCGCGCCGCCGCCGAGCACACCGGCGCCAGCGCAGGCCGGAGCGCAAAACGCGGCCGCCCGGCCTGGCGCCGCCGCTGCGGGAACTGCCGCTGCGGCCAAACGACCCTGGGGCGGAATGCTCGGTGGTCTGGCAGCCGGTCTCGGCCTCGCATGGCTCGCGCACTCGCTCGGCCTTGGTGAAGCGTTCGGCAACATCCTGCTGATCGCGTTGCTGGCGATGGCGGCCTTGTTCGCCTTCCGGTTCTTCATGCGGTCGCGCGGTGCGAACGCGAATCGAAGCGGATTGGCTTATCAGGGCCAGGGCGGCGTCGGCGGCGCGAGTGCCGCTACTCCTCCTGCGTCCTACAACCCGGGCAATGTCGGCAACGATGCTTCGGCGCGGCCCTGGGAGAGCCAGAACGCGACCTTCGATGCGCAGCAGGGCGCAGACGCTCCCGCCTCCGAGGCTGGACGTCGATCGGCTGGTTCGGTTACCGCTGGCGCTGCTGTGGCCGGTGGTGTGGTCATCGGCTCTGCGCTCACGGGCTCGCAAAGCTGGGGGGTTCCAGCGGGTTTCGACGTCGATGGATTCGTCACGGCGGCCAAGCGCAATTTCGTTTCGCTGCAGGAGGCCTGGGACCAAGCGGACATGCAGGCCCTCAAATCGATGATGACCGACGGCATGGTCCAGGAAATCCAGGCCCAACTGGCCGAACGCGAGAGCCACACCGGTGCGGTGCCCAACAAGACCGACGTGGTGATGCTCGAGGCGCAGTTGCTTGGGATTGAGGAAACCCCCGACGCCTACATGGCCAGCATCGAGTTTTCCGGCATGATTCGCGAAGACGCGTCGGCCGGACCGAGCCCGTTCCGCGAAGTCTGGAACATGACCCGCCCAGTGAACGGCAAAGGCGGCTGGCTGGTGGCTGGCGTGCAGGCGTTGCAATAGCGCTGGCGCACGACGCGTGCTGGCGGCCGGCCGGCCGTCTGTCCGGCCCTCCGGCAGGGCGTGTGGGTCGTGTGATCCGCGTTTGAAGCGAAGGTGCGATGCGTCGGGAATAATGGGGACATGGCTACACCATCGTCCCCATTTGCTTTTGCTCAGACCTTTTTCAGCCGCATCGGTGAGCGCCTTCAGCCGCCGCCATGGGCGGTCCATGAGATTCAGCAACGCGCGGTGCTGTTCCTCAATCATGTACTGCAGCAAGAGCCCGAAGCCCAGCAGCGGCTGGCTCGGCAAAGCGGCCGCGTCGTCGAATTCCGTTGGCGCTTCGTGGTCGTGAAGTTCGTCGTCACACCAGCCGGATTGCTGGATCTGGCCCCCGAGCATCTGCTGCCGGAATTGACGCTGTGGGTCACCGAAGAGTCGCCATTCGGTCTTGCTGGCACTGTATTGCGGGGCGCCAAGCCGGCTGTTCGGATCGAAGGCGATGTGCAATTGGCGGCCGAGGTGAACTGGCTGGTCGATCATGTGCGCTGGGATGTCGAAGAAGACTTGTCGCGCGTGGTCGGCGACGCACCCGCGCATGCGATCGGCACGGTGGCCAGGCGTGGTGCCGAAGCCTTGCGAAGCTTCGTAAAAATGCGCCCCGATGTGAGCCCGGATGCGCGCCCGGGCGCAGCCGATACTTCGTCGTCAAGCCCCGGATGAGCCGTTTTCTGCGCGGCATCGCGATCGTCTGGATCGCGCTTCGCTATGGCCTGGACGAACTCGTTCTCACGAGCTTTCAGAAGCCGTGGCTGCGCGCCGTGGCACGCATCGTTTCCTTCGGCCGCAACCTCAATGCACCGCGCGGCCAGCGATTGCGCGAAGCGCTGGAGCGGCTCGGGCCGATCTTCGTGAAATTCGGTCAGGTGCTGTCGACCCGGCGCGATTTGCTGCCACCCGACATCGCGGACGAACTGGCATTTCTGCAGGACCGGGTACCGCCCTTCGATTCGCAGATCGCCATCGACACGATCGAGCGCGCATTTCGTCGACCGGTCGATGAACTCTTCGTTGATTTCGATCGCAAACCGGTAGCCAGCGCGTCGATCGCGCAGGTGCATTTCGCGACCTTGCAAGGTCCGCGCGGCGCACTGCGTGACGTGGCTGTCAAGGTGGTGCGGCCCGGCATGCGGCGGGTCATCGAAAAAGATCTGGCGCTGATGGCGATGATGGCCGAATGGGTCGAACGCCTGTCGCCGGACGGCAAGCGCCTGAAGCCGCGCGAGGTGGTGGCCGAGTTCGACAAGTACTTGCACGACGAACTCGATCTGGTGCGCGAGGCGGCCAACGCAGCGCAGTTGCGGCGCAATATGGCCAAGTTGGAACTGGTGATGATTCCGGAAATGATCTGGGATTTGTGCCATCCCGAGGTCATCGTCATGGAGCGCATGGTCGGCGTGCCGATCGCGCAGCTCGATCGGCTGCGGGACGCGGGTGTCGATGTGCCGAAACTGGCGCGCGACGGCGTCACGATCTTTTTCACCCAGGTGTTTCGCGACGGCTTTTTCCATGCCGACATGCATCCGGGGAACATCCAGGTCAGCCTCGATCCCAAAACCTTTGGACGCTACATCTCGCTCGACTTCGGCATCGTCGGCACGCTGACCGAATTCGACAAGGAATACCTCGCCCAGAATTTCATCGCTTTTCTGCGGCGCGACTACAAGCGCGTGGCCGAGCTGCACCTGGAGAGTGGGTGGGTGCCCGCGAACACCCGCATCGACGAACTCGAAGCGGCGATCCGGACCGTTTGCGAACCCTATTTCGACCGGCCGTTGAAGGAAATTTCGCTCGGCATGGTGTTGATGCGCTTGTTCCAGACATCGAGGCGTTTTCATGTCGAAATCCAGCCGCAGCTCGTGCTGCTGCAAAAAACCCTGCTCAACATCGAAGGCCTCGGCCGGCAACTCGATCCGGATCTGGACCTGTGGCACACCGCCAAGCCGTTTCTCGAAAAGTGGATGATCGACCAGCTAGGGCCCCGCAAGCTCTTTGAACAGCTGCGTGACGAAGCGCCGCGCTTCGCCAAATATCTTCCGCAACTGCCACGCCTCCTGCACGATGCGCTGGCGCGCAAGCCCGACGACAACCGGCGTGAATTGCAGGAACTGCTGGCGGCACAGAAACGCACCAACAAGCTTCTGCAGGCGATCATCTATGGCGGGCTCGGCTTCGTGCTCGGGCTCCTGGCCATGCAGGTCATCGTGCGGGTCAATGTGTTTTAGGATTTGACCGGCGCCCGGCATTTGGCCTGCCTCTTGCACGCACCTCTGTCGATTCGTCCGCGCCTCCATCCGTCGATTCTTTTTTCGGAGCTACATCGATGAAAGCTGCTTTACCTAGTTTTGCTCGTTTTGCTCGCTTTTCCGGCGTGCTGGCCATCGCTTTTTGTGCGTTGACGCCATTGGCCGTGCCGGCGCATGCCGAGGAAGAAAAAATCCTCAACATCTACAACTGGGGTGACTACATCGCCGACGACACCGTTGCGAATTTCGAGAAGGAAACAGGCATCAAGGTGCGCTACGACCTGTTCGACAGCAACGAAGCGCTACACGCGAAGTTGATCGCCGGCATGACGGGCTACGACATCGTGGTGCCTGGCTCGCACTTTGCCCAGCTGCAGATCGAGGCCGGCTTGCTGCAAAAGCTCGACAAGTCGAAGATTCCGAATCTGGCCAATCTCGATCCAGCGATCGAAGCCCAACTGGCCAAGGTCGACCCGGGCAACGAGTATCTGGTGGACTGGCTGTGGGGCTACACCACGGTCGGCATCAACGCCGATGAGGTCAAGAAAGCGCTCGGCGAGACGCCGCTTCCGGACAACGCCTGGGATCTGGTTTTCAAGCCCGAGTACGCGGCCAAGCTCAAGGGCTGCGGTATCTCCTTTCTCGACACTGCATCGGAGATCATGCCGATCGCGCTGAAGTATCTCGGCAAGAATCCGCGCAGCAGTGACCCGGAAGATTACAAGGCCGTGGGCGCCATGCTCAAAAAGGTCCGGCCCTACGTGACGCGCTTTTCAGGCTCCGGCTCGGACTACATCGACCAGATGGCGAAGGGCCAGTTGTGCGCGGTGATCGGCTGGTCGGGCGACATCCTCATCGCGAAAGACCGCTCGGCCAAGGCGAAGAAGCCGCAAAAACTCGAAGTGCTATTGCCGAAAATGGGCGGCCTTTTGTTTTTCGACACGATGGCGATTCCAAAAGATGCCAAGCATCCCGAGAATGCTTACAAGTGGATCAACTACATCCTCAAGCCCGAAGTCAGCGCGTCCCTTACCAACAAGGTTTTCTACGCCAATCCCAATAAGGCTGCGATGAAGTTCGTCAAACCCGCCCTGGCACAAGACAAGGCGGTGTTTCCGGACGCGGCATCGCTGGCCAACATGATTCCGCCGGGCGCGCCCGATCAGGCCACCTTGCGTCTTGCCACGCGTGCCTTCACCACCTTCAAGGCCAACCGCTGAGGCCGGATGCGCGCCGCGGAGGTTGAAGGCAGCGCGATGGGGTCGGCGGAGGACGTAGGCGGGCGCGGGGTCGGTGACTTTCTGCGCGTCGAGTCCGTCACCCGGCGATTCGGTGATTTCCGCGCGGTCGATGCGGTGAGCTTCGAGGTCAGGCGCGGGGAAATTTTCGCGTTGCTCGGACCCTCGGGATGCGGCAAAAGCACCTTGCTTCGCATGCTGGCGGGGTTCGAGTCGCCTTCTTCCGGTCGGATCGTGCTGAACGGTGTCGATCTCGCCGGGCAGCCATCTTACGAGCGGCCGGTGAACATGATGTTCCAGTCGTACGCACTGTTTCCGCACTTGAGCTGCTGGGACAACGTTGCTTTCGGACTGCGACGGGAAGGCATGCCAAAGGCGGAAATCGTCGCGCGTGTCGAAGAAATGCTGCGCCTCGTGCAACTCACTTCGCTCGCCAAGCGCAAACCGCATCAACTCTCGGGTGGCCAGCAGCAACGCGTCGCGCTCGCGCGTTGCCTGGCGAAGCGGCCGCAACTGATGCTGCTCGACGAGCCGCTCGGCGCGCTCGACAAGAAATTGCGCGAGGCGACGCAGATCGAGCTGGTCAACATCATCGGGGAGGTCGGCGTGACCTGCGTGATGGTCACCCACGACCAGGAAGAAGCGATGACGATGGCTGCGCGCATCGCCGTGATGAGCGAAGGCCGGTTCCTGCAAATCGGCGAGCCGGCCGAGGTGTATGAAAACCCCGCGTCGCGGGTCGTTGCCGACTTTATTGGCAATGTCAATCTGATGGAGGGCGAGGTCATCGCCCGGGAGATGGGACACGCGCACGTGCGGTGCGCCGACTTCGCAGTTCGAATCGAGCGAAACGAGGTGGGCGGTTTCGACTGCGCTGGCGGTCAAGCGGTCAGCATCGCGCTGCGTCCGGAGAAGATTCATTTGGCGATCGACAAGCCCGACGGCGACGCCAACCAGGTCGAAGGCGTCGTCAAATCCTTTTCGTATTTCGGTGGCCACACGCTTTATCACCTCACGCTTGAAAGCGGCGCCGAGCTGAGTGCCAGTGTCGAGAACGAAACCCGTTCGCGCGAAGGCGCACCCCGGCAGGGCGATCGCGTATGGGCGTGGTGGCGTGCCTCTTCGCCGGTTGTGCTGGCCGCGTAGAAGCCAACCTGCACATGACGTCATCGCCCGGCCGCCGCGTTGTCATCGCCATGCCGTATGTGTGGCTGCTGATCTTTTTTCTGCTGCCGTTCCTGATCGTTTTGCGGATCAGCTTTTCGCAGATGACAGGTGCGAGCTTCAGCGACCTGGTCAGCTTTGCCGACGGCCGTTTGCACTTCAACCTGCACTGGCGAACCTATGCATTGATGCTCCGGGACGACCTGTACTGGGGCACCTATGTCCAGTCGCTTCGCTATGCCGGTATCACGACCCTGCTTTGCCTGGCAATCGGCTATCCCTTTGCCTATTTCATGGCACGCGCGGGAAGCGTCTTGAGACCGCTCCTGCTGATGGCCGTGATGCTGCCTTTCTGGACCAGTTTTCTGCTTCGAGTCTATGCCTGGAAGGGCTTGCTCGATGCGAACACGGGTTGGGTCGGCACGGCTCTGACTTTCGTCGGCGCCGACAAACTCTTGCTTGCGGCGGGCTGGATTCCGTCCGGCGGCCAATACATGTACAGCCCTTTTTCGCTGGTATTCGGCATGGTCTACAGCTATCTGCCGTTCATGGTGCTGCCGCTTTTTGCCACGCTTTCCAAACTCGATGTGCGGCTGCTCGAGGCCGCGCAGGATCTGGGCGCAACGCCCTGGCAGACCTTCTGGCGCATCACCGTGCCGCTGTCGCGCGGTGGCATCGTCGCCGGATCGATGCTGGTCTTCATTCCGGCGGTCGGCGAATATGTCATTCCCGAGCTGCTCGGTGGTCCCGAAACCTTGATGATCGGCCGAGTCTTGTGGGATGAGTTTTTCTCCAACAACGACTGGCCGATGGCATCGAGCGTCGCGGTGGTCATGGTGCTGCTGATCATCGTGCCGCTGGCATGGCTCAACGCCAGCCGGGCGCGAGCAGCCGAAGCACCATGACGTCGACGCCAGTCGGTCGCTGGACGAGCCGCATCTGGCTGCTGCTCGGATTCACCTTTCTGTACCTGCCGATCGTGTCGCTCGTCGTCTTCAGCTTTACCGATTCGACCGTGCCGAATGTGTGGACAGGCTTCAGCCTGCGCTGGTACGTGGCTTTGGCGCAGGACGAAGAGATTCGGCGCGGCCTGTTCCTTTCGATGCGCATCGCGGCTTGTACCGCGACCGGCGCGGTTGTTCTTGGCACCCTGGCGGCATTTGCGCTGGAGCGATACGGGCGATTCGCGGGCCGCACGCTTTTCTCGGGCCTGGTCAGCGCGCCGCTGGTCATGCCCGAGGTCATCGTCGGCCTTTCGCTGCTGCTGATGCTGGTGACAGTCCAGCGGGCGCTTGGATTCCCGGAGCGCGGCCTGCTGACGATCGGACTCGGTCACCTGCTGGTCGGCCTCGCGTACGCAACGGTGGTCGTCGGCGCGCGGCTGCGCGATCTCAATCCCCAATACGAAGAGGCGGCGCAGGATCTGGGCGCGCGTCCGATGCAGGTGTTTTTTTTGATCACGCTGCCGATGATCTTCGAAGCCTTGCTGGCGGCGTGGCTGCTGACATTCACTTTGTCGCTCGACGATGTCGTGATTTCGGCCTTTTTGTCCGGCCCGGGCTCGACCACGCTGCCATTGGTGATTTTCTCGCGCGCGCGACTCGGGCTCGACCCTACCGTGAATGCGCTCGCCACGGTAGTCGTGGCAGTGGTCGCGGGTTTCGTGGTGCTGTCGAGCTACTTGATTGCCGTGCGCGAGCGGCGGCTCTTCAAGGAGCATCGGGACGTATTGAAGCCATCCTGATTCAACGCAGCCCGATCGGCCAATCGGTGGTCAGTCTGCGGTTTGCCCGCGATTCGGCCGGATCGGCAACCTATAATTTATGGCTTTGCAGGCCGTGTTCCGGTCGCCTTCGCTCCCCCGACACCATGCCCATTTACGCCTACAAATGCAGCGCCTGCGGCTTTGCCAAGGATGCCTTGCAAAAAATGGCCGATCTTCCGCTCGCGATCTGCCCGCAATGCGGCGCCGACGCGTTCCGCAAGCAACTCACTGCAGCCGGGTTCCAGCTGAAAGGGTCGGGCTGGTACGTCACCGATTTCAAGGGCGGCAACCAGGGCAAGACCGAACCCAAGAAAGAGGCCGACGGTGCAAACGGCGCAGAGAGCGAGAAGGGCACCGATGGCGCGCCGCCTGCCGCCGACAAGCCTGCCGCCGACGGCGGAAAAAGCGCGTCACCCGAGGCGTCTGCGCCCAAGACAGCCGAGGCAAACAAGCCAGCGCCGGCGGCTCCGGCGCCTGCACCGCCGTCGCCACCGCGCAAGGACTGAGCTGTCTCGATGAAGGCGCTGCGCAAGTGGTTGCTGTCCGGCCTGCTGGTGATCGTGCCACTGGCGATCACTTTGTGGGTGCTCGACTGGATCATCGGCACGCTGGATCAAACCTTGTGGCTGTTGCCAACCTCCTGGAACAACTGGCTGGTGGCGCACAGGATTCGCGGGCTGGGCGTGTTTCTCACGTTGGGCATCCTGCTCATCGTCGGCGCTGTCACGAGCAATTTCATTGGCAAGCGGCTTCTGGGTTGGGGTGACGCGGCCGTTCGCCGCATTCCGGTGGTGCGTTCGATTTATTCCAGCGTCAAGCAGGTCTCCGACACCCTGTTTTCTGAAAGCGGCAACGCCTTTCGCACCGCGGTGCTGGTTCAGTGGCCGCGTGATGGCATCTGGACCATTGCTTTCGTGACCGGCACACCGGGCGGCGATGTGGTCAACCATCTCGAAGGCGACTATCTCGGCGTTTACGTGCCCACCACGCCCAACCCGACGGGCGGCTATTTCGTGATGCTCAAGCGCAGCGACTGCATCGAACTCAAGATGAGCGTCGACGAGGCGCTGAAGTACATCGTTTCGATGGGTGTGGTCGTTCCAGGCGGGCCCAGGAGCATCGCGACCCGGCCGCAAGCGAGCAATGAAGCAGCTGCAGCGGTTCCCGAAGAGATCGACTCGATCGCGACCTGATCGCGTCAAACAACCGGGCGGCGCACCGACGCCGCAATTTACCCATGGCCATGCGTTCCAACTATTGCGGTCTTGTGACCGAAGCCCTGCTGGGCCAGACCGTCACCCTGTGCGGCTGGGTCAACCGGCGGCGCGATCACGGCGGCGTGATCTTCATCGACCTGCGCGACCGCGAAGGGTACGTACAGGTGGTGTGCGATCCCGATCGCGCCGAGACCTTTTCGACCGCCGAAGACTTGCGCAACGAGTTCTGCGTGCAGGTCGAGGGGCTCGTGCGCGCGCGCCCCGATGGCACGATGAACGACCAATTGCGCACCGGCCAGATCGAAGTGCTCGCGAAAACGCTCAAGGTTCTCAATCCTTCGGTGACGCCGCCGTTTTTGCTCGACGACGACACCTTGTCCGAAACCACGCGATTGACACATCGGGTGCTCGACCTGCGGCGCCCGGCGATGCAGCGCAACCTGATGCTGCGCTACAAGGTCACGATGGAAACGCGCAAGTTCCTCGATGCCAACGGCTTCGTCGACATCGAGACGCCGATGCTCGGCAAGTCGACACCCGAAGGCGCGCGCGACTATCTGGTGCCGAGCCGGGTTCACGACGGCAGCTTTTTTGCACTGCCGCAGTCGCCGCAGTTGTTCAAGCAACTGCTGATGGTGGCCGGCTTCGACCGCTACTACCAGATCGTCAAATGCTTCCGCGACGAGGACTTGCGGGCCGACCGCCAGCCCGAATTCACCCAGATCGACATCGAAACCTCGTTTCTCTCGGAAGAAGAAATCCGGGTCATGTTCGAAGCCATGATCCGGCAGGTCTTCAGCGCGGCCACAGGCATCGAACTGATGGCGTTTCCCGTGATGACGCACGACGAGGCGATGTTCCGCTATGGCTCCGACAAGCCCGACCTGCGTGTCAAGCTCGAGTTCACCGAACTGACGGAACTGATGCGCGAGGTCGATTTCAAGGTGTTCGCGAACGCCGCCAACATGGAAGGCGGCCGCGTGGTGGCACTGCGGGTTCCGGGCGGCGCGGTCGAGGGCGCCATGCCGCGCAGCGAAATCGACGCTTACACCGAGTTCGTAAAAATCTACGGCGCCAAGGGCCTGGCCTACATCAAGGTCAACGACCCGACGCAGGGCAGTGCGGGGCTGCAAAGCCCGATCGTGAAAAACCTGAACGAGGGCGTGCTCTCGGAAATCCTCGCGCGGACCGAGGCGCAAGCTGGCGACATCCTGTTCTTCGGCGCCGACAAGGCCTGCGTGGTCAACGACTCGATCGGCGCGCTGCGGGTCAAGGTCGGCCACAGTCCTCTCGGGCGTAAGAACGGGCTCATGAAAGAGGGCTGGGCCCCGCTCTGGGTGGTCGACTTTCCGATGTTCGAGTACGACGCCGAGGGCGAGCGTTGGTCAGCCGTGCACCATCCGTTCACCGCGCCCAAGGACGGGCACGAAGACTTGATGGATACGGCGCCCGAAAAGTGCGTCTCCAAAGCCTACGACATGGTGCTCAACGGCGTCGAGATGGGCGGCGGCTCGGTGCGTATCCATCGCGAGGAAGTGCAGAGCAAGGTGTTTCGAGCGCTCAAGATCAACCCCGAAGAAGCGCAAGCCAAGTTCGGCTTTCTGCTCGACGCTTTGCAGTACGGCGCGCCGCCGCACGGCGGCATCGCGATCGGCCTCGATCGGCTGGTCATGCTCATGACAGGCGCCGACTCGATCCGCGATGTGATCGCGTTTCCGAAGACTCAGCGGGCGCAGGACTTGCTCACTCAAGCGCCGAGCCCGGTCGACGAAAAACAGCTTCGCGAGTTGCACATCCGGTTGCGCAACGTGCAGTCGGATTGAGGACGCTGCGTTTTTGCAAGTTATCGGCAACGCGCATCGCTGATGAACTCGCGGCTTCGCAAGTGACGCCCTGCAATGGCTTCTGACTCGCCGCTGTCCGCCGGGCGGCCCTTCAAAATTCCCGAGTCGGTGCTGGTGGTCATCCACACCCGCGCGCTCGATGTGCTTTTGCTGCGGCGTGCGGATGTGCCGGAGTTCTGGCAGTCCGTCACGGGCAGCAGAGACCGCGAGGACGAGCCGCTCGCGATAACCGCGGCACGCGAGGTAATGGAGGAGACCGGGATCGCTGGCGGCCAGCCCGGTTCGGCGACTGACCCGTTGCGCGACTGGCAACTCACCAACGTTTACGAAATCTATCCCGGCTGGCGTGCGCGTTACGCGCCGGGCATCACGCACAACACCGAACACCTTTTCGGTTTGTGCTTGCCCGAACGCGTCGATGCGGTGCTTCGCCCGCGCGAGCACGATGCCTGGCGCTGGCTGCCCTGGCGCGAAGCGGCCGACGCTTGCTATTCGCCGTCCAACGCCGAAGCGATTCTGATGCTGCCAAAATTTACGCAATGAACGATTCGGCAAACCAGCTAAGGGTGGCGACCTACAACATTCACAAGGGCGTGCAGGGCATCGGTCCGGCCCGGCGGCTCGAAATTCACAACCTCGGCCACGCGATCGAGCAACTCGATGCCGACATCGTGTGCCTGCAGGAGGTGCGCAAAGTCAATCGCAAGGCCGAAGCATTTTTCGCGCGGTGGCCTGCGCTGCCGCAAGCCGACTTTCTCGCGCCCGAGGGATACACCGCGGTGTACGAAACGAATGCGGTGACGCGCCACGGAGAGCATGGCAATGCGCTTTTGACGCGTTGGCCGGTTTTGCGCCAGCGCCAGCACGATATTTCCGACCACGGCTTCGAGCAACGCGGCTTGCTGCATGTGCTGATTGAAGTGCATGGCCGTCCGCTGCATGCGATCGTGGTCCACCTTGGGCTCATCAGAGGCAGCCGGATTCGGCAGGTGGCGCGCTTGCGCGCTTATATCGAACGCGAAATTCCGGCTGGCGAGGCGATGGTCGTCGCCGGTGATTTCAACGATTGGGGCGCGCGCATGCGGGTCGCCATGAACGCGATGGGCCTGCGCGACCTGCATGGCCGGCGCGCGCTGACCTATCCGTCGCGACTGCCGGTCACGCAACTCGACTTTATTTATGGCCGACACATGCAGCCGGTCGAATGCGCGGTGCCGCGCGGTCCGATCTGGGCCCGGATGTCGGATCATCTGCCGCTGATCACCGACTTCGTTCTGTGAGTATTTGCTATATTAATGATAGCTTTCTGCGCACGTCCATTGGGCGTTTCAGGCATAAAACGTTTAAATTTGCATTCGCTGTTAGGATGCCTGCATGTTGACGAAGACCGAGAAAAAGAACCTGTCCGGGCCGACGCCGAATCAGGCCGAAGAGAGCATGGCAGGCGATGAGGGCACCCCTGTTTCGGTGCAAATTCGTGACCGCCTGCGCGCAGCGCGCAAGCGTTTCCATGCCAACGACAACATCGCCGAGTTCATCGAGCCGGGCGAAATGGATGCGCTGCTCGACGAAGTCGAAGTAAAAATGACGGGCGTGCTCGAAAGTCTGGTGATCGACATTGAAAACGATCACAACACCGACAAGACCGCGCGCCGCGTCGCCAAGATGTACCTGAACGAGGTCTTTCGCGGACGCTATGTGGCGCCGCCCCCGCTGACCGAGTTTCCGAATGCCGAACGTTTGAACGAGCTGATGATCGTCGGCCCCATCACCGTGCGAAGCGCCTGCTCGCATCACTTCTGTCCGATCATCGGCAAGTTGTGGATCGGCGTCATGCCCAACGAGCACACCAACGTGATCGGCCTGTCCAAGTACGCACGTCTGGCCGAGTGGATCATGAGCCGGCCGCAGATCCAGGAAGAAGCGGTGGTTCAACTGGCCGATCTGATTCAGGAAAAAACCAGGCCCGACGGACTGGCGCTGGTGGTCGAGGCCGAGCATTTCTGCATGGCCTGGCGCGGCGTCAAGGAAATGGACAGCAAGATGATCAATTCCGTCATGCGCGGCGCTTTCCTCAAAAATTCTTCGCTGCGGCGCGAGTTTCTGGCGCTTCTGCCGCGCAAGGGCTGACCATGCTGGTGCGCCTTCTGTATGCGAGCCGGGCTGTCGATTCGAGCCCATCGGCCATCGATTCGATCCTTGCGCAATCGCGCGCCCACAACACCCAGTGTGGTGTGACCGGCATCCTGTGCTATGGCGGTGGCACGTTTCTGCAGGCGATCGAGGGCGGTCGCGATGCCATCAGCGAGCTCTACGGCCACATCCAGCGCGATTCGCGCCACAAAGACGTGGTGCTGCTGCATTTCGAGGAAATCGACGAACGGCGATTCGGTGGCTGGACCATGGGCCAGGTCAATTTGACCAAGGTGCATCAAGCCATCTTGCTGCGCTACTCGGAGCGGCCCGAGCTCGATCCCTATGCGGTGTCGGGCAAAGTGTCGCTGGCCTTGCTCGAGGAATTGATGGCGACAGCGGCGATCGTCGGGCGCGGGTGAGGTTTCTGGACGCGCCCGGCGTCAGAAGCGTCTGAGGCAATGCATTTCTAGATTCCTGCGTGACGGCTTTCGCGTTCGCGCTGATCGTTTTTGCCGGGCTGATTCACGCAAGCTGGAACATCGCGGCAAAGAAGGCCAGCGGTGATGCGCGCTTCGCGTTTCAAAGTGGTGTTTTTCTGCTCCTGGTCTGGGCGCCGGTCGGCATTGGATTCGGCTGGAATGCCATTCCAGATTGGGGCCGCACTGAATGGGGTCTCGTTGCCGCGAGCGGCGTGGTGCATGTCTTTTATTTCGTGACGCTGCTGCGTGGCTATCGCCATGCGGACCTGACCGTTGTCTACCCGCTCGCGCGCGGCTCGGGTCCGTTGTTGTCGTCGGTGATGGCCGTGCTGTTGCTGGGCGAGCGGCTGAGCCCGATCGGCATCGCCGGCATCGGCGCCGTGGTTTCCGGCGTTTTCCTCATCGCGGGCGGTCCGCGCCTGTGGCAAGGAGCGCATGAGCCGGCGCAGCGCGAACGGCTTTACACCGGACTGCGCTATGGATTGCTGACGGGCGCCTTCATCGCGGCTTACACGGTCATCGATGGGTATGCGGTGAAGGTTGCGCTCATGTCGCCGATCCTGGTCGACTACGGCGGCAGCATGGTTCGCACCTTGTTGCTGGCGCCGGCCGCGCTGTTGGATCGCCGAACCACGGTTCACTTGTGGAAAGCGCAATGGAAATACGCCATGGTGGTTGCGGTCTTCAGCCCGATTTCCTATGTTCTCGTTCTTTTCGCGATGCAGCAGGCCCCGCTCTCGCATGTGGCACCCGCGCGCGAAGTGTCGATGTTGTTTGCGGCGCTGCTCGGCGGGCAATTGCTGCAGGAAGGCGACCGGATGCTGCGTTTTGTGGGCGCGCTTTGCATTGCCGGGGGCGTCGTCGCGCTGGCGGTGGCTTGATCGACATTCGACGGTATTCGATCGTTCCATGCTGCCACTCATCTTCGGTTGCGACTTTACGAGCAGCCCCAACGCAAGAAAGCCGATCGTGGTCGCCATCGGCGCGCATGCGCAAGGTCGCGTCACCCTATCCGAACTGATGGGCTTCGAATCGCTGGATGCCTGGGGCGATTGGCTGCTGCGCACGCCGGCGTGGATCGGCGCCTTCGATTTTCCATTCGGATTGCCGCGTGAGTTGGTGGAAAAGCTCGGCTGGCCAACGCGCTGGCGCGAACTCATGTCGCACTATGCGAGTCTTCAGCGCAGCGACATTCGCAGCATCTTCTCGGCGTTCTGCGCTGCAAGACCGATCGGCGGCAAGTTCGCCCATCGCGCAACCGATCTGCCCGCCGGCTCGAGCCCGTCGATGAAGTGGGTCAACCCGCCGGTCGCTTACATGATGCATGCGGGCGTCCCGCGTTTGCTCGCAGCGGGCGCTTCGTTGCCGGGGTTGCACGACGCGGGACCGGATTGCCGACGTATCGCGCTCGAAGGCTATCCGGGCCTGCTCGCGCGCGAACTGATCGGACGGAGAAGCTACAAGAGCGACGACCGCAAGGGCCAAACCGAGGCGCGATACGAAGCTCGCGCGGAACTGCTGCGTCGACTCGCATCGGGCACGTCCCGCCTCGCGCAGACCCTCGACCTCGGGCTATCGCAAAGCGCGCAGCTGCAATCCGACGGCAGCGGCGACCGGCTCGATGCGGTGCTGTGCCTGATTCAGGCCTGCTGGGCAGCGCAGCGGGCCGATTGCGGCTGGGGTTTGCCAGTGCAGATCGATCCGGTTGAGGGCGCGATCCTGACCGTTTGACGACATCGCCGGGCAATCCCTCATGCAACCGCAGGCCCGAAGCTGCGCTTGTCCTACAAGGGGACGCGACGACCGCCGGAGCGCTTGATCGGCTGGCGCCAGCAACATACGGGTGTGCGACCGTCAATCGGTCAGCACCTTTTTGTTTACTTCGGAAGGAATTGCTATGAACAAGGATCAGGTGGAAGGCCGCTTCGACGAGGCCAAGGGCAAAGTCAAAGAGGGCGTTGGCGATATGGTCGGCAACAAGGAGCTCGAAGGCGAGGGCATGGTCGACCAGGCAAAGGGCAAAGTCCAGAAGAACGTGGGCGATGCAAAGGAAGATGTCAAAGACGCCATCGACAAGACCTGAACGAGGTCGCTGGCGGCTCGGGTACGGCCCGACCGTCCGCCATCAAGTACCCAAAAAAAAGCCCGGTTCAAGCCGGGCTTTTTGCTGCCTTGATCTATGACATCCGCTGTGCCCTCAACCCTCGATCCAGTCGCTGAGCTCATCGGCATGTTCTTCTTCCTGCGTGAGGATGGCTTCCAGCATGCGGCGGGTCGACGGGTCCTTGTCGCCAATCAGCCTGATCATCTGGCTGTAGGTTTCGATAGCGACGCGTTCGGCAACCAGATTCGCGCGCACCATGGACTGCAAGTCTTTCGATTCGTCGTAGCCGGCGTGGCTGCGCTTGAGCAAGGAGTCGGGCGAAAAATCCGGTTCGCCGCCCAGCTGCACGATTCGTTCGGCGAGCATATCGGCATGCGCCGACTCTTCGTTGGCGTGGACCAGAAATTCTTCGGCAATCTTGGGTGATGCGACGCCGCGCGCCGTGAAATGGTGACGCTTGTAGCGCAGAACGCAAACCAATTCGGTCGCCAGGGCGCCGTTGAGCAATTTGACGATGTCCTCACGCCAAGGAGCATAAAACGGCGTGACCGCGCCCTTGTCGATGCTTTTGGCCGCAGCCGCGATAGCCGACTCGTCCAGCGCCAATCGGCTGGGTTGGCTTTGCGAACCAGTATTTTTCATGAACGATCCTTTCCGGAATGCAGGGCAGCTGGATAAAGACTGGTGATCAGACCCGCCACGCTCGATGTCTTGAGCAGCAATCCAAGTAAAACCCCGAGAGGCAAGAGGCGCCAGGGCCGCACCAGCACCACCAGCGCGCCGGCCGCGGCCGATCCCAGCATCAGTTGGGCCGGCTTGCGGCGCGCCAGTCGAGCGACCAGCGGACGTGCCAGTTGACTCGCGGCGTTCGCTGGATGGCGACTCCACCAGCGCTCCGCAGTTTGGCGAACCACCGGCATCCAGACGGGCATCCAGCGTGGGGCTTGCCTCGGCTTTCGAGCACGTGCCACCGCAGGAGGCGATCGGAGCGCTTGCGCAGGCTTCTCGACGAGGCTGTCGTCCTCGATAGCGTCGATCCGGAAATCGGGCCCGTACATTTGCCGTACCAGCGCACGCCGCGAAACCGCCAGGCGCTGCTGCGCCGAAATTTGCGCTGCCGCCACCTTGTCGTCAGTAGCCATCGGCGTCGCTTTCTGCCATGCGCATCGCTTTCAAGTCCGCGTTCATTTGTGCCTTGAACTCGCCGAAACTGTGTTTGTGGGACGGCCGAACAGCCACGGCCGCGCTGATGGCAGCAATCACGATCGTCACACCCGGCACGATCACCAGAACCCAGTCGAATCCAGAGACGCCGCCGAGCATGATGGCAACGCCGATTAAAACCAGCGCGAGCAGGGCCGCGATCGCCGCCACTGCCGCAGCGATGATGCGATGAATGACGTCGCGCTTGACCTCGGCAAATTCCTGACCTGCCAGCGCCGCGTAACCAGCGAAGTGATCGGCAATCAGATCCGGGCGCCGCAGCACCGTCCCAAAGATCGGGTGAAGCATGCGCTCAGATCGGTTTGAACTGAATGCAGATCAATACTCGTCCCGATTGCGGGTGGCGAGCACGATCAGCGCGGTGATGGCCGCACCTGCCGCAACGGCCGCCAAAACCGACCGCACCGGCTGGTCGGCGATGTATTTGGTCGTCACGCCGGCCGCTTCTTCGAGTTGGCGCTGGGCTCTCGCGCTTGTTTTGGACGCTGCTTCAATCCCGCGCTGCACGGCTTCTTGAACACGCATCGAAATCTGGTCGATCTTGGGGCCGATTTCCCGGTTCGCATCGCGCACCTTGTCGCTCGCTGCATTGACGGCGCTGTGGGCATAGGCGCGCGTGGTGTCAACCGCTTCATTGGCTGTATCGCGGGCGTCGTCTGCCATCTGAGAGGCCGATCTGGTCGAGGTGTTCATAATTAATCCTTTTAATAAAAATAGTCGGTTGTGAAATGTCGGTCGTGAACTGTATGACTCGCACTACTTCGGCCTTTTTCGTCCCATAAAAAAGGAGACTACAGCCAAAATAATAAAAATCAGAAAAAGTATCTTGGCAATTCCAGCCGCGCTCGCGGCGATGCCGCCAAAGCCGAATACAGCCGCAATCAGTGCGATCACCAAAAAAATGACGGCGTAATTGAGCATTTGCTTCTCCTCCAGATCACAGCGCCGAGTCGATTTTTTTTGCTTCGTTTGGGTCGGGCAACGCTCGCAGCGATGCACTGCCACCGCACATTCGGGTCACTTCAACCCGGAAATTCAAGCCGATTCCCAAGCCATTGATGATAGTCGTCGCACGACGCTTCGCCGGATCGGTTCGAAACCTGCCGGGTTGTCAGCAAGCCGGATCGTGCACCGTCAGAGACCGCCTACAGCGCCAACAGATTCTCGAAGGCGGTTGCCGGTGTTGCTGCGACCGAAAGGGATCCCTCACGCATCCTCGGCCAAAACTGCCCTCAGCCGCGTACCCGCGCCCGGGCGCGAATCAATATTCAATCGGCCGCCGCTTGCTTCGACACGATGCTGCATTCCCGCGAGTCCCTGACTGGCGAAGCCAAGACGGTCGACATGAAAGCCGACGCCGTCGTCCGTCACTTCGACGATCACCTGACCGTCTTCGCTGCTGAGCGTGACCGTCGCCTTTTCAGCGCTCGCGTGTTTGGCGATGTTGGTCAGGCTTTCCTGGACCATTCTGTACACGGTGAGTTGCGACTCTTCGCTGAGCGCCACCGGTTCGAGCTCCAAGTTCACCGTCACAGGCGCGTTCTCGGCAAATTCGCGACCGAGAATCTCGAGCGACGCGACCAGGCCCAGGTTCGACAGGGAAGACGGCCTCAAGTCTTCGATGATGCGCCGCTTCAAAGCGATGCCGTCGTTGAGCAATTCGGTCAAATGCGTGAGGCGCTGGATGGCTTCGGGCATTTGTGCGATGCGTGATTTGAGTCTCGCCGCATCGAGCTTGGCTGCCGTCAACAGTGAGCCGAGTTCATCGTGCAGCTCGCGGGCGATGTGGGCCCGCTCGGTTTCGCGTACTTGCTGCAATTGCGTGGCGAGCCTCGCGAGGCTGGTCGTGCGCTGTTGGACCAGGCCTTCGAGCGTCTCGCGCTCGCGTTGCAACGCCTCCTGCTGGCGCTGGCCGATCACCTGCAAGGCCTGGCTCTGGCGCAGATAAAAATAAAACGCTGCCAATGCCGCGAGCGTGACCAGCGCGATGCCGATCCTTGCTGCGCGCAGCGTTTGGGCGATTTGCGCTTCGCCGGCGATGATTGCGCCACTGCTGGCGCTGATGAGTTGCGCGGCATCGCCGCGGATCGATTCCATCGCAGCGCGCCCTTCATCGGTATTGACCGCCGACCGGGACGCATCGAAAGGCGCGGACTCACGCAGCCGCACGCCTTCAGCCAGTTCGGCCAATTTCTGACCGACCTGCTTCTCCAGCATGGCGACGATTCCGGCTTGATCCGGACGATCGGCAATCAACTGACGCAACAAGCCCACATTGGCCTGAACTTGAGCGACGGCGGTGTCATAGGGCGCGCGGTAGCTCGATTCGCCCGTCAAAAGAAACCCGCGCTGGCCGGTTTCCGCATCGAGCACGCCCAGCAAAAGCGCGCTCGCCGCAACACCGGTGCGCTGCGCATGCCGAATTTCCGCCAGCGCGCGGTTCGATTTTCGGTAGCCGACCTCGCTGATGGCGAGCAATGCCAACGCGGCCAGTGCGGCCAGCAGCAAGCTCACGACAATCCGCGATGGAGCGAGCCGGGTCATTCAACGACCGCCCCGGGAGTCAGAATCGAATTCGGGTTTAATCTTTGCAATGAGCGCGGTTAGCGGCGCTTTACTTTCACGAGAGAACTTCATGATCAAGATCGGCATTGTCGATGACCACGCCATCGTGCGTTCCGGCTTGCGCCAGTTTTTTTCCGAACATGTCGATCTGCGCGTCGCCGGCGAGGCCGGCACGGGGCGTGAGGCGATCGAACTGGTTCGCACCACCGAGCTCGACGTGCTCGTCATGGATTTGTCGATGCCCGGGCAGAGTGGCATCGACGCACTCGCCATGATCCGGGCCAAGGCACCCGACGTCGGCATCCTGATTCTGAGCGGCTATCCCGAAGAGCACTATGCGATGAATCTGATTCGCCAGGGCGCGAGCGGCTACCTCAACAAGGAGTGCGAACCGATCGAGATCGTCAACGCGATCCGCACGATTTCGCTCGGGCGTCGCTACATCACGCCGACGGTCGCGGAGTTGCTGGCGCGCCAACTCGATCGCAAGGACGATGCCGCGCCGCACGAGCAACTGTCCGAGCGCGAATTTCAGGTTTTCCTCAAATTGTCGCGCGGCGAAACGGCCGGCGATATTGCCAAGACCTTGTCGCTTTCGGTCAAAACCGTCAGCACCTATCGCACCCGGTTGATGGAAAAGATGAACTTGTCGTCAAACAGCGACTTGACCTATTACGCATTGAAAAACAAGCTGATCGATTGAGCATGATTTATAAAAAAAGGGCTTGAAACGCCCACTGCACGTGTGCAAACAGCTATTATTTAGATAGCATTTCAAGAGTTAATCCGACGCGCGGGCTCAGCGCACTTGCCGGCTTTTGAGCACCGGCAACATCGCTGCGGTTTGCGCCTTGCACCAGGAAACCAGCGCGTCGAGGTCGCGCGACTTGTCGAAGACTTCGTCGGCGCCGAGTTGGCGACACTGTTGCTCGATTTTCGGCGTTGCGTAATTGGTGAGCACCAGCGCTCTTTGATGTGGTCGCCGCATCCGGCAGTGCCGCAAAACGCCGAAGCCGCTACCTTCGGAGAGAAATAGATCAATGATCACGAGCTGCCAACGGTTCTGATGTTCATTGAGCCAGCGACAGGCGGACAGTTCGTTGTCGGCATGACCGACCGGCTCGATACAGTCGTACTCCTCGAGCATTTGCCCGAGGTTCAGGCGGATGGTTTCGTTGTCTTCGACGATAAACGTCGCGGGTCTGATCAACATCGACGGTGTTTGCAGGGCGGCTCGACTTTGAGTCTTATTTTGTGCAGCCGGCGGGCTGCCAACGCCCCGTAACCGATGCACAAATCATGCAAGCTTGCATAGCGCTCTTGCGTAGGAAAGTGCGCACCGGGCGGGCCACAGCGCTCCGGGACGTGCGGTTTTCTCTCAAGGATCGGGGCTGCGGGCCGACACCGTCGCGCGGCTGGCGACGACAAAATGCGGCTGCCGATGCCTTGGACACCGCACCGACATCCGCCCCGCCTTGACCCGATCCGCACTGAACCGAAAACGGAGGTGAGCCCGCACCATGACCACCGACTCGACTACTCAGCCTTCTCAGCCTTCTCAGCCTTCGGCTACCGCCGCGCCCTCGCGTTCCAGAACCATCTTGACGCGCGTGGCGATCGGGCTGGCCTTATTGGTGCTGCTGATCGTCGCGCTCGCACTGTTCTTTCCGTGGAACATGCTGCGCGAACCACTGAACCGGTTCGTGAGCGAAAAAACCGGCCGCAAGTTCGAGATCACGCGCCGGCTCGACGTGCATCCCGGATTGTTCACCGCGACGATCGACCTGGACGGCATCGAGTTCGCCAACCCCGAATGGGCGCGCAAGCCCTATCTGCTCAAGGCCGAGCGGGCGGACTTCGATATCCGGCTGTGGCCGCTGCTCACCGGAAAAGTGGTTCTTCCGCGCATTGCGCTGGTGGCGCCGGAAGTCGGATTGCAGATGGAGCCCGACGGGCGCCGCACTTGGGCGCTCGGCAAGGACACCTCGGACAAGGGCACGACGCCGACCATCGGGCAGATCAAGCTCGACAAAGGCGCGATCGATTTTCTGGCGCCGCAATACGGCATCGATCTGCAGGCCAAGGTCGATTTCGATACGCAAAAAGGCAAGCTGCCATTGAGCTACAGCGTCTCGGGCAGCTTCCAGAAGCGTGCGTTCAAGGCTGAAGGAAGCACCGGCAACGTGCTGCAACTTGAAGACACAGGCAGGCCGCCATTTCCGCTCGTGATCGATGCATCGGCAGGGCAGACCCGGGTCAAAGCCGACGGCACGGTGGCGCAACTCGACGGCCCTGACGGCCCCGACGGCATCGATGCCAAATTCCAGGTCCAGGGCCAGTCGCTCGGCGATTTGTACCGGCTCTTCGGCATCGCGCTGCCCGAAACCTCGCCCTACAACCTGAATGGCCGCATGCACAAGAACGGCAAGGTCTACAAACTCGAAGACATCGCCGGCAAGTTGGGTTTGTCCGATCTGGAGGGCACGCTCAATTTCGACGGCACGGAGAAAACCCCGCGGCTGTTCGGCGACATCCGTTCGAAAGTGCTCGACATGGACGACTTGGGGCCGCTGATCGGCTTGCCGCCGACCAAACGCTCGGCGGATGCGATCGAGGGCGTGAAAGCGCCGCCGACGATCGCCGAGGTCAAAAAAGGCAGCAAAGTGCTGCCGACCGCCACGCTCGATTTCGAGCGCCTGCGGGCCGTGAATGCCGACGTGAAGTACGCCGCCCAAAAGATCAGCAACGTGCGCCAGCTGCCGCTCGATTCGGGCAAGGTGCATGTCAAGCTCGAAGGCAGCAAATTGCGGCTCGATCCACTCGAGCTCGGCGTGGCCGGCGGCAAGATTGCCGGGCCGATCAGCATCGATGCAACCAAAAAGCCGGCCGACATCCGGGCCGCGCTCGACGTGCGCGATCTGCAGATCAACCGCATGGTGCCGAAGATCGACAGCATGAAAAGCAGCTTCGGCAAGCTCGGCGGGCGAATCAACCTGTCGGGCCAAGGTATTTCGGTGGCGGGCTGGCTCGGCGGCGCGTCGGGCGATGTGTCGGTCATCACCGGGCGCGGCGAGTTCTCGAACCTGCTGCTCGAATTCGCGGGGCTCGATGCGGGTGAGGCGATCAAGTTTTTCGTCGAGGGCGACAAGCAGGTCAAGCTGCGCTGCGCGGCCATCGCGTTCGACGTGAACAAGGGCGTCATGGCGAGCCGCAGCATCGTGCTGGACACGACCGATACGGTGTTCTATGCGACTGGAAAGGTGAATCTCGCCAAAGAGTCGCTCGACCTCAAGATCGAGCAGGAGCCCAAGGACATGAGCATTCTTTCGCTGCGCAGCCCGATCACGGTCGGCGGCAGCTTCGCATCGCCGTCGATCGGTGTTTCGCCGGGCCCGCTGGCCGCGCGCGGACTGGCCGTGGCCGCACTCGCAGCGATCAATCCGCTGCTGGCGTTGTTGCCGACGATCGAAACCGGTCCCGGCGACGATTCCGACTGCAAGGAGGTGCTCGCCGACGCCAAACGGCCTTCCTCCGGCGCGGCAGGGCGCGGCGCGGCGAAAGCCAAAGCCGCCCGCACGAAATCCGGCGCTTCAAAATAGGCGATTTAAACGAAAAGAGGCTGAAACGCTTACTGGATGTGCGCAGACAGCTATATAAACTGTAGCAAACCGCAGGTGAAAACCTGTCAGACTGCGCTGCGCCGATCACGATCTGCGCATACCGGACACGCAGGATCGCGGCGCAAAAGCACGGTGTCGAAAGTGGTCGTCCGGCCATCGAACATGAGCAGCTTGCCCACCGCGACATCGGCCGTGCCCGAGAGCAGCTTCAAGGCCTCGTTGGCTTGCAAGGTGCCGATCACGCCGACCACCGGCGCGAATACGCCGAGCACCGCGCAGCGTGTTTCCTCGAACGCCGCATCGGGAGGAAACACGCAGGCATAGCAGGGCGACGCCGCCTGGCGCACGTCGTACACCGCCATCTGGCCGTCGAAGCGGATCGCGGCGCCCGAAACCAGCGGTTTGCGCATCGCCACGCAGGCACGGTTCGCCGCCTGCCGGGTCGCGAAGTTGTCGCAGCAATCGACGACCACATCGACCTGCGCGGCGAGGGATGCAAGCAACGCGTCGTCCGCACGCGCGGCGATGGTGTCGATGCGGATTTCCGGATTGATCGCCCGCATCGCCAATGCAGCGGATTCGACCTTCGGTCGGCTTACTTGGGCGCTGGCATGCGCGATCTGGCGCTGCAGATTGGTCAGATCGACCATGTCGTCGTCGACCAGCGTGATGCGCCCGACGCCAGCCGCCGCGAGGTACAGCGCAACCGGCGATCCCAGCCCGCCAGCGCCGAGGATCAGCGCATGCGATACACGCAGGCGCTCCTGACCGTCGATGCCGAATTCGTCGAGCAGGATGTGGCGCGAATAGCGCAGCAGCTCGGCGTCATGCATGGCTGCTCGACGGCCTGCCTGCGTGGCCCGGCGCAGTAATGCACCGCGCAGGCAGACGGGCGTCAGTTTTCTTTCTTTTCTTCCTTGCGCTCGACCTGGGTCTTGCTGACGAGCACCGGCTGGCCCTTGAGCTGATGCAGCGCCTGCAGCAGCGGGAAGTCGTCATCGGCGCCGAACTGCGGCACCTTGCGGTCTTTCGGCGGCTTGCGGGCTTCTTCCTCGAGCCGGGCAAGCGCCTCGTCGCGGGCTTTCTCGCGCGCCGGATCCTTCACTTCCTTGCCATCCTGTCCATTGACCAGGTGCTTGTCGAGATCGGCTTCGCGCATGCGCAACAACGCGAACGGGCTGCCTTCGGCTGTCTCGTCGACCAGCACGCTGGGAACGATGCCCTTGGCCTGGATCGAGCGACCGCTCGGCGTGAAATAACGCGCCGTCGTGATCTTGAGGCCGGTGTCGGGGCCGAGTGGCCGCACCGTTTGCACCGAGCCCTTGCCGAAAGTCTGGCTGCCCATGATCGTGCCGCGCTTGTGGTCCTGCAGCGCGCCGGCGACGATTTCGCTGGCCGACGCCGAACCTTCGTTGACCAGCACGACCAGCGGAACCGTCTTGAGCGCCGCAGGCAGGCCGCGCAAAGGGTCGCCGCCGCCGCGCCGCTCGTAGAACTCCGGCGCTGCCTTGAATTCCGACTTGCTGTCGGCGATTTGCCCGTTGGTGGACACGACCGTCACGTTTTCGGGCAAGAAGGCCGCTGAAACAGCCACCGCCGCATCGAGCAACCCGCCCGGATCGTTGCGCAAGTCGAGCACCATGCCCTTCAAGTTCGGCTGCTCCTTATAGATTTCTTCGACCTTCTTCACGAAGTCTTCGACCGTGCGCTCCTGGAACTGCGAAATCCGGATCCATGCGTAGCCCGGCTCGAGCACCTTGCCGCGCACCGACTGGGTCTTGATTTCTTCGCGCGTGATCGTGACCGGAAAGGTCCGGTTCTCGTCCTTGCGGAAAATCGTGAGCAGGACCTTCGTGTTCGGCTGGCCGCGCATCCGCTTCACCGCGTCGTTGAGCGACAGGCCGCGCACCGCCGTGTTGTCGATCTTGGTAATGAGGTCGTTCGGCTTCAGGCCCGCCCGGAACGCCGGCGAGCCTTCGATCGGCGAGACCACTTTGATGAGGCCGTCTTCCTGCGCGATTTCGATGCCGACGCCGACGAAACTGCCGGTCGTGCCTTCGCGAAATTCTTTCCAGGACTTTTTGTCGAAATACTGCGAGTGCGGGTCGAGCCCGGTCACCATGCCCGAAATCGCGTCGGAAATAAGCTTCTTCTCGTCGACCGGCTCGACATAGTCGCTTTTGACCATGCCGAACACCGCCGCCAGCTGCTGCAGCTCATCGAGCGGCAGCGGTGCGAGCGAACCGCGCGCAACGGTCTGCAATGAAACCGTCGTGAGCACGCCCGCAACGGCGCCGGCGGCGACGAAGCCGGTGATCTTCAGTTTGTGGCCCATGGTCGAGATATGTCCTTGATTTTTTCAATATACACGTTGATCCCAGCCTTGGAGGGGCGCGGGGAACTTCGGTTCCGGGCGGCGGTGCGTAACCGTACGAATCACCGCAAAATTACCGCAAAAATCGTGCGCGCATCGAATAGAGTCGCTGTCCCAGTCGCTGTCCCAGTCGCTGTCCCAGTCGCTGTCCCAGTCGCTGTCCCAGTCGCTGTTTCAGTCGCCGGCGATCGGCGGAAATCGCCGAATCGACGCCAGTCGATTCAGCCCTTGCCCTGCGCCGCCACCGCAGCAGCCGCCCGCGCGGCTTCTTCCGGGTCGCCGAGGTAATAGTGTTTCAGCGGTTTCAGTTCGGCATCGAGTTCGTAGACCAGCGGAATGCCGTTCGGAATATTGAGCCCGACGATGTCCTGGTCCGACACATCGTCCAGGTACTTGACCAGCGCCCGCATCGAATTGCCATGCGCCGCCAGCACCAGCCGCCGGCCGGAGCGGATCGCCGGCGCGATCGATTCGGTCCAGAACGGCATCACGCGCGCCACCGTGTCTTTCAGGCACTCGGTCAGCGGAACCTGCCCGGGCGTGAGCTTGGCGTAGCGCACGTCGCCGCGCTCGCTGCGCGGGTCGTCGGGCGCGAGCGGCGGCGGCGGGGTGTCGTAACTGCGCCGCCAGATGAGCACCTGCTCGTCGCCGTATTGCTTGGCGGTTTCGGCCTTGTCCAGACCCTGCAGCGCCCCGTAGTGGCGCTCGTTGAGGCGCCAGGAATTGACCCTCG
Organism: Variovorax sp.; assembly: GCA_965218415.1. Lineage (GTDB taxonomy): Bacteria > Pseudomonadota > Gammaproteobacteria > Burkholderiales > Burkholderiaceae_C > Variovorax. The sequence continues at coordinate 1,011,679 of CBDCKT010000003.1, forward strand.
GCAACCAGGTGCGGTCGAGCTCGTCGAGCGTGTGCCACAGCGTTCGCGTCGCGCGCTTGAGCACGCTGGTGTAGGCGACGTCGAAGTCGTAGCCCTCGGCTTTGAGCAGGCGGCCGGCCTCCTTCGCCTGTTCGACGCCTTTTTCGGTGAGGTCGACGTCGGTCCAGCCGGTAAAGCGGTTTTCGAGATTCCAGGTCGATTCGCCATGGCGAATCATCACCAGCTTGTACATGGGAGCCTTCGGTTTTCGGCTGCGCGGAAAGAGCCGGTAAGAAAGAAGCAAGCCGTCATTCTAAAATCCCGGGTTTGCTTTCCAAGGAAACCGCGTGAAATTCATCATCGACAACTGGGTGCTTATTTTGCTGGCACTCAGCTCCGGCGGCATGCTGGCCTGGCCGATGTTGCAAGCGCGGGGTGCCGGCTCGTTGACAGCACAGGGCGCCGTGCAACTCATCAACCGCGAGCGCGCGGTCGTCGTCGACTTGCGTTCCAGCGAACAGTTCTCGGCCGGCCACATCACCAATGCGCGCAACGTGCCGCAAGACCAGCTCGAAGCCAAATTGCCGACCACGGTCAAGAACAAGAACCTGCCGCTGATTCTGGTGTGCGACAACGGATCGCTGTCGCAGCGCGCGGTCGCGGCCGCGCAAAAGCTCGGTTATCAGCAGGCCCAAGCACTCGCGGGCGGGCTCAGAAGCTGGAAAGCGGCTAACTTGCCGGTCGAGAAGGCCTGAACCGATCCACACCGCGCCGAAGAAAACATGCAAAAAGTCAAGATGTACACCACCGCGTACTGCCCTTACTGCAGCCGCGCCAAACAAGTGCTCCAAGCCAAAGGCGTCTCGGAGATCGATGAAGTCGCGATCGACGGCGACCCGGCCGCGCGCGCCGCGATGATCGAATTGACCCAGCGCCGCACCGTGCCGCAAATCTTTATCGGCGAGACCCACGTCGGCGGTTGCGACGACCTGATGGCGTTGGACAGCCGCGGCGCCCTGATGCCGCTGCTGGAAGGCGCTTGAGAGCACCATCGGGCGTTTGCGCGCGCCGGCTGTAAAACGCGGGCCGGCGATAATCATCGATCTCCCGAGCCCGCTGCGGCAACAGCCCCGGCGGGCCTTTTCTTTTGAAGGACATCCCACCCCACCATGGCCGATTCGCAAGACCCCGTATTCCAGATCCAGCGCGTTTACCTCAAAGACCTTTCGCTCGAACAGCCCAACTCGCCCGGCATCCTGATCGAGCAGACCCAGCCGAGCGTCGATATCCAGCTCGGCGTCGATGCCCAGCCCGTGACCGAAGGTATTTTCGAGATCAGCGTCTCGGCCACCGTGCAGACCAAAATCGGTGACAAGACCGTGTTTCTGGTCGAGGCCAAGCAGGCCGGCATCTTCGAGATCCGCAATCTGCCCGAAGACCAGATGGGCCCGATTCTGGGCATTGCCTGCCCGCAGATCGTCTATCCGTATCTGCGCGGCAACGTCGCCGACACGATTCAGCGCGCCGGCTTTCCGCCCGTGCATCTGGCCGAAATCAACTTCCAGGCGATGTACGAACAGCAGCAAGCCCAGCAAGCAGCCAGCAACGCGCCGTCGCCGATCATCACGCAATAGCCGCAATCTGCGGGCCGCGGGCGGACGGACAATCCGGGCATGAAAATCACCGTGCTCGGTGCAGGTGCCTGGGGCACGGCGCTGGCAGTCAACGCGGCTGCGAATCCGGCCGGCCATGCCGTTTGCTTGTGGGCACGCGATCCGCCGCAGGCTGAAACCTTCGCGCGCGAAAGATGCAACCAGCGCTATTTGCCGGGCGTAGGCTTGCCCGAATCGATTCGCGTCACGAGCGGCAATCCGCAGTTCGCCAGCGCGGATGCCGATCTGGTGCTCGTCGCCACGCCGATGGGCGCGCTGCGCGAGATGCTGTCGGCGCTCGCCGGCATGGCCGGGCCGATGACGGCACCGGTCGCATGGGTCTGCAAAGGGATCGAGCCCGCGTCTGACGATTCAGCGTCTTTTGGGCTGCTAGGCCATGAGGTGCAAGCGCAGGCAGCTCCTTTATTGATAGCAGGCGCATTGAGCGGACCGAGTTTCGCGCTCGAAGTCGCGCAAGGCCGGCCGACCGCGCTGGTCGCCGCGAGCGCCGATGCGCGGGTCCGCGATGCGCTGGTCGCCGCGTTTCACGGCCCGGCGTTGCGGATTTATGCCAACGACGACATCGTCGGCGTGGAGGTCGGCGGCGCTGTGAAGAACGTGCTCGCCATCGCGACCGGCTTGTGCGACGGCCTCGGGCTCGGCCTCAATGCACGCGCCGCGCTGGTGACGCGTGGACTCGCCGAGATGACGCGATTCGGCGTTGCATTGGGCGGACGCATCGAAACCTTCATGGGGCTCTCGGGCCTCGGCGATCTGGTGCTCACCGCCACCGGCGACCTGTCGCGCAACCGCAAGGTCGGGCGGTTGCTCGCCGTGGGCCAGTCGCCCGATCAGGCGCTGGCCTCGCTCGGGCATGTGGCCGAAGGTGTGCTGTGCGCCCGCGCGGTGGCCGCGCGCGCGCGCGGGCTCGGCCTCGACATGCCGATCACCGACAAGGTCGTCGCGCTGCTCGACGGGCGCTTGCGACCAGCCGACGCCGTGGCGGCGCTGATGGAGCGCGGGCCCGGCGCGGAAGGGCAGTAAGCGTGGCGACTCTTTCGCATCCGGTGGCCTTTCATTCGTCGGGTTGCCCATCCGGGGCGGCTATTAAACTGGCCGGCCAACCACACCCATCGGAGACCAACCCATGACCCGCCTCTTTACGACCCGCATTGCGCTTTCCAGTGTCGCCATCGGCGCTGCCGTCCTGCTCGGCGCCTGCAGCGGCATGCAAATGAAGGACAAGATGGACGCCAAAGCCAACCCGATGAGCTTTTTCGTCACCAGCGTCAATCCCGGAAAGGGCGGCGATTTCGGCGGGCTGGCCGGCGCCGACAACTATTGCAAGGCGCTCGCGACAAACGTCGGCGCGGGCGGCAAGTCCTGGCACGCGTTTCTGAGCGCCGCGCCCGCTGCCGGCCAGAGCGCGGTCAACGCCCGCGACCGGATCGGCGCCGGCCCGTGGCGCAACGCCAAGGGCGATGTCATCGCATCGAACCCGACCGAGCTGTTCAGCACGAACAAGCTGAACAAGCAGACCGCATTGACCGAAAAAGGCGGTGTCGTGGCCGGCCGCGGCGATCCGGTCAACATGCACGACATCTTGACCGGATCGAACGCCGACGGCACCCTCGCGGCCGCCGAAGGCAAGGACACCACCTGCGGCAACTGGACGACAAGCGAAGGCGGCTCGGCGATCGTCGGCCACCACGACCGCATGGGCTTGAACGAAAGCGCACCGATGAAGTCCTGGTCAAGTTCGCACCCGACCAGGGGCTGCAGCCTGCCGGAGCTCAAGGCGACCGGCGGCGCGGGGCTGATGTATTGCTTCGCGGATAAATAAAGCCACGATTGAGGCCGCATCGGCCTTTATCGGACGGCGCGGATTGCTATCGATAAAATAGCTGTCTGCGGACGTCCAGTGGGCGTTTCAGCCACTTTTTCTATAAATTTTAGATCTGGCCGAGCCTCGATACGGCCGTGATCCGCGCCGTCGCCAGTTCAATAACCCGTCTCGCGCTGATGCCGCAACGCCAACACCGTCACGGTATCGCTGGTCTCGTCGTAGCGGTACAGCGCCACATAGCCGCTGGCGCCGAAATCGATCACCCACTCGCGATATTCGGCAGGCAGATCGTCCAGGGGTCTGCCGATCTGCGGCTGTTGGCGCAGCAACTGCAAGGCTCGCGCGATCGTTTGGCCCGCGCGATGTGAGGCTTGGGGATTCTTCTGCCGCAAAAATTCGCGCAGCCGCTGCAAATCGCGCGTGGCTGCGGGCGCGAACCTCAGTTGTGACATTCGGGCGCTGGCTGCTCCTGGTCGGTGCCCCACGAATCGAGCCAGGCGACGACTTCATCGCCCGACGAATGCATGCCGGTTTGCTCGATTTCAGCCCAAGCGGCCAGCGCGTCCTGGTGCAGCGCGTGACGCTTTTCTTCGCGCTCGACGTACTGCGCAATTGCTTCGCGCATCAACCAATGCGGCGCTCGCTGCCGCGCTGTAGCAATGCGCGACAAGCGCCCTTTGAGCTCAGGATCGAGCTTGACAGGTGTTGGGCTGATCATTTGCAGAGTAGTCATGGGTAATACTTTAGCAGCGTCATGGTGATTGCGCCAGAACTCGGCGCAATTTGCCATTGCCGAGCATCAAAGCCGCCCTGCGCAGCACCCGAAGATTGCTACTGATTAAATAGCTGTCTGCGCCTGTCCAGTGGACGTATCAGGCACTTTTTCTCTAAATCGGGTCGGTCGGCAGATCGACTTGGCGAATCAGCTCGGCGAATCAACTCGGGGTATAGGCCAGCCGCACATAAATCGGCGCGAACGCCTCGGCTTGCGTCACGTCGACCAATGCTTCCTTGGCCAGTTCGAGCAGGGCGATGAAGGTGACGATCAGTACCGGCACGCCGCGCGTGGTGTCGAACAGGTTTTCGAATTCGACAAAACGCCGGCCCTGCAAATGCCGGAGCACGATGCTCATGTGCTCGCGCACCGAGAGTTCTTCGCGCGAAATCCGGTGGTGCTGCACGAGCTTGGCGCGGCGCAGGATGTCGGCCCAGGCGCCTTGCAGATCGGCCACGTTGACTTCAGGAAAGCGTGGTTTGAGCGACTGCTCGATGTGGACTTGCGCGCGCAGAAAGTCGCGGCCGAACTGCGGCAGCGCGCCGATCGCGGCGGCGGCCATCTTCATCTGTTCGTATTCGACCAGGCGGCGCACCAGCTCGGCGCGCGGGTCTTCGGCTTCCTCGCCCTCGGCGGTTTTGCGCGGCGGCAGCAGCATGCGCGACTTGATCTCGATCAGCATCGCGGCCATGAGCAGGTATTCGGCTGCGAGTTCGAGATTGGTGCGCCGCACTTCCTCGACATAGCTCAGGTACTGGCGCGTGAGCGGCGCCATCGGAATGTCGAGAATGTTGAAGTTCTGGCGCCGGATCAGGTAGAGCAGCAAATCGAGCGGGCCCTCGAAGGCTTCGAGAAATACTTCGAGCGCGTCGGGTGGAATGTACAGGTCGGTCGGCAGCGCGAAGAGGGGCTCGCCGTACAGGCGGGCGAGCGCGACCTGGTCGACGGTTTCGGGCATCGGCGGTGCGGCAATAGCGTTGCCTTCGTCGCCGAGTTCATCGCTGCGTTCGGCTGTCATCGAAACGCTATAGAAATAGTAGCTGTCTGCGCTCGCCCAGTGGGCGTTTCAGCCACTTTTTTCTTGAAATTCGGGATGCTCAATCGACTTTCGTCTGATAGACGTACGGCTTCTGCGCGACCTGGGCTTCGCGGTGCTCGGCCTGCGCAGAGCGGTCGACTTTCTTGTCCCACAGCAGTGCGCGACCGGCGCGCTGTTTGGCTTCGAGATCGGGCTTTTCGCGCCGCATTTCCTCGATGAATTGGGTCGCTTCCGAGGTGTAGTGGGGGCGTGCGAAGATGGACATGGTTGTTCACGGTGGTGGCGAATTCTAGCGGGGAGCGTATGGCGCAGAGCACAGTTCGGCAGCGGTTCGGTTCGGTCAGAAAAACGGGCACCGCCAGCATGGCCTCGGCATTGCTCGCTGGCATTTTTGCTTTGATTTTTGCCTTGGCCGGCTGCGACAACAAGGCGATCAGCGAGCTCGAGGAGGGCGTCTCGACCGAAGCGGACGTGCGCGCGCGCTTCGGCCAGCCCGAAAATATCTGGGACGCGCCTGGCGGCGGCCGCACCTTCGAATACAACCGCCAGCCGCAGGGCCAGTCGAACTACATGATCACGATCGGCACCGACGGCAAGATGAGCGCCTTGCGCCAGGTGCTCACGCCGCAGAACTTCGCCCGCGTGACACCCGGCATGCCGATGGAGGATTTGCGCAAGCTCCTCGGCAAGCCGGCCAAACGCACGCCCTACGCGCTCAAAAAGGAAACCGAATGGGACTGGCACTGGATGCAGCCGCCTAATTCGCCGATGGTGTTCGTCGCGGTGCTCGACCAGAACCAGCGCGTGGTGCGGAGCGCCTCGATGCCCGACCGCAGCAAAGAGGCGCCGTAACGAAGGCTTGGCCGGCTTTGCAATAAACAGTTGCGCTTCATAGGGAAACTTCTAATAGTTGTCATTGGCGCTGCGTGATTCGATGCTCGCGCGCTGTTCACAAAGGTTTCGCGCTCAACAATCAAGGAGACAACCATGAGATTCACCAAGCCCCGCTTTGCACCGCTGGCGCTGGCCGGCATCTGCACCCTTCTTTTCAGCGCATCGGCAGCGCATGCGCAGCTCAAAAGCTACGACTCGACCAAGAAGGATTTTTGGGAACATCCCCCCGCCGACTGGTTCCTCGGCGACGAAACCGATGCCCAGAAAGGCCTCGCGCCGCCCTCGGGCCCAGCTTTGCCCGCGTCGATGGAAGACCTGCAGAAGAACCTGAAGGCGATCAAGCTGCCGAAGGGCTTCAAGATCGACGTGTACGCGGCCGGCGTCAACAGCGCGCGCCAGATGGCCTGGGGCGACAAGGGCACGCTCTACGTCGGCTCGTTCAGCGTCGGCACGGTCTACGCGATCAACGACAAGGACGGCAAGAAAGAGGTCAAGCCGGTCATCACCGGCCTCAAGATGCCGACCGGCGTGGCGTTTCGGGACGGCGCGCTGTATGTGATCGATATCGACAAGCTCATCAAGTACGACAAGGCCGAAGCCGGCGGCGACAAATTCCCCGAAGGCAAGGTGGTCTACAGCGACATGCCGGCCTACGCGGCGCACGGCTGGAAGTATCTGACCTTCGACAAGGAAGGCCGGCTTTATGTACCGTTCGGCCCGCCGTGCAACGAATGCATTCCACCGCCGAGCTTGTCGCAGGTCCGCCGGATCGACCCGGCGACCGGCCTGGCGGAAATGGCCGCGATCGGCGTGCGCAATTCCGTCGGCGGCGACATCGATCCGCGCACCGGCGACTACTGGTTCACCGAAAACGCGCGCGACTGGATCAGCGACAACAAGCCCAGCGACAAGCTCAACCACATCGCCAAATGGGGTTCGCACTACGGCTATCCGTACTGCCACGAGGGCGACATGCCCGACCCGAAGCTCGCGATGGGCCGCAAGTGCTCGGAGTTCACGCCGCCGGTGTTGAAACTGGGCAACCACGTCGCGCCGCTCGGCATGAAGTTCTACACCGGCAGCCAGTTTCCGGCGCAGTACAAGAACAACATCTTCATCGCCGAGCACGGCTCGTGGAACCGCCATCAGTACCAGGGCGGCAACATCACGCGCGTCGTGACCGACCCGCAGGGCAAGAAAGCGAAGATGGAAGTCTTCGCCAGCGGCTGGATCGACGGTAAGCAAAGCTACAGCGGCCGCCCGGCCGACGTGATCGTCGCCAAAGACGGCTCGCTGCTCGTATCCGACGATTGGGCCGGCGCGATCTACCGGATCAGCTACAACGGCAAAAAGTAGCCATCGCTGGCGCGAGGCTGCCGGCACCTGTTGTCGGCAGCCTTTTTCTTTTCTCGACTCGCCTTTCCCGACTCGCTTCTCCCGACTCGAATGAAACGCATGAAAAAGACGCTTCTCGCCAATGGCGCGTCGGCCTTTGCATTCACTGTTGCAACTGCCTTCGTGAGCACGCCAGCGAGCGCCGCGGCCGATCTGGCGGCGGGCGCCGCCAAGGCCGAAAGCTGCGCCGCCTGTCACGGTAAGGACGGCATTTCGCAAGTGGCAGGCGCTCCGTCGCTCGCGGGCCAGACCGACGGCTATCTGCAGTGGCAGCTGGTTTTCTTTCGCAGCGGCAATCGCAAGAACGAGGTCATGCAAGCGCTCGCTGCCGGCCTGAGCGACGCCGACGTCCGCAATCTGGCCGCCTACTACGCGGCGCAAAAGCCGTTTCAGCCCACGAGCGAGGGCGCCGATCCGGCCAAGGTCGAAGTCGGCAAAAAGCTCGCGCAAGCAAACCGCTGTGCCTCGTGCCATCAAGACGATTATTCGGGCGCCAAGGCCGCCGCCCGCACCGCAGGCCAGCGCGAAGATTATTTGCTCACGTCGCTGCGCGATTACAAGGCCGGCAAGCGCACCGGCGGCGGCGTTGCCGCAATGGCCGATGCGGTTTATCCGCTGAACGACGATCAGCTTCAGGCGCTCGCGCACTTCATGGCGCACCGGCCTTGATCCGATCGCTTTGTCCGCAGATCGATTGCTACAAAAAAAATAGCTGCCTGCGCATGTAGACCGGGCATTTTGAGCCCTTTTTGTTCAAAAAATCCGCTCGACCCCAATGATGCGCAGTCAGTGGCCTGGCAGCTTGCGGATCTCCATCACGCCGGCCATTCGGCTGTAGTAGAAATAACTCGAATCGTTGCCTTTGAGCCAGTCGATCGACTTTCGGCTGGCCCGCGGAACGGAGCACAGGAGCTGCGTGTCGCTGCCGATGCATTGCGCGGCTTTGCTGGTGGGTCGTGGCCAAAGCATTTGCTTCCAGAACGCGGCGCGCGCATCGGCCGAGAGCGGATGCAACGTGTCGTGCGAATCGTCGCCATGCGAGGTCAGGTCGAACGTGGCGCGGTCATCGGTTCGGGGGCGAACCGTCCAGACCGGGTCCCCTTGACTCTCCGTGGACGAATGACCGAACACGCCGCCGAACACGCCGGTGAGCGCGCTTGTCACCGCGCCTGTCACCGCATCGTGTGCATGCGCAGCGCCCAAACCAACGAATAGTGCGAGTGCCACGATCGCTTTTTTCATCTCATAAGCGCCGATCGGCGCGCAGCGTTGTTCGGCCGCGGCGCGCGTGGGCCTTCGGGGCAAGGCGTCGATTCACCCACCGCGAGCTTCGCGACGAGTCCGGGGTTGAATTTTTCGGCATTGCCGTCGGTCGTCGTGAAGGTCTGGAAACCGTCCATGCCCACGCACCAGTTCCAGAAATATTGCTCCGATCCGTGGATGAAGTTGACCTCGGCCCGCCACTCGCGATGCGCTTCGAAATGCGCGATGCCGGCGCCATCGGTCAATTGCGTTTCGCGGGTTTTCTCCCAGCCATAGGGATAGGCGCTCGCGATCAATGTCACCGACGCGCCGGGAACCGGATGCCCCTCGCTGTCGTTAACCATCACCTGCGCGGCGGGCTGCAGCGTTTTGTAGACGGGGTAGGGCACGCACGCCGTGAGCGCCAACGTGCAGACGCAGAACGCCGCTGTCATGCGCAGGCGGAACGGGTCGCCGGGTGTCACGTCGGTCGATACATGGCGCAGAGCTTGTGGCCGTCGGGGTCGCGCACGTAAGACAGATGCACCGCCCCGAGGCTGCTGTTGCGAACGCCCGGTGGTTCTTCGATCGAGGTGCCGCCGTTCGCCACCGCAACGTCGTGGAATTCGCGCACCTGTTCGGGCGAGTTGCACTTGAAGCCGATCGTCGCGCCGTTCGAAACCGACGCCATTTCGTCGTCGATCGGTTCGGTGATGCCGAAGGAGCTGCCGCCATGCCGCCAGAAGAGCCGGGTATGGCCCGAATCGGCCTTGTGGCGAAATGGCTCGCCCGTGCCCAGTGTTGCGAGCACTGCGTCGTAGAAGCGCTTCGAGCGTTCGAGGTCGTTGGTTCCGACCATGATGTGACTGAACAAGTTGCCTCTCCTTTGTCGGCGCTGGGCCGGTTTCGAATGAATCGTTCTGCAGAACCACCACGCTTTTCGTTCGGGCCTTGCGTTCGGCATGGTCGGCAAGGGCGGCAAGGGCGGCAAGGGCGGCCTGCGCCAGTGTCTGCTCGGGATGGTGCGATTATTCAGCCGCTGTAACGGACGCTAAAGCGGACGCCAAAACCGACGCGACGAAGTCTGACTTGGCATCTGTATAAGCCTCCCGATCTTGCCGGTGTTCTGCGGCCAGCCTGAATTTCAATGCCGCATATTGCGCTGCCAAAGCCGCATCGGAGCGCAAAAGATCGCGAAAGCGCAGGCGCTCGGCCCAGACGCGCCCGCCAAACACCACCAAATGAAGATGGTGCGTTCGCCTTCCGCCGGAGGAGCGCATGAACCAGCGCCGGTCAGCGAGCGCGGCATTGAATTCGCGCGAGGTGGTGTAACCGAAGCCGAGAATCGGCTCGAACAGCGCATCGGCGACCGCCATCGATTCGACGCCCGCAACGATGTCGATGACGGGTTTGGCCGGCATGCCGGGGACAGCGGTGCTACCGAAATGTTCGACCGCGCGCAACTGCGGAAATTTCGCAAGAAGGCGCTCGCGCTCGGCCTCGAACCGCGATGGCCACGCGGTGTCGTAGGCGACCAGCCTGACTTCTTCGTGGATCGCGCGGGCAGAGGGATGTGATGGCTTCGGCCCACTCGATTCGCATTGATAGGAGGTGTCGTCCTGTTCGATTTCCGGCGGGCCACCGCTGGCGGGCGAAGCCGCTTTGGGCGGCAGGGCATCGACGCTCGAGATGCGGGCCTTGCTTTCGACGTTGCGGGCCACGGGCGAAAGATGCAATAGATGTGCGAAAACAGAGGTCAGGAAGCAGCGGGTTTCCCGGCAACCGGAGCTGAGGATGTCATCAGCGAGCTCGATGGACCCTGGCAATGAACCGGCACAGTTTCCAGCTGATGCAGCCACGGCATTGCAGACTCTCCCCATATCTGGGCGACCGGCACAAGTTGGGCTCGCTCGTTGACACAACCGAGCCTCAAACTGAGTACCTTGGGATCGTCGGCTTCGGTTGAATATAACTGTGCGCCGCACTCGGCACAGAATGCCTGCGCCCGGCGGTTGCCGCTCGCTGCGACCTTTATGTAGTGCTTGGCTTTGCCAGACACAGCCACGTTTTCTACGGGCACGGGAAGAACAGCTCTGAAGGGACCGCCCGAGATTTGTTGGCAATCGGCGCAGTGGCAGACCAATACCTTCGTCGGGTCGACCGTGGCTGTGAACGAGATTGCGCCGCAATGGCATTGACCGGAAATTTGCATTTGAAGCCTGGAGTTGTGAAGGCGATGTCTGGCAAACCCATCCAGACGCCAGTGAATGCGATCGGCTGCGATCGGTAAACCGGAGAGCGATTTCTGCGACGCATCCATACTGGGGTATGAGCATGCCACCAAGACCATTCCGGGGAAACAAGGCCTACCTGCCGACCAAGCCGTGCGCCGTGTGCGGACGCCCGATGACATGGCGCAAGAAATGGGCGAACAACTGGGACGAGGTGAAGTTCTGCTCGGATGCGTGTCGCGCGAAGCGGAGCGCGTCTGCGAGATAAACGAAGCTCAGCCCGCATTGGCTGCGAAGTCGCGGATGATGAGCGCCGCGACTTCGTGGCTTGAAGGCAGCAATGTATGAATGACCGGCAATCGCACTTGCGTCGAGAGCCAGCGCGCGCTGACCTCCGACAGAGAGACGACGCCATCGTTCGGCTCGTCGCCGAACCGCCTTGCGCTGCCGAAAAAACCTTTCACGCCAGCAACGCCCGTGACTGGAATGGCAATTTTTCCAACACCACTCATGCGCTCGGCCGACCCGAGCAGTTGGCCGCAGTCACCAGCCAGCAAGCGGAACCACCGATTTTTTTTCAGCCGGGCCGCCATGCGCGAGGGCTGGATCGGTACGCCGAGCAAAAACATGCGATCGGGCAAGGCGATGCCCGGGCGAAGAGCGCAAAGCGCGGCACGCAGCAAGACGCCCCCGAGCGAGTGGCCGACGACAACATACGGGCCGCCTCGCGCGATTTTCTCGATACGCGCCGTCAGACGCAGAGCGATCGCATCGAAGGTTTCGAGTGCCGCGACGTAGCCGAACGTCTCGGTCTTGAGCCCCGCCTCGCGCAACTTGCGAAGCATCGGCCATGCGGAGAACGGCGTGCGGCCCATTCCGTGGACGAACAGGACGACCATGTGTTGCTACAGTGGGCCAACTTCTAAGCCGAGCGGGGCCGAAGCCACACGCCGGATGACGCGATATACAGCGTACGCAACTCGGATGCTATAGAAAACGTAGCTGCTTGCGAAAGCAGGACGGGCGATTCAGCCATTATTTGCTTGAATCTTTGCATGGGGTTTGACTTGTTCCGGCGGACATTGGAATTCTGCCGCCGCCGCCGCCGACGGCGGCCTGCTTGAACGATATGCCGGACCACGGCACGGCCGGCGCTGACATGCGCTGACATGCGCTGTCTCATATCTTCGGCGGCCATGGAACGAAGCTCACGTTGCAAGCTGCGCGGACGGTGTTTTGCACCTCCGCTACGGCATCCGTTTCGCGCAGCAGAAGCTCAATTTTCTCGCTCGAATCGGGACTTTGAATCTTGGCGCGGTAGGTGATGTTCTCGGCCGCCAATCCCACGCCATTGAACTCGGCTGCGGCCTCTACTTCGACTGACTCGATGGCGATATTCAGCCGCTTCGCCTCTCTGTACAGGTCGTTGCAATAGCAAGTTGCAAGAGCCAACATCAGAAACTCGCCTCCGTTGACTGCCGACCCGCTGCCCGCAAGTTTTGCCGGAATGCGCAATGTTTGTCTGGTTGCACCGGTGGTCACCGTGACCTGATGAGCCGTCCCGGCATTCACCACGTTGGCGTTAATTTTCACAATGATTCTTGCCCCGGCGCGCGCCGGTAGTGCATGGCGACCGCGCCATTGCGAAGCGGCGTCGCCGAGACCAGTTCGAGCTGTCGCGTGCGGGCCAGCCCGCCCTCGTACAGGGTCGGGCCGTGCCCGGCGATCCTGGGGTGGACGAGGAACTTGTACTCGTCGATCAGATCCAGCCGGTCCAGCTCGGTCGCCAGCTCGCCGCTACCAAGGAGCACGCCGGCCGGGGTCGCGTCCTTGAGTTTCTGCACGGCCGGGCGCAAGTCGCCGGCGATGTGGTGGCTGTTGGTCCAGGAGAAGTCATTTCGCGTCGAAGACACGACGTACTTCGGCTTTGCCTCGAGCTTGACCGCCCATTCGCGTATCGCTGGCGGCGCCTCTTGGTCGCCGCGGGCGATTGCCGGCCAGTAGCTCTCCATCATCTCGTAGGTGACACGGCCCCACAGCATCGCTCCGTGCTCGTCCATGAGGTGGGTGAAGAAAGCGTGTGTCTCGTCGTCGGCGATACCCTCCCGGTGGTCGACGCAACCGTCGAGGGTGACGTTGATGCTGAAGGTCAAAATTCCCATGGCGGCGCGTCTACTCCGCGTTGAGCGGGACCGATGGAATGTTAATCGTCAATGAGTTCCTCGCAGCGCATAAGGCCTGAATTAAGCCGACGCGCCAAGCGGGTTCGGCTTGAATGAATTGTCAGGCCTCACGCGCCGGTCTCCAAAGCGGGCCGACTGCCGTCAGTAATACCACGACGTTGAAAATCACATTGGAACTTGCTCCTGCCAAAACTGAACCAGGCGAGTCCAGACAAAACCACGATACGAGCCCGATGACGACGGCTCGCCTTACAGGCTCCGGCGCCATGTCGTACACCCAGTGCCTGAGGCATAAGATCGTGATACCCCATCCAAAAAGAAATCCGCCTGTGAGCGCGGAAAGAAAGCGCATTGCGCCATCTGAATACACCTGGGTGCCGTCTAAAGGCCACGCCAGAAAGTCCAGTGTCCATTGCGCTAGTCCGTCCCAATCATTTTTGGTTGCGAGCGAGAAGACAGGACCAAATGATCCCACGACAAAGGCTGTTATCAATAGCCATGACTTGTGGCCGCGTCTTGAATGAATTCCCAATTTTCCGCTCCTGAAAAGACATGAAGAAGAGATCGTAGAGCGGGTTGTTGAACTGTAAATGACGTGGGAGGTTAAGAACCGCAGCGTCTGTTGTGACATCTAACGATCAAATTTAGCCGACGCCACAGGCGGTCGGCTGGAATGCAGAGTTAGACGGTACTCCGGACCTCAGCCAGGTGGCCCTTGCCAGGGACAAAGTTGGCTTCGATGCGGATCCCATCCGGATCTTCGAAGAGGACGGAGTAGTAGCCAGGAGCCCACTTGTCTTCTCGCGGCGCACGGATGATCTTGGCGCTAATTGACAGGGCTACGGTATAAATTGCGTCCACGTCCTCGCGCGACTTGGCGCGCAAGCAAAAATGATGTAACCCAGCTCTTGTCTGGTCGAATTCTTCGCTGGCGTATTCGGGAGCAGCCGGGCTGATCGCAACTCCCGTTTTGCCTCCAACGCAATAGAAAACTTCTGATGTTTTCATTAGAGTCACCATTTCCAACGAGTGGAGCAAGGCTTCGTAAAACGGGACCGACCTCTCCATGCTCTTTACGGTGAGGTGTACATGTGCGATTCCACTAATGCTCGGCATATTTGGCTCCCTGATATCGATCTACTCCGCAACTTGGGGGCTAACGACCAAATTCAGCCGCCGGCGTAGCCGGTCGGCTGCAATGGCGGGTTAGGGCGCGATTTCGTAGGCGACCTCGTGCAGTGGGTGGCCAATGAGGCGGGACGTGGTGCGGCTCTCGCCGGTCAGGAAGAAGCCGCTTGACTCGTACAGCGTTATGGCAGGTCGATTGCCGACAAGACACCAAAGCTCTAATCGTTCGCAGCCGTCTGCTCTGGCGTCAGCAATAGACTCTCTCAGCAGCAAGCGGCCGACGCCTTGGCGCCAGCTACTCGGGTGGATGTTCAATGCCCAAAGTTCCAGCGTTCCCGATCTGGCCTTGTATCTTGGCTTTCCGACGATGACGAAGCCATGAAGGACACCTCCTGATTCGGCAACCTTCATCCGAAACGGCGGATCGGACGACAGGAGGGCGCTAACCAGTTGATCCAATCCTTGTCGCGGATCAAGCGCGTTTAGAAACGCGGCAGGCATGAAACCTTGATATGCGCAGCGCCAAGCGACCACTCGGATTTCGCCAATGGCTTCGGCGTCTGTGGCGGAGGCAGCACGAACGAGCACGTTTGCGCCCTAACGCCTAAATTAAGCGGAGGCGAAGCCGTCCGCTTGAATGCCGGGTTAGGCGCGATGGCGAATGGGCGCGCTGCGACACAGCCGGCCCGGATGCGGCGCTACGCACCGAACGAAATCCGTGCGCTACCAAAACCATAGCTGCCTGCGCACACCGGACAAGCGCTGCAGCGACTATTTGCTTGAAAGTTTGCATGGCGCTTGGCTAGCTACGGCTAACGCCTAAATTAAGCGGCGGCGAAGCCGTCCGCTTGAATGCCGGGTTAGGCGCGACGGCGAAAGGGCGCGCTGCAACGGAGCCAGCGCGGATGCGGCGCCACGCAACGAGCGCAACCCGAGCGCTACTAAAAAACATAGCTGCCTGCGCACGCCAGACATGCGCTGCAGCCATTACTTGCTTAAAACTGTGCATTACGCTGCCCTTCCTACGGTAAAGCAGCAGTCCGCTTGCGGGCCTTGCGTTTGATCGGGGAGGTAGCTCTCGTTTCTGCCAAACGGGCGGGCGCATTTTTTCGGCTGGCTCTGCCAAGCGCCAGTTCCGCCCATTTGTTCAAGCTGACGCCGCTGCGAGCGGCAGCTTTCAAAGCCGCCGCGTGGATGTCGGGGGCGACGCGCAACATCAGCTTGCCACTCGCAGGCCTTTCTGCGGGGCTGCCGAGCGTCTTGCAAGCGGCGATGTAGTCGTTGATGACACGGTGGAAGTTGCTCTCGAATTCGGCGACTGATGCACCATGAAAAGAAATGATGTCGTCCACCTCGAGCACGCGCCCGACAATGATCTTGTCTTCCGGGTCGAAGGTCATGTTTGCGGTGTAGCCAAGATAATTCATCGCGTTCGTCATGCTTCAAGTCCCATTCTTTCAAGCAGTTCACGCACCGCCTTGACACGGTAGCGCAGTGATTCTTTTGCGGGATGCGGACGATGAAATGTGGCTCGCCGTCCTTGCCATTCAAAAGTCACCGACGATCCAGCGCCCTCGACGATCCGGCAGCCAAGCGCCACAAGCAGAGACTCGATGCGAGCCCATTCGATGTTGCCGTTGACCGGTTCTGCCCAGACCGCATCCAGCGTGCGTCGTTGCTTGCTGTTCACCTTCCAATGATAGCAAATCAGATCCTTTCTGCAAGCATCTTGTGGCCGATTCGCAGTGAGTAAGCTGGGCATGAATCCACCGGCACCGAAGGCGGCCAGCTGCGATGGCGGCTTGAAAGTAGACCTCGCGTTCAGCGCCGCGACAGAACCCGTCCGGCCGCAGCATGCCGACCAAGCTTGTTGCGCCTCATAGTCGCCAGCAACACCCTAGCAACACTTCTAGCCACAACGTGCCCGCTCCAGCCCCATCCACCTCCCACCAACCCCTCGCCGAGCGCCTTCGTCCTAAAACCCTCGACGACGTGATCGGCCAGCAGCATCTGCTCGGCCCCGGCATGCCGCTGCGGATCGCGTTCGAGTCGGGCGAGCCGCATTCGGCGATTCTCTGGGGCCCGCCGGGCACCGGCAAGACGACGATCGCGCGGTTGATGGCCGATGCCTTCGACGCGCAGTTCATCGCGATCAGCGCGGTGCTCGGCGGGGTCAAGGAGATTCGCGAGGCGGTCGAGCGGGCGACCCTGGCGCGCGATGGGCTGGAGCAGCGGCGCACGATCGTTTTCGTCGACGAGGTGCATCGCTTCAACAAGTCGCAGCAGGACGCGTTTTTGCCGCACATCGAATCGGGCCTTTTCACCTTCATCGGCGCGACGACCGAGAACCCATCGTTCGAAGTCAACTCGGCGCTGTTGTCGCGCGCGCAGGTGTATGTGCTGCGATCGCTCGCGGACGACGACTTGAAGGCGCTCGCCGGGCGCACGCAGCGGCAGGCGTTGGCGAAGCTGCAGTTCGATGCGGCGGCGATCGATCTGCTGGTCGGCTATGCCGACGGCGATGCGCGGCGCCTGCTCAACCTGATGGAGCAGACCGACACCGCGGCGCGCGCGGCCGGCGTGCAGCGCATCGACAGCGCGTTTCTGCAGCAGGCGCTCACGGTGAACGCGCGCCGTTTCGACAAGGGCGGCGACCACTTCTACGACCAGATCTCGGCGCTGCACAAGTCGGTGCGCGGCTCGCATTCCGACGCGGCGCTGTACTGGCTCTGCCGCATGCTCGACGGCGGCGCCGACATTCAATATCTGCTGCGCCGCGTGGTGCGGATGGCGTGGGAAGACATCGGCCTGGCCGATCCGCGCGCGATGCAGATTGCGAACGAAGCAGCGGTCACCTACGAGCGGCTGGGCTCGCCCGAAGGCGAATTGGCGCTCGCGCAAGCGGTGCTGTACCTGGCGGTCGCGCCCAAGAGCAACGCGGGCTACAAGGCGTTCAACGCCGCGCGTGCATTCATCCGCGGCGACCGTTCGCGCGAGGTGCCGCTGCATCTGCGCAATGCGCCGACGCGGCTGATGAAAGACCTCGGGCACGGTCGCGATTACCGCTATGCGCACGACGAGGGCGAGGGCTATGCGGCAGGCGAACGCTATCTGCCCGATGGCATGGATGAGCCTGGTTGGTACCAGCCAGTCGATCGTGGGCTGGAGCAGCGGATTGCGGAAAAGATGGGCCGGCTGCGGGGGATGGACGCGGCGGCGATGGAAGAGGCAGCAGCCCGCTCGCAGGAGGCTGGCGCGAGTGGAGCGAGTGGAGCGAACGGCGATCCGGTGCACGCGCCGAAATCGCCGAAATCGCCGGAGGCGTAGATCCCGCGGGTCTCGCCGGCATGAAGGCCGCAGTCGATTTTGGCGGCGCCCACGGTGCGCAGCATGGCTTCGTCCTAGCCCAGATTCAGGCGCCGAACGATTCGCCGAGATCGGGGTCGAGATTAATTTCTATCGCGGCTTGCCGGTTCCAGTCAGGGCACAGCGCAACCTTCGCTGCCGGAATCGAACCGGAATTCGGACGAAAGCGCGTGGACAACGCCTGACACAAGGTTCGAGCCATAGAGCGCTGCCTCGTCCACACCGCCCGTCAGCAAGGTCTGCATCGTCGCAAGAAGGGTCCGGGTTTCGGCTTCGGCAGCGCGGGCGAGCTGCTCGCCTTCGGTCGCATCGACGAATACAAAGCGCAGCATTTGCCCGGGCCGGGTGGCGGCCAGCCGCGGCAGATCGGCACTGATCACCGTCCCGATCTTCGGGTAGCCGCCGGCCGTTTGTGCGTCGGCCAGCAGCACGATCGGTTGCCCATTGCCGGGCACCTGGATGGCGCCCGGAACGGTCGCGTCGGAAACGATTTCAGGTGCTCCGAGGTGCTCGAGCGCCAGGCCATCGAGCCGCACGCCCATACGGTCGGCCTCGGGCGTGACGCGGTAATCGGCCTTGGCGAAAGCTGCGAGAGTGGCTTTCGAGAAGTGGTCCGCCTGGGGCCCGGCAACGAGCCGGATCGAGCCGGCCTTTGGCTGCGGAAGGTCACGCAGCATCCGTTCGGGTCGCACTGTGGCGGGGGCGACAGGCAGTCGCAAGCCGGTAGTGATTGCGCGGCCATCGACGCCGCCGAGCAAGGCGCGGGCATAGGTCGACGTGCTTCCCAGGACCTCCGGCAGCACCAGTCCTTCGATTCCGACGACCGCAATCCGGCCGAATTCCAGACCGCGAATGCGCAACGTGTCTCCATCGGCCAGCGTCATGGAGCGCCACGACGCCAGCGTGCGCACATCGCCGCCGCATGCGTGCTCGACCTGTGCATGGCCGGCCACGGCCAGACGGATGGCGCTTCCACGTGCGACGAGCTGCAGGCCGCCGTCGAAACACTCGATGACCGGCGCGTTAGGTGAATTGCCGACCAATGCGTTGGCAATGCGCATCAGCCGCGGGTCGAGCACGCCCGACCAGGGCACGCCGACACGGCGATGGCCGCGCCGCCCGAGGTCTTGCAGCGAGGCGTAGGCGCCGGGTGCGAGTACCTCGATCTGCGGCGCGGAACTCACGCGGTTTCTTCCAGCGCGTCGGCTTGCCAGTGCATCGCGTCTATCTCGCCAGCCGTGAGCGCTGCGTCGAGCCGCAGGTACTCGGACATCGACACAGGATCGAACCGAAGCCGGTCGCCGACGGCCAGCAATGACGGTGCATCACGAGCGGCATCGAACAAGCGCACCGGGCAGCGTCCGATCAGATGCCAGCCGCCGGGGCTTTCCCATGGATAGATGGCGGACAGGCCACCGGCAATGGCCACGCTGCCAGCGGGTACGCGCACGCGCGGTTCGGTGCGTCTGGGCAGCCGCAGCCGCTCCGGCAGGTCGCCCATGAATGGAAAGCCTGGAAGGAAACCCAGAAGGTAGACGCGGAACACCGTACTGCTGTGCAGCGTAACCACCTCGTCGACGCTGGCGCCGATGGCGGCGGCGACATCGACCAGATCCGGGGCTGAATCGCCTTCGTAGCAGATCGGCAGGCGCCAGCTGCGGCCTTGCACAGGGGCGCCGTGGTCGGCGCTTTCGAGCAAGGGTTGCAGTGCGTCGATCAGTGTGACGCGCCCGGTCACGAGGGGATCGAAAAAAACGGTCAGCGACCGGAAGGTCGGCATCGTCTCGATCAGGCCCGGCAACTTGCCAGCCGCCTGCTCGCGGGCGATGGCCGCATCGAGCGCCTGAACCGCCGCCAGCAGCGCGGGGTCGACCGTGTCGCCGAACTCGATGGTGAAAGCGGCGTCCCCCGCGTCCAGCCAGCGCGGGCGGGCGCCGCTCACATGCGGCTGGGCAGCCACAGGATCAAATCCTGAAAAAAGTACGACAGCAGCGCGGCCGCGAGCATCAACAGAAACATCGGCGTGGCCGTGCGGGCGATGTAGCTCAGCTCATGCTTCGTCAGGCCTTGCAAGACGAACAGGTTGAGTCCCACAGGCGGCGTGATTTGCGCCAGCTCGACCAGCAGCACGGTGAAAACCCCGAACCAGATCAGGTTAAAGCCGGCCGCCTGTACTGTGGGCAACAGCACGCCAATGGTCAGCACCACCATCGAGATGCCGTCCAGGAAGCAGCCGAGCACCAGGTAGAACAGGGTCAAGGCGATCACCAGCGCGAAGGGCGAAAGGTGCATGGACGTGATGAACTCGGCGAGGTGCCGCGGCAGGCCGACGAAGCCCATCGCCAGCGTGAGAAAAGCCGCGCCGGCAAGGATCAAACCGATCATGCAGTACACGCGGCAGGCTGAAGCGATGCCCTGGATGATCGCTTTCCAGCCCAGGTTGCCCTCCGTCGCGGCCAGCACCAGCGAGCCGAGCACGCCGATGGCCGCCGCTTCGGTAGCGGTGGCGACGCCGGAATAAATCGAGCCCATCACGGCGCCGATCAGCAGCACGACCGGAATAAGGTGGCGCGACGCGTAAATTTTGGCGCCCAGCTTCAGTCGCTGTTCGGCGCGAGGGATCTTGTCCTTGTGGAAGAGTGACCACACGATGATGTAGCCCATGAACAGGCTGGCCAGCACGATGCCCGGCACGATACCTGCGGCGAAGAGCTTGGCGATCGACACGTCGGCGGCGACGCCGTAGACGATCATGATGATCGATGGCGGAATCAGCAGGCCCAACGTGGCCGCGCCGGCCAGGCTGCCAATCGCGATCGACTCGGGATAGCCGCGCTGGCGCAGTTCGGGCAGGGCGATGCGGCCAATGGTTGCGCAGGTAGCCGCCGAGGAGCCTGACACCGCCGCGAAAATCGTGCTTCCGATCACGTTGACATGCAGCAGCCGGCCCGGCAGGCGGTCGAGCCAGGGTGCAAGGCCTTTGAACATGTCCTCGGCGAGCCGCGTACGCACGAGGATTTCTCCCATCCACAGGAACAAAGGCAGGGCGGTCAACGTCCAGCTCGAAGTCGAACCCCAGATGGTGAGCGCCAGTGCGTCGCCGACCGGGCGGCTGCTGACGAACTCCATCGCCACCAGGCCGACGGCGAGCAGCGACATGCCGATCCACAATCCGGACGCGAGGGCGATGAAGAGCAGGACGATAAGTCCCGTGGCGAGAACGATGTCCATGGCGAAGATACCTTTGCTCGGCGGGTCAATCGACGTGCATCGCCTCGTCGGAAGGCGTGGCAAAGAAGGGCCGGCCGCTCAGCCGTGACCAGAGCGCTTGCACGAAGGCCATCGCGAAGCCGATGCATCCCAGGGCCATGCTCAACTGAGGTATCCAGAGCGGCGAAGCGTCGCCGGTCGACGCCACGTCGTGCAGCGTGTAGGACAGCCATACAAGTCGCACCGCGAACCAGGCCAGATACAGCGATACACCCACCGCCAGCAACAGCGCGACAGCTTCCATGCGCCCGCGGGTCTTAGGCCCGACCCGATCGAGCAGCAGCGTCGCACGGATGTGGTCGTCGTGCTGCAAAGTCGATGGCAGCGCCAGGAAAAGCGCCGCTGCGATGGCGTATCCCGCGTAGCCATCCAGTCCCGGAATGTTCCAGCCGAACAGGCGCGATCCGATGTTGAGCATGATGGCGACGAAGGCGCCCACCATGGCCACACCAGCCAGGACCAGAAGCATTTTGTAGAAAGCGAACGCGAGTCGATGGACCATCACTCACTCCCGGTGATTGCACCTTCCGCAAAGCGCGCCGGACGGCTCGCTTTGCGGAAGAGCGGTTATTGCTTGCGGTAGGCGTCGATGATGGTCTTGCCGTCTTTGCCTGCCGAGGCAAGCCATTCTTTGGTCATCTTCTCGCCGATCTTTTTCAGCGCGGCGCTGACGCTCTTCGAGGGCGGCGCTACCGTGACGCCGTTCTCTTTCAGCACCTTGATCGAGTCGTTATCAACCTGTTCGCTGGCTTTCCACCCTCGGGCTTCAGCATCGGCGGCGGCCTTGAGCACCACGCTTTGGGTCGCCTTGTCCAGACTGTCGAAGGCTTTCTGGTTGACGGCTGTTACGTTGCGCGGCAGCCAGGCGTTGACCGGATAGAAATACTTCACCTGCTCGTAGAGCTTGCCATCGGCACCGCTGGCGCTGGAAGTCAGAAAGTTGTCGACGGCGCCGGTCGCCAGTGCCTGGCCGAGTTCGGGCAGCTGGATCGTCACCGGCGAGGCGCCCAGCATTTGCGCGATTTTGGTCGTGGCCGGGTTGTAAGCCCGCATCTTCGTGCCCTTGAGATCATCGACGCTGTCTATGGGTTTGACCGAGTACAGCGATTGCCCAGGCCATGGCACCGAGAACAACATCTTGATGCCCTGCTTGGCCAACACCTTTTCCTGCACCGGCTTGGCTGCGTCATACAGGCGCTTCGCGTCGGGGTAGCTGGTGGCCAGGAAAGGAATCGAATCGGCGCCAAAGAGCGGGTTCTCGTTGGCCAAGCCCGAAATGATGAACTCGCCCGCTGGCGCGAGGCCGGTCTGCATGGCCCGCTTGATTTCGGGTTGCTTGAACAGCGAACCGCCCGGATGTACGGTGATCTCGAGCTTGCCGCCGCTCGCTGACTTCAAGTCGGCGGCGAACTGCTCGAGGTTTTTGGTTTGGAAAGTGTTCTCCCCATAGCCACTGGGCAGGTCCCATTTGGTCTGGGCGCTCACAGCCGAGGCAAGGGCGACGGCGGTCAATCCGAAAACAAACGATTTCATGGAAAGCTCCTTGGTGGATGGTCTCAACTGCTTGCGATCTGGTGGTTGAGAAGGTCGGTGATCAACATCGCGCCGGGTGCGTGCGTGATGCAGAACGGGGGTTGTGCTTGCTTCAGGGCCGCTTGCGGCGTGACGCCACAGGCCCAGAACACGGGTAACTCGTGGGGCAACACCGGCACGGCATCGCCGTAGTCGGGCTGCGCAATGTCGTCAATGCCGATCAGCGAGGGGTCGCCGATGTGGATGGGCGCGCCGTGCACCGCCGGAAATCGCGACGTGATCTGCACCGCGCGAATCGCGTCGGATGCGGCCATGGGCCGCATCGACACCACCATCGGACCGCCAAAGCTGCCGGCCGGATGGGTGGCGATCGAGGTGCGGTACATCGGCACGTTGCAGCCGCGTTCCAGATGGCGGATACCGATGCCCTCGGTGCGCAAGGCCCATTCGAACGAAAAAGAGCATCCGATCGCGAAAGCGACCAGATCGTCGCGCCACATTGATCGCACGTCCGCAGGTTCGTCCACCAGCTCGCCGTGGTGCCACACGCGGTAACGCGGCAGGTCGGTCCGCAGGTCGAGGTCCGCGGCCAGGCCAGGCAGGTGCGGGCTGCCGGGGTCGCCGACGGCGAGCACCGGGCAGGGCCGGGGGTTGCGCTGCGCAAACAGCAGGAAGTCGGCCGCCACTTCGCGCGGAAGGATGACCAGGTTGGCCTGCACCAGATCGTCGGCGAGGCCGCTCGTATGGGCTGCTGTGCTTCCATTGCGAAAGCGCTGCCGGATTGCAGCGCCGCGAGATGCAGCGGTTGGATCGAAGCTCAGTGGCGAAAGCAGTGCACTTGGCATGGGGCTCATGCTGCGACGATCGGCGCCAGACCACAAACACAAAGTTTCTCTATCAGCTCATCGATTTTTCCGATGAGTAAGCGTCATTCCCACGAAAGACAAGAGGCTGTCGATGACCGGCTGTTGGGCGGCCGAGCCCGGATCGATGCGCCAGCTCAAGTGCACCGGAAGCGGCGCTGGCACCGCCTCCGTGGGCAGAATTTTCAATGGCCTGCGCGCTCCCATGCGCTGCACCACCGCTGCTGGAAGGGTGGCGATGCCAAAACCATCCTCGACGAGCTGGGCCATGGCGCTGATCGACGACACGGTGTGGATGCGCGGCGCTTCCAGCCGGGCCTGATGCAGCAGGTCCAGCAGCGCCACGTGGGGTTGAGAGCCGCGCTGGAAGGTCAACAAGTCGTGGCCCGCAAGATCGGCCAGGGTCCATTGGCGCCGTCTGTGGCGTTGCGCATGGCCGACGAAAGCCATCGGCATGCTCGGCAGCGCGACGGCCCGAACGCCGCTGCCCGCGGCGGGCAGCGTCGCAATGGTCAGATCCACGGCGCCACGCGATAACTGGTCCACCAGCACCGGCGAGGTTTCTACCGTGAGTTCGAGCGCCATCCCGGGCAGGGAGGCATGCAACTGTCGCACCCAGTCCATCAGCCAGGAATGCACGGCTGATTCGAAAGTGCCCAGCCGCAGAAGAACCGGCGCGACCGCCGAGCCTCCGAGTTCGGCTTTGATGTCACGCTGCAAGGCGAGCAAGCGCTCGGCATGCGCAAAGAAGCGCTGGCCTGCCACAGTGACGCGAAATTGCTTGTCGCGCCGGTCCAGCAATGGCGTGCCCAATTCCTGCTCCAGCGCCGCGATCCGACTGGACATGGCCGATTGCGTGAGGTGCAGTTTTTCGGCGGCGCGGGTCACGCTCTTGAGCGTCACGACCCAGAAATACGCCTCGACGAACCGCAAGTTCATGCGTGATCGATTGCCAGTCGTTGTGCCCCGCGTGCCAGTTCAACCCGGTGTGGGGACAAAGATTTCGCGTTCATGCGACTCATGAAGGGAGTGTGCAGCGCTTTGCGTGCCGGACGGTGCAAACAATTTCGGCCAGGCTAAAAAATCCCCATCGCCAACCCGCTCGCCAGCGCCGCGCCGAGTTCATGGCAGCGTTCCAGGTCAGCCTGCGCGATCTGCTTGGGCGCAAGAATCTGTTCCGGCGTCTGCGCGTGGGTGCAAACGATCAGCGGCGGCGCGATCGGTTTCAGGCGCCAGCCGGTCGCGATGCGATCGATCTGACGAGCGGCGTTGCTGCCGTCACTGCCGGCGCAGACCATCGTCGCGTAGGGCCGGCCGTTGAGCTGGCCGAGTACCGGGTAATAGCAGCGATCGAAAAAGTCTTTCATCAAGCCGGCGATTGCGGCCAGATTTTCGGGCGACGCAAAGATATAGCCGTCGGCGTCGAGCAGATCTTGCGGGCCGGCTTGCGTCGCTTCACGGATGCGCAACGCGAGGCCGCTCTCGCCGGTCTGGCTGGCCGCGCCGTCTGCCGCAGCCTCGGCCATCTGGCGCGTGCCGCCGGTCCGGCTTTGGTGAACGATCAATAGAACAGTCATCGCGCGAGCTTAGGCGCAGCTTTTTCGTCCACGCTCGAAGTCACGCGTTTTCAGCGCGAGGCGGCGGGTATACCCGTGCTCCCAGCGCACCAAATTCGATCATCGCCTGTCTACAATCCCGCCCACTGCGGCGCTCGCAACGCTGCTGGCGGGTTTTTTGCTAGCACCATGAGGCACTGCTTTCGGTGCCGAAGACAGACCGACAACGGTCTCGATTAAAGGATTCTTATGGACATCTTGCTGCAACAGATCATCAACGGTCTGGTCCTCGGCAGCATGTACGCCCTGATAGCCCTCGGCTACACCATGGTGTACGGCATCATCAACTTGATCAATTTCGCGCATGGCGAGGTGTTGATGTTCGGCGCGCTCACGAGCTGGAGCGTGATCGGCGTGTTGCGCGAAAACATGCCCAACACGCCGGGCTGGATCATCCTCATCATCGCGCTTATCGCGGCCTGCGTGGCGTCGGCGGTCTTGAACTTCACGATCGAAAAGGTGGCCTACCGGCCGCTGCGCAACAGCCCGAAGCTGGCGCCGCTCATCACCGCGATCGGCATGTCGATCTTTTTGCAAACGGTCGCGATGATCATCTGGCGGCCGACCAACAAGGCTTATCCGACCTTGCTGCCGAGCGACCCGATTCATATCGGCGGTGCGGTGATTTCGCCGACCCAGGTAATGATTTTGGGGCTCACGGCGGTGTCGCTCGCCGTGTTGATGTGGCTGGTCAACTACACCAAGCTCGGCCGCGCGATGCGCGCCACGGCCGAGAACCCGCGCGTCGCGGCGCTGATGGGCATTCGGCCCGACATGGTGATTTCTGCAACCTTCGTGATCGGCGCGGTACTCGCCGCAATCGCGGGCGTGATGTTCGCTTCCAACTACGGCATCGCGCAGCATGCGATGGGTTTCTTGCCGGGCCTCAAGGCCTTTACCGCGGCGGTGTTCGGCGGCATCGGCAACCTGGCGGGTGCGGTGGTCGGCGGCATTTTGCTCGGCCTGATCGAAGCGATCGGCGCGGGCTACATCGGCGATCTGACAGGCGGCTTTCTGGGCAGTAACTACAGCGACATCTTCGCGTTCATCGTGTTGATCGCCATGCTGACTTTGCGGCCGTCCGGCCTGCTCGGCGAGCGGGTGGCGGACCGGGCTTGAAGAGGAGGACCGCATGAAAACCAACAAAACCATCCTCTACATCGTCGGCGCGATCGTGCTGCTCGCGCTGCCACTCGTTTTGCAGAGCCAGGGCAACGCCTGGGTTCGCATCGCCGACATCGCGCTCATCTACGTGATGCTGTCGCTCGGCCTGAATATCGTGGTGGGCTATGCGGGGCTGCTCGATCTGGGCTATGTCGCGTTCTTCGCGATCGGTGCCTACATGTATGCGCTGCTCGATTCGACGCAGCTGTCGGACACTTTTCCGGCGATCAAGGCGATGTTCCCGAACGGTTTGCACACGCCCCTGATCCTGGTGATTCCGGCTGGTCTGGCGCTCGCGGGCATGCTCGGCGCGCTGCTCGGCGCACCGACGCTCAAGCTTCGCGGCGATTACCTTGCGATCGTCACGCTCGGCTTCGGCGAGATCATCCGGGTGTTCATGAACAACCTCGACTACCCGGTCAACATCACGAACGGTCCGAAGGGCATCACCGCGATCGACCCGATTCATTTCTGGGGCCTGAATCTCGGCAAGCCGCTGAAGCTCGGCGGTTACGAGCTGTCTTCGGTCACGCTGTACTTCTATTTGTTTCTGGCGCTGGTGCTCTTCACGGTCTTCATTTCGCACCGCTTGCAGCTGTCGCGCATCGGGCGCGCCTGGATGGCGATTCGTGAAGACGAGGTGGCCGCCAAGGCGATGGGCATCAACACCCGCAACATGAAGCTGCTCGCGTTCGGCATGGGCGCCAGCTTCGGCGGCGTGGCCGGCTCGATGTTCGCGGCGTTCCAGGGCTTTATTTCGCCCGAATCGTTCGGTCTGCTGGAGTCGATCATGATCGTCTCGATGGTGGTGCTCGGCGGCATCGGTCACTTGCCGGGCGTGATTCTGGGTGCGGTTTTGTTGTCGGCTTTGCCCGAAGTTCTGCGCTATGTCGCCGGGCCGCTGCAAGCGATGACCGGCGGAAGGCTCGACGCGTCGATCCTGCGCCAGCTCTTTATCGCGAGCGCGATGATCACCGTCATGCTGTTGCGCCCGCGCGGCCTCTGGCCGGCGCCCGATCATGGAAAGTCGCTGCGCGACGTGCCGCCCGAAGAGGTTATCCACGACCCGAACGTCGAAGGCGAATCCGAAGAAATTCCGCATCGCCCCGATCGCCCGATGTCGATCAATCCCTGACACCAAGGCCCATTGCATGGCAACCAACACCATTCTCGATGTGCGCGGCGTCTCCAAGCGCTTCGGCGGTCTGCAGGCGCTGTCTGAAGTCGGCATCACGATCCGGCAGGGCGAGGTCTATGGCCTGATCGGCCCGAACGGCGCGGGCAAGACCACCTTCTTCAACGTGTTGACGGGCCTGTACACGCCCGACAGCGGCAGTTTCGAACTCGGCGGCAAGCCCTACAAGCCCACGGCGGTACATGAAGTGGCCAAGGCCGGCATCGCGCGCACATTCCAGAACATCCGCCTCTTCGCCGAAATGACGGCGCTTGAAAACGTGATGGTCGGGCGCCACATTCGAACCCATTCGGGTGTGTTCGGCGCGATTTTTCGATCGGGCGGATTCAAGACCGAAGAGCGCGCGATCGCCAAACGCTCGCAGGAGCTGCTCGACTATGTCGGCGTCGGCAAATTCGCCGACTACAAGGCGCGCACTTTGAGCTACGGCGACCAGCGCCGGCTCGAAATCGCGCGCGCGCTGGCGACCGATCCGAAACTCATCGCGCTCGACGAGCCGGCCGCCGGCATGAACGCGACCGAGAAAATTCAGTTGCGTGAACTCATCAACCGCATCCGCAACGACAACCGCACGATTTTGCTGATCGAGCACGACGTGAAGCTCGTGATGGGCCTTTGCGACCGACTCACCGTGCTCGATTACGGCAAGCAGATCGCCGAGGGCACGCCGGCCGAGGTGCAGAAGAACCAGAAAGTCATCGAGGCCTACCTCGGTACGGGAGGCGACGCATGAGCAACACGCTATTGAAAGTCAAGGACTTGAAGGTCGCCTACGGCGGCATTCAGGCTGTGAAGGGCGTCGACTTCGAAGTTCACGAAGGCGAGCTGGTATCGCTGATCGGCTCCAACGGCGCGGGCAAGACGACCACGATGAAGGCGATCACCGGATCGCTGCAGATCATGGGCGGCGAGATCGAGTTCAGGGGCAAGAGCATCAAGGGCCGGGGTGCATGGGACCTGGTCGCCGAGGGCCTGGTTATGGTGCCCGAAGGCCGCGGTGTGTTCACCCGCATGACGATCACAGAGAACCTGCAGATCGGCGCCTACATCCGCAAGGACAACGCGGCAATCGCCGAAGACATGCAGAAGGTGTTCGGCATTTTCCCGCGCCTGCTCGAGCGCAAGGACCAGCTTGCGGGCACGATGTCCGGCGGCGAGCAGCAGATGCTCGCGATGGGCCGCGCGCTCATGGCGCGACCGAAAGTGCTGCTGCTCGACGAGCCGTCGATGGGCCTCTCGCCGATCATGGTCGACAAGATCTTCGAGGTGGTCAAACAGGTCTACGACCAGGGCGTGACCGTGCTGCTGGTCGAGCAGAACGCGAGCCGCGCACTGCAAATCGCCGACCGCGGCTATGTCATGGAGTCCGGCATCATCACGATGAGCGGCGATGCGAAAGACATGCTCCACGATCCGCGCGTGCGCGAGGCGTACTTGGGAGAGTGACTGCTCCTGAATTAATAGCTGTTTGCGCAAGCCCAACGGGCGTTTCAGGCACTTTTCATTTAAAACTGGTTAATCGACCGTTGCGCCACTGAGCTTCACCAGCTTTTCGTATTTGGCGCGCTCGGCGGTCATGAATTCGCCGAATTGCGCGGGGGTGCTCGGAACCGGTTGTGCGAAAAGGGTCGCGAATCGGGCTTTGACTTCGGGCGCTTCGAGTGCCGCGACAAACGCCTCGTTCAGCTTCGCGATCGTCTCCGGCGGCGTGCCGGCGGGCGCCACCAGACCCCACCAGGTATCGATCGAGAAGCCCTTAAGCGTGTCGGAAAGCGGCGGCACATCGGGCAGCGCGGCCGAGCGCTCCGGCGTCGTAACCGCCAGCGCTTTGAGCTTGCCGTTCTGGATGTTGGCTGCCGCGGTGGCGAGGTTGTCGAAATTGAAATCGACCTGCGCCGACAGAAGCGCGAGCTGCGCGGGCTTGCCGCCGTTGTAGGGCACATGCAGCGCGGTGATGCCCGCATCCTGCTTGAACAGCTCGCCGGCCAGATGGCCTGCGCTGCCATTGCCGCCGCTGCCGTAGTTGAGCTTGTCGGGATTCGCCTTCGCATAGGCGATCAGATCGGCGACGGTGTCGATTTTGTCTTTATTGGCGACCTCGGCATTCATCACCAGCACGTTCGGCACCCGAACCATCTGCGTGATCGGCGCGAAGTCCTTGACCGCGTCGTAGGGCATCTTGCGAAACAGCCACGGATTGACAGCGTGCGTGGCGGTGGCGGCGACGCCGATCGTCGTGCCGTCGGGCGCGGCCTTTGCAATCGCATCGGCCCCGATGTTGCCGCCGGCCCCCGGCTTGTTTTCGACAATGACCGTGCCGAGCGCACCTTTGACCTGCTCGGCAAGCACGCGCACCGTGACGTCGATCGGCCCGCCGGGCGCGTAGGGCACGATGATTTTGATCGGACCGGACTGCGCTGTGGCAGGCGCGGCACCGATCAGTGCGGCGGCGGCGCAGAGCGCCGGAAGGATGATTGAGAGTCGTGAAATTCGCATGCGCCCGATTGTCGTCGGCGTGCTGCATCGATGGCAGGTGGATATCCCCGATGCGCGATCGGAGCCGAATGATTATATAAAAAATGGCCTGAAACGACCACTGCACGTGCGCAGGAAGCTATTATTTCAATAGCATCGCGGAACCTGTGTTCTGTGCTGGATGGTGCGTCGAACCGGCGCGGTCGGGGCCCTGGTGTGCTTCTGCCCAATGCGTGATCAGCCACACATGCGGCAACGACACGGCCGCAAGGCCGAGCACGACGCTGCGCAACGCGAACGCCGCAATGCCCGCATCGACGACGATCGCGCGCATCGCACCGGCCAGCAGCAGCATCAGAAGCAGCGTCAACGCCAGCGTTGCGAGCAAGCAGGGCTCGCGCAGCAGGTCCAATGCGGTACGCCATCCCGGGCTCGCAGGGGCGAGGCCCGATGCCGAACGGTTCGCGACCCGCATGATGTGCACCGTCGAGTGATAGAAGCCGAAGAACAGCGCGAACGCGAGCAGCGGCGAAAGCAATGCGTAGAGCAAGCTGAGCGCGGCCAGCTCGATCCATGCGGTGCCCGATGCTGCTGTCATCCGAAGCCGACCGCACGACGCGGCCACACCAGCCGTTGCTGTCAGCGCGAGCCAGCCGAACGCGAGGCCGCGCCACAGGTCGAAAACGACAGCGCCGCTGGTCCCATTCGCGCCGGTTGCGGCGTGAATGATCGGTTCGAGCGCGGCTGGCGCGAGGAGGGCAGGCAGCAGCACCGGCGCGCCGCCGCGCACAAGACGCAGCAGCAATTGGCTGGCGGCGGAAGCGCCGTCGGTGGGCTCGAATCCTTCGCCGAAATGCCAGATCGACAGCAGGAGCAACACGATCAATGCGACAGCAGGCCAGGGCGCCAGCAACGCTGCGCTGCCCAGCACCGCGAGCAAGTAGGCGGCAGCGCCGGCGAGGCGCTCTCTGGCGGTGGAGAAACGCCGCAGCAGCAACAGCGCGTCGAGCGCGCCGTGTCCCATGCCCAGAGTGGCGGTGAGCGCGAGCAGGGAGATCAAACCCACCGCAGGCGCCGCGCGGTCGAGCCAGGCCAGCGCAAGCATGCCAAGAACGCCAAGAACGCCAAGAACGCCAAGAACGCCCACAGTGCCCGCACGCACCGCCGACGAACGCGACGTCCAAGGCCATCGCCGAACGCGCTCGTTCATAGGGCGCTCGGTACTTCAGCCAAGCACGCCGGTCACGGTGCCCAGGCGCTGAAGAGCGCTGGCTGGAAGCGTGTTGCGAGCCGTGTTGAAAGAGTTGATCCGCGCATCGGTGCGGGTCAGCGCACGCCAGCCGTGGCGCGCGATGAGCCAGACTTTTTCGAGCGCTGCCAGATGCGCGCGGCCATGCCAGTAATGTTCCGGCCCGCGCGCCAGAATCTTGCGGCCGATGCCGCGGTAGAGCACCAGCGCGATCGAGATAGCGCGCCGGTTGCGCGCCGGTATGTACATGAGGCCACTCGCGCCTTCGTCGTAGAAATGTTCGGCGAGTGCGAGCAGGCGCTTGATGGCGCCGAAGGCGCGTTCGCGCGCGGCAGTATCGGCCGGTGCCGACAGCTCGGACATCGCGACGCCGTATTCGAGCGGAACGTAGCAACGCGAGCGGCCCGCATCTTCGACCACGTCGCGCGCGATGTTGGTCAACTGCATTGCGATGCCCAGCGCGGTCGCGCAACCGTTGGCGGCCGGCGTCGCGCCGAGGATCGGCCGCATCATCAAGCCGACCGTGCCGGCGACGCCGTAAGCGAACGCGAGCAGTTCGGCTTCGGTGGCGAGCGTTCTCGGATGCGCATCCGCCATGAGGCTATCCAGGAAAGCGCCGAACACGTGCGCGGGCAATGCCTGCCGCACGCGAATGTTCGCGACTGCCGCGGCCAGAGGATCGGCCGGGCGCTGCGACAGGACATCGGCCTTTTGCGCAGCGAGTCTTGCCAGTCGCTCGTCCAGCGAACCGGGTGCGGGTTCGTCCGCCAGGTCATGGGCGTTGCGCGCAAAGGCGCAGAGCAGCGCGATTTCGGCGCGGGCCGGGGGCGATAGGAGGCGCGCCGCCAGGTCGAACGACCTGGCGGGCTTGCGCATGACGGCCGATGGCTGGCCGCACGAGGAAGATGACTTTGATTCGCGGTGCATGGCGTTGCTCTGCCCGTTCAGCCGATGAGTTCCTGTGAAATGACTTCCGGCTTTGAAGCGTCAATTAACAATGACAAGGCAAAATGTGAAACCGAAGGTTACATTCATCTACAAGGTTCAAGCCTGCGCGGCTGCGACACTCCGCTCGAAATTGCCGAATATTCCGCGTTCGCTTAGGCCACGGTATGAATTGCAGACATTCGACTGGCAAGGAACTGGCGTTGCAGCGATCAATGACTGAAAAGCTGCGCGGCTTTGTGCGCAAGCCCCTTTCACCCGAAGCCATTTCAGGCACCAACAGACCCAGCAGGTGAATCGCGCGAGGCAACCCTGCTCAGGTGTCGATTTTCAAGAAAAAAGAGGCTGAAACGCCCGCTGGACGTGCGCAGAAAGCTATCGAATAGATAGCACCCTCAGCTCTGCGCCTTGTCCGCTTCGGTCGTGAATGCGTCGGCGAAGAACTCTTCGTCGGGCAGTCCGGCTTGCGCGATGTAGTCGCTGCGGGCCGAATCGACCACGATCGGCGCGCCGCAGGCATACACCTGATGGCCCGACAGGTCGGGAAAATCCTCGAGCACCGCGCGGTGGACGAAGCCGGAGCGGCCAGTCCAGTCGTCTTCCGGCGTGGCGTTGGACACCACCGGCACATACCGCAGGTTCGGAAGATCGTCCATGAGCGTGCGCACCCAGTCGTCCATGTACAGATCTTCCGGTCGGCGGCCGCCCCAATAGAGCGTCGCAGGCCGGTCGATCGCCTTGAACTTCATGTGTTCGATCAGGGCCTTGATCGGCGCAAAGCCGGTGCCCGAGGCGAGCAGGATCATTGGTTTGACCGAGTCTTCGCGCAGAAAGAAGCTGCCGTAGGGACCTTCGACTCGAAGAATGTCTTTTTCTTTCATCGCACCGAAAACATGGTCGGTGAACTTGCCGCCCGGCATGTGGCGCATGTGCAGTTCCATGCCGGTGCCGGGCTCGCCGAGCATGTGCGGCGCGTTGGCCATCGAGTAGCTGCGCCGCGCGCCGTCGCGCAGGATGAATTCGACATACTGGCCCGCGTAGTACTGCAACGGCTGACCGGCCGGCAACTGCAGGCGCACCAGCATGACGTCGTGCGATTTTTTCTCGAGTGCAGAAACCCGCACGGGCATCTTGCGAATCGGCAGCGCACCCACTTCGGTGACCTGGCGCGATTCGAGCACCACGTCGGACGTCGGCCGGGCCTGGCAGGCAAGAATGAGCCCGTCGAGCTCTTCTTCCGCCGAAAGCGCTTTGCTCTGATGTTCGCCGAGGATCACTTCGCCCGATAGCTTCCGGCACTTGCACGAGCCGCAAGCGCCGTCGCGACAACCGTAGGGCAGCCCGATGCCCTGGCGTATGCCCGCGGCGAGAATCGTTTCGTCGCCCTGCACGGTGAAGTGGCGCCCGCTGGGTTCGACCGTGATTTGAAAGCCCGCTTCGGGCGCGGCTGAACTGTTCATTGCTGTCATTACTGCTGAACTGGTCATTACTGCTGAACTGGTCATTACTGCGTAAGTTCCTGCATTCGATTAAGGAAAAGATTTTGCCCGCAAACCAAAGCCCGCTGGGCGCGCTGCCCGCCCGCTTCCGGCGCGAACGGGTGCTCATCGTCGGCTGCGGCGACATCGGGCAACGCGTTGCCCGCTTGCTGCGCGGCCGGGTGCAGATGCTCGCGTTGACTTCGTCGCCGGAACGTGTGGTTGCGCTGCGCACGGCCGGGCTCCGGCCGCTGGTCGGAAATCTCGATCGCCCTTCGACCCTGGCGCGACTTGCCGGTGTGGCGACGCGCGTGCTGCATCTGGCGCCGCCGCGGCACGGCGACGATGCGCTGGTGTCGAGCGACTCTCGCTCCACTGCGTTGGTGCGCGCGCTGATGCAGCGCAGCCTGCCGATCGCACTCGTCTACGGCTCGACCAGTGGCGTCTATGGCGATTGCGGCGGCGAACGAATCGATGAGACCCGCACTTTGCGTCCGCAGACCGCGCGCGCCCGACGCCGCGTGAGCGCCGAGCGCACGGTGCGCCCGCTCGCACGCGCCGGGGTGGCAGTGCGCGTGCTGCGCATTCCGGGCATCTACGCAGCCGACCGCGATCGTGGTACGCCGCGCGAGCGGCTGCAAAAAGGCACGCCGGTATTGCGGCACGAAGACGATGTCTTCACCAATCACATCCATGCCGACGACCTGGCGCGGGCCTGCGCGATCGCGCTGTGGCGCGGTCCGGCGCCGCGGGCATTCAACGTCTCGGACGACAGCGACATGAAGATGGGCGACTACTTCGATCTGGCCGCGGATCTTTACGGCTTTCCGCGGCCGCAGCGCATCGGCCGTGCCGAAGCGCAGCAGCGGTTTTCCGCGATGCAGTTGAGCTTCATGAGCGAGTCGCGGCGGCTCGTCAACCGGCGAATGAAAGAAGAACTCCGTCTACGACTGCGATATCCGGACGTGGCACAGGGATTGCGCGATGGGACGTAGCGACAGGGTTGACCGGTCTGCCGACCCCTGCGCGCCTGCGCCTACACTGCGCGATCGCGAGCAGTAACCGGCACGGCCTGCACGCTCCCTTGCCTATTTTTGACTGAGTGAGGTTTCGCCATGGTTTCATCACCCACCCGCCGCGCATTCGCGATCGCAGCCGTCGCGCTGAGCGGCTTCGCCGGCCTCACGCTCGCCGGTTGCGGCAAATCCGAAGCGCCCGCCGCCACGCCCGCGCCGACCGCGGCTGCACCTGCCGCTGCCCCAGCCCCTGCACCAGCTGCGAAAACCTACCTGGTCGGCACCGACGCGGCCTACGCGCCGTTCGAGTTGCAGGATTCGACCGGCGCCATCGTCGGTTTCGACATCGACGTGGTGAAAGCCGTGGCGGACAAAGCCGGCATCGAGGTCAAGTTCGTCAACACGCCGTGGGAAGGCATCTTCAACGCGCTCGCTCAGGGCGACCGCGACATGCTGGTCTCGTCGATCACCATCACCGACGAGCGCAAGCAGACCATGGACTTCTCGCAGCCCTATTTCGACGCCCAGCAACTTATCGCCGTCAAGGACGGCAGCAAGGTCACGAAGTTCGAGGACTTGAAGCCGATGAAAGTCGGTGTGCAGACCGGCACCACGGGCGATGAAGTGGTGACGAAGTTGCTCGGCAAGGAAAGCACCAACATCAAGCGGTTCGAGTCGACGCCGCTGGCGCTCAACGAACTCGAAGCGGGCGGCGTCGATGCGGTCGTCGCCGACAACGGCGTGGTGGTGCATTACGTCGCCAACAACGCCGGCTCGAAGTTCAAGACCGTCGCCGACAACGACAGTTTCAAACCCGAGCAATACGGCATCGCGGTCAAGAAAGGCAACACCGAATTGCTCGAAAAGATCGACAAGGGGCTCGCCGCGATCAAGGCCGACGGCACCTACGACAAGATCTACGCCAGGACCTTCGGCGAAGCCAAGCCGGGCAAATAAGCATCTTGCACCGCTCCTTGTCGCGTCCATCGGAAGCCGGCTTTCATGAACCTGCGCTGGGACATTCTGGTCGGCTACAAGGGCCTGTTCATCTCGGCGTTTTTCACGACCCTCGAAATTTCGCTGGTGTCGATGTTTTTCGGCCTGGGCCTGGGCATCGCGCTGGGCCTCGTCTCCAGTTCGGTCGATGCGCCGCCGCCGCGGGGTTGGGCCGGCAAGATCTTCTGGATCGGCCTTCGCACCGTGACGCGCGCCTATGTCGGGTTTTTTCGCGGAACACCGCTGTTCGTGCAAATTCTGCTGGTGCATTTCGCGGTGATGCCGCTGCTGATTCATCCCGACGGCGGATGGCTGGTTTCGGGCGAATTGGCGCGAACCTTCAGGCAGGAGCACGGCGCGTTTTTTTCCGGCGCCCTCGCGCTCACGCTCAACGCCGGCGCTTACATCAGCGAAATCTTTCGCGCCGGCATCCAGAGCATTCACCGGGGCCAGACGCAAGCTGCCTACAGCGTCGGCTTCAACCACACGCAGTCGATGCGCTTCGTCGTGCTGCCGCAGGCGTTTCGGCGCATGGTGCCGGCGCTCGTGAACGAGGGCGTCACCCTGATCAAGGATTCGTCGCTGGTATCGGCCATCGGTCTCGCGGAACTGGCGCTGGCCGCGCGTACCGTGGCGGGCGCCTATTCGCGCTACTGGGAGCCGTATCTTGCGATCTCGGCGATTTATCTGGTGCTGACCTTGGTGCTGTCGACCTTGGCGAAGCGCCTGGAAGCACCAGCGCATTTGCGCGGGCACTGATCCGGGATTTTGAGTGATTAAGGGCTGAAAGCCCCGCAGGTACAGCGCAGACAGCTATCGAATCAATAGCGCGCCGAAGTCGAAAAACCGTTGGTGCCCGGGGCCGGAATCGAACCGGCACACCTTTCGGTGGGGGATTTTGAGTCCCCTGCGTCTACCAATTTCACCACCCGGGCAGGTCTGAAAGCAGCTTCAAATTATGGCACAGTGCCCTCAATGCACGCCCTGATTCCGACGCGCCTCGCGCCTCCAAAACCGTCCCTCGCCCAGTCCGAAAGAGGCCTGACGTACCGATGAAATATCCGACCCTCGAAGACGCGATCGGCAAGACGCCATTGGTCGCATTGCAGCGCATCGGCGCCAAGGAAAACGTGAGCCGCGGCAATGTGATCCTCGGCAAGCTCGAAGGCAACAATCCGGCCGGCTCGGTCAAGGACCGGCCCGCGCTCGCGATGATCCGGCGCGCCGAAGAGCGCGGCGAGATCAAGCCCGGCGATACCTTGATCGAGGCCACATCGGGCAACACCGGCATCGCGCTCGCGATGGCCGCGGCGATCCGCGGCTACCGCATGCTGCTCGTTATGCCCGAGGACTTGTCGATCGAGCGTGCGCAGACCATGAAGGCCTACGGCGCCGAGCTGATGCTCACGCCCAAAAGCGGCGGCATCGAATATGCACGCGATCTGGCCGAGCAAATGGCAGCGCAAGGCAAGGGCCGGGTGCTCGACCAATTCGCCAATCCGGACAACCCGCGCATCCACTACGAAACCACGGGCCCCGAAATCTGGAAAGACACGGATGGAAAGATCACGCACTTCGTGAGTGCGATGGGCACCACAGGCACGATCACAGGCGTGTCGCGTTACCTGAAAGAGCAGAACGACGCGATCCGGATCGTCGGCGCCCAGCCCGAAGAAGGCTCGCGCATTCCGGGCATTCGCAAGTGGCCCGAGGAATATCTGCCGAAGATCTACGAGCCGAGCCGGGTCGACCAGATCGTCCATGTGAGCCAGGCCGCAGCCGAAGAACTGTGCCGGCGGATGGCGCGCGAAGAGGGCATCTTCTGCGGAATTTCGGCCGCGGGCGCGCTTTGCGTGGCGCTCGACATCGCGCGCGATGTGCGCGATGCGACCATCGTCTTTATCGTTTGCGATCGCGGCGACCGATATCTTTCGACCGGCGTGTTTCCGGCCTGATCGTTTGAGAATTTATAAGAAAAGTGCCTGAAACGCCCGATGTGCGTGCGCAGACAGCTACAAAAATAATAGCAATGAATTTCACTCCCGCCTTTTGCCCGGCCTGCGCGACGCGCCTCGAATCGATCGAAAAGATCGAAGACAACGGCCCGACCGTCCGCTTGCGCTGCCCGGCCTGCGACTGGACGCACTGGAACAATCCGACGCCGGTGCTGGCCGCGATCGTCGAGTACAAGGGCCAGGTGCTGCTCGCGCGCAATGCGGCCTGGCCCGCGAAAATGTTCGCGCTCATCACCGGTTTCATGGAAGCCGGTGAATCGCCGCAGGAAGGCATCGCGCGCGAGGTCAAGGAAGAGACCAACCTCGACGTCACGGCCTGCGCGCTGGTCGGCGCCTACGAATTCCTGCGCATGAACCAGATCATCATCGCCTACCACGTGGTGGCCGAAGGCGAGGTCGAGCTCTCGCCCGAGCTGGTCGACTACCGCCTCTACGACCTTCCGGCGCTCAAATGCTGGCCGGCGGGAACCGGCTATGCGCTGGCCGACTGGCTACGCACGCGCGGCCATGAGCCGGTGTTCTTTACCGAGGCGGAGAATGCCGAGCGTCGGCGCGGCCTCGATGCGCCTCCGCAAAAATAAGGGCGGCCCGCCTCCCCAAGGATGAATGCAATGCAAATTGACAAGGAACTGGACGCCCGCGGCCTGAATTGCCCGTTGCCGATCCTGAAAGCCAAGAAGTCGCTCAACGACATGACGAGCGGCCAATTGCTGCGGATCGTCGCGACCGACGCCGGATCGGTGCGCGACTTTCAGGCGTTCGCGCGGCAGACCGGCAACGATCTGGTCGAACAGCAAACGATGGGCGACGAGTTCATCCACGTGCTGCGCAGGCGCTGAAGCGCTCAGGCGAGCGGGCAGCGCATGGCATCCGATGCATCTCGCGTCACGACCGTGCTGACGCTCGGCGTTCTGGCCGTGCTCGGCGCACTTGGACTGCTGCTCACGACGGCCGCCGGTGCCGAGCCGCAACCGATGGCGGGCGGCGGGCCGGCTTCACCGGCCTCGGCGATCCCGATCGCGGTGCTCGGCGATTCGAACAGCCATTCGTATGGCGACACGATCCTTTATCCACCCGACAAGAATTCGCGCAGCGGCTTTCGTGCAAGCACCTTGCAGTGGCCCGAAGTGCTGGCGCGCATGCGCGTCAACCAACTCGACCTCGGCCCCTGGGTGCGCTGGGGCAACGGCGGCGTACTCGGCCGTGCCGGCGCGACGATCGGTTTGCGAACGGGCAGGGTACCGGCGAAAGAAGACTATCTCTACAACTTCGCCCATTCGGGCGCGCGTTGCCGCGACCTGACCGACGGATTCACGCGGCAGGCGAAGCGCCTCGCGGACTTGATGGACGACGAGTCGGCGCGCTGGGCAAACGGCGTGGTGGTGATCGCAATCGGCGTCAACGACTGGATTCCGGTGATGCCGTTGCAGGCGCGCGAACCGATGGCCGCCGGTGTGCGCGCGGTCATCGACGACTGCAAAAAGCACATCGGCGAGGCTGTGGCGCTGATCCATGCGCGGCATCCCGGAGCGCGGATTCTGATCGCCGGCATGTTCAACGAAGCCGACGATCCGGATACCTTCGACAGCTATCTGAACGGCGTCGAGAAAAAGAACATCGACGCGGGCGTGGCGGCCTACGACGGCGCACTGCGTGAACTCGCCAAGGGCCAACCCAATGTCGCATTTTTCGACAATGTGGCGTGGTTCAAAAGCTTATGGGGTGAGCGCGGCGCCGATGGCAAGCCGAACTACCATCCGGTCGACCTCGGCGGTGGCCTGCGAATCACGAACACGGCCGGTGACGATCCGCACAACGCATTGCTGGCCGACCATCATCCGGGCCTGCCCTGGAACGTTTTGTGGGTGCAAGCGCTGGTGGCGCGGCTGAACGAGGCGTTCGGCATGAAGTTGACGCCGATCAGCCAACCCGAAGTGCACGACTTCATTGCCGCTCGCTTGAAGCCGACTGTTTCGGCCAACCGATAGCGCTTGCTTGCCGCGTCGGCGCGCCGAGCTTTGCGCAAAGCGTCGGCTACAGCGCCAGACTTTTCAAGTACGCCCTGAAGTCCGGCCCGACTTCCGTGTGTGCCAGCGCCAGCTCGACCGTGGCTTGCAAAAACCCTTCTTTACTGCCGCAGTCGTAGCGCGTGCCCTTGTACGCATAGGCATACACAGCCTCTTTTTTCATCAGGCCGGCGATGCCATCGGTGAGCTGGATTTCGCCACCCGCGCCGCGCTCCTGCTTGCGGATTTCGTCGAACACCGCGGGCGTCAGCACATAGCGGCCCGATACGCCGAGGCGCGATGGCGCGTCTTCAGGCTTGGGCTTTTCGACCATCCGGTCGAGCTTGGTGAAACCGTCGCCGAGCGATTCGCCGGCGACGATGC
Source organism: Variovorax sp. (assembly GCA_965218415.1). GTDB lineage: Bacteria > Pseudomonadota > Gammaproteobacteria > Burkholderiales > Burkholderiaceae_C > Variovorax. The sequence continues at coordinate 1,051,614 of CBDCKT010000003.1, forward strand.
CATAGCGTTTGACCTGATCGAGCGGCACTTCCTGGACCGCGATGAGCGAGCCCTGCAGACGCTCGAACGCATGCGTCATTTGCGCAAGGACCGGCTCGCCGCCCTCGGGACCGATCATCAAGTCGTCGGCCAGCAGCACCGCGAAAGGCTCGTTGCCGACCAGATGCTCGGCGCACAAAACCGCGTGACCGAGTCCGAGCATCCGCGGTTGCCGGACATACGAGCAGGTCATGTCGTCCGGAAGCACCGAACGCGCGATTTCGAGCAGTGCGGTCTTGTTGCTGGCTTCGAGTTCGCTTTCGAGCTCGTAAGCGGTGTCGAAATGGTCTTCGATCGCGCGCTTGTTGCGCCCGGTGACGAAAATCATGTCGCGAATGCCCGCAGCGTAAGCCTCTTCGACCGCATACTGGATCAGCGGCTTGTCGACCACGGGCAGCATCTCCTTCGGCTGCGCCTTGGTCGCAGGCAGGAATCGGGTGCCGAAACCCGCAACGGGGAAAACGGCTTTGCGGATGCGGGAAGTCGGTTGCGTCATGGGATGAAGGGGTCGGTAAATGCGAAAGAGCGTTCGACAGGAATACTAAAGCTTGCGTAGCGCAGGTCCTGTCAGCCGAGGCGCACAAGCTGATCGCCGAGCCGCGCGAGGGTGGCCGCGAAGTCGGCTCGGCGCGTGCGCTCCAATTCGATCACTTTCGCTGGCGCCTTGGCGACGAAGGCCTCGTTACTTAGCTTGCCGTCGACCTTCGCGATCTCGCCTTCGATGCGCGCGATTTCCTTGCCGATGCGTGATTTTTCGGCTGCCTTGTCGATCTCCATGTGCAGGCAGAAACGCACCGCGCCGCTCACGGCGACGGGTGACGCTTCGGCTGCACCGGCCCACGCCGCTTCGTCGTCGAAGAGCTTCACTTCCTTGAGTCGCGCGAGCGCCTGCAGCACCGGCACCGCGCTGCGCAGCGCGTCAGCGTCACGCGCGTTGTCGCTAATCGCCAGAAGCGGCAACCGCGTCGCGGGCGACACATTCAGCTCGCCGCGTAGCTGGCGGCAGGCGTCTACCCATTGCTTGATCTGCGCGATATGCGCCTCGGCGGCCTCGTCGATCTTGTTCGGCTGCGATTGCGGGTAGGACGCGACCATGATCGATGCGCCTGCTTCGCCGCTTGCAGACGCGACCGGCGCGACCTTTTGCCAGAGCTCTTCGGTGATGAACGGAATCACCGGATGCGCGAGCCGCAACAGCGTTTCGAGCGTGCGGATCAAGGTGCGCCGTGTCGCGCGTTGCTCGGCCGGCGTGCCGGTCTGAATCTGCACCTTCGCGATCTCGAGATACCAATCGCAGAACTCGTCCCACGCGAACTGGTAGATCGCATTGGCGACGTTGTCGAGCCGATAGTCGGCGAAACCTTTGGCGACTTCGGCCTCTACGCGTTGCAATTTCGACGCGATCCAGCGGTCGGCCTGGCTGAACACCAGGTAGCGGTGGAACGGCTGGCCCGGCGCGCATTCGGCTTTGGTGTGCTCGGCCAGACCGCAATCCTGCCCTTCGCAATTCATCAGAACGAAGCGGGTCGCGTTCCAGAGCTTGTTGCAGAAGTTGCGATAGCCCTCGCAGCGCTTCGCATCGAAGTTGATGCTGCGCCCGAGCGAGGCGAGCGACGCGAAGGTGAAGCGCAACGCATCGGCGCCGAAAGCCGGAATGCCGTCCGGAAATTCCTTTTGCGTCGCGTTGCGAACAGCCGGCGCGGTTTCGGGTTTGCGCAAGCCTTGCACGCGCTTGTCGAGAAGTTCGGGCAACGCGATGCCGTCCATCAAATCGACCGGATCGAGCACATTGCCTTCGGACTTGCTCATCTTCTGGCCATGCGCATCGCGTACCAGGCCGTGAATGTAGACGTCCTTGAACGGCACGCGACCGGTGAAATGCGTCGTCATCATGATCATTCGGGCGACCCAGAAAAAGATGATGTCGTAGCCGGTAACGAGCACCGTCGAGGGCAGGTAGAGGTTGTAGTCGGAGGTCGGCTCGGCGGCTGAATCGGAATTGGCGTCGGGCCAGCCCATCGTCGAAAACGGGAACAGCGAGGCGGAGAACCAGGTATCGAGCACGTCGGCATCGCGCACCAATGTTTTGCCCGGCGCCCTGGCCTGCGCTTCGGCTTCGTCGCGCGCGACGACGATGTTGCCTTGCTCGTCGTACCACGCCGGAATCTGATGCCCCCACCAGAGCTGGCGACTGATGCACCAGTCCTGGATATTGTTCATCCACTGGTCGTAGGTGTTGACCCAGTTTTCGGGCACGAAACGCACTTCGCCGGACTTCACGGCGTCGATGCCTTTTTGCGCGATCGATCGGCCATTTGCGTCGGGCTTTGTCATCGCGACGAACCATTGGTCGGTCAGCATCGGCTCGACCACCTGGCCGGTGCGCGCACAGCGCGGCACCATGAGTTTGTGCTTCTTGGTTTCTGCCAACAGGCCGAGTGCGTCGAGGTCAGCAACGATCTGTTTGCGCGCGACGAAGCGATCGAGCCCCCGATATTTTTCCGGCGCGTTGTCGTTGATGCTCGCATCGAGCGCGAGCACGCCGATCATCGGCAACTGATGCCGTAGGCCCACCGCATAATCGTTGTTGTCGTGCGCCGGCGTGACCTTGACCACGCCGGTGCCGAAATCCTTGTCCACATAGTCGTCGGCGATCACCGGAATCTTTCGGCCGACCAGTGGCAGCACGACCGATTGGCCGACCAGATGGTTGTAGCGCTGGTCCTCGGGATGCACCATCAACGCGACGTCGCCGAGCATCGTTTCGGGCCGCGTGGTCGCGACGGTCAGCACACCCGAGCCGTCTTCGAGCGGATAAGCGATGTGCCAGAGAGAGCCGTCTTCTTCCTCGCTTTCGACCTCGAGATCGCTCACCGCGGTCTTCAGCACCGGGTCCCAATTCACGAGTCGCTTGCCGCGGTAGATCAGCCCTTGCTCGTAGAGCCGAACGAAGGTTTCGGTGACGACGTTGGACAGCTTCTCGTCCATCGTGAAATATTCGTGACCCCAATCGACCGAATCGCCCATCCGGCGCATCTGGTTCGTGATGGTGTTGCCGGATTGTTCCTTCCACTCCCACACCTTGGCGACGAAAGCCTCGCGGCCCAATGCGTGCCGGCTCGTGCCCTGCTCCTGCAACTGCCGCTCGACCACGATCTGGGTCGCGATGCCGGCATGGTCGGTGCCGGGCACCCACAGCGTATTGGCGCCCGCCATGCGGTGGTAGCGCGCGAGGCTGTCCATGATCGTCTGGTTGAACGCATGCCCCATGTGCAGGGTGCCGGTGACGTTCGGCGGCGGTAGCTGGATCGAAAACGCAGGTGCGTCTTCCTTGGCGGCGCCGGTGCCGCGATAGCCGGCTTGTGCGTAGCCGCGCCGTTCCCATTCGGGTCCCCAGTGCGCCTCGATCGCTTCCGGTTCGAAAGACTTGGAGAGTGATTGCAGACCGGGCTGGTCGACGGGAACTGCGGGTGCACCGGTCATGAGATTTGAAATCGGGTGAGTGAAAAAATTCGTGGCCAAGCGCCAAAAACAGGCGTGTGGGTTTGCTCGTGCAGGCGCGGGATGCGATTTTACGAGCCGTCTCCCGAGTCTCCGACTCTGCTTTGCTGGATGCTGCGTCACGTGCGAGAAATCGCACGCCTGGCGACGTGTTGGCGCGTTTGGGCGTTGGGTAAGACAGAATGAATTTCGGCCCTGAGTTCAGGGCCGAAAATCGAAAATGCGCCGTCGCCGCTTGAAGCGACCTCGTTATGCGGGCGCTTTATGCAGGCGCTTTCACGCCTGTCGTGGCGCAAGACTACGCGAGGTCGTAGCGATCGAGGTTCATCACCTTGTTCCATGCCGCGACGAAGTCGCGCACGAACTTGGGCTTCGCGTCGCTGCCGGCGTAGACCTCGGCCAATGCGCGCAATTGCGAGTTGGATCCGAACAGCAGGTCGACGCTGGTGCCGGTCCATTTAGCCTTGCCGCCTGCCCGGTCGCTGCCTTCATACATGCCTGCGGCACTCGCCGACTTCTCCCACTGCGTGCCCATGTCGAGCAGATGGACGAAGAAGTCGTTGGTCAACGCTCCAGGCTGCTGCGTGAGCACACCGTGCGCGGCCTGGCCGACGTTCGCACCGAGGACGCGCATGCCGCCGACCAGCACCGTCATCTCCGGCGCGGTCAAGGTCAGCAGGTTGGCGCGGTCGATCAACTGCGCGGCCGTCGATTCTTCGTGGCCCTTGCGCACATAGTTGCGAAAGCCATCGGACATCGGCTCCAGCGGTACGAAGGAATCGGCATCGGTCTGTTCAGCCGTTGCGTCGGCTCGGCCGGGCGCGAAAGGCACCTTCACGTCCTGGCCAGCCTTTTTCGCCGCCGCTTCGACCGCGGCGCAACCACCGAGCACGATCAAATCGGCCATCGAAATCTTCTTGCCGCCGGATGCCGCGCCGTTGAAGTCTTTCTGCACCGATTCGAGCTTTTGCAGCACCTTGGACAGCTCAGCCGGCTGGTTCGCTTCCCAGTCTTTTTGCGGCGCCAGGCGAATGCGCGCGCCGTTGGCGCCGCCGCGTTTGTCGCTGTCGCGGTAAGTCGAGGCCGATGCCCAGGCGGTGCCGACCAGTTGCGCGACAGACAAGCCCGACGCGAGCACTTTGGATTTCAACGAGGCAATGTCGTTGTCGTCGACCAGCGCGTGGTCCGCCGCCGGAATCGGGTCTTGCCAGATCAGCTCTTCCTTCGCCACCAACGGGCCCAGGTAGCGCGAGATCGGACCCATGTCGCGGTGGGTGAGCTTGTACCAGGCGCGGGCGAAGGTATCGGCGAACTCCTGCGGGTTCTGCATGAAACGGCGCGAGATTTTTTCGTAGGCCGGGTCCATGCGCATGGCCATGTCGGCTGTGGACATCATCGGAGCGTGGCGCTTGCTGGAATCGTGTGCGTCGGGCACCGTGCCGGCGCCGCCATCGCCCTTGGGCTTCCATTGCTGCGCACCGGCCGGGCTCTTGGTCAGTTCCCACTCGAAGCCGAACAGGGTTTCGAAATAACCGTTGTCCCACTTGATCGGGTTGGGTGTCCAGGCGCCTTCCAGGCCGCTGCTGATGGTGTCGACACCACTGCCGCTGCCCATGCTGTTCTTCCAGCCGAGGCCATGCTGTTCGATCGGCGCGCCTTCGGGTTCGGGGCCGACGTATCTGGACGGATCACCGGCGCCGTGGGTCTTGCCGAAGGTGTGGCCGCCAGCCGTGAGCGCCACGGTTTCTTCATCGTTCATCGCCATGCGGGCGAAGGTTTCGCGGATGTCGCGGGCCGAGCCGAGCGGGTCGGGGTTTCCGTTCGGGCCTTCGGGGTTGACGTAGATCAAGCCCATCTGCACGGCGCCCAAGGGGTTCTCGAGATCGCGGTCGCCGGTGTATCGCTTGTCGCCAAGCCACTCGGTTTCGGGGCCCCAATAGATTTCTTCTTCAGGCTCCCAGACGTCTTCGCGACCGCCGCCGAAGCCGAAGGTTTTGAGCCCCATCGAATCGAGCGCGACGTTGCCGGTGAGCACCATCAAATCGGCCCACGACAACTTGCGGCCGTACTTTTGCTTGATCGGCCAGAGCAGCCGACGCGCCTTGTCCAGGCTCACGTTGTCGGGCCAGCTGTTCAATGGCGCGAAACGCTGCGTACCCGACGAGGCGCCGCCGCGGCCGTCGGCGATGCGGTAAGTGCCAGCGCTGTGCCAGGCCATGCGGATGAAGAAGGGACCGTAATGGCCATAGTCGGCAGGCCACCAGGGCTGCGAATCGGTCATCAGCGCATGCAAATCCTTGATTACGGCATTCAGGTCGAGGGTTTTGAATTCCTCGGCATAGTTGAAGGATTCGTCCATCGGGTTGGACTTGGCCGAATGCTGGTGCAGTATTTTCAGGTTGAGCTGGTTGGGCCACCAGGTGTTGTTGCCAGGCGCGCCTGCCAACATATGCTGGCGCGCTCCGTGCATCACGGGGCATGTCAATTCGCTGTCGTTCAGTTCGGCTTCGACGGTCATTCAATCTCCTTGAGCTGGTTGCAAAATTTCGAGCCATATCAGTCTAGAGGTCCGCCCGGGATCGATCAATCAGCTTTGGCAATGAAGTCGATAGGAGTTAGCGCATCGATCGCTCATCAGTCGCGGTTACCCCGGGTTCCGTTCAACCTGCAGTGGCTGCAGGCCCCGGTGCCTGCAGGGCCGCGATAATTCAATTTTGTCGCTGCCTCTGCGTAAGCTCGGAATGTTCGATCCCGCGCATTGTGCTTTTGCGGCCGAAGCATCGTCGTCGGACCGCCTGGTGTTCCGGCGCCGCGAGGCGTGGAAGAAGATATGAGTCAAACACAAGTGCATCAGGTGAGCGCAGAGTTGCGCGCATGGGTTGCGCAGCAGCGCGCCGACGGATTTTCGTCACCGGCATTGCTGGTGTCGATGCGTGAAGCCGGATGGGACGAAGCTGCCGCGCAAGCGGCGCTGGCCGAGTCGGCGGACGGTGGCTCGGGTGAGACCGGCGGATCGGGCGGTCAACGCGCGGCACTGTCCAAAGCCGCGAACTCGGGGATGGCGGCCAACGCGGCCGACGCGACGCTCGGGCGCCCCATGCCCGGCCTCGCGCAGCAAGACGGCGCGTTGACCATCGACGCCGGCGACCGGCGGGTGCGGATTCTGCAAACCATGAAACACCCCCGGCTGGTGGTGTTCGGCGATCTGCTGTCAGAAGAAGAGTGCGAAGCGCTGATCGCCGATGCACGCAAGCGGTTGGCGCGATCGCTCACCGTGGAAACAAAAACCGGCGGCGAAATCGTCAACGTCGATCGCACCAGCGACGGCATGTTCTTCGAGCGCGGTGAAACCGATGTGGTCAGGCGGATCGAAGCGCGGATCGCGAAGCTGCTGGCCTGGCCGCTCGAATTCGGCGAGGGACTGCAGGTTTTGCGCTACGCACCGGGTGCGCAATACCGGCCGCACTACGACTATTTCGATCCGAACGAGCGCGGAACGCCGACCATCCTCGCGCGCGGCGGTCAGCGCGTCGCGACCCTCGTGATGTACATCGGCGAGCCGGCGCGTGGCGGCGCCACCACCTTTCCCGATGTCGGGCTCGAAGTGGCGCCGCAGCGCGGCAGCGCGGTGTTTTTCAGTTACGACCGGCCCGACCCCGCGACCCGCTCGCTGCACGGCGGCGCACCGGTGCTCGAGGGCGAAAAATGGGTTGCGACGAAGTGGCTCCGGGAACGCGAGTTCATATGAAAAATTTAAGTAAAAAGTACCTGAAACCTTTACTGGACGTGCGCAGACAGCTATGAAAATAAGAGCAAACGGGATCGATATCGAAGTCGATGATTCTGGCGGCAGCGGTCCGCCGGTGCTGCTCATCATGGGTCTGGGCATGCAGTTGATCGGTTGGCCCGACGAGTTCGTACGGCCCTTGGTCGACGCCGGGTTTCGGGTGATTCGGCACGACAACCGCGACATCGGTTTGTCGCAGGGTTTCGATGGTTCGAGCGGCGCGGGCGCCGGCAATCTGCTCTGGCAAAGCCTGCGCCAGAAGATCGGCTTGCCCGTGCATTCGGCCTACAGCCTGCAGGACATGGCGGACGACTCGCTCGGCGTGCTCGACGCGCTGGGCATTGCGCACGCGCATGTGGTCGGCGCGTCGATGGGCGGGATGATCGCGCAGCGCGTGGCGGCGGCCGCGCCCGAGCGGGTGACGAGTCTGGTCAGCATCATGAGCACGAGCGGCGCGCGCGGCTTGCCGGGGCCGCGCCGCGACGTGGGCGCCGCGTTGATCCGGCGCCCACCGGCGGCGACCGAAGCCGCCCGGCTGGCCTACAGCCTCGGCCTGGTGCGGCTCATCGAAAGCCCCGCCTGGCCGCAGAGCGATGCGATCCAGTCGGAGCGGATTTTGCGCGGTTTGCGGCGCGCCTATCGACCAGCCGGCGTGGTGCGCCAGATGCTCGCGATCGGCGCCGACAGCGAGCGCGCCGACCTGCTCTCGCGCATCGCGAGCCCGACCCTGGTGCTGCACGGGGATACCGATCCGCTGGTGCCGATCGAATGCGGCCGCGACAGCGCCAGACGCATCGAAGGAGCGCAGTTCGTCGCGATTCCGGGCATGGGGCACGACTTGCCGCCCCAGGCGTGCGCGGTGCTCACCGAGCGGATCGTGCCGTTTGTGCGCGATGCCGAATCGGCGCGCGTGCCTTTGCAAGCGGCAAACGCATCCGCTTCATGAGCGCGACGACTTCTACTGTTTCTGCTGCATCGGCTGCTTCGGTTGATGGCGCTGTCACATCGCCGCTCGGGCGCGCCACGCCCTACACCGATCGGTACGACACGAGCTTGCTGTTTCCGATCAGCCGGTCCGAGCAACGCCGCACCCTCGAACTTCGTGGCGCGCTACCGTTTGTCGGCGCCGACATCTGGACCGCGTTCGAACTCGGCTGGCTCAATCCGCGCGGCAAGCCGCAACTGGCGATCGCGCATCTGACGGTTCCCTGCGAGTCGCCCAACATCGTCGAAAGCAAATCGCTCAAGCTCTATCTGGGCAGTTTTCACAACACCGTGTTCGCGGATCTGGCCGCGGTGCGAGAGCGGTTGCGCAGCGACCTCGCCGAAGCGCTCTGGCGCGGCAGTGAGCAGAGCGGCAGTATCGGCTTGAAGCTGCTCACGCCCGAGAGTTTCGAACGTGAGCGGATGGTCGAGTTGGGCGGCGTCGATCTGGACCGGCTCGATCTGGAATGCACCCACTATCAGCCCGAACCCGCGCTGCTTTCGAGTGCGACGCATGAAGCGGCGGTGACCGAAACCCTGACCAGCCGGCTGCTCAAAAGCAATTGCCCCGTCACCGGTCAGCCCGACTGGGGCAGCATCCAGATCAGCTACAGCGGCCCGCAAATCGATCAAGCCGGCCTGCTGCGCTACATCGTCAGCTATCGCAACCACAGCGGCTTTCACGAGCATTGCGTCGAACGCATCTTCATCGACATCTGGCGCCGCTGCGCACCGACGAAGCTTGCTGTGTATGCCCGCTACACACGTCGTGGCGGGCTGGACATCAACCCCTTTCGCACCAGCTGGCCGCAAGGCTTGCCACCGAACGTTCGCACCGCGAGGCAGTAGATGTTGCGTCACAGCAGGACTAGACTGCCTCGAGAACGCCTTCTCACCAGCTTCTGAACGCCTGCCGTTTCACCCACCGGATATTTCGCCTTGAACATATTGATCGTCGAAGACAACGAAGCCGCCGCCGCGTTGCTGCGCGAATTGTTGCAGTTGCAGGCCTACACCGTGCGATGCGTCCACGCGGGGCGCGAAGCGCTCGAGGCCGCGGCCGCCGAGGCTTTTCAGGTGGTGTTGATCGACCTGATGCTGCCGGACGGCAACGGCCGCGACCTGGCGCGCAGCCTGCGCGGCGGCGCGAGCGGGCGGGACGGTCAGCCGCCGCTGCTGGTCGCCATGTCGGGGCTCAACCTGGCGAGTCCGCCGAACGCGCTGGAAGCGGGGCTCTTCGACCATGTGTTGCAAAAGCCGATCGACGTCGACCAGCTCGACCAGATTCTGGCGTCGGCTTGCGCCGCCTCATGACCGATCCCGCTGACCGCGGTCGAAACGCTTCGTGGATCGCGGCCGGCATTCGGCACGAAGTGCTGTTGCGGGTTCTTCCTGCTTTGCGCCACGACATGGTGGCGCCGGTTTCTGTCGCGCGCATGTCGTTGATACTGCTCAAACGGCAGCTGGCGACATCACCGCTCGATACCGGTCTGGCGACCGAGCGGATCGCGGTGCTCGAGGAGCAGGTCGGTCAGGTCGCGTCGGCGATGCGGCTGTTGCGCGGTTGGGAGGGCAACGGCGAATCCGAAACCCTGCCGGGCCACGACCTGATCACGCGCGCCGATCTGGTCGCCGAATGCGTTCATTTGCTCCGGCCCGGCTTCGAAATGCATGGGCAGAAATTGCAGATCGATGCGGCGCTCCTGCCCGCAGAAGTCCCCATCGCAGAATCGGAGCGTCCCGGCTGGCCGGGCGCCGCAGCGTTGCGCTACTTGCTGCTCGCCGCCTTGTGCCACCTGCAGGACACGCGACCCATGCTGAGCGCGATCGCTCTCGTGCCCGAGGGCGACGCGATGCTGGTTCTGAAGCCACACCGGCGCGATGCACCGGCGCCAACGCAGGAGACCGGCGCGCCGACGATGCCGATCGACGCGCTGGTTCTGCGAACCCTGGCAGACGATCTCGGCTTCGAGCTTCACATCGCAGCCGACGAATTGCGTCTCTCACTCGCCCGTTGAACCATCGTATGTATGGCGCTCGATGCAAGGCATCCGCGGGCTGAACAAAAGGAAATTCATCATGACTTCACACGCCTACAAAGTCGGCGATCACGTTCGCTGGAATTCCGACGTCGGTCATGTCACCGGCAAGGTCGTCGAGGTACATACGAGCGATTTCGAATTCATGGGCAAGCACCGGCCTTGCAGCCAAGACGAGCCGCAGTTCGAAGTGAAAAGCGACAACACCGGCAATCATGCGGTGCACCATGGCTCGGCGCTCCGTCGGCACAGCGACTGATTCAGCGGCGCCGACCCGCGTTTATTTCGGCGCGGGCTTTCTTCTTCGGCGGCATGCGCGGTTTTGGCAACGGGTTGGCGTGTTTCGCTTCCCGATTGGTCTGATGCAGAAAGCGCAGCAAGCGATGTTCTGCCATGTGCAGCCGCCGTGCCGGCCGCTTGCCGCCAGCGAGCTGCTCCCAGTAAGCGTGCATGCCTTCAGGGTCGGCAGTCAGCCGGCTGCCCAGGGTCAGAACGGCTGGATGCACATAGGCCTTCTTGCAGACCGCCGGCGTATTGCCGAGCTGGCGCGCGACGACGGTCAGAATCGCCTTTGCGCTGTAGGTTGACTTTGCACGAAGGTGAGGTGCGCAGGCTTCGCCGGCCTGGACGATTTTTTTCGCCGACTTTTCTTCTGGCTCCGCGCCACTCGCCTCTTCGCCATTGCACACCAGCCGCGTCAGTTCGAGCGCCTGGACCGTGCCGTGCCAGGTCCGAAAATCCTTGGCGGTGAAGTGCGCGTCATTTTTGACGCCGGCCGCTTCGCGCAGATAAGCATTCACGTCGGTCGACGAGATCACGCGACGTTCGCCCTCGTCGTCTTCGTACTGGAACAGATCCTGGCCCGGGATCTGCTGGCATTGACGAACAATTTTGGCGATGCGCGGATCGTCGACCGTGGCTTCGTGCTGCACGCCGCTCTTGCCGCGAAAGCGCAAGGTCAATTTGCCGTTGCCGAAAACCGCATGCCGGTCGCGCAGGGTCGTGAGGCCGAACGAGCGGTTGCTGCTTGCATATTCCTCGTTGCCGACGCGCAAAAACGTGGTGTCGAGCAGGCGCACGACGGTGGCGAGAACGCGCTCGCGGGTCGGCCTGGAATTTTTGCCGACCGGCCGCAGATCGCGCACGACGCGTGCGCGGATGCGCGGCAAGGCGCTGCCGAAAGCTTCGAGCCGCTCGAACTTGCTTTCGTCCTTTTGCACGCGCCAGAGCGGGTGGTAGCGGTACTGCTTGCGGCCGCGCGCGTCGAGCCCGACGGCTTGCAGATGGCCGTTCGGAATCGGGCAAATCCAGACCGACGTGTAAGCCGGTGGAATCGCGAGCGCCCGAATCCGCGCGACTTCGGTCGCATCGCGCACCCATTGCCCCCCGGCATCGCGAAATCGGAAGTGCTCGCCGCTGCGAACCCGGGTCAGGCCCGGCATGTCGGCGTTCACGTAGACGAGGCCGTCGGCCAGCGGCGGCGCGGGCTGCGGCTTTTGCTCGGGCGACGTCTTGCTTGTGGGCATAAAGGGAAGCGCGAATCTACGATGCAGTGCGCAGCGGCGTTGTAGGACACCGCGTCCCGCACGAGTGCGCCTCGCCCGATAGCGTGGGTCGCAGCGATTGCGGGACGCGCTTCAAATGCCATGTCACGTTGAAGTCGAAGGGCGTCCAGCTGCTGACCGCGACACCGGCGTTGGCGAGAGCGCGCCCGGTCCAGGTGTTGCAGGTTTCGAGTGGGCCGTAGTGACCGCTGGCTTCGTAGAAGGCGTCCTGACCGCCGTAGTGCGCATTGGGGATCGCAACGGCCTGATCGCCCGGTCGAGCCTGGTCAGCTCGATTCGCCAGGCTTTCCAATACGTGGCGGACCAGCGCGCGGTATTGCGGCATCGACAGCTGCAAGGCGAAGACTTCGCCGCCGATCTGGTCGCGGCGCAGCAAAGTGACATGCAGCAAAGTCGGACCGTTGCCGAACAATGCGAGGAACGCGCTGCGCGGGCTCAGGTCGCTCCAGGTCGGCGTGTTCAGATAGAACTCGCGGTCGCCCCAACCGATCGCGACGAACGCTGCGTCTGACGGCGGCGCCACGAAGTCGCGCGCCGGAAATACCCGTCGCCAATCGATCACGTCGTTGGCAATCGGCAGTGCCAGGTCGGTATGCACGCCGTTGGAAAGAACGTAGGCTTCGACCGTGGGCGCAGCGGCATCCGCATGGGTGTCGGCGACGGCATTCAACGGCAGCCACATCAAAACGCAAGCGACCACTGCGTAAGCGCCGGCAGTTAGCAACACGAATCCGCAAACGGCCAACGCCGCGAATCCGGTCAGGCGTAGCAAATGAAACAAACGCCGCATCTGCCTAGTCCCGAAACAAGGAAGGCATGGTTGCTATCGAATTTGTAGCTGTCTGCGCACGCGCATCGGGCGTTTCAGCCACTTTTTCTTCAAGAACCAGAATGTCGGTGAGTTTCGCGAGCGCGCCGACGCGAACGCCCAGAAGTCGCAGCGGCCGTTCGAGCGAAGCGCGTTTCAGGCATTGGCCCGCCGTCCGGCGAATCGATTGCGCATCGGCGGTGAAGTGGTCGAGGGTCTGGTCGCGGGTCGCGATCTTGAAGTCCGCATAGCGCAGCTTGACGCCGATGGTCTTGCCGACATAGCCCTTGCGCTGCAGGTCTTCGGCAATCTTCTCGCACAAGCGGGTGAAGATCTGGCCGAGTTCGGCCCGGTCGCGCACCGCATGCAGGTCACGCTCGAACGTGGTTTCGCGGCTCATCGAGACCGGCGTGCTTTCGGTGATGACGGCGCGCTCATCGCGGCCCCACGCAATTTCATGCATCCAGGCGCCACTCGCCTTGCCGAAGTTGGCGACGAGCCAGTCGCGGTCTTTGGCGGCAATCTCGCCCACGGTGCGGATGCCGAGCCGCTCGAGCTTGGCGTCTGCCTTGGGGCCGATGCCGTTGACCTTGCGCGCGGCGAGCGGCCAGATGCGGCTTTGCAGATCGCTGGTCTGAAGGATCGTGATGCCGTTCGGCTTGTCGAACTCGCTCGCGAGCTTGGCCAACAGCTTGTTCGGTGCGACGCCGATCGAACAGGTGAGGCCGGTGGCATCGAAGATCGATTTCTGGATCAACCTCGCCAACACCCGCCCGCCTTCGCGCTGGCCGCCCGGCACCTCGGTGAAATCGATGTAGACCTCGTCGATGCCGCGGTCCTCGACCTTCGGCGCAATCTCGCGAACAAGCGTTTTGAATTGCTGCGAAAAGCGCTTGTAGCGATCGAAGTCGGTCGGCAGCAAGATCGCTTGCGGGCACAGCCGGGCCGCCTTCATGAGCCCCATCGCCGAGCCCACGCCGAAGCGCCGTGCGGGATAGGTCGCGGTGGTGATCACGCCGCGGCCGGCATAGTCGGCCAGGCGTGTGAACGCATCGACCGGAATCGCGGAAAGCGGCTGGTCTGCCGCTTGTCGCGCGAGCATTTCTTCGGTCTGCCGGCGCCCGCCGCCGATCACGACCGGCAGGCCTTTCAGTTGCGGATAGCGCAGCAGTTCGACCGACGCGAAGAACGCGTCCATGTCGAGGTGGGCTATTCGGCGCAGAGGCCGGAGAGGATGAATCGGGCTGGCTTCAGTCACGGCAATGCGCGATCGTGCCACGCCCGGCAACAGCGTTCAGCGACTCAATCCACGTAGCCCTGCTGGCGCTGGAAATACGCCGCTTGCGGATCGAAAGCCTTGCGCCACACCGCAGGCTGACCCGCATACAGCGCGCAGCTTTCGGTATGCGCCTTGTTCAGCACCGAGCCCGCGCCGAGCACCGATCGATCGGGCAGCACCGCGCCGCCGATCACCGTGACCCGGGTGCCGACCAGGCAGTAGGCGCCGATCCGGATCGGGTGGCAGTCCTGCTGGCTGCGCTGCAGGTTGATGCCGTGGGTAATGAGTTGCGAGCCATAGCCGGCCACGGTCGTGAATGCGCCGATCTCGATCCGGTCGGTGCAGTCGATGATGTGCGATTTGGTCACCGCCGCATGCGCGCCGAGCACGAAGCTCGGATCGCGATCGGTGCGATGGGTGAAATGGGCGCCGTCGGGTGGATGCCCGGTGATCCAGTTCGAGCGGCCGACGATCGAATGCGCGCCGCAATGCATCGCACCCAGATGCACCGCGACATTCAAATGCCCGATATAAGCCTTCTCGTCCATCACGAGCCGACCCGGAAAAATCCACGACAAGCCGATCCGCGCGTCGGGCGCTAGGGCGTAGCCCCAAAAGCGCTGCAGTGCCCAGCGCTTGAGTCGCCACGGCATGAGCACGACGGCCAGCGCCAGGAAATTCGCCAACAGCTTCTTCACGCGCGAGCTGCCTGCGTTTTGCGTGCCGTGCGCGCCGCGATCACGCGCCGGTAGGCCGCGATGTAGTTCGCCGCCATCTGGTGCGCCGAGTAATGGGTCGCGTTATCGAGGCCGAGCCGGCGCATCTCCCCGAAGCGCGGCGCGGCATCGACGATCGCTCGCGCGATCGCATCGGCGTCTTCGGGCGGCACATACACCGCGCCTTCGCCGCCGATTTCGTTCATCGGCGCCAGGTCGGATGTGAACACCGGGCAACCGCAAGCCTGCGCCTCGATCACCGGCCAGCCGAAGCCTTCCTGCAACGACGGAAATAAGAGCGCCACCGCATTCGAGTAGAGCGCCCGCAAGCCGGGGTGCGAGATGCCTTGCAAGGTGACGATGCGGTCGGCCACGCCTTCGGCACGCGAATGCGCCATCAGCGGTTCGGTCAATTCGGGACCGACGAAGACGAGCTTGTCGACGATCGCCCGGCCGGTGCCGGCCGCGGCTTCCCGTCTGAGCGCGATGAATGTCTCGAGCACGGTTTTGCGGTTTTTGCGGTCGAGGTCGTTGCCGACATGCAGCAGGTAGCGGTCTTGATCCGAAATGCCGAGCGCTTCGAGCAGCGGTTTCGCCTCGGCCGATGGAGCCGGCGCGAAATCGTCGTTGAGTCCATTCGGCACGACACAGACTCTGGACTCGGGCGCCAGATCGAGCGCGCGCAGATCGCGCCGCGTCAGGTCGGAAACGCAGGCGACCAGGTCCGCGCGGCCCAACCCGCGCGAGATCAGGCGCTGCAAGAGCCGGCCCGTGCTGCCGACGCTCCAGCCCGGCACCATGCCGAGCGCCGCCTGAATCGCGATCACGTCATGGCAGGTGATCAGATTCGGCTTGCCAACAACGCGTGGCACATACATACCGTTCGAGTGGTCGCAGACATGCACCACGTCGGCCCAGGTGAGCCGGGCGCGCAATTCCGGCAGAAAGAGGATGAACTTGTCGACGTAACCCAGCCATTTCCAGAGCCGCGAAGCGGTCGATACGCGTTGCACGACCAGTCGCGGCACCGCGACCCGCACTTCGCAGCCCTGCTTGGGCAACTCGCGCTCGAGGACCGCACTGAAAGCCAGCATGCTGGTCTGGCCGTCGGGAACATAGTTGGCGACCAGCAGCACCTTCAAAGGAGTGCCTTGCGCCGGATCGTGCGGGACTGCTGCATCGTTCATGAGGTATTCAATGGCCTGTGTCCAACAGGTGCAAATGAGTGGGCACATTCCGGCTGCTAGAGCCGGGTCGAAGCGCAGAAAGGTCGAAGAGACCGGACGAGGGTCGAAGCAGGCGATTATCGCGGGCCGGCCGAGCGCTTCCGTCGCAGCGGCGAAATGCGCTAGCGTGCCGGCGCACCGCCCGTCGCCTCCGGCGCCGGATCCGCGGGCGCACCGGACATTTCACGCATCAACCGGTCGAGCTTTTCGGCGTCCATCGGCGTGGCCGCGCCGACGGACGCCGGCGCACTGCGCAGCCACTGCGTGCTGGCAGGCACCAGGATCGTGAATGCGATCACGGCCAGCAGCGCGGCCAGAAAGGGCGCGAGCATCCGCGCCATCGCACCCAGCGACGGCCGCGGCGCGGTCTGGCCGCGCGCGAGGACCACCGCATAGCCGAAAGGTGGCAGCAAAAAGCCGGCTTGCAGCACCAGCAAGGTGAGCGCCGCGACCCAGGCCGCATCGCCGACCTGGGCGAGCAGCGGCGGCATCACGATCGGCACCACCAGAAAAATCAGCTCGAATGCGTCGAGCACGAAGGCGCAGGCCAGCAACACACCGAGCACTGTCAGCATCGCTGCGACGGGATGGCCCTGCATGCGCTGCATTGTTTGCGCGACCAGCAGGTCGGTGCCGAATGCGCGCAGCAGCAGCGAAAAGGTCGTCGCCGCAGCCAGCAGTGCGAAGAGGGCGCCGGTCATTGCCATCGCGTCGTCGAGGACGAGTCGCAACCGCGCGCCATTGAGCTGGCGCGAAACGACGCCCCAAACCAGCAGCAGCACGCCCGCGGTTGCTGCCGCCTCGACGGCGCGCACCTTGCCGAGCGCGACCAGGGTCAGCAAGCTGCCGACCACCAGCGGAACCAGCGCGAGCGTCCAGCGTTCGCGGGTCGGGATCGGCGTCTTTTCCGGTCGTTCCTTGCTGCGCGGTGAACGCAGTGAGCGCGGTGCGCTGAAGCCGACGATCGCGATCCAGCAGACCAGTAGCAGGGCGCCGGGCACGAGAGCGGCTTGCAACACATCCTGCGTGTTGACGATGCGTTGCGCCACACCGCTGCCATCGCCAGACCCGACGCCGAGCGCGCGCGCGAGATTCAAGCCTTCGGTGTGCGCCCGAAGCATCGCATCGCCCAGCAGCAGAAGCACCAGCGACGGCGGAACGATCACGCCCAGCGTGCTCGCGAGCGCGACCAGCGCGGCGCGCCGTGCGGGCGGGCGGTCTTCTGCGGCCCACCGCGCGCCCGCGGTGCGCGCCAATGTCATGAGGCTGGCGCCGACCGAGCCGTTCATCGGTGCCAGCACCAGGCCGAGGCCGAGGCCCGCGAGTTCGGGCGCGGCATTCGGTGCGCGGCGGGCGAGCACCTTGTGCAAGCCGCCATACAGGTTGTCGGCAAGCGCGAGTCGGTTCAACAAGGCGCCGACCAATGCGTACAAAGCCAGCGCCTGCAGCAAATCCTGATCGAGCAAGCCGATGATCCGGCCGGGCAAGTTCGACAGCAGTGCCAAGTCGAACGCACCTGCCGCAAGGCCGCCGATCGCGCCGATCGTGCAAACGCCCAGCAGCACCGCATAGGTCGGCCAGCCGGTCGTCATCATCAGCGCCAGCGCGCAGACCAGCATCGACAAGCCGAAAACACCCATTCAATGCCCGCGCGCCGCTTTTCGAAGCGCCAGCCAGAGATCGAGCGCCGATTGCGCAGCCATCAGCAAGGCCAGCAGCATGAGGGCGATCTTGATCATGAAGTAGCCGGGATTCGCGCTTTCGGGGAAGCGCTCGAGCCCGCGCACCGACAGCAGCACTTGCGGCGCGGCGCTCACGAAGAGGTAGAGCGCCCACGGCAGCACGCACAGCGGCGCGCCGATGCGCCGCACCCGCGGCCACCATCCGCCGGCACTCATCGCATGGGCATTCATCGCATCCGCATGCGCGAGGTCGGGCCGCGCGACCAGATGCGCGCCGCGCCGCCCGGCATGGCGCAACGCCGCGGCGACGTAGAGCGCGAACAGCCATTGCGCCAGATCGTTGGCCTGGGTCGAGTACCTGCCGAGGCCGTCCCGCAGCGGCCACTGCGCGAACAGCAGCAGGGTCACGGCGAGCGCCAACGGCATCAGCACGGCGCTCACCATGTCGAGCCAGCGCTGCGCCTTCGACGGCGGATTCACAGGAGCGTCGAGCGAAGGGTGCATGGGGGCATTCGAAAGCTGCGCGATCCTACGCGCGCCGAGGTGCCCGCGCCCCCGGCGCCCGACGCCGCGCGCGATGGCCAAGGCCTGCGCGCAACGCGATTGCGGCGCGGGTTGCCACTTCAGGCCCGACCATCGAAGCGCACCGCTCGCCACGCGTACCCCGCTGGCGGGTCGCTGAAACGCGCAGTCCGCTCGTGTCGGTAATTTATAAGAATAGTGCCTGAAACGTATACTGGACGTGCGCAGACAGCTATAAACTACATAGCAAAACCGGGATGGAGCCGGTGGTCTGCAAGCGATGCAGCGCGGCCGGGTGGCCGGGTGGCCGGTGTCAGGCCTTGCCACGAGCGCCGGCTTCCTACGCCGGGTCGGGCGGCCAAGCGATCGCGCACCGGCTCGAAGCGCCGCATGATGTTGCCCGATCAAGGCACCGTCCTGCCCGGTCCGGGTTGGAATGGCGGTGTTCAGAGGAGTCGAAATCATGTCGAAAACAGCAGTCATCACAGGCGCGGGTGCCGGTGTCGGGCGCGCCACGGCGCTGGAGTTCGCCCGTAACGGATTCGACGTGGCGCTGCTCTCGCGTGATCCGGACCGGCTCGAAAGCCTGGCGAGCGAAATCCGCGCGTTGGGTCGGGTCCCGCTCGCGATCCCGACCGATGTTGCCGTGGCCGATCAGGTCGAAGCCGCCGCGGCTCGCGTCGAAGACGAGCTCGGTGCGATCGATGTTTGGGTCAATGTGGCGATGGCGACGGTTTTTTCGCCGGTCTCGAAGTTGACCGCCGACGAAGCCTTGCGCGCGACCGAAGTAACTTACCTCGGGCAGGTGTACGGGATGATGGCCGCGCTCAAGCGCATGCGCTCGCGCAAAAACGGCCGCGGCAGCGGCAGCATCGTGAACGTCGGCTCGGCACTGGCCTATCGCTCGGTGCCGTTGCAGTCGGTGTATTGCGGTGCCAAGGCCGCGATCCGCGGCTTCACCGACTCGTTGCGCTCCGAAATCATCCACGACGGACTCGACGTGCAACTGACGATGGTTCACCTGCCGGCCGTCAACACGCCGCAGTTCGACTGGGCATTGAACAAAATGGGCAGAAAAGCGAAGCCCGTGGCGCCGATCTTCGAGCCCGAGGTTGCGGCGCGCGCGATCTATTTCGGCGCCACGCATCGGCGGCGCGAAGTGTGGGTCGGGTATCCCACGGTGAAGGCCATTTTGGGCAACCGGGTTGCGCCCGGGTGGATCGATCGTTACCTGGCCAAGGCCGGTTACGCCGGCC
Organism: Variovorax sp.; assembly: GCA_965218415.1. Classification (GTDB taxonomy): domain Bacteria; phylum Pseudomonadota; class Gammaproteobacteria; order Burkholderiales; family Burkholderiaceae_C; genus Variovorax. The sequence continues at coordinate 1,071,018 of CBDCKT010000003.1, forward strand.
AGTTGACCGATACACCGTTGCCAGACGATGCACCGTCGAACCTGTTTCAGCCGGTGCCGGGCCATGCCACGGCACATGGCCGTTTCGACGACCAGGCGCGCAGCCACAGCTGGGAAATGACGCTTGATCGCCATCGCAATGCTGTTGTGGCGGGGGTCGCGGTCGCGGGTTGCCTGCTGCTCAAGGCGATGGCGTCGGGTCGGAGCCGCTGAGTGCCCCGCACCGCGTCGACAGAGGCGCGCGGCTTTCCGGTGACGACCGCGCTCGAAGACCACGGCATGATCGGAAACTGCGAAAGCGTGGCCCTGATCACCAGGGACGGTTCGATCGACTGGCTTTGCCTGCCGCGCTTCGATTCGCCCGCTTGCTGCGCCGCGCTGCTCGGAAACAGCGACCATGGCCACTGGACGATCGCGCCGACCGGGCCCGTCGAAAAATCGGACCAGCGCTACCAGCCCGACACGATGGTGCTCGAAACCGATCTGACGTCGGCCGAAGGAAGCATCCGCATCACCGACTTCATGCCGATCGATTCGCCTGCCCCGGTGCTGGTGCGGATCGTGACCGGGCTTTCGGGAAAAGTTCGGCTGCGGCTGGACGCATGCTTGCGTTTCGACTATGGCCGGATGCCCCCATGGGCCAGCCGGAACGGCGACGTCGTGGAACTGCGGGTCGGAGCCGACGCCGTATTCCTGCGAGGTTCCTGTGCATTGCAGATCGAGCGCGACACGGTCTGCGCGGACTTCGTCGTCGGCGCCGGCGATCGCCATGTCTTCAGCCTGACTTGGGCGCGATCGCATGAAGTCGAACCCCCGGCCATCGACGTCGACGCCGCGCTGGCCGATACGCAAAACTATTGGCGCGCGTGGATCGGCCGCTTCACCCGGCCGCTGCCGCACGCGGATGCCGTGCGCCGGTCGCTGCTCACGCTCAAAGCCCTGATCCATCGCGAAACAGGCGGCTTGATTGCCGCGCCGACCACCTCGTTGCCCGAGAAACCGGGCGGCGCGCTGAACTGGGACTACCGCTTCTGCTGGCTGCGCGATGCCACTTTCGCGCTCAATGCGCTGGTCGAGTGCGGCTATCTCGACGAGGCGACCGCCTGGCGCGACTGGATTCTGCGCGCGGTCGCCGGTGCGCCCGACAAGATGCAGATCGTCTACCGCGTCGACGGATCGCGCCGCCTCGACGAGGTCGAACTCGAGTGGTTGCCCGGCTATCGTTTCGCGCATCCGGTACGCATCGGCAATGCAGCGGCCGATCAGCTGCAACTGGACGTGTGGGGCGAGTTGATCCGCACCTTGCACGATTGCGACGCCGCCGGCATGGAACGGACCGAACAAGGGCGCCATCTGGAACACGCGATCGTCCGGCACGTGGAAAAAATCTGGGTCGAGGCCGACCAGGGGCTGTGGGAAAGCCGGGGAGCACCGCGCCACTACACCTATTCCAAGGTCATGGCCTGGGTGGTTTTTCATCGGTTCCTGCAGGGCAAGGGCGGCGCAGAGTTGCCGCAGGACGACCGCGCCCGGCTGGAACGCTTGCGCGACCACATTCATGCGGTGGTTTGCGCCGAGGGCTTCGAGACGGGACTCGGCGCATTCACGAGCTATTTCGGCAGTCCGGATGTCGATGCATCGCTGTTGTTGTTGCCCAAAGTCGGCTTTCTGTCGGCGAACGATCCGAGAATGGCCAGCACCATCGCGTTGATCGAAAAGAGATTGACTGTCGATGGCCTTGTCATGCGCAATCTTCCGGGCGAACGCGAGTCACAAGGCGCGTTTTTGGCCTGCTCGTTCTGGTTGGCCGAATGCCAGATCGAACAGGGCCGCACCGACGATGCGCGCCAAACGATCGAACGCGTGATGGCGGTGAGAAGCCGGCTCGGACTGCTGTCCGAGGAGTACGACACCGGCAGTCGGCGCCTCAGCGGAAACTTTCCCCAGACGCTGAGCCACCTCGCCTTGATTCATGCGGTGCTGGCGCTTTCGTCTCAGCAACCGCCGCGCGCTGCGTAGCACAAAGTTTTCATTTGCTTAACCGCGCGCGAATTGCGCAGCCCGAAATGCCAACTAGTTCCGCTTTCGGCTTGGTGCCGAAGTTGCATCCGCCCCTGTCTGCCTGCAGTGGGCCGATACTCGAGGCTTGGTTTCTCCTCTGGGGTCGATAGTCATTGCATTGATCCCTTCAAGCCCGCTTCGTGCGGGCTTTTTTTTGGCTGCGCGGACGGCAGTGCCAAGCCGTCCGGCGCCATTTCAGCGGGCCAGCCGCTCGTTCTGCGGGAACATCGCTTTCTTCGCGGCATCGTCCATCTCGGCCTTGTATTCGTTCTTCGACTTCAAGGCTTCGGCGCGCTGCGCGGCCGGGCGGGCGTTGATCTCATCGAGCAGGCGCTTCACATTCGGCAGTTTCTCCCACGCGTCGGCGCCGAGCACGAACGGCACCGCGCGCGCCCAGCCCCACACCGACATATCGACCAGCGTGTATTTGTCGCCGAGCATGTACTTGTGTTTGGCGAGCTGCGCATCGATGATTTTCCAGTGGCGCCAGGCTTCGAAGTCGTAGCGGTTCACCGCGTACTCCTTCGGCTCGGGCGCGAAATGCTTGAAGTGCACCGCCTGGCCTGAATACGGCCCGATGCCGGTCGCCACGAACATCAGCCAGGACAGCATTTGCGCTCGTGCTGCGGGCGTGTTCTCGGGCATGAATTTGCCGCTCTTCTCGGCCAGATACAACAGGATCGCGTTGCTGTCGAAGACGGTCGCGTCACCATCGGTCAACGCGGGCGTTTTGGCATTCGGATTGATCGCGAGAAAAGCCGGCGCGTGTTGCTCGCCTTTTTTGGTATCGACCGGCACCAGCTCATAAGGCATTTCGGCTTCTTCGAGAAACAGCGCGACCTTGGCTGGATTGGGGGACGGGTGGTAGTACAACTTGATCATCGATAAACCTTCGGGTTGAAAAATTCGCGAATGGCGAAAGAAGATTTTGCGCCATGATTTTGAATGCCGGCTAACCTGCGGGCATGCTCACCACCCTCAAACATTTGCTGAATTCGATCGCGCCCGATTCGCACGCAGATGCTTCGCGCTCCGACGAGCGCACCGTACAGCTCGCGGCTGCCGTGTTGCTGGTCGAAGTGATGCGCTCGGACGCCGAACTCGCGGCCGCCGAGCGGCAAGTGATCGTCGCTGCGCTGCGCGATCGTTTCGAACTCGGCGACGAAGCGCTCGATCGGCTGCTCGATCGCGCCGGGCAGACCGCGGCACATGCATCCGATACCTTCGCCTTCACCTCGCGCATCAACGACGCGTTCACGATGGAAGAGAAGATCGATCTGGTCGAACAGATGTGGCGGGTTGCATTCGCCGACGGCACGATCGACGAGAACGAAAACCATCTGATGCGTAAAGTCGCGGGTCTGCTCTACATCCCGCAGGGCGCCTATGTGCACGCCAAGATGCGGGCGCGGGAATCGACCGAAGGATCGAACCCGCGACTTACGGATTTATAAGAAAAGTACCCGAAACGTCCGTTAGACGTGCGCAGGTAGCTATCAAATAGGTAGCAAACCTCAGAATGTGCCAGGCAGCAAAATGCTCGAATCAACATCGTCGATTTGCGTGCGGCCGCAAAACGCCATCGTGATTTCGAGTTCTTTCTGGATGATTTGGAGCGCCTTGGTCACGCCTGCTTCGCCGTAGGCACCGAGTCCGTAGAGAAAGGCGCGGCCGATCATCGTGCCGTGGGCGCCGAGCGCGCGGGCTTTGAGCACGTCCTGGCCCGAGCGGATGCCGCTGTCCATCCAGACTTCGATCTCGCGGCCCACTGCTTCGGCAATCGCCGGCAGAGCGCTGATGGTGGACGGCGCGCCGTCGAGCTGGCGCCCGCCGTGGTTCGAGACGATCAACGCGTCGGCGCCGCTCGATGCGGCGAGGCGTGCATCTTCGACGTCGAGAATGCCTTTGAGCACCAGCTTGCCGCCCCATTTGTTCTTGATCCATTCGACGTCTTCCCACGACAGGGTCGGATCGAACTGTTCGGCGGTCCAGGCGCCTAGCGACGACATGTCGCTGACGTTCTTCGCATGGCCGACGATATTGCCGAAGCTGCGCCGTTTGGTGCCGAGCATGCCCATGCACCAACGCGGTTTGCCCGCCATGTTGAGCAGATTCGCGAGAGTCGGTTTGGGCGGCGCCGACAGGCCGTTTTTGATGTCTTTGTGGCGCTGGCCGAGCACCTGCAAGTCGAGCGTGACCTGCAGCGCCGAACAGTTGGCTTCCTTCGCGCGGTCGATCAGGCGTTCCATGAACTCGCGATCGCGCATCACATAGAGCTGAAACCAGAACGGATGCCGATCGGTCGCCTCGGCGATGTCTTCGAGCGAGCAGATGCTCATGGTCGAGAGCGTGAACGGAATGCCGAAGGCCTTGGCAGCGCGCGCACCATGGATTTCGCCGTCTGCATGCTGCATGCCGGTGAGGCCGGTCGGCGCGATCGCGACCGGCATCGCGACTTCTTCGCCGATCATCGTGCTGCGCGTCGAGCGGCCTTCCATGTTCACCGCCACGCGCTGGCGCAACTTGATCTTCGCGAAGTCGGATTCATTGGCCCGATAGGTGCTCTCGGTCCACGCGCCCGAGTCGGCATAGTCGTAGAACATGCGTGGCACGCGCTGCTCGGCGACAACGCGCAGGTCTTCGATGGTGGTGATTTTCGAGAGGTCGGGCACTGCCAGTTTCCTTTTGTGAATTGAACGGGAGGATCGATGCATCCTCGCCTTTTCGACCGATTGTGCCGAAGCGGCTGGTGCGCGGACCGTTACCGCTGTCCTCGCGCCACCGTCACCGTCCGAACCGTCCGCGCGCGCCCCGCGCCGAGGCCGCTGGCGGTGGCCAGCACGCCGATCACGACGAAAAGCCACGGCGTCGCCGAAAAGTCGCCGATCCAGCCGCGCAGCAGGCCGACCAGCAGCGGGCCGGCGGCCGCGATCAGATAGCCGATGCCTTGCGCCATGCCCGAGAGCTGCGCAGCCACATGCGCGTCGGGCGAGCGCAGCACCATCAACGTCAGTGCCAGGGCAAAAGTGGTGCCTTGCGCAATGCCCAGCAGCGCCGACCAGCCCCAAATCCCGCCGAGCGGCGCGAGCACGCAGCCCAACAGTGCCACGACGGTGAGCATCACGCCGCCCGCGGCCAGCATCGACTGATTGCGGCTGCGCACTGCCACCAGTGGCGCGGCCAGGCAGGTCAGTAATTGCGTGATGACCGCGAGCGACACCGCATAGCCGGCGGCTTCGGCATCGAGCCCGCGCGCGCGCAGGATCGGCGCGAGCCAGCCCATCACGATGTAGGCCATCGACGACTGCAAGCCCATGAACAGCGTCACCTGCCAGGCCAGGCCGTCTCGCCAGAGGCCGCGCACCGACACCGACGATTCGGATGCGAGCGGCTTGCGCGGTAGCGCCAGCGGCGCCCACAGCAGGGCGACCAGCAAGGCGGGCACAGCCCACACCGCCAAAGCGGCGGGCCATCCGCCGCCGATCGCGTGTTCGATCGGCACCGTGAAAGCCGCTGCGCCGGCTGCACCGCCACAAACCGCCATCGTGTACAGGCCCATCATCAGGGCGGTGCGGCCTTCGAAGTCGCGCTTGATCAAACCCGACATCAGCACGTTGGCAATCGCGATTCCGATGCCAGCCAGCGCGGTCGCCGCAAAGAGCGATGGCAGGGCGCCCGCGCCTCGCAAAGCGGTGCCGGCGGTCACCATCACCAGGCAGGCCAGCAGCATGCGCTCGGTGCCGAAGCGCCGGCCGAGCCAGGGCGCGACCATCGCGAACACGCCGAGGCAGACCACCGGCAAGGTCGTGAGCGCGCTGGCCGCACCGGCCGAAAGGCCAGTGGTTTGCATGATTTCGGGCAACACCACCGAGAGGCTCGAAAACACCGGCCGCAGGTTGAAACCGATCAGCACGACGCTGAGCGCCATCAACCATTGACGGCTGCGTGTGGTGGCGGGCGCGGCTGGCGCAGCGGGGCGATCGTCGGCTTCGGCGTCGATCAGCAAATCGTCGGCATAAGCCGCCATGGCGGGGGTGGTGACAGCAGAAGAGGAGTGCATGGAGGAGCGGCGCAACAGGATTCGGGAAGGCAGTCAATTGCACCGAAACCGTGCGAAAAATCAGCACAAACCCTGAGCGATTGTCTCGCAAGTCGTCTGTCTGCACCCGTGGCCAGGCGATTCCTGCGCGGGACTGCCCAAGGATGGTGCGCGTCGCGCCGTTGCGTCCTTGCGCCGTCCCGCAGCACCGTCGTTCGTGGTTAGCATCGACCATGGATTCCTCGAAGCTCGTCAGGCGCGTCGGAACGCCGCTCATGGCCGCGTGGCTCGCGACAGCAGCGCAAATTGCAGCCGCTGCGCCGACAGCGCCTGTGGCCCGCCTGTTCGATTCGGTCGATCACGCAGAGCGGCTCGATCCCCGCTGGCGCTCCCGCCTCTGTGCATTGCTGCCCCAGCCGTGCAGCGACGATTCGCTGCGCCTTTTTCGCCCGCGCGGCGGCGCCCGTAATAGCTACATGGTGCTGGCGGACCAACCGCTGGCGATGGCGACGGTGACGCGCGCGGGGCGCGCAGGTGCGGTGCGCTGGCGCGTGCAAACGCTGCACGACTTCAGCGGCTACACCCATTCGATGAGCGCCAGTTCCGCGGGGTTGTCGCCGCGGGTGTCGCTGGCGCCGGCGTTGTATCCGCTCGGTGCGGGAAAGCAGGCGGTGGCGGTGCTCTGGTCGGTCAGCGAGATGTATTCGGGCGGCGGCGGCAGCTTCTCGACCGCGGACTTCGTGCCGCTCGAACCCGCCTTGCGGGCAGGCGCCGGCCGGGAAGCCGTCTATCCGGGCATTCCGTTCAGTTGCTCGAAGCTGATCAGGGCTTGTTTCAGCGAGGCGCAATACCGAAGCACCAAGCACTGCCACGACGAAATCGACGGGGGTTTGCGGATCGGTTATGGCGCACCGACGAAGGCTCTCGCGAATTCGCCGGCCAGGGCTGGCGGCAAAGCTTCGCGCGAGCCATCGAGCTGGCGCTTTAGCTGGCACGAAGTCGAATGGCCTGCGTTCGAGCCTCAGAGCAAACGTTCGATCCGGAATATCCGCTTTGGGCCCACCAACACGGCGCGCGTTCCGTTCTGCGGCGGGCCGCAATAGCCGTTTGGCGCTCGCCGCGGTCCTTGGGGGGGACCGGCGACTTGCGCTGTGCTCAGCGCCGGTCGCTGGCTGCCACCACACCCGCACCGCGCACTTCGAGCTGAATGCGATCGAGCATGCGCCCGTCGCCATCCACGAGCTCGACTCGATGCCGACCCGGCCAGGGCAGCCACTCCGCCTGGCGACCTCGCGCGATCGGCTTTCCATCGATGCGCCATTGAACCTGTTCCTCGGCGCCCGGGGCCGCGCCTACGGCCGCGAAGCGCAAGCGCTGATGGCGCGGCGGAATGTCGGGGTCGAGCGCGACGATGGTGCCGTCGGCGGGCGCTGCAATGCGCGCTGCACCGGCATCACGCACATCCGTGTTTTTTAAACGATTCGTGCCTGAAACGCCCGCTGTGCGTGCGCTGACAGCTATTGAATCAATAGCAAAGAGCGTTTGTGCGGTTCCCCGCAAAAACCATTCGTCGCGCTCGGCTTCGAGCGTGCCGCCATCCGGACCGGGGCCGAAGGCGATGTGCTGCGACTCGACGCCCGCCGGCGCGGTAGGCGCCGCCGATGCGGGCTTCGGCGATGGTCGGTTCAGATAGCCCATCAGTTCGGCCCAGACCGGCGCGGCGCCGCTGGTGCCGCTCACGTCGTGCATCGCCGCGCCGCTCGCGTTGCCGACCCAGACGCCGACGGTGTAACGCTGTGACCAGCCGACGGCCCAGTTGTCGCGCATGTCCTTGCTGGTGCCGGTCTTGACCGCGCTCCATGCGCGGCTGCCCAGAACGCTGTCGAGGCCGAAGGTGCGCGCGCGGGGGTTGCGGTCGGCCAGAATGTCGCCGACGATAAAGGCCGCGCCTGCATCGAGTACCTGTGACGGTGTGTTGAGCGGCGCCGCGGAAAGCAGTCGGGTTTCGCTGAACCGCCCGCCGTTGGCCAGCGCGCGATAGGCATTGGTCAAGCTCAGCAGCGATACCTCGGCGCTGCCGAGCGCGAGGCTGTAGCCGTAGTAATCGCCACCTTCCTTCAGCGGCAAGCCGAGCGCGCGCAGTTGGGCTGCGAAGGCGCGCGGCGTGACCATGACCAGCGTCCGCACCGCGGGCACATTAAGCGACGAGGCGAGAGCGGTCCGCACCGAGACATGGCCTTTGAACTTGCGGTCATAGTTCTGCGGAATGTAGAGCCCGCTCGCGGTGCCGATCTGGGCCGGCGAATCGTCGAGGAGCGAGGCAGCGGTCAAACGCTTTTCGGCAATCGCCTCGGCATAGAGAAAGGGTTTGAGGGTCGAGCCGGGTTGGCGCAGCGCGAGCACTGCGTCGACCTCGCGCGCCGCGCTCAAATCGCCCGACGAACCGACCCACGCGAGCACGTCGCCGCTCGCGTTGTCTAGTACCACGAGCGCGCCGTCTTCGACGTTCCGGCCGCGCAGCTCGCGCAGATGGCGTTGCAACGCATCGCGCGCGAAGCGCTGCAGCGGCGCCCGCAAGGTGGTGCGGATGGATTCAGGTGCCGCCGATGCGGCGCCCGAAAGGCCCGGTGTGCGAACCTCTCGCAAGGCCCGCAGCGCCGCATGCGGCGCGATGCCTTCGCTGGCTGCGAAACCATGCCGCTGCAATGCGCCGGCGGTGAAAAGATCGATCGCGGCGCAGTCGGGCGAAGCGTTCGCATCCGGCGGCGCCATCGAACGCAGCACCTCGCAAGCGCGCTGCGCGATCATGGCCGGCTTCGCGTTCGGGCCGCGCACCAGCGCCGCGGCGACGGCAGCCTCGCGCGCGTCGAGGCCGTTCGGCGCCTTGCCGAACAGGGTTTGCGACAGTGCGTCGATGCCGACCAGCTCGCCGCGAAACGGAACGTTGTTGAGATAGGCCTCGAGGATCTGGTCCTTGCGCCAATGGCGCTCGAGTTCGAGGGCGGCGAGAGTCTGGTCGAACTTCTGCGTGAAACTCCGGCCGCCGCGCAGATGCGCCAGATCGTCGTCGATCAAACCGGCCAACTGCATCGTCAGGGTCGAGGCGCCACGAGTGCGTGTATTCCAGAGATTGGCCCAGGCTGCGGCCGATGCGGCGCGCCAATCGACGCCGCTGTGCGCGAAGAAACGCTTGTCTTCGCTCAGCACCATTGCCGTGCGCAGCGCCGGTGAGATATCGGCCAGCGCGGTCCACTGGCCGCGCCGCACCGTGTCGTCTGTGCGAACGCGTTGCAGCAATTCGCCACTCTGATCGAGCACCCGTGTTCCTGACGGGCGGAACGCTTGCTTTACTTCATCGAAAGTGGCTAAAGCCCATACTGGACGTGCGCAAGTAGCTATGAAAAACATAGCGATCAGGACGCTGCCGACGAACCGCGTCGTTCGAAGGAAAGCGCAACGCGCGGGATGCGCGATCCGCTGGATGACCGGCGCTCGCAATGCGCGTACGTTGCGTTGAGGATCAGCGGATGCCATCGGCGGATTTTCGCGCTTTGGACGGTGCGCGTTCAAACAAGCGCTTACCGGCTTCACCGTTGCTTCACTTCGAAAAGGATTCGCAGACGCTCGACGCGCCATGCCGCGTGGTGCAATGACGTGAGCGCTTCGATCGATCAATGCATCGATCTAGCCGCGGCGCGATGCGGGAAAGCCACTGTTCCTCCAGCCGCATCCGTTACTGTCTCGCATCCGTTACTGTCAACCAGGAGCTTCCATGAAAGCCATGAAAACCGTTGCCATCACGATCGTTGCGACCAGCGCTTTCGCCGCATTGGCTGGATGTGTGGCCGTGCCCGCCGACAATCCCCGCCCTCAGCAACCGCGTTACGAGCGGGGTCCGGGCGGCGATCGCGACCATGACGGCATCCCGAATCGATACGACCGCGACCGCGATGGAGACGGCGTGCCGAATCGCTACGACAGAAGCCCGAACAATCCTCGCCGCAACTGATTCGCCACTGATTCGCCACTGATTCGCAATTGATCGGCAGCCGAGCCCGAGACGAATTCAGGCTGCGCGACTCGCGAAGTTTCAGGGCGCGATCGCGGCTTGCGAAATCGCAGCCAGCGCATTGCGCAGCGGCTTGACCGATGGGCAATCGGGCACGCCGTGGCGCTGTGCGATGAAAGCCGGATCGTTGTAGCCGAGCCAGACCTGGCCGGCGGCGTCCTGCCAGACCAGCGCCTTTAGCGGCAGGTCGATGCCGACCGTCTGCGCGCATTCCATGAACGGCGTGCCGCCCTGCGGGTTGCCGAAGATCAGCACTTCGGTCGGCCGGAGCGTCTTGTCGACTTTGGCCGCACCGGCTGCGTGATCGATGCGCGCGAACACGTTCAAGTTCTTCGACTTCACGACCTGCTCGAGCTTGTCCATCGTGGCTTTGGCGCTGTGCGGGCTCTTCAGCACGACCAGGCCGAGCGTGGTGTCGGCGGCACCGGCGGCCAGCGCGCCGAGACTGAAAAGGGACAGGCTAACCGCGAGGGTGAACGCGAGGGTGAACGCGAGGGTGAACGCGAGGGGGAGCGCAAGGCGGATTTTTTTCATCGGGGTTCCTTGTAGTTAAAGGGGGAATTCGGCTTCGATGGCCGCCGGGTTACAACGCCCCGGGTTTGCCTGGGGAGGGATTCAGCGCGTCACCCAGCCGCCGCAAATCGGAAAAACCTGGCCGACGAAGCAGGCCGCCGAATCGCTGCACAGGTAAGCCGCGAATTCCGCATCTTCTTTTGCGCTGACAAGGCGGCCCAGCGGCACGTCGCGCTTGAGCCGCGCTTTGAAGCGTTCGTCGGCTTGCACTTCGGGCGGAAAGTAGGTCGGGTTGTCGACGAAGTTCTGCGCGATGGCGTTGACCTGAACGTTATGGGGCGCGACTTCGACACCGACAGCCTGTGCGTACGCGAGCTGCGCGCCGCGCGCCGCGCTGTAGCTCGAAGTGCGCTTGTAGCCGCGCAGCGCCGATGCACTGCCGATCACCAGAATCCGACCGGCGCGCCGTTCGATCATCTGCGGCAAAACCGCACGCACCAGACGAGGCAGCGGATCGACCAGCGCGGCGAAGGTCTTGCGCAATTCGGCTTCGCCGACATCGACCGCCGCAGTGGTCGGCGCCTCGATCGCCAGATTGACGACCAGCACGTCGACATGGCCCGCTGCCGAAACCACCGCAGCCGATGCACCGGGTTCGAGCAGCGATTGGGCGCTGGCGAGCACGTTGGCGCCATGGGCCGCGAGCACGTTGCAAAGCGTCGGACCCATGAACGCGTCGGCCTGGGTCACGAGGATGCGCTTGCCGGCGAGCATCGTCCCCGTCGATGCTTCAGCTGCTTCGGTCATGGACTGCCGCACGCGCTCAGACCGGGCCGGTGTATTCGCCGCGGGCCGGATAGTCTTTGGAGACGGCGAAATCGACAGCGCCGACCAGATCGTCGAACGATGGCCGGGCAAACGGCATGGTCTGCACCGCAGCGTAATAAAGCGTGCCGTCGGGCTTGACGAGAAAGATGCCAGGCTCGCTGAAATGCGCGGGCTCGTCGATGCCGATGGATGTCTTTCCGCGCGACGTGCTGATGTAAAGACCCCACTCGCGTGCCTTTTTCAGGTCGAGGCCATACGCGATCGCAATGCCGTCGGCCTTGACCTTGTCGGCCATCTGACGCGCCCGGTCTTCCAGGTCGCTGCTGATGGCGACAGACCGCACGCCGCGTTTTTTGAACTCGGTTGCGAGGCGCTCGAACTCGGTCAGGTATTTGGCGCAGATCGGGCAGTGCAGGCCGCGGTAGAACACCAGCAGATCGAAATGCTCGCCCGGCGACTGGCCGAGCACATAGCGTTCGCCCGAGGTGAGTTTCAGATCGAGTGCCGGCACCTTCTGGCGCGGCAGCAATGATTCGATGGTCATGGTGGGATCCTTTGAAAAAAATCAGCGGCCGGGCAATGCGACCGCTTTGGTTTTTCCACCATAGCCGAACTTCTGGTCGCGCGCCTCCACCGTGACCGAGCGAACGCCGGGCGGAATCGCAACGCCGTACAAGTCGCGCGTGAACGGCTGCTCGCCGGCATGGTCGTGCACGAGCTTTCGCTCGCCGAACACCTTGCCGTCCTTGCCGGTCACACGAAACGCATCGGCATAGCGTTCGGGCGTGTCGTAGGGCGAGGACACCGTGACGTCGAAATCGAAAGTCGTCGTGTTGGTGGGCCGCACCTTGACAGCGACCACGTCGGGGAATTTTTGCCCCGGCGCATCAGCTGCTTGCGCGAAGCTTGCGCCCGGCGCAATGACTGAACAAACGACAAGCGCGGTGGCGAGCCGACGAGAAAACGCCTTCGAAAAGCAGTTCATGCAAAGAGTATGACCGACCCGCCGGTCGGTCCATGGCGCTATTTCAAAGGCAGCACGTCAATGCCGATCGAACGAAGCGCGCTCGCCGCGGTGCGCCTGGCGCCAGCGCCACGGCGGCGTCGGTTCCTTGCGATCGCGCCAGAGCCCGTTTCGTCGGCGTTGTGCGTCGCGCTCGGCCAGCGCGTAGCGCGACTGGTCCGCGCTGGATTGCGTGTCGGCGTAGTGGCGGTACCACCACGCCATGCCCGCATCGATCATCGTAAGGCCCGCATCGGCCGGGGCCGCGTTGCCCGATCGAACCGCCGGCGGCACCAGCACCTTGCAAACCCGACGGCCATAGGCATCAATGTCGACGCACTGAAGCTGAACTTCCTTGCGCTCGATCAACCGCGAAAGCAGTTGCCGCGCGCGGCGCCCGTGGGGCTGCGTGTATTCGGGCGCATCGATCGCCTGGATGCGCACCGCGACCGGTTCCTGCCGCGTTGCGCCGCCGTTGCAACGCGCATGGAAGCTGTCGCCATCGCTCACGGCGACGACGAAGCACAGGAGGGCGGTCGCGGCGATGGGCATCGGCGGTCAAATAGCGGATGCGCGCGGTGCCGCTGACTTCGCGACCGGATTCGGGTTTTGGCTTTCGCTTTGGCCATCGATCAGAACCGCGATCTGGCCGAGCGCTTCGACTGCGCCCATGGCGAGCCCGACATCGTGACGCGTCGGAACCTCGGCCTCGCGCGGGTTGATCCGCACGAGACGTCCGCCAAAAGTGTGAATCATGCGCTGGCTGAAGTGGCGCACCGAGGGTATCGCTGATCCGGCGCCGATCTCGATGACGACCGGGCGCGTGATCTGCGATAGCCAGCGCTCGAGCCGCGCATCCTGCGCCTGCGCGCGCGCTTCGACCCACTCGAAATCGCCGAACATCATGATGTTGGGCCTCGCAAGGGCACCACAGCGGGGGCAATGCGGTGCGTCGTTCAGGAGCCGACATTGCCGCTCGTCGACTTGAGGCGAAAAATCGTCTGCACGCCAAACGTCTTCGCTGCACGGCATACTGCATTGGAGGTGGTGAATCGACCCGTGACACTCGTCGATGTGGTCGGCGTCGAATCCGGCGCGCTGAAACTGGCCGTCGACATTGCTCGTGAAAACCGCACCGCCGTGCAGCTTGCGGCCGCTCCATGCACGCAACAAGGCGAAGCCGGTATGCGGCACCGTTTGCCGGTAGAGGGCCAGCCGATGACCATAAAAGCCCCAGGCACGCATCGGGTCCGCGCGAAACGCGGCAGGGGACGCGATCCGGTGGAATTCGACCTGCGCTTCGGCCAGCGCGGGGTAGGCTTTCCAGAACCCTTCTGCACCACGGAAGTCCGGCAAGCCCGAATCCACGCCCATGCCCGCGCCTGCGGCAACGATCAACGCATCGGCGTCTTCGATGAGGAATGCAGCTTCCTCGACAAGGTGATGGGCGGACGGTGACATAGGCGAGCAACGAATCGCGCATGCAGCCATTGCCGGTCTTGCGCGGCCAAACAAAAAAGGCCTCGCAGCTACCGTTTGAATAGCGTCGAGGCCCGGGTCAAATGTGGTGCCGGAGAGATGAATCGAACACCCGACCTTCTCATTACGAATGAGCTGCTCTACCGACTGAGCTACACCGGCTAAGCCTTTGATTATATCGGCGCGTGATAAGCGGTTGCGCGTTCGACTTCGACTTTGGAGCCGAGGAAAACGGCGACGCGCTCATGCAGCTTGCCGGGAACCAGATCGAGAATGCGCGTGTGGCCGTTGGTGGCTGCGCCGCCGGCTTGCTCGACCAGCCAGGCCATGGGATTGGCTTCGTACATGAGGCGCAGCTTGCCGGGCTTTTCGGGTTCGCGCGCATCCCACGGGTACATGAAGACGCCGCCGCGCATCAGGATGCGGTGCACGTCGGTGACCATGCTCGCGATCCAGCGCATGTTGAAGTTTTTGCCGCGCGGGCCGTCGGCGCCGGCCAGGCATTCGTCGATGTAGCGTTTGACGGGTGCATCCCAGTGCCGCATGTTGCTCATGTTGATCGCGAACTCCTGCGTCTCGGGCGGAATCTGCAAGTTCTCCTGCGTCAGGATGAACGAGCCCTGCTCGCGATCGAGCGTGAACATCGCAACACCGTGGCCGACGGTCAACACCAGCGTGGTTTGCGGACCATAGACGCAGTAGCCCGCCGCGACCTGCCTGCTGCCTGCCTGCAGAAAGTCGGCTTCCTTCACCGCCTGCGGGCCTTCGGGTTTGACGAGCACGCTGAATATCGTGCCGATGCTCACGTTGACGTCGATGTTGCTCGAGCCGTCGAGCGGGTCGAACAACAGGAGGTATTCGCCTTGCGGGTACCGATTGGGCACCGTGTAGATGCTGTCCATCTCCTCGCTCGCCATCGCGGCGAGATGACCGCCCCATTCGTTGGCTTCGATCAATACTTCGTTGGCGATGATGTCGAGCTTCTTCTGCACCTCGCCCTGAATGTTCTTGCTGCCCGCCGAGCCGAGAATGCTGTTCTCGCCGCCGAGCGCGCCTTTGTTCACGGCGAGGCTGATGCTCTTGCAGGCGCGGGCGACCACTTCGAGCAACAGCCGCAGTTGTGCGGGAATGGTGCCGTTTCCGGCGTTGCTGCCGTCGCCGAAACTTTCGGGGCGGCGTTGGTGTTCGATCAGATAGCGGGTCAGCGAAATATTCGTAGCCATTGGGTCCTCTGCTGAATTGCGTCGATCAACCGGCGAGCGCCCGATCGACGACTTCGCGGGTATCGCGGCTGAGACCGGAGCGCGCCGCAACCCGCTCGATCGCGTCGCGTGCAGCAGTGCGATAGGGCTCGGCAAGTTTGCTCCAGCGGTCGAGCGCGCGCGCGAGCCGCGCGGCGACTTGCGGGTTGATCGCGTCGAGCTCGATCACGCGCTCGCTCCACCACGCATAGCCTGCACCATCGGCACGATGAAAGCCGCCCGGGTTGCCGTTGCAGAAGCTGAAGATCACGCTGCGCGCGCGGTTCGGATTGCGGATCGAAAAATCGGCATGCTTCATGAGTTGCCTGACCATCGGCAGCACGTTGCCATCGCGGTCCGGCGAAGTGGCTTGCAGCGCGAACCATTTATCGATCACGAGCGGTTCGTGCTGGAACATCGCAAGAAAGCGCGCCAGCGCATTCTGCGCAAGCGGCTGGCCTGACGCGACCAGTGCAGCAAGCGCACCGAAGCGGTCGGTCATGTTGCCCGCGTCCTTGAAGCGTTGCAGCGCCTTGCCGGGCCACACCGAATCGCCAGACGCGCGGCTCGCAATGCAAAGGTGCGTCAGCGCCAGCGTAGCCAGGGCCCGGCGGCCTGACGAGAGCGGATCGGGCGAGTAGGCGCCGGTGTCCTCGTGCAGCTCGAACACCGCTTGCCAGTCGGCCTGAAGTGAAACAGCGAGCTGGGCGCGCATAACCTCGCGAACCTGGTGAATTCGCTGCGGATCGACCACATCGAGCTGCTCGGCGATGTAGCTTTCGGACGGCAAGGTCAGCACCAGTTCCTTGAATGCGGCGTCGAGATCGGTCGCGCGCAATACCTTGCGCATGGCGTCGATATAAGCATCGTTTAGCACCGCAGCGCCCGCTGACTGTGCGCTACCAGCTATTGAATTAATAGCGTTGCATGCCGCGCGAAGCGCCAGTCGCTGGCCGGCTTCCCAGCGGTTGAATGGATCGCTGTCGTGCGCGAGCAGTGCCAGCAATTGCGTGTCGCTGTAATCGAAGTCGAGGATGACCGGCGCGGAGAAGCCGCGCAGCAAAGAGGGAACCGGCTCGCTGTCGATGTTCTGGAAAACGAATTCTTCACTGGCCTGGGTTAGCACCAGTAATCGCGTGTCGGTCGCGGATTCAGTGTCGCCTGAGAGGCGTGGCGCAATCGCAGCAGCTTCTGTGCCATGCAGGTCGAGCAGCGAAATCAATCCGAGCCGAACCGGAACGATCATCGGCTCCTTGGTCGGCTGTCCTGGCGTCGGCGCGCAGCTTTGCGTAAATCGCAGCGTGTAGGTTCGCGCGTCGATGTCGAAATGGCCGCTTGCCACGAGCCGCGGCGTACCGGCCTGGCTGTACCAGCGCTTGAATTGCGACAGTGACTTTGCGAGGGCAGAGTCGGGGTTGGCGTCGGCGATCGCCTGGGCGAAATCGTCGCAGGTCACGGCCTGGCCGTCGTGCCGCTCGAAGTAGAGCGTGATGCCGCGTGCGAAGCCATAGTGCCCGACCAGCGTCTGCATCATGCGCACCACTTCGGCGCCTTTTTCGTAGATGGTGACGGTGTAGAAATTGCTGATCTCGATGTAGCTGTCGGGTCGCACCGGATGCGCCATCGGGCCTGCGTCTTCGGGGAACTGGGCGGTGCGCAGCACGCGCACGTCTTCGATGCGCTTGACGGCACGGGCCGACGCATCGGCGCACAGGTCCATGCTGAACTCCTGGTCGCGAAAAACCGTGAGTCCCTCCTTGAGTGAAAGCTGGAACCAGTCGCGGCAGGTCACGCGGTCGCCGGTCCAGTTGTGAAAGTACTCGTGGCCGACCACGCTTTCGATGTTGTTGAAGTCGGCGTCCGTCGCGGTGGCCTGGCTCGCGAGCACGTACTTGGTGTTGAAGATATTGAGGCCCTTGTTCTCCATCGCGCCCATGTTGAAGTCGCTGGTCGCGACGATCATGAAGCGGTCAAGATCAAGCGGCAGCCCGAAACGCGCTTCGTCCCAGACGATCGATCGCATCAGCGATTGCATCGCATGCTCGGTTTTGTCCAGATCGCCCGCGCGCACGAAAACCTGCAGCAAATGTTCCTTGCCGTTGCGAGCGACGATGCGCTGTTCGCGTGCCACCAGCTTGCCGGCCACCAGCGCGAACAGGTAACAGGGCTTGCGAAACGGATCGACCCACTTTGCAAAATGCCGGCCGTCATTGCCGGCGCCATGCAGGTCGCCTTCTTCGACCAGATTGCCGTTCGACAGCAGCACCGGGTAAGCCGCCTTGTCAGCGCGCAACGTGACGGTGTAGTTCGACATCACGTCGGGCCGGTCGAGGAAATAGGTGATGCGCCGAAAGCCCTCGGCTTCGCATTGGGTGAAAAACGTCCCTTCGCTCGTGAACAAGCCCATGAGCTTGGTGTTTTTGGCGGGCGCGCAGGTCGTGAAGATTTCGATCTCGACCGCCTCGCCGTCCTCGCCCGGAAGATGTTCGAGCACGAGTTGACCGGCATCGAGGCGAAACGACGCACCCTGGCCGTTGACCAGCACGCGCGCGAGGTCGAGCTCGTCACCGTCGAGCCGCAAGGCCTGCGGCGCCACGTCGAAATTGCGGCGCAACCGCATCCGGTTCAGAACGCGGGTTTTGTTCGGGTCGAGGTCGAAAGTGAGTTCGACCGTGTCGATCCACCAAGGGGGCGGGGTGTAGTCGGCGCGACTCGTCGCAACCGGTTGGGCAGCGCCTTCGCGCCCGTCAGTCAACAGCAACATTCAAAGTCTCCAGAAAATTCTTGTCGATCAGTTCATCGTAGTCGCGCACCGCGGCGATCACATGCGGACCGCCGAGTTCGCTGGCCGGGTGGCTGGAGCAGATCGCCACGGCACGCATGCCGGCCCGGTGCGCGGCTTCGATGCCGAAGGGCGCATCTTCGAACACGATGCAGCGTTCGGGGCGGACGTCGATCCGCCGCGCCGCTTCGAGAAAAATGGCGGGCGTGGGCTTGCCCGAAAAGCCCTCGTCGCCGCCGACGATCGCAAGCGGCGGTGGATTCATCGGCAGGCGCGCCATCGCGAACGCGATGTTGTGGCGATCGCCCGCGGTGCCGACCGCCAGTTTGAGTCCGCGCGTGGCGGCCGCATTCGCGAAAGCCGCGAAGCCTGCGACTTCGGTGAAGCTTTCGGTGAAAAGCTCGCGGTAGATGTTTTCCTTTTCATGCACCAGCGCTTCGCAGTCGGCATCGGACAGCGACGGTCCCAGCAATTCGCGCATGCATTCGACGCCGGTGCGCCCGGTGGTGCGCAGCAAAATTTCGTCGGCGCCGAGAATCAGGCCATGCCGCTCGGTAAAAACACTCCACGACCTGCCGTGCCAGGGCATCGAGTCGATCATGGTGCCGTCCATGTCGAAGATGAGGGCTTCGACCGGTGCCGTCATGAAGCGGGGCTCAAATCGAGCGTCTGCAGCTCGGCTTCTCCGGCAGCGGCGAGTAACTGCCGGTCCGCCGATACCATCAAAATGCATCGGGCCGTTTTCGCGCAGGCCAGATGAAGCGCATCGAGCGTGGCCAGGGGGGCGTTCAGCCGGTCGATCAAGTCGCCCGCTAGATTGAATATTGCGCCGTCAATGGCCTGAAACGCCACTGCGCCGCTGGCCACTTCGATCGATAGTTGCTCAGTGGCTTTAACCGCGAAAGGCGAGTCCAGCGTTCCCATCCGCAAACGACGCTTTAAAACAGACCGGAACTCGGTGATCGCCAAGGATGAGATGACGAGCCGGTATTCGTTGGCGAGTACGAAAGCCTCCATATCGGGCGTTCGCGCCTCCGTCACGAAGCGCTTCATGAATGCGCTCGTGTCGACATAAGCCAGCGGACGCGTCACGTGTTACGCCGGTCGCGTTCTTCGCGAATCAGCTGCGCGCTGTCGATTGCCTGCATCGGCGCCAGCGCGCGAAGCCAGGCCAGCGACTGCAATGAAGGACGACCGGTCGCGGGCAAGATGCGCGCGATCGGCTCGCCGTTGGAGACGAGCACCAACTCTTGCTCGCGGTCAAGCGTTTCTTTCAGGTGCGGAATCGCGCTGCGAAGCTCACGAACGTTGATGGTTTGCATGGTGGCACCACGTTAACAGATGTGACACGCAAAGCGCTTCCTTCAAACACCTTGCTTCAACGACGCCTCGATGAACGGATCGAGATCGCCGTCGAGCACTTTTTGCGTGGCCGATGTTTCGTAGTTGGTGCGTAAGTCCTTGATCCGGCTGTTGTCCAGCACATAGCTGCGAATCTGGTGGCCCCAGCCGACGTCGGTCTTGCTGTCTTCGAGCTTTTGCTGCTCTTCCTGGCGTTTGCGCATCTCGAAGTCGTACAGGCGCGAGCGCAGCCGCTTCCAGGCGACATCGCGGTTGCTGTGCTGGCTGCGGCCGTCCTGGCACTGGACCACGATGCCGGTCGGAATGTGGGTGAGCCGCACTGCCGAGTCGGTCTTGTTGATGTGCTGGCCGCCCGCGCCGCTGGCGCGGTAGGTGTCGGTGCGCACGTCGGAAGGATTGATATCGATCTCGATCGAATCGTCGATTTCGGGGTAGACGAAAACGCTCGCGAAGCTGGTGTGGCGTCCGCCCGACGAGTCGAACGGCGACTTGCGCACCAGCCGGTGCACTCCGGTTTCGGTTCGCAACAAACCGAACGCATAGTCGCCCTCGATCTTGATCGTTGCGCCCTTGATGCCGGCGGTGTCACCGGGCGATTCGTCTTCGACCGTGGTCTTGAAGCCCTTGCGCTCCGCATAGCGCAAATACTGGCGCAGCAGCATGCTCGCCCAGTCGCAGGCTTCGGTGCCGCCAGCGCCGGCTTGAATGTCGAGAAAGGCATTGAGCGGGTCGGCCGGGTTGTTGAACATCCGGCGGAATTCGAGTCGGACGATCTGCGCTTCGAGTCGGGTGCCGTCGTCGGCGATCGCCTGCAGGCCGGCCACATCGGCGTCGGCCTTCGACATGTCGTACAGCTCGGTGTTGTCGGACAGCTCGCTGGTCAACGTGCCGATCGTCACGACGACGCTGTCGAGCGCCTTTTTCTCGCGGCCGAGTTCCTGCGCCTTCTTCGGATCGTCCCAAACCTTCGGATCTTCGAGCGATGCGTCTACCGTGCGCAGGCGTTCGACTTTGGCATCGTAGTCAAAGATACCCCCGTAGCGCGACGGTGCGCGCGCTCAGGTCTTGCAGCTTCGCGCCGATCTGGTTGATTTGTTCCGCGTCCATGGGATGTCCTCGTTCGATTCAAAAATGGGAGTTCGCCAGCAGGCAAGCCAACCCGGTATTTTCCCATGTCCGGCTACTGCGCGTTGAGGGACTGCGGGTTCAGCTGCGCAAGTGCTTTTCGACGAGCGCGGCGACGCGTTCCGGCTGGTCGTGGTGCAGCATGTGGCCCGCGTCCGCGACGGTTTCGATCCGCACATCGGGCACATGCGCGAGCCGCGCGTGAAATTCGTCGAGCGTGTAGCGACCCTTCCACCAGCGATCGAGGCTGCCGCCTTCGGCTTCGACCATCAGGGTCGGCGCAGCGATGCGCGCGTACAGCGCAATCGCCTCGTCGGCCCGAAAGATGTTGGCGTTGACGATTTTGTGCGCTGCATCGCCGAGGATTTGCCATCGCGCGTTGCCGTCTTCCTGCTGGCGCTCGGCAGCCCAGTGCGTTGCGAGCCATGCGGCCTTGTCGGGCGCGAGGCGCGGATTGGTCTTCATGAGCCGGCGCGCAACGCCGTCGACATTGGCGTAGCCGGCCAACGCGAGCTCACCGCGATGGAATTTCTTGAGCTGGTCGATCCAGTCGCCGTAGCGCGCCGGTGCCTCGTCGGCCCGGCGATCGGGCATGCCGAATCCTTCGAGATTGACCAGACGTCGCACGCGCTCGGGCCGCACGCCCGCGTACTGCATGACGACGTTGCCGCCCATGCTGTGGCCGACCAGATCGACGGCGCGATCATTCGCAAAATGATCGAGCAGCCATTCGAGATCGGCAAGGTAGTCGGCCATCCAGTAGTTGTCGACCGCGCTGCCGTCGGCGGCTGTGGTCAGGCCGTAGCCGCGCCAGTCAGGGGCGACGACGAAGCGGTCTTCGGCGAGCGCATCGACGACGAATTGCCACGATGCGCCGACGTCCATCCAGCCGTGCAGCATCAAAAGCGGCGGCGTCGACGCATCGGGTTCGCCCCAGGTCCGCACGTGGTAGTCGAGGTTGCGCACAGAAACGAATTCGCTGCGGCCGGGTCGTTTGGGCTGGTACATCGTCGCCATCATAAAAAGCTGCCTGTTCGGCATACGGCTTTGCGTGCGCCGGAGCGTTCTATTGCTATCGTAATAATAGCTGTCTGCGCATGCAGGACGGGTGTTTTGGCCACTTTTTATATAAATCCCGCAGAGCAGGGCGACAGTCGCAAAGCGCCGCGTTAGCATCCCCTGCATGAAAAGAATCCGCCTCGGCCAAAGCGACCTTCACGTCACCCCGATCTGCCTGGGCACCATGACTTTCGGCGAGCAGGTCGACGAAGCGACAGCCCATGCAATTCTCGATCGCGCCCTCGAACGCGGCATCGACTTCATCGACACGGCCGAGATGTACGCGGTGCCGGTGCGAGCCGGAACCTATGGTGCGACCGAAAGCATCATCGGCAGCTGGCTCGCCGCGCGACCGGGGGCGCGCGACAAAATCACGCTCGCGAGCAAGGTCGCCGGCCCTTCGCGCGGCACGGCGTGGTTGCGAAACGGGCGCGGCGGCATGACTGCGAACGACATCACCGAGTCGTGCGATGCGAGCTTGAAGCGGCTCGGCACCGACAGCATCGACCTCTATCAGATTCACTGGCCGGAGCGCAATGTGCCGATGTTCGGCAACATGTATTTCGACCCGGCCAAGGAAAGCTCGCAGACCCCGATCCGCGAACAGCTCGAAGCGCTCGGCCGGTTGGTCGCAGCGGGCAAGGTGCGCGCGATCGGCCTGTCGAACGAAACGCCGTATGGCGTTCACGAGTTCGTGCGGCTCGCCGAAGAACATAACCTGCCGCGCGTCGCCACGGTACAAAACGTCTATTCATTGATCGCACGCGGGCTCGAAAACGGCCTCGACGAAACATTGCATCGGCTCGAAGTGTCGATGCTGGCCTACTCGCCGCTCGCTTTCGGTTTGCTCACTGGCAAGTACGACCGCAGTGGTGTCGATGGTCCCGACGCGCCGAAAGGCGCCCGCATCGCTCTTTTCGAATCGATGCGCCAACAGCGCTGGGGCAAGCCCGAATGCCTGGACGCCGCGCGCCGCTACAACGTGCTGGCGCGCGACAACGGCTTGACGCCGACGCGGATGGCGCTCGCGTTTTGCTATACCAAGTGGCAGATCGCGAGCACGATCATCGGCGTGACATCGGTCGCGCAGCTCGACGAAGACATCGCTGCCTTCGGCACCACGCTCGCGCCCGACGTGCTGGCCGAGATCGACAAGATCCGGCTCGTCATGCGCGACCCGGTTCTTTGATTTGTTCTTTGACGTTCTGTGATTCAAGCAGTGGCAAAGAAGCCGCATCACAGCGAAACACCGGCGACGCAATTTCTGCGTGCGAATGGCGTCACGTTCACCGAACTGCCGTACGAATACCTGGAGCACGGCGGCGCTGGACACAGCGCGCGGGCAATCGGGCTCGACCCGTTCAGCGTGGTCAAAACCCTTGTCATGCAGGATCAGGACGCGAGCCCTCTGCTCGTTCTGATGCATGGCAATCGCAAGGTGTCGACCAAAAATCTGGCGCGCCAGATCGGCGCCAAGTCGGTCGCGCCCTGCGCGCCCGAAGTCGCGAGCCGCCACAGTGGCTACCTCATCGGCGGCACCTCGCCGTTCGGCGTGCGGCGTGCGATGCCGGTGTATGTCGAGGCGAGCATTCTCGAACTGCCGACGATCGCGATCAACGGCGGTCGACGGGGCTTGCTGGTCGGCATCGATCCGAAAGTTTTGATCGATCCGCTCGGCGCCCAACCGGTCGAATGTGCGCAGGCAGAATAGATTGGTTCTGCACACCATCCGCATTCCATCCGGAGTCGCCCGTTGAATTTTTCAGTTGCCTCGCTGGTCGCGATCGCGCTCTCCTACTTGCTCGGTTCGCTCTCGTTCGCGGTGATCGTGAGCAAGATGGTCGGCATCGACGACCCGCGCAATTACGGCAGCAAGAACCCGGGCGCGACCAATGTGCTGCGCTCGGGCAACAAGGGAGCGGCCCTTGCGACCTTGCTGCTCGATGCGCTCAAGGGCTGGCTGCCCGTGTTTTTGATTCAGCATTTCGGTGATCGCGTCGGCCTCGGCGTACCGACTGCCGCGCTGGCCGGGCTGGCTGCGTTTCTGGGCCACCTCTATCCGGTTTTTTTCGGCTTCAAGGGCGGCAAGGGTGTCGCGACAGCGGCCGGCGCGCTGTTCGGCATCCATTGGCTGCTCGGGCTCGCCACGGGCGCGAGCTGGCTCCTCATCGCACTGTTCTTCCGTTTTTCGTCGCTGGCCTCGCTGGTTGCGGCGTTTTTTGCGCCGGCTTATTACCTGCTCGGCGGCCAGATCGCCTGGCCATTGCATGTCGTGGTCGTGGCAGCGATCATCGTCATGAGCCTGCTGCTGGTCTGGCGCCATCGCGAAAACATTCGCCGGCTCGCATCGGGAACAGAAACCCGGCTCGGCGCACGCAAAAAGGACGAAGATGGCTGAACTCACCCGCTTTCATGTCGGCGCGCGCTTGTCTGAAGCGGCCGTGCACAACGGCACTGTCTATCTGGCGGGTCAGGTGCCCGAAGACACCGGCGAAGACATCCAGGGCCAGACCCGCCAGGTGCTGGCGATGGTCGACCGGCTGCTCGCGGACGCGGGCAGCGACAAATCGCGCATCCTCATGGCTCAGATTTTCTTGAAAGACATCGGCGAAATCGACGGCATGAACGCCGCGTGGGACGCCTGGGTGCCAGCCGCCAGCGCACCGCCGCGTGCCACGGTGCAGGCTTCGCTGGCCGATCCGCGCTGGAAGATCGAGATCGTGGTCACTGCTGCGCAGGCTTGAGCTGCGCAGCGCTTGAGACAAGCGTCAAAACGCTATTGAAAGTATAGCTGTCTGCGCATGAACAGCGGACGTTTCAGCCACTTTTCTCTTGAATTTCGCAGCTTCAGGCGACCGCATGAAAGCGCATTCAAAAGCGTTTTTCGAGCACCATCTGATCGCTCTCACGGCGCATCGAAAAGCGGCCGATAAAGCTGTTGCCGAGCAGCACGTAAGGCATCGGTTGCGGCGACACCACCGCTTCCACGCCGGTCACCGCCACGTCGCCGACCTGCACCGAGTCGAGCTGCACTCGCCAGCCTTGCGCGTCACCGTTTGCTGTGCGCATTCGCACCGGGTTGCCGCTTTTGTAGTCGAGGCCGATGCGCTCGGCGTCGGCAGCCGACATGGCGACCGCGGTCGCGCCGGTATCGACCATGAAGTTGACTGCGCGGCCGTTGATCGCGCCGAGCGTCACGAAGTGCCCGCCGCTGGTCGCCGGCAATACGATGCGTTTGCCGCGTCCGCTGGTCGCGGTCGAACCGCCGACATTGATCGGCGCGCCCATGCGCAGGGCGATGCGCTCGCCGCCGGCATCGACCAACGCATCGTCGCCCGAAAGCGAGATCAGCCGAACGCCATGAAAGCTCTCGCCGGGTGCCACGGTTTTCGGTGCGCTGCCGTTGACGACCAGAATCGCGCGGTTGCCGATGCTGCCGGTGAGCACCACGGATTGCGCGCTCGAAGGCGCTGGTGCTGGCGCTTTGGTCTGCGCATGCGGCTGCGATGCAAACGCGAGTAGCGCCGCGGTCACCGCGCCGCGATGGACGAAGCGCATCTGCTTCAATCGCGAAAGTTATTGAACGACAGCGGCAAGTCCGGCATGTCTTTTTTGATGAGCGCCATCGCCGCCTGCAGGTCGTCGCGCTTGGCGCCGGTCACGCGCACCGCATCGCCCTGAATCGCGGCTTGCACCTTCATCTTGCTGTCCTTGATGGCGCGCGTGATCTTCTTGGCTTGCTCGCTCTCGATGCCGCTTTTGACCTTGATCACCTGCTTGACCTTGTCGCCGCCGATTTTCTGCACGTCGCCCTTGTCTAGAAAACGCACATCGACGTTGCGCTTGGCGAGCTTGCCGCGCAGCACGTCTTCGACTTGCGTGAGCTGAAATTCAGCGTCGCCGGTGAGCGTGATTTCTTTGTCCTTCAGCGCGATCGCCGCGGCCGTGCCTTTGAAGTCGAAGCGGGTGCCGATTTCCTTGGCGGTGTTGTCGACCGCGTTCTTGATTTCGGCCAGATCGGGTTCGCAAACAGTGTCGAAAGACGGCATGGCGGCTCCCTTTTTTTCAGGCGGTTGAGTGGGGATCGAGGGGCGAATAAGCGACTGCGGACAGGGCGCCAGTCGCGCCGGACACGATGCGACAATTCTCCCATGATCGTGGAGCAAAACGTCCCACTCCAGCCGTACAACAGCTTCGGCATCAACTGCCGTGCGCAACATTTGGCACGTATCGCCGACGAATCGGACTTGCGCGCTTTGATGGCGGACGCCCAATGGCGCGATGCGCCCCGATTCATCCTGGGCGGCGGCAGCAACATCGTGCTCACGGGCGACGTGAAGCCGCTGGTGCTGAAGGTCGAGGTGAAAGGGCGCCGACTCGTCGCGCAAGACGCCAAATGCTGGATCGTCGAGGCCGGCGCGGGCGAGAACTGGCACGAAACGGTCCGATGGACGCTCGACCAGGGCTATCCGGGGCTCGAAAACCTCGCATTGATCCCAGGCACCGTAGGGGGTGCGCCGGTCCAGAACATCGGCGCTTACGGTGTCGAGTTGCAAGACCGCTTCGAATCGCTCGATGCCATCGACCTCGAAACCGGCCGCATTTTTACGCTCGACGCGGCGCAGTGCGCATTCGGTTACCGCGATTCGGTGTTCAAGCATGCGGCGCCGGTGCGGCCCGCGAGCGACGGCATCGATCGCGAAGATGCCAGCGCTGTGCCCGCCGGCTTCGGCCTGCTCGGCCGAGCGCTGATCACGCGGGTGCGGTTTCGTTTGCCGAAGCCCTGGAAACCGGTGCTCGGTTATGCCGACCTCGAACGCAAGATGGACGAGGCCGGCAACTTCACGCCCGACGCGCGCGACATCTTCGACTGGGTTTGCGCGATCCGGCGCGCCAAGCTGCCCGACTGGCGCGTGCTCGGCAACGCCGGCAGCTTTTTCAAGAACCCCACTGTGACGCCCGAGCAATGCGCCGACATCATCCTGCGCGACCCGAAAATCGTGCATTACCCCTTGCCCGATGGCAGCGTCAAGCTCGCGGCGGGCTGGTTGATCGATGCCTGCGGATGGAAGGGCAAATCGGTCGGCAACGCGGGAGTCTACGAGCGCCAGGCGCTGGTGCTGGTCAACCGCGGCGGCAGTGTCGATCCAGTGACCGGCGGCGAAGTCATGACGCTTGCCAAGGCGATTCAGACCAGCGTTTACGAGCGCTTCGGCATCCGGCTCGAGCCCGAGCCGGTCGTGGTGTAAATCGGATTCAGCGATGACGACAGCGAGCGCGCTCGGCGCCCAACTGCTGCCCGAATTGAATTTCCGCCGCCGTATCGCGCTGCTGGTCTGGGCGCGGCGGCTGCGCTGGCTGCTTTTTGCAGCGGCGATCTGGTACTGGTACAGCCCGCAGCACGGAAGACGGTTGTTCGGCGCCTGGTCGCTGCAATTGATCGGCGTCCTTCTTTTGATCGCCTTCGTCGGCATCGCGCTTTCGGCCTGGGAGCAGAGCCTGCGGCGCCGTTTCATCCGCGAAGCGAGCCTGCCCGATTTTCTGGTCGGCAAGATCCGCGCGGCCCATCCGCAACTGTCGCCGCGCGATGCCGAATTGGTGCTGCGCGGACTGCGCCAGTTCTTCATGACCTACCTGCGCAGCGGGCGGCAATTCGTCGCGATGCCGTCGAAGGTGGTCGATACCGCCTGGCACGAATACATCCTGCACACGCGGGGCTACACGCGCTGGTGCGACGGTGCCTTCGGCAAGCTGCTGCACCACACGCCGGCCGAGGTGCTCGGACGCGACCCGAAGCGCAACGACGGCCTGCGCCGCAGCTGGTACTGGGCTTGCAAGGAAGAGAGCATCGACCCGCGCAATCCGACCCGGCTGCCGCTGTTGTTCGCGCTCGATGCCAAATTCGGCATCGAAGGCGGATTCAGCTATGTGCCCGACTGCAGCGAAATCGATCGTCAATCGGGCTCGGGCACCCAGTGCGGCAGCGCGTTCGGTGATTCGGGCGGCGGCGACTCAAGCGCTTCTGGCGACGCGGGCGGCTTCGGCGGCAGCGAATCGTCGGGCAGCGATGGTGGCGGCGACAGCTCGGACGGCGGCTGTGGTGGCGGCTGCGGCGGTGATTGAGTTACATCAGTCGATGACGAATGCTATATAAAAAATAGCTGTCTGCGCACGTCCAGTAAGCGATTCAGCCACTTTTATTATAAATTTCCAGTGAGCTCGATGAGGCGGCAGTGCGGAGCGCCGGCGCACAAGCGCGGTCAATCGCGTTCGTCGTTCCCGAGCTGCGGCAGCGCCGATTCACCTCCGACCGACAGCAGCCCGGCGCGCGCGTACATCGCGAGTTTGTCGCGGGTATCGACGATGTCGAGGTTGCGCATGGTGAGCTGGCCGATCCGGTCGGCCGGCGAGAAGGCGCCGGCGACCTTTTCCATGCTGAGCCGCTCGGGCTGGTAGCTCAAGTTCGGCGAGACGGTGTTCAAAATCGAATAGTCGTTGCCGCGCCGCAATTCGATCGTCACCTCGCCGGTGATCGCCTTCGCGACCCAGCGCTCGGCGGTTTCGCGCAGCATGATCGCCTGCGGATCGAACCAGCGGCCCTGATAGAGCAATCGGCCGAGGCGCAGGCCGTTGATGCGGTACTGCTCGATCGTGTCTTCGTTGTGGATGCCGGTCACGAGCCGCTCGTAGGCGATGTAGAGCAGCGCGAGGCCCGGTGCTTCGTAGATGCCGCGGCTCTTGGCCTCGATGATGCGGTTTTCGATCTGGTCGCTCATGCCCAGGCCGTGGCGGCCGCCGATGCGGTTGGCTTCGAGGATCAGTTCGACCAAATCTGGCTGCTCGACACCGTTGAGCGCGACCGGGCGGCCTTCGTCGAAGCGCACCGTGACGGTTTCACGCGCGACGTGCGCATCGTCTTTCCAGAACGCGACGCCCATGATCGGATTGACGATCTGGATGCCGCTCGACAACTGCTCGAGGTCTTTGGCTTCGTGCGTTGCGCCGAGCATGTTCGAGTCGGTGCTGTAGGCCTTTTCGGCGCTCATCTTGTAGCCGAAGCCGGACTTCGTCATGAACGCCGACATCTCGGCCCGGCCGCCGAGTTCGTCGATAAAGAGCTGGTCGAGCCAGGGTTTGTAGATCTTCAGTTGCGGATTGGTCAGCAAGCCGTAACGGTAGAAGCGCTCGATGTCGTTGCCCTTGTAGGTGCTGCCGTCGCCCCAGATGTGCACGTTGTCCTGCGCCATCGCCGCGACCAGCATCGTGCCGGTCACGGCGCGGCCGAGCGGCGTGGTGTTGAAGTAGGTGACGCCGGCCGTGGAGATGTGGAAGGCGCCGCATTGCAATGCCGCGATGCCCTCGGCTGCGAGCTGCTTGCGGCAATCGATGAGCCGCGCTTTCTCGGCGCCGTATTGCAGCGCCTTGCGCGGAATGTCGTCGTAGTCGGGCTCGTCGGGCTGGCCCAGATTGGCGGTGTAGGCGTAAGGAATTGCGCCCTTGCCGCGCATCCAGTGCAATGCGGCGCTGGTGTCGAGCCCGCCGGAAAAAGCGATGCCGACTTTTTGGTCGACGGGAAGGTTTTGAAGGATGGTCGACATGACGGTTCGGCTTGATTGCTATCGAAATAATAGCTGACTGCGCACGAAGGACGGGCGTTTCAGCCACTTTTCTCTTAAAAAGTTGCACGCCCGCCCGGCTTGCACCGGAGCCGTTGATTTTAGGGTCGCGCCTGCGTGCGCTGCCCTTGACCGCTGCGTGCCTGCCGATCAGCGCCAGCCGTGATGCCCGTGATAGCCGCGATGGCCGTAATAACCACCATAGCCACGATAACCGCCGCCGCCCCAGCCACGCGAGTAGCCGAGGTTCAGCGACAGTCCGACCGGCGGTGCGAAGTAGGGCGCGGCGTAACCGTACCCAGAGCCATAGCCGTAGCCATAAGCCGGCGCGACCACAACCGGCGCCGGATAGATCGCTGGCGCGTAAAGCGGGGCCGGTCGCGCGTACACCGGCGGGGCATACACCGGCGAGGGATAGCCCGGCGCCGAGCCGGACAGCACGACGCCGGGTTCGGGCGCTACGTTGCGCCAGGGCGCGGCATCTTGCGGCGCTGCATCTACCGTCTGCGATTCGGCTGTAGTCGCTGCTTCTGTCATGACGCCTTGCGCGCCGACCTGCACCGCGATCGAGCGGCCCGGCGGTTCGGCTGTTCGGGTCGTGTAGCGCTGGCCGGCGAATTCGTAAGTAACGTTGTAGCCGGTCGTGCGTTGTTCTTCGCCATTGCCGGTCTGAATCCATTGTGTGATCGGCGTGCTCGAAATGACGCGAGCCTGCTGTGTGGTCTGGGCGCGTGCGATTGCGCCGAGCGAGACCAGACATATGGCCGTTGCCGCAGTCAGAAGCGTTCGGGATGATCTGTGCATGGTTGCTTCCCTCCATTGGGTTGAAATCGGGTCAGCGCGGCAAACGCCGCGTTGGCGTGGTTCGATGCATCGCGACCGCGCGAGGTTCCGTAGCTGCCATGCAAAGACCCGTGCAGTTCCCCCGGTCACGTACCCACAGTGCGACGGGAATCGTCGCGGGCAGGCACATTTTGCAACTGCTGTGTCGCGTCGGATCTCTATGATGTTCGAGGCGGCGTCATACCAAGGGCGCGTCATTCTTGCGCTGCGACGCGTTGCGCGCTTTCTTGTCTTTATCGGAACTTCCATGAATTGGGTGCTTGCTTTCATCGCCGGCTTCGTCTCGACGCTTGTTTTTCATCAGGGCTTGTTCGAACTGCTGCACCTGGCAGGGCTGGTTCCCGCGGCCGCGTGGAACATGGCGCCGGTGCCGCCGCTCGGCGTGCCGTCCGTGATTTCTTTCGCCTTCTGGGGCGGTGTCTGGGGCGTGGTTGTATGGGCGCTGGTCGGCGGGCTTGCGAGTGGAAAGCGCTGGGCCTGGGGATTCATCTGGGGCGCCTTGTTGCCGAGCCTCGTATTCCTGTTCGTGCTGATGCCCTTGAAGGGCCAGCCGGTGGCGGGCGGCTTCGATCCAAAGCTCATCATCGGCGCGCTGGTTTTGAACGGCGTTTGGGGGCTCGGCGTGGTGGGACTCATGCGGTTGATGGGTCGGCCGCGCCGCGATTACGCCTGAATGGCCTGAATCCTGCGCCGCGCGTGCCCGGCTGCTGCGCCACAATCGCCGGCTGATGCCGGAACCACGGACCCTCTCTGACTGGCTCGCGCATGCCGAGCGCTTGCACGAACGCGCCATCGCGCTCGGGCTCGATCGCGTGCGCGCGGTGGCCGATCGCATGAAGCTCAGTCTCGCTTGCCCGGTCATCGCGGTCGCCGGCACCAACGGCAAAGGCTCGACCTGCGCCATGCTCGAATCGATCCTGCGCCACGGGGGCTGGCGAACCGGGCTCTACACCTCGCCTCATCTGGTGCATTTCGAGGAGCGCTGCCAAATTGCTGGTCAGCCCGTCGATGCTACCGATTTGATAGCGCACTGCGCAAGCGTGGAGACGGCTAGAGGCGATATTGCCCTCACGTACTTCGAATTCACGACGCTCGCCATCATGAGCCTGCTGTCCGCATCGAAACTCGATGTCGCGATTCTCGAAGTCGGCCTGGGCGGCCGGCTCGACGCGGTCAACATCATTGATGCCGATTGCGCCGTGATCACCAGCATCGACATCGACCACGCTGAATTTCTCGGCAACGACCGCGAGGCGATCGGTTTCGAGAAAGCCGGCATCCTGCGCCCGGGCCGGCCGGCGATCGTCGCCGACCCGTTGCCGCCGCAGAGCGTGCTCGACCACGCGGCTGCGATCGGCGCGGATCTGTGGCGCTTCGGGCACGACTTCAACGTGGCGGGCGACCGGCAGCAGTGGGGCTGGGCGGGTCGCGCGGGCAATGCTTCCAATGCATCCGGCGCATCCGGCGCGTCCGGCGATTCAGGTACTGCGGAAAAGTCGTCACGCCGCTACGGCGGGCTTGCCTATCCGAATTTGCGCGGCGCGAATCAGCTGATCAACGCCGCCGGCGCGCTCGCCGCGCTCGAATCGCTGCGGCGGGTGTTGCCGGTCACGGCTCAAGCGGTGCGGACCGGCCTGGCGCTGGTCGAGTTGCCCGGCCGGTTCCAGATCGTGCCGGGCCAGCCGGCGCTGGTGCTCGACGTCGCACACAACCCGCATGCGGTCGCCGCACTGGCTGAAAACCTAGATGCCATGGGCTTCTATCCGAACACTCACGGCGTCTTCGGCGCCATGGCCGACAAGGATCTGGCGCCGATGTTCGCGCGCATCGGGCCGTTGATCGATCGCTGGTATTTCACCGATTTACCAACGCCGCGCGCCGCGTCGGCTGCCGCCTTGCAGGTCGCCTGGCAAGCGCAAAACACGCGCGCCGATGCCAGTTCGGTGCTGTGCGAGAGTCCGGTGCAAGCCCTGTCGCAGGCTGTCTCGCGCGCAGACCCCGCTGATAGAATCGTGGTCTTCGGATCGTTCTATACCGTTGGCGGTGTTCTCGTGAACGGGACGCCCCGTTTGCAGGCAAAGCATCTGCCGCCGGACGGTTGAATCAGGCATTGCTGCATCGCTTTGACAGAGCCGATCGTCAATCCGACTCGCCATCTGCGCTTTCACCATGCGCGCTTTCTTTTGCCGCCTTTTTTCCTCGTCGACATTTAATTCTTCATGGCGTTCTTCAAGTTTCGCGGTGACGCTGCGCAAGCCGATGCCCGGCGACCGGCCAAACCGGTGGCGCCGCAGGCCGAAAGTGTCGACGCCATGCGCCGGCGAGCGCGACACCGGTTGCTGGGGGCAGCGGTATTGGTCTTGCTCGGTGTCATCGGATTTCCGCTTTTCTTCGATTCGCAGCCGCGACCGGTCGCGGTGGACATTCCGATCGTGATCCCCGACCGTGACAAAGCCAAGCCTCTAGCGATCCCCGACGCAGGACGCAAAAGCAGCCAATCTGGCCAGCAGCCCGACGCCGGGACGCGCGACGCGGCCGGCCTTGAGAAAGTCGCTCCAGCCGCTGGCGCGGTGATAACCGAATCGGCCGATGGCACGGACATCAGCGCAAAAACCGCGTCGCCACCAGAGGCAAAGATCCCGCCTTCCGCCGAGGCCAAGGCCCGCCCGCAGCCGGAGCCTCGCGCCGAAACGATTGCAAAAGCCGAACGCAAATCCGAGCCCAAACCCAAACCCGAAACCAAACCCGACCTGAAACCCGAGCCCAAGCCAAAAGCCGAAGCGAAGGCGGAGGCCAAAGTCGATCCAACCCCCGCGCGCCGCGACGATGGCGCCCGAGCCCGCGCTTTGCTCGAAGGGCGCAAGGCTCCTTCGGCTGTCGTTGCTTCCTCGGCGTCCGACGCGACCCAGTCGCCGCCGACGTCCGCCGCTGTCGATGACGACAAGGGTCGTTTCGTGGTCCAGGTCGGCGCTTTCTCCGATGCCTCCGCGGCGCGGGAAACCCGGCGGAAATTGCAGCAGGCGGGACTCAAAAGCTTTACCCAGGTCGCCAAGACATCCGAGGGCGAGCGAACCCGGGTTCGGGTCGGGCCGTTCGGATCGCGCGCCGAAGCCGATCGTGCCGCCGGCAAGGTCAAGGGCCTGTCGCTGCCGGCTGTCGTGCTGACGCTTTAGTGTGAGCGGGCCCTGATTCACCGTGCCGCTGCTGGACTGGGTATGGCTTGCCGTCTTGCTGATATCGCTGGTGCTGGGCGCGATGCGCGGCCTGGTCTACGAGGTCATTTCGCTGGCAGGCTGGGTTCTGGCGTTCTTGTGTGCGCAGTGGTTCGCACCGCTGGTCGGCGAATGGCTGCCGATCGGCGGCGCTGGCTCGTCCTGGCGCTATGCGGCCGGATTCGTCCTCG
This sequence comes from Variovorax sp., assembly GCA_965218415.1. GTDB lineage: Bacteria > Pseudomonadota > Gammaproteobacteria > Burkholderiales > Burkholderiaceae_C > Variovorax. Next base: position 1,104,440 of record CBDCKT010000003.1, read on the forward strand.
TGTTCATCGCGGTGGCCTTTTTTGCCGGGCTGGTGGCCTGGAGTCTGCGCAAGGTGATCGTCGCTGCCGGCCTGCGGCCGGTCGACCGCACATTGGGCGCAGCATTCGGCGTGGTGCGGGCGGCGGTCGCCGCGCTGGCGATCGCCGTTGTGGTTCATTTGCTGTCGCTGTCGAACAGCGTGCTGTGGCGCGAGTCGCACGGTGTGGTGTTGATCGAGACGACCTTGCACAGCATCAAGCCCGCCTTGCCTGAAAAGCTGGCAAGCTACCTTCCATAGCTACGAAGGATCGCGTCATGTGCGGAATAGTCGGTGTCGTCAGCAATGCGCCCGTGAACCAGTTGCTCTACGACGCATTGCTGTTGCTGCAGCATCGCGGCCAGGATGCTGCCGGCATCGTCACCTTGCAGGACCGGCGCTTTTTCATGCACAAGGGCAAGGGCATGGTGCGCGATGTTTTTCGCACCCGCGACATGCGCGCGCTTCCGGGCGAGGTCGGACTCGGCCAGGTCCGCTACCCCACTGCCGGCGATGCCGACAACGAGGAAGAAGCGCAGCCTTTCTATGTGAACGCGCCGTTCGGCATCGTGCTTTCGCACAACGGAAACCTGACCAACGCGCATGCGCTGCGCGCCGAGTTGTTCTCGACCGACCATCGCCACACCAATACCCAGAGCGATTCGGAAGTGCTGCTCAACGTGCTCGCGCATGAGCTCGAACGCGCCACGCGCGGCGTGCCTCTGCATTCGACCGAACTCTTCGCGGCGGTGCGAGCGGTTCATCAAAGGGTGCGCGGTTCTTATGCGGTGGTCGCCATGATCGCGGGCCACGGATTGCTTGCGTTTCGAGATCCGTACGGCATTCGCCCGCTCTGCATCGGCCGAGATCCGGATGGCACCGTGATGGTGGCGAGCGAATCGGTGGCGCTCGAAGGCTCGGGCCACAATTTCGAGCGCGACATTGCGCCGGGCGAAGCGGTATTCGTAGATTTACAAGGCCAGGTGCATGCGCAGCAATGCGCGCCATCGCCGACGCGCTATCCGTGCATCTTCGAGTTCGTCTACCTCGCGCGGCCCGATTCGGTGCTCGACGGCATTTCGGTGTATCAGGCCCGACTCAATCTCGGCGAAACGCTGGCCCAGCGCGTGGTGTCGACCTTGCCGCCGAGCCAGATCGACGTGATCATCCCGATTCCCGAATCGAGCCGGCCGAGCGCGATGGAGCTCGCGAAATTGCTCGGTCTTCCTTACCGCGAGGGCTTCGTCAAGAACCGCTATGTCGGGCGTACTTTCATCATGCCGGGGCAAGGCGTGCGCAAGAAGTCGGTTCGCCAGAAGCTCAACGTGATCGCGAGCGAGTTCAAGGGCCGCAACGTGCTGCTGGTCGACGATTCGATCGTGCGCGGCACCACCAGCCGCGAGATCGTGCAAATGGCGCGCGACGCCGGCGCCCGCAAGGTCTACCTCGCGAGCGCCGCGCCGCCGGTTCGCTACCCGAACGTCTATGGCATCGACATGCCGACCAAGGACGAACTTGTGGCACACGACAAAACCGTCGAGCAAATCCGGGCCTTGATCGGCTGCGACGCGTTGATCTATCAGGACGTCGAAGGCATGAAGCGCGCGGTCATGAAAGCCGCGCCAGCCGCAGCGCGGTCGCTCGGCCCGCAGCTCGACGGCTTCGACGCATCCTGCTTCGATGGCATTTACGTCACCGGCGATATCGACAGCGAAGCGATTGCGCGAATGAACGGCAATCGGCCGCGGATCGAGGAAACCGAGGAAGACGCCCTGCAACTGGCGTTGCCCGACGCCGATTGAAACTCAGAACCCGGGCTTCGCGCCCGAACCCATCGCTTTGACCCAACGAACCCTTCCTCCCGACCTGCACCGCGACACGCTCGCCGTCCGCGTCGCGCTCGAGCGCAGCCAGCATGGCGAAAACTCCGAAGCGCTGTACCTGACGAGCGGTTTCGTGCAGCCCGATGCCGAAACCTCGGCACGCCGATTCGCCGGTACCGACGACGGCTACACGTATTCGCGCACCTCCAACCCGACGGTGACCAGTTTCGAACTGCGGTTGGCGGCGCTCGAGGGGACCGAAGCCGCGATCGGCGCCTCGACCGGCATGGGCGCGATCCTCATGATGTGCATGGGCCTGCTCAAGGCGGGCGACCATGTGATCTGCTCGCGTTCGGTGTTCGGCTCGACCTTGAATCTGTTCGGCAAGGAATTCGCCAAGTTCGGTGTCGAAACGAGTTTCGTCGCGCAGGCCGATGTGGCGCAATGGCGCGCTGCGGTGCGCCCGACGACACGCCTTCTATTCGCCGAAACCCCGACCAATCCGTTGACCGAGATTTGCGACATCCGCGCGCTCGCCGACTTGGCGCACGAGGCCGGCGCGCTGCTCGCGGTCGACAACTGCTTTTGCACGCCGGCGCTGCAGCGCCCGGTCGAACTCGGCGCCGACCTCGTCATTCATTCGGGGACCAAGTACCTCGACGGCCAGGGCCGCGTGATGGCTGGCGCGATCTGCGGGCCGACGGCACTGATCAAGGACGTGTTCGGCCCGGTCGTGCGCACTGCTGGCATGGCGCTCTCGCCGTTCAACGCATGGGTGGTGCTCAAGGGACTCGAGACGCTGGCGATCCGGATGCAGGCGCAAAGCGCGAATGCGCTGGCGATCGCGCAGTGGCTCGAAGATCAGTCAGCGGTCACGCGGGTGCACTATCCGGGACTGGCCTCGCATCCGCAGCACGATCTCGCGATGCAGCAGCAAAGCGGCATCGGTGGTGCGGTCGTATCCTTTGAAGTGCGCGGCGATACGCCTGAGCTTCAACGCCGAAACGCCTTCCATGTCATCGACAGCACGCGCGTCTGCAGCATCGCCACCAACCTCGGCGACACCAAAACCATGATCACGCATCCAGCCAGCACTTCGCACGGGCGCCTGAGCGAAGCGCAGCGCCACGCCGCCAGCATCGGTCAAGGCCTGGTGCGGCTCGCGGTCGGACTCGAACACGCACCGGACATCGAAGCCGATTTGCTTCGCGGGCTGGAAAGCATGCCTGCATGAGCGAGAACAAGGTCCGCACCCGCATCGCGCCGTCACCGACGGGCTTTTTGCATCTGGGTACCGCGCGCACGGCGCTTTATTCGTGGGCCTATGCGCGCCATTTTGGCGGCGAGTTCGTGCTGCGGATCGAAGACACCGACGTGGCGCGCTCGACGGGCGAGGCGGTCGAACAAATCCTCGCGTCGATGAAGTGGCTCGGCCTAGATTACGACGAAGGACCGGTCTTCCAGATGCAGCGTATCGAGCGCTACGACGCGGTCGTGACGCAAATGCTCGCGGCCGGCTCGGCTTACCGTTGCTATTGCACGCCCGCCGAACTCGAAGCGATGCGTGAAGCCATACGCGCCCGCGGCGAAAAGCCCCTCTACGACCGGCGCTGGCGGCCGGAACCGGGCAAGGCGCTGCCGCCGGTCCCCGAAGGCGTACCGCCGGTGGTGCGTTTTCGTAATCCCGTCGACGGCGAAGTGACCTGGGACGATCTGGTCAAAGGCCCGATCACGATCGCCAACCGCGAGATCGACGACCTCGTGATCGTGCGCGCCGACGGTGTGCCGACCTACAACTTCGCGGTCGTCGTCGACGATTGGGACATGCGGATCAGCCACGTCTTTCGCGGTGACGAGCACATCAATAACACGCCCTGGCAGATCAATATATTTCACGCGCTCGATGCGCCATTGCCGCACTTCGGCCATGTGCCGGTGATTCTGGGCGACGACGGGCAGAAGTTGTCAAAGCGCCGCGGTGCGGTGAGCGTCACCGCTTACCAGGAAGCCGGCTATCTGCCTGAGGCGATGCTCAACTACCTTGCCCGGCTCGGCTGGAGCCATGGCAACGAAGAGCTTTTTTCGCGCGCGCAGCTCGTCGAGTGGTTCGACGGCACGCATTTCTCGCGCAGCCCGGCCCAGTGGGACGCCGCCAAGCTCAACTGGGTCAACGCGCACTACATCCGGCAGATGGACGACGTGGCGCTGGCCGCGCAAGTCGATGTGCATCTGCAGGCGCAAGGCATCGACAGTGACTATAGGCTGCCTGCCATTTGCGGCTTGTTCAAGGAGCGCGTCGATACCACCGTCGCGCTCGCGCATTGGGCGGTGGCGTTCTATACCGACGTCGAGCCGACCGATGCCTATCGCGCCCAGCACCTGACCGACGTCGTGCAACCGGCTATCGCGGCACTCGCCGACAAGTTGACGAAAGTGGATTGGAACCGTATGGCGATCGGCACGGCGATCAAGGAAGTGCTTGCGTCTCAGGGCATCAAGATGCCCGCGCTCGCGGTGCCGGTGCGGGTGCTCGTCATGGGCACGCCGCAAACGCCATCGCTCGACGCGGTGCTGGCGTTGTTTCCGCGCGAGGTGGTGTTGGCGCGGCTCAAGGTGGCTTGAGCCGGCGCGAAGGCAGGATATAATCGAAGGCTCGACGCGCCACGCATCCGGGGGTATAGCTCAGCTGGGAGAGCGCTTGCATGGCATGCAAGAGGTCAGCGGTTCGATCCCGCTTACCTCCACCAGTGAGGCAGGTCGAGAAGAGCAGATTCAGTAGTCAGAGTTTGAGGTTTCGACCCTATCGTCTAGAGGCCTAGGACATCACCCTTTCACGGTGAGTACCGGGGTTCGAATCCCCGTAGGGTCGCCAGTTTCGCGAAAGTGAAGCGGGCACAAGCAGGCCGCACTTGGCTCCGCAGGGAGCGAATGCAGCCACCAGGAGTGGTAGTTCAGTTGGTTAGAATACCGGCCTGTCACGCCGGGGGTCGCGGGTTCGAGTCCCGTCCGCTCCGCCAGCATCGATAAAAAAAAGCGGCCTTTCGGGCCGCTTTTTTTTGTGCGTTCCCGTCGTCGCTGGTGTGGGTGCGGCTGGGGGTCCGATTACCCGAGGACTTCCCGCATCCGTCCTGTCCAAAATTCCGCATCGGGCACCACCCCGACTCCCGCCCGCACGTTGTCTACCATATGCTTCGGATTCCCCGTCCCCGGAATCGCGCAGGTCACAGCAGGCTGGCTCAGCACGAACTTGAGCAACACCTGGGCCCAGCTCGTGCAGCCGATCTCCGCGGCCCAGGCGGGTAGGGTTTTGTCCTTGAGTTTGCGCAGCAAGCCACCACCACCGAAGGGCCGGTTGACGATGACGGCGACGCCGCGGTCGGCGGCGAGCGGAAGAATGCGTTTTTCGGCTTCGCGGTCGTCCAGCGCGTAGTTGATTTGCAGAAAGTCGAGCTTTTCGGCGCGCAGCACGGTTTCGACTTCGGGGTAGGCCGATGCGGTGTAGTGGGTAATGCCGGCGTAGCGGATGCGGCCTTCGTTTTTCCAGGCCCGAATGGTCGCGAGCTGGGTGCGCCAGTCGACGAGGTTGTGGACTTGCATCAAGTCGATGCGTCCGGTTTGCAGGCGCGCGAGCGATTGCTCCATCTGCGCGATGCCGGCGGCGCGGCCGCGGGTCCAGACTTTGGTGGCCAGAAAAGCTTGCGACCGGTCTGGCATGACCGCTAGCAGCTCGCCGGTGGTCTGCTCGGCGCGGCCGTACATCGGCGAGCTGTCGATCATTCGTCCGCCGGCGGCGAACAGGGTTTCGAGCACGCCGGTCAATGGCGCGTAGTCGGCGCTGCCGGGTTGTTCGTCAAAGCCGCGATAGGTGCCGAGGCCGATCACGGGCATCGTTTCGCCGGTCGACGGGATGGGGCGGGTGTTCATGGAGCGGCTGGCGGCGTCGGGCGCCGCTGAGGTTTTGCCGATGGCGCGCAGCGGCAATGCGGCTGCACCGGCTGCGCCGATGGCCGAGCGAAGCAACTGCGCGCGCGTGATGCCAGTGCGACTGTCGCGCGGGTCGATTTCGGTGGACTTCATGTCGAATCCTTCTCTTATTCTGGCCATGTTCGCGTGCACCGTGCCGAACGCACCACGATCCCCTTGACAGTGGAAGCGGAAAACGCAGCTTTCCCTTATCGTCGAGATCCCATGACCGGCCGGCCAACCCTTCCGCTACTCGCGCATCTCGCTGACGACGAGCTCGAGCGGCTCGCTTTGCAATGGCGCGCGCAGGCGTCGCGCGGCGATCGCGAGGCCTTCGGCATCGCGCATGCGTTCGAAGTCGAGGTTCGCCGGCGCCAGCGCGCGAGCCAGATGCAGGCGCTGCCGCCGGAACCCGCGCCCGATCCGCGGCGCTGGTGGCAGTTCTGGCGACCGGCTGGCCCGGATCCGAAGTTTCCGCAGTGGCATTCGTGAAGGCGGCAGGTCTTCGGGCCTTTATTGGCTCGATTTGCTATTGAAATTATAGCTGTCTGCGCAAGTCCCTTGGGCGTTTCAGCTACTTTTCTTATAAATTTCTGAATGGCGCGCCCGGTCTGTGATCGAGCAACGCGATCTCACCGCCGCATCGCTTCGCGCTCGCGCACGGCCGACGCCGAATTGCCCCAGGCGCCGCGGATGTAGCTCAGCACATCGGCGATTTCTCGGTCGCCGAGAAGGTGGCCGAAAGGCGGCATGACATAAGGCCGCGGGTTGCCGGCGGTGGTCGGCGCAAAGCCGCCGTGGCGCACGATCTGGACCAGATTCGCGGCCTGGTCCATCAGTACGGCCCGATTGCCCGCCAGGGGCGGATAGGCGCCCGGTGCGCCCTGACCGCGGTCGCCGTGGCAGTAGGCGCATTGCTGGTCGTACAGGGTCTGGCCGCGGAGCATGGCTTCATCCGCTGGGGCGGGACTTTTGAGGCTCGCGAGCGATCCTGACGTCGAATCTGACGCTTTGGCTTGTGCGGAGGTCACCTTTGCTGCGGCGGTCTCCTTCGCCGTCTGCGGCAGTTCCCGCAAATACACCGCGACCGCGCGCAGGTCTTCCGGCGCGAGGAACTGGGTGCTGCGAAAAACCACTTCGGCCATCGGCCCCATGACCGACACACTCATCGATGCATGCGCGGAGCGGCCCGTGCCGAGCAACTGCACAACCTCGTCGATCGGCCAATCCGCGACACCCGCCTCGCGGGTCGATGTGAGCGAGGGCGCATACCAGTTCTGCACTGCGATCAATCCGCCCGACAGGCCGAGCGCTTCTTCGGTTGCGCCCAGGTCGTTGCGCGGGCCGTGGCAAGCGCTGCAATGGCCCAGGCCGCCGACCAGATACGCGCCGCGGTTCCATTCGGCCGAACGGTCGGGCGCGGCGACGAATTCACCGGGTCTGAAGAACAAGGCCCGCCAGACCCGCAGCGCTGCTTGCGAGTCATAGGGAAAGCGCAAGGCATGGGGCCGATTCGGCTGCGCGACCGGCGCGAGGGTTCGCAGCCACGCGAAGATCGCATCCGAATCCTCGCGCGAGACGCGGGTGTAGTTGGTGTACGGAAAGGCCGGCGCGAGCGCCCGCCCGTCCTTGCCGACGCCGTGGTGCATCGCGCGCCAGAAGTGCGCCGCGTTCCAACTGCCGAGGCCGAAGTCGCGATCGGGCGTGAGGTTGCTGGTGTAGACAGCGCCGAACGGGGTTTCGATGCCGAGACCGCCCGCATAAGGCGCGCCGCCGCGCGCAGTGTGGCAGCTCGCGCAGTTGCCGGCCAATGCGAGGTAGCGGCCGCGTTCGACTTGAGCCGGCGTCGATTTCATGGCCAGCGCCTCGTCCGGTGGCGCCGGCCCGTCGAGCCACCGCGCCGACAGCGCCAGCAGCGCCGACGCTATCGCCATGACCGCGACGAAGCCGAGCAGCAACCAGAGCACCGGCCGCAGCCAGCGGGCGCTTCGGGCAGCGGTGGCTTTCTGTTGCGGCGTCTTCATCACTGCAGCGCGCTACAGCGCAATGCCAGCGCTTCGGTCGTGCCGGCGATCGCATGCGAATCAGCCGGCACTGGCTGGGCAGCGAGCCAGCTCGTGACAGCGCGCACGTCTTCGGCGTTGAGACGTCGCCCGACATCGGCCATGCAGTCCGGCGCAAGCGCATGGCGCTCGCCGGTGATCCACGAACCAAGCTGCGATGCGAGGTACAGGCGCGGTAATCCGACCAATGCCGGAATGCCCGGTTCCACGCCAGTCAATGCCGCGCCGTGGCAGCGCTCGCAAGCCGGAATATCGCGCGCCGGATCGCCGTGGCGGACCAGCTTTTCACCGCGCGCGAGTTGATCGAGCGAAGCGTCGCTGCGCTCGGGCGGCGGGTAGGGATAGTCGAGCGAGGCGAAATAGCCGGCGATCTCGCGCAGGTATTCGTCGGTCATCCACTCGACCAGATGCACCATGTACGCGTTGTTGCGCCGGCCGTCTCTGAAGCTCCGCAGTTGGTTGAACAGATAGCCCGCCGGCTTGCCCGCGAGCCGCGGAAAGTAGCCCGTATCGGTCGCCGAGCCTTGCCGGCCGTGGCAGGCGACGCAGGCTTGAAGGCGCTGGGCGATCGTGTCGGGAACGCGGTTGTCGATGTTCGCTGCGCTTTGCGTGGGTTGCATGGTCTGCGCCTCTGCAACGCACGCGGCGAGCGCGATCGACAGAGAAATCAGCGCGCGGCTCAAAGGCCCGTTGCGCCGACGTGGTCGAGCCAGCGTCTGCGCAGCGCATTCTCGAAAAACTTGCATGCCGCGATGGTGCCCGATCCGTTGCTGCCAATGTGCTTCGTACGGCATCAGCCTCACCCGATTGCTACCGAAATAATAGCTATCTGCGCAGGTCCAGTAAGCGTTTCAGCCACTTTTATTTTGAAAATTGGTACGGTGGCGCAACGGCCCCGACGCCGCCGGAAAAAGCTCAGCCCTGCGGGCTTTCAGTCATCTGCGCGCAGTATTTTTCGAGGTTTTCCGGAAGATGATCGGGGCAGACGCCGCATTGCTGGTTGCCGGGCACCGCGTAGTCGATGAACTTCGGGTACGGCAGGTCGAGCCCGGCCATGATGGCTTTGAATTCGTCGGCGGTGCGCTGCTGGCCAAGCCGAGGGTTACGCGCTTTCTCCTGCGCGATAGAACTCACGCGCCGCTCGTTGTAGTCGTGTGCCGGATAGACCAGCGTGTCGCAGTGCAGCGAAAACAGTTTTTGACGCACGCTTTGGTAGAGAACCCCGGCGTCTCCGTGCTGGAAGTCAGTCCGGCCGCAGCCATCGATCAGCAACGCGTCGCCGGTGAAAACGCGCTCGCCGCACACATAAGAGAAATGCCCCGCGGTATGGCCCGGCGTGTGCAGCGGATCGAGCACGATGCCGCCGAGCTGGAACGGCTGGCTTTCGTCGATTCCGATATCGGCGCAGGCCAGCCGGTCGAAAGCCGGCGCGGCGATCCGGCTGCCGACCTTGTGTTTGAGCTCGAGCGCTGCGGTGATGTGGTCGGCATGGATGTGGGTTTCGAGCGTGAAGGCCAGCGTCAACCCGAGCCGCTGCACTTCAGCCAGGTCGCGTTCCATCGTCACGATCACCGGGTCGATCAATAGCGCTCGACCGGTTTCCTCGCATCCCAGCAAGTAGGTATAGGTACTCGACAGCGGTTCGAACAGTTGGCGGAAGATCATCGCAGTCTCCAAAACAATATATTTAAAGATATACTATAGGTTAATATATTTTGAAAATTCCGAAAGCACTCGCGCCATGACCACCGCGACCGAAGCCTTCGACATCGACGCCATGCGGCTCGCCGCGCTGGATGCCAGCGCGTTGATGAAATCGATGGCCAACCCGGATCGGCTGCTGCTCCTTTGCCAGCTGAGCCAGGGCGAGCTTTGCGTGGGTGAGCTCGAAGCGTTGCTCGGCATCGTGCAGCCGACCTTGTCGCAACAGCTCGGTGTGCTGCGCGAGCAGCAGCTGGTTGAAACCCGGCGCGAAGGTAAGCAAATTTTTTACCGCATTGCGAGCGCGCCGGCGCTGGCGGTGATGCAGGTGCTCTATGCGCAGTTCTGCGCGCCCGCGAAAGGAAGAAAACGATGATCGACTGGAACCATTTCACGCCGTGGTCCGCGCTCGGCGGCGGCTTGCTGATCGGCATGGCTGTTGCGCTTTTCGTATTGCTCAACGGCCGCATCGCCGGCATCAGCGGGATCGTGGGCGGATTGCTGCGCCCGGCAAGTGGCGATACCGGCTGGCGGGTCGCGTTCCTGGTTGGCCTGGTCGGCGCGCCGTTGGTCTGGGCGCTGTTCGGTGGCGTGGCGCAGGTTCGAATCGACGCTGGCTTGCCCGCGCTGATCGCTGCAGGATTGCTGGTCGGCATCGGTACCCGCTATGGCGCGGGCTGCACCAGCGGGCACGGGGTTTGCGGCATTTCGCGCTTTTCGCCGCGCTCGCTGGCTGCGACTGCGGTGTTCATGGCGGCGGGCTTCGCGACCGTGTTCGTGCTGCGTCATCTTTTCAAAATCTGAGGAGTTGCCATGCTTTTAATTAGCTCACTCGTAGCCGGTCTGGTTTTCGGCATCGGCTTGATCGTTTCCGGCATGGCCGACCCAAGCAAGGTGCTGGGGTTTCTGGATTTGTTCGGGCGCTGGGATCCGTCGCTCGCGTTCGTCATGGCCGGCGCGGTCGCGGTCGGCGCGGCCGCATTCGCCATTGCGCACGGGCGCTCGAAATCACTGCTTGGCGCCACGATGAGATTGCCGATAGCCAGCGCGATCGACAGGCGTCTGATCGGCGGCGCGGCGCTGTTCGGCATCGGCTGGGGCATCGCGGGCTTCTGTCCGGGCCCGGCTTTGGTCGCGCTTGGCTCGGGGCAAACCAAGGCGGTGATCTTCGTCGCCGCGATGCTGGCCGGCATGGGGCTGTTCGAATGGCTCGAAGCGCGCAAGCCGCCGGCTTCGGCAGCGGCAGCTTGAACGCGGCCAGAACGAATCGCGTTTGCTATGAAATAAGTAGCTGCCTGCGCAATACCAGCGGGCGCTACGGCCACTTTTCGCTTGAAACGCGAATGGCGCCCGCAGCGCAGTCCATCAGCTTGCCGCGGCCCGACGACCAGGAGCGACCAGTCCGGTCGAAAGCAGCACACCGCACACGATCACCGCCGCGCAGAGCACCATCCAAGACGTGATGCGTTCGCCCGCGAAAACCGCGCCGTAGAACACCGCGAACACCGGCACCAGAAAGGTCACGGTGAGCGCGCGCGCCGGTCCTGCGGTTTCGATAAGGCGAAAGAAAAGTATGTAGGCCATGCCGGTCGATGCCACGCCGAGTACCGCGAGCGCCGCCCACGCTTGCCAGCTCGGCGTAACCGGCGGCCAGAGCCAAATCGCGGGCAGCACGAGGAACAATGTCGCGCCGATCTGGCTGCCGGTCGCCGTTGCGAGCGCCGGAATGCCGCCGAGATAGCGTCGCGTCGCGTTGGCTGCCACGCCATACGACAAGCAAGCGACCATGCAAGCTGGAACAGCGAGCAAGGCAGTCGCGCCGCCGCTGCCGGTATGAATCCCGGCGCTGCGGCTGGCGAGCATCGCGACGCCGGTAAAGCCGATCACGAGGCCGACGCCGCGCCAGGCGCCGGGCTTCTCGCCGAACCAGGCCCATGCGACGAGCGCGCCGAACATCGGTGCTGTCGCATTCAGCACCGCCGCCAAGCCGCTGTTGATCGTGAGCAAAGCGAAAGCGAACAGCGCGAACGGCAGGCCCGAGTTGACGATGCCGATGCTGAGCGCCGGGCGCCAGTGCCGCACGAGCGCCGGACCATGGCCGCGCCACAAGGCGATCGGCAGCAGGAACGCGGTGGCGATCGCGACCCGCACCGCGGCCGTCGGCAACGCGCCGAACTCGGCTGCGCCGAGCCGCATGAAGAGGAACGACGCGCCCCACAACGCGGCGAGCAGGACCAGGTCGACGAGCCAGTGGCGGGGGCCGCGCAGGTGTTGACGTAACGCGGACGGTGGCGTCGGCCCTTTCCTTGGTTCAATCGTCGGCCCGGACGGCATCGATCCTTCAGCCGCAGCACGGCCGGTCGACGCTGCCGAAAGCGCGGTCGAAGCCGCATCGATCGCATCGCGCTCGGTCGAGAGGTGCTTGTCCGTCACCGGCGTGCTGCGATTTGGTAGCGCGCGGCCAAAGCGGCAGGGTGATCGGGTGATTGACCGGGCGCAGCAGAAACATCGGTGGCAACGCGATCCGTGCTGCGACCCACATACCCCGCGGGCAAGGCGCCTTCGAGTCGAAGCAATGCTGTCTTGCGATCGAGCCCGCCCGCATAGCCGGTCAGCGACCCATCGGCGCCGATCACGCGATGGCAGGGCACGACGACGCTGAGCGGATTGCGCCCGACGGCCGCGCCCACTGCACGCACTGCTTTCGGCCGGCCGATCGAGGCGCTCAGCGCGCCGTAGCTCGTGGTGCCTCCGCGCGGCAGCGCCAGCAATGCGCGCCACACCGCTTGCTGGAAATCAGTGCCATAACCGAGATCGAGCGGCAAATCGAAATGCGCGCGCTCGCCGGCGAACGAGGCAGTGAACTGCGCAACCGCTTCGCGCAGGGTTGGATGCGCGGGATCGCGATGCCAATCGCGCATTTCGTCGTCGGTCGGCGCGTGGCGCTGGCCTTCGAACCAGGCGCCTGCCAGGCCGCTCGGAGTCGATGCCAATCTGATCGCGCCGAGCGCACTCTGAAACTGCATCGTCTGGATGGCGGTGGTCTTTATCTTCATGGTCGAAAATGGCTTTTGGGGCTGTGGTTATTGCGCACCTAGCTATAAAATAGATAGCGATGCAGTGTCTTCGCCCGAAGTCGCGGATGCTGTGCCGGCTTCGACTGCACGATCTTTTGCTCGCTTCGCCCGGGTCGCGCGCGGCTTGTTCATTTCGCTGTGCCAGCAGCGCAATGCCGCATAGCTGCGCCAGGGTCGCCAGGCCAGCGAGGCTTCGGTCGCGGCGCGGGCTGTGGACACGCCCAGGTATTTTTGCAATGCGATGTCGCCGGCCGGCCAGGCGTCGGGCCAGTGTAAAGCGCGCATCGCGATGTATTGCGCTGTCCAGTCGCCGATGCCGGGAAGCGCCTGCAATGCGGCCAGGGTGGCGGGTACATCGGCGCCCGGATGCAATGCGAGTCGGCCTGCATCGCATTCGCGCGCGAGCGCCCACAAGGCGCCCTGGCGCTGACGCACGATGCCCAGCTGGCCGAGCGCGTCGCTGCTCGCCGCGGCCAGCGCAGCGGGGGTCGGAAACAAGCGGTCGAGTCCCGCGATCGGTGTGTCGATCGGCTCGCCGAACGCTCGCGCGAGCCGTCCGCCGATCGTTCGCGCAGCGGCGAGCGTGATCTGCTGGCCGAGCACCGCGCGGACCGCCAATTCAAAGCCGCATGCAGTGCCTGGCAATCGCAATCCGGTGTCCGCTGGAAAGCTCGCTTGCAATGCCGCGTTGATCGCGATCGGATCGGCATCCAGATCGAGCATTGCGCGAACCCGCGCAATCACAGCCGGCAGCGCCGGGGCGAGTGATTCGGAAATTTGGAGATGCACCCGCGCATAGGGCTCGTCGAAATGAATTTGCAGCCAGCCATTGTGTTCGCGTCCGGCGTGGTCGATGCGCATCGTTCGCGCCAGCACGCCCGGCTTGTCGGCGCCGGTCGATGGCAGGACGACTTCGACACCCGCGATCGCATGCCGATCGACAAAAGCCAGCATCGAAGCGCTGTCGTAGGGTGGCCGATAGCCGAGCTTCACTTCGATGCCTTCGGCATGGGATGTCTTATGGGCCAGGCTCGCGCGCCGCATCGCGCCGGGATTGAGCTTGTAGTGCGCGACGAAGGCCGCGTTGAAGCGCCGCACACTCGCGAATCCGCTTGCCGATGCCACCTGTGTCATCGGCATCCGCGTGTCGGCGATCAGTTGCTTGGCTGCGAGCAAGCGTCGCGTTTGCATAAATTGCACCGGCGAGACACCCAGTTCGGCTTCGAAAATCCGCCGCAGATGGCGGTCGCTGACGCCGAGTCGCTCGGCGATCGCGGCTGTGCCAGGCGCTGGCGCATCGTTCCGCGTCCATGCATCGGCGGTGTCGATCAATTGCAATGCTTGCTGCGCGAGGGTGCGCGATGCGTCTTCGGTCGACCAGGCAAAAATGGGCGGCGCCAATTCGGGCCGGCATCGCAGGCAGGGGCGAAAACCTTCGGCTTCGGCTTGCGCCGCATGGCGAAAAAAGCGGCAGTTTTCGCGTCGCGGCATTTTGACGCGGCAAACCGGGCGGCAATAGATGCCAGTGGACGTGACAGCGGTGAAAAACGAGCCATCGAAGCGCGCATCGTGCGCTTTCATGGCGCGGTAGCAAGCATCGGGTTCGAGCGCAGAGGAGCGCTGGCTATGTACGGCAGCGGGAGGAGTCGGCATGGCTCGATCATAGGCGCGCCAAACGTGGCGAATGGCCGTTTTCGGACATTCGACCCGGACGCTGGCGGAGAGAATTCAAACCACACGCCTAGAATTTGGCGCAATCTTTCAACAGCCGATCCAATATTCGATTTCAGGGGAACGCATGCAGCTCAACGCTTCGATTTTCAAGGCCTACGACATTCGCGGTGTGGTGCCGTCCTCGCTCGACGAGCAGGTGGCCGAAATGCTCGGCAAAGCCTTCGGCAGCGCTGCGCGCGCGCTCGGCGAGCAGGTCGTCGCTGTGGGGCGAGATGGGCGCTTGTCGGGTCCGATGCTCAGCGCGGCGTTGATCCGCGGTTTGGCGGCGACCGGTGTCGAAGTGATTGATATTGGCGCTGTGACAACGCCGATGTTGTATTTCGCTGCGCATACCTTGTGCACCAGCGGCATTCAGATCACGGGAAGTCACAACCCGAAGGATTACAACGGTTTCAAGATGATTCTGGCGGGTCGCGCGATCTATGGCGAAGACATCCAGAACCTGCGCCGGACGATGGAAGACGAGAGTGCCACCCTCGGCGCTGGCGGCAGTGTTCGCCAGGTCGATGTGTTGCCTGCGTACACCGACAAGATCGTCGGCGACATCCAGCTCGCGCGGCCGATGAAGATCATTGTCGACTCGGGCAATGGCATCGCGGGCGCCTCGGCGCCGGCGATTTTTCGCGCGATCGGCTGCGAGGTGGTCGAACTGTTCAGCGAGGTCGATGGCAACTTCCCGAACCATCATCCCGATCCGAGCAAGCTCGACAACCTGAACGACTTGATCGCTGCTCTGAAAGAGGGCGACGCCGAGCTCGGCCTGGCTTTCGATGGCGATGGCGACCGGCTCGGCATCGTCACCAAGGACGGCCAGAACATTTATCCCGATCGGCAGATGCAGCTGTTCGCCGAAGATGTGCTTTCGCGCGTGCCCGGCGGCACCATCGTGTTCGATGTGAAATGCTCGCAGCGGCTCGCACCGGCGATCGAGGCCGCTGGCGGCAAACCCTTGATGTTCCGCACCGGCCATTCGCTCATCAAAGCCAAGATGAAGGAAACCAATTCACCGCTCGGCGGCGAGATGAGCGGTCACATCTTCTTCAAGGAACGCTGGTTCGGCTTCGACGATGGCACCTATGCAGGCTGCCGCTTACTCGAAATTTTGAGCAAGCATCCCGACGCGAATGCGGTGCTCAACGGCTTGCCGACCAGTTTTTCGACGCCGGAGCTCAACGTGCCCTGCGCCGAAGGCGAATCGCATGGCCTGGTCGAGCAAATGGCTGCCAGAGCCGATTTCAAAGCCCCGGCCGAGGTCTCGACCATCGATGGCATCCGGGTCGACTGGCCCGACGGTTTCGGCCTCGTGCGCGGGTCCAACACCACACCGGTGCTGGTGCTGCGCTTCGAAGGCCAGACCCAGGCCGCGCTCGATCGCATCGAAGCCGAGATGCTGGCGTTGCTCAAGTCGGTTAAACCCGATGCGTCTTTCGCGGAAGCTGCGCATTGAGTCCGCAGGGCCGCGTCTAAAATCGCGCGTCCATTTCGGGCTTGAAATTCAAGGAATGATTCGATGAAAAAACTGATGTTGATTGCAGCCATGCTGTTCGCTGCCGGAGCCGCCAACGCGCAAGCCACCACAGCCGTGAAGGAAGCCGGCAAAGCCACCGCCGAAACGGCGAAGCAAGCCACCGAAAACGTCAAGAGCGCAGTGACCGATGAGCCGAAAAGCACGATGCACGACGTGAAGGGCGCGGTGCACAAGCACAAAGCAGCCAAGCATCGCCGCAAGGCGAAGGCTGCTGCCAAGGCAGCGATGAATTGAAGCGCTGAAGGCGCTGTCGAGGCGAAGCGACGTTCAGGCGTCGGTTGAGCCCGCTCAGTGAAATGGCCTGCTCCGGGAACGGGGCAGGCCATTTGCTTTAAAGCGGCCAAGGCGGGGCCTGTCAAGCCAGCGAACGCAACTCCCGCAGCGCCACCGACAACATCGCCAAGTCCGCACTCGGCGCTTCGGCGAGTTCCCGTAACAGCCGTTGCGCACGTTCGAGCGCGCCGTGTTCCGATGCTTCCCAGGCGGCGATGGTCGCAGCCACGTCGTCGGTATTGGCATGCGTGAGTGCTTCGCCGGCCAATGTGCGTTGCAGATCGGACAGGTCGTCTGTCAGCGAGGTCTTGGCCATGCCGTGCCAGTAGTTCTCGGCGGGCAATGCATCGATCATGACTTGCAGATGCGGCATGCCGAGGAGTTCGCCGACCGCGATCAGCACGTCGGCGACTCTTTCGGGTGGCTGTCCCGCGGAATGCGCGAGCTCGGTCACGTCGAGCGCCGCGACCAGTGCATCGGATGCAGCCACCTGCCGCGCCAGCGGCTCGGGCACGCCGGCTTTCACCCACGGTTCGGCTGCGATGAGGATGCGTTCGCCGACCGGTGCGTTCGCATCGGCGAACAGCCGCGCGAGCAGGCAGGCGACACCGGGTTGCGCGCGCGCGATCGACTCCTGAATCGGTTCGGCGAGTCGTTTGCTGCGCAGGAACCAGCGGGTCGCGCGCAGGTTGAGCCGGTCGATTTCGAGCAGCATCGCAGCTTGGGTTTCATCGGGCACCTGGTTGTCGAGCGCTTCGATCGCGATCCATTTGTCGACCTGGCCGAACGCTTCGCGCGACAGCAGGTAGGCCCGGATGATTTGCGCCGGCGTCGCTCCGGTCGCTTCGATCTGGCGGTGCACGAAGGTCACGCCGACCCGGTTGATCATGCTGTTGATGACATGGGTGCAAACGATCTCGCGCTTGAGCGGATGCCGATCGATGGTTGCGCCGAACCGGTCGCGCAGGCCGGCTGGAAAGTAACGCGCCGCGGCGGTCGCGATCCACGGGTCTTCGGGCAAATCCGATTCCAGCGCCTGGTCGTACAGCCACATCTTGCTGTAGGCGAGCAGCACCGAAATTTCGGGATTGGTCAGGCCCTGATGCTGGCCTTCGCGTTGTGCGATGTCTTCGTCGCTCGGCAAAAATTCGATCGCGCGCGCGAGCAAGCCGGTCTTCTCCAGAAAGCGGATGAAGCGCGCTTGCTGCTCGATCACTTTCGGGCCGACACGACGTGTGAGCGAGATGATCTGGGTTTGAAAGTAGTTGTCGCGCAGCACCAATGCGGCGACCGCGTCGGTGTTTTCGGCCAATTGCACATTGCGCTGCTTGGTCGTCAATTCGCCTTCCTCCACGGCGGTGCCGAGCAGGATCTTGATGTTGACTTCGTGATCCGAGGTATCGACGCCGGCCGAATTGTCGATCGCGTCGGTGTAGATCGCAACACCGTTTTGCGCCGCTTCGATCCGCCCGCGCTGCGTGAAGCCGAGGTTCCCACCTTCGCCGACCACTTTGCATTGCAATTGTCGGCCGTCGATGCGAATGGCTTCGTTGGCGCGGTCGCCGACCTGCGCATGCGATTCGCCAGCCGCCTTGACATAGGTGCCGATGCCGCCATTGTAGAGCAGGTCGACCGGCGCCTTGAGAATCGCCGACAACAGTTCATTCGGCGGTTTCGGACCCGGCGACATGCCCAGCACCGCGGCCGCTTGCGGCGAAACCGGAATGCTCTTGGCTGAGCGTGGCCAAATGCCACCGCCTTCCGAGATCAAGCCGGTCGCGTAGTCGGCCCACGACGAGCGCGGCAGGGCGAACAGGCGATTGCGCTCGTCCCAACTCGCGGCCGCATCGGGATCGGGATCGATGAATACATGCCGATGGTCGAAGGCCGCAACCAGCCGGATGTGCTTCGACAGCAACATGCCATTGCCGAACACGTCACCCGACATGTCGCCGATGCCGACCACCGTGAAGTCGGTGGTTTGGGTATCGATGCCCAATTCGCGGAAATGGCGCTTGACGCTTTCCCACGCGCCGCGCGCGGTGATCCCCATGCCCTTGTGGTCGTAGCCGACGCTGCCGCCCGATGCAAAGGCGTCGCCGAGCCAATGGCCGTATTCGGCGCTGATCGCATTCGCGAAATCGGAGAAGGTCGCTGTGCCCTTGTCGGCAGCGACCACGAGGTACGGGTCGTCGCCATCGATCCGGCGGACTTGCGGTGGCGGCACGATCGCGCCGGCCACGCGGTTATCGGTCAGGTCGAGCAATGCGCGCAGGTAATCCTGGTAGCAGGCGATGCCTTCTTTCATATACGCCTCGCGGTCGGTCGCAGGCGGCGCTTTCTTGAGCACGAAGCCGCCCTTGGAGCCGACCGGAACGATCACCACGTTCTTGACGATCTGCGCTTTCACCAGGCCGAGCACTTCGGTGCGGAAATCTTCGGGCCGGTCCGACCAGCGCAAGCCGCCGCGCGCGACGCGGCCGCCGCGCAGGTGAATGCCTTCGAAACGCGGCGAGTAGACAAATATTTCGCAAAGCGGCCGCGGGTCGGGCAAACCCGGCACCGCTTTCGAATCGAATTTGAACGACAGGAACGGGCGCCGTGGTCCGGCGTCGCCGCTAGCGCCTTCGCCAGTACGCCAGAAGTTGGTGCGCAATGTGGTTTTCACGAGCCCGAGGAACTGGCGCAGCACCCGGTCTTCACTCAAGTTCGCGACCTTGTCGAGCGCTTCCTCGATCGCCTGGGTTTGCCTTTCGAAAGCCTCATCGTCAGGGCTCACCGGATCGAAGCGCAGCTTGAACGCTTGCACCAGCATCCGCGCGATCGCCGGATGCGCGGTGAGCGTGGCTTCGATAAAGCTTTGCGACAACGCGAAGCCGGTCTGATGCATGTACTTGGCATAGGCGCGCAGGATCACCACGTCTTCGGCCGCGAGGCCTGCTGCCAGCACCAATGCGTTGAAGCGATCGTTCTCGATCCGCCCCGCGAAGATTTCGGCGAAGGCGCGCTCGACCAAAGGTGCGAGCGTGTCGAGCTCGATGTTGGTGGCCTGATCGACCTGCATGTCGATGTCGTGAATCCAGATCGGCGGCCCGCCTTCCGGCGAGACGCGCGACGGATCTTCGGCCATCACGCGAACACCCATGCGTTCGAGCATCGGCAGCGAATCCGACAGCACGATCGGCGAGCCGACGTGATAAAGCTTGAAGCCGAGCCTGCTTTCGCTTGATTCGGGCTTGCGATAAAGCGACAGCGCGAGTTCGCCGGGCGTGGAAAGCGGCGCCATCTTGCGCACGTCGGGCACAGCTGCGCGGGCGTTGCCATGCTCGCGGTACGACGCCGGGAAGGCATTGGCGAAGCGTTTGGCGAGCGCCATGCCTTCGGCTTCGCCGGCGTCGTCGACCAGCGCATCGCGCAATTCGTCGGTCCAGCGCCGCGATGCCGCGGTCAGGCGCGCTTCGAGCTCGGCCCGGTCGTACTCGGGAATCGCGCCGGGCGTGGTGCGCACGGTGATGTGGATCCGCGCGAGGATCGCATCTGACAGCAGCACGTCGAATTCAGCCCCGCTGCCGTTGAAGGCACGCGTGAGCAAGTCGATAAAGCGATGCCGCAGCTCGGTCGAATAGGCGTCGCGCGGCACGAAAATCAGGCACGAGACGAAACGCTCGAAGGGCTCGCGGCGGATGAACAGCCGCAGCCGCTGGCGCTCGCCGAGCCGCAGGATACCGGTCGCGGTTTCGTGCAGTTCGTCGGTGCCGATGTTGAACAGCTCGTCGCGCGGATAGGTCTCCAGCACATGTACCAATGCCTTGCCGTAGTGGCTCGATGGCGCGAAGCCGGCGCGATGAATCACCTCTGCGATCTTGCTGCGGATCAGCGGCGTGTCGGCTGCGCGTTCGGCGTAGGCGCTCGACGTGAGCAGCCCCAGAAAGCGGTGCTCGCCGATCACTGCGCCCTTGTCGTCGTAGCGCTTGATGCCGACATAGTCGGTGTAGCCGGGCCGGTGCACCGTCGAGCGCGCATTGGCCTTGGTCACGATCACGATCGGCAGCGCCTCGTGCGCGAGCTTGCGGGCCTGTGGCGTGAGTTCCGCAAAGCTCTCCGACTTGCTGCCGGTGCTGCCGGTGCTGCCGGTGCGGGAGCGGCTCGCGCCTTCGCGCAGCACGCCGAGCCCGCTGCCCGCGACCACTCGCAGCGATTCGCCGCCGTTTTCGGCCACGAGGTCATGCTGGCGGTAACCGAGCAGTAGCAGCTTGTCGTCGGCACACCATTCGAGGAAAGCACGCGCTTCTTCGGCTTGCTCGGCCGGCAGTCCCTGCGGCGGCGGCGCGAGTTCGTCGATCACGCTGCGCATTTGCGCCACCATCTGCGGCCAGTCGTCGACCGACGCGCGAACATCGCCGAGCACCTTTTCGATGCCGCTTGCGAGTTCGGCGCGCGCCGCGGGATCGACCACCCGGTCGACCTGGACGTGCATGATCGATTCGAGCCCTTTGCCTTCTGCTTCGACACGCGGACCGATCGATGTGAGCTGCCCGTCCGCCTCACGGCCCATCGCCATCACCGGATGAATGATCAGGTGCAGGCCGAGGCCCTGGCGGTTGATCTCCATCGTGACGGTATCGACCAGAAACGGCATGTCGTCGTTGACCACTTCGATCACCGTGTGACGCGAGCTCCAGCCTTGCTCGGCGATGCCGGGATTGAGCACCCGCACCTGCGCCCGTTGCTTGCCCGAGGCGTCCGGCGTGCGCCTCGCCGCAAAGCGCCAAAGCGACAGGGCGGCGCCATACAGATCGTCAGGCGAGCGCTGATCCAGGTCTTCAGGATCGACCTGCGCATACAAGAGCCGGCTGAAAGTTGATGCGCTCTCGCGGTCGGCCTGCGGCACTTTGGCATTCACGAGCGCGAGCGTCGCGTCGATGTGCTCCTGCTTCAGCGTTTCGGGGGATGTGGGCATGGTTGCTTCTCCTTTTTTGTTCGGTGGTCGACCAGCCGCCCGGTCGCCCCAAATTGCCTTGTGGCAGCATCCAGTATGCGCTGCGTCTGTGACCGATCTTCGGCATCCAATCGCGTGCGCCACCCAATGCGAATGTGCAGTGGAAAGGTCGAAAGGACGGCGCATGTCGCGTGTCGCTTCTTCCTACCCGATCTTTCCAAATGTCGTTCGAGCAACCGACAACTTCACAGGAATTAAACAAAAAGTGCTTGAAACGTATACTGGACGTGCGCAGACAGCTATATAAAGCATAGCAATATTTGTTCATCGTGGCCCTGATTGATCCGTCGTCCCGGCGCTTTGCGAGCCGCGCCGAGCGCGCGCCGTGCAAATGAGCAGTCGCTCATGGAGTCGCTCCTGGCCATTGCGCCTTTGGGGTGTCGCGACCTGGTTCGCCCAGCCCTTGCTGCGCGCCAAACTCAAGCGTCGCGCCCGCAACGAGCCGGGCTATACGCAGGCGGTCGAAGAGCGCTTCGGGCGCTATGACAACGATGGTGACGATGGCGTGTACGCGCCGAATGTTGTCGGCCCGATCTGGATTCACGCGGTCTCACTCGGCGAAGCGCGCGCCGCGGGCATTCTGATCACCGCGTTGCGGCGGCTCGACCCCGACGTGCGACTGGTGCTGACCCACGGCACCGCGACCGGTCGGGCCGAGGGTGCGAAGTGGTTGCGAAAAGGTGATGTGCAGGTTTGGCAGCCGTGGGATACGCCGGCTGCGGTCGCGCGCTTTCTCGATCGTTTTCGCCCGCGCATCGGCGTGCTGATGGAAACCGAAGTCTGGCCCGAACTGAGCTTCGCCTGCGCCGCGCGCGGCTTGCCGCTGGTGCTGGCCAATGCGCGACTCAGTGCGAGGTCGCTCGCGGGCTACGAGCGCATCCGTTGGTTCGCGCGGCCGATGTTCGCGTCGCTCGCCGCGGTGTATGCGCAGAGCGCGGGCGACGCGGTGCGGCTCGGCGCGATCGGCGCGAAGGTCGAAGCGATCTTCGGCAATTTGAAGTTCGATGCAGCGGTCGATACCGATCAAATCGCGCAAGGCCGCGGTTGGCGATCCGAGCTCGCGCGGCCGGTTGTGCTGTTCGCGAGTTCGCGCGAAGGTGAGGAGCGTGAGCTGCTTCGCATTCTCGAGAAAAAAAGGGCTGAAGCGCCCGTGGATAGTGCGCAGACAGCTACAAACGCAATAGCAAAGAGCGACCATGACGCGATCCGGTTCGACGCCGTGCAATGGCTCATCGTGCCGCGCCATCCACAGCGCTTCGATGCCGTAGCCGCTTTGATCGAATCCGAAGGCTTCACGCTATCGCGGCGCAGCATGTGGAACGGCGCGCCCGCGCGCGCCGACATCTGGCTCGGCGATTCGCTCGCCGAAATGGCGCTGTACTTCGGCCTCGCCGATGTTGCATTGCTCGGCGGCAGCTTCGAGCCACTGGGCGGCCAGAACCTGATCGAGGCTGCGGCCTGCGGCTGCCCGATCGTGATCGGTCCGTCGACTTTCAACTTTGCCGAGGCGGCTGAATTGGCGATCGATGCCGATGCCGCAATACGCGTCGCCGACCTGGACACGGGCGTTCGAGGGGCAATGGCGTTGCTGGAATCAGAGGAGCGCCGCGCCGAGATGGCCGATGCTGCACTCGTATTTGCATCCGCGCATCGCGGGGCAGCCGAGCGGACGGCCCGAGCGGTGGTTGCCTTAGCGAACTCCGTCGCCAAGCGAAGCTCGCCGATTCCGAGACAAAAGCCTCCTGCACTTTAGCTTCGCCGACAGAAAAAGCGCATTCGTCACAGCGCGGCCGAACGCGCGCTGCGACCAGACCAGCCGAGCACCGCAAAGAATCAAACTGGGATGGACGGGCGTGACATGCTGAAACAACCGTTTCTCTTTCATTGACTCTGAGCGCAACTACGATCACGCGCGGCGTCGCTGAGTCAGGTGACGTACAACAAGGGGAGAGAACAATGACAAGCGCAGAAGCACGCAACGAGTGTGTCGATCAGGCAGGAGCGATTGTGGATGTTGGCTCGCTGCGCGCGTGGCTGGCAGGCCCGCTCAAGGCTTTCCTGCCGCATGAGGCCGTGCTCGTCGGTCAGTCGATTGCGCACTCCGGCGGTCTTTCCACCGTCCAGCGCTGGAGCTTCGATTTGCCGCCAGCACACGAAGCCTGCATCAACGCGCCGAACATGAATATCCGCAGCCCGATTTTCACGCGCTTGCTGAAGAGCGGCGGCCCGGTATTTTTCGACGCTGCGCGAGACGGCGCGGGGATGAATACGCAGTGGCTCGCCAGATTTCGCGGTGCTGACTTGCACAATATTCTGGGCTTGAATTTTCAGGATGGCGAAGGCGACGCTCTGCTTGTGTCGAGCGCGGGTTTCTACAACGTGCCGCCCGACATTGAATCCAGAGCGGCCGAGCTTCAGCGCACAGTTATGCCCCATCTGCACGCGGCGCTGTGCCGAATCGAGGTAGCTGCGGCGTCGGAATCGACGAGGGGCAATGCCCTGGGGCTTGCGCCCGGCGAACGCGCCATCGTCGACCTGCTGATGCAGGGCATGAGCAACAAGGAAATCGCCAGGAAGCTCGGCAACAGCGATCAAACCGTCAAGCATCGGCTCGCGCTGTTAATGCGCAGGCTCGACGTGCACAAACGCGCAGGGCTCGCGACGCTCGTTTCCAACGCTTCGCGTTCTTAGCCGGGTCCGGCCCGCCAGCGCACCTGGCCGCCGCGCGCACGAGGCGTAGGTCCCTCGACCTCGCATTTGGAGGTCATTCCACGCTGCGCCTGCCGCCACATTTTGGGCATGGCGCTACCGGCCCTTCGTACATATGTCAATACACCCATTCGGGTTAATTGCCGCCTTTCCTGCAGAAATCTACATCCCGCTTCACGGTTTGCCCGCATCAAAACATTGGTCATAGACGATGAAAGCGAGATTTGTCACACGGCGATGCATTGATCCGGTTTCTGGTCAGCTGGATTGAAAAGCGAAGGGAGGCCATTAATTGCAACAAGAAGGTAGATCATGATATTTAACTGCGCGTGAGCTGGTTTTGGTGAGTGGTGGAGAAGGGGACGGGGACGGGGATGCGGGCGACGTGGGCGATGTCAGCGGCATCGCCGGCGTTGGTGCCAGTGTGTCCGGTGGACCGAACGTTGACGTCTCGTACGTCACCCAGTTTTGGGGCTTCGAAGGGTTGCCTTACTCCGGTTCTTCCGCGTTGCCGCCGGCATTCGACAAGCCGTGACGGATCAACGCGAGCGCCTTGCAATTTAACTGTCCGCACCACGCCAATACAACGCCAAGCGAACGATGAAAGAATTTCGAGCTGTGTCGAACGACATAAGTGATTCATTCCCTGTCTTTATGTTAACTCCCGAGGAACTGAGCATTGTTGCCGGCGGAGATCTTGACCCGGAAATCAACGGTCTTTGGCACAGCTCCCCGACAGACTCGGTGATAGACAGCGTACTGCCAATATCTGATACGGAATTGGCACCATGGAACGTCGGTGTAATTTACCGCCCGTTTCCGCCTGTAGAGATAGATCTCTAGCGTAGACCGGATTGCTTCAATGAATATGACAGCGATGATGTGCAAGTAGGAGTACAAGGGAATGATTGGCAAGACGACGGTGAATTTTTTCAGATTACTTTGGATATCGTTTGCCTTGGCTTTGGTATACTTTAATGCCATCCAATTCGAGAAAAGTCACCAATTTGAAACAGCAGCTTTTTTAGTAGGGTGGTTGTTCTTGGCTGGTTTATGGTTTATGCAGCCCATTATCCCAAGTACAGACATTCGAACAGTGTTGACTTCGAGCCAACGATATGCAATTGGCCAACAATGGCTGAGAACTGTCGTCGCAGCCATCGCGATATTTTTTCTGTTGCTGGGTATCGTCTTCAAGCTTGTTCTCCAGATATAGCTGCCACTTATTACAGAGCATTCAGAGTCCAGCTGACATCCGCATGACCTGTCAACTCAACTACGTGGTCTAAAATTCCATCACTTGGTTTTTTACCGCGTACACAGCAGTTATCGAAGTCGCAATTGAGCGCGGAGCTTTATCTAAAAATTTAGTCCGATTTCCGGATTAAAAACCATGGCTTCGGCCACCATTTGGGAGTTAGACATGTTTGTTAATCGAAGCATGAAGAGTTTTGGAGAATCGCAAGAATGGATGACTGAGCTATCGGCCGAGCAAGTATTACTTGTCAGCGGCGGCGATGATGGTGGTGATGGCGGCGATGATGGTGGTGATGGCGGCGATTCCAGCGGCTCAGATTCCAGCAGTTCAGATTCCAGCTCAAGCCCGGGGATGACAAGTGCCGACGTGGCAGCAATTTTCGGTAACGAAGGGTATGGTGGCCAAGCATCAATGAGCCCCGCTGAGGCAAGCGCAGTTCTCAGTGGCGCTAACACTGGATTTGGCTTGGGAGCCTTCGCAGGCGGGATAATCGGAGGAGTAGTCGCAGGACCACCCGGCGCCGTCGTAGGTAGTATCGCGGGCGCTGGCTTAGGCGCAGCGTTTGGAGGTTCCACCGTGGCAAATGGGCAAGCAGGAAATACCCCTCCTTGAATTACTTTTGATTCTCGTCCAATGTAATTTGAGCAAGGCGTGTTTTACACGCCTTCTAGCTTCCAAAGAGTTAAGCATTGCGATGCAGATAATGATCTTGCAGAGAAGCGCAGTAGCATTGTCATTGGTGAATTATTTTTTATATGCAGCGGAAAATCATTGCCTCCTACGCATACCGATGTTCTACAAGTCCATTTTGACGAAGCCAAGCGGCGATAAAACTTGGCTGAATTTGCCTCGGCACTTTGTGATGTCAAGATGTCATTTCTACTTTGTTCAAGTCTCGATTTTGATATGTAGCTTGATTGTCACTCCTCTTGTTTTGTCCGCGGAAGAGAATTTGTCGACCTGTTTAAATTCAAATAAATGGATTGCATTCAGACTTGGACGGCGTCAATCAATTTACTTAGTTGGAATTGCTCATACAATGATTTCTGATATGGTAACATTGCCTGTTGATCTTGAGAAGCTAATCGCAAGGTCCGAGTATGTTTATTTCGAATCCGACTATAGTTCACCCGAAGTTTTGGAAAGATCAGTGCTAAATAATGTTTCTGGAAAAGCTTCTGATCGCATGTTTTCCAATCGTCGAACTGAAAGAATAAAAAATGTTCTTTGGCGCAGTGTGTCTTATCATAACACTGATATTAATCAGGTAAAAGACAGACTGAACGATATAGGCGTCACTTTGATGTTAGAAGCTGCGTTATTAGAATTGTCACCTAATCCTAAGGATGCATTTCCTTTGGAATTTCGGTTGGTTAAATTAGCTCGGGATTTTCAAAAGACGTTAGGTGGGCTTGAGAATTCTGATTCTGTATTTGATTCTCTAAAGAAAATTCCCGTTGATATTCGCCTTGCGTATGTTGATAAGATGTTGGAGGATAGCTCATGTTGGGAGTGCTTAGTTTCAAATAAGAAAAAGATCGTTAATCTATCTGATGCCGTAAGGTGTGCAGACATCGAAAGTTCATACGCTAATATTACGGAGCCAAAAGTTTCAATGCCCGAGGCAGAATATTTTAAGTACTTAATTACCGCGCGTAATGGCGTAATGAGCAATTCAATAAAGCAAGTTTTGGAAGAAAATAAGCCGTCGGTTATTTTTATTGGAGCGTCTCATTTGGGCGGTTTAAATGGAGTAATTAAAAATCTTGAAGAAAGTAGAGTTATTATTGATGCTGTTCGGTAGGCATTCATGATGGAGATCTAAAGATGCGTCAGAAATTCAAGGTTGCTCCATTTCATATCGCATACGCGGTCGTTGCTGGTATTAGCGCATGGATTGTTTCCGCTTTTTTCTTTTTACATGCAACGATTGGTTTGGTGGGGTTGTTTTCTGGCGATGCGTACACAATTTTACGCAGAGTTGCCTTTCTATTTGTTCTATCTCCATTTGGTTTTGCTGGATACGGCTTGGTTCGGTTTGTCCAGCTTAAGCTTGCCCGCTAAAGGTAAATTGGTTTGATGTGCTATGAGTCGTCACGCGAAGATCTCGGGCATTGTGTTATTGGCGGAGTTTTTTCTTGACAATGTAAAGACTGATATGTCGGCTTTCGAGAGGGTGGGTATGAATGACGGGCAGCTATTTCGCCCAGAAGTTTTCACCGCCCGCCAGGACGCCTGGCTCGGCGATGTCGGTTGGGCACGCACCCTTTCCTTCACCTTCCTCGCTGCCGCTTTCGTTCTCGCCGCCATCGCATTGATCTGCTACGCCGTCTGGGGCGAGTACACGCGAAAGATTCGCGCAAACGGCTACGTGGTCCCGAGCGTCGGGGTGGTGAAGATCGCGCCGTCTCAGGCGGGGATCATCACGCGACTTCCTGCGGTGGAAGGGCAGCATGTTGCGGTCGGTGAAGTGTTGGCTGTGCTGAACTCGGAGCGCTCGACCTCGGCGGGCAACGTGTTGGCCGAGGTCGAAAAGCAGATGCAATTGCGGTCGGCCGCCATGCTTCGCGAGCGTGGCAGGACGAATGAGTTGTACGACGGGCAGGCCAAAGCGCTGTGGCAGCGGCTTGGCAATTTGCGCGTCGAGTTGAGTGAGGTCGAATCATCGCTGCGGCTGCAGCGGGAACGCATCCGGTTGACCGAGCAAATGATGGTCAATCAACGCAAACTCCGCGCCGAAGGCTTTCTCTCCGAAATGGCGCTGCAACAAAAGGAGCAGGAGCGAATGGCAGATCTGTCTGCGCTCGAAACCATCAAGCGCAACCGAACCGCGTTGCTGCGTGATGTCGGAACGTCCGAGGCCGACAAGGCGGCGCTTGCAGCCAAGCGGGCCAACGACCTGTCCGCGGTCGACCGCGGCATGGCAGCGCTCGAACAAGATCGGATCGAGAACGAATCGAAGCGCGAAATCTACCTGCGTGCGCCCGAAGCTGGCGTGGTCACGGCAATCGTGGTCGATCCCGGCAAGCTCGCAGCCGCGGGCCAACCTTTGATGAATCTGGTTCCGGACGGCGCCGAACTCCGAGCTGATGTGTACCTGCCCTCACGCGCGGCCGGCTTCGTGCGCGTCGGCAGCGACGCCCTGCTGCAATTTCAGGCCTTTCCGTATCAGAAGTTCGGCAGCCAGCCGGCACGCGTGGTCAAAATGTCGCGCGTTGCGCTGGCCGCGAGCGAGCTGCCATACCCCGCGCCAGCCGGTGCCGCACCCGGCGATTTGTTCTATGTCGCGAGCCTGGCCTTGTCGAAGAACACGGTGCGGGCCTATGGCAAAGACGAGCCACTCCAGGTTGGTATGGGCTTCGATACGAACCTGATTCTGGAGACGCGGACCTTGCTTGAATGGGTATTCGAGCCGGTGTTTTCGGTATCCGGCAATTGGGTGCATTGAAGCCTGCCGAACACTACCGAGAACGCAGAATTTTTCATGCTCGATCGACTTCACTTCGGCTTCGGCCGACGTTTGCGGCTGGTTCTGCAAACCGAAGCCGCTGAATGCGGTCTGGCGTCTCTCGCGATGGTGGCTGGCTTTCATGGCTACGACGTCGACCTGGCCAGCCTGCGCGCCAAGCATGCGGTGTCGCTCAAGGGCACGACGTTGGCGCAGTTGATCAAGATCGCGACCAGCTTGGGCTTTCAGAGCCGGCCGGTCAAGCTGCGGATCGACGACTTGCACCGGCTACCCCTGCCTTGCATCCTGCATTGGGACTTGAAGCATTTCGTGGTGCTCAAGAAAGTCGGCCGAGGCAGCGTCGAAATCCTGGACCCGGCACGCGGTGTCCGTGTATTGAAATTGGACGAAGTGAGCCGATCCTTCACCGGCGTGGCGCTCGAACTTGCGCCGAGCCTTTCTTTTCGGCCGCGACGCGAGCGCCAGCAGCTCGGCGTGATGGCGATGCTGAAGCGCGCGCATGGCATCGGCCCGGCGCTGTTGCAAGTGTTTGCGCTGGCGGCCGCGATCGAGGTGTTCGGTCTGGTGCTGCCGTTCTTTTCGCAATGGGTGATCGACGACGTGCTGGTGTCGGGCGATGCCGATCTGCTCATCGTGCTAATGGCCGGACTGGTGCTTGTGGGAACGTTACAAACGCTTGCGGGCTGGGTTCGCGGTGCGGTGCTGACCTATGTGACGACGATTCTCAATCTGCAATGGACGAGCAACACCTTTGCCCATCTGGTGCGGCTGCCGATGGCCTGGTTCGAGAAGCGCCATCTGGGCGACGTGGTGTCGCGTTTCGGCAGTATCAACGCCTTGCAACAAACGATCACGGGCGGACTCGTCGGCGCGACGATCGACGGAATCATGACCATCGTCACGCTCGGCGTGATGTTGCTCTACAGCCTGAAATTGTCGGCCATTGCAGCGGCTGCAGTCATCGTCTATGCCGCGGTGCGAACATTGCGCTACGGCTCGCTGCGCAGCGCGAGCGGCGAGCAGATCGTTCGCTCTGCCAAGCAGCAAAGCTACTTCATGGAAAGCATCCGCGGCATTCAGCCTTTGAAGCTGTTCAACCGCGAGGATGACCGGTTGCGCGGCTTCATGAACTTGGCTTTCGAAAGCACCAATGCGGGACTCAAAGTGCAACGCCAGACCTGGGCGTTCAATGCGCTCAATGGCATTTTGGTGACGCTCGAGAACGCGGCGATCCTCTATTTCGGCGCCAGACTGGTGCTCGGGAATCAATTCTCCGTCGGCATGCTGATTGCCTTTCTGGGCTACAAGTCGCAATTTGTCGGTCGCTCGTCGACCCTGGTCGATCAGATGCTGACTTTCAAGATGCTCGGCTTGCAGACCGAACGGCTCGCCGACATCGTGCTCGCCGAACCGGAGCCGCAGGATCATTCGAGCGAGCACGACGCCGCCAACGACGCTGCCGACTCGATCGAATTGCGCAACGTGCGATTTCGCTACGCGCCGGGCGAGCCGTGGGTGCTCGACAACGTGAGCCTTTCTATTTCGGCCGGCGAGTCGGTCGCGATCGTCGGTGCATCGGGCTGTGGCAAGACGACGCTGCTCAAGATCATGCTCGGTCAACTACAACCGCAGGAAGGCGAAGTTCTGGTCGGCGGTGCGCCGCTCAAGCAGTTGGGCCTGCGACGTTACCGTGACCGCATCGGCGTCGTGATGCAGGACGATCGTCTCTTCGCGGGTTCGCTGACGGAGAACATAGCGCTGTTCGATCCGCAACTCGACCATCAGCGAATTGAGCAAGCCGCGAAATTGGCCGCGATCCATGAGGAAATCCGCCGCATGCCGATGGGCTACAACACGCTGGTCGGCGACATGGGCGCGGCGCTGTCGGGTGGGCAAAAGCAGCGGCTGCTACTCGCCCGGGCGCTCTACAAGCAGCCAGGTATGCTTTTTCTCGACGAGGCGACCAGTCACCTCGACACAACCACCGAAGGCCTCGTCAATCAGGCTGTGCTGGCGCTAGACATCACGCGGATCGTGATCGCACACCGGCCGCAGACGATTCAGGCGATGGGGCGGGTGATCGATCTGGGCGCGCGAGCGTCGACCGAAAGCCCAAGGTCTGTGGCGCCGGCCATCTCGCCCGGCGTAGACGCTGAGCCGGCGCTGGCTGCGGCCTGAACGTAGCGGCTGACTTTGTCCACTGTCAGGGAGTTCATCCATGAAATTCAAACGCGAATGGTTTGGCAGCCGCGCCATGTTCGGTCGATACCTCGCAATTTGCTGCTGCGCATTGGCGGGAATGGCGGCCGCCCGCTTGGCACTCTTTGGAACAACCTCGTTTGGAAAATCGGACCTGGTTTTAGTAGCCACATCGATCGCTGCGACGTACTTCGGCGGTTCGTTTCGCAAGTAGCCCGACGGCCGCCTGATCCACGGCCCTTCCCGATCGATCGCTGCACGAGCCGAAAAGCGAGGTTCCCTCTTCTCAACGCGTAGGCTGTTCGACAAACGTCGGTGGAGAAGGCGCTGCGCCCGGTACCAGTGGCCCTGCATTCGATCGCATAACAGGTTTCGACGTCACTTCGGTACGGGGTGTCGTCGGCGCTGATCCGGATGGCGAGGCGTGCGTCTCGAGAGTGATGTTCACTGGCGCCAGATCGCTCGCCGTCAAAGTGCCGTTGGCCTGTCGCAATTTGAGGTTGCCGAGCAGCACGTTGTAGCGCGCCTGCGCCAGATCGCGCTTCGTTTGATACAGCTGGCTTTGCGCATTGAGCACGTCGATGTTGATCCGCACGCCGACCTGATATCCGAGCTGATTGGCTTCCAGCGCGCTTTGGCTCGATGCTTCGGCCGCTTCGAGCGCGCGCACCTGGCCGACCCCCGAAATCAGGCTGAGCCAAGCGGCGCGGGTGGCCTGGGTGACACCCCGCCGGGTCGATTCGAGTTGCGCACGTGACTGGTCTTCGAGCGCCAGCGTTTCCTTGATCCGGTTTTCGGTCGCGAAATCGGCAAAAAGGGGCAGGTTGAAGGTCACACCGACGCTGGCTGCGTTCACGCGCGATCGGGTCGTGCTGGTGAGCGAGCCGTTCGGACTGTTGGTCACGTTGTAGCCCAGCGTTGCGTCGACGGTTGGCTTGTGGCCGGCTTCAGCCTTCTCGACTTCGAGCGTTGCGACTTCGACGCCGAGCAGGGCTTGGCGAATGGCCGGGTGCACCTGTTGCGCCATATCCACCCAGACCGCCGCGTTATCGGGCGTCGGCACCGGCAGCATGGCGGGCGTGGCGAGCGGCAGCGGCGCGCTGCCTGGCTGGCCGACCACCTGGTCGAGCGCGAGTTTCTTAACCTGCAGATCGTTCTCGGCAGCAATTTCTTGCGCACGCACCAGATCGAATCGGGCTTGCGCCTCGCGCGAATCGGTAATGGTCGCGGTGCCGATCTCGAAGTTGCGCTGGGCCGAGGCCAGTTGCTGCGACACCGCGGTTTCCTGCGCTCTCACCAGGGTGAGGGTATCCTGCGCCGCGAGCAGGCCGAAGTACGCTTGGCTGATCCGGATGATCAAGTCCTGCTCGGCGGTGTCGCGCAATGCCTGCGCTACGCCGATCTGGCGCTGGCCTTGTTCGTACGTCGCCCAGTTTGCGGGACGGTATATAGGCTGGGTCGCGTTGACACCGACGTTCTGCGACGGAAAGCCTGCGCGCGCACTGCCCTGCGACCTGGCCACGTCGACATTCGCATACGAGGCGCCAGCGCTCAGGCCGACCGTTGGCAGAACGCCGGCTCGTGCCTGCTCGGCACGGGCTAGATTGGCTTCGAACTGAGCCCGAGCGGCTTGGTATGGCGCGTCATAGTCGCGTGCCGACTGGTAGAGCGCGATCAAGCTCTGACCGTGAGCCAGCGGCGCAAATGCCCCGACCGGCCCAACCAGAATCGCTATCCAGAGCGATAGCGAGGAGCGCGGGCGTGGCGAATGCATCGGGGAAGGCTGCCAGCGTGCGCCGAGCGCGATCGGATCGCGCAGTCGTTGCGGCGTCAATGAATCAATAGCGCGGCACGTTCGCATCGTGCTGCGTCGACCACGCATCGATGCCGCCTGCGACATTCGCGATGTTCTCGAAGCCGTTGTGTTCCAGAAACATCGCCACGCGCTGGCTACGCGCGCCGTGATGGCACAGGCAGGCGATGCGTGCATCTGTATCGAGTTCGGCCAGGCGCGCTGGAATTTCGTTCATCGGGATGTGGTGCAGCGCAAAGCCATCGGGACGAACGCACGCGGCCTGAATTTCAAGCGGCTCTCGCACGTCGAGCAGTACGGCGGGCGCTGTTGCGTCCAGCGCAAACCAGGCCGCGAGTTGGGCGGGGCTGATCTGGTCGATCACTGCAGCGTCACGCCTTAAAAAACGAAGCTCGGCGTTTCGGGGAAATGAAGCAACCGCGGCGCAACGGTGTCCCAGGGCTGGGCGGTTTCCCACTGGCTGTCGCTGCGCCGGGTGATGAAGTTGGTGCGCATCATCGGTTCTTCACCAATGATCGCAGCGAGCCGACCACCGACGTTGAGCGCGGCCAGCAAGGCCTTCGGCGCCATCGCGACGGAGCCGCTGAGCACGATCACGTCGAAGCGATCGCCGCTCGCGAGCGGTTGGCTGCCGTCGGCGCGGCGCACTTCGGCATTGGCGACGCCGTTCTTGCGCAGGTTGTCGGCCGCGAAGGCGGCGAGTTTTTCGTCGATTTCGAGCGTCAGCACGCTTTGCGCGCGATGCGCAAGCATGGCAGCCATGAAGCCGGAACCGGCGCCGATTTCGAGCACTTTCTCGTGCGGCTGGACCTTGAGGTCGTTGAGCATGCGCGCCTCGACTTTCGGCGCGAGCATGCATTGGCCGGCCTCAGGCTCGCTGGACAGGTCGTGCAGCGGCACCTCCATGTCGAAGAACGCCAGTTCGCGGTGTTGCTGCGGCAGATAGTCTTCACGCCGGATCTTGGCCAGCACCGCCAGAACATCCAGGTCGTGCACGTCCCAGGGCCGAATCTGCTGCTCGATCATGTTGAATCGCGCCAGCACGGTGCCGGCAGCCGCGGCCGAGGTCGAGTGATGGGCGGGGGGAGACTCGGAATCAACAACGATTTTCATGGCGGGGTTTCAAGAAGGAGATCGGTTCTCGACGACATTGCCGAGTTTAGGCGTTGGCCTTCGGCAGAGGATGAGCGGCCTGGCTCGAATGCCAGCAGCGCCGATCCCTGGTCGTTGGGATCGGCAGTTGCGTATGGCTCACGGTGCACGCCTTTCGTAGGTCACGAAGCTGAAGCGCATGCCGCTGCCGGACACCTGCGCATCGCGCGCGGTTGCGCGCCATTCGGCACCGAGCACCGGCGCGAAGGTATCGCCGTCGAAATTCTGCGCGATCTCGGTCACGACGGCGCGCTGCGCGAGTGGCACGGCCTGCTCGAAAATCGCGGCACCGCCGAGGACCCAGACTTCTTCGGTTTGCTCACAAATCGACAGCGCCTCGCTCAGACTGGGTGAGCGCTGAGCGCCTTTTTGGTCCCAATCGCTCTGCCGTGTCAAAACGATGTTGACGCGCCCCGGCAGGGGCCTGAATCTCACAGGCAGGGAATCCCAGGTTTTGCGACCCATGATGACCGGCGCGCCGGCCGTGATGCGTTTGAAATGCGCGAGGTCTTCGGGCAGGTGCCATGGCAGGGCGCCGTTCTTGCCGATCGTGCCGTTGGCGGCGCGGGCGTAGATCAGGTTGACGCGCGGCATGTCTGCTGTGTTAAACCGCCACCGGCGCCTTGATCGCCGCGTGATGCTGGTAATCCTGAATCTCGAAATCTTCGTAGCGGTAATCGAAGATCGATGCCGGCTTGCGATGAATCACGAGGGTGGGGTAGGGGTATGGCGCGCGGCTCAATTGCAGCACGACCTGTTCGGCATGGTTGTCGTAGATATGGCAATCGCCGCCGGTCCAGATGAAATCGCCGACGTCGAGATCGCATTGCTGGGCGACCAAGTGCGTGAGCAATGCGTAGCTCGCGATGTTGAACGGCACGCCGAGAAAGATGTCGGCGCTGCGCTGATAGAGCTGGCAACTGAGTCGGCCTCGATCGCCGTCGTTCTGTGGCGGCGCTACATAGAACTGAAAAAACGCATGGCAAGGCGCGAGCGCCATCTTCGGAATGTCGGCGACGTTCCAGGCGCTCACGATGATGCGGCGCGAATCGGGGTTCGACTTAAGGGTGGCGATAACTTCGGCGATCTGGTCGATATGGCGGCCGTCGGGCGCCGGCCAGCTGCGCCATTGCACGCCGTATACCGGGCCGAGGTCGCCATTCTCAGGCGCCCATTCGTCCCAGATCGTGACGCCACGATCGGTGAGCCAGTGGTTGTCGGACGAGCCGGTCAAGAACCACAGGAGCTCGACGATGATCGATTTGAGATGCACCTTCTTGGTCGTGACCAGCGGAAAACCTTCACGCAAATCGAAGCGCATCTGATAGCCGAAGACGCTCTTCGTGCCGGTGCCGGTGCGGTCGGCTTTGGCCACGCCGGTTGTGGCTACATGGCGCATGAAGTCTTCGTACTGGGAGCGGACGGGATGCGTCGAGAACATGTCGATCTCAGTATCCGGCGAAGAGGGTGTCGAGCGCATCCTGGATAGAGAGCTGCTCGGCGGAAACGTTGGCGACTGCGCGACGCAAATCGCTCATGGGAACGGCACCGATCGATGCTGTATCCATGACAACCGCCTTGCCGCTAACCTCGAACTGCGGATTCAGGTTACGCAAACGAATCGGGAAGCGCTTGCTCGCAAATAACGGCACGACGACGCGGGTGTCGAGTCCTTCGAGGAAGTCGCTCTGGACGTCGAGCATGAAAGGGATGCTGGCGCGGTCTGCTGGGTCGGGGTTGGCGTAAACGTCGAAACGCGCCATTTCAAGGCTTTCTGCCGTTGCCGAGGCTGCGCGCGAAAGTACGGTATTTGGCCAGCGGAATGCCGTCCTTCGCGATCCGCGCGTTGTATGCGGCAATCGCTTCCTGGTTGTCTTCTTTCCACTTTGCCCAATAGCGCCGCTTGACTTCTTCGGCAAGCAAGCCATCGACGGTTTGCGAAATGTTCATACCCAACTCGCGCGCCATTTCGAGAACTTTGACGTTGAGCGTCAAGTTGGTGGCCCTTCGGGGCGACTTTTCCAGGGCAAACATATGTACATTCCTTACGCATGAAACATGCGCATATTTTACGTGGAAAGGCCCTGTATGGTGACCACGCGTCCTGGATTCAGAATATTTCCCGGATCGAGCGCCTGCCTGATCGCCCGCATCATGCCGAGTGCGACCGGCGACTTGTGCTTTTCGAGCTTGTGCAGCTTGAGCGAGCCGATGCCGTGCTCGGCCGAAATCGAGCCGTCGAACCGGGCGACCTGGTCGTAGACGATCGTGTTGACCCGTTCCTCCTGCGCTTGCAGGAACGTTTTGATGTCGGCACCTTCCGGCGCCTGCACGTTGTAGTGCAGGTTGCCATCGCCCAGATGGCCGAAGTTGACCAGCCGCACCCCTTCGATCTCGCGCGCGAGCAGCGCATCGGTCGCGGCGACGAAAGCCGGAATCCGCGACACCGGAATCGAAATATCGTGCTTGATGTTGAGCCCTTGCTCGGCCTGCGCGAGCGGAATGCATTCGCGCACATGCCAGAGCTGTTTCGCCTGTGCCAAGCTGGCCGAGACCACGGCATCGGCGATGCAGCCGTCGTCGAGCGCGGCAGCGAGCAGCGCCTCGAGCCGCTCGCGCGCATGCGCCTCGGATTCGCTGTCGGAGTTTTCGAGCAGCACGCCGAACGACGCGTCGGCACCATTCGCGTCGTCCGCGAAAGGCACCTTCAATTGCGGGAAGTGGCGGGCGACAAGGCTCAATGCGAACCGGCCCATGACTTCGAAACCCGTCAGTCCCGCGCCGAGATACCGGTGCGCCAGTGCCAGCAATCGCAATGCCGCGTCGAGCGAGGGCAAGGCCGCCCAGGCCGTGAGCTGCGCGGCCGGACGCGGATAGAGCTTCATTGTCGCCGCGGTGATGATGCCGAGCGTGCCTTCGCTGCCGATCATCAGGTCGCGCAGGTCGTAACCCGTGTTGTCCTTGCGCAAGCCCGAGAGCCCGTCCCAGATCTCGCCTTGCGCGGTGACCACTTCCAGGCCGAGGCACAAATCGCGCGTATTGCCATAGCGCACCACCTGCGTGCCACCCGCGTTGGTTCCGAGGTTGCCGCCGATCGTGCAACTGCCTTCGGCCGCGAGGCTCAACGGAAAGAGCAGGTCGGACGCTTCGGCAGCTTCCTGCAAGGCTTGCAAGACACATCCGGCTTCGACCGTCACGGCAAGATTCGCGCTGTCAATCTCACGAACTGCATTCATCCGCTTCAGGCTCAAGAGCACTTGCCTCCCGCTCGCATCGGGGATTGAGCCAACCACCAATCCAGTATTGCCGCCCTGCGGCACGATCGACGCGCCAGCCGCCGCACAAGCGCGAATGACCTTTGCCACTTCGCGCGCATTGGCCGGACGCACCACTGCAAGCGCCTTGCCACGCTCGCGTTTGCGCCAGTCCTGCTCATAGCCAGTCAGATCGCCGTCGGTCAGCACATTGGCTGCTCCGACCGCTTCGTGCAATTGGCCGACGAGCCGGTTCATGGCAGCGCCGCCGCTGATGTTTGTGCAGGCGCCTTGCCCGCCGCGAGCCGCAGCCGCACATGCCAGGCGCAAGCAGCGAAAAGCAGCAAGCACAACGCGATTTCGATGCCAGCCAGCGCCCGGCCGAGCGGCATCGCGTCGCTCCAGCCGCGCACCACGCCTTCAGTGAAATAGATCCAGACCAGCAGGCTGACCCAGCGGTAGGTGTACATGCGGCTCTTGAGCAAGCCCGCGAGCGGCACGATCAACGGCAGCACCTTGAGCGCGAGCCATGAGCCGCCCGGGCGCAATGGTGCGAGCCAGAGCTCCCATGCGAGCCCGAGCACGATCAGGCCGACCAGACTGCCGACGGCGAGCCAGCGGGTGGTAGTGACGGATGGAGAGGAATAAGGCAAGGAATTCATCGAATTTCGGGTTTCCGAAAGAGGCTGAAGAGCGCGGTGAAAAGGTCAAATGGCATGATACCGACGCGCTGATTTCGACCGAAATCCAACCTCTGCTATCCGTGTCCGCTCCGCAGATTCCCACCGACGCCAACACCAACGACAATGCGCACACGCAGCGCCGTGTCATTTGCCTGTGCGCCGACTGGTGCGGTGCCTGTCGCGAATATCGCCCATTGTTCGAGCGGGTGGCGAAAGCGCATCCCGATGCGCGCTTCGCATGGGTCGATATCGAAGACCATGCCGATCTGGCCGACCCCTTCGATGTCGAGACCTTTCCGACCTTGCTCATCGTCGATGCCGATGGCACGCGCTTTTTGGGGCCGCTGTTGCCGCATGCGCAAACGCTCGATCGGTTGCTCAGTGCGCTGCCGGCTGCGCAAGCTGTCGAGCCGGAAGTCGAAGCCTTGCTGCGCGGGATCGAAGCCGATCGCGGTGCGTTCGTGCTGCGACAGCCCCGGTAGTGTCAGGCGTCCTGTCGCTGTACTGTCAGAAAGTCTCGCAAGGCGAACAGCACCGCGTCCGGCGCTTCGCTCATCAGGGCGTGGCCGGCCTTCACTGTGACCAGGCTTGCATTCGAGGCCTTTTTCTTGAGGGTGCCGATCGCCCGCGGCGGTGTCATCTGGTCGGATTCACCGAGTAGGAACAAGACCGGACAGGTGACTTTTTCGATCGCTGCCTCGCCGCCCGCATAGTCGTTGCAGGCCTTGAAACCGATGTGGAAAACATTCGCGTCGCGATTGCTCGCAAGCACGCGCCGCATCAGCGCGCGTGCGCCGCCGTAAAGCCAGGTGCCAGGGCCGAGCGAGGAGGGCGGCGGTGCCATCATTGAGTGCGAAAAGGTGTTGACCATCGCGATCGCTTTCTGCGGATCGTTCAGCGCGCCTTCGAGCAGCGCCGGCGATACCGCCATCGGATAAGCCGTGCCGACCATCGCAAGCTGCGTGACTCGCTCGGGCGCGCGCGCCGTGGCTTCGAGCGCGATCAATGAGCCGAAGCTGTGACCGACCAGCGCCGCGCGTTCGATGCCGGCCGCGTCGAGCAGCGCGATCACGAATCGCGCCGCGGCATCGACGCTTTCGGGTGGCGGGCCCTCGCTTTTGCAATGGCCCGGCAGATCGATCGCCAGCACGTTGAAGCCGTGGTTCGCGAACCAGCGGCTTTGTAGGATCCAGACGCTGTGGTCGTTGAGCACGCCGTGAATGAAAACGACGGTCGGCAACGCTGCATCGAAGGCTTTTCCACCGGTGTAGCAATAGGTGCGGTGGCCGTCGACATCGACGTTCATGCGGCCACCTTGGTGGATGCCTGCTCTGTGGCACTTCCTGATGCTTTTTCCGACGCCTTCAACGCCCGCTTCAGGTCGTCGATCAGGTCGGCCGCGTCTTCGAGTCCGATCGACAAGCGGATCGTGCCTTGCGAAATTCCCGCGCCAGCCAACGCTTCGTCGCTCATGCGGAAGTGGGTCGTGCTCGCGGGATGGATCACGAGGCTGCGGCAGTCGCCGACGTTGGCGAGGTGACTGAAGAGTTTCAGCGCTTCGATGAAGGCCTTGCCCTGCGCACGGCTGCCTTTCAGGTCGAAACTGAAAACCGCGCCGGCGCCTTTCGCACCGAGCCGCAGGATTTTTTCGGCAAGCGCGTGACTCGGATGCGATTCCATCAGCGGATGGCCGACGCGCGAGACGAAAGGATGCGCGGCCAGAAATTCGACGACCTTCTGGGTGTTCTCGATGTGCCGCGCCATCCGCAACGGCAAGGTTTCGATGCCCTGCAGGATCAACCACGCGGTGTGCGGGCTCATCGATGCGCCGAAGTCGCGCAAGCCTTCGCGCCGCGCGCGCAGCAAGAACGCGCCGACCGTGCTCTCCTCGCTGAACACCATGTTGTGGAAACCGTCGTAGGCCTGCGTGAGTTCCGGAAATTTGCTCGACCCGCCAACCTGTCGCTCCCAGTCGAAGCTGCCGCCGTCGACCAGCAGCCCGCCGATCACGGTGCCGTGGCCCGACAGGAACTTGGTCGCCGAGTGGTAAATCAAGTCGGCGCCGAGGTCGAAAGGCTTGACCAGCCACGGCGTCGTCAAAGTCGAATCGACCAGCAGCGGCACAGCAGCCGTGTGTGCGATGTCGGCGACGGCCGGAATGTCCAGCACGTCGAGCCCCGGATTGCCGACGGTTTCGCCGAACAGCAATTTCGTTTCGGGCCGGATCGCGGCGCGCCAGCGGTCGAGGTCGTGCGGCTTGACGAAGGTGGTCTCGATGCCAAAGCGCCGCATCGTGTAGTGCAGCAAATTCTGCGAGCCGCCATAGAGCGCAGTCGAGGCGACGATGTGGCTGCCGGCGCCCATCAAGGTTGCGATCGCCAGGTGCAGCGCAGCTTGGCCGCTGGCAGTCGCGATGGCGCCGATGCCGCCTTCGAGCGCCGAGATGCGCTGTTCGAGCACAGCATTTGTCGGGTTGCTGATGCGGCTGTAGACATGGCCTGCGCGCTCGAGATTGAACAGGGCGGCCGCATGGTCGCTCGACTCGAACACGAACGAGGTTGTCAGGTGAATCGGCACCGCGCGCGCGCCGGTGGCCGGATCGGGTGCGGCGCCCGCATGCAGCGCGAGGGTGTCGAAAGCGGGGTCGGAATAGCCGGGCATGAAATCCTTTCGCAATGCGTGCAACACGCTTTAGCCTCGTGGCGCGATCGACACCGACAGGGTGCTGTTGCCGCAATTGATTGTGGGCTATATTAAATTCGCGATCGCAGCAACTTCCGGAACATCACGATGAAAGTCAGCGACATCCTGCGCGTCAAGGGCGGCACCCTGTTCACCGTCAAGCCCGATGCATTGCTCGGCGAGGCGGTGCAGACCATGGCCGAAAAAGACATCGGCTCGCTGATCGTGATGGAAGGCGGGCAACTGGTCGGCATGCTGACCTTTCGCGAGGTGATCAACGCGCTGGCGCAAAACGGCGGCGCTGTCGGCAGCAGCACGGTTCGCTCGGCGATGGACGATCACCCTGTGAGCTGCTCTCCGGAAACCGAGCTCGACGAAACCCGTCGCATCATGCTCCTGCGCCATGCGCGCTACATGCCGGTGATGGACGCGCAGGTGCTGATGGGCGTGATCAGCTTCTATGACGTGGCCAAGGCGGTGGTCGACAGCCAGGACTTCGAGAACAAGATGCTCAAGGCCTACATCCGCGACTGGCCGGCCGACGAAGAGCCGTCATGACGGGTTCATCCGATTCTGTGACGCTATAAAAACAATAGCTGACTGCGCATGCAAGACGGGCGTTTCAGGCCTTTTTCATTTGAAACGGCGATGCGAGAAGCATCAGCGCATCAACATCCGCAAATCGAGCGTCGCCTCGTTGCCGAGCCACATCGCGTGCTCGGTGTGGTCGGCGAGGTCGTCGCCGGTGAGCCCATGAACGAGTACGTCGAGCCCGTTGCGATGCGTGTCGAGCCACGGTATCACCCGGTCGAACGCATCGCGATCGAAGGCGAGCTGGCAGCTCCATTGCGGATGCGGGCCGACCGGTTTCTCGTGCACGCGACCGACGGCCACGGGCAGTTGCTCGCCCGCCAGCGCGCAAAGCCGCTGCGCCTGTGCGAGCGTATCGGCGCCGAAATAGACGTGGGCGTGGTAATGGTCGTAGAGGTTTTCGGGGCCGCGCGGCATGCGGCATTTTGACCCGGTGCGCCATCGCCCTGGTCACGTTGGGTCGACCGCCTCGCTGCGCAATTTGTAGAAACCGAGAATCTGCTCCGAGAAATCGCCGAGCAGGAACTGCGCAACCCGGTTCGCGTACCAGTTGAATCGGGTGCTCACGCGCCAGCGCACATCGAGCGTCAACGCGGTGCCGCCGGGCTGCGGCGTCAAGGTATAGGCGGTAACTTGCAGGTCGAAGTAGTGGCCGCCGATGAGCACGTGGTCGTCCAGGGCACCTTCCGGAAATGAATCGGGCTTGAAGCGGTAGCGCCAGCGCAACCGGTGTGGTGGCGACCATTCGGTGACCAGCTCGTCGAAATGCACGTTTTTTTGCCAGGTCGATTTGCGGACCTGGCCTTCAGGTGTCTGCTCGGTCACGCCGGCCACTGGCATCGGCACACCGATGCGCCAGGCCCACGCGTCGCCGACCTCGCCCGGGCGTATGTTTTGCACATCGTTCAGTTCGTGCCAGATGCGCTCGGGCGGTGCGGCGACGAAGAGCGTGCGCGTGGTCGCCGAATAGAGGTCGGGCTCGGGCAGCATCGGTTCGAGCGCGCCGAGTACCAGCGGCAGCATCGCGAAGCTGTAGATCGCCTGTTTCGGCCAGTTGGTGACGCGGCAAACCATGCCCATCACGAGCCCGCCGAGGCTGCCCATGGTGGCGAACATCGGCACGATCACGATCGCGCAGATGATGCCCTCGATGTAGACCAGCAAGGTGCCGGACACGAAGAGCGCGGTCGCGACCCACGGCGCGACGATGTAGTAGCCCCAACTTCGCCGTTCGCTGCGCTCGGCAACATAGACCGTGACGGCGCCGCACAGCACGGGCACCAGATAGATGAACGCGCCAAGCATCGCCGAATACCGTTGACCCGGCATGCCACTGAACAGCAGGCGCAAGCCAAATGCGGCGCCCGCGCCGCACAGGAACGGCTGCCATTTGGAGAAGGGCAGGCGGCGCCGTGGCGCATCGGCGTCGGCTGAAAGCGCCAAGGCCGGCAGCGGCGGCGGATCGGCGTTCAGATCGCGGTTCATTGCGTCGCCTCCGGTTCGGCACGCGAGCCCGGCGCGCGCGTCGCCGTCACCATGCAATAGTCGAAATCGCGCCAGAACAGGCCGAGCGCCAATGCGCAATAGCGCGCCACGATGTGCTTGCGCCGCCAGGGGGACAACCGGCCGCGCGCCTTCCACAGCGCGCCGACGGCAAAACGGGTCGCGAGCCAGGGCACATGCAAAGCGCTCGGCGCGATCCGCCAGCGCAACGAACGCACTTGCACGTCCGCGAAGCCTTGCGCTTCGAGCGCGGCGACGAAAGCATCACGCCGCGCCAATGTCGGCACGGCCCAGCTGTCGGCCCAGAGCCGATGCAGCCAGCCGGCGGCCCGGCCGGGTTCCTTCCTGATCAAAAAGCCGTCGGCCACCACCAAC
Source organism: Variovorax sp. (assembly GCA_965218415.1). GTDB lineage: Bacteria > Pseudomonadota > Gammaproteobacteria > Burkholderiales > Burkholderiaceae_C > Variovorax. The sequence goes on from CBDCKT010000003.1 coordinate 1,147,306, forward strand.
CGTGCGCCGGGCTTGAGAAGGCGCGCGACTTCGGCGATGAAGTCGCGCTTCTCGGCACCCGTCGCATAGCAGGCGCTTTCGACTGCATAGACGCCATCGGCTTGCGCGGCGGGCAACCCGGTGCGGTTGAAATCGCCTTGCAGATGGGCGATGCGATCGGTGACGCCGGCGCATGCATCGAGTGTCTTGCCGATCCGGTGCTGGACCGCGACGTTGCTCACGGCAACCACATGCAACGCGGCGCGCTCGGTCGCAAGGGTGCGCGCGGTGGCGCCAGCGCCGCAGCCCAGATCGACCACGCACGCCGGCGCGTTGGCGTCCACGCGCAGTGCGCGGCCGACGACGCGGTTCATTTCGACCAGCATGCCTTCGCGGCGGAACGGGTTGGCACCCCATTTCCAGAATCCAAAATGCATGTTGTAGCCGGGGCTCCAGGCGCGGTAGTCCTCGGCAACTTCGGCGAAATAGGCCTGTGTGTCGTGAGCAGTGATTCGATTAGCTACTTCTTTGATAGCTGTCTGCGCTTGCCCCCCAAGGGTTTCGGGCTGATTTGGCACCAAATCATCGGTGGCATAACGAACTGGGCCCCCAGTCTCCGGGCGGCGTTGCAAGGCGGGGATCGAGGCGCCGGCTAATCCGGCTCGGCCTGTCTCAAAATATGCGAAGGACATGCTACGGTTTCTTTCGGTATTTCAGTATAAACAGAAATAACTAGGTAAAAAAAGTCCGAATGATCACATCATCGGTGGACGACGCTGGTCGTCGTCGCTGCGATCGCCAGCGTCTTCGCGCGGCGCAACGGGCTTGCCGCTTGCGCCGCCGTCGACGACGTTCCCGCCGCGCACGAAGCGCTGCACGCTGGCGCCGAGCGACAGCACCTTGTCGAGCGTTCCGGGAGAGAGGCGCAGCATTTCGTCGGCCCAGATCGAGAGCTTGCCCATCAACTCCATCGTGGCCCGGATGCGGTCTTGCGCATCGGCGCTTTCGCGCTCGAAATCGGGGCTGGCGACGAGTTCGCGCAGCAGCCGCACCGTCGGATCGAATTCCCGCTCCTTGCGCTCGCGCACGACCGTGCGAAACAGTGCCCAGACATCGACGCTGGTTTCGAAATAATCGCGCCGATCGCCCAGTTCGTGGGTCAGGCGCACCAGGTTCCACGACTGCAATTCCTTCAAGCTGTTGCTGACGTTCGAGCGCGCGACGGCTAGCGTCTCGGACAGGGTTTCGGCGTTCATCGGCTTGCCGTGGATGAACAGCAGTGCGTGGATCTGCGCCACCGTGCGATTCACGCCCCAACTGGTGCCCATTTCTCCCCAGTGCAGAACGAATTTGCGTTGCAGATCGGTCAGTTGCATGACGCAAGATTATCCTTTCTATTACTTCTGTCAAGAAAGAAATAAAGAAATCCAAAGAGCTGATCAAAAACACAGTATTCTGGATGCCATGGCCGATGTTCTGATTCCGCTCGCCGCCATCAAAGGCCGAGGCGCCGCTTCGCGCATGGCGCACCGCTTCGAGCGTGACAGCCGGACCGATTTCGACGACGGCTGGGGCACGTTGCAAGACGCATCGGCCGACGCGCCGCCGCCGCCAGCGACCGAGGTGCGCTTCGAGGACGTGAAGTCGGTCATCGGCGAAAACGACTCGCCCGACATTCCGTTCGACCGGTCGCTCAATCCGTATCGCGGCTGCGAGCACGGCTGCATCTACTGCTTCGCGCGGCCGACCCACAGTTACCTGAACCTGTCGCCAGGCCTCGATTTCGAAACGAAATTGATCGCCAAGCGCAACATCGCCGAAGTGCTGCGCGCGGAGCTGGGCAAGCGCAACTACCGGCCGAGCCAGATCGCGATCGGCACCGCGACCGACGCCTACCAGCCGATCGAGCGCGAACTCAAGCTGACGCGCGCGGTTCTCGAAGTGCTTCGCGAGGCGCGCCATCCGTTCTCCATCGTCACCAAGTCGAGCGGCGTCGAGCGCGACCTCGACCTGATCGCGCCGATGGCGGCCGATCGGCTCGCAGCGGTCTACGTCACGGTGACCACGCTCGATGCCGAACTGTCGCGCAAGCTCGAACCGCGCGCCGCCGCGCCGCATCGGCGCCTCCGCACGATCCGCACCCTGGCCGAAGCGGGCGTGCCGGTCGGCGTCAGCGTCGCGCCGCAGATTCCGTTCGTCACCGACGACATGGAGCAGGTGCTCGCAGCCGCGTGGGATGCAGGCGCGCGGCAGGCTTTCTACACCGTGATCCGGCTGCCGTGGGAGGTGGCGCCGCTGTTCAAACAATGGCTCGAACTGCACAACCCCGATCGCGCGGCGCGGATCATGGCGCGAATTCGCGAGATGCGCGGCGGCAAGGACTACGACGCCGACTTTGCAACGCGCATGAAAGGCAGCGGCGTCTGGGCCGAGCTCATCGGCCAGCGCTTCGACCGGGCGACGCGGCGGATCGGCTATGGACGAGACCGGATTCCAATGGACCTGGAAGCGTTCCGCGCGCCGGGTTCGGCGGGCCAGGGTTGGCTTTTCTGAACTGGGCGATCGTGATGAAGCGCAGGGCAACGCAGCGGGTCGGCCGCGCAAGATTTAAATCTTGGATTCAAGTACAAAGCGCAACGCTAGTGAGTGTAAGTGGCTGCATTTCCAGGTCATAGAACACCTCGTGCGGGGTTTTGTATCCCAGGCATTTGCGAGGCCGATGGTTGAGCAGATGGATGGCGTCGTTGACCTCATCGCGGCTGACCTTGAGCAGACTCATTTGTTTGGGGAAGTATTGCCTGAGCAACCCGTTGGTGTTCTCGCTGGAGCCTCTCTCCCATGAGTGATAGGGGCGCGCGAAGTACACCTCGGCCCCCAGGCATTGGGCAATGAACTCGTGCTCGGCAAACTCCTTGCCGTTGTCCAAGGTCAACGTGTGGCAGCACTGCTTGTGCCGGCGCAGCAACTCGATGATCGCCTGGCTCACCAAAGACGCCTCCCGGCAGGGCAACTCACGCGCCAGCGCGTAGCGGCTCTTGCGCTCCACCAGCGTGACCAATACGCCCTGGTGGCCTTTGCCGATGACCGTATCGCCCTCCCAGTCTCCCAGGCGGCTGCGGCTGTCCACGATGGCCGGGCGCTGCTCGATGCCGATGCGGTTTTTAAGCACCCCCCGGCGCTCGCGCCCGCTGGCGTAGCGCTTGCGCCGCGTCTTTTGGCAGCGCAAATGGCCCACCAGATCGCCTCCACCAGCCTTGTTGCGGTAGATGTGCTGGTAGACGCTCTCGCAGCTGATGGACATCGCCGCCTCGGCGTAAAGCCGACCGCGCACCTGCTCGGGCGACAGTCCCAGGCGCACGTAGGCATCCACATGCGCCCATTGCCCGGCGGTGAACTGGCGGGCATTGCGCCGCTGGCTCTGGCGCTGCAGGGCTGTGTCGTGCGCAGCATCGGCCCGGTAGCGGGCGCCTTGAGCGTTGCGCAAAACCTCTCGTGCGATGGTCGAGGTGCTTCGGCCAAGCGCCTGACCAATGCGTGCAAAGCTCCACTGCTGATCGCGCAGCAAAGCAATTTGATATCGTTCTTCCCGGGTCAAGTGGGTATAGGGCATCGTGCGTCTTTCAGACTCTGGTAGGTCAAAAAACGCATCCTAAGCACGCTTGGCCCACCCGCTTTATGGGACGTTGCACTTCGTACTTGAACCCACGAATGAAAAGTGACCGAAACGCCCGACCGGCATGCGCACACAGCTATCAAAAAAAGAGCGTTGTAACGCTCGAGTCGAGCCTACTCGATCACCTCCGGCCATTCGGTGTGGAAGAACTCGCCTTCGGGTTTGTCGGTGCGCTCGTAGGTATGGGCACCGAAGAAATCGCGCTGTGCTTGCAGCAGGTTCGCGGGCAGCCGCTCGGCGCGGTAGCTGTCGTAGTAGGCCAATGACGCGCTGAAGGCCGGCACAGGAATGCCGCTCGTCACAGCCAGCGCGACGACCTCGCGCCAGTTCTGTTGGGTGCGGTTGAGCACTTCTTCGAAGAAGGGCGCGAGCATCAGGTTGACGAGTTGCGGATCGTCCTTGTAGGCGTCGGTGATGCGGTTCAGAAAGCGCGCGCGGATGATGCAGCCGCCGCGCCAGATCGATGCGATGGCGCCGAAATCGAGCTTCCAGTCTTTCGTTTTACTCATCACCTTCATCAGGTCGAAGCCCTGGGTGTAGCTCACGATTTTCGAGGCGTAGAGCGCATCGCGGACCTTGTCGACCAACTCCGACTTGGCTTTTTCAAGGCTCGATGTCGGGCCGTGCAATTGTTTGCTCGCCGCGACGCGCTGCTTCTTTTGCGACGAGAGAACACGCGCTTCGACCGCGGCGTTGATCGTACTGACGACCACGGCGTTCTCGGCCGCGTTGATCAGCATCCAGCGGCCGGTGCCTTTTTGGCCGGCTTTGTCGAGTATGACGTCGATGAGCGCGCCGCCGCTCTCATCATCCTGTTGGCGCAATGCCTTGCCGGTGATCTGGATCAGGTAGCTCTGCAGGTCGCCCTCGTTCCATTCCTCGAAGATCGCGGCCATCTCGTCGTTGGAAAAACCCGCGCTCTTGAACAGGTTGTAGGCCTCGCAAATCAATTGCATGTCGCCGTATTCGATGCCGTTGTGCACCATCTTCACGTAGTGGCCCGCGCCGCCGGGGCCGATGTGGATCACGCAGGGCTCGCCGTCGACCTTGGCGGCGATCGCCTCGAAGATCGGCTTGATCTCATCCCAGCTCGACGCTGGTCCGCCCGGCATGATCGACGGGCCCTTGCGCGCGCCTTCCTCGCCGCCCGAGACGCCGGCGCCGATGAAGCGCAGACCCTTGTCGGCCAGATAGGCTTCGCGCCGATCGGTTTCGGTGTACAGGCTGTTGCCGCCGTCGATCAGGATGTCGCCCTTGTCGAGCAGGGGGATGAGTTGCTCGATCACGTCGTCGACCGGCGCGCCGGCTTTCACCATGATCTGAATCTTGCGGGGCTTGGCGAGGCTTTCAACAAAGGCTTCGAGGGTGTCGCAGCCGACGATCTTCTTGTTCTTGTTTTCGGCAACGAATTCGTCGGTCTTCTCGGTCGTTCGGTTGAAAACGCTGACCTTGAAGCCGCGGCTCTCAATGTTCAGAACCAGGTTCTGGCCCATCACGGCCAAACCGATCAGGCCGAAATCGCTCTTGGCGGAGTTGTCGTCGTTTGACTTCATGGCGTGCCTTTCGTAGGGTGCGCGCCGCGTATCGAAGCGTGCGGCGGTGAGGTTCAGGCATTGTGGCGGTCGCGCGCAGAAGATGCACGCGGCGCCGAATCTGCGCGAAGGGTTTCAATAAAAAAATGGCTGAAATGCCCGTGGGACGTGCGCAGACAGCTATTAAATCAATAGCATTGAGATGTCAGCATCGATCGGAATTTCGGTCCATTCACTGCCTTGCCTCATCGCCGAGTGCATCGAACACCCGCATCGCCGCATACGCATCGTTGGCCGCATAGCGCAACTGGGCTTCGGTCAAAGACCGGCTGGCCCAGTTCGACGTGGTCTGCTTGCGTGATTTGACGAAGCGCTGTTCGAAAACCAGCGCGACCGCGGTCTTGACACCGATCGATTGGCGATAACCGCGGCGGCGGAACACGGTGTCGAGGTCGAGCACATTGCGCAATTCGACGCCGAGTTTGGCAAGGATCTGGCATCGATCCGTCGCGAGGCCGAAGCCGACTTTCAGAAGCTGCGTCGATGCGATCAGTTGCGCCGCCGCATCACGGCATGCAGCGTCGTGCAACTGAAAAACCCACGCCCGATCGAGCGAGGCGAACTGCACGGTGTGCGGTCCAGCGGAAACCTCGTTCTTCACGAAAGTCGGCTTCGATTCGGTGTCGAAACCCACGACCTGCTCGCGCTGCACAGCGGCAAACGCGCGTTCGGCCTCACCCGCGCTGGCCACGCGCTCGATCGATTGCGGGCCGAGCCCGTCGAACAAGGGCAACGCGGCGATCTGCTCGCGATCGGGTGGCAGAGGTAGCGGCGGTAGCGGCGTTCGCGGCGGTTGCGATTGCCGGGCCGCGGGCGTTGGTGTCTTGCTTCCCGAACGCAAGGCGGCCTCGAATGCGCGTCGGGCCCAGAGCGCGGCTTCGTTCGGGTCTTCGAAGATTACGGCCGGCGCCTCTCGGTAAGAGGTCTGGACCCGCCTGTCGCGCTGCGTGAATTCGAATGCGGGCAGCCCGAGCGCTTCGAAATTAAGGCGATCGAGATCGTCGGTCTTCAGGTAGAGCCGATCGGACGCGACCAGCGCGAACATGCGGCCGTCATGGTAGATGCCGTGGCCGCCGAACATACGTCGGCTTTCGATCGGCCCGAAGCGGGCGAACACCGCATCGAGGTTGTCGACGAAGCTGCTCACAGAATCATCGAGACGGCGTCGCGCGCGCTCAACGCTCGCTGACCCGCGATCGCTGTTTGAACATTCCCGCGACAAAGCGGCGAACCGTGTCGGTGCGGCGTTCGAACAGCCACCACGACACAACCCCGGCCGCGAGCAACACCGCGAGCCAGCCGGTGAAATGCAGCAGGCCGATCCCGTTCGGCTGCAAACGATCCTGGCCATAGACAAGCGCGCCGATCAACGCGACCAGCGGAAAGTGCACGAGGTAGAGCGAGTACGAAAACGCGGAAATTCCGTGGCTCACGCGGGCGAACTTCGAATCAGGTCGTTTCGCCTGCGGCAGGTTGGCGAGCGCGACACACAGCACGCAAAACGCGATGCCGACGGCCAGATCGGTCAAATCGGTCGACACGTGCAGCCGCGCCTGCAGCCCGATCAGTTTGCTGAAACCCAGCGCGGCGGCGAATGAGATCAGCCCGATACCGAGCGCCAGATGGCGCGCCCGCGTCGACAACCGGCCGCGGCTGAAGTAGACGACGAGCCCCAGCAGCCAGATCGGAAACGCGAGCCGGATGTGATTCGGCAGCCAGACCAGAATGGCGATGATCAGCGCTGCGGCTGCGACGCGCGCCATCGTGGCGCCGTTGCCTTCGTGAACCGACCAGCCCAGTGCCACCGTTCCAAGCGGAAATAGCACGTAGTACCAAAACTCGTTGGCCAGACTCCAGAGCGGTCCGTTGGTGCCGAACACCGGCAAGGTGATGGTCTGCAAAAACACCAGATTGCCGACGAAAGTCGACCAGCTTCCTGAATATTCGGCGGCCGACGGCGGACCCGAATTCCAGATCGGGTTGTAGCCGCCATCCAGCACCTGCGGCGCCGCGCCGGCCAGGATGTGATCGACGAGCGCGGTGAACAGCAACGCCGGCAGCAACACCACCCAAAGGCGCGAAAGCCGGGCGAGCGCATAGCGGCCGGCGTTGAAATCGGCGCCGCTGCGCAGCACCGAGCCACCGACGAAAAAGCCGCTCAGCACGAAGAAGACCATCACCGCCTGATGGCCGAGCCCGGTGGCCATGTAGAAAGCCTGTTGAAGCACCGACGCGCCTTCGAGCTTGCCGTAGTCGACCAACGTCGCCACGCGCAGATGGCTCGCGCATACCGCGATCGCGCTCAATCCACGAACGAAGTCGAGCCAGACGAATTTATGGTCGGAGGAGTTCAATGGATTCGGTGGGCGAAGCGGCTCGTGCAGTCGCCGCCATTGTGCCAGCGGTGCGGTTTCATCACGCCTTGGATCCGGGCTCTGCGGGCGCCGGATTCAAGGCAAATCGGCATCTGTGGATTTCAAGAAAAAAGTGCTTGAAACGCCCGCTGGACGTGCGGTAACAGCTACTAAAAAGATAGCTAATGCCGCGTTGCTTCAGGGCAGCAGGACCGACGCGTGGTGCGCTACGTGGTCGCTCATGAAGCTCTGAATGAACCAGTAACTGTGGTCGTAGCCCTCGTGGCGGCGCAACGTCAAAGGCTGGCTGACTTCGGCGCAGGCTTCTTCATACAAATGCGGATGCAACTGCTCGGCGAGAAACTGATCGGCCAGTCCCTGGTCGACCAGAATGCCGGCAGGGTAGGGCGCAGCCGCTTGCTTCTGCATCAGTGCGCTCGCATCGTGTTCTTGCCAGCGCGCGCGGTCGGCGCCCAGGTAGCGGCCGAACGCCTTTTCGCCCCACGGGCAACGGGCAGGTGCGCAGATCGGCGCGAAAGCCGAGAGCGATTTGAAGCGGCCCGGATGGCGCAGCGCGAGCGTCAGCGCGCCATGGCCGCCCATCGAATGGCCGAAGATGCCGAGCCGCTCCAAATCGATCGCAAATGCATCGCCGACCAGCGGCAGCAGTTCGCGCATGAGCCAGCTTTCCATTCGCCAATGCGCTGCCCAGGGCGCTTCGGTCGCGTCCAGATAAAAGCCGGCGCCGATGCCGAAGTCCCAGCTCTCGGTGGCGCCGGCGACCTTGGTCGCTTCGCCACGCGGGCTGGTGTCGGGCGCGATCAGGGCCAGGCCGCGCTCGGCCGCCAACCGCTGCGCGCCGGCCTTGGTCATGAAAGTTTCTTCGTTGCAGGTGAGGCCCGCCAGGTACAGCAAGGCCGGCACCTTGTCGTGCGCTGCTTGCGGCGGCAAAAAAACGGAGAAGCGCATCGGCAATCCGATTTCACGCGAATCGTGTTCGCAAAAACGTTGCGTTCCGCCATGGCAGCGATGCTCGGAAAGCGGCTTGATCGCGTCGGTCATCCTGAAACCTTTCAAATGAGTTCGAGAACCGCGTCGGCGAACACACGCGGCGCCTCCTGCGGCATGTTGTGGCCGCAGCCAGGCACCACGCGGTGCACGCGGGCGTCGGTGAAGTGGCTCGCGTGGTGAGCCGAGCCTTCGATCGGCATCACGCCGTCATCGGCGCCATCGAAGGTGATGGCGGGCACGCCGATCGGGGGCAACGCCGCGAGCTTGTCCTGCAAAAGCGCATAGGCCGGGTCTCCTGCGACGAGACCGTAGCGATGCCGGTACGAGTGGATGACCACGTCGATGAAATCCGGATTCTCGAACGCGGCTGCGCTGCGTGCGAATGTCGCGTCGTCGAAGTGCCAGCCCGGCGACCACGAAGTCCACAAAAGGCGGCAAAGCGCTGCCCGGTTTTTGCGCAGCCCGGCCGCGCCGCGTTCGGCGTGAAAGTAGAACTGGTACCAACAGCGCATTTCGTTGCGAGGATCGGCCGGTTCCATGGCGCGCGCGATGTCCTGGATGTTGTAGCTGTTGAACGAAACGAGGCCAGCACAACGCGCAGGCCAAAGCGCCGCAACCACACAGGCAGCGCGACCGCCCCAGTCATAACCCGCCAACACCGCGCGCGGCAACTCCAATGCATCCATGAGCGCGAGAAGGTCGGCGCCGAGCGCCGCCTGCTCGCCGGAGCGTGGGGTGTCGGCGCTCAGAAAGTAGGTTTCGCCAAAACCGCGCAGGAACGGAATGATGACCCGACAGCCTTCCTCAGCCAGCATCGGCGCCACTTCGGCGTAAGCATGGATGTCGTAGGGAAACCCATGCATGAGAAACACGGGCGCGCCGTGGGCGGGGCCGGCTTCGAAGTACGCCACGTCGAGCACTCCCGCTGCAGCGCGGCGCAGCGGTCCCATGCGTGTCACGGCCGAGTCTTCAATACAGCACCACTCCACGGATCGACTCGCCGCGCTTCATCAATTCGAAGCCCTCGTTGATTTTGTCGAGCGGCATCGTGTGCGTGATCAAGTCGTCGATGTTGATTTTGTGCTCCATGTACCAGTCGACGATCTTGGGCACGTCGGTGCGGCCGCGCGCGCCGCCGAACGCCGTGCCTTCCCATTTGCGGCCCGTCACGAGCTGGAACGGGCGCGTCGAGATTTCGGCACCGGCTTCGGCCACGCCGATGATGATGCTGCGGCCCCAGCCCTTGTGCGTGCATTCGAGCGCTTGCCGCATGACCTTGGTGTTGCCGATGCACTCGAAGCTGTAGTCGGCGCCGCCGTCGGTGAGCTGCACGATCGCGTCGACGACGTTCTCATGATCTTTCGGGTTGATGAAGTGCGTCATGCCGAATTTTCGCGCGATCTCCTGGCGCGCCGGGTTCAAGTCGACGCCGATGATCTTGTCGGCGCCGACCAACTTCGCGCCCTGGATCACGTTGAGGCCGATGCCGCCGAGGCCGAACACCACCACGTTGGCGCCGGCTTCGACCTTGGCCGTGAAGATCACCGCGCCGATGCCGGTCGTGACCCCACAACCGATGTAGCAGACCTTGTCGAAGGGCGCGTCTTCGCGAATCTTGGCGAGCGAAATTTCGGCAGCCACGGTGTAGTTGCTGAACGTGCTGGTGCCCATGTAGTGAAAGATCGGCTTGCCGTCCATGCTGAAGCGCGAGGTGCCGTCGGGCATGAGGCCCTTGCCCTGTGTGCCGCGAATCTGCTGGCACAAGTTGGTTTTGCGCGAGAGGCAGAATTTGCAATGGCGGCATTCGGGCGTGTAGAGCGGAATGACGTGATCGCCCTTTTTCAAGGTCGTCACGCCCGGGCCCACGTCGACGACGATGCCTGCGCCTTCGTGGCCGAGGATGGCGGGAAAGATGCCTTCAGGGTCGGCGCCCGAGAGCGTGTAGTAATCGGTGTGGCAAATGCCGGTCGCCTTGATCTCGACCAGCACTTCGCCAGCTTTCGGTCCTTCGAGGTCGACGGTTTCGATGGACAAGGGCGCAGCGGACTTCCATGCGACAGCGGCTTTGGTTTTCATTGGAACCTCTTTGAATGTTGAGTTGCAATCCGGATCGTGTTGCCTCCGGCAGGCTTGATCGTAGGAGCGTTTCGCTATCTCTGACCGTTCAGGGTATTCCCTGTGCTGCGAAAAAGTACACGGCGTATAAACGGCTGCGTGAGACGACTTCCGGCACGCGTGATGCGCGGTGCGTTTCGCCGGTTCAATAATTTTGATGGAGACACCGATGCGATTTTCAGGAATTTCCGGCTGGCGGCCCTCGCGCCTTCTAGCTGTCGCGCTTCTTGCTGCGCCGGCTTTTGCGCTCGCGAATGCGGACGTCGAAAAGAATATTGCCGACTCGAAAAACTGGGCGATGCAGGCCGGCGATATGGCCAACCATCGCTACAGCAAGCTCGACCAGATCAACAAGGAGAACGTCGGCAAGATGCAGGTCGCGTGGACCTTTTCGACCGGTGTGTTGCGCGGCCATGAAGGGTCGCCCCTGGTCATTGGCGACATGATGTATTTGCACTCACCGTTTCCCAACAAGGTGTTTGCAATCGACCTGAACACCCAGCAGATCGTCTGGAAATACGAGCCGAAGCAGGATCCAGCAGTCATACCGCAAATGTGTTGCGACACCGTCAATCGCGGCGTTGCGTATGCCGAAGGCAAGGTGTTCCTGCAGCAAGCCGACAGCAATCTGGTCGCGCTCGACGGGAAGACAGGCAAAGTCGTTTGGACCGTGAAGAACGGCGATCCGAAGACCGGCGCGGTCAACACCAACGCACCGCATATCTTCAAAGACAAGGTCATCACCGGCATCAGTGGCGGCGAGTGGGGAGTGCGTGGCTTCATAGTCGCGTACGACATCAACACCGGCAAGCAAGCCTGGAAGGCCTACAGCGTCGGCCCCGACGAAGAAATGCTCGTGAGTCCCGAAAAGACGATGACCTGGACCGACGGAAAGATGGCGCCGGTCGGCAAGGATTCCTCGCTCAAGACCTGGAAAGGCGACCAGTGGAAGATCGGTGGCGGCACGACATGGGGTTGGTTCAGCTACGACAAAGACACCAACCTGATGTACTACGGCACGGGTAACCCGTCGACCTGGAACCCCGCGCAACGTCCCGGCGACAACAAGTGGTCGATGACGATCTTCGCCCGCGATGTCGACACCGGCGAGGCCAAGTGGGCCTATCAGATGACACCGTTCGACCAATGGGACTTCGACGGCGTCAACGAGATGATCCTGGCGGACATCGACGTCAAGGGCAAGCCGACCAAGGCACTCGTGCACTTCGACCGGAACGGATTCGGTTACACGCTCGACCGGGTGACCGGCGAGTTGCTCGTGGCGGAAAAGTACGACCCCACGGTGAACTGGGCGACCAACATCGACATGAAGTCGGGTCGGCCGCAAGTGGTGTCCAAGTATTCGACGGCTGAGAATGGCCCCGACGTGAACAGCAAGGGTATTTGCCCCGCGGCTTTGGGCACGAAAGACCAGCAACCGGCGGCTTTCGATCCTGAAACGAAACTCTTTTATGTACCGACCAACCATGTCTGCATGGACTACGAGCCATTCAAGGTCGAATACACGGCTGGCCAGCCGTATGTGGGCGCAACGCTCTCGATGTATCCGTCGCCCGGTAGCCACGGCGGGATGGGTAACTTCATTTCCTGGAATGCCGGTACCGGCAAAATCGAGCAGACCCACCCCGAAAAGTTCTCGGTGTGGAGTGGTGTATTGAACACGGCGGGCGGATTGTCGTGTTACGGCACGCTCGAGGGTTACCTCAAGTGCGTCGACAAGAACGATATCAACAAGGAGCTGTTCAAGTTCAAAACGCCATCGGGGATCATCGGCAACGTGTTCTCGTATGAACACAAGGGCAAGCAGTATCTCGGTGTGTTCTCCGGGATCGGCGGCTGGGCTGGAATCGGGATGGCGGCAGGCCTCGACAAGCCGCAGGACGGCCTCGGTGCGGTCGGTGGCTACAAGGATCTCGCCAAGTACACCGAGCTCGGTGGTTCGTTGACAGTTTTTGCACTGCCGAACTGAAATACGGTGTCGCAGCGAAGACGTCATTTCGATGACGTTTTTCTACCGCGAATCGTGAATGAGGAGATGACCGCCGCGAGGCCGTCATCTCTTTCTGTTGGCGCACCAGTGAATCGTTGACCCATGAAATTCAAATCCATTGTTTTTTGCGCATTGCTGTGCGCAACCGCCATTGCGCAAGCACAGGACAAGCCTGCCGATCGCACGGCGCTGCGGGTTTGTCAGGATCCGAACAATCTGCCGTTTTCGAATATCGCCGGCGAAGGCATCGAAAACAAGATTGCGGAAGTGTTCGGCAAATCGCTCGGTTTGCCAGTGACTTACTACTCGTTTCCCCAGCGGCTGGCCTTCATTCGCAACACGCTGAAATTCAAGGTGCCGGGCGAAGACTATCCCTGCGATATCGTCATGGGCGTGCCCGTCGGCTTCGATCAGGTGGCGGTCACGAAGCCTTACTACCATTCGACGTACGCTCTTGTTTTCGCCAAAGGCAAGGGCATGGACGGCGTTCATTCCGGCGACGATTTCCTCAAGCTCGATCCTGCCAAGTTGAAGGGCTTGCGGATTGGCATTTACGACCGGTCGCCCGCCTCGGACTGGCTCGCCAGGCACGAGTTGGTCGATCAAGGCGTGCCCTACCGCACGATGAATGCCGACCCGGCGCAGTTCCCTGGCGAAATCATCGAGAAGGACCTCGCTGCCGGAAAGATCGATGCCGCGATTGTCTGGGGCCCGATTGGCGGCTACTTTGCGCAGCGGATCAAATCCCCGCAGCTCGAAGTCGTCCCACTGAAATCGGAGCAGGGTGTCAAGTTCGACTATCAGATGGCGATGGGCGTGCGCTACGGCGAACGCGACTGGAAGCAGAAGGTCGAAGAACTGATCGACGCCAACCGTGCCGAGATCGATGCGATCCTCAAGGAGTACGGTGTGCCGATCGTCGACGACTCTTATGCCGCCGCCGCCAAGCCTTGAGCGTCCGCTCGGCGTTTGACGATGGCGCGCTCAGTCGTCGTTTTGCTATGGGCTTTTCTGGCCACGTTTCCAGCGCGGGCCGAGCTGGACCGCGCGGTGCTCATGGGCTTGGGCGCCAGTGTGTTGAAAATCGAGGCGCAACGGGCTCAGGGCGGTTATTCGCTGGGATCGGGCGTTGTCGTTGCTCCAGAAGGTGTCGTCACTAATTGCCATGTCACGCGCGACGCGACGGAAGTCGAGATCGTGCGCGGCGGTGCGCGGTGGCGCGCGGTCTCGCAACGCCGCGACACGGCGCACGATCTTTGTCTGCTGCAAGTTCCCGGCTTGCTGGCGCCGGTTGCAAAACTGGGTGATACCCATCGGCTCAAGGCCGGTCAGAAGTTATCCGCCCTCGGCTATACCGGCGGCTTGACCATGCAATACAGCGGCGGAGAGGTTGTTTCACTGCACCGGTTCGAACAGGGGCGTGTAGTTCAAAGCTCGAACTGGTTCAGTTCAGGCGCGAGTGGAGGCGGCTTGTTCGACGACGATCTTAACTTGGTCGGTATTTTGACGTTTCGCGCGCGCGGCGGTGAATCCAACTACTTCGCGGCTCCGGTCGAGTGGCTGAAGCAAACCGGGAACATGGCGCCGGAAGGCATTCGCCCCGACGCGTCGGGGCAGCTGGCTTACTGGCAGCGCATGCCGGATGAACAGCCGACATTCCTGCAGGCCGCGCGTTTGGAGGGCGAAAAACGCTGGTCCGAACTGGAATCACTGGCTGGCGAATGGGCACGGGCAGATGCTACCGATCCGGAGCCGTGGTACCTCAAGGGCCACGCGCTCGACCATCTCGATCGATTGCCCGAGGCCCGCCGGGCGTACGAGTGCTCGATGGCGATCGATCCCGATGCGACGGCTGTGAAAAGCAGGCTGGAGCCGCTCGACGCCCGAATTCGATCCGTGCCGGCGCGGGAGCACGGCGATTCGAGCGCGGCACGTCCCGAGGGAATGTCGGCGCTGCGCGGTGACGATTCGTGCATTGCCCGACCGGGCAACAAGACGACTCAATGATGGCCACCCGGTTTTGTGGGCATTTTCTCGTCGCAATAGCGTGCGTTGGCGGGTGGACTTCGATCCTGGCCGAACAGCCGCTCTCCGCCGCCGAGCAAGCCCTTTTTGAGACGAACCATCTTGCGGCTGTGCAACCGCCCTTCGAGTTGCGCTACCGATTTCGCCGGACCGGACAGCTGGAAACGCCATTCGATGACACCGTCGATTTAAAGCTATTTGCCCAGCCGGATGGGCATTGTTGCGCTGTCAGCGCGCAGTTCCTTCACGACGAAAGAGCGGTGCAGCAACCTCGGATTGACGCTGCGCAGGGCAATCCGGCGATCCTGTATTTTCTCGAGCGGGATATTCTCGAGATGCAGCGGCTAACCCACGGTCAGGCAAATCATTTTCGGCAGCGGATTCGATTGGCGCTGGCGCAGGACGCTTTGGTTCGAAGCCTGCATCTGCCCTACAAGGGCCGGCAGATCGCCGTTCAGGAAATCACGATTTCGCCCTTTGCGCAGGACCCGCACCGCTCCAGGTTCGATAAATTCGCAGATAAGCAGTACGTGTTCCTGCTTTCTCCCGAAGTACCAGCCGGTCTGTTCGGGATTCGAACCCGAATGGCGGCTGCGAGCGAACAAGCTCTACCGCTGATGGTCGAAGAGATGATGCTGGAGGGAGCGCAGTACCGGATCGAGACCGAGACCGAGAACGGGACGGGTCGATCATGATGAAACTACTCAACAACTTATGAAAAAGATGCGTATCCCGAATTGGTCGTCGTTGATCGCCGTGCCGGCAGGTGCGGCGATATCGTTGCTGGCGACATTTGCACATGCGAATGACTTTCCAACGGTCGATCGTGTGCTGTACGTGCAGGACTGCATGCGGGCGCATCCTGGCCCTTCCTTTGAAATGACCAGCAAATGCTCATGCGCTCTTGATTGGTTGGCGCGTGAAGTCAAGTTCGACGACTACGTGACGATGAGCACCATTTCGAAGGCGATGTCCATTGGCGGCGAGCGCGGCAATTCAATTCGGGACGCACCGACCCTGGAGCCAGAACTCAAAACATATCGCGCGCTCAACGCGAAGGCGGAAAACGCCTGTTTCATCAAAAACGAACGCAAGTGACATTTGATCGGAGGTCAGCGTGCGCGTCACCATCGGACCAACGGCCAGGCAGCTTCGGAAACTGAGGCTGTTTCTTGTACTGCTGATTGGGGGTGCGGGCATCGTCAACGCCGCACCGAATTCAGGCGCGGCGCCATTTCCTGTCGAGGAAGTACAGCCAGGCGTGTTCGTTCATCCAGGTTTGCTCGAGGATTGGGGCCCGGAAAACGGCGGCGACGTTGCCAATCTGTCCTTTGTCGTCGGCAGTCGATGCGTCGCGGTGATCGATACGGGCGGTACGCCACGGGTTGGGGGCACCCTTCGCGACGCTATCGAGCGCACCACTTCTCTTCCCGTGTGCTTTGTCATCAATACCCATATGCATCCGGACCACGTTCTGGGCAACAGTGCGTTCGAGAAGAAAAACGGGTCCGACGGTTCAAAGCTGCGTTTCATTGCCAGTGCCGCCTTCCCGCGTGCGCTCGCCGCGCGGGAGCCTTTTTATCTGAACGCATTGCAGCGGGACTTCGGCATCGCGCTGACTCATGAATCGATGATCTATCCGAGCCAGACAGTTGCGCAATCGATGGACATCGATCTTGGTGATCGCGTGCTGACGTTGCATGCCTGGCCCACGGCCCATACCGACAATGATTTGACTGTATTCGATCAGAAAACGCGGACGCTTATCGCGGGCGATTTGCTTTTTGTCTCCCATTTGCCGGCGCTCGACGGCAGCCTGCGTGGCTGGATCAAGGTTCTCGGTGAACTGGCAAAACTAGACGTAGCAACCGTGGTGCCGGGCCATGGTCCGGTGCAGAACGACTGGCCGGTGGCGCTACGACCAGAGTCGGATTATCTGAACGGTTTGATGCGAGACACGCGTGCTGCCATCGGCCGGGGCTGGACGATTCAGCAGGCGACCGATCGGATCGAACCGGCGGCTGGGACGCATTGGCTCTTGACCGATCGCTTTCAACGGCGCAATGTCACTACTTCGTACGCAGAATTGGAATGGGAAGACGAGCCTGGGAAAGCATCGGGAAGCACACCCGCTGTCTCAGTGCCCAAGTCGGACGGCGCCCTTCAAGAGCAAGGTCGATAGATCAAAACCCGCGCATGTCGCGAGGCAGGAGAAAGAATGATGAATCTCATAACGAACCGATTCCTCGCATTCTGCGGCGCTTTCGCCGCGAGCTTGGTACTGGCATTCCCGGCAAATGCGGGCGTGACGAACCCTACTAGCCCGGAATCCAGTGAAATCTGGCAAAAAGTCAGGACGAGTCTGTTCAAGGACAGGCCAATCATGGCTGCCACCGCAGATATTGTTTCGCTTGAAGCACCGGTGCGGGCGGACGACGCAGCGGTCGTTCCCATTTCGATCAAGACCAAACTCCTGCAATCAGGTCCTCGGCAGATCGAGAACATTTATCTCATCATCGACAACAACCCATCCCCGATTGCGGGGGTTTTTCATTTCACCAAGCTCAGCGGCCGCGCCGATCTTGAAACGCGAGTTCGGGTCGATGAGTACACCCATGTGCGTGCCATCGCGGAAACCAGCGACGGAAAATTGTTCATGGCCACAAAATTCGTCAAAGCCTCCGGCGGTTGCTCCGCACCACCGGCCAAAGACGCTCAAGCCGCATTGGCAACTTTGGGGAAGATGAAGTTTCGCGTCGAGGATGACGCACCACCAGGGTCGCCGGTGCTCGCCCAACTGATGATCAGTCATCCGAATAATTCCGGTTTGGCGATGGATCAGGTTTCCCGTCTGTATACCCCTTCGCATTTTGTTCGCGAGGTTCGAGTGTCCTATCGCGATCGACTCGTGATGTCGGCCGATGTGGACTTTTCCATCAGCGAAAACCCGAATTTCCGCTTTTACTTTGAACCTGACGGTGAGGGCGAATTGAAAGCGGAAGTAGCGGATTCACACGATTTGCACTTCACTTCTGCCATTCGATTTCAGCGTCCGCAGTGACGCGTCGGCGGCTTGCGTCGCTGGGCGCGATCGTCTGCTTGCTCAGCGCGTCAAGCCCATCATTGCCGGCCTTTGCAGCGGAACCGCTTGCCAGGTCGCTGGTGGTGCCCAGTACTGAAACGCCGGTTGCTACCGAAGTAGCCGACGGCGTCTATGTCATGTCGGGCGCATCGGAAGAGGTCAGCACGGAAAATCTCGGCCGAATCGGAAACGCAGGATTTATTGTTGGCGAGGTCGGTGTCATCGCGATCGACACCGGCACATCGTTCAAGCATGGCATTGCCCTGTTGTCTGCGATTCGCAGCGTGACGAACAAGCCGATCCAATTGGCGCTCATCACGCATACCAGGCAAGAGTTTCTGTTCGGCGCAACGGCTTACCAGCGGGAAGGAGTTCCAGTCCAGATGCACCGGGAGGCTGCAAGATTGATGCGGTCGCGCTGTGCTCATTGCCTGCAGACCTTGAAGCAGTCTCTTGGAGACGAAGCGATGCGTGACACCGAACTGGTCAAGCCCAACCGCGAATTCGAACATGCCTTTCGCATCGAAGAGATCGGTCGCCCTGTAGATGTTCTGTATTTTGGGCACTCGAGCGGCCCGGGCGACATCGCCGTGTTCGACCTGCGCTCCGGCGTGCTCTTCGCGGGCGGATTGCTCGATCAAGGGCGCATTCCTGATGTCCAGGACAGCGACCTGAAAAACTGGCTGCATGCGCTTGAAAAGTTGGACACGATGCCCATCCATCTGATCGTTCCAGGCCACGGACCCACAGGGTCACCGGCCCTGGTCGAATTGACTGAAACTTATCTGCAGCAACTGCAGGGCCGGGTGCGCGACCTGCTCAAGGAAGGGGCGGCGCTAAGCGAGGTTTCGAATGCCATTGGCATGCCCCGATTCGCCAACTGGATCGGATACTCGACCATTCATCGCCGTAACGCATCGAACATATTTCTGCGCTTCGAACGCGAAGAGCTGTTCGGGCCCGTCGATAAAAAGCACTAACGCGCCCGCGGCCCATTCACGTGGGTGTCACCGCACGCGCCTAATTGTGTCGCAACTGAAATCACTGAATCGGCTCGACGTGCGACTTGGTGATGGCGCCGTCTGACCTTCCCTTCAGGTATGCATATAGGTTATCGATGTTCGACGTCAAATTCTTGTCGGCGCCGAAGCTTGGCATTCCTTTTTCGAGGCGCCCGTTTGTGACGGTCTTAATGAAGTCAGCCTTTGACAGCGTCTTCAGGCTGGTGACCAATGAAGGACCTACCAGCCCCTCCTGATTAGCTCCGTGGCAGCGGTCGCACGCCGCTGCGCGCCACGTACGGAAACCCTTTAGCGTATCTGCGTCGACGTGGTAGCCGTCGACCACCTTGTAGAGCGCTGCCCCTGTCGATGCGGCTCCTGAATCGTTTTGATTCGCCGCCTTCGCCTTCCCGGTGGCCGCACCGCTTTCGCCTCCGGATGCCGCCGCTGAGTCCGATGCGGCCGCGGCGTTTTTCGATGGTGCCGACGTTTTCGAAAGCTGCCGAATACAGGCAACTTTTGCGGAGCCCTGCTGGCGCTCGCAATAGGCGCGATCTGAATCGGTTGCAGACCCTGCCGGTGCTGCATCAGCCTTCGTTGCGATCGGCGCCTGTTTCAGATTCCGCATGCAAACGATTTTGGCCGGTCCTTGCTGACGCTCGCAGTATTCGCGATCAGTCTCCGCTGCGGCATGGCTAACGTAGCCGAAGAAAAGCCAAGCCATCATGCAGCCGCTCAGATGAACCTTGTTGCGTGGGGGGGCATGGCGGGGCGTGATAGCGGATTTCAAGCTTGTCTCCTTGGTGTTTGTTTGGCAGCACGACCATCCTGACCGCATTTTGTCGACATAACTCCGGGTCCGAAAAAGTCTGCGACTGACGTGGGTTGACGCGAGGGCACTATACATCCGGGACGGCATGCGCGTTGTCCGCCGACCCCTCTTCCGAATGCGCTTGCAGCACCCGAATAGCGCTGGCCTGTTTTAAAGTATGGTGTCGCGTGATCGCGTGCATCACGATGAACCGTTTTCGAACTGATTCATTCATCGGGTCGACCTTGCACAGGTCTAAACTCGGCGACGGGAGCAAGCTGAATTGCGATGGTGCCGAGATGAACCGAAAACTTTGGCTAAGTGTCGTCTGGACAATTGCGGTGGTTGCCGTTCCGCCGTTGATGGCTGCCGAAGCGGTTGGTAAATCCGATCCGACTCGCATGGAGGCTGCCGCACCCGTGCGCAGACTTGCAGTCGTTGACTTCGAACTTGTCGACGACCAGAACAATCCAGCGACCAAGGAAGCGCAAGTGTCACGTCTGCGCAATGCCACAGCGCAACTTCAGCACGAGTTGGCAGATCAGAACTTGTACCGCGTTGCCGATCCGGCGCCTTCGCGCGCACTGCAGCAAAGGCTCCGCTCCCAGCAGCAATTTTTGTACAGGTGCGATGACTGCGCGGATCAGATCGGACGTCTGCTGGACGTCGATCTCGTCATGGTCACCTGGGTACAGAAAGTGAGCGAATTGATACTCAATTTGAACGTGCAGATTTTCGATGTTCGGGCGCAGAAAGTCATTTTTACGAAATCAGTCGATATGCGCGGAAACACGGATGAGTCGTGGCACCGCGCGGTTCACTATCTCGTTCGGGACATGGCCGAAAAACGTGCGCAGGATCCAAGCTTTGCACAGTAAACGCAGCATCGCGATGCAAACATCCGGCGTGGTGCAGCGTCGGGAAGTTGTGCTTCATGCCGCGCGAGTCGCTGCAATGCTCTCGGCCTCCGGGATGATGCCAATTTATGCGCGTGCGAATGCTCGAGCAGGCCTGGAGACGCACCGGTGGAATCGGGCGGCGTTCGAAGCGAAAACCTTGCCGAATCTCATGCTGGCATTGCACAGTCCATTGCCTACCGAGAGCAAAGACGTTCTCCTGATCGGCCCAGACATCGCCGAGAACGGCGCGGTCGTGCCGGTGCGGGTATCTGCTCGACTACCGGACGTCAGGCGACTTCTGGTTCTGGTGGAGAAGAATCCATCGCTCCTCGCCGCGGTTTTCGATGTGTCGGCTCAGATAGAAGCAGATTTCGCTCTGAGGATCAAAATGCGCGAGACTTCGGATGTTTACGCCGTAGCCATCACCGAGGATGATCGAGTAATGTTTTCGCGGAAGGCCATTACTGTGATCTTGGGCGGTTGCGGTTGATCTCGGTCGAAAAATGACCGAACCCACTCTCATTCGCGCCCGCGCGTTTAGGGGCAGAGTCATGGTTCGCGTGCTGATGGCACATGAAATGACAACCGGCCTTGAAACCGACAGTTCCAGCGCAGGAAAGGCTGCGCATTTCATTCAGACTGTCGAAGTCGAAGTAAACGGCCGGCCGATCATGAACGCCCAATGGGGCATCGCAGTTGCGAAGAATCCATATTTGGAGTTCACGATCAAGACGGGCGCCGCCGGCGACGAAATACGGATTAGCTGGGTGGACAACATGGGCGAATCAAGGAGCGATCGTGCCATCGTTTCATGAATTCCGGCATCAATGTCCGGTGCGCAGACGACTTTCATCGAAGTCTGAAATAAGAAATCTTTGCACGCCCTGAGCGCGACCTTTGCCGACGAAATCAGCCCAAGGTATCTGCCCAGATATTTCGCGCCCAGGCAAGCGCATAGCGGGCTTCGGCCGCGGACCGGGCTTCCGACAGTCCACCGGCACCTTCAACCGGCAAGAAAGTTTGTTTCGCTGCGTCATACCTGTGAACGCTCGCCACGTGAATGGCGGCATCTCGATCGAGATGGCTGTAGCAGACGTTGTTCAAAACCGGATTTGAGTTGATTTCCGCTCCGATGAGCTCGGCCACGACAGCTGCGGCTGCTACTTTGGCCTGGCTGTTGGCCATGTGTGCGGACTTGGGCATGCGTGCAGCGTCTTGCACCGAATCGCCAATAACGTGGATGTCGCGGGTTACCGAGGACTCAAAATTCAGAAAGTTCACTTGGCACCAGCGACCGTTGGAGTTGGCCAGGCCACTTTGAACGGCCAGAGCACCGGCGCGCATCGACGGCAGCACATTCAGCACATCAGCCTTGACATCTTCGTGGAAGTCCAGCTTGGCCGTCATGGTTTTCGCATCGACCCCGATGACCCGGTGCTGAGGCCGGTACTCGATCATGTCAGGGTAGAGCTCGTTCCACGCCTTTTTGAAAAGTGCCCCTTTTGAAACCACATCTTGGTTCGCATCGAAAATCAAAACCTTCGACCGCGGTTTTTTTTCTTTCAAGTAAGCAGCAACAAGACTTGCCCGTTCATACGGTCCCGGCGGGCAGCGGTAGGGTGCTTCGGGAATCGAGATAGCGAACACGCCGCCGTTTCGCATTGCCTTGATCTGCTTGAAAAGCGCAACCGTTTCTCCACCGGCTTTCCATGCTTGCAGAATTTGGCCTTTCGCACGCGCCCGCGCAAGTCCATCAATCGTCTCGAACATCAGCTCGATGCCCGGCGCCAAAATCAGTTTGTCGTATCCAATGGTTGAGCCGCCCTTCAGCTGAACGAATTTCCGGCCGGTATCCACCGAGACCGCTTCGTCATGCGTCACTTTCAACCCATGCTTCTGGCGCAAGGAATCGTATGTGAATGTGATTCTCGGAAGCGTCCACTCACCACCCACGACCAAATTGGACATCGGGCACGAAACGAAGCTCGTGTTCTGCTCGACCAATTCAACATCAATCGATTGGTTTGACAAAAGGCGGATATATCTGGCGGCGGTTGCGCCCGCAAATCCGCCACCGACGATAACTACCCGAGCGGACGAGGATGCAGCTCGCACACGTGTCGAAAGACCGAGTGCCGAAACCGCAAGACCAGCGACCGCGACCTCGGCAAAAGTGCGACGACCGATCATTTAGCCTTTTCCGGCACGGAAGAGAAGTAATTGGCAAGCGCATCAATCTGTGCATTGGTGTATCCCTTGCCGATTTGCTGCATCACAGTCGACGGTCTCTTTCCGTCCCTGAATGACTGCATGTGCGTGAGGAACACGCTTTTCGGGAGCCCTGCCAGTGCTGGCATCTCAGAATGGCGCACGGGATGCCCATCGGTACCGTGACAAGCCGCGCAACTTGCCGCAAGCGATCGCAGATTCAGCGCGAGCCTTTCCGAATCGATGGTCTCTGATGGCTCAGCAAGCGCGGGCAAACTTGCTGCCAGCGCTAATCCGGCAAGTACAGCTCGAATGATTTGCCACCTTCCGAATATCCAACCAATGTTCACGCTCGTCCGGGTAACACCGCCGGAGTCGTAGACACAGCAGAACACTTTTGCGAAAGATCGACCGGTTGACCCACAGCCAACTCTAGCCGAACGCCCTACTTCGACTTGGCAACGTGCGTGGCAATGGCGTCCATCAAAGCAGGTGACAGGCAATCATATGGCTCAAGGCCGGCATCCCGCAGCTCCTTCCGAATCCCAGCCATTTTCTCGGGCGCCGTACCGCTTTCGATAATGGAGGACACGAACGCAGCGAACTCCGGCGGTGCCCAGCTCGCATCGTCAGAGAGTTCGGTATGGATAAAGTCCAAACCGTAGAACGGATGCGACTTGTTTTCAATCCGGCCGAACATGTGAACGCCGCATTCCTTGCAGGCATGACGCTGGATGGCGGCTGAGGCGTCGACGATTTGCAGCTTTTCTTCGTGAGCAGTCACCTGCAGCTTGTCGCGTGGCACGACTCCGACAACCGAAAAAACTGCGTTGTCCGGTTTCCAGCATTTTGAGCAGCCACAGGCGTGGTTGTGTGCCACTTGCGTATCGACGCGAACCTCGACCGTATCGTTCGCACAATGGCATTTGAGCTTGCCGCTACTGAATGAAGCGGCAGGTTTGGTCTTGCCGCTCTCCAACGCCGGGTGTAGTTCTGCGAGGCTCATCTTGTCTCCTGAAGTTGCTTTGATTGGTGCTCGACGCAAGCGAAGCATTCGCCATTGCGAAAGAAATCGCCAGAAACCCGTCGTCTCAGGCGCGTGCCCCGAGAAAAATCAATATAGCACCTGCGCGTATGTTTTGGTGCTTTTCGCCGATTTTCAGCCGCAAGGGACGCAGCGGTGATCCCGGCGACGAACTGGAGTTGAAGCGAAGCAGTGACCTCGCGAAAGATTTTTGAGTCACTGCGCGCGGGATCAACCACCGCGCCGGTCAGTGCGCCCGTGGTGCGGACGCCAGCTCGCGTTGTGTAATTTGCCCACGACTGTTCACGCTCTCCAGGTGCACATCGAAGCCCCAAAGACGTGCGACGTGCTTGAGCACTTCCTGCGCGTCCTCGCGAAGCACCAGATTATTGCGTTGCGTATGGCGCAGCGTCAGGGAACGGTCGCCGCGAACATCCACGTTCCACACCTGAATGTCGGGCTCGCGGCAACTGATGTCGTACTGGCGCGAAAGCGATTCGCGAAGTGAACGATAGCCGCTGTCGTCATGAATCGCAGAGACTTCGAGTTCACTTTCTTCCTCGTCATCGCGGATCGCAAATAAGCGGAAGTCGCGCATGACCTTCGGGCTCAGGAACTGACCGACGAAACTCTCGTCCTTGAAGTTGCGCATGGCGTGGTCCAGCGTCGTCAGCCAGTCGCTGCCAGCGAAGTCCGGAAACCAGCGGCGGTCTTCCTCGGTTGGTTGCTCGCAAATTCGTCGCAGATCGCTGAACATCGAGAAGCCAAGCGCATAGGGATTGATTCCGCTGTAGGCCCGATGCCCGACGGGCGGTTGATAGATCACGCCGGTATGAGACCGGAGCCATTCGATCATGAATCCGTCCGCCAGGAAACCACGGTCGTACATGGTGTTGAGCAAGGTGTAATGCCAGAACGTAGCCCATCCTTCGTTCATGACCTGGGTCTGGCGTTGTGGGTAAAAATACTGCGCGACCTTGCGGACGATTCTGACCACCTCGCGCTGCCACGGCTCGAGCAACGCAGCATTTTTTTCGATGAAATAGAGCAGGTTCTCTTGCGGCTCGGACGGAAATCGGTGGGACGTACCGGCATCTACTGTCGCTTCGATTCGGCGTGGCAATGTTCGCCAGAGGTCGTTGACCTGCTGCTGCAAATGATTCTCGCGCTCTGCGCGCTGACTGATCTCCTGAGCCAACGAGCGCTTTTGCGGCCGACGATATCGGTCGACGCCATAGTTCATGAGCGCATGGCACGAATCCAGCAGTTCTTCCACCGCATCCACGCCATGACGTTCTTCACACTCGGCAACGTAATTGCGGGCGTAGACCAGATAGTCAATGATCGACGACGCGTCGGTCCACATGCGAAAAAGATAATTTCCCTTGAAGAAACTGTTGTGTCCATAGGCTGCATGGGCGATGACCAGCGCCTGCATCGCCATCGTGTTTTCTTCCATCAGGTAAGCGATGCACGGATCCGAATTGATGACAATCTCGTAAGCCAGGCCCATGTGACCACGGCGGTAGTTCTTCTCGGTTTGAATGAACTGCTTGCCATAAGACCAATGGCGATAGATGACGGGCATGCCGACGCTGGCATATGCGTCCATCATTTGCTCCGCCGAAATGATCTCGAGTTGAATCGGATAGGTGTCGAGCTTGAAATCGCGGGCAATGCGGGCGATTTCAGTGTGATAGGTCTCAATCAGGTCAAAAGTCCACTCGGACGGATCGGGTAGCCGGGACGCGAACTTCGCAGAACGATCAAGCAACACTTCGGTCATGGAGAGGTTCCTTCCTTTTTGAAGAGTTCGCGGAAGACCGGAAAGATGTCTTGCGCCTGTGCCACCTTGCGGATAGCAAAATTCGCGCGCTCGCTTTGCAGTTGCGCGTACTCATGCCACAAGTTCTGCTCGGCGTCGGCCACTTGCACGTAGGCGTAATACCGCACGAGAGGCAAAATCGCCTCGTCGAGCAACTGACGACAGCGCCCGCTGTCCTGGTGCCAGTTGTCACCGTCACTGGCCTGCGCGCCGTAGATATTCCATTCATTGCTGGGATAGCGGGCCCGGATGATGTCGTTCATGAGCACTAGCGCACTTGACACCACCGTGCCGCCCGTCTCGGTTGCATGGAAGAATTCTTCTTCGTCGACTTCCTGCGCCTGGGTGTGATGGCGTAAGAAAACGAGCTCGATTCTTTCGTAGTGACGCGTCAGAAAAAGGTAGAGCAGCATGAAGAATCGCTTCGCCATGTCTTTGCGCGATTCGTCCATTGAACCGGAAACGTCCATCAGACAGAACATGACTGCTTTGGCGCTTGGCACGGGCACTTTTACCCGGTTACGGTAGCGCAAGTCGATCGGATCGATATAGGGTACGTGCCGGGCATTCCGGCGCAATTCCTCGATCTGCAATTCGGTGGCGAAGATCTGATCTGCGATCAATGCGTCGTCCGCGTTGGGCAATGCGCGCAAATGCACGAGGTGCGCTTCGAGCCGGCGCAGTTCGGTGCGCGTTTCACCTCCGAGTGCAATGCGTCGCGCAAGCGCGCCACGCATCGAGCGCACGACATGCAGGTTGCTCGGCGTTCCATCACTGGTGAAGCCGGCACGATGCGTTTTCCATTCGGGCACATCTGCGAGCTGGGTGCGCACAAGATGGGGGAGCGCCAGATCGTCGAAGAAGACCTGCATGAACTCCTCGCGCGTGAGGCGAAAAACGAAGTCGTCTTCACCCTCGCCGCCATCGCTCGCTTCCCCGCCACCCGAGCCACCACCGCCTCCGGGCGGACGCTCGATGCGATCGCCTTTCAGGTACTCCTGATTGCCCGGATGCACCTGCTCGCGATTTCCTCCCGGCCCATGGCCGAATGCGGGCTCGGAGACATCACGGCGGGGCAGGGTGATGTCCTCACCCTGCGCCAGGTCACGGATATTGCGTCCACTGATCGCGCGTCGAACCGCATCGCGAACCTGACCCCGGTAGCGACGCAAAAAGCGCTCGCGATTGCCGATCGACTTGTTCTTGCCCGAGAGCCTCCGATCGATGATCTGCTGCAGCATGGCCAAAATATTCGATCTCCCGTTGATCTCGCGTCAAGAGCTCTTGCGAACCCTCAAATACCATTCGCAAAGTAGTCGCACCTGTTTGGCGGTGTAGCCCTTTTCGACCATGCGTGCGACAAAATCCTGGTGTTTCTTTTGCTCGTCCGCACTGCTCTTGGCATTGAAGCTGATGACAGGAAGCAGTTCTTCGGTGTTCGAGAACATCTTCTTCTCTATTACTGTGCGCAGCTTCTCGTAGCTGGTCCAGGCCGGATTCCGTCCGGCATTTCCTGCGCGCGCGCGAAGCACGAAATTGACAATTTCGTTTCGGAAGTCCTTGGGGTTGGAAATGCCAGCCGGCTTTTCGATCTTTTCCAGCTCGGCATTGAGCGCGACGCGATCGAATACTTCTCCTGTGTCGACGTCGCGGTACTCCTGATCCTGGATCCAGTAGTCCGCATAGGTGACGTACCGGTCGAAGATGTTCTGACCATATTCGCTGTAGCTCTCCAGGTAAGCCGTCTGGATTTCCTTGCCGATGAACTCTGCGTAGCGCGCCGCCAGCTGTTCCTTGATGTACGAAAGATATTTCTGTTCGGTTTCTGCCGGAAACTGTTCGCGTTCGATTTGCTGCTCGAGAACGTACATCAAATGCACCGGATTGGCAGCAACTTCTGCACTGTCGAAGTTGAAGACTTTCGAGATGATCTTGAAAGCGAATCGCGTGGAGACGCCACTCATTCCTTCATCGACGCCGCCGTAATCGCGGTATTCCTGCAACGACTTGGCCTTGGGGTCGGTGTCTTTCAGCGTTTCGCCGTCATAAATCTGCATCTTGCTGAAGATGCTGGAATTTTCGGGCTCTTTCAGGCGCGTCAGCACCGAGAACTGGGCCATCATCCGCATCGTGCCCGGCGCACATGGCGACTCTGCCAACGACGATGTTCGCACCAGCTTGTCGTAAATCTTGATTTCTTCAGACACGCGCAGGCAATACGGCACCTTGACGATGTAGATCCGGTCGAGAAAGGCTTCGTTATTCTTGTTGTTGCGGAACGCCTTCCACTCGCTCTCATTGCTGTGCGCCAGCACTATTCCGTCGAACGGAATCGCCCCGAAGCCCTCGGTGCCCTTGAAGTTGCCTTCCTGGGTCGCCGTGAGCAACGGGTGCAAAACCTTGATTGGCGCCTTGAACATCTCCACGAATTCGAGCAGGCCCTGGTTGGCCAGGCACAAGCCGCCAGAGTAAGCATAGGCATCGGGATCGTCCTGAGCCAGCGTTTCGAGTTTGCGAATATCGATCTTGCCGACCAGTGCAGAGATGTCCTGGTTGTTTTCGTCGCCTGGCTCGGTCTTGGCCACCGCGATCTGGCGAAGCACCGACGGATAGCGTTTGACGACCTGAAAACGGCGGATGTCGCCACCATATTCTTCCAGCCGCTTCACAGCCCAGGGCGACAGGATGCGTTGCAGATAGCGGCGCGGAATGCCGTATTCCTTTTCGAGAATCTCGCCGTCCTCAGCCGGATCGAACAAGCCGAGTGGCGACTCGTTGACCGGCGAATCCTTGATCGCATAGAACGGCACGTGCTCCATCAATTGCTTGAGGCGCTCGGCGATGGAACTCTTGCCGCCGCCGACCGGGCCTAGCAGATAGAGGATCTGCTTTTTCTCTTCGAGCCCCTGGGCGGCATGCCGGAAATACGATACGACCTGTTCGATCGCGTCCTCCATGCCATAGAACTCCTTGAACGCCGGGTAGAGCTTGATGATCTTGTTCGAAAAAATTCGCGACAGCCGGGAGTCGTTGCGCGTATCGACCATCTGAGGCTCGCCGATGGCTTTGAGCATGCGCTCGGGCGCGGTGGCATAGGCCAAAGGTTCCTTCTGACAGATCTCCAGATACTCCTGGAGCGACAAAACCTCTTCACGCGTGCGCTCGTAGCGCGCTGCGAAATTACTGATGACATCCATGGCATTACCTCTCGTCGAAGTCAGCGGTGCCTTGCCCGCGGTCTGCAGTTGCGCGACCCACGCCATTCGTCTGGCGACCGCTAGCCCGTCGCAACTGCACTTGATACGAACCTACCTCAGTTCCACCTGTCCCATCTGCACAAGCAAAGAATGCACCCGGCGCGGCAGATGTCAATTGAGAACTTCACACTGAAGCGAAGTTCCTGTGGAAAAAACGTAGTCGCAGTTGTCACCCCGATACACACCGATTTGATACTTGACAAACTGGCGCGCTGGCGACATCGGCGCGGACCGGGAAACCGCTGCGTTCAGTGGGATTGGCTTGTTCGGTCAATGGCGCCACTGTGAAGCCATTTCGTGCCTGGCGTACTTCGCACCACGTACTGCAATGTCGACACGAGAAGACATCGGAGAGTCGTTGGTCACAGGTGGACTTGGAGCAACCGTTCGGCATGCGCTGGCGCGGCAGCGCGTTGTTGCCAGGCGGCGAGCGCGAGTCCCGCCGGGCGGATCGGGATCGGACGCAGGCGTTTGGTTTCGCCGGCATCATGAAAAACTCAACTGAAGAATTCTTTCGCCTTGTCGAACCAGCCCTTGTCGGTGGGGCTATGTTTGTTTCCGCCTTTTTTAAGCGATTCGTCGAGTTCTTTGACCAGTTTGCGCTGGTGTTCGGTCAGCTTGACCGGCGTTTCAACCCGGACGTGGCAATACAGGTCGCCGGGATAACTGCCACGCACGCCCTTGATGCCCTTGCCCCGAAGCCGGAACTGCTTGCCGCTCTGGGTGCCCTCGGGAATGTCGATCGCCGCAGCGCCTTTGAGGGTCGGCACGTTGATCTCCCCGCCGAGCGCTGCCGTGGTCATGCTGACCGGAACCACGCAGTGCAGGTCGTCGCCTTCGCGCTCGAAGACTTCATGCTTCTTGAGCCGGACTTCAATGTAAAGATCGCCCGGCGGGCCGCCATTGGTACCCGGTTCGCCGTTGCCAGTGCTGCGAATACGCATGCCATCGTCGATGCCAGCCGGAATGTTGACTTCGAGCGTTTTGTTGTTCTTCAACTTGCCTTGCCCGCTGCAAGTCGGGCAAGGCTCCGGAATCAGCTTGCCCGTCCCACGGCAGGTCGGACAGGTTTGCTGAACGCTGAAAAACCCCTGGCGCATCTGGACCGCGCCCTGGCCGTGGCAGGTCGTGCAGGTGATCGGCTGGGTGCCGGCCTTGGCACCCGAACCGTGGCAGGTGGCGCAGTCCTCCCAGCTCGGAATCCGGATCTGGGCGTCCTTGCCTTCGGCCGCTTCCTCCAGCGTGACTTCCATCGCATAGCTCAAATCGCTGCCGCGGAATACTTGCCGGCCGCCGCCTTGGCGCCCGCCGCGCCCGGCGCCACCGCTGAACACATCACCAAAAATGTCCCCGAACGCTTCGGCAAATCCGCCAAAACCTTCGGCGCCCCCCATGCCGCCGCGCATATTGGGGTCGACCCCTGCGTGGCCGAACTGGTCGTAGGCCGCTCGTTTGCGCGCATCCGACAGCATCTCGTAGGCTTCCTTGGCCTCCTTGAACCTGACCTCGGCGTCTTTCCCCGCATCGCCCTGATTGCGGTCGGGATGGTGCTTCATCGCGAGCTTGCGATAAGCTTTTTTGATCTCTTCCTCGCCCGCGTTTTTGGGAACGCCGAGTGTTTCGTAGTAGTCGCGTTTGGTGGCCATATCGGATCGGAAATGCGAAAGCGGATCGTTCTCTGACAGCGAAAAAAGGAAAAAGGCCGAGCCGCTTTTACAAGAGGCCCGGCCTTCGCTCGGCTCGCCCGATCAGTCTTTCTTGACTTCCTTGACTTCCGCGTCGACGACATTGTCGTCGGGTGCAGCGCTGGCGGCCTCCGGCCCGGCGGTCCCGGCCGCGCCCGCACCCCCCGCACCTGCGGCCGCCTGCGCATCGGCGTACATCTTCTCGCCGAGCTTCTGGCTCGCCATCATTAGGGCGTTGGTCTTTTCCTCGATCGCCGCCTTGTCGTCGCCCTTGAGCGCTTCTTCGGCGTCCTTGATAGCGGCCTCGATCTTTTCTTTCTCGGCAGCCTCCAGGCTCGCGCCATGCTCGCCGAGCGACTTGCGCGTGCTGTGCACCATCGCCTCGCCCTGATTGCGCGCCTGAACCAACTCGACCTTCTTCTTGTCCTCGGCCGCGTTCAATTCGGCGTCCTTGACCATCTTCTGAATCTCGTCTTCCGAGAGGCCCGAGTTCGCCTTGATCGTGATCTTGTTTTCCTTGCCAGTGCCCTTGTCCTTGGCGCCAACATGCAGGATACCGTTGGCGTCGATGTCGAAGCTCACCTCGATTTGCGGCGTGCCGCGCGAGGCTGGCGGAATGCCCTCGAGATTGAATTCACCGAGCAGCTTGTTGCCGGCAGCCACTTCGCGTTCGCCCTGGAACACTTTGATCGTGACCGCAGGCTGATTGTCTTCGGCCGTAGAAAAGGTCTGCGCGAACTTGGTCGGAATCGTGGTGTTCTTGGTGATCATCTTGGTCATCACCCCACCCATCGTCTCGATGCCCAGGCTCAGCGGCGTCACGTCGAGCAGCAACACGTCCTTGCGGTCGCCCGACAACACCTGACCCTGAATCGCAGCGCCCACGGCCACGGCCTCATCGGGATTCACGTCCTTGCGCGGCTCCTTGCCGAAGAACTCCTTGACCTTGTCCTGCACTTTGGGCATGCGACTTTGGCCACCCACCAGAATCACGTCCTGAATGTCGCCGACACTGATGCCCGCGTCCTTGATGGCCGTGCGGCAGGGGGCGATCGTGCGCTCGATCAGGTCGTCGACCAGACTTTCGAGCTTGGCGCGTGTCAGCTTGATCAGCAGATGCTTCGGGCCGGTCGCCGGATCGTGCGCGATGTAGGGAATGTTGATCTCGGTTTGCGCGCTGTTCGACAGCTCGATCTTGGCTTTCTCGGCCGCGTCTTTCAGGCGCTGTAAAGCAACCACGTCCTTGGCCAGGTCGATGCCGCTTTCCTTCTTGAACTCGGCCACGATGTAGTCGATCACGCGCTGGTCGAAGTCTTCACCGCCCAGGAACGTGTCGCCGTTGGTCGAGAGCACTTCGAACTGCTTTTCGCCGTCGACATCGGCAATCTCGATGATCGAAATGTCGAAAGTGCCGCCGCCCAGGTCGAACACCGCGATCTTGCGGTCGCCGCGGTCCTGCTTGTCCAGGCCGAAAGCCAGCGCCGCCGCGGTCGGCTCGTTGATGATGCGCTTGACATCCAGGCCCGCAATGCGGCCGGCGTCCTTGGTGGCCTGGCGTTGCGCGTCGTTGAAATACGCGGGCACCGTGATCACCGCTTCGGTCACCGGCTCACCGAGAAAGTCTTCGGCGGTTTTCTTCATCTTGCCCAGCACTTCTGCGCTGACCTGCGGCGGCGCGATCTTCTTGCCGCGCACTTCGACCCAGGCGTCGCCGTTGTCGGCCTTGGCGATGGTGTAGGGCATCATGTGGATGTCCTTTTGCACCTCTTTCTCGTCGAATTTGCGCCCGATCAGGCGCTTGACGGCATAGAGCGTGTTCTTGGGATTGGTCACCGCCTGGCGCTTGGCCGACGCACCGACCAGCACCTCACCGTTGTCCTGATAGGCGATGATCGACGGCGTGGTGCGCGCACCCTCCGAGTTCTCGATCACGCGCGTGTTGTTGCCTTCCATGATGGCCACGCACGAGTTGGTGGTGCCGAGGTCGATGCCGATGATCTTTGCCATGTCGTGTTCTCCAGAGAAATTTGCGAATAAGTTGTTGAAAAGATGTGGGTAAGCCGTGTTCGTTCAAGGCGTCCCGCACGAAGATCCTCGCGCCGATCGGGGCGTAGAGCCGCTCAACCCGCCTGCGACACGGTCACCAGCGCGGGCCTGAGCACGCGGTCGCTGATCGTGTAGCCTTTTTGCAGCAGGGCGACGATGGAGTTGGGAGCCTGATCGGCCGGCACGGCCGAGATGGCTTGATGCAGATGCGGGTCGAAAGCGGCGCCCACCGCAGGCGCGACTTCGATCACCTTGTTACGCTCGAGCGCGCTTTTCAATTGCCGCAAGGTCGCTTCGGCGCCCTCGCGGATCTGCGCTGGCGATGCGTCGGGAATGCCGAGTCCGGCTTCCAGACTGTCCAGTACAGGAAGCAAACTCTCGGCAAAGGACTCAACCGCGAATTTGCGCGCCTTGCTGACCTCTTCGTCGGCCCGCCGCCGCGCATTCTGGATTTCGGCCTGCGCCCGAACATACTGGTCTTCCAATTCGGCAATGCGCAATTGCAGCGCATTCCGCTCTTCATCGGCGGCCTCGGCCAGATCGGCCGCCTGTGCTGCTTCGAGCTCTTCCGGGCTCGGTTCGCCTTGCAAGGCATGAGGGTCGTTGGGCGGCGTAGGAGCAGACATCGGATGGAGAATTGGTTTTACGGAAATCGTCCAGCACAGGCGAATGCCGGACATTCCGTTCGAAATGAGGCCTCTGCCGGCGTTTTCAAGCCGAAAAAAAGCGCGCCTTGCGCGCGCCAGTGCCGGGGCCTGGGGCGGTACAGGCGCGTCAGTGCGCGTCGAGCAGCTCGACGTCGAACTTGAGCGTGGCATTCGGCGGAATCACCCCGCCTGCGCCGCGCGCGCCATAGCCGAGTTCCGGCGGAATGACCAAGGTGCGCTGGCCGCCGATTTTCATGCCGGCCACGCCCTGATCCCAACCCTTGATCACCTGGCCCGCACCGAGCGAGAAGGCAAAGGGTTCGCCCCGGTCGCGGCTCGAATCGAACTTGGCGCCCTGAACCCCGTCGTTGTAGAGCCAGCCCGTGTAGTGCACGTGCACATGCTGCCCGGCGCGCGCTTCGGCGCCATCGCCGACGCGGACGTCTTTCATTTCCAGTCCGGACGGCGCCGTGCTCATGCCTTCACCGCCTTTTTGATCTGTCCGCCTTGCCATTTGGCAGCGAAAGCCTGCAGATCGGAAAGGCGCTTGAGCAGATCGGTGCCGACCACCGTGAGCCCGTACCCATCGCCGCCGTGGTTCACGATGCCGGCTTCACGCAGCTCCTTGAGTCGGGTGTTGAGCGTATTGGGCGTCACGCCACCAACGCTGTCCTGCAACAGCCGGAAGGTTTGCGAATGGCCGTCGCGCAGGGCCCACAGCACGCGCAGTGCATAGCGGGCCTCGAGCAGTTCGAGCAATTGGCTGGTAGCCGCGTTTTCTTTTGTACTCATGGGCGAATCTCCTCAGGGGTTTGGCGCTTTTGCCAGGGTGCGCAGGGCAACATTTGCCATGCCGCGGAACGGAAAAATCGGTCGCGAATATATCGCAGATGACGCAATGCTACAAGTTTAATAGCTGTGTGCGCACGAAACACGTGGCTTGGAGGCATATTTGCCACACAAATGATGAATCGCGCCCATCAGCCAGCTGTCGCGGGCGCGTTGTCCGAAGCGTCACCAGCCTCATCGCCCATTGCCTCGCCGAACCGCACGTCGCGCCCCGCGGCCCACTGCGGATCGAAGCGGACCCGGGGCGGCGGGAAAAGCGCCACCACGGTCGAGCCGAGCAGAAACCGCCCCATCTCCTCGCCGCGCGCGAGCGCAATCGCCCGATCGTCGTAGCGCCAGCGACGCACCTCGGTGCCTCGCGGCGGATTCACCACGCCGTGCCAGACGGTTTGCATGCTGCCCACGATCGTCGCGCCGACCAGCACCAGCGCGAATGGACCGCGCGCCGACTCGAATATCGAGATCACCCGCTCGTTGCGCGCAAACAGGCCGGGCACACCGCGCGCAGTGCCCGGATTGACCGAAAACAAGGCGCCCGGCACATGAATCATCTGTGTCAGGCGGCCAGCGCATGGCATGTGTATCCGGTGGTAGTCCTTCGGGCTCAGATACAACGTCGCGAAGCTTCCATTCGCGAATTGCGCTGCCAGTTGGGCGTCTCCGCCGAGCAGCGCGGTGGTCGTGTAGTCGTGGCCTTTGGCCTGCACGATTTGATCGCCATCGATCGAACCGAACTGGCTGATCGCGCCATCGACCGGGCACAAAAAATCGGCATCGGCCAAGGGTCTGGCGCCCGGCTTCAAAGCGCGAGTGAAAAACTGGTTGAAGCTCTTGTAGTAAGCCGGATCGGATTCGAGCGCCTCGTCCATCGCCACGCCGTATTTGGCAACGAAGCGCCGAACGATCCAGGTCGTGACCCGGCCGCGTTCGTGCCCCGCGACCCAGCCCGCGAACGAGGTCAACGCCTGCTTGGGCAGCAGGTACTGGGGCAAGACGGCAAGGCGATCGGACACGGGCAGTCGTAAGAATGGAAAGAGGCAACGCGAAAAGCCCGCGATTCTAGTCAGCGGCCGTTCCTTCGACGCAGTGGATATTCGATCGCTTCGAACAGCGCTTCGGCCAGCAGTGCCAACGCCGCGGCCGGCAATGCGCCGGCCAGCAGCAACTGCCCATCGTTGAGCGCCAACCCGGTCACGATCCGCTCGCCATAACCGCCCGCGCCGATGAACGCGGCGATGGTCGCGGTGCCGATCGCGATCGTGGTGGCGGTCCGGATTCCGGCGATCAGGGTCGGCAATGCCAGCGGGAAGATAACCGAGCGCATGTTCTGCGCGCCGGTCATGCCGAGCGCAGTGCCGGCCGAGCGCACGCCCTCGGATACTCCGGCCAGCCCGGCGACCGTGTTGCGCATGATCGGCAGTAGCGCGTACAGCGTGAGCGCAATCAGCGCCGGCACCACCCCGATGATTCCGAGCATCGAAATCAGCACCGCGAGCATGGCCAGCGACGGAATGGTCTGCAGAAGGCCCGCGAGCCCGAGCGTGAAGGTGCGCAACCGCGCGTGTGGAAATACCAGAATCGAAAGCGGTACCGCAATCAGAATCGCCAGCCCGACCGACACGCCGACCAGCACCAGATGCTGGCGCGTCAGCCGGGCGAAATCGTTGCCGAACAGCTTGTCGACGAAGCCTCGCGAACCCGCGTCGGCGGGCTTCGCCGCGCCTGCAGCCGGCGCTTGTGCCGCCGCACTGCCGGCGCTGGACGAACTGGCAGAAATCGCCGAACCGCCGGCAAGCCAGTCTTTCGCGATCACGTCGAAAGAAACACCACTAAGTTCGGCCCTGGAGTTCATCGCGATCATCGCGCGCTCGTCGATGCGGCCAGCGAGCTTTTCGATCGCGGCCCAGGCCTCGGGAAAGCGCCGCGGCACGTCGAGCCGATACAGCACCACGGCTTCGTAGCGCGGGAAATGCCGCTTGTCGTCCTCGAGCACCGTGAGCCCGAGCTTGTCGATCTTCGCGTCGGTGGTGTAGATGTCCATCACGTCGATCTGGCCGGCGGCGATCGCGTCGTAGGCCAGGCCGTGGTCGAGCCCGCTCGGCTTTTGCTTCAGGCCATAAGCCGCAGCCAGCGGCGCCCAGCCATCGGCCCGACCGATGAATTCGTTGGACAAACCGAGCTTCAAATCGGGATGCGATGCCAGATCGGACAAGGTCTTGACGCCGAGCTTTTGGGCTTCGCTCGCGCGCATTGCAAGCGCATAGCCGTCGTTGAATCCGAGCGGCACCGCGATGCCCAGGCCCAGCGGCGCCAGGCTCGCGCGCATCGCCTCGATCGACAATGGGTCCTTGCTCTTCAAAATTTCGAGCGCGATGGTGCCGGTGTATTCGGCGTACATGTCGATCGCGCCCGAGCGCAGCGCCTCGTAGACGATCGCGGTATTGCCCAGCCCCTGGCGCACGACCGGCGGCTCGGCGAGGCGCGGCGCGGCCGTCTGGGCCAACACCTCGGCCAGGATGTAGGACTCGGTGAATCGTTTGGAGCCGATGCGAAGCGGCTCGGCGGCCGATGTGAGCTGCGGTGCCATCCAGAAGATCGCGCAGGCACACACGGCCAGCCGCGTGAGCCACGCGGACCCCGCAGATCTTTGCGGATGGCGCAGGCTCCGGGCAGGCGCTGTGATGTCGGGGAGGGTGGAGGTCGGCATCGCCGAAGTCTATCGGCGTGCGGCGAATGCGCATCCGGCCGACGCGGCAGGCTCGCTTGGCACCCGCTCACCTGCAACCCGCCTGCAACCCGCCTGCACGTCGTAACTTGGCAACAACGAGTGCAAAAGATACAAGTAATAACAAGTATTCAATACTAAAGTACGCATCTTTGTAGCTCGATCCTGCAATTTGAAACCTAATGTCGCTTGCAGGCGTACCTGCATTGACGAGACAAAAGGGCGGATTGGCGAAATGGTGCCATCCCCGGTATTTCGACTGGCGCAAAGCCGGCAGCCCGATTTTGGACAGGACTTCTTCATGAGCGATGCCGAACCCATGCTCGGACTGGATTTTGCCGAGTGGCAAGAAATCACCGACGCCTATGCGCGCCAGATTGCCGCTTGCGGGCGCGACCAGCCTCTTGCGACCCAGCAATTACGGCAGCTTGCACTCGATCTGGAGCGGCGTCGGGCCGATTTCAGGGCCCGCCAACCCGACCTGCGCAGGGACAATCCGTTGCCCCGTGGCGCCTGAATCGTCCGATGCCGTCGATCGGCGCGCCGCGCCGCCATCCGCTCAAAGCTGGTAGCCGATCGTGAGTAGCAGCCCTTCTGCAATATCCCGCGCGATGCCCGGTTGCTGCGCCCGGTAAGCGCTGCCGGCCGCCGCCTGTCGGTCGATCCATTGCGCGAACCAGTCGACTTCCAGAGCGCCGTAGAACACCACGGTTGCTTCGTGGTTCAGATGCAGGCTGCGCAAATCGAGGTTGATAGAGCCGCACAGCGCAATGTCTTCGTCGACCACCACCGCCTTGGCATGCACCATGAACGGCAGCATCTTGAACATCACACCCGCTCGCGCCAGGTCGCGCATTGCGCGATGGCGCGCGAAATCCGCGAGTCGGTGGTTCGAGCGCGCCGGCAGCACGATCGTGATCTGGACGCCGCGCCGCGCCGCCAGCCGCAGCGCATCGCGCAAGGCGTCGCCGGGCACGAAGTAGGGCGTCACGGCCAGCAGTCGGTGGCTCGCGCGAAAGCAGGCGTCTATCAACAGTGCATGCACCGTGTCTTCGCTCTGATCGGGCCCGCTCGGCAGAAACTGGGCCAGTGCGCCGCCGCCATCCGCGGCGTCCGCAGTCGCTTTGATCGAGCGCGGTTTGCGCCCGCGCACCGACGCCCAGTCGTGGTCGAACTGACGCGCCGCCGCTGCTGCAACGCCCCCGCGCAGATCGAACGACAGGTCCGGCCACGCCACAGGATGGTCCGCGTTGCCGGTGAAATACTCGCCCGAGAGGTTGCGTCCGCCCGACCATAGCCAGTCGTCGTCCGCGATCGTGAGCTTGCGGTGATTGCGCAAATTGCGCGGGCCGTTGCGGCGCAGGCTGAAAAACGGACGGAACACGACGATCTCGCCACCTGCCGCGCGCAAGGTGTCGAAATAGCGCCGGGGCAGGGCCAGCGCGCCGAAGCCGTCGACCAGCACCCGGACCTTGATGCCGCTCGCTGCGCGCCGGGCCAGCCGCTCGATCACATCGCGCCCCAATTCATCGTCGCCGATGATGAAGGTGCAAATGTCGATTCGCTCGCGCGCGCCTTCGATCAGCGCCCACAGCGCCTCGCGCGCTGCCGCGCCGTCGGAATGCAGATGCATCGCGCCATGGCTCGGCGGCGCCAGGCCGAAGCTTTCGATCAGTTCGGCGGCCCAGTGCACATGCGGCCCCAGCGGCCTCGCGCGCGGCGCGCCGGCCGGCCGGAGCTTGCGCTGGCCGAACAGCAGGTACATCGGCAAAACGACGTAGGGCACGAGCGCCAGGCCCATCACCCAGGCCATGGCCGTGGTCGGTGCGCGCTGCTCCCGGCGCAGCCGCGTCGTCAGCACATAGGTCAGAACCGCGAGCGCGCCGAACAAAAAGTGCTGAGACGGCGTGGGCAGCCAGGAGAGCAGCGAATCGGGCATCGATCAGATCGGCGAAAGTGGGCGTTGGCGACAAGACTCATCGCAATCAGCGCAGCGTGCGCTGGCGAGGCGCAGGCCCCGGTCCATCACAACGGCATCACACGACAACAACGCTATTCATTTTATAGCTGTTTGCGCACGTAGGACGGGCGTTTCAGGCACTTTTCTCATAAATTTCGGAGTGAGGCGCGTGCCGCGGCTTCACGCTGCTGGATGCACCGTTCGCCCGAGCACCCGCACCAGATCGGACTGGGTGATCATGCCCGCGAGCCGGCGTTCGGCATCGATGACCGGAATGTGGTGGTGGCCGGCTTCCGAGAACAACGGCATCAGGTCGACCAGTGGACGGTCGGCGCTTGCGACGCGAACCCGTCGGGTCATGATCTGGCCGACCACTTCGGGTTTTTTCGATACGACACCGGGTGTCGCGCGGATCAGTTCGTGCAAGCGCCCGCGCACGCCGTCCCGTTGCTGCAAATCGATCTGGCTGAAAAAATCGGCCTGGGTCAGGATCCCGATCACGCGGCGCGCGCGATCGATCACCGGCAGCGCCTTGATCCGCCGCCCATGCATCAGCGCCCAGGCGTCGGCAAGCGTTGTGCCGAACTCGACCGCCACCGGCGCGCCCGACATCACGTCGGCGCAGCGCAGGCTGCCGAGCTCGCGGCGATAGGCTTCGAGCTCTGTTTGCTGCAGCAGCGAGGCCAGATCGTCGGGGCTGATGTCGAGCACCTGGTTGTAGCGCGCCAGCACCGCGTCGATATCGGCCTGGCTCAGCGCCGCGTCTGCCGACGCTGGTTGCGGCAATAACTGCGTATGCGGATAGCGGCGCCCGGTCAGCGTGTTGTAGCTCACGCCAACAGCGACCAGCAGCAGCGAATTGGCCAACGCCGGAAACAGCACGAATGAGAACTCGGTCGTATGGCTCAAGACCGCGAACAGGGCCATTGCACCGCCGGGCGGATGCAGGCAGCGCAGCGCGAACATCAGGCCGATGGCGCCCGCGCCCGCGATCGCGCCGGCCCAGGCCGGATCGGGCAACCAGCGGGCGCTGGCCACGCCGACCAGTGCCGCGACGGTGTTTCCGCCGATCACCGACCAGGGTTGCGCGAGCGGGCTCGCGGGCACCGCGAACACCAGCACCGCGCTCGCGCCCAGGGGTGCAACCAGCCAGAGCGATTCGGAAAAGCCGCCGAGTCCGGCGAAAGCGCGACACACAAGACCCGTGAGCAGCAGCCCGAGCGCAGCGCCCACTACCGCCCGCAGCCGTTCGCGCCCATCGATCCGGGTTCGACCCGGCAAAAAAGCGCGCAGCCATTGCGCAAGGCTAGCGCCTTGTCGGTCTTTCGATTGCAATTTCATACGCCATGCATCCGCACGCTGTTCCTTGCGTTTTCAGGCCGCGACCATGCGCCCGATCTCGGGCCAGCGCCGGTGCAGCCAGAGCCAGGCCACCAGGCCGACCGCCATCATCAGGAGCGAGGTCAATGCCAGCGCGATCGTCGAATGCATCACCAGCGGCGCGAGCACACCCGCGACGACGCCGTTGGCGGTCGAGCCGATAACAGCTTGCAGCGACGACGCCATGCCGCGCCGCATCGGATGCAGGTCGAGTACCAGCAAGGTGATCACCGGCACCATCAGCGCCCAGCCGAACGCGAAGATGCCGATCGGAATCATCGCCCAGGCCGCTTGCGGCACGAACAGCAGGTTGACCGCCACATTCACGAGCGACACGCCGAGCATGATCACGAAGCCGTCGCGAATCTGCCGCTTGGGCGCGACCTTGCCTGCCATCCGGCCGCTCAGCCAGGCGCCG
The DNA here is from genome assembly GCA_965218415.1 of Variovorax sp. Classification (GTDB taxonomy): domain Bacteria; phylum Pseudomonadota; class Gammaproteobacteria; order Burkholderiales; family Burkholderiaceae_C; genus Variovorax. Next base: position 1,187,883 of record CBDCKT010000003.1, read on the forward strand.
CCCATGATCCCGCTGATGACGAGAATGAACAGCCAGAAGAACTGGGTCGGCGCGAGGTGCAGGTGCTCGCCCAAGAACACCGGGGCGGCGAGCACATAAAGGAACATGCCGTTGAACGGCACGCCGCTTGCGAGCGCGAGCAACAAAAAGCGCGGATCGGAGCACAGCTCGCGGTAGCCGCGCATCAGGTGCCGAACGCGGAACGACTGGCGCTGGCTCGGATGCAGGGTTTCGGGCAATAGCTTGTAGTTGGCTGCGAACAGCAGCACGCCCACGCCGACCAGAAACCAGAACACGCTGTGCCAGCCTGCGTGCACGAACAGAAAGCCGCCGACGATCGGCGCAATCGCCGGTGCCACGCCGAAATAGATCGTGACCTGGCTCATCACCTTTTGGGCGTCGGCCGGCGCGAACATGTCGCGGATCACCGCGCGCGAAACGACGATGCCGGCGCCGGTCGACAGGCCCTGCAACGCGCGAAAGAAAACCAGCTGGCCGATGCTTTGCGACAGCGCGCATCCGAGCGATGCCAGGGTGAACACCGCGAGTCCCCACAGAACCACTGGCCGGCGCCCGAAGCTGTCCGAAAGCGCGCCATGGAACAGGTTCATGAACGCGAAGCCGAACAGATAAGCCGACAGCGTCTGCTGCATCTCGGTCGGGGTCGCACCAATAGATTGCGCGATGCCCGAGAACGCCGGAATGTAGGTGTCGATCGAGAACGGACCGAGCATCGCGAGCAGTGCAAGCAGCACCGCCAGCGCCCAGCGCGGCGCGCGCCAGAGGGTTTGGGCGTCGGGATTCAAGAATGGGATGGCGCGTTGCGCGGGCTGAAAGTGCGCAAGCTTACGCGCTGCGAATCTTCGCTATCCTCGGTGCGTGCCGTGCGGCGCGATGTCTGCGCGCATGTCTCCCGCAACCCGCCTTTCCATCCCGTTCGCCACCCTGACCGAGCGTTTTTCCATGACCCGTGTCTTCAATTTCAGCCCCGGCCCCGCGACCTTGCCCGAGCCGGTGCTGCGCGAGGCGGCCGCCGAACTGCTCGACTGGCATGGCAGCGGCATGTCGGTGATGGAGATGAGCCATCGTGGCAAGGAATTCATCGCGATCCATGCCGAGGCCGAAAGCCTGCTGCGCGAACTGCTTGGTGTGCCGGCGAACTACAAGGTGCTTTTTTTGCAGGGCGGCGCGATCGGCGAGAACGCGATCGTGCCGATGAACCTGCTCGGCGACCGCACGAGCACCGACTACATCGACACCGGCGAGTGGTCGAAAAAGTCGATCAAGGAAGCAAAAAAGTATTGCCAGGTCAATGTCGCGGCGAGCAGCGCAGAGGGCGGCTACACCCACGTGCCAAAACAACAAGAGTGGAAGCTCGACCCACGAGCGGCCTATGTGCATATCTGCTCGAACGAAACCATCGGCGGGCTCGAATACCACTGGACGCCCGACACCGGCGCCGTGCCGCTGGTGGCCGACATGTCGAGCAACATCATGTCGCGCCCGATCGACGTGCGCCGCTACGGCCTCATCTACGGCGGCGCACAAAAAAACGTCGGCCCGGCCGGCTGCACGATCGTCATCGTGCGCGATGACTTGCTCGGGCGCGCGTTGCCGATCACGCCTTCGGCCTTCGACTACAAGCAGCAGGCCGAGAGCGATTCGATGCTCAACACGCCGGTCACCTGGTCGATCTATGTCGCCGGGCTGGTGTTCAAGTGGCTCAAAGCCCAGGGCGGACTCGTCGCGATGGAAGCGTACAACGGCAAAAAGGCCGCGCTGCTCTACGACCACCTCGATGCGAGCGCGTTCTTCTCGAACCCGATCGCCAAGGAAGACCGCTCGCTGATGAACGTGCCGTTCAAGCTCGCAGACCCGTCGCTCGACGAGACCTTTCTGCAGGGCGCGAAAGAGCGCGGCATGGTGCAACTCAAAGGCCACCGAGTCCTCGGCGGCATGCGCGCGTCGATCTACAACGCCATGCCGATCGAAGGCGTCCAAGCGCTCGTCGCCTACATGACAGAGTTCGAAGCCCGTCACGGTTGAGCCGGGAAAGAGCAGCGCGGCGCTATTGAATAAATAGCCGTCTGCGCACGTCCAGTGGGCGTTTCAGGGTCTTTTGGCTTGAAAAGCCGAAAACGGACTACCGGACGCAGAACACGCAGAGGTTCCGCAGAAAACGCAAAAGAATTCAATAGAATTTTTTTGGTTTTCCTTTTGCGACCTCTGCGAAACCTTTGCGCCCTCTGCGTCCTGTAGTCCGACCCCGTATTTACAACGTATCGATAAACGACCGCAGCTTGTCCGACCGGCTCGGATGCTTCAGTTTGCGCAGCGCCTTGGCTTCGATCTGGCGAATCCGCTCGCGCGTCACGTCGAACTGCTTGCCGACTTCCTCGAGCGTATGGTCGGTACTCATCTCGATGCCGAAGCGCATCCGCAGCACCTTGGCCTCGCGCGGGGTGAGGCTGTCGAGAATGTCTTTGACGACATCGCGAAGGCCCGCCTGCATCGCGGCCTCGATCGGCGCGGTGTTGCCGGTGTCTTCGATGAAGTCGCCCAGGTGTGAATCGTCGTCGTCGCCGATCGGCGTTTCCATCGAGATCGGCTCTTTTGCGATCTTCATGATCTTGCGGATCTTGTCCTCGGGAATCTCCATCTTCTCGGCCAGGATGCTGGCGTCGGGCTCGAAGCCGAACTCCTGCAGATGCTGGCGCGAGATGCGGTTCATCTTGTTGATCGTCTCGATCATGTGGACCGGAATGCGGATCGTGCGCGCCTGATCGGCGATCGAGCGCGTGATCGCCTGGCGAATCCACCAGGTCGCATAGGTCGAGAATTTGTAGCCGCGCCGGTATTCGAACTTGTCGACGGCTTTCATCAAACCGATGTTGCCTTCCTGGATCAAATCGAGAAACTGCAAACCGCGGTTGGTGTACTTCTTGGCGATGGAGATCACGAGCCGCAGGTTGGCCTCGATCATTTCCTTTTTCGCGTCGCGCGACGATGCCTCGCCCGTGTTCATGCGCTTGTTGATCGCCTTGAGCTCGGCCAGCGGCACCACGACCCTGGCCTGAATCTCGGCCAGCTGCTGCTGCAATTCCTGCACCGGCGGAATGTTGCGTGCGAGCACGATCGACCAGGGCTTGCCGGCCGCGGCCTGCTTTTCGACCCATTTCTGGTTCAGCAGATGCGATGCGGTGCGATTGCCGTGCTTGTCGAAACCGCTGAAATCGCGGATGAAGTCTTCCTGCGGCACGCCGCACTTGTCGACCACGATCCGGCGCAGTTCGCGCTCTTTCTTGCGCACATCATCGACCTGGCCGCGCAGCATGTCGCAGAGTTTTTCGATCGTGCGCGCGGTGAAGCGGATCGTCATCAACTCGTCCGACAAGGCTTGCTGCGCCTTCGCGTAGTGCGGCGAACCGTAGCCTTCCTTGTCGTAGATTTTGTGGACCTTCTCGAACATCTGCGCCATCCGGTCGAAGCGTTCGAGCGCATCGCGCTTCAATTCCTCGAGCTTCTTGGTCAATGCCTTCGAGCCGCCATTGCCGTCGTCGTCGTCCTCCTCGTCGAATTCGTCGAAGTCTTCTTCGGCGACGTAATCGTCGGCTTCGTTCGGATTGGAAAAGCCATCGACCACGGTCGAGATCACGACCTTGCCGTCGCGGATTTCCGAGCCGAGCCGCAGGATTTCGGCAATCGTCGCGGGCGAGGCCGAGATGGCATGCATCATGTCCATCAAGCCGCCTTCGATGCGCTTGGCGATCTCGATTTCGCCCTCGCGCGTGAGCAGTTCGACGGTGCCCATCTCGCGCATGTACATGCGCACCGGGTCGGTGGTCCGGCCGAATTCGCTGTCGACGGTCGAGAGCGCGGCTTCGGCTTCTTCTTCGGCTTCTTCGACGGTTGCAGCCGTGGGTGCGGTGTTGTTCTGGAACAGGGTTTCGGCGTCGGGCGTCTGCTCGTAGACCGCCACGCCCAGGTCGTTGAGCATGGTGATCACGACTTCCATCGTCTCGGCGTCGACCAGCTTGTCGGGCAGGTGGTCGGAGATTTCGCCGTTGGTCAGGTAGCCACGGGTCTTGCCCAATGTGATCAGCGCTTTGAGGCGCTGCCGGCGCTTGGCCATGTCCTCTTCGGACAGAACGGTTTCGTCGAGGCCGAACTCCTTCATCAAGGCGCGTTCTTTCGCCTTGCTGATCTTCATGCGCAGCGGCTTGACCTTCTCGGTGACTTCGGGCGTGGCCGACGGTTCTTCGGCGAATTCGGCTTCGACGTCGGAGAAGTCCTCATCGCCTTTTTCGCCCGCCTTGCCTTTTCCCTTGCCGGTGGTCTTTTGCGCTGCCGCGGATGCTGCCGCTTTGGTCGGGCGACCGGGCTTGCGGTCCGCAGGGCCTGCAGAGCCATTGGCGCCGCCGGCTGCGCTGGCGACCACCGGCGTCACCGTCTTGGACGCAACCGCTTTGGGCAGCGCCTTTTTCAAATCGGCTGTCGCGGTCGAGCCGGCACCGGTCTTTCCGGTTTTTGCAGGCGCCTTCGCGGCGACTTTGGGCGCGGGCGACTTGCTGCCGGCAGCGGTTTTGGCAATAACGGAACTGGATTTGGTCGAGCTCGGCATAGGCACCTCGGTACAAAAGACTTGGGACAACTTGATCGGCAAAAAACAAGGCGATGCACGCGCATCTGCCTGCTGGCGATCCGAATCAAAAAAACATGGCACGGTTTCGCCTCGCATGAACCAAAGATGCGGCGCAAACCTGAATCATCAAGACAAGATGTCGGGCGAACATTTGGTGTGCAGTCCTTGCGGTGTATTGGCCCGTTCCCGTGTGGGGATGCATTGCGCTTGGGGGCCGGCCCGGAGGTGCTGCTGTCGCACTTGCCTTCACTCTGTCACTCTCTGCTCTTCGCCGCCGAAATTTTCTGTTCCGGGCGGCGAAGCCTTTAATTATAGCCGGCGGCGCCTTTTTTCAAGGCGGAAATGTCAATTCGGCTGTGGACTCGCCTGCAGGCGCGGGCGCAATTCGAGTCGCCGCAGTTCCAGCGCCTTGTAGCGGATCAGCGCTTGCGGATCCCGGCCGGCGGCGGCGATCGCCTCGTCTTGCTGCGCCTTGAGGCGCTCGTCGAGCATGAAGGCCAGCACGTTGCGCAGCTCGGCTTGCGCATCGGCGGCTGCGTTATCGATGAGCGGTGCGCCGTCGGGCCCATGCATCAAGCGCTCGGCGAGCGGCTGGGCGTCGTGCTCGCGCAGGCCCTCGCGCAGCGCGGCCCAGGGCTGCACGCCGTGCTCGTGCATCTGGCCGTCGAGCCAACCGAACAGCTGGCCGTGCAGCCCCGGCAATGCGCACAGAAGGCTGTGCAATTCCGATGACAGCAGCTCCCATTGCGCCATGTTGGCGAGCAACAATCGGGCTGCGATATCGGCGCGGGCCAGCGGTCGCACCCGTCCCCTGAGGGTCGGCATCGCGTCCGCGGATTCGAACGATTCGTTGCCAAAACGCCCGCCAGATCTGCGCAGCCAGCTATCATTTTGGAAGCGCCCGCGGCTGCTGCCAGAGCGTGACCCGGTGCCGTCGTGTACCGCCTTGCCCGTTCTGGCCGGTTTGGCGGGAACCCAGAGCGCGCCGAGTTCGCGGCTGTCGAGTTGCACCTGCTGGGCGATTTCGCCGAGCAGTTGGCGCTTGAGCGCGCCCTCGGGCAGCGCGTTCCAGAGCGGCCTGGCCTGGTGCGCCATTCGGGCCCGGCCTTCGGCTTGCTGCAAGTCGCAGCCCTCGCGCGCAGCTTCGACCATGAAGCGGCTGAGCGGCGTCGCTTCGGCCACGAATCGGGCGAAAGCGTCGGCGCCGTGGGCGCGGATGAAGCTGTCGGGATCGTGCTCGGCCGGCAAAAAAAGGAACTTGATGCTGCGCATGTCGCCGGCAAAGGGCAGCGAAGCGTCGAGCGCCTTGCGCGCTGCGCGCCGGCCGGCCGCGTCGCCGTCGAAGGCGAACACCACCGCGTCGGTGAAGCGGACGAGCTTTTGCACATGCTCGGCCGTGCAGGCGGTGCCGAGCGTCGCGACCGCATTCGGAAAGCCGAGCTGGGCCAGCGCGACCACGTCCATGTAGCCTTCGGTGACCAGCGCATGGCCGCGCTCGTGCAGCGCCGCGCGTGCCTCGTACAGGCCGTAGAGTTCGCGGCCCTTGCTGAAAACAGGCGTTTCGGGCGAATTCAGGTACTTCGGTTTTTCATCGCCGAGCACCCGCCCGCCGAAGCCGATGCATTCGCCTTTGACATTGCGGATCGGGAACATCAAGCGCTCCCGAAAGCGGTCGTAGCGCTTGTCGCCGTCGTCGTTGACGCCGTCCCGCGCCTCGTCTTTTTCGGCCACGATCACGAGGCCCGATTCGGCCAGCAGCGGATCGTCGTACGCCGGGAACACGCCAGCCAGGGTGCGCCAGCCCGCGGGCGCCCAGCCAAGACCGAAACGTTTGGCGACCTCGCCCGAAACGCCACGGCGCTTCAGATAGTCGACCGCCCGCGGCGCCTCGCGCAGGAATTTGCCGTAAGCCTCGCCCGCGCGCTCGAGCACGTCGACCAGGGTGGTCTGGCGCGCGCGCTGGGCGCGAGCGCGTTCGCGGTCGGCCGGGGAAGCGTCGTCCTCGGGCACCTGCAAGCCGTATTGCTGGGCCAGGTCTTGCACCGCGTCGACAAAACCCATGCCCGCGTGCTCCATCAAAAAGCCGATCGCGTTGCCGTGCTTGCCGCAGCCGAAGCAGTGATAGAACTGCTTGGTCGGACTGACCGAAAACGACGGCGACTTCTCGCCGTGAAACGGACACAGCCCCATGTAGTTGGCGCCGCTCTTTTTCAGCTGCACATGGCGCCCGACGATCTCGACCACGTCGGCGCGCGCGATCAGTTCCTGGATGAAAGAAGCGGGAATGGTCATGAAAGCGGCAATCTGGAAGCACAGCATAGCCCGCGAGCGCGAACGTGGGCGGCATACTGACCCCGCCGCCGCGCGATTTGGCGTCGCGGCCTTCGCGCCCGCAGCCAGCCCGAACCGATTCCAGTTTTCATGCCGTTCCCGTCCTCGCAAGTCGAACCGCCCGCGGCGCACTTGCTGCGCCATCCGCTCGCGTTTCTGTGGAATGCAGTGAAGGCATTTCGCGCGAATCAGGGCTTGCTGCTGGCCGGCGCGGTCGCCTATTACGCGCTGCTGTCGATCGTGCCGCTGTCGATCGTCGCGGTGATCGGACTTTCGCACTGGATCGACCAGAACGAACTGCTGCGCACGATCGGCCGCTATCTGGCCTGGCTGCTGCCCGGGCAGTCGCAATCGATCGTCGACGAGCTTTCGACCTTTCTCATGCACCGTGACGTGCTCGGGCCGGTGCTGTTGGTGACGATGATCTTTTTCAGCTCGCTTGCGTTTTCGGTGCTCGAAAACGCGATGGCGGTGATTTTTCATCATCGCAAGGAGCGCAAGCGCCACGCGCTGGTATCGCTGGTGATGCCCTACATCTACATCGTGGTGCTTTGCTTCGGCTTGCTGCTGGTCACCCTGGTGTCGGGCGCGCTGCAGGTCATCGGCAAGGAAAGCATCAATTTCTTCGGCGCGAGCCTGTCGCTCTCGGGCATTTCGGGGCTGCTGCTGTACCTGCTGGGCCTGGGTGGCGAAATCTTCATGCTGACTTCTCTCTATTTTGTGATGCCGGCCGGGCGGCTGTCGTTTCGCCGCGCGCTGCTCGGCGGCGTGACGGCGGCGCTGCTGTGGGAAGTCACGCGCCGATTGCTGGTCTGGTATTTCTCGACCTTGTCGCAGGTCAACATCGTCTACGGCTCGTTCACCACCGCGATCGTGGTGCTGCTGAGCCTGGAAATCGCCGCGACCTTCGTCTTGTTCGGCGCTCAGGTGATCGCGCAGTACGAGCGGCTCGAGCGCACCGGCAGCGATTCGGCACCGCCGCCGCCGGTGGAGCCGCTGGCCGAAATCGTCGACGGGGCGAGGCCGGAAATTTACAAGGAAAAGGCCTGAAACGATTTGTGGACATGCGCAGACAGCTATGAAAGGTATAGCAATTCGACATTCTCGAGATCAGGAAGCCAGGTCCCAATAAGGCCGATCACCAAAGCGCTCCCCCAGCAAATCGACAAAAGCCCGGACCTTGGGCGAGACGAAGCGGTGGCGCGGATACAGCGCGCACAACGCGATCGGCGGCGGCGCCCAGTCGGCCAGCACGCTGAGAAGCTGCCCTTGTTGCAGGGCAGCGCCGACGATGAAGGTCGGCAGCAGCGCGATGCCGCCGCCGGCGATCGCCGTATCGCGCAGCACCTCGCCGTTGTTCGACCACATCACGCAGCCGATCGCGAACGATTGCTCGCCGCCGCCACTGCGACCACCATTGGCCAGCCGCCACAGATTGCCTGAATCCTGATAGCCGTAGTGCAGGCAGCGATGCGCTTTCAATTCGCGCGGATGCATCGGCTCGCCGTGAGCGGCGAGGTAGTCGGGCGCGGCGCACAACACGCGTCGCACCGGGGCGACTTCCTTCGCGGCCAGGCTGGTCGATGCGCGCGGCTCGCCGGCACGCAATGTCACATCGAAACCTTCCTCGATCGGGTCGACGAAGCGGTCGTTCAGCACCAGCTCCAAATGCACTGCGGGCCAGCGCGCGATGAACTCGGCAATCACGGGCGACAGATGCAGGGTGCCGAACGACATCGGCGCGTTGACGCGCAGTGCGCCGGCCGGCCGCGCGTCCTGCTCGCGCACGGCGCTGATCGCATCGTCGAGCTGGCCGAGGATCAGTTTCGCCTGGGTGTGGAAGGCGGTGCCCGCTTCTGTCGGCGTCACCTGCCGGGTGCTGCGCCTGAGCAATTGCACGCCGAGCTCCCGCTCGAGCGCGATCACGGCCTTGTTGACGGCCGAGCGCGACAGGCCCATCGTGCGCGCAGCCGCCGCGAAACCGCCTTGCTCGACAACGTGGGTGAATGCGCGAAGGCTCTCGAATTTGTCCATCACCTTTATTGTCGCCAAAATGGAGACACAACGTGCTCAATTGGGCATATTGTCTTTTCATAGACGACGCACTATCTTGGCGTCATGAACACCCAAACCACCCTCCGATCCGCGCCCGGGCAAGCCATCCGGCGCTCGGCCGAACGCGGCAGCGCCGACTTCGGCTGGCTCGACAGTCGCCACACCTTTTCGTTCGGGAATTACCACGACCCAAACCACGTGGGCCACGGACCGCTGCGCGTCATCAACGAAGACCGGGTTCAGCCCGGCCGCGGCTTCGACACCCACGGCCACCGTGACATGGAGATCCTTTCGTATGTGATCGACGGTGCGCTCGCGCACAAGGATTCGATCGGCACCGGCTCGGTGATCCGGCCCGGGGACCTGCAGCGCATGAGCGCGGGAACCGGCGTGCGGCACAGCGAGTTCAACGCCTCGCAAGACGCGCCGGTGCATTTCCTGCAGATCTGGGTCTTGCCCGCGCAGAACGGCCTCGCGCCCGGCTACGAGCAGAAGTCGTTCTCACGCGATGACAAGGCCGGCAAACTCAAGCTCATCGGCTCACGTGACGGCCGCGATGGCTCGGTCACCATCCATCAGGATGTGAACCTTTATGCCAGCGAGCTCGGCGGCGAGCAGTCGGTCGAACACGAACTGGCTGACGGGGCGCAAGGGCTGGGTGCAGGTGGTGCGCGGCGAGGCCACGCTGAACGGCGCTGCGCTGGCGGCGGGCGACGGCGTCGCGCTGGAAGGCGCGCAATCCATTGCGATCGCCGGTGGGTCCGGCGAGGCCGAAGTGCTCTTGTTCGACATGGGGCGCTGAGCCCCGGCGCGAACCCGGCGCAACGCCGGATTGTCTTGACCTTTGGCGCGCAAAAATGATTGCGCCTCAACTTGAAGGGGTTCGCGTCATGGCTCGTCTTTCCATCCTCGTGCTCTCGGGCAGCGAACGCGCCGGCTCGTTCAACGGCCGGCTCGCGCGCGTTCGCACAGGCGCTGATCCGCGCCAGGGGCCACGAGGCGCGCGAGTTCAGCCTGCGCGACCTCGCGTTGCCGCTCTACGACGGCGACCTCGAGGCCGCCTCAGGCGTGCCTGCGAACGCACGGCAGTTGCAGCAGGCGATCAGCGCATGCGACGCGCTGCTACTGGTCACGCCCGAATACAACGGCTTTCCGACCCCGTTGGTGATCAACGCTTTCGATTGGCTGTCGCGCATCCAGCCCGGCGACGGGCATCCTGCCGGCCTCGCGACCACGGCCGACAAGCCGGTCGGACTGCTGGCGGCTTCGCCGGGGGCGCTCGGCGGCTTGCGTTCGATGAGCTACCTGCGCCAGTTTCTGCAGATGGCGTTCGCGATGATGGTGGTGCCGCAGCAGTTCGCGCTGAGCCGTGCCAACGAGGCTTTCGGCGACGACGGCCAGATCAGAGAGGCGCGCAGCACCCAGGCCGTCGAGCGGGTAGTCGATGCCCTGCTACGGCTGGCCGGAGCGCTCGAAGTGGCGCAAAAACCGGCTGGATAACAGCCGTCCGATTTTTAGAAGAAAAGTGGCTGGAAAGGCCGCTAGGCCTGCGCAGATAGCTATAGATTGTGTAGCGATTCAGGGACGAATCGCCTCGCACAAAAGCCGCGGAACTAACGCAGAACACGCAGAAGATCCGAAGAAATCCTTTGGAAGTTCCTTTCGCGACCTTCGCGAAACCCTCGCGTCCTTCGCGTCCTTCGCGTCCTTAAATCCGATCCCGCTTCGATCGTTACCGCGGCGCCAGCCGAATCGCCCCGTCGAGCCGGATCACCTCGCCGTTGAGCATGTCGTTCTCGAAGATGTGCAGCGCCAGCCGCGCGTAGTCTTCGGGCGTGCCGAGGCGGGACGGGAAGGGCACGCTGGCAGCCAGCGAATCCTGCACTTCCCTGGGCATGCCGAACATCATCGGCGTGCCGAAAATCCCCGGCGCGATCGTCATGTTGCGGATGCCGTTGCGCGCCAGGTCGCGCGCGATCGGCAAGGTCATGCCGACGATGCCGCCCTTCGATGCGCTGTACGCGGTCTGGCCGATCTGGCCGTCGTAGGCCGCGACCGAAGCGGTCGAGACCAGCACGCCGCGCTCGCCGGTGGCTTCGGGTTCGTTTTTGGCCATCGCCTCTGCGCTAAGCCGGATCATGTTGAAGCTGCCGATCAGGTTGATCGTCACCGTGCGGGTGAAAGCGGCGAGCGGATGGGCGCCGTTCTTGCCGACGGTTTTTTCGCCGATCGCGATGCCCGCGCAATTGACCAGGCCCGCGAGCCGGCCGTGTTTCTGCGCCGCGGCGACCACAGATTGCCCATCGGCTTCCTGCGTCACGTCGCAACGCACGAAGGCGCCGCCGATCTCCTTGGCGATCGCTTCGCCCTTGTCGGCCTGCATGTCGGCGACCACGACCTTGCCGCCGCGCGCGGCCAGCATCCGCGCCGTGCCTTCGCCAAGCCCCGACGCTGCGCCGGTGACGATAAAAACATTGCCTTCGATCTTCATGCTGGGTACTCCGTGGATTGACAGTGCCTCATTATGAAAGCGCGAGGGCACCCGAAAAGCCAAAAAAAAGGCCCTGTCCGAAGACAGGGCCTGAATTGGATCCCGAACCCGAAGGTTGCGAAGGACCCAAGGAGACGCTGTGTGCCAGCCTGACGCTTGGAGACGCGGGGCCGGCGAAAGTTCAGTTCAGCGCTTGCGCGAAGCGGTCTGCGCAGCGCTCTTGGCGGTGTTCATCGCCGTGGCCTGCACGGCGTTGAAGTTGGCTTCGGCGACGTCGTTGGCTTGCTTGACGGCTTTTTGAACCGATTCGAATGCGTTGTTCGCAGCGGCGACGGCGCTCTTCATCATCGCGACAGCGGTTTCAGAGCCCGCAGGTGCGTTCTTCGACGCGCTGTCGACCATGCCGACGAAATTTTGCTGGGCTTCGGCAGCCTGCGATTCGAAGGCCTTGCCGAACTCGGCGCCGGTGCCTTGCGCAATGTCGTAGAGGTGACGGCTGTAAGCAGCGGTTTTTTCGGCCAGTGGCTGCAACATGCTCGCATGCAGGGACAACAGTTCCTGCGCGTCCTTGACGGACATCATTTGCTGGGCGGCGCCCTGGGCTTCGGCCAGCGCGGTCTTCGACGCGGTCACGTTCAGCTCGACGAGCTTTTCCATGCCTTCGAAAGCCTTGTTGGTCAGGCCGAAGAGGGTTTCGAGATTTGCCTTTTGGGCGGCGATCATTTGGTCGGCGGTCAGTGCCATGGTTTGCTCCTCAAATCACAAGTGGTAGATGGTTACGGTCTCTGCTGCCCCTCACCGACTTGGCCGATGTTGCGGTGCAGCATGGTTCCAAGTATAGGGGTTTACGCGAGGCCTGCAAGCCTTCCATGCTGCATTGCAGCAAATTAGAGCTGAGCTTCTAAAGGGCTCGAAACCGCCAGAATCCGCACCCATGCAGGCTTTCTATTCGGGTCGGTTCGTCTTGCCGCTGCCGCCGGGACATCGCTTTCCGATGCCGCGCTACGCCATGCTGCGCGACGGCCTGTTGCAGCGCTATCCGGCGGTCACGCTGCACGAAGCGCCACGCGCGAGCGATGGGGAACTCGCGCTGGCGCATACGCCCGAGTGGATTCGGCGTATTTCGGATGGCAGCGTCAGCCCGCAAGCGATGCGCGAAATCGGCTTTCCATGGAGCGAGGGAATGGTCGAGCGATCGCGTCGCTCGACCGGCGCCACCATCGCGGCTTGTCGCACGGCGCTCGCGGGCGACGGCGTGGCGGGCAACATGGCCGGCGGCACCCATCATGCGAGCGCGGGCAAGGGCGGCGGCTTTTGCGTCTTCAACGATGCGGCCGTGGCGGTGCGGCTCGCGCAGGCCGAGCACGGCCGGCGCATGCGCAAGCCGCTCGACGCCGCGATCATCGACCTCGACGTGCATCAGGGCAACGGCACCGCGGCCATCTTCGCGCACGACGCGAGCGTTTTCACGCTGTCGATGCACGGCCAGAAGAACTTTCCGTTTCGCAAGGAAGCCAGCGATCTCGACGTCGATCTGCCCGACGGCTGCGGCGATGCCGACTACCTGGCCGCACTCGAACTCGCGCTCGACGAGCTCGATCGGCGCGCGGCGCCGAGCCTGATCGTCTACCTCGCCGGCGCCGACCCCTTCGAAGGCGACCGGCTGGGGCGCCTGAAACTGAGCTTCGACGGCCTCGAGGCGCGCGACCGGCGGGTGTTCGACTGGGCCTGGCAGCGCCGCATTCCGCTGGCCTTCGCGATGGCCGGCGGCTACGCGCACGACATCGCGCAAACCGTCGCGGTACAACTCAATACCTTCGGCGTCGCGCTCGAATACTGGCGTCGATGGCAAAATCTGGCGCGATGAAAGAGCCCGGCGCTTCGCACGCTATAGCCATCGCGCAAGCCGACACGCAACCGGGTCGTCCCGAGCCGCGGCCGCGCAGCGCATACGCGGAAATGCGCCGCATCACCACGCGGTGGCGCGACAACGACGCCTACGGCCATGTCAACAACGTCGTCTACTACGAGTGGTTCGACAGTGCCGTGAACGCGCTTCTGATCGAGCACGGCGTGCTGGACGTTACGCATGGCGAGGTGGTCGGCTTCGTGGTCCAGACGCATTGCAACTACTTCCGCCCGCTCGCGTTTCCGCAACCCGTCGAGATCGGCATCCGGGTCGCGCATGTGGGCCGGTCGAGCGTTCGTTACGAGCTCGGTGTCTTCGAAGAAGCCGCGACCGAGCCTTCGGCGCAAGGGCATTTCGTTCACGTCTATGTGACGCGGGCGGGTCGCAAGAGTGTTCCATTGCCTGACGCGTTGCGTGCGCTGGTGCAGTCACTGCGCGGTAGCGTTTGAGGAAACCGACTCGGCGCAGAGCATTGCGCCGAGCATCTCCCAGATGGTGGCGGGCATAAAAAAAGGCGCATCACCGCGCCTTCGCTGAAGTGTCCGGGAGACGACCCTCTCAGGCCATCACCGGCGTCGATCACTTCATCTTCTTCATCGCATCCATTTTCTGGTCGCGCTCCATCTTGGCCTGCTTCTGGCAGGCGTCTTCGGCGTCGTCCTTCAGGCTGTCGCACTTTTCGTCGGCCACGTTGTAGGCCATCTTGATCTTGGCTTCTTCCATGTCTTTCGCATGCTCTGGTGTGGGCTTGTATTCATTCTCGAGCGTGGCTTTCGCAACGTTCATCTTGCCTTTGGCACGATCGTCGCAAACATCGTTCGCGTTGCCCTTGAGCTGATCGCATTTGACCTTGTCGACCTTGTAATCGGCTTCGATCTTGGTTTTCGCGACGTCGTAATCGCCTTCGGTCATCGCGAACGCGTGGCTGCCGATAAGGGCAGAAGACGCGAATGCGAGCATCAACAAATGTTTTTTCATGGTGTTTCCTGAATGTCTGATCGAATGGTGAGAAATGCCGCCGGCGATCGGAGCAGCGGGAGCTGGTTCGAAGGCGTCAACGGCCAGCGTGCACGAATCAATCCCAGCGGTAGTCGGGATTGGAGGTTTCCCAATCCTTCACCTGCTTCTCGGCGTCGTCCTTGCTGTGGCCATACCGCTCCTGGACTTTGCCGACGAGCTGGTCGCGCTTGCCTTCGACCACGTCGAGGTCGTCGTCGGTGAGCTTGCCCCATTGCTCCTTGACTTTGCCCTTGAACTGCTTCCAGTTGCCCTTCATCGTGTCTTCGTTCATCGCTCTTCTCCTTTGCTGAAAAATCAACGGCCCTGGTCGTCATCCACCGATGTCGACTGCCGTTGCGAAGCAAATTTAGGCGGGTGCGGCATGCCATTCCGTAGGACGGTTCGGGCGTGCGCCGTCAGCATTCGACGACATTGCGCCGCTTGACAAACCCGAGTCGAAAGCGCACGGGTTTACACCGATGTCTTTTGACGCACGCATCGAAGAGCATCGACATTCGCCGAGCGCGCGATGAGCGGATCGAAGCCCCGATCGAAGCTCAGATAAAGGCCAGGATCGCGCCGTGATAATGATTGCCACCGCACCCGACCCGACCCGCCGCCGCATGATCATTCAAAGCCTGCTGGACACCGACCTGTACAAGTTCACGATGATGCAGGCGGTGCTGCATCACTTTCCGGCAGCGCGGGTGGCCTACCGCTTCAAGTGCCGCAACCCGGGCATCGACCTGGCCCGGTTCAGCGACGAAATTCGCAGCGAGGTTCGCGATCTTTGCGCGCTGCAGTTCGAGGAGTCCGAGCTCGCCTACCTGCGTTCGATGCGTTTCATCAAGGGCGATTTCGTCGATTTTCTGGGCCTGTTCAGGCTCAACGAAAAATACATCTCGATCACGCCGCAGGCTTCGGGCGAGATCGACATCAGCATCGAAGGGCCGTGGCTGCACACGATTCTGTTCGAGATTCCGGTGCTCGCGATCGTCAACGAGGTCTACTTTCGAAACACCCAGCCCGCGCCCGACGTCGCCGAAGGCCGGCGCCGGCTCGGAGCGAAGATCGATGCGTTGCAGGCCGAGGGCCTGGCCGACCTGAAGATCGCCGACTACGGCACCCGCAGGCGTTTTTCGAATGCCTGGCAGGAAGAAGTCCTGCGCACGTTGACACTGAGCTTGGGCGCAGTCGCGCCACCGCAACCGGGTTCCGGGCCGGGCCTGCTTGCGCCCACTGCGTCGGCAGGTCGTCGCCAGCCGCAACTCGCCGGCACCAGCAACGTTCTGTACGCCATGAAGCTCAAGCTCATTCCGCTCGGCACCGTCGCGCACGAGTACATGCAGGCATGTCAGGCGCTCGGGCCGCGGCTGCGCGACAGCCAGACCTTCGCCTTCGAAAGCTGGGCCCGTGAATACCGCGGCGACCTTGGCATCGCGCTGTCCGACGTGTATGGCATGAGCGCGTTCCTGCGCGACTTCGACCTTTATTTCTGCAAGCTCTTCGACGGCGCCCGGCACGACAGCGGCGACCCGTTCCAGTGGGGCGAACGCATGATCGCGCACTACCAGGCGATGCGGGTCGACCCGCGCAGCAAGACATTGATCTTCAGCGACAGCCTCACCGTGCCGCGTACGATCGAGTTGTACCGTCAATTTCGCGGGCGCTGCCAGTTGGCGTTCGGCATCGGCACCAACCTGACGAACGACCTGGGTTACGAGCCGCTGCAGATCGTGATCAAGATGGTGCGCTGCGATGGCCAGCCGGTCGCGAAGCTGTCGGACACGCCGTCGAAGAACATGTGCGATGACGAAAAGTATCTGGCGTACCTGCGCCAGGTGTTCGACATACCGTCGCCGGCTGGCTGAACCGGCGCGCGAGGAGGAAAAAACAATGAGACAAATCCATCCCCGACCTCGGTTTGCGCGCGGCTTGCGGCTCGCATCGTTCCTTGCGTTAGCCATGTTGCTGCCAGCCGCGGCACAGGCCGCCGAATTCGACGGCGGCTCGTTGTCGCCGCTTTGGGGCGTGCCATTCGCGGGGCTTTTGTTGTCGATTGCGATCATGCCGCTCGCGCTGCCGCATTTCTGGCATCACCACTACGGCAAGGTATCGGCGGCCTGGGCACTCGCGTTCCTGCTGCCGTTTGCGCTGAACTACGGCTTCGGCGAAGCCGGGCACCAGCTCGTGCATGCGCTGCTGGCCGAATTCATCCCCTTCATCATCCTGCTCACCGCCTTGTTCGCGGTCGCGGGCGGCATTCACATCCGCGGCAACCTGCATGGCGCGCCGGCGCTCAACACCGGCATCATCGCGATCGGCGCCGTGCTCGCGAGCCTCATGGGCACCACCGGCGCGTCGATGTTGCTGATCCGGCCGCTGATCCGCGCCAACGACAACCGGCGCCACAAGGCGCATGTGATCGTGTTCTTCATCTTCATCGTTTCGAACGCGGGTGGCTCGCTCACGCCGCTCGGCGATCCGCCGCTGTTCCTCGGGTTTTTGAAAGGCGTGGATTTCTTCTGGACCTTGAAGAACATCTTTCCTGACACCTTGCTGGTGGTCGGAATCCTGCTCGTGATCCTCTACTTCCTCGACAGCTGGTATTACAAGAAAGAGGGCGTGCTGCCGATCGACCCCACGCCCGACACGCCGCGGGTCGGCTTCGACGGTGCGCGCAATTTCTGGCTGCTCGGCGCGATCGTGTTCTTCGTGCTGCTGTCGGGTGTGTGGAAGTCGCCGGTGGTGTTCGACGTGTTCGGCACGCCGGTCGGCTTGCCCGGCATCGTGCGCGACGTCGCGCTGATCGCGATCGTCTTCATCTCGCTCGCCATCACTGCAAAAAAGGTCCACGAAGACAACCAATTCGGCTGGGAGCCGATGATCGAGGTCGCCAAATTGTTCGCCGGCATTTTCCTCACCATCGTGCCGGTGATCGCGATGCTGCGCGCCGGCACCGACGGGCCGTTCGGCGCCGTGGTGTCGGCCGTCACGCGACCCGACGGCTCGCCCAATCCCGCGATGTATTTCTGGGCGACAGGACTGCTCAGCTCCTTCCTCGACAACGCGCCGACCTACCTCGTGTTCTTCAACACCGCTGGCGGCGATCCGAAGGAGCTCATGACCCACCTCGCGCCGACCCTGGCCGCGATTTCAGCCGGCGCTGTGTTCATGGGCGCCAACAGTTACATCGGCAATGCGCCGAACCTCATGGTCAAGGCGATCGCCGAAAGCCGCGGCGTGAAGATGCCGAGCTTCTTCGGCTACATGGCCTGGTCGGGCGTGTTTTTGATTCCGCTGTTCATCCTCGTCACCGTCGTCTTTTTGCGCTGATCTTTCATGACCCAACCCAAAATTCTCATCGCGCGCGCGATTTTTCCCGAAACCGTGGCCCGGCTGGCCGAGCATTTCGATGTCGAATCCAATCCCGACGACACGGTCTGGACGCCGACTCAACTCGCCGAAAAGCTTGCCGGCAAACAGGGCGCCTTCACCACCGGCGCCGAGCGCATCGACTCGGCTTTGCTCGATGCCTGCCCCGACTTGAAGATCTGCGCCAACATGGCCGTGGGCTACAACAACTTCGACGTCCAGGCGATGGAAGCGCATGGCGTGGTCGGCACCAATGCACCCGACGTGCTGACTGAAACCACTGCCGATTTCGGCTTCGCGTTGCTCATGGCGACCGCGCGCCGCGTGACCGAAGGCGAACACTATCTGCGTGCCGGCAAATGGACCGGCTGGCGCTACGACATGTTCGCCGGCAGCGACATTCACGGCGCAACGCTCGGCATCATCGGCATGGGCCGCATCGGCCAGGGCATCGCCAAACGCGGCGCGCTCGGCTTCGGCATGAAGGTGATCTATCACAATCGCAGCCGCCTTCCTGCCGAGATCGAAGCCGCCTGTCAGGCGCGCTACGTGAGCAAGGAAGAGCTGCTGAAAACGGCCGACCACGTCATGCTCGTGGTGCCGTATTCAAAAGCGTCGCACCACACGATCGGCGCGGCCGAACTCGCGCTCATGAAGCCGACCGCGACGCTGGTCAATATCGCGCGCGGCGGTATCGTCGACGACGCCGCGCTCGCCGCCGCGTTGCGTGAAAAACGCATTGCCGCCGCCGGCCTCGACGTGTTCGAAGGCGAGCCCAGCGTCCACGCCGATTTGCTCACCGTACCGAACGTCGTGCTCACGCCGCACATCGCCAGCGCGACCCTGCCGACGCGCCGTGCGATGTGCGATCTGGCAGCCGACAACCTGATTGCGTTTTTAGAAGGAAAAGGGCCGCTAACGCCCGTCACGCGTGCGCAGACTGCTATCAAATAGATAGTGGGCGGGAGGGGGGCGGGAGCGGACTACCGGACGCAGAAGACGCAGAGATTTCGCAGAGGGCGCAGAAGGAATACCAAAAAATCTTTCGCTTTCGCTTTCAGTTTCGGTTTGTCTTCTCTGCGCCCTCTGCGCCCTCTGCGTCACTTTTGTCTTCCTTCTGCGTTCGGCTGTCCGATCCCGATTTCGATTCCGCTCGCAATTGATAAACGCCCGCATGACCCCTTCCGAATTCATCGCCAAATGGGGCCCGGGCGGCCCGTCGTTTCACTTGAACGAAGAGCAGGGCGCGCAAACCTATTTTCTCGACCTGTGCGCCGTGCTCGACGTGCCCACGCCGGGCAGCACGCATCGCGAAGACCGGGACGATTACATCTTCGAGAAGCAGGCGCTGCGGCTCGGCGAAGCGCGCGAATCGCGTGGCTACGCCGATGTGTTCTACCGCGACCATTTCGCGTTCGAAGCCAAGGCGCCGGGCAAGAACCTGGACACCGCGCTCAAGCAACTGCTCGGCTACAGCCTTGCGCTCTCGAACCCGCCGCTGCTCGTGGTGTGCGACCGGCTCACGATTCGCATTCATACCCAGTTCAACGGCCATCCGAGCGAAAGCCACACGGTGCTGTTGCAGCAACTGGGCGAGCACGCGCACCGCGCGATGCTCAGGCGGCTGTGGACCGATCCCGAAAGCTTTCGTCCCAAGAAGACCACCCGTGCCATCACCGAAGCCGCCGCCCGCAGCTTCGCCACCCTGGCCGAGCTGCTGCGCAAGCGCGGCCATCACGCTGACAAGGTCGCGCATTTTTTGACCCAATGCGTGTTCAGCTTCTTCGCCGAAGACGTCGGCTTGCTGCCCGGTCGCATGTTCGAGCGCATGGTCGGCAACCGCCAGATCACCAGCGACAAGCTCACCGACGGCCTCGCGTCGCTCTTTCGCACGATGCGCGATGGCGGGCTGTACGGCGCCGACGACATTCCGTGGTTCAACGGCGGCCTGTTCCAGACCATCGACGTGCCCAAGCTCGAAATTCTGGACATCACCGAGCTGCGCAACGCCGCCGCGCTCGACTGGACTGCGATCGACGTGTCGATTTTCGGCACCCTGTTCGAGCGCGGGCTCGACCCGGGGAAGCGCAGCCAGCTCGGCGCCCACTACACCGACCCTGCCACCATTGGCCGCATCGTCGAGCCGGTGATCGAGCGCCCGCTGCGTGCCGAGTGGGCGGGCGTGCGCGAGGCCGTCGCCGCGCAGCTCGCCAAACGCAAAAAGCATGGCGACAAGGCGCACCTGGCCGCCAAAGCGCTTTTCGTGCGCTGGCTCGAACGACTCGGCGCGTACCGCGTGCTCGATCCGGCTTGCGGCAGCGGCAACTTTTTGTTCCTCGCACTCAAGGCGCTCAAAGACATCGAGAACCTGAGCCGCAGCGAAGTAGAAAAGCTCGGCCTCGACCGCGAAACCGACCTTGTCACCGGCCCGCACAACGTGCTCGGCATCGAACTCAACGAATACGCCGCCGAACTCGCCCGCGTCACCGTCTGGATCGGCGAGCTGCAATGGCGCATCGAACACGGCTACGGCTTCAAGCTCAACCCGGTGCTCGAAGCGCTCGATCACATCGAGTGCCGCGATGCGTTGATTTCGCGACGCGTGAATCCGCTTGAGGGGCAGAGTGAATTCGAGGAGGCGGTTTGGCCGAAGGCGGATGCGGTGGTGGGGAATCCGCCGTTTTTGGGGGTCAGTCGGAAACGTGGCGAATTGGGTGAGACCTATACGCGAGCACTTGATTCGGTATTCGCAGGTCGAGTTCCTGGCTCAGCGGACCTCGTTTGCTACTGGTTTGCCGCGGCGCTTGAGGCCATTCAGTCTGGCCGCCTCAATATGGCGGGAATGGTCGCAACCAACTCGATTCGCGGCGGCGCAAATCGGAAAGTGCTCGATGCCATCGTGCATAGCGCAACCATCTTCGACGCCTGGAGCGACGAAGCCTGGGTCAACGAGGGAGCGGCGGTGCGCGTTTCCTTAATCGCATTCGGGAATGCTTCAGGCGCGATCGCCTCACTCAATGGTCGGACGGTTCCGCAGATCTATCCTGATTTGACGGCGCCAGCCGTATTTGGCGAGTCGATGAACTTGAGCAGTGCGGAGAAGCTCGAAGTCAATCGCAACGCCAGTTTTCAGGGCGCTTCGAAAAAGGCCAAATTCGAAATTGACGCAACTCTGGCTCGCGGCTGGTTGCGTGAGCCCAATCCAAACGGGCGCCCAAATAGCGACGTCCTTCGCCCGTGGGCCAACGGCTTCGAACTAAGCAGACGACCGCAGCAACAATGGATCGTTGATTTCGGCGTCGAGATGGCGGAGCGAGATGCATCGCTCTACGAAGCGCCTTTTTGCTTTGTCGAAACAACCGTCAAGCCAGAGCGTATCAAGAACAATCGCGAGGCGTACCGCAAATATTGGTGGCGCTTTGCCGAACCGCGCCCGGGTTTGCGTATGGCATTGAAGCGGTTGCCTCGTTTCATCGCCACGATCGCCCACGCGAAGCATCGCTTCTTTGTCTGGCTGCCTATCACGACATCGCCAGATCAGGCGCTCATCACCATCGCCCGCGCCGACGACACCACCTTCGGCATCCTCCACAGCCGCATCCACGAACTCTGGTCGCTGCACATGTGTACCTGGCTCGGCGTGGGCAACGATCCGCGCTACACCCCGACAACCTGCTTCGAAACCTTCCCCTTCCCCGCCGGCCTCACGCCCGCCGACGCGGCGCATCAACGCACTGAAACCCTGCCCGACGGCGCGCAGATTCCGGCTGACTTGACTGGCCCGCTGCGCGATGTGGCGGCACGCATCGCGCAGGCCGCGCACGCGCTCGACGCGCTGCGCCAGCGCTGGCTCAACCCGCCCGAGTGGACGCAGCGCGTGCCCGAGGTGATTCCGCTCGGCATGGACCATTCGCCGTACCCCGATCGCATCGAGCCGCGGCCGGGCATTTCGGAGGCCGATCGCAAGGCGCTCGACAAGCGCACCTTGACCAATCTCTACAACCAGCGGCCGGCCTGGCTAACGTCGGCGCATCGGGCGCTCGACGCAGCGGTGGCGGCGTCATATGCGTTGGATGAAAGCGATCCTGACGCCGCAGCGTTCTGGCGCGGGTACAGCGCCGATTCGGTAAGTGAGACCAGCGACGATGCGATCCTCGCGCGGCTGCTGGCGTTGAATCTGAAGCGCGCTGCCGCCGCTGGGCCGGCTGCATCGAAGAAGTCCAAATTTAAAGAAAAAGTAGCCGAAACGCCCGCCCCAATTGCGCAGACAGCTATCAAATAAATAGCATTCAGATAGAATATTCCCATGATCGATTGGCTTCAATGGAACCTCGCGCTGCTCGTCGGCGTGCCCGCCGCGGTGCTGTTGCTGATCGGGTTGTTGATCGGCTGGCTCTGGGGCGGCGCGCGGGCGCGGCGCGCGGCCGAAGCGGTGTTTCAGGTCGAGCGCGACGCTGCGCGCGAGCAGGCGCTGCACACCGGCCGCGCCGATGCCGAAGCCGCGCTGGCGCCACGCATCGCCACGGCCGAAGAGCGCGCGCGAGGCGCCGAGCAGGAGCGCGACGGGCTGGTCGACGACTTGCGCGATCTGCGAGTGCAAGCCGAAAGCTGGCGCAGCGCGCTCGACGAGGCGAGCAACGAGCGCGCGCAGTTCGCCGAACGCGCGGGCCGGCTGCCTTTGCTCGACGACGAACTGGCGCGCGTGCGTCGCGCACACGAAACCGCGCGGGACGAGTCGCACGCGCTGCGCACCCAACTCGCCGAGCTCGAAACCCGGCGCGAAGCCGAGCGTCACGAAGCCGCGCAACTGCATGCATTGCAGCGCGAGCAGGCCGAAGAAAAACTCGCGTTGTTGCTGTCGGCGCGGGAAGAACTCGGTCATCAGTTCAAGACGCTCGCGAACGACATTCTCGAAGACAAGAGCAAGCGCTTTGCCGAGCAGAACAGCGCCAGCCTCGGCGCGCTGCTCGATCCGCTCAAGCTGCGGCTCAACGACTTTCAGGGCCGGGTCGAGCAGCTCTACGACACCGAGGGCAAGCAGCGTTCGGCGCTGTCGGAGCAGGTGCGCCAGCTCGCGGCGCTGAACCAGGCGATGAGCGAAGAGGCGAAGAGCCTCACCCTCGCGCTCAAGGGGTCGTCGAAAACGCAAGGCAACTGGGGCGAGCTGATTCTGGAGCGCGTGCTCGAATCGTCGGGTTTGCGCCGCGGCGTCGAATACCACGTGCAGCAAAGCCATGCGCAGGGCGACGGCAAGCGGCTGCAGCCCGACGTGATCATTCATCTGCCCGAAGACCGCAAGCTGGTGGTCGATGCGAAGGTGTCGCTCATCGCGTACGAGGAATGCGTGCGCGCCGAATCGGATGCCGCACGCGCCGCGGCGCAGCGCCGCCATCTGGCGTCGGTGCGCGCGCACATCGAGGGGCTCTCGGGCAAGCGCTACGAGCAGTTGTACGGACTCCAATCTCTCGACTTCGTGCTGATGTTCGTGCCGATCGAGCCGGCGTTCATGCTCGCGATCTCAAACGACGAAAAGCTCTTCATGGACGCCTGGGAGCGCAACGTGCTGCTGGTGAGCCCGTCGACCTTGCTGTTCGTGGTGCGCACGGTCGCGCACCTGTGGCGGCAGGAAGCGCAGAGCCGCAACGCGCAGGACATCGCCCGGCGCGGCGCCGAGCTGGTCGACAAACTGGTCGGTTTCGTCGCCGACCTCGAAAAGGTCGGCAAGTCGCTCGACACCGCGCAGGGCACCTACCGCGACGCCTTCGCCAAGCTCGCGACCGGGCGCGGCAACGTGATTCGGCAAGCCGAAATGCTGCGCAGCCTCGGGGTGAAGGCAGGCAAGAATTTCTCGGCGGCGGCGTTGGAGGGGGCGTTGCCGGAGCTCGAAGCTCTTAATGAAAACGGGATCGAAGGCGGGCAGCCGGACGCAGAACACGCAGAAGCAACGCAGAAGGCGCAGAACTAAATGCGCTCAATGGCGATCCGGAAAGCGGGCAGCCTCATGCTGCGGACGCGAAGGTTCCGCGAAGGACGCGAAGTGATATCCATTTCTAATTTTGGCTTTTTTCGCGACCTTTGCGAGTTTTTGCGCCCTTCGCGTTCGGCTGCCCGAATTTGATTCCATGAAAGGCGCCGACCTTCTGCGGCTGATCGCGGCGCAGATTTGTTTGCATGCGTGCATGACCGGGCTGCGGCTGGCGGCGCCGTTGCTGGCGCTGCAAAAGGGCTATGGCGCGACGGCGGTTGGCTTGTTGATCGCGCTGTTCGCGCTGACACCCACTTTTCTCGCGCTGCCGGCGGGGCGCTTTGCGGATCGGCATGGGCTGCATCGGCCGCTCGCGATCTGTGTGGTTGCTGCGTCGGTCGCAGCGTTTGCTGCGGCGGCGTTGCCGGTGTTCGGCATGCTCTGCGCGGTGGCGCTCGCGGCGGGCGGTGCGAGTGGTGCGGCGCAGATCGCGTTGCAGCGGCATGTGGGCCGGGCCGCGCGCGGGTCGGCGGAACTGCGGCGCGTCTTTAGCTGGCAGGCGATCGCGCCGGCGGCGGCTAATTTCGTCGGGCCGTTCGGCGCGGGTTTGCTGATCGACCATGCGGGCCCGGCGAGCGGCGACATCGCTGGTTTCCGGATCGCGTTCGCGGCGCTCGGCCTTCTGCCGCTCGCGGCCTGGCTGCTGGCGCGGGGCGTTGCCGACTTGCCGCGCCCGGCTCGGCTGGCCGATGGCGCGTTGAAGCCGCGTGCCTGGGACTTGCTCGCGCTCGCCCCATTTCGCCGGCTGCTGTTCGTCAACTGGCTGCAGTCGTCGAGCTGGGATGTGCATTCGTTCGTGTTGCCGGTGCTCGGGCATCAGCTCGGCTTCGAGGCGTCGCTGATCGGCTCGATCATCGGCGCGTTCGCAGTCGCCGCGGCGGCGGTGCGCATCGCCTTGCCGTTGATCGCGCGCCATACGACCGAGCGCGGCGTGATTGCGATGTCGTTCGTGGTCACCGTCGGCGCCTTCGCGGTCTATCCGCTGCTGCGCTCGCCCTGGCCGATGGCGGCGCTGTCGGTGCTGCTCGGCCTGGCGCTCGGCGCGGTGCAGCCGATGGTGCTGAGCCTGCTGCATCAGCTCACGCCCGATGCGCGCCACGGCGAGGCGCTCGGCCTGCGATCGATGACGATCAATGCGTCGAGCGCGGCGATGCCGATGCTGTATGGCGTTGCCGGCACGGCCATCGGCGTGGGCGCGCTGTTCTGGATCGCGGGCGGCGTTGTGGCGGTCGGCGGCTGGGCGTTGCGTGCGCTCGATGTGCCGGCGCAGGCCGAGTCCGGATCAGGCTGAATCGGGCAGATCGGCATCGGCCCGCCGTCCCGCTGCGAGATGCCGCAGCCAGATTCCGCAGCCAGATACCGCAGCGAGAGGCCGGTGACTGCGGCACACTCATGACCAAAGGAAATTACCGATGTTGAAAATGCTCCGAACCGCCGTCATGGTGCCGTTGGCGCTTGGCAGTGTGTTGCTCGCAGCCGGCCAGGCCGGCTTGCTGCGCGGCAAACCGCGCGCGCCGCTGGGCGTTCGAAAAGGCCGCCTCGCGCCACCGGCCCGCACGCCCAACAGTGTCAGCAGCCAGGCTTTGCTGTATGCGGGCCAGCCCGGCGCCGTCAAAGCCGCGGTCGAGCCACTTCATTTTCAGGGCGACGCAGCCTGGGCGTTCGGCCATGCGGCACGGGTCGTTGCTGACCTTCCCAACACCCGCATTGTCGAGCGCACGCCGACTTATGTGCATGCCGAATGCACCAGCGCCTGGTTCAATTTTGTCGACGATGTAGAGTTGCTGCTCGACGCGCCGGCGCAGACCATTCACCTGCGCAGTGCAAGCCGGATCGGGCGCAAGGATTTCGGCGCGAACCGGCAGCGTGCCGACGCGATTCACGCGGCGTACTACGTCAGGTAGGCGAGGCCGGCGCCGAACTTCCAGCAGGGCCGGGCAGGGCCGGCAGGGCCCGAAAAATTCGGTCAGAGTTCGTAGAACCGCTTGATCGCGCGCCACGCATCTTCTGGCGCGTCCACATACTCGAACAACTTCAAATCCTGAGGCGAGATCGTGCCTTGCTCGACCAGAAATTCGAGGTTGACGAGCCTCTTCCAGTAATCCGAGCCGAACAGCACGATCGGCACCGCTTGAGACTTGCGCGTTTGCACCAGGGTGATGATTTCGAACAGTTCGTCGAGCGTGCCGAAGCCGCCGGGGAAGGCGACCAGCGCCTTGGCCCGCATCATGAAGTGCATCTTGCGGATCGCGAAGTAGTGAAAGCGAAAGCTCAGCGCCGGCGTGACATAGGGGTTGGCTTCTTCTTCCATCGGCAGCGCGATAGCGAGGCCCACGTTGAGCGCACCGCCTTCCTGCGCGCCACGGTTGGCCGCCTGCATGATGCCCGGGCCGCCGCCGGTGCAGATAAAGAGCTTGTCCTCGGACTTCTTGCTTTTGCTGTCTTCGGCGACCAGTCGGCCGAATGCGCGCGCCTTTTCATAGTAGTGCGAGCCGCGTGCGAGGCGCTGCAGCCGCTCGACGAGCGGCGCGTCATCCGCAGCTTCGGCGTCGGCGATCAACCGCGCCGATTCTTCGGTGCTCCGAAAGCGCGCGCTGCCGAACACGACGACCGTGTTCTCGATGCCGTGCTTTTGCATTTCGAGGTCGGGCTTGGTCAGCTCGAGCTGCATCCGTACGCCGCGCATTTCGCGGCGAAGCAGAAACTCGGGGTCGGCGAATGCGAGCCGCGACGGATCGGGATCGAGCGGCAAGCCCTTTTCGGAATGCGCTTGCAAGGTCGCCCAGGCGTCGGAGAGGCGTTTGTCGTGGAGATCGTGTGCGGAGGGGGTCAAACAATGTTCCGGGATGGAAAGTCAGCGGGTTATTGTGCGCGGCCGAAACGTGAAGGGCTCCCGAGGGAGCCCTGATATGCGCATGGTTCGCGCAGGAATTCGCGCTGGTTCAGCGAGATTGCGCAAGATTCAGCGCGATTCAGCGTGACACTGCCAGCTCAGACCCGCTTGCGGTACTCACCCGTTCGCGTGTCGATCTCGATCTTGTCGCCCTGCGCGACAAAGAGCGGCACCGGCACTTCGAAGCCGGTTGCGATCTTGGCGGGCTTCAACACCTTGCCCGAGGTGTCGCCTTTGACGGCCGGCTCGGTCCAGGTGATTTCGCGCTCGACGCTGGTGGGCAACTCGACCGAGATCGCCTTGCCTTCATAGAACACCACTTCGAGCGGCATGCCGTCTTCGAGGTAGTTGAGCGTGTCGCCCATGTTCTCGGCCTCGACCTCGTACTGGTTGAATTCGCCGTCCATGCAGACATA
Organism: Variovorax sp.; assembly: GCA_965218415.1. Lineage (GTDB taxonomy): Bacteria > Pseudomonadota > Gammaproteobacteria > Burkholderiales > Burkholderiaceae_C > Variovorax. The sequence continues at coordinate 1,215,019 of CBDCKT010000003.1, forward strand.
CATCGGGTCGGCGAAGTAGGTGTAGGTGCACTCCTTCTTGTCGAGCACGATCTGGTCGATTTTGTCGTCGGCCTTGAACACCACTTCGGTGTTGAAGTTGGCGATCAGGCTTTTCAACTTCATGCGCACGGTGGCCGAGTTGCGGCCACCGCGGCTGTATTCGGTCTTGAGCACGACCATCGGGTCCTTGCCGTTCATGATGACGTTGCCGGCGCGGATTTCTTGAGCGATTTTCATAGGCGTTGGTTCGCTTTTTGGCGCCTTTGGGCGCGTTCAGGCGCATTGCGTTGGATTTGAAGCCGCGCTTGCTGAAGCGGCGAAACCTCGCATTTTAACTTTTCTGCCAGACGAAGCGGGCGAGGCGCGTCATCAAGTCGTCCTGCGCCAGCAAGCGCTCGCGCGCCGCCTGCACGCAGGCGCGCCATTCAGCCAGATCCGCGTTGGCCAGCGCGGGAAGGGCGGCGCCCTCGACACCGTTCCAGACCCGATGAAATAGTCGCATCGACGGCGGCGCCGCGAGCCAGTCCAGAAAGGCTTCGAGCTTGGCGTGGTGCGCGTTGTCGCTTTGCGGATAGAGCTGCCAGATGAACGGCGCGCCGGCCCAGAGTGCGCGCACCAGCGAATCTTCGCCCCGCACGAAGTTGAGCTCGCATGCCCAGAGCAGCCGGTCGAATTCGGTCTGAAGCATCAGCGGCAGGTATGAAATTGATAGCTGACTGCGCACGTCCAGTATAGGTTTTAGGCCTTTTTCTTTTGAAAATATCGCCTTGACGGCTTCGGTCGGACGACCCGCCGCGACCAGCAAGTGCGTCGGTTCCGGCGCAGCTTGGAGCCGGGCCAGCAACGCCGCAAGCGCTGGCGGCTCGTAGCAAAAAAGCGCGACGAGGCGTTCGCCGCGCCATTCGATCCCTTGCGCCGCGAGCCATGCCGCGCGTTCGAAGCGCGCTTGCGTTTGCATCAGATCGGGCTCACGCAACAAGCCGCCGGTCGCTGCTGTGAAGCCGGGGCAGAAAAAATGCTTGGCGAGTCCCGCGCCCGGCCCCTGCGACACCGGCGAGGGCAGGCCGTGCAAGCGCTCGACCTGCGGTTCCGCCGACAGATATTCGAGGTTGATCCACATGCATTTCGGGCCGCCAGCGCTCGCGCGCTGTGCGCACCGCGCTACCAATTCAGGAGCAGGCTCGCAGCCGAAAGCTTCGATGAGCACATCGGGCGGATCGCCCACAGCGGCCTCGCGCGCTGCATTCGCCGGACTGCCAATGGACCACCGAAACGCCTTCCATGCCACCCGGCGCCATCCACCGCAGCGCTGCCGGATCATCGACCCACAGCCGCACCGTATCGCCGCCCGCCGCGAGCTGCCGCGCGAGCCGCCAGCACACGCCCAGATCGCCGTGGTTGTCGATGACTTTGCAGAAGATGTGCCAGTGCATGGATTGCAAACTCGCCGAATTTGCCAGAAAATGTACAGACTGTACGGAACCTGAGGAACTCACGAGGAGAACGAATGACAATCCATCGCGTTGGCCTCGAACGAGGCCGCAACACGCTGCCCCAGCTCGCGGCGCGCGCCCACGCCGGCCAGGCGAGCCTGCTGACCAAGCACGGCAAACCCTATGCCGCGATTGTCGCGCCGCAAGAGCTGTCGAAACGACGCAGCAGGCGCAGCCTGCTGTCGCTTCGTGGCAGTGGCAAGGGCTTGTGGGGCGACGCACCGGCCGCCGCGATCGCTGCGCTGCGCGACGAGTGGGCTTGAACGTTGGCTGCCCGCAAAGCGCCCGAATCGACCTTGTGGGGCGGTCTGGTCGATGGCGATTTAATGCTGGTCGATTCGGCGCCGCTCATTTACTGGCTCGACGGCCATCCGCCGTTCGCTGCATTGTTCGAAGGGCTGTTCGCGCTCTACGACCAGGGGCGCATCGACATCGCCGTGTCGACGATCACGATCGCCGAAGTGTTGGTCGGGCCGTTCAAGAACGCGCAGATCGCGCTCGCAAAACGCTATGAAAAAGCGCTGACCGGCTTCGAAGTGGTCGCTGTCTCACCCGAGATCGCGATCACCGGCGCGCGCTTGCGAGCCGGCACGGGCCTGCGTTTGCCCGATGCGTTGCAGGCCGCGACCGCGCTCGAAATCGGCGCCAAAGCGCTGGTCACCCACGACCGCGATTTCTCGAAGATCGAGGGATTGCGGGTGCTGATGGGCCCGACGGCCGCTGCGATCAAGGCGTAAATCCATCCCCGCGCACGATGCCCTCGCGCCGTGGATCGGCGCCGCCCATGAGCACGGGCACGCCATTCACGTTCTTGCGGATGATGGTCGACAGCCCGCTCGATCGGGCCACCACGAGATGCTATGAATTATATAGCTGTCTGCGCAGGTGCAGTAAAGGTTTCAGCCATTTTTCGTTCAAATTGCCGACGCCTCGAACGCATCTGCAATCGCACGCCACAATCGCGGCCATGCAATTCGATGGCTGGCCCTCGATCGGCCCTGACGATTTGACATGCTGCGCAACGCACTGATCGTCGGCGCGGTGTTGCTGGCTGCCTCTGTGCTGCTGTGGCCGCGCCTGGCCAACGCGCCGCGCTGGCGTGCGACGGTGACACCGCTGGCCTCGATCATCGGCAGCGGCTTTCTGGTGCTGGGGCCGATCCTGATCGACGCCTACGGCAAATTCGCGCCGCTGATGATGGCTGCGCTGTGCGCCGGGGCTTATGCATTCGGCGCCGCGGTGCGATTCAACATCGCGCGGATCGCGGCTTGCGAAGAAGCCGGGTCGCCGCGTTCGGCTTTCGAGGAGCGCATCGAGACGGTCGCCTCATGGGCGCTCGCGTTTTCCTACATCGTCTCGGTCGCCTACTACCTGAATCTGTTCGGTGCTTTCGGCGTGCGGTTAACGCCCTTCGACAGCCCGCTGGCGGCCAAGCTGCTCACCAGCGCGATCTTCCTCGTGATTCTGGTGGTGGGCTGGCTGCGCGGTTTCGGCGCGCTGGAGCGGATGGAAGAGGTGACCGTCGGCATCAAGCTCGCGATCATCGTGGGCTTGGTGGTCGGGCTGGGCCTCTATTTCAGCGCCAGGTGGAGTTCGGGCGATCTGATTTTCGTCACGCCGGCAAAAACCGGCTGGGCGGGCATTGCGCTCGCCTTCGGCCTGATCGTGACGGTGCAGGGTTTCGAGACGTCGCGCTACCTCGGCGCGCACTACGACGCGCCGATGCGGATTCGCTCGATGCGCGATGCGCAATGGCTCTCCAGCCTGATCTACATGGCCTACATCGGCCTCGTGAGCTATGTGTTCGCGCGCGACGATCTGAGGCTCGCGGAAACCGCGATCGTCGGCATGATGGCCGTCGTCGCATCGGTGTTGCCGGCATTGCTGGTGGCGGCGGCGCTGAGCGCGCAGTTCAGCGCCGCGGTCGCCGATACCAATGGCGCGGGCGGCTTGTTCGTCGAACTGACCGGCCGGCGCTTCAAGCCGAAATTCGCGTACGCCGTGCTGGTCGGTGTCGGTCTCGCGTTGACCTGGGTGACGGATCTGTTCGAGATCATCAATTACGCATCGCGCGCGTTCGCGCTGTATTACGGATTGCAGGCGGCGATTGCGGCGCGCGGCGCGGCGCTGTCGTCGGAAAGCCGATGGCGCGCCTGGCCTTTCGCCGCGCTGGCGGTGCTCGGGTTGACGATCCTCGTTTTTGGTGCTTCGGTCGAGGGAGGTTGAATCCACAATCGTCACGTTGCTATGGATAACATAGCTGATTGCGTACGCCCACTGGGCGTTCCAGCCACTTTTTTCTTGAAAATACCGGTGGTTCAAGGCGCGCGAAAATAACTTGTATGTCAGACGTGCTTTCCGATTCGCCTTCCGAATTGCCTTCGATCCCAACCTCCGATCTGCATTCGGCGCCACATTCGGCACAGTTGCTGGCCGAGGTCGCCGCGCTGCCGCAGTTGCCGGGTGTCTATCGCTACTTCGATGCGGCCGGCGCGGTGCTGTATGTCGGCAAGGCACGCAACTTGAAAAAACGGGTCGCCAACTATTTTCAGAAGAGCCATGGTGGCACCCGCATCGGTCACATGATCGGCAAGATCGTGCGCATGGAGACGACCGTGGTGCGCTCTGAAGCCGAGGCGCTGCTGCTCGAAAACAACCTCATCAAGTCGCTCAAGCCGCGCTACAACATTCTTTTTCGCGACGACAAGAGCTATCCGTATTTGAAGATCACCGGCACCGGTGTGTTGAAGCCGCATGCGCCGGGCGAGTCAGTGTCGCCGGTCGCGCCGGACTTTCCGCGCCTCGCCTACTACCGCGGCGCGGTCGACAAGAAGCACCGCTACTTCGGCCCCTATCCGGGCGCATGGGCGGTCAAGGAATCGATCCAGCTGCTGCAGAAGGTGTTTCGTCTGCGCACCTGCGAAGACACGGTGTTCGCGAACCGCACTCGGCCCTGCCTGCTCTACCAGATCAAGCGCTGCAGCGGACCGTGTGTCGGCTATGTCGCCGCCGACGCCTACGCGCACGACGTCGCGAATGCCGAAGCCTTGCTCGCGGGCGACACGCAGCAGGTGCTCGAAGCGCTCGAAGCGCGGATGGCCGCGCATTCCGAAAAGCTCGAATTCGAGCAGGCAGCCGAGCTGCGCAACCAGATGTCGGCGCTGTCACGCGTGCTGCATCAGCAGTCGGTCGACATCGGCGGCGACAAGGACGTCGATGTGCTGGTGGTGCAGGTGCAGGGTGGCAAAGCCTGCGTGAACCTCGCGATGGTGCGCGGTGGGCGGCATCTGGGCGACAGGGCTTACTTTCCTTCGCATGTCGAGGATGCGGCGCTGATTCAGGCCGACCCCGTCGGTGGCTTCAGCGAAGGCGCCGATACAGAAGGCGATGAACGCGTTGCGAAGCCGGTCGAAGTGCAGGTGCTCGAAGCCTTCATCGCCCAGCACTACATCGACGTGCCGGTGCCACCGACCCTGGTGCTCGGCGAGCAGGTGTCGCGCGCGCTGATCGAAGCCGTCGCGGCGCACGCGGGAACGCGTGTAACAGCGGTGTTCCAGCCGCGCGAACAGCGCCGGCTGTGGCTCGAAATGGCGCAGAAAAACGCAGGACTTCAGCTCGCGCGGCTGCTCGCGGAAGAGGGCTCGCAGCAAGCACGAACCCGCGCATTGGTGGATTCACTCGAGCTCGCGCCCGAAGATCTGGCCGAGTTCAGGATCGAGTGTTTCGACATCTCGCACACTGCGGGCGAAGCGACGCAAGCCTCGTGCGTGGTGTTCGAGCAGCACAAGATGCAGAACGCGCAGTACAGGCGCTACAACATCGAGGGCATCACGCCCGGGGACGATTACGCCGCGATGCGGCAAGTACTGATGCGGCGCTACGCAAAGGTCGCCGAGGCCATGGCCGCGGCCAGTGACGCGCCGCCGCCGGGCGATGAAAGCACCGACGGCGCCGTCGAAACGGTTGTCGGAGCGAATGATGCGCAGCCGGCAGTGGGCGCCGACGCTATTGAATCGGCCACGTCTCCTGCGCCTCGAGCGGTCGCGCGCCTGCCCGACCTCGTTCTGATCGACGGCGGCAAGGGCCAGGTGTCGATGGCGCGCGAAGTGTTCGCCGAGCTGGGTCTCGCGCTGTCGCTGATCGTCGGCGTCGAAAAAGGCGAGGGCCGCAAGGTCGGGCTCGAAGAACTGGTGTTTGCCGACGGGCGTCAAAAGGTTTACCTCGGCCGCGACTCGGCTGCGTTGATGCTGATCGCGCAGATCCGCGACGAGGCCCATCGCTTCGCGATCACCGGCATGCGCGCCAAGCGCGCGAAGGTGCGGGTCGGCGGCAGCCAGCTCGAGGACATTCCGGGCATCGGCCCGAAGCGCAGGGCCCGGTTGCTGCAGCGCTTCGGCGGCATTCGCGGAGTGGCGGCAGCGAGCGTCGAAGACATCGCTTCGGTCGAGGGCATCGCGCACGAACTGGCCGATGAAATTTATCGCGCGCTGCACTGAGATGAGAGCGTCTAGAGCAGACGATTAACATCCCCGCATGTTCTGGACCGTGCCGACCATCCTCACGTGGACGCGCATCGTCGCCATTCCGCTCATCGTCGGCGTCTTTTATCTGCCGATGGCCGAGCCGACGCGCAACCTCATCGCGACCGGCATGTTCATCGTGTTCGCGGCGACCGATTGGCTCGATGGCTATCTGGCGCGCCGACTCAACCAGATGTCGGCTTTCGGCGCGTTTCTCGACCCGGTGGCCGACAAGATTCTGGTCTGCGCTTCGCTCCTGGTGCTGGTCTATTTGCAGCGCACCGATGTGTTCGTGGCGCTCATCATCATCGGGCGCGAGATCGCGATTTCGGCCCTGCGCGAATGGATGGCGCAGATCGGCGCCGGCAAGAGCGTTGCGGTCCACATGATCGGCAAGGTCAAGACCACCGTGCAGATGATCGCGATTCCTTTTCTGCTTTTCGACGGGGTGCTGTTCGGACTGATCGATACCGCGCGATGGGGCCATTGGCTGATCTGGCTGTCGGCGGTGCTCACCGTCTGGTCGATGGCTTACTACCTGAACAAGGCGCTGCCGGAAATTCGCGCGAAAACGCGATGAGTGAGGGCGCGATGAGTGAAAGCCCGAAGAGCCCGGGTCCTGTCGGTCGATGCACGTGATCGCGGCTGCCCCGGTATCCCGAAGCGGCTGGATACGCGCGATGCCGGCGGTATTCGTGCTGATCTGGAGCACGGGTTTCGTCGTTGCGCGCTTCGGCATGCCGCATGCGCCACCGCTCACGTTTCTGGCGTTGCGCTATGCGCTCACGGTCGTCTGCTTCCTGCTCTGGATCGCTCTGGCGAAGGTCGCGTGGCCGGTCGGCCGCGCGCAATGGGGACATCTGTGCGTCGCCGGCGTGCTGATGCAGGCGGGCTATCTCGGCGGCGTCTGGTCGGCCGTGCATGCGGGCATGGGTGCCGGGTTGGTCGCGCTGCTGGTGGGCGTGCAGCCGGTGCTCACCGCCGTCTGGCTCGCGGCGCGCGGCGGCGCCGTGGCACGCGCGCAATGGGCGGGGCTGCTGCTCGGCTTCGCGGGGCTCGTGCTGGTGGTCTGGCGCAAACTCGACAACGGCGGTGAAGTCAATGCGCTGACGATGAGCATGGCGCTCATCGCGCTGCTGTCGATCACGGCCGGCACGCTCTATCAGAAGCGGTTCGTCGCCCCTTGCGACGTGCGCAGTGCCAATCTGGTTCAGCAGTTCGCGGCGCTGGTCGTGACGTTCCCGCTCGCGTTGATGGAGAGCGGCACGATCGTCTGGAACGTGGAATCGGCCGGCGCGATGGCATGGTCGGTGATCGTGCTGTCGGTGGGCGGCAGCTCGCTGCTTTACCTGCTGATCCAGCGCGGCAGCGCGACCGCGGTGACCAGCCTTTTCTATCTGGTTCCGCCGTGCACCGCGGCCATGGCCTGGATCCTGTTTCGCGAACCGGTCACGCCATTGACCCTGGCCGGTGTGGCGCAGACGGTGACCGGTGTGGCGCTGGTGGTGCGCGATCGGCGACCGGCTGCGGCGCTGCGCGCTTGACGCACAATGGTCAGCCGCCCGAAGCCTTCGCCGCTTCGCGCAGCACAGGCTTTTTTTGAGCGCTGAGAAAAGGATTCAACGAATGACAAAGCATCGCATCGCCGTCATCGCAGGCGACGGCATCGGCAAGGAGACGATGCCCGAAGGCATCCGTGCCCTCGATGCGGCGGCCCGCAAATTCAACATCGACCTCCAGTTCGACCACTTCGATTTTGCGAGCTGGGACTACCACGAGCGTCACGGCAAGATGATGCCGGCCGACTGGAAAGCGCAGATCGGCGGACACGATGCGATTTACTTCGGCGCAGTCGGCTGGCCCGAAAAAATTCCCGATCACGTCTCGCTGTGGGGCTCACTGATTCTGTTCAGGCGCGAGTTCGACCAGTACATCAATCTTCGTCCGGCGCGATTGATGCCGGGCATCATCGCGCCGGTGGTGCGGCGTGACGGCTCGAAGCGCGAGCCCGGCGAAATCGACATATACATCGTGCGCGAAAACACCGAAGGCGAGTATTCGTCGGTCGGCGGGCGCATGTTCGAGGGTACCTCGCGCGAAATCGTGATGCAGCAAACCTTGATGTCGCGCTTCGGTGTCGATCGGGTGCTCAAGTTCGCATTCGAGTTGGCGAATTCGCGGCCGAAAAAACATTTGACGAGCGCGACAAAATCGAACGGCATCGCGATCACGATGCCCTACTGGGACGAACGCGTGGCGGCCATGGCAAAGCAATATCCCGGCGTCACGCAAGACCAGTTTCACATCGACATCCTGACCGCGCATTTCGTGCAACGCCCCGATTTTTTCGACGTGGTGGTGGCGAGCAATTTGTTCGGCGACATCCTTTCCGATCTCGGCCCGGCGTGTACGGGCACGATCGGCATCGCGCCGAGCGCCAATCTCAATCCCGAGCGGACCACGCCATCGTTATTCGAGCCGGTGCACGGGTCGGCGCCCGACATTGCCGGCAAGGGCGTCGCCAACCCGATCGGCCAGATCTGGTGCGGCGCGATGATGCTCGAATTTCTCGGCCATCGCGATGCGCACGACGCGATCCTCGGTGCGATCGAAAGCGTGCTGGCGCCGGGAAGTGGCGCTCCGCGCACGCCGGATATCGGCGGGACAGCGAGCACGTCCGACCTGGGTCGCGCGATCGCCCAGCGCATCGGCGCGACGGACACGTCGGCCGCAGGGGACGCGGGAGCCGGACGTTGAGCCTCGACGAACACTTTTTAAGGGCCGGCAGAATGCGCGGTCCGGCGGGCTGCATCCGGGCTGCATCCGGGCTGCATCCGGATTTGGGGCGCGCGCAAAACAACTTAAAATCGCGCTCCCCGAATGGTTTGAAGTTGCACCTTTTGAGTTGACACCGCGCCGCCGAGTTGGCTTTAATGCCCGTTGGCGCTTCCACATCCATCTGGCCGACGCCAAACATCGCAAGCATCCCAAGTTGTGTTGCGCCGATCGATGGCGCAGAAATACCGACCCACTTCCGACTTCCTCCGATCCACTTTTCAGAAACAAGAGGCCCGTGTGAACAAGACAGAACTGATCGAGCACATTGCAAAAAAAGCCGACATTTCCAAGGCAGCCGCGACGCGTGCACTTGAATCGACCATCGATGCGGTGAGCAAGACGCTCAAAAGCGGCGGCACGGTTTCGCTGGTTGGATTCGGAACCTTCGCAGTCGGTAAAAGGGCCGCCCGCACCGGCCGCAATCCGCGCACCGGCGCCGCGATTAAAATCAAAGCCGCCAAGATTCCGAAGTTTCGTCCTGGCAAGGCCCTCAAAGACGCGCTGAACTGATGCGTTGCGATGCGTAGATCAAGCGGGGGTGCTTAGCTCAGTTGGTAGAGCGGCGCCCTTACAAGGCGTAGGTCGGCGGTTCGAGCCCGTCAGCACCCACCACCCACGATGGCGGACCTTTCCGACCGTGGCCACAAGGCGAACGCGATGTTCGCCTTTTTTGTTGCCGGTGTGGCGGTCGGCTCGGCTCAAGCCAAAAAATGAAAGTTGACAAGCATGTTTGAATTTTTCCGCAGGTACAACAAGATCGTCCTGGCATTGCTGTTCCTGCTGATCATTCCTTCGTTCGTGTTGTTCGGCGTCGAGCGTTACACCCATGGCGGCAGCAATGGCGAGGAGGTCGCAACGGTCGACGGCCAGCCGATCACGCGGCCGGATTGGGAGGCGCAGCACCGCCGCGAAAGCGACCGGATTCGCGCGCAGATGCCCTCGATCGACCCGTCACTGCTCGATTCGGAGGCGGCACGCTATCGCACGTTGGAACAAATGGTGCGCGCGAGGGTGTTGGCGACCGCGGCGGCCAAGCAGAATTTGAGCGTGTCGGAACAGCAATTGGCGCGGGTTTTCAGCCAGGACACTGCGCTCGCATCGTTTCGCGATGCCAACGGCAAGTTCGACAGTGAGCGTTTTTCGCAATCGACCGGCCAGTCGCCGCAGCAATACGAAGCCTCGGTCAGAGCCCAGATGTCGACCCAGCAAGTTCTGCTGGGCGTTTCGGGCACAGCGTTCACGACACAGGCGCAACGGGATGCCACGATTGGCGCATTTTTCGACCAGCGCGAAATTCAGGTGGCCCGTTTGCAGGCTGCCGATTTCAAAAGCAAAGTCCAGGTGAGCGACGCTGATGTGGACGCCTACTACAAGGCGCACTCTGCGGCGTTTCAGGCACCCGAAGAGCTTTCAATCGAATACCTAGTGCTCGACCTCGATGCAGTCAAGCGCAACATCGCCGTCAGCGATGCCGACCTGAAAAGTTATTACGAGCAGAACAAGGATCGCCTGGGCAGCAAGGAAGAGCGGCGCGCGAGCCACATTCTCATCACGCTGCCGCCCGATGCTTCCGCTGACCAGCGCGCGAAAGCGCGCGCCAAGGCAGAGCAGATCCTCGGCGAGCTCAAGAAGAACCCCGGCGAGTTCGCCGAACTGGCGCGCAAGGAATCCCAGGATCCCGGTTCTGCCGAAAGCGGCGGCCAACTCGACCTCGTCACCCGTGGCGCGATGGTCAAACCCTTCGAGGACGCGCTCTTTGCTTTGAAGACAAACGGCGAGATCAGCGACGTGATCGAAACCCAGTTCGGCTATCACATCATCAAGCTCGACGAAATCAAGCCTTCGACGGTTCCACCGCTAGAAGAAGTGCGCGCCAAGGTCGAAGACGAGGTTCGGGCGCAGAAGGCGACCCAGGAATTTGCAAAGGCGGCGGAAACCTTCACAGACCTGATCTATCAGCAGCCCGACAGTTTGAAGCCAGCCGCCGACAAGTTGAAGCTCAAGATCCAGACCGCGACCGATGTCACTCGTTCGCCCGCGCCTGGCGCCACGGGTGTGCTGGCAAGTCGCAACTTTTTGACCGCGCTGTTCGCGCCGGACACGCTCGAGCGCAAGCACAACACCGAAGCGATCGATGTCGGATCGAACCAGCTGGCTGCCGGCCGCGTGGCGCAGTACGCGCCGGCCCGGACCCGGCCGCTGGCCGAAGTCAAGGATTCCATTCGCGAATTACTCGTGAACGAGCGCGCGGCCGCATTGGCCCGGGAAGAAGGACTGGCCCGGCTGAAGGCCTGGCAGGCAGACACGGGAGCGACGAAATTCGATGCGCCGGTTACGGTATCGCGGCGCGATCCGGGCGCGCAGCCTGCGCCGGTCATCGAAGCCGCTCTGCGCGTTGACCCCGGCAAGCTGCCGAGCTTGATCGGCGTCGATCTCGCCGCCGCGGGCTATGCGGTGGTGCGGGTGAACAAGGAGGTCCCTCGCCCGGCGTCGTCGCCCGATGTCGCGACCCAGGAACGCGCCCAAATGACCCAGTCGGTGGCGGCGGCCGAGAGTGCGGCTTACTACGATTTACTCAAAGACCGGCTTAACGCAAAAATCCTGGTCGCGCAGCCGGCGGCGCTGACAGGGCCGCAGTCTGTACGCTGAGGATCTCGCTACAATTATCTCTCTTCGGTGGCTGTAGCTCAGCTGGTAGAGTCCCAGATTGTGATTCTGGTCGTCGTGGGTTCGAGTCCCATCAGCCACCCCAACGCCTTGTTCGTCAGCAGAAAACGCGCCTTCAATTCGACAGGCGCGTTTTTGTTTTTACAGGGTTTTCACCGAAAAGAATCGTCATCAATTAGGTTCCGCTTGCACTTTGGCTTCGGTCAATTAGAATTGCGTTTCATTTCCAGGAAACAGAATGACCTCAAACGGAAACTCGCTGGCAGACATTCAGGCTCAGATCAAGCAGCACGACGATCAAATTGCACAATTGCGGCGCAAAGCGGATGCAGTGCGCAAACACGAGCGCACCGGCGTCATCGACGAAGTGCGCAAAAAGATCGCCGAGTATGACCTCACGGCATCGGATCTCAAATTGGGCAATGGCCGTCGCGGCACTGGCAAACGTGCGCCGGCGGTCAAAGGCGTTGCTAAATATCGCGGTCCTAATGGCGAAACCTGGTCGGGTGGGCGCGGCCGGAAGCCGCGTTGGGTGACCGAGGCGTTGGCGGCGGGCAAGTCACTGTCGGACTTCGAGATTAAGTAGATATCACGTCGCCGTATTACGGTATTCCGCGCGAACAGAAGAGCCCGCCGAAGCGGGCTCTTCTGCGTTGGCGCAATCACTCGGGGCGATCAGTTGACCATCACGAGTTTGCCCTTGACGCTGCGTGAACCCATATAGGCATAGGCCGCCTTCAATTCGGCCATTGGCATGGTGCGATCGATCACGGGTTTGATCTTTCCGGCGCCATACCATTGGCCCAGTTCTTTCATCATCCGGCCGTTGGCTTCGGGCTCCCGTTTGGCAAAGTCTCCCCAGAAAACGCCGACGACCGACGCGCCTTTCAGCAGCATCAAATTGAACGGCAGACTGGGAATGGGCCCGGCCGCAAAGCCGACCACCAGATAGCGACCGCGCCAGCCGATCGAGCGGAATGCGGGCTCGGCAAAATCGCCGCCGACCGGGTCGTAAATCACATCGGGGCCTTTGCCACCGGTTGCGGACTTGATCGCGTCCCTGAAACCATTCGGCAAAGCGTGTTCGCTGTAGTTGATCGTGGCGTCCGCGCCGATGGAAGTACACAGCGCGCATTTCTCATCGCTGGAGGCGGCTGCAATCACGCGCGCACCGGCATTTTTGGCAATTTGAATCGCAGCCGTTCCCACGCCGCCTGCTGCACCGAGCACCAGCACGGTTTCACCGGCCTTGAGTTGAGCCCGGTCGACGAGTGCGTGATAAGAGGTTGCATAAATCATGATGAATGCAGCCGCATCTACGTGCGAAAAGCCGTCCGGCAGCGGCATGCACAGCGATGCCGGAGCGAGCGTATGCGTGCCGAAGCCGCCGGTGCCCGAAAGGCAGGCCACGTTTTGACCGACAGTCAGACGTTTCACGTCTGCACCTACGGCCCGAATAACACCCGCGTACTCGGAACCCGGTACAAAAGGCAATGCGGGCTTCATCTGATATTTATTCTGAACGATCAAAAGATCGGGGAAATTCAGGCTTGCCGCCTTGATTTCGATCAATACCTGGCCCGCGGATGGTTCGGGTGTCGGCATTTCTTTCCACGCCAGCGCGTCGACGCCAGTGGGATCTTCACAAAGCCATGCGTGCATATCCAGATCTCCTCAAGTGAGCGGGCAAGGCGGGCCACGCGACTGCCAGCCCGCAATACAAAGAATCTACAAAGAATCGTTTCGATCATAGGTGCCTCCTCATCGACGCGATGTCCCTGCCGTGACGAGCCGGGGCAAGCCGTTTGCGGCCCCGCAGCACTCTAAAATGTTGTGACCAGATGAAAATGAAAATACTGATTTCAAATGACGACGGTTTCCAGGCGCCCGGCTTGGTGGCGCTGCACAAGGCGCTCGAATCGATTGCGGATGTCGAGGTCGTTGCGCCGGAGCACAACAACAGTGCCAAATCGAATGCGCTGACCCTGGCAGCGCCGTTGTATGTGTACAAGGCGCACAACGGTTTTCGTTATGTCACGGGCACGCCGGCCGATTGCGTCCATATCGCGCTCAAGGGATTGCTCGGCTACCGGCCTGACCTGGTGGTTTCCGGCATCAACAACGGCGCGAATATGGGCGACGACACCATCTATTCGGGCACCGTCGGTGCGGCGATGGAGGCCTACCTGTTCGGCATTCCGGCAATCGCCTTTTCCCAGATTGAAAAAGGCTGGGGGCATGTCGACGATGCGGCGCTGGTGGCGCGCCAACTGGTGGAACGGATCGAGCGCGAGCGATGGCTCGACGGGCCGGCATTTCTGCTCAATGTCAACGTGCCGAATCGGCCGTTGGACCAACTTGGACCGATCAAGGTCTGCCGACTCGGACGCCGGCATGCAGCCGAGAAAGTCATCACGCAAGAAAATCCGCGCGGCGAAACGATGTACTGGATCGCAGGCGCGGGGGGTGCCAAGGACGCCAGCGAAGGCACCGACTTCCATGCCACCGCTGCCGGCCACATCGCCTTGACACCGTTGCAGATCGACTTGACCGACCACGCGCATCTGAAGGCATGGGCCGAGACGGTATCCCGGTTGGGCGATCCAGTCCAGGCGCGGGAATGACGCGCTCGACGATCGCGCGCTTGCCGCATGGGGATCGGGTCGAATGCGCAACGTGGGCGCAAGCGCTGACATGACGCAGCGCCCGAGCTTTCCGGTACGTTGGCCGTCAACCGGGACCTTGCCCGATGGCGCAAAGCCAGCGAGAACTTCGAACGCCGTTGCGATCGACGCGAGCAGCGCGAAAAGTACAACCGGCACACAGCGCGCGTCGATGTCGCCTCCATTCGCCGAGGCCGGCACCGCGCGGGCCGCTGCCGCTTGGGTTTCCACGAAGGCGGCACCGAATGCAGCGTCGAAAACGTTGCCGATCAAGTCGCCCAACACAGCGCCGAACACAGCGCCGCCCATGTCGCCTGTCGTGGTCTCGACGGCGGTGCGGGAGCGCATGGTGCAACGTCTGGCATCACAAGGCATTGCAGATGCACGGGTGCTCAATGCGATGGGCGCTGTCGAGCGGCATCGGTTCGTCGACAGCGCGCTGGTGAATCAGGCTTACGAAGACACCAGCCTGCCGATCGGGCTCGGTCAGACCATCTCCAAGCCCAATGTGGTGGCGCGGATGATCGAGCTGCTGCTCGGCGCGCCCGCGTTGTCGGGCCCGGGCGTTTCGGTGACTGCCAGGCTGGGCCGGGTGCTCGAAATCGGCACGGGTTGCGGCTATCAGGCAACCCTGCTCAGCCATGTCGCGAGCGAGGTCTACAGCATCGAGCGACTTCGCGCATTGCATGAAAAAGCGCGGACCAATTTGCGACCGTTTCGGCTTGCCAACGTCCATCTTTTGCTCGGCGATGGCATGGCTGGATTCGCCAAGGGCGCGCCGTATGCGGCGATCATCTCCGCCGCCGGCGGCGAGTCGGTGCCCGACGCATGGATCGACCAACTGGCAACGGGCGGGCGAATCGTCGCGCCGGTGCAGGCCGCATCGGGTGGCCAGGCTCTCGTCGTCATCGACAAAACCCGCGGCGGCGTTCAACGACGTTTGCTCGAAGCGGTTCATTTTGTCCCTCTAAAATCAGGCATCGCTTGAAGGAAGAAAACACCATGGGTTTTGGCATGAGCAGTCGGATCGTCGGCATTGTTTTGATGTCGCTGTTCGTGCTTGCCGGCTGCGCCGCGAAACGCGGGCCGGCGCCGATCGAAGACCGCGGCACGATGAGTCGCTCTACTGGCGCTGCACCGACGGCGTCCGAGACCGATAAGCCGCTGCCCGGCGCCGAAAATCTCGGCAAGCCCGGTTACTACGCGGTTCGCCCCGGCGACACGATTATGCGGATCGGCAGCGAGTCGGGACAGAACTGGCGCGACATCGCCCGCTGGAACAATCTCGAGAATCCGAACGTGATCGAGGTCGGACAGGTGTTGCGGGTGATTCCGCCGGTGGCTGGCGCGCCCAGCGTCGCTGCGTCGTCGACCGGACCGGCCGGCTCTTCGGGCAATGGCGCGGTCGTGAGCAAACCCGTGACTTCATCGAGCATCGGCCCGGCAGGCGGCTCGCCGGCCGCGAGTGGATCGGGTTCGGCAGTCGCCGCGTCGACATCCGGTTCGCCGACTCCGGCGACCTTGCCTTTGCCACCGACGACTACTGCCAGCAAAACCGCTCTGCCTGCGGCGGTTGCGCCGGGCGCCACGGGAGCGGGCGCTTCGGGCGCTTCTGGCGATGAGGACGTGGGCTGGATCTGGCCCGCGAAGGGCCCGTTGGTTGCGGGTTTCGACGATGCCAAGAACAAGGGCCTCGACATTGCGGGCAAGGCTGGCGATCCGGTGCTCGCGGCGGCCGACGGAAAAGTCGTGTATTCGGGCCAGGGGCTGCGCGGATACGGCAACCTCATCATTCTCAAACACAACAACACCTACCTCACGGCGTATGCGCACAACCAGAAACTGCTGGTCAAGGAAGACCAGTCGGTGCGCAAAGGCCAGAAGATCGCCGAAATGGGCGCAAGCGACGCCGATCGGGTCAAGCTGCATTTCGAGATCCGGCGCCAGGGCAAGCCGGTCGATCCGGCGCGCTACCTGCCGGCGCATTGACGCGCCGCCGGATGCGCGGTCGCACACGGCGAGCACGCCTACGTTCCCCGCTCGGCGGATCGCATGCTACCAATTTTGTAGCTGTCTGCGCACGTCGGATGGGCGTTTCAGCCACTATTTGTCTAAATTTTTGGCCAGATCCCGAGTCGCTAACTTGGCCTGAGAGGGTGCCTCCATGAGGCTGAAGCGACGCCGGGCCGGCGGCGATCAGACCCGGCGAGTCGACTCCGACGCGCCAGTTGAAGCGTCTTGTGATGCAGCCTGGCTGCAGATCGAGTCGCTCGACCTCGAAGCGCAGGGGGTCGCTCACCGGCCTGACGGCAAGGTCGTGTTCGTCGAAGGCGCGCTGCCGTTCGAAGAGGTGCAGTTCGAGCGCGTTCGCCAGAAAAGCAATTGGGAGCAGGGCACCCTCGTCGCACTACGGCACGAATCGTCGCAGCGGGTGCCGCCAGGATGCGTCTATTTCGGCCTGCATGAAGGCGCATGTGGAGGCTGCAAGATGCAGCATCTGGCGCCCGCCGCGCAGGTCGCGGTCAAGCAACGTGCGCTCGAAGACGCGCTTTGGCACCTGGCCAAGGTCAAGCCGGAGTTGATGCTGCGGCCGATCGAGGGTCCGGCATGGCACTACCGGTATCGGGCGCGCCTCTCGGTCAAGAACGTCGTCAAGAAAAACGCGGTGCTGATCGGCTTTCACGAGCGCAAGAGCCGCTACGTAGCCGACATGCGCAGTTGCGAAGTGCTGCCGAAGGCGGTCAGCGCGCTGCTCCTGCCCCTGCGCGAATTGATCGGCTCGATGGACGTGCGTGATGCCTGTCCCCAGATCGAATTGGCGTGCGGTGAGCCAGCTGTGGGCCGTGAGGCCGATGCCGGCGGCCTGGGCGAGGCGCTTGGCGTCGTTGCACTGGTGTTGCGGCACCTCGAGCCCTTGAGTGCCGCGGACATCGAGCGACTGCGGCAATTCGCGGCAGCGCATGACGGCGTGCAATGGTGGCTTCAGTCCGGCGGCCCGGCGACGGTGCGCCGGCTCGATGAAGGCGGAGCGCAGCTGCTCTATCGCTTGCCCGAGTTCGGGCTTGAAATGCCGTTTCGGCCGACCGATTTCACCCAGGTCAATCCGCAGATCAACCGGGTTCTGGTCGGGCGCGCAGTGCGTCTTCTGGGCATCGAGCCGCACGATCGCGTCATCGACTGGTTCTGCGGTCTCGGTAACTTCACTCTGCCGATCGCGACACGCGCGCGCGAAGTGCTGGGCATCGAGGGAAGCCCGGACATGATCGCCCGGGCGCGTGAAAATTTTGAAAGAAACAAGGCCGCAGCGCCCGCTGGACGTGCGCAAGGCGCTATAGAATTTGTAGCGCGTGATTTATTCGACATGCTTCCGGCGACGCTGGCCGCGGATGGTGCCGCCGACCGCTGGCTGGTCGATCCGCCGCGCGAAGGCGCGTTTGCGCTGATCAAGGCGCTGGTCGCGCTGGTGCAGGAACCGGCTTTCGAGGAAGGCGCATCCATCGAGTGCGGCGATTGGTCCCCGCCGCGGCGCATCGTGTACGTGAGCTGCAATCCCGCCACGCTGGCGCGCGATGCCGAACTGCTGGTGCACCAGGCGGGCTATCGCTGCAGCGCTGCCGGCGTGGTCAACATGTTCCCGCATACGGCGCACATCGAATCGATCGCCGTATTCGAACGCTGAAAAGAATAAGGGGGCACGAGCCCCCTTGGTCGAAGATCAGGCGACCGACATGGTCGCCGTGGAGTCGTTCAGTCCGAGCTGCCGCCTGCGAGCCCGAGCAATGCGAGCAGACTCTGAAACACGTTGAACAAGTCCAGATACAGGCGCAAGGTGGCGCTGATGTAGTTGGTTTCGCCGCCGTCGAGAATCTGCTTCAGGTCGTACAGCATGAAAGCCGAGAAGATGCCGATGGCCGCGACCGAAATCGCCATCATGCCGGCGGTCGAGCCGACGAAGACGTTGACGATCGCGCCGACCATCAGAACCAATGCGCCGACCATCAGGAACTTGCCCATGCCCGACAGGTCGCGCTTGATCACGCTGGCGAGCGTCGCCATCACGAAAAACACACCTGCCGTGCCCGCGAAGGCCGTCATGATGAGCTGCGTGCCGTTACTGAAGCCGAGAATCACCGCGATCAGCCGCGACAGCATCAGCCCCATGAAGAAGGTAAAAGCCAGCAGCACGGGAACACCGGCCGCGGAATTCTTGGTCTTCTCGATCGCGAACATGAAGGCGAACGCGCCGCCCAGAAATACCACCAGCCCCAGCCCGCCATGCAGCGATTGCGTGATGCCGGTGGCAACGCCGAGCCAGGCACCCAGAATCGTCGGAAGCATGCTCAGCGCAAGAAGCCAATAGGTGTTGCGCATGACGCGGTGGCGCTGCGCCTGCGGCAGGGTCTGACCATAGCCAGCCCGGGAGTCGAGGGTTGTCACGCGTTCGTTCATTGCAAAAGCTCCTTTGATAGCTGCCTGATTCAGTTTCAGATTCAGATTCAGATGCGGTCATTCTAGAGGTCGTCAAGTGGCAGACGCGTAATAACCGCGCGGCATGTCTGCTATCTGCCCTGCGGAAAAATCGGTCGTTCCACTTCAAATGGTGCTCCAGCTTCAGTATCGGGACGCTGTTTTGCCAGTCTCAGGGGTTGCCCGGCTATCCTCGGGTTTTCAATTCAGCGACCGGTCCGCTCTCAATTCATGCAAACGAAGTATTTTCTTGAAATGGCCGATGTGAAGCGCATGGCCGCTGCTGCCGAGGCAGAGGCCCGGCAGAACGATTGGGCCGTGACGATTGCGATCGCGGACGACGGTGGCGAGCTTCTCTGGTTGCAGCGGATGGACGGTGCCGCGGCAATGTCGGCGCAAATAGCGCCTGCTAAAGCCCACACCGCCGCTATCGGGCGGCGCGAAAGCAAGGCCTTCGAGGACATCATCAACGGGGGCCGCAGCGCCTACCTGACGGTTCCGGGCATGCAGGCGATGCTCGAAGGCGGGATTCCGATCGTGAAGGAAGGTCGGGTCATCGGCGCGGTGGGCGTGAGCGGGGTGAAGTCGAACGAAGACGCACAAATAGCGCGGGCGGGCATCGCCGCGCTCGAAGACTGAGCAGCGCAATGGTTCTGCTTTGCGTCGGGTGGATCGCACCCGTCGACACAGCGCCGAGTCCGCTTCAGTTGCGCACCGGTTCGGTCACGAAGCCCACCTTTTTGACGCCCGCCCGCGCTGCGGCCGCAAGGGCCTGGGCAATGCGTTCGTAGCGCGCATCCTTATCGCCGCGGATATGCAGCTCCGGCTGCGGGTTTCTGGCTGCCGCGCCAGCAAGACGCGCCTCGAGCTCCGAATCGCCGATCTTTTGCTCGTTCCAGTAATAGTCGCCATCCGCCGCGACGCTGAAGAGGATCGTCTCGGGTTTGACCTGCTCCTGTTCGCTGCTCGCTTGTGGCAGGGCAACGCTCACTGCGTGCCGCATCACGGGCACGGTGATGATGAAGATGATCAAAAGCACGAGCATCACGTCCACCAAAGGTGTCATGTTGATCTCGTTCATCACTTCGTCCGAATCGTCCTGGGTTCCGAATGCCATGGTGCTCAGCTTTCTTCGCGCGCGAGCGAACCCAGACCGCGTACCTTGCTGCCCGATACCCGCGTGCCGGTCACGAAATAGGCATGCAGATCGTGCGCGAAGCTGTTGAGTCTGATCAGCACGTATTTATTGCCACGGACCAACGCGTTGTAGCCCAGCACGGCCGGAACCGCGACCGCGAGTCCGAGCGCTGTCATGACCAGCGTCTCACCGATCGGGCCGGCCACCTGGTCGATCGTTGCCTGGCCGGCCGCGCTGATGCCGAGGAGCGCGTGGTAGATGCCCCAGACTGTGCCGAACAGGCCGATAAACGGCGCGGTGGAGCCGACCGAAGCCAGAATCGCAAGCCCGGTTTGCAGCCGAGCAGTCGATTCGTCGATGCTGTTGCGAAGACTGCGCGTGACCCAATCGCTCACGTCGAGGGAATCGTGCAACTGCACCTTGACGTTGCGATGGTGCGTAGTCGCCTCGCGGCCTTCGAGCGCCAGGGCGCGAAAGGGGTTGCGGTCGCCGCCGGGGAGCTTGGACAGCGCTGCGGCAAAGTCTTCGCTGTGCCAGAAATCGCCCGACCGCCTCGCCAGGCGCTTGTAACGCACGATGTCGAACGCCTTGACGACGATCACGGTCCACGAGGCGATGGACATACCGAGCAAAAGCAATGCGACGCCACGCGTCACGTAGTCGCCCTGCATCCAGAGGTGTAACAAGCCGAGTTTGGAGTCCATGGGTCTGTGATGTGAGAGTGAAAGGTTGGGCTTTCAGTTCAGCTAGTTGCCCAAGGTGAAGTTGACCGGGGCGTCGTACGACATGGCCTCGGGCACCCCGTTGATCTTTCCTGGCACGAAGCGGCTGCGCAGAATGTACTGACGCGCCGCGTCGTCGAGCCGGGGATAACCGCTCGATCGGCGAATTTCTGCCTTTTTGGGCAAACCGTCGGCACCGACCAACACGCTCACGATCACCTTGCCCTGCTCGCCGAGCCGTCGACTCATGGCCGGATAGGTCAGCGGCGGATTGTTCAGGTAATCGGCATCGCTCGATGGCGCCTGGACCTTCGGCGCCGGCGCTGCCACGGGTGGTGAGGGCGGTGACGGGGCCTTCGGAACGACGGGCGCGGGCGGCGTCACCGCAGGCTCTGGCGCGGAAGGCGGAGTCGGTTTCGGCTGGCTTTCCGATTCTGGCAGGACGGGGGCCACGGGAGGCGCCGGTCGGCGTTTGAGCGCAGGCCGGATCGGCGCTGGAGGCGGAGGCGGGCGCCGTGGCGTTGGCGTTGGCGGTGGCGGTGGCGGTGGCGGTGGCGGTGGCGGTGGCGGTGGAGGCGGTGGAGGCGACGGTGCAATGGAAGGCATTGCAATTGGCGGTGGCGGTGGCGGTGGCGGTGGTGGCGGTGGTGGTGGTGGTGGTGGTGGTGGAGGTGGAGGTGGAGGTGGAGGTGGAGGTGGAGGTGGAGGTGGAGGTGGAGGTGGAGGTGGAGGTGGAGGTGGAGGGGTCGGTGGCTCGGGCGCTTGCAACGGTGGTTGCGCCGGCTGGGGGGGTAACGTAGGCGATGGGACGGGTTGCATGGGTGCGACCCTTGCCGGCGGCTCGACCATCCGGCTCACGATCTGTACCGGCACGATGAATTCCGGCACACGACGTGTCAGTGCACCGTGAAGCGCCCAGATCACTGCGGCGTGCGCGACGGCGACCGTGCCCGCGGCCACATAGTTCCGAAAATCTCGTTGCGTCAAGGAATCAAGTGCCGCAAGCATCGAACCGTTGGCAAGCGGGCTGGAAACGGTCGCGCCAAGCTGCCCTCACGCAAGAGGACCCAGCCGACTCGAGAAAAGGGGAGATCGATCGACAGGATTCATTGACGGGCCGATGACGACCGGGAACGGCATTGCGCATCGTCGCGAATTCTCGCAGACACGCGACGGGCCACTGAACTGCGGCATTGCCTGACAGCGTCGTCTATTCTGCCCGTGCTAACCTGTTACGCAGCTTACCGGTCGATGCGGCCACTGATCCGAATTCGGCGTTTCGCCGGTTTTCGGCTGAATCGCGCTTTTTGAAAAGCGGGCGGCACAGGCAGTTGCTTTAAACGATGTGAGCAATCGAAATATTCGGTGACCGCTGAACGAATCGTCAAACTGCCTGAATGCGAAAGTGAATGCAAATGCAAATTGATTCCAATACCTTCGGCGAGAAAGACGTTTATCTTTTTCGGGAGGGGACACATGCCCATCTTTACGAGTCGTTGGGATGTCATTTCAAAGCGGATGGAAAGGGCGCCGAGTTCGCGGTTTGGGCGCCCAATGCCGAAGCCGTATCGGTGGTCGGCGACTGGAACATGTGGAACGGCGACGCCGACCCGCTGTTCGCGGAAGCGGACGGCACGGGTATTTGGCGTGGTTCCGTCGGCGCAGCGGAAATCGGACAAGCCTACAAGTACCGGATCCGTTCGCGACATTCCGGATATGTGGTCGACAAGGCCGATCCGTTTGCTTTTTACGCAGAGCCGCCGCCTGCAACCGGCTCACGTATCTGGCAATTGGACTATGAGTGGAGCGACGATGAATGGATGGCCAATCGCAGCGCCAAAAATTCGCTCGACGCGCCGATGGCGACCTATGAAGTTCATCTTGGCTCCTGGCGCCGACAGGATGGTGAATTCCTGGGGTTCCGGGAATTGGCGCATCAATTGGCCGATTACGTTATAGAAATGGGATTCACCCACGTCGAATTGATGCCGATCACGGAGCATCCTTTTTACGGATCGTGGGGCTATCAGACTACCGGTTACTTTGCGCCTACCTCGCGGTTCGGGACACCGCAGGATTTCATGTTTTTCGTGGATCATTTGCACCAACGCGGGATCAGCGTTTTGCTCGACTGGGTGCCATCGCACTTCCCGACGGACGAGCATGGGCTCGGTTATTTCGACGGAACGCACCTTTACGAACATTCGGACCCACGCCAGGGCTTTCATCCCGAATGGAATTCGAGCATTTTCAATTACGGTCGCAACGAGGTCCGCAGTTTTCTGATTTCTTCGGGCTTGTTCTGGCTCGATAAGTACCACATCGACGGCTTGCGCGTCGATGCGGTTGCATCGATGCTGTATCTGGACTATGCGCGCAATCACGGCGAATGGATTCCCAATCGTCACGGCGGGCGCGAGAACCTCGAAGCCATCGAATTCCTTCAACATCTGAATCGGGCGGTCTACCGCGAACATCCGGGCACGTTGACGATTGCAGAAGAGTCCACTGCGTGGCCGCGCGTATCGCGGCCGACGGATATGGACGGTCTGGGCTTCGGCATGAAATGGAACATGGGCTGGATGCACGATGACCTGGCTTACATGAAGGAAAACCCGGTTTATCGCAAGTACCACCACAACCGGCTCACGTTCTCGATGGTCTATGCCTTCAACGAGAATTTCGTGCTTCCGCTGTCGCATGACGAGGTCGTGCACGGCAAAGGATCGTTGCTCGGAAAAATGCCGGGGGATCCGTGGCAGCAATTCGCAAATCTGCGAGCCATGTTCGGTTTTATGTGGGCGCATCCCGGGAAGAAATTGCTTTTCATGGGTGGCGAATTCGCGCAACGCCGAGAATGGACGCACGACGGGGAACTCGAATGGTGGGTCACCGGCATGGAAGGGCACCGCGGTGTTCAGCGGTTCGTACGCGAACTAAACCGTGTCTACCAGAGCCAGCCGGCGCTGTATCAGCTCGATTTTTCTGCCGACGGCTTCGAATGGGTTGCAGCCGATGACGCAGAGGCAAGCGTGTTCGCGTTTTTGCGCAAACCGCGCGACAAAGGCGCTTCAGCGCTGCTCGTCGTGTCCAATATGACACCGGTTCCAAGGACCAATTATCTGATCGGGGTGCCTGCAGCCGGCCTGTGGCGAGAGGTGATCAACAGCGACGCGGTCGAATTCGATGGTTCGGGTTGGGGCAATCTGGGTGGCGTCGAAAGCGCGCCTGTCCGCGCGCATGGTCGGCCGTATTCGGTCTGCCTGAATCTTCCGCCTCTGTCTACGATGATCCTGGAGCACATTGCAGATGCCTAAGTCAGAAAAGCCGATCGAGAAAAAAACGGCAGGCGCAGCGAAGAAAGCCGCCCAGCCGGTGAAAAAGCCGCCCCTCGCCGCGCCGGCAAAAAAAGTCGCGGCCAGGAAAGAAGCCAAACCGGCCCTGAAGACAATCCCGGCGCCGGATCAAGTTGCTGGACCTGTTTCCGAGCCGAAGGCACCAATTTCGCTTCCTGCCCAGCAGCGCGGCCAGGTCAGGGCTGTCATCGACAAGGTTCTGCCGTCCGTGGATGCAGGTCGATTCGCCATCAAGCGGATAGCGGGTGAGCCGGTGCTCATCACCGCGCATTGTTTTGCCGATGGACACGATGTATTGCGCGTCATGCTGCAGTGGCGTCGCGAATCCGACGCGCAAGCGCACGAGGTGCCGATGACGCTCGCCGGCAACGACGAGTGGCACGCGGCATTTACGCCGCCGACGCCGGGACGCTATGCCTATCGGGTCGCAGCATGGGTCGATCCGTTCGAATCATGGCGGCACGAACTCACTCGCCGGGTCGATGCGCAAGACATTCGAATCGCGGCGCAAGTCGGTGCGATGGAAATTGCCGCCGCGGCCGAGCGCGCCGAGGGCGCCGATCGCGCTTCGCTCGCCAAGTGGTCGGAGACGCTGGCGCGAGACGCGGCCAGCGCCGATGTCGATATCGCCGTCTTGAAAGCGCTGGCGCTCGACGAATCCATGGCCTTGCTGGCCGAGCGATATCCAGACCGGCGTTTCGAGGCGATTTCGCCGGTCGAGTTGCCGCTGTGGGCCGATCGGGAGAGGGCGCGGTTCAGCAGTTGGTATGAATTGTTCCCACGCTCCGCCTCGCCCGAGCCTGGTCGCCACGGCACCTTCAAAGACGTTGAAGCCAGACTTCCAGCCATCGCGAAGATGGGCTTCGACGTTTTGTACTTCCCGCCGATCCATCCGATCGGACGAGTCAACCGGAAAGGGCGCAACAACGTCCTGACGATCGAGCCCGGCGACGTCGGCAGCCCGTGGGCTATCGGCGCCGAGGAGGGGGGACACAAGGCGATCCTGTCCGAGCTGGGAACCGCCAAGGATTTTCGGGCGCTGGTTGCTGCGGCAAAGGCGCACAACATGGAAATCGCGCTCGACATCGCGTTCCAATGCGCTCCCGACCATCCTTATGTCAAGCAGCACCCCGACTGGTTTCGCTGGCGGCCCGACGGAACAGTGCAGTACGCCGAGAACCCGCCGAAGAAGTACCAGGACATTTATCCTTTCAATTTCGAAAGCGACGATTGGCGTGCGCTCTGGGCTGAACTGAAGAGTGTGTTCGATCACTGGATCGGAGAGGGCGTCAAGATTTTTCGGGTGGACAACCCGCACACCAAGGCCTTCCCGTTCTGGGAATGGGCGATCACCGCAATTCAGACTGAGCATCCGGATGTTCTTTTCCTGGCCGAGGCATTCACGCGGCCGAAGGTCATGCACCGGTTGGCCAAGCTCGGGTATTCGCAGTCCTATACCTATTTCACCTGGCGCAACTCCAAGCAGGATCTGATCGAATACTTCGAGGAGCTTTCCGAAGGCCCGGGAGTGGACTATTTTCGACCTAACGTCTGGCCCAACACGCCGGACATCCTGCACGCGCAATTGCAGGGAGGCCAGGCGCCGATGTACATGTCCAGGCTGGCATTGGCGGCAACGCTTTCTGCAAGCTACGGCATTTACGGGCCGGCCTTCGAACTGGTCGAGTACCAGCCGAGGGGTCCGGGAAGCGAGGAATACCTCGATTCCGAGAAATATCAGTTGCGCACCTGGGATCACGCCAGCCCTCGCAGCATTGCGCCTTTCATCAGCCGAATCAACCGCATTCGGCGCGAAAACCCGGCTCTGCATAGCAACGATCGGCTTCGCTTTCTGCCAATCGCAAACGACCAGATGTTGGCTTTCGCGAAGACTTCAGCCGATGCGGCCAATGTCGTGATCACCGTGGTCAACCTGGATCCCGATCATGTGCAGTCGGGTTGGGTTCATCTGGATCCGTCGTCGATTGGCGTCGAGCAGGGCGACGCTTTTCAAGTGCATGACCTTTTGAGCAACCAGCGTTTCATGTGGCAGGGTGAACACCACTTTGTCCAACTCGACCCACACGCGTCGCCAGCGCATATTTTTGTAGTCCGCCGACGCAGCCGCAGCGAGCGCGACTTCGACTATTTCATTTGAGACGTTCATGAACGCACCTGTTTCCACACTGGCTCTCGAGACGGTCGAAGTCGACACCAGTGATGACGCGCAGTGGTATCGCGATGCGGTTATCTATCAGCTCAACGTCAAGGCTTTCTTCGACTCGAATGATGACGGAATGGGTGACTTCAAGGGCGTCACCGCAAAACTCGACTATGTGAAGGATCTCGGCGTCAACACCATCTGGCTGATGCCGTTCTATCCGTCGCCTTTGCGCGATGACGGCTACGACATCTCGGAATATGAAGATGTCCATCCGCAATACGGCTCGCTCGACGATTTTCGCGAGATGCTGTCTGAGGCGCACAAGAGGGGCCTGCGGGTCATCACCGAGCTCGTCATCAATCACACGTCGAGTGATCACCCCTGGTTTCAGGCTGCTCGCAATGCACCAGCCGGATCGCCGGAGCGCGATTTTTATGTCTGGAGTGATTCCGATCAGAAATACAAGGGCACCCGGATCATCTTCACCGATACCGAAGTCTCGAACTGGACTTGGGATCCGGTTGCCAAGGCGTATTTCTGGCACCGGTTTTTCGGCCATCAGCCAGACCTGAATTTCGACAATCCGAAGGTCCTCGAGGCAGTGCTTCAGACCATGCGTTTCTGGCTCGATATGGGCGTCGACGGTTTTCGTCTGGACGCGATTCCCTACTTGATAGAGCGCGACGGAACCAGCAACGAGAACTTGCCCGAAACGCACGAGGTCATCAAGAAACTGCGGGCGGCGATCGATGCGGAATACAAAAACCGCTTCCTTCTGGCCGAGGCCAACATGTGGCCTGAAGACGTGCGTGAGTATTTCGGCGATGGCGATGAATGCCATATGGCTTATCACTTTCCGCTGATGCCTCGCATGTACATGGCGATCGCCCAGGAAGACCGCTATCCGATCGTCGAAATCATGCAACAGACGCCGGAAATTCCTGACGGGTGCCAGTGGGCGATTTTTTTGCGCAACCACGACGAACTCACGCTCGAAATGGTCACGAGCAAAGAGCGCGACTATATGTATTCGATGTACGCGGCCGACAAGCGGGCGCGTATCAATCTGGGCATCCGTCGGCGGTTGGCGCCGCTGATGGAGAACGATTCGGACCGGGTCAAGCTCATGAACGGCATGCTGCTGTCGATGCCTGGTTCGCCGATCATCTATTACGGCGATGAAATCGGAATGGGTGACAACGTCTTCGTCGGCGACCGCAACGGTGTGCGTACGCCGATGCAGTGGAGTCCCGACCGCAATGCGGGATTTTCGCGTGCCGACCCGCAACGCCTGTACCTTCAGCCGATCATGGATGCGATGTACGGCTTCGAGGCACTCAACGTCGAAGCGCAGGCGCGCGACAGCAGTTCGTTGCTCAATTGGACAAAACGCATGCTGGCCGTCCGCAAGACCAGCAGTGCCTTCGGTCGAGGCCGGCGTATTTACCTGAAGCCCGGAAACCGCAAGATCCTTGCTTATCTCAGCATCTTCGAAGACGACACGATTCTCACCGTGTTCAACCTGTCGCGCGCCGCGCAACCCGTCGAGCTGGACCTGTCCGAATTCAAGGGTCGGGTTCCCGTCGAGATGTTGGGCCGCACGACTTTTCCGCCGATTGGTGATTTGCCCTATCTGCTCACGCTGCCGTCTTACGGTTTTTACTGGTTCAAACTCGCGACCGATGCAGCCATGCCGGTTTGGCATCAAGAGGGGATTGCCATCCACGATCAACCTACTCTGGTTTTGTTCGACGGCTGGACCAGCTTTTTCAGAGAGCGCGTCATGCCCTGGCGTATCGGCATGGCCGATCGGATGCGCTCGCAATTCGACACCATCACGTTGCCGCACTACATCGCGCTTCAACGCTGGTATGCGGCCAAGGGTGTGGCTATCGACCGGATTCGCGTCCAGGATCACGCCATTTGGGAAGCCGGCCAGTTCAGCTGGCTGCTGCCGATCGTCCACCTTGAAGGACCTTCGGGCGACGCGCCGTACTTCGTGCCTTTATCGCTCGCCTGGGAAGACGGCGACGAAGAGCGCTACAGCGGCGTCAGTGCGGCGGCATTGGCCAAGGTTCGCCAGCAGGCAGACGTCGGTGTCATGGGCGATGCATTTTTCGACACGGTTTTTTGCCATCACGTTATAGAAGCGATCGGTTCGGGACTCGAGCTGAGCGCGGCCGAAGGGCGCATGCATTTTCGTCCGACCGAGGTGTTTGCGAAAATCGTTGGCGATGATGTTCCTTCGTTGCAGGTAAGTCGGCCGACTGCGATGAGCAGCAACACGGTCGTCACCCTCGGCGAAAGATTGTTTTTGAAGGGCTATCGGATCATCCGGGCCGGTCTCAATCCAGAACTCGAAATGGGGCGCTTTCTGACCGAGGAGGCCCACTATCCCAATTGTGTACCGGTGGCCGGTGCGCTTGAGTACTTTGGCAAGGATGGCAGCGTCATGACCCTGGCGCTGGTTCAAGCTTACGTGGCCAACCAGGGGAGCGGATGGGACATGACCCTGGGCTATGTCGAGCGGTTCCTTGAGGAGACGCGCACCTTGAGCGGCGATCTGCCAGACGACGTGCATGGCGGTTCTCTTGAAATGGCTCGAACCCTGGGTCGCCGCACTGGAGAGCTGCATGTCGCTCTGGCTACACGAGTGGGCGACCCGGCATTCGAACCGGAGCCGATCGACGCGAGCGATCTCGTCGCATGGCAGGAGCGCACGCGACGCGAGGCCGCGACGACGTTGGCATTGCTGCGTGAGCGCTTGCCGGAATTAAACGCCTTGGCGGAAGATGATGCGCACGCCTTGCTCGCGAGCGAGGACGCGTTGATGGCCAGCATCGACGCTCATGGCGGTGCGGCTGCCGTGGGAGTGAAGACCCGCTACCACGGGGACTACCATCTTGGACAGGTCCTCGTGACCGGCAACGACTTCTTCATCATCGACTTCGAAGGCGAGCCGGCCAGAACCTTCGACGAACGGCGCGCCAAGACATCGGCGCTGCGGGATGTCGCAGGCATGCTGCGTTCATTCAATTACGTGCGGTGGTCGGCATTGAAGCGGGTGGCGCAAAACGCCGACGAATTGCAAAAGCTCGACCCCGCCGCGCGCGCGTGGGAAGTCGAAACCCGGACCGCTTTTCTCAGCGGCTACGACACTGCAGTATCTGGCAGCGAATGCGTTGCCGCCACAGGCAACGAATTGCTGGAGTTGTTCGAGCTCGAAAAGGCTTGCTACGAACTGCGCTATGAAATCAACAACCGCGTCGACTGGATCCAGGTGCCGTTGCAGGGCATTCTGGCTGCCATCCGCGCCAAGCCGGTCGCCTGACACGCGAGCGGCATTTCTGGAGCTTCATTTCAATGGAAACTTTTGCAATTCAACTCGAACCGGTTCGCGCCATCTTCTATCAGATTGGCGCTTATTTGCCGCGCCTGTTGTTGGCGGTATTGGTCGTGATCGGTGGGTGGCTGTTGGCGAAAGTCGCACGGTTCGCGGTCACGCGAACCCTCCGCGCGATCAACTTCAATGTTTTGACAGATCGCTCCGGCATGGATGGTTTCCTGCGCCAGGGTGGCGTCGCGAGTGACACGTCGGCCATCGTCGGCATCCTCGTCTACTGGCTGGTGATTCTCTCGGCGCTGCTGATCGCCTTTAACGGTTTGGGGTTGACCTATATCACCGACTTGCTCGGTCGGGTGGTCTGGTTCGTACCGAAGGTATTCGTCGCGTTGCTGATCCTTGCCTTCGGGTCTTATTTCGCGCGCTTTATCGGCGATACGGTCAGAGCCTATTGTCGCAACATCAAGCTGCAGGACGCGGACTTTTTCGGGAGGCTGGCGCAGTATGCGATCGTCGCTTTCGTAGTGCTCATTGCACTCGATCATCTCAACATCGGTGGTGACATCCTCCGTCAGAGCTTCCTTGTCATTCTGGGTGGTGCAGTTTTCGCCGTTGCGCTCGCGTTCGGTATCGGTGGAAAGGATTGGGCTGCCGAGCGAATCGAGGAATGGTGGCCTCGTAACCGCTCGCGACCGAAGTCGCCGCCGCGTACGAACGACATCGGCAAGTAGTTGGCGAAGGGCAGACGCCGCCGGTTGTCGAACACCTTCCGGGTGCAGCGGTGACATGCGACGCTTCATTTTCAGAAGTGTGGCCCGGCCGTGCATACCCGCTTGGTGCAACGTGGGACGGCAACGGCGTCAATTTCGCATTGTTCTCGCAGCATGCCGAGCAAGTGGAGCTCTGCCTCTTCGACCCCAGCGCCCGGCATGAGCGGCAGCGCCTGCGACTCAAGGAGCGGACGGACGATGTCTGGCACTGCTACTTGCCGCAAGCTCGACCGGGGCTGGCTTACGGTTGGCGTCTGCATGGACCTTACAACCCCGAGGCAGGCCACCGGTTCAATCCGCACAAATTGTTGATCGATCCCTACGCCACGAGTCTGGTCGGGCGCTTGCGATGGGGAGACGCACTCTACGGGTTCACGCCTGGGCATGTGCGCGAGGACCTCTCCTTCGATCGACGCGACAGTGCTTCACTCATGCCCAAATGCCAGGTGCACGAGCAGGCATTTACATGGGGCGACGACCGACCCCCTGCAGTGCCGTGGCAAGACATGGTGATTTACGAACTGCACGTCCGCGGATTCACCATGCAGCATCCCGAGGTGCCGCAACCACTGCGTGGAACGTACGCCGGGCTCGCGAGCAAACCTGTTGTCGAGCATCTGCAGCGGCTGGGTGTCACCACGGTCGATCTGCTTCCAGTGCACGGCAACCTGAACGATCGAACTCTTGCAGATCGCGGCTTGCAAAACTTTTGGGGTTACAACACCCTGAGCTACTTTGCGCCCGAAATGCGCTATAGCGCATCCGGCGGCGTGGACGAATTCAAGACGATGGTGAAGAACCTTCACGCCGCTGGAATCGAAGTCATTCTGGACGTCGTCTACAACCACACCTGCGAGGGTGACCGGCTCGGCCCCACCGTGTCGATGCGTGGTATCGACAACGCTGCCTACTACGTCTTGAGAGCCGATGACAGGCGGCATTACGACGACGTAACCGGTTGTGGCAACACCGTGAATGTCGAGCACCCGCGGGTCCTGCAGATGGTCATGGACTCGCTGCGCTATTGGGTCCTGGAAATGCACGTCGACGGATTCCGGTTCGACCTGGCTTCTGCGTTGGCCCGCGAATCGGGCCGCGTGGAGCGGCACGGTGGATTTTTCGATGCCGTGAGGCAAGATCCTGTTCTCAATCGGGTCAAGCTCATCGCCGAACCGTGGGACTTGATGCCCGGTGGCTATCAAGTCGGAAATTTTCCCTTCGGATGGGCCGAGTGGAACGATCGCTACCGCGATGGTGTGCGCAGCTTCTGGCGCGGAGATCGTGGTCAGCTTGGCGAGTTCACCCACCGGCTGACCGGCTCGCAGGATTTGTATGGCTGGTCGGGCAAGACTCCTCAGGCCAGCATCAATTTCGTGACCTCCCATGATGGATTCACGCTGAACGATCTGGTTTCCTATGACCAGAAGCACAACCAGGCCAACGGCGAGCACAACCGTGACGGCAGCGACAACAACCTTTCATGGAATAGCGGTGTCGAGGGCCTGACCAGCGATCCGAAAATCCTCGCATTGCGGGAGCGGCAGAAGCGCAATCTTCTGGCAACAATGATGCTGTCGCTGGGCGTGCCCATGCTGCTTGCGGGCGATGAAACCGGTCGCACGCAGAACGGCAACAACAACGCGTATTGCCAGGACAATCCAACGAGCTGGGTCGACTGGCATCGAACGCCGGAAGCGACGTCCCTGCTGGAGTTCGTCCGTCGGTTGATTCGGCTGCGCAAAGCCCATCCTTCGTTTCGACGCCGAAGCTTTTTCCAAGGTAAGGCCGATCCAGCAGATGGAGCCAAAGACGTCGCATGGCTCAAACCCGATGGCAGCGAAATGAAATCCGATGATTGGGGCGATGCGCAATCCCGCTCGCTCGGCATGCTCATTTCAGGCCGCGGTCTCGACGAGGCCGGGCCGCAGGGCGAGTCGCGGCAGGATTGCGACATTTTGATATTGATGAATGCAGATGCCGACGCGGTCGGCTTTTCGATCGACGGTGCCGTCGGCTGGCAGCTCGTGTTCGATACGCACGAACCGCCGGAAATCAGCCCCGGCGCCGGTGCGCCAAGGCGCCTGCCGCCCGAGCATCCAACCTACGTGTTGCAAGCGCAGTCTTTGGCGCTACTGACGAAAAAGGAAATTCCATGAAGAGTCGGCACACCATGCCTTTTGGCGCCCAGCTGCTCGAAGCCGGAGGCGCGCGTTTCGCGCTGTGGGCGCCCACGGTCGAAAGCGTTCAGCTGGCCTTCGGCCCCGATGACGCGCCGTCTTTCCTCGACATGCAGCACGACGGCGATGGCTGGCACCGGATCGATGTCGCCGAAGCGCGCGCTGGCGATAGCTATCGCTATCGGCTGTCTGACGGGCTTTTGATACCCGATCCCGCTTCGCGCTTCAACCCTGCCGATGTGCATGGCGCCAGTGAGCTCATGGATGCGCAAACATACGATTGGCAAGACGGTGACTGGGAAGGCCTTGCCTGGCGCGAGGCGGTGATCTACGAAATGCATGTCGGCGCCCTTACGCCGGAAGGAAGTTTCGCTGCCGCCAGGGAGCGACTGCCGGAATTGGCCCGCACCGGGTTTACGGTCATCGAGCTGATGCCGCTCGCCGATTTCCCGGGCAAGCGGAACTGGGGCTACGACGGCGTGTTGCAATTCGCACCTGACGCCAGTTATGGCGAGCCGGATGAACTCAAGGCATTTGTCGACGCGGCGCACGCGCTGGGGATGGCGGTTCTGATCGACGTGGTTTACAACCATTTCGGCCCTGAAGGCAACTACCTGCATGCCTACTGCCCCCAATTTTTCAATCCGAAGCATCAAACGCCGTGGGGCGCGGCAATCAACTACGACGCCGAGCAATCGGCCACGGTACGCAGTTTTTTCATTCACAACGCGCTGTATTGGGTCGAGGAGTTCCACTTCGACGGACTGCGTATGGACGCGATCCACGCCATCCGCGACGACTCCCGACCGGACATCGTTCATGACGTCTGCAGCGCTCTTCGATCAGGACCCGGAAAGACTCGGCCGATCCATGTCGTTCTCGAAAACGAACTGAATCAGGCCAGCTTTTTACAACGCGACGAGAAAGGCCAACTCAGAGCCGGAACGGCCCAATGGAACGACGATCTGCACCATGCTGCGCATGTCCTGGTGACTGGCGAAACCGATGGCTACTACATCGACTACGCAACCTCACCCATCGACGTGTTTGGACGCGCGCTCGCTGAAGGCTTCGTCTATCAGGGACAGTCATCGACCTTTCGCAAAGGCGAGCGCCGCGGTGAGCCGAGCACCCGATTGCCGATGGCGGCTTTCGTGTCGTTCCTGCAAACTCATGACCAGATCGGCAACAGAGCTTTCGGCGATCGCATTCATACACTGGCCGATCCTGTTCTGCTCCATGCGGCATATGCGTGCCTGCTTCTTTCCCCGCATGTGCCGATGCTTTTTATGGGCGACGAATTCGCAGCGTCGACGCCGTTTCAGTATTTTTGCGATTTCGGTCCCGAACTCGCGGCGGCTGTATCACAGGGACGGCGGGCCGAGTTCAGCGGTTTCGCGGCGTTCGCCGACGAAGCCATGCTTGCGCGCATTCCGGACCCCAATGCCGAAAGTACCTACCGCGCGTCCACTTTGCGTTGGGAAGAGCGCGATGCCAGCCCGCACAAGGAGCAGCTTGCCGCCATCAGCGCGCTGATTTCGATCCGGCGCGAGCAGTTGGTCCCGCGGCTGACGCTGAAGGACGGGACTGGAAGATTTTGGCGTGAAGGCGAAGCGCTGCGGGTCGAATGGCCGCTCGGCGACGGCAGTGCTCGCTTGCATCTTCTGGCGCACTTCGGTGAGCCGTCCTCGACAGGCGACGCGCTGCCGCCGGGGGCCCAAATCTATTCGACCGGCATGGTCGAGAAAGATGGTCGAGTGCATCTCGCACGCGGTGCCGTTCGCGTCAGCATCCAGGAGAGTGCCGGTGGCTGATCGACACGAACGCACCAGGACGCGTCGACCCGCGAACGCAGTCGCCGCAAACACCGGTGATGCATCGACAGGTGCTGCATTGCTGCCGAAGAATCGCCCGAGCGCCGATGCAGCCACTTCTGCAATGTCAGGCGTTTGCGCGCTGTTGGGCATTGCAACCGAATACCAGGACATCTGGGGAGCGCAACACGCGGTGTCCGAGGCAAGTTTGCGGGCGCTGATCGACGAGTTTGGTTTAGATACCGATGCCGCGTCACCCGAGTTGCTGCTCGACGGAATGAGACATCGCAATTGGCACCACGTGCTGCCGCCGGTGATGGCCATTGCAGAAGGGGATGCCGCGTGGTTCGTGACTTTGCGCCTTCCAGCCGGCCAGACCCAGCTGCGCTGGCGAATCGACGAAGAACAAGGCGGACAGCACAGCGGAGAAGTATCGACACAACAGTTGGATCGAACGGACGAGGTAGACCTCGATGGCGTGGCGCAACGCGCTTATCGGTTGGCTCTCAACCTAAGCTTGCCAGCGGGATACCACCGTCTTGTGATCGAGGGTGCCGAAGTGGAAGCAGCCATTTCCGAAGCTTTCCGCAGCACATTGCTGATCGCCGCTCCCGAACATTGTTTCAAGCCCGACGCGCTCGCGCACGGAGGCCGTATCTGGGGCCCGGCGATTCAGCTTTATTCGTTGCGATCGAAGCGCAACTGGGGTATTGGCGACTTCAGCGATCTGGCTCAGGTGACAGAGCCACTCGCGGCGCAAGGCGCATCCATCATCGGCTTGAATCCGCTGCATGCGCTGTTCGCTCACAACCCCGCGCATGCGAGCCCCTACAGTCCGTCGTCGCGTCTTCAACTCAACGTTCTCTACATCGACGTCGAAGCCGTCGATGGTTTTCGCGATTGCGAGGCAGCGCGCGATCGCGTTCAGTCACCGGAATTCCAGTCCCGCCTCGCCAAGCTGCGCGAAACAGAACTGATCGACCATGTGGGCGTCGCGGCAGCAAAGTTCGAAGTGCTCGAGCTCCTGTTCGCCCATTTTCGAAGCCACCATCTGGCAGACAGCGGTCGGCCTTCAAAGGGTCGGCAAAGTCCGCTGGGTCGCTCCTTCCGCGACTTCGTCGCTGAGCGCGGCGAGACATTGAAGCGCCATGCGTTGTTCGAGGCATTGCAGGCGCATTTTCACGCGGCGGATGCGTCCGTATGGGGTTGGCCAGTCTGGCCCGAAGCCTATCGCGACCACAACGCAAGCGCAGTTGCGCAGTTCGCGGATGAACAAGAAGAGCGCGTTCAGTTCCACCAGTTTTTGCAATGGCAGGCCGCACGCCAGTTGGGGCGCGTCAGTGACCGGTGCCGCGCGCTCGGACTCGCCGTGGGGCTCTATCTCGATCTGGCGGTGTCTGTCGATCGCGCCGGTTCCGACGTGTGGGGCCATCGCGAAGCCTTCGCGCCCGGAGCTTCGGTCGGCGCGCCGCCGGACGAATTCAACCCCGCGGGTCAAAACTGGGGCTTGCCGCCGCTTCGGCCCGACGGGTTGCGCGAGAGCCGGTATGCCTTTTTCATCGAAACCATGCGCGCCTGCATGCGCAGTTCCGGGGCGGTGCGCATCGATCATGTGATGGGCCTCATGCGCCTGTTTTGCATCCCGCCGCAGGGATCGCCGCCGGACGGTACTTACATTCATTACGCGCTCGACGAGATGCTCGCAATCGTCGCGCTCGAGAGTGTGCGCAACCGCTGCATGGTGATCGGTGAAGATCTCGGTACCGTTGCGGAAGCGATGCGCGTCGCGCTCGGCCGCTTCGACGTGCTGTCATATCGGCTGCTGTATTTCGAGCGCAATGAAACGGGTGGGTTCGTCCCGCCGCAGGCGTATCCGCGCGGTGCGCTGGTGGCGGTCAGCACGCACGATCTCGCGACGTTGGCCGGTTGGTGGGCTGGGCACGATTTGCGGCTTCGTCTTCAGCTCGGGCTGTTTCCCGATCCTGCGATCTTCGAAAAACAATTGCTCGACCGCGCGCAGGAACGGGTCCGGCTGCTGCTCGCGGTTCAGACCGCGGGATTGCTCACGCCCGATGCCGTGGCCGAAGCCAGCGGCGCAACGACGCTTGCGCCGGCTGTGGCGCAGGCGATTCATGCTTTCGTCGCCTCGACTCCGTCGAGCGTGATGCTGGTGCAGCTCGAAGACGTGATCGGCGTCGTCGATCAGGTCAACATGCCGGGCACCACCGAAGCACAGCCCAACTGGCGCCGCAAACTGCCGCTCGATCTGCAGGCGATCGTGGCCGATCCGCGAATGTTGCAGATGACGGCGATGTTGTCTGCCTTGCGACCGCAAGCCTTGCCCGATGCGTCGATCGCGCAAACCGTGCATGCAATGATTCCGCGCGCCACCTACCGGCTCCAGTTTCACAAGGACTTCGGCTTCGACGATGCGGTCAAAGTGCTGCCTTATCTGGCGCGGCTCGGGGTGAGCCATATCTACTGCTCGCCGATTCAGCGCGCACGGCCGGGCAGCATGCACGGCTACGACGTGGTCGCGCATGACGAGATCAATCCCGAACTTGGCGGGCCTGAAGGTTTCGAGCGCTTCTGCGCAGCGCTGCGTGAACACGGCATGGGCCAGATGCTCGACATGGTGCCCAACCACATGGGCGTGCTCGGTGCCGACAACGCCTGGTGGATGGACGTGCTCGAGAACGGGCCGGCATCGCTATACGCGCAACATTTCGATATCGACTGGCAGCCGCTCAATCCCGAACTGACCGGCAAGGTACTCGTACCGGTGCTCGGCGACCACTACGGTGACATCCTCGAGCGCGGTGAGCTGGTGCTCGTTTTCGAGGCTGAGGCGGGCACGCTCGCGCTGCGGTACTTCGACAACCGCTTTCCGCTCGCGCCGCGTACTTATCCCACAGTGCTGGCTCTGGCAAGTGCGCGGCTGGCGGATCTGGACCTCGCAGCCAGCCTCGACAGCATCGCCACCGCCTTCGGCCATTTGCCCGCGCGCGAGCTGGTGGATGAAGAGGCCCGACTCGAGCGCGCGCGCGACAAGGAAGTGCTCAAAGGCCGACTTGCGCGACTGGGGATCCGGCAACCGCTGGTGGCCGACGCAGTGGTTGCGGCCGTCGCCGAACTCAACCAGGCGGCTGCGCGCGACCAGTTGCATGCGTTGATCGAGGCGCAGGCGTACCGGCTGGCGTACTGGCGCGTGGCAGCCGATGAAATCAACTACCGGCGCTTCTTCGACATCAACGAACTCGCCGCGCTGCGTATGGAGCGCAGGGAAGTGTTCGAGGCGACGCAGGGCTTCGCGCTCGACCTTGCTGCGGCGGGTGTGGTCGACGGTTTGCGCATCGATCACCCCGACGGCATGTACGACCCCGCGCGCTACTTCGAGGAATTGCAGGAAGGCTATGCGCGGCGGGCCGGATTCGTTTTGCCGGCGCCGGGAAAGGATGGCAGGCCGTCCCGACCGCTTTATGTCGTTGCCGAGAAAATCGCAGCGCCGCACGAAGAAGTCCCTGTCGACTGGCAAATTCACGGCACTACCGGCTACCGGTTCACCAACGTCGCCAACGCGGTACTCGTCGACAGCTCGGCCGCCCGACGATTCGACCGGATCTGGCGCAGCTTCACCGGCGTCGAGGAAGATTTCGAAACCCTCGCGCGCATCGGCAAGCGCGACATCATCCGAAGCGCATTGGCGTCCGAGCTCAACGTGCTGGCAACCGAGCTGATGCGGATTGCGCGCGCAGACCGTCGCACCCGTGACTACACGCTCAACGCATTGCGCCGCGCGATCGCCGAGGTCGCGGCATGCATGCCCGTGTATCGAACCTACATCATCGATGCGCCATCGGCGCAAGACCGGCGCTACATCGAAGGAACGGTCGACGAAGCGATGCGGCAAAGCGATGCGGCCGATACCTCCATCTTCGGTTTCGTCCGCAACACCCTGCTGGCGCAAGCCGTACCGGGCGCGTCGGATGCGCTGCGCGAGCAGGCGCGGCGGTTCGCGGTTCGGTTCCAGCAGTTCAGCGCACCGGTGGCGGCCAAGGGTGTCGAGGACACGGCTTTCTACCGCTACTTTCCGCTCAGCTCACTGAATGAAGTCGGCGGCGAGCCAGCGCACTTCGGCATGACGGTGCCTGCGTTTCATGCGGCGAGCGCCGACCGCGCAGCGCGCTGGCCGCACACCATGCTCGCGACTTCGACCCATGACAACAAGCGCTCCGAAGACGTTCGCAACCGGATCGATGTGCTGTCGGAAATGCCCGGCACCTGGCGGCTCGCGCTGCGGCGCTGGCGTCGTCTCAATGCGCATGCGTTGGGCAAGGTGGAAGAAAGTCGCGCGCCGTCGGCGTCCGACGAGTACTTGCTCTATCAAACCCTGCTCGGCACGCTACCGCCCGGTGGGCTCGATGCGGGTTGCCTCGATGCCTATGCCGACCGGATCGTGACCTACATGCTCAAGGCCGCGCGCGAGGCCAAGGTCCACACACGATGGACTAATCCGCATGCGGACTACGAAGCCGCGCTCGAAGGGTTCATTCGCGCCATTCTGGCCCGCGTCGATGGCAATGCTTTCCTCGCCGATCTACAGGCGTTGGGCGACACAATGGCCTGGTACGGCGCACTCAACAGCCTGTCGCTGGTGCTGCTCAAATACGGCTCGCCGGGTGTGCCGGATTTGTATCAGGGCAACGAGTTGATGGATTTGAGCCTGGTCGATCCCGACAATCGTCGGCCCGTGGATTACGAAAAGCGCGCGCGATGGCTCGGCGATCTTGATGCGCGTGCGCAGCAAGGCGAGCCCGCCGAATTCGTCCGGCAACTGGCTGCCGCGCCGCACGATGGCCACGCCAAACTGTGGTTGACGCGGCGATTGCTCGCGCTACGTGCCGAGCAGCCGATGCTCTTCAGCCTTGGCGGCTATTCCGCGCTGCAGGCGCGCGGCGATCAGGCGGCGCATGTGATCGCGTTTGCGCGTAAGCAGGAGAACACGTCACTGGTCGTGATTGCAGGTCGCCTGTTCCATGGCCTCGACGTTGCCAACGGCATTTCCGGCAGCGGCCCGACGCGGCCATTGCCATTGGGAGCCGAGGCTTGGGGTCAGACCTTCGTCGCCATGCCCGGCTGGGCCGATGGGACGCGCTTTCGAAACGTTTTGACCGATGAATTACTGACGATCCATCACGGTTCGGTCCGCATGGCTGACGCATTCGCGCGGTTTCCGGCAGCTGCGATCGTTCCGGTGTAGCAAGGTTTGCTGCACGGCAGGTGTTCGCAAATCGCGCTGTAGTTTGAGGAAAAAGCGATCAAAACCCTTGCTGCACGTGCGCAGACA
This sequence comes from Variovorax sp., assembly GCA_965218415.1. GTDB lineage: Bacteria > Pseudomonadota > Gammaproteobacteria > Burkholderiales > Burkholderiaceae_C > Variovorax. The sequence goes on from CBDCKT010000003.1 coordinate 1,254,498, forward strand.
GCTATGAAAAAAATAGCAATCGGGTGCTCAATGGAACGTTGAGCCAGCGGCTCGCTTCAGTAGTCGAGCCGCTCGGGCCGCAGTTCCTGCAGGATCGTGGTCGCGATTTCCTCGATCGATTTCGTGGTGGTCGAAAGCCACCGGATGCCGGCGCGGCGCATCATGGCTTCGGCCTCGGCGATTTCATGGCGGCAATTGTCGAGACTCGCATAGCGCGAATCGGGCCGGCGCTCGTTGCGAATTTCGGCGAGCCGCTCGGGCTGGATCGTCAGGCCGAAGATTTTTTTCCTGAACGGCAGCAGCGCCGGCGGCAGTTGACGACGGTCGAAATCTTCGGGGATCAGCGGATAGTTCGCCGCCTTTAATCCGTGCTGCATGGCGAGGTAGAGCGAGGTCGGCGTTTTTCCGCTGCGGCTCACGCCGACCAGAATCACGTCGGCGCCTTCGAGATCGCGATTGCTTTGTCCATCGTCGTGCGCGAGGCTGAAATCGATCGCTGCGATCCGGTCGTTGTATTCCTTGCTCTTGCTGATGTCGGAGAAACGGCCGATCCGGTGGTTCGATTTGATGCCGAGTTCGATTTCGAGCGGCCGCACGAAAGTGCCGAACATGTCCATGAACACGCCTTTGCAACCGCGCTCGATCACTTCGAGGATTTCGGTATCGGCCAGTGTCGTGAACACCAGCGGCCTGGAGCCCTCGATCTCGCCGGTGTGATTGACTTGCCGCACCACTTGATGCGCTTTGTCCACCGTGTTGGTGAAGGGCAAGCGCACGTGGCGCGGTTTTATTTCGAACTGCGCGAGCACGGCGTTGCCGAATGTTTCGGCGGTGATGCCGGTGCCGTCGGAGACGTAAAAAACGGTTCGCGTGTGCATGAGCTGTGCCTTCTACAATCGATACCCATTATGCGAACCCCGTCGCGGCCGACTTCGCTTTTTTCGCCGCTCTCGCCATCTCGCGTACCCGAATCAGATTTGAGTGCAGATTTTTCCCGTTGCGTACTCCGAAGCGATGCGCTCGGGACGCAAGAAAGCTGCATTTCGCACCCCTTTCAACTTCCGGAGTTTTTAATGTCTGCATTGTTCGAGGCGACCGCATTGGTCGTGCCATTCGAGGACTTGAGGATGACCGACGTCGAGTCGGTCGGCGGCAAGAACGCCAGTCTCGGCGAGATGATTTCGCAATTGCCCGAGGGTGTTCGGGTACCTACCGGCTTTGCGACCACCGCACACGCGTTTCGCCAGTTCCTGGCTCACGACGGCCTGGCCGACCGCATCAACGCGCAGCTCACCACGCTCGATACCGACGATGTTCGGGCGCTCGCGAAGGCGGGCGCAGACATTCGCGCGATGGTCGAAGCCCAGCCTTTTCCGGCCGATCTGGCGCAGGCGATTCAGACGGCGTTCGCGAAACTGTCCGAAGGCAATCCCCAAGCCAGCTTCGCAGTGCGTTCGTCGGCCACGGCCGAAGACTTGCCCGACGCCTCGTTCGCGGGCCAGCAAGAAACCTTTTTGAACGTCGTCGGCATCGAGGAAGTGCTGCACAAAATGAAAGAGGTATTTGCATCGCTCTACAACGACCGTGCCATCAGCTATCGCGTGCACAAAAACTTCGCGCATGCCGACGTGGCATTGAGCGCCGGCGTGCAGCGCATGGTGCGCTCCGACCTCGGCGCCGCGGGCGTGATGTTCACGATCGACACCGAATCGGGCTTCGATCAGGTGGTGTTCATCACCTCGAGCTACGGCTTGGGAGAGACGGTGGTGCAGGGCGCTGTGAACCCCGACGAGTTCTATGTTCACAAACCGATGCTGGCGGCGGGCAAACGCGCGGTGATCCGGCGCAACCTGGGCTCCAAGATGATCCAGATGGAATTCGCCAGTGCCGACGAGAAAAAGGCAGACGGCAAGCTGGTCAAGACCACCGATGTCAAGCCCGAGCTGCGCAATCGCTATTCCCTCTCCGACGAAGACGTCGAGCAGCTCGCGAAGTACGCGGTCGTGATCGAGCAGCACTACGGCCGGGCGATGGACATCGAATGGGGCAAGGACGGCAACGACGGGCTGATCTACATCCTGCAGGCGCGGCCTGAAACGGTGAAGAGCCAGCAGCAGGGCAAGTCGGAGCAACGCTTCAAGCTCAAAGGCAAGGGCGCAGTGCTGGCCGAGGGCAGGGCAATCGGCCAGAAGATCGGCACCGGGCCGGTGCGCCTGGTGCACAGCGTCAACGACATGGACCAGGTGCAGGCTGGTGACGTGCTGGTGACCGACATGACCGACCCGAACTGGGAGCCGGTCATGAAGCGGGCGAGCGCGATCGTCACCAACCGGGGTGGGCGCACCTGCCACGCGGCGATCATCGCGCGCGAGCTCGGCATTCCGGCGGTGGTCGGCTGCGGCGATGCGACCGATTTGCTCAAGGACGGCACGCTGGTCACGGTGAGTTGCGCCGAAGGCGACACCGGCTTCATCTATGACGGCTTGCTCGAAACCGAAGTGACCGAGGTCCAGCGCGGCGAAATGCCGCCGATCAAGACCAAGATCATGATGAACATCGGCAATCCGCAACTCGCGTTCGACTTTTGCCAGTTGCCCAATCACGGCGTCGGCCTGGCGCGGCTCGAGTTCGTCATCAACAACAACATCGGCGTGCATCCGAAGGCGATCCTCGACTATCCGAATGTCGATGGCGACCTGAAAAAAGCGGTGGAATCAGTCGCTCGCGGCCATGCATCGCCGCGCGCGTTCTACGTCGACAAGGTGGCTGAAGGCGTCGCGACGATTGCGGCGGCGTTCTGGCCCAAGCCGGTGATCGTGCGCCTGTCGGATTTCAAGTCGAACGAATACCGCAAGCTGATCGGCGGCTCGCGATACGAGCCCGAAGAAGAAAATCCGATGCTCGGCTTTCGCGGCGCGGCGCGCTTCGTGAGCGAAGAATTCCGCGAAGCTTTTCTCATGGAGTGCGAGGCGATCAAGCGGGTGCGAAACGAAATGGGCCTCACCAATGTGCGGATCATGGTGCCGTTCGTACGGACGCTGAAACAGGCCGAACGCGTGACCGGCTTGCTGGCCGAGCAGGGCCTGGCGCGTGGCGAGAACGAACTCAAGATCATCATGATGTGCGAGGTGCCGAGCAACGCAATTCTTGCCGATGAATTTCTCGAATATTTCGACGGCTTCTCGATTGGCTCGAACGACCTCACGCAGCTCACGCTCGGACTCGACCGCGATTCCGGCCTCGAATTGCTGGCGGCCGATTTCGATGAGCGCGATCCCGCCGTGAAGGCGATGCTGAGTCGCTCGATCAAGGCCTGCAAGGCACAAGGCAAGTACGTCGGCATCTGCGGCCAGGGGCCGAGCGACCATCCCGACTTTGCGAAATGGTTGGTCAACGAAGAGGGAATCGAGTCGATTTCTCTCAACCCCGACAGCGTGATCGACACCTGGCAACAACTGGCGAGCGACCACGCAGCCGATTGACGCGATTGCCAATCCGCAGATCCAACGGGCTATAATAGAAAGCTTTTCCTTGCCACATCGCGTCTGACGCTGCGGGTGGCTTCAACCCTTCTACGGAAGATTTCACAAGGAGTGCTATGCGTCATTACGAAATCGTTTTGCTGATCCACCCGGATCAGAGCGAACAGGTTCCCGCCATGCTGGAACGCTACAAAACCCTCATCACCGCTGGCGGTGGTAACGTGCATCGGGTCGAGGATTGGGGTCGGCGCCAGTTGGTCTACCAGATCAACAAGCTGAGCAAGGCGCACTATTTGTGCGTCAACATCGAGGCGTCGAAGGAAGTCATGTCCGAGCTCGAACATGCGTTCAAATTCAACGACGCGGTTCTGCGCCACCTGACGGTTCTGAAAAAGAAGGCCGATACCGGCCCTTCTTCGATGATGAAGACCGTCGAGCGCGAAGATGCGCGCAAGGCGCAGCAGGCCGAGTACGCTGCCAACAACAACTGAGGCAACGGCCACAGGCGAATTCAATCGTCTGGTGATGAGCGCCGTCGTTGCTGAAATCGGCACATTGCGCTTCACGCCCGCTGGTCTCCCTGCGATCGACTTGCAGCTGCAACACGAGTCGACGCAAGAAGAGGCAGGCCAGGCCCGATTGGTCGCGGCAACGCTCAAAGCAGTCGCGTTCGGCGCCATGGCAGAGCGACTTGCGGGGCAGCAGTTGGGGGGGCGATGGCGTTTCGAAGGCTTCCTCGCGTCGCCTCGGAATGGCAAGCACTCGGTGCTGCACATTACGGAATTTCGCGACAACGCATGTTGATAGACGCGAATTGATTTTCAGGCGGCGGCGGCGATGCCATCGCGTTCATTAAAGAAAAAGGTGTCTCATGGCCACGTTCAAGAAGTTCAACAAGGACAAGCGCCCCAAGCGCAACACGCAATCGCTGCTGTTCAAGCGCAAGCGCTTTTGCCGTTTCACCGTCGCTGGCGTCGAGGAGATCGACTACAAGGACATCGACACGCTGCGCGATTTCATCGGCGAGAACGGCAAGATCATTCCGGCCCGCCTGACGGGCACCCGGGCGTTCTACCAGCGCCAGCTCAACACCGCGATCAAGCGGGCGCGCTTTCTGGCCATGGTGCCGTACAGCGACCAACATCGCGCTTGAAGCGAAAGGAAGCACCATGCAAATCATTCTTCTCGACAAGGTCGTCAACGTCGGCGCACTCGGCGATATCGTCAAGGTCAAAGACGGCTATGCGCGCAATTTTTTGATTCCTACCGGCCGTGCGCGGCGCGCCACCGATACCAACAAGGCCGAATTCGCCACCAAACGCGCCGAGCTCGAAAAGGCTGCTGCGGCCAAGCTGGCCGAGGCGAAAGCGCAGGGCGACAAGCTTAATGGGACGACGGTCAAGCTGACGCAAAAGGCCGGTGTCGATGGCCGGCTGTTCGGCTCGGTCACCAACCACGACATTGCCGATGAACTCGGCAAGCTCGGCTACCAGGTCGCCAAATCGCAGGTACGCATGCCGAACGGGTTGATCAAGACCACGGGCGACAGCACGGTTCAGGTCGTGCTGCATACCGATGTGACGGTCGATATCACGGTCGCGGTGTACGGCGAAACCGCGTAAAAGGACGATCGCACGGCATCTCGCGATGCCTTGCACTTCGGGCCGCCTTCGGGCGGCTTTTTGCTGGGCGATGCGCCGAATTTATACCGCGCAGTGCACAGGAAACCCACCGTTTTTCGACAGCCTTGTGCGATGACGCGCTGCTGCGTGCGGCTTAGGATCCGGGGCTCCAAGGAAGTTCATGTCAGCTGTTTTTTCCCGCGCCGACAACGATCCGGTGGCCGACCGCGATATCGCGCAACTGCGCATTCCCCCGCATTCGATCGAAGCCGAATCCAGCGTTCTGGGCGGTTTGCTGCTCGACAACGGCGCCTGGGACCGGGTCGGCGATCTGCTCGATGAAAGCCATTTCTACCGCTACGAGCACAAGCTGATCTACGGCGCGTTGAGCAAGCTCGTCAACGCCAACAAGCCGGCCGATGTGATCACGGTCTACGAGCATCTGCAGAGCGCGGGCAAGGCCGACGATGTCGGCGGGCTGGTCTACCTCAACTCGCTTGCACAATACGTGCCGAGCGCGAGCAACATCCGCCGCTATGCCGAGATCGTTCGCGAGCGCTCGATCCTGCGCAAGCTCGTCTCGGCTAGCGACGAAATCGCGACCAACGCCTTCAACACCCAGGGCAAGCCGGTCGACAAGATCCTCGACGAAGCCGAGCAGAAGATCTTCAACATCGGCGAAGAAGGTTCGCGCCTGAAGCAGGGCTTCCAGAGCATGGACACGCTCGCCGTCCAGCTGATGGACCGCGTCAGCGAGATGGCCGACAACCCGAACGACATCACGGGCGTGCCGACCGGCTTCATCGACCTCGATCGCATGACCTCGGGCTTCCAGGCCGGCGACATGGTGGTGCTCGCCGCGCGGCCATCGATGGGCAAGACCGCGCTCGCGATCAACATCGCCGAGCATGTCGCGCTGAACGAAGGCTTGCCGGTGGCGGTGTTCTCGATGGAGATGGGCGCGTCGCAGCTCGCGGTGCGGATCGTCGGTTCGATCGGCCGCATCGACCAGACTCATTTGCGCACCGGCCGGTTGACCGACGAAGAATGGCCGCGCCTGACCGATGCCATCGAGCGGCTGCGCAACATCTCGCTGCACATCGACGAAACGCCGGGCCTCACGACCAGCGAGCTGCGGGCCAACGCACGGCGACTCGCGCGCCAGTGCGGCCAGCTCGGCCTGATCGTGGTCGACTATTTGCAGCTCATGAGCGTCTCGAGCAGCATGAGCGAAGAGAACCGCGCGACAGCGGTCGGCGAAATCTCGCGCGGCCTCAAGATGCTGGCCAAGGAACTCAAGTGCCCGGTGCTCGCGTTGTCGCAGCTTTCCCGCGGCGTCGAGAGTCGCACCGACAAGCGCCCGATGATGAGCGACCTGCGCGAATCGGGCGCGATCGAGCAGGACGCCGACGTGATCATGTTCATCTACCGCGACGACTACTACAACAAGGACAGCAAGGAGCCGGGCGTCGCCGAAGTCATCATCAGCAAGCAGCGCAACGGGCCGACTGGCATCGTCAAACTCGCTTTCCTGAAGCCGATCACGAAGTTCGAGAGCCTGGCTACAGGCGGATCGGATTTTTAAGAGAAAAGCGGCTGAAACGCTTACTGGATGTGCGCAGACAGCTATTGATTTTGTAGCAAACGAGCCGGGATGATCGCGGCCATTTTCGCCTCGCTGCGCACCTTGCGCAGCATTTCGGACAATGTCTTTCCCGTCTCGTCCTGAAAACGCTCCGGCAGCGGCGTCAGCGCTTGAATCCGGTCGACGCGAAAGCCTCGGAAGTCATCGCGCAACTCACACCAGGCCGAAAGCGTCCAGACCTTGCCCCGGTAGAAGCAGCCCAACGGTCGCACCGTGCGCTCGCTCGCCGCGCCGCTCAGGTCGAGATAACGCAGATGCAGCTTCTGGCGCGATTGCGCTGCTTCGCGCACCGCTTGCAGCCGCTGCCGCGTCGCGTCGTCGAGTGCCAGCGTCGGTGCGTAGAGCGCCAGCGCCTCGGCCGACGCACGCGCCGCTGCGGGCAGTACTGACAGGATCTTGCCGAGCGCCATTTCGGCACCGCGCGCCATCGCCGGATCGAGCCAGCTTTGCGCGAGCCGCGCCGAAGCGACCAGCGCCGTCGCCTCGCCCTCGGTGAGCATCAACGGCGGCAATTCGAATCCCGCGCCGAGCCGGTAGCCCACGCCGGCTTCGCCTTCGATCGGCCCGCCCTGACGTTGCAGATCGGCCACGTCGCAGTACACCGTGCGCTCCGAGACTTCGAGCCGCTGCGCGAGGAGGGCAGCCGTAGAGAGGCGTCGCCCCCGAATCAGCTGGACGAGCTGGAACAGGCGGTCGGCGCGGCGCATCAGCGGCCGATCGGCTTCTTGGTGATCGAGCCGCACATGGGCACGATAAGGTAGATCAGCCCAGCCCGAGCGGATCGGCATCGGCGCCCATCGCCTCTGCGATCAACCGCATGTCGTGTGCGCTGACTTCGAACAAACCGAAGCGGAACTTGGCGCCCCAGCGCTTCGGGTCGTCGACGAAATCGAAGGTCTCGATCAACGGCGCGATCGGTGTTTCGTGCGCCTTCGCATAGCGCACGTCGCGCCGCCACGGCACGAAACCATTGTCCATGTCGACCGTGTAAGGGTCGCCGGGCTGGACAACGCCGATCGACACCAGGCTCTGCAGTTTGTCCTTGCCTCCGAGCGTGGTGGCCGGCGCGTAATAGGCGATGCGATCGCCCGGTGCGATGCGCTTGAGCGGCGCCTGTTTGCCGTGGCCGACTTGCATGAAACCGACCGGCTTGTGATCACGCCCGCGCCGCGCATGCTCCGCGCTGGCAACGGCGATCCAGTTTTTGTGCGCCATCGCCGTTATGCAGTTCTCGCATTGTCGATGGCGGTTACTGAGGGTTCGAACCCGCTGATTGAACTGTTCATGAAGTCGCTCCTTGTCGAATGACTGAGACCACATGTTGCGCGACTGCTGCTGACAGCGTTCTGTCAGCAGCCGATCAATCTGAACGAAATATGGCTCAAATGCCCGATGGCTCTGCGCAAGCAGCTATCAAAAAAATAGCATAAGACCACCGATGGTTGATCTGTGCGGAAATGAGGCAAGACCCTTGAGATCCATTCCTGCAACTCCTTTTGCGTCTTCCGCGAAACCTTTGCGTCCTCTGCGTCCGGTCGTCCGCTCCCGCTTTCGATCCGCTCTAAAGCACTTCGCTCGCGAAATCGGCCAACCGCGAGCGCTCGCCGCGCGCCAGCGTGATGTGCCCGCCATGCGGCCAGCCCTTGAACTTGTCGACCGCGAAGGTCAGGCCCGACGAGCCTTCGGTGAGGTAGGGCGTGTCGATCTGCGCCAGGTTGCCCATGCAGATGATCTTGGTGCCGGGGCCGGCGCGGGTGATCAGCGTTTTCATCTGTTTGGGCGTCAGGTTCTGCGCCTCGTCGATGATCACGTACTTCGACAGGAAGGTGCGCCCGCGCATGAAGTTCATGCTCTTGATCTTGATCCGGCTGCGGATCAGCTCGTTGGTCGCGGCGCGGCCCCATTCGCCGGCACCGCCGCCGTCGCCTTTGGCGAGAAACTCGAGGTTGTCGTCGAGCGCGCCCATCCACGGGCCCATTTTTTCTTCTTCGGTGCCGGGCAAAAAGCCGATGTCTTCGCCGACGCTGACCGTCGCGCGGGTCATGATGATTTCGGTGTAGCGGCGGTCGTCGAGCACTTGGGTGAGACCGGAGGCCAGCGCCATCAGCGTCTTGCCGCTGCCCGCGGTGCCGGTGAGCGTGACGAAGTCGACTTCCGGATCGGTCAGCAGGTTCATCGCGAAGTTCTGTTCGCGGTTGCGGGTGGTCACGCCCCAGACGGCGTTCTTGGCCGAGCTGAAATCCTTCAATGTTTTGAGCACCGCCGTCGTATCCCGAATTTCAGTGACCCGCGCGTACATGCTGGGTTCGCCGGGCGCCTCGAAGTAGACGAACTGGTTGATATCGAGCTGCGCGACGATCGGTCCGCTGATCCGGTAGAAGGTGCTGCTGCCGCTCTGCCAGCTTTCGACGGTTTTGCTCTGGCGGGTCCAGAAGTCGGGGGGCAATGCGAGCGAGCCCGCATAGAGCATGTCGCCGTCGTCGAGCGTCTTGTCGCTTTGATAGTCCTCGGCGTCCAGCCCCAGCGCGCGCGCCTTGACGCGCATGTTGATGTCCTTGGACACCAGCACCACCTCGCGGTGCGGATGCGCGTCCCGGGTCTTTCCTTCGCTGCCGCTGCTGCTCCGATGGCGCTCCCGCAGTGCCTGCACCACGCCGAGAATCTGGTTGTCGGCCTTGCCTTGCGGCAGGCTGACCGGCAGTTGGTAGTCGAGCGGTTCGGTCTGAAAAAACAGTTTGCCGCCGGCTTCCTTGTGACCGGTGACGTTCAACTGCAAGCCGCTCGCGATGTCGGCATCTTTTGCGCCGGCCAGTGCGTCGAGCGTCCGGCTGGTCTGGCGGCCGTTGCGGGCGACTTCGGTGGTGCCCTTTTTGTGACCGTCGAGCTCCTCGAGCACGATCATCGGCAGATAGATGTCGTGCTCTTCGAAGCGGAACAGGCACATCGGATCGTGCAGCAGCACGTTGGTGTCGAGCACGAAAAGTTTGGCCGGGCCTTGCGCTTTGGCGCGACGGGTGCCGGTCGTTGCTTCATGCGCCGGTTTGCGCCCACGGGCCGTGCCGCGATCGGCCGACGCGAGCGCTCGCTCGGCAGGCGCTCGTTCAGCGGGCGCCGGCATCGGCGCTGCAGGCCGCTCGGTGCGCGACGTTGGCGCTGAGTCGGCTTGCGCTCTGGGCGCGCTCGGCGGGGCGGCGCGCAGGTCGGGCGCGGGCCGCGCGCGGGTTTCGATCTGTTGCATCGCTTCGCCGCCGGTTGTTTCGGGTTCACCCTCGCGTTCGCGCACCTCGTGTGACCGTGGCGCGTCGGCGCGCGCCGAACCCGCATCGTCGCCGCTGCCGCGACGTGGCACCCGGCGTGACGATCGCGCTGGCGCGTCGAGGGCGTCGGAGGCGAGGAGGGCGGCGCGGCGGGTCGGAGCGGGAGGCAAGGGCATGAGTCGGTTCTTTTTTGAGAAGCGCTGATTGAAAAAGCAAAAAAGCCGCCAGGCGAGCCGGGCGGCTTTATCGGGGGAATGCGGTTGCTAAGACCAACGGAGTCGAAATTCGGTTTGATGCTCTATTGAAGTCCAGATGCCGGAACCGGCCGGCATCCCTGTCAGGGTTGCCGCCGATGATTCAGGCTTCTTTTTTGAGGGCCTTGACGGCCTTGAGCACGTCCTCGACATGCCCCGGCACTTTGAGGCCGCGCCATTCCGCTTTCAAAACGCCGTCGGCGCCGATCAGAAAGGTGCTGCGCTCGATGCCCTTGACCTTCTTGCCGTACATGATCTTGTTCTTGACGACACCGAACATGTGGCACATTTTTTCTTCGGTGTCGGCGATCAACTCGAATGGCAACTCGAGCTTGGCCTTGAATTCGTCGTGCGACTTCATGTTGTCGCGCGAAACGCCGAAAACCGTGGCGCCCGCTTTGACGAATTCCTTGTGCTTGTCGCGAAACTGCATGGCTTCGGTGGTGCAACCCGGCGTGTTGTCCTTGGGGTAGAAATACAGAACAACAACATGACCCAGATGCGAGGTGTTGGACACCTTGATTCCGCCAGTGGCGTTGGAGTCGAATTCAGGAATGGGTTTGGTGACAACGATCGCCATCTGTATTTTTCTCCGCTGTTGAATCGGTATCGAGTGGGTGACTGCTCGATCGGCAACCCGAGATTTTACCTCGAAACGCTCTCATTACCGCCACTCTCCGGGTAAGCCGGTGTATCGGCCTGTGGCTCGACGAGCAAGGCCGCGATCACATGGCGACCTTCGGCGGCAAGGATGTTGTAAGTGCGGCAGGCCGCGGCGGTGTCCATGGTTTCGACGCCGGTGCGTTCGGCCATCAGGGGCGCAAGCCAGGCTGGCGGCGGGAAGCGCATGCGATCGCCGCTACCGAAAATAACCAGTTCTGCGCCCAGCGCGACCAGCCGCGAAAAATGGCTCGCGCCCAGTTGTTCGAAGGACGCGCAGTCCCATTCGAAGCGTTCGCCGTTCGAGCCGATGACGACGCTGGCATCGACTTTTTCGCCGTTTACCGCGACCCATCCCGGACCATGTGCGGTGATGGCTTGAGCTTCGGGTCGGTCGGGTTGGAGCTTCATGGAATGTGCTTCAATTATAGGTTTTCCCTGTGACGCGGCGCCCGGGAGTCCCTTTGAAGCAACTCAAGAAATCGGCCAAGCTGGCCAACGTGCTCTATGACATTCGCGGCCCGATCATGGATGCGGCGCGGCAAATGGAGGAAGAGGGCCACAAGCTCATCAAGCTGAACATCGGCAACCTCGCCTCGTTCGGCTTCGACGCACCCGAAGAAATCCAGCAGGACATGATTCGCAATCTGCCCGATTCGTCGGGCTATTCCGACAGCAAAGGCATCTTCGCGGCGCGTAAGGCCGTCATGCACGAGACCCAGCGTCAGCACATCGAAGGCGTCACGCTCGACGATATCTACCTGGGCAATGGCGCCAGCGAGTTGATTGCGATGGCGACCAATGCATTGCTCAACGATGGCGACGAACTGCTGCTGCCTGCACCCGACTATCCACTCTGGACCGCGGTGGCGAGCCTCTCGGGCGGCAAGCCGGTGCACTACCTGTGCGACGAGGCAACCGGCTGGATGCCCGATCTGGCCGACATTCGCCACAAGATCACGCCCAAAACCAAGGCGATCGTCGTCATCAACCCGAACAACCCGACCGGCGCGCTCTATTCCGACGAATTGTTGCGCGGCCTGATCGACATCGCGCGCGAGCATGGTCTGGTGATCATGGCCGACGAGGTCTACGACAAGGTGCTCTACGACGGCGTGCGGCATACGCCGATCGCGAGCTTGTCGACCGACGTGTTGACGCTCACCTTCAATTCGCTGTCCAAGAGCTACCGCTCATGTGGCTACCGCGCCGGCTGGATGGTGTTGTCGGGCGACCGGAAAAATGCGCAGGACTACATCGAGGGGCTCAACATGCTCTCGAACATGCGCCTGTGTCCGAACGTGCCGGGGCAATGGGCGATCCAGACCGCCCTCGGCGGCTACCAGAGCATCAACGATCTGACATGCGACGGCGGACGGCTCAAGCGCCAGCGCGATCTGGCCTACGAACTGATCACCGCGATTCCGGGCGTGAGTTGCGTCAAACCGAGCGCGGCGCTGTATATGTTTCCGAAGCTCGACCCAGCCGTCTACGCGATCGAGGACGACCGGCAGTTTTTTCTCGAAATGTTGCGTGAAACCCGGGTCATGCTGGTGCAGGGCACCGGCTTCAACTGGGCCACGCCCGATCATTTCCGGATCGTGTTTCTGCCGCACGAAGAAGACTTGCGCGAAGCGATCCACCGCATTGCACAGTTTCTCGAACGCTATCGAAATCGTAGCTGACTGCGCACGTCCACTGGGCGTTTCAGCCTTATTTCTCTTGAAATCTCGGAATCCATGAATCCTATCAAGGTCGGCCTTCTCGGCATCGGTACCGTCGGCGGCAGCGTGTTCGAGGTGCTGCGCCGCAATCAGGCTGAAATCAAGCGCCGCGCGGGTCGCGGCATCGATATCGTCGTGGTTTCGCGGCGCGATATTGCCAAGGCCGAAGCGCTGGTCGGTGAAGCGGCCGAAGTGGTCGCCGATGCACGCGAGATCATTGCGCGGCCCGATATCGACATCGTGGTCGAGCTGATCGGCGGCGACACGATGGCCAAGGCGCTGGTGCTCGAAGCGATCGCGGCAGGCAAGCACGTAGTAACCGCCAACAAGGCACTGCTCGCGGTGCACGGCACCGAAATCTTCGCCGCAGCGCAAAAGAACGGCGTGATGGTCGCTTTCGAAGGCGCGGTGGCCGGCGGCATTCCGATCGTCAAAGCGCTACGCGAAGGGCTGACGGCCAATTCGATCCAGTGGATCGCCGGCATCATCAACGGCACGACCAACTTCATTCTTTCGGAGATGCGTGACAAGGGCCTCGACTTTCAGGCCGTGCTCGAGGAAGCGCAGCGCCTCGGCTATGCCGAAGCCGATCCGACCTTCGACATCGAAGGCGTCGATGCGGCGCACAAGATCACGATCATGAGTGCGATCGCGTTCGGCATTCCGGTTCAGTTCGACCGGGCCCATGTCGAGGGCATCGGTCAGCTTGCGGCGCAGGACATCAAATATGCGGAGCAACTCGGCTACCGCATCAAGCTGCTAGGCATCACCAAACGGGTGGCGAGCGGCATCGAGCTTCGGGTTCATCCCAGCCTGGTGCCGGCAAAGCGTCTGATCGCGAATGTCGAAGGCCCGATGAACGCGGTCGTCGTGAACGGCGATGCGGTCGGCACCACGCTCTACTACGGCAAAGGCGCGGGCGGCGAAGCGACAGCCAGCGCCGTCATCGCCGATCTGGTCGACGTCGCGCGCCTGCACACCGCCGATGCCGCGCATCGGGTGCCGCACCTGGCTTTCCATCCCGATGCGATGAGCGACTTGCCGGTGCTGCCGATGCACGACGTCGTGACCAGCTACTACCTGCGCCTGCGCGTCGCCGACCAGACCGGCGTGCTCGCCAAAGTGACCGGCATCCTGGCCGACGCTGCGATCAGCATCGATGCAGTGGTGCAGCGCGAGGCCGACGAGGTGGGTGGCGAAGGCTCGACCCAGACTGACGTGATCATCCTGACCCACGACACGCGCGAAGGCACGATGAACGAGGCGCTCGCATTGCTGCAGCAGTTGCCGAGCGTGCTCGCGCCGATCGTGCGAATCCGCAAGGAAGAGCTGTCCTGAAGCGCGTGCCGAAATGGATCGGTAAGCGCCGTGCCGACCGTGATCGCCACCTTCGCGTTGACCGGGCTGCTGCGATTCGCGCATGTCGAGATGCCGCGCTGGCATCTGGCCTTCTTTTTTGCGCTGCTGGTCGGCGTCGCGCTTTTTCCGAATCTCGGATGGGCCTCGTGGGCGCTCAACGTGGGCGGCAGCTTTCTGGCTTCGTGGGCTTTTTTCATCGTGCTCGACCAGACCGACAACATCGAACGGCGCGCGATGCACTATCTGATTCTTTTTTTCGGGATGGTCGCACTCATCGGCACGCGGCTCTGGCTCGATCTGGTGCACTACCAAATCATGTTTTAGGCGTTTCGCGAATCACTCCCAAGCAGGTGGTTGCCTGAATTCTGTCTATAATTCTGGCTTGAATGGACAGAAAAAGGAGCGCACGATGAGCAGCATCTGGCAAGTTCAGGAGGCCAAGAACCGCTTCAGCGAGTTGATCGACCGGGCGAAAAAGGAGGGGCCGCAGATCGTCACGCGCCATGGCCGGCCGGTAGCTCAAGTCGTGGCGTTGGGCTCTGCCGCGCCGCGGCAGCCCGCAGAAAAATCCGATGTGCTCTTGCCCGACCAGGATGACTTTCTTGCGTTCCTGCTTTCCGTACCCAAGACCAGCTTGCGCGAGGGGCTGCCGTCCATGCCGCGCCGCAGTCGCGCGCGCTCGCCATTCGGGGAGGCCTGATTGCACCCGGGCTGGTTGCTCGACACCTGCGTCGTCTCCGAGCTGGCGCGGCCGCAGCCCGATCAGGGCGTCAAGGATTGGCTGGTGCCACACATAGCGCAATGTCAGCTCGCGGCTGTGTCGTTGGGCGAGATCGCCTATGGCGTAGAGCGACTACCGCACGGCGCGCGTCGCAACAGCTTGCAGCGATGGGCTGATGATTTGATTCGTCAGTTTGCGTCGCGAGTGCTCGTCACCGATGAAAAAGTGTGGACGCGGTTCGGCAGGCTGAAGGCGTCGCTTTACGGCATGGGCCGGCCGCGCGACGATCTGGACCTTCTCATCGCGGCAACGGCAGCGGCGCACGGTCTATCCCTGGTCACACGCAACACGCGCCATTTCGAGGACACTGGAATCGAACTCGTCAATCCGTGGATCGCAAGAGCCAAAGCAAAAACGCGAGGCGCGCCATGAACTACATCTCCACCCGCGACTCCGGTCACCACCGCTCACCGCCGCGCAAGTTTTGCGACATCCTGCTCGAAGGCCTCGCGCCCGACGGCGGCTTGTACCTGCCCGAACAATATCCGCAGGTCGATGCGGCGACATTGGCCAAGTGGCGAGCGTTGCCCTACGCCGAACTCGCATTCGAAATCGTCTCGCTCTACATCGACGACATTCCGGCCTTCGATCTGAAAGCGCTTTGTGCAAAGACCTACACCGCCGAATTCTTCGGCAGCGACGAAATCGTTCCGCTGCGTGAACTAGAAGACGGTGTCTACCTCGAAGCCCTGTCGAACGGCCCGACCTTGGCGTTCAAGGACATTGCGATGCAGTTGCTCGGCAACCTGTTCGAGTACGAACTCGCGCGGCGCGGCGATGCGCTCAACATTCTCGGCGCGACCAGTGGCGACACCGGCAGCGCAGCCGAATACGCTATGCGCGGCAAGAAACGCATTCGTGTTTTCATGACCTCGCCGCAAGGCCGCATGAGCGCGTTCCAGCAAGCCCAGATGTTCAGCCTGCAAGACGCCAACATCCACAACATCGCGGTCGATGGCGTGTTCGACGATTGCCAGGACATCGTCAAGGCCGTGAGCAACGACCTCGAATTCAAGCGCCAATACAAGATCGGAACGGTCAACTCGATCAACTGGGCGCGCCTGCTGGCGCAAGTTGTGTACTACTTCGCCGGCTACTTCCAGGCCACCGCCAGCGATGAAAAGCCAGTGAGCTTTGCCGTACCGTCGGGCAACTTCGGCAATGTCTGCGCCGGCCATGTCGCGCGCATGATGGGCTTGCCGATCGCGAAACTCGTGGTCGCAACCAACGAGAACGACGTGCTCGACGAATTCTTTCGCACCGGCATCTACCGCGCGCGCACCAGTGCCGAAACCCACGAGACTTCGAGCCCCTCGATGGACATCAGCAAAGCCAGCAATTTCGAGCGCTTCGTTTTTGATCTGCTCGGCCGCGATGGCGCCGGCGTCAAGGCGTTGTTCGGCGAGACACTCACGCAAACCGGCCGTTTCGATTTGAGCGACGACCCGAATTTCGCCGGTATCGCAGCGCGCTTCGGCTTCGCCAGTGGCCGCAGCACGCATGCCGATCGCATCGCCACCATCCGCGACACCGATGCGCGATTCGCGACGCTCATCGACCCGCACACTGCCGATGCCCTCAAGGTCGCGCGGGAGCACATCCAACCCGGCGTGCCGATGGTCGTGCTCGAAACCGCGCTGCCGGTGAAATTCGCCAGCACGGTCGTCGAGGCGATTGGCCGCGAGCCGCCGCGCCCGGCAAAGTTCGACGGCATCGAAGCATTGCCCCGGAAGGTCGACCAGTTGCCCGCGGACGCTGCGGCGGTGAAGCGCTACATTGCCGAGCGTTGTGAATGAAAAGTGCTCGAAAACCATACCAGTCGTGCGCAGGCAGCTATCGAATTGGTAGCGTTTCGTGAAAGTCATCGGCTTTGCCGGCTACTCCGGTTCGGGCAAAACGACCTTGGTCGAACGGCTGATTCCGCTCCTGCGGCAGCGGGGCCTCCGGGTTTCGGTGGTCAAGCATGCGCACCACAAATTCGACATCGACCATCCGGGCAAAGACACCTTCCGGCACCGCGAAGCCGGTGCGTTCGAGGTCGTGGTGGCATCGGACAAACGGTTGGCGTTGATGCGTGAGTTCGAAGCGCCCACCCAATTGAGCGTGCACGACTTGATCGCCGAACTGCACGATGGCGTCGACTGGGTGCTCGTCGAGGGCTTCAAGCACAGCAACCTGCCGAAGATCGAAGTCTGGCGAGCCAGCGCTGGGGGCGACGCGGCGCGGCCGATTCGCTACATCGACGACGCGTTCGTCGTCGCGGTCGCCACCGATAAGAGCGCAAAGCTGCCAGCGACTACAAGCCTGCCCGTACTCGACCTTAATGATGTCCATGCCGTCGCAGCCTGGCTGATGGCGAATGGCGATCGCTTCGTCTACAAACCGGATTCCTATGTCTAGCGCTCTGTCCGATCCAAAACCGTCAGCGCGTCCGCCGCTCATGCCGCTCGACGAGGCGCTCGCACGCTTGCTGGCCAAGGCGCAGCCCGTGCTGCCTTCGGAGTCGGTTTCGACATTCGATGCCGACGGCCGGGTGCTCGCAGAGGACCTGGTGTCCAGCCTGACCGTGCCGCCGCGCGACAACAGTTCGATGGATGGTTATGCCATCCGGGTTGCCGACTGGGTCGAGCCTGGTGCCGAACTCCCCGTGGCCCAGCGCATTCCGGCTGGAACCGTCGGCGCACCGCTCGCTGCCGGCACGGTCGCGCGAATCTTCACGGGCGCCCAGATTCCCGAGGGCGCCGATGCGGTCGTGATGCAGGAAGACGTCACTGCGCTGGCCGAAGGGCAGCGGGTGCGCATCGCAGCGATCCCCGATCCAGGCCAGTGGATTCGTCGCGCCGGCGAAGACGTGCGCAGCGGTGCTGTCGTGCTGGCCAAAGGCGAACGCCTGACACCGGCCGCACTCGGCCTTGCAGCGAGTGTCGGCTTCGACCGATTGCAAGTCGCGCGCCGACCCCGTGTCGCCCTCTTGTCGACCGGCGACGAACTTGCGATGCCCGGCGACGTCGCGCCTGCGGACATGAAGCCGGGCGCGATCTACAACTCCAACCGCTTTTTCATGCGCGCGTTGCTGCATCGGCTCGGCTGCGAAGTGAAGGACCTGGGCCTCGTGCCCGACAAGCGCGACACGACCATCGATGCGTTGCGCGCGGCTACAGACGGCAACGACCTCATCATCACGACCGGCGGCGTCTCGGTCGGCGAGGAAGACCACATCAAGGCCGCCGTGCAGGCACTCGGCGAACTCGAACTCTGGTCGTTGTCGATGAAGCCCGGCAAACCGTTCGCGTACGGGCGCATTGCAGACACCCACATCACGGGGTTGCCGGGCAATCCGGTGTCGAGCTTTCTGACGTTTCTGTTGCTCGTTCGACCATTCCTGCTCACGCTCCAGGGCGCCACCCGAGTTGCAGCGCAGCCGGTCGCGATGCGCGCCGATTTCGACTGGCCGCGCGCCGACCGGCGCCGCGAATTCCTGCGCGCGCGCCGCAATGCGCAAGGCGGGCTCGACCTATTTCCCAACCAGAGCTCCGGCGTGCTGACCAGTGCGGTCCGGGGCGACGGCGTGATCGACACGCCAGCCGGCCAGTCGTTCGAAAAGGGCGATAAGGTTCAGTTCATCGCCTTCGATTCTTTGCTCGCCTGAAAGCAACCACACGACACCATGAAGATCGATCTGCGCTATTTCGCTTCGGTGCGTGAAGCACTCGGCAAAGCCTCGGAAGGCCTCGACATCGACGCGGCCACCATGGCCGATGTGCGTGACCTGCTGATCGCACGCGGCGCGCCTTACGCCGATGCGCTCGCGCGCGGCCGCGCCGTGCGGATGGCGCTCGACCAGGTCATGAGCGAAGAATCCGCCGCGCTGCACGACGGTTGCGAGGTGGCTTTTTTCCCGCCAGTCACCGGAGGCTGAGATGACGGCCAGGGTGTCGATTCAACCCAACGACTTCGATCTTTCAGCCGAAGTAGCCGCGCTACGGGCCGGTATGGCGCAGGTCGGTGCGGTTTGCGCTTTCGTCGGCACCGTTCGCGACCGGAACAACGGTGCCGACGTCGCCGCGATGGAACTCGAGCACTATCCCGGCATGACCGAAAAGGCGATCGAGGCGATGATCGACGAGGCGCAGCAGCGCTTCGGAATCCTCGGCGCCCGCGTGGTGCACCGCATCGGGTCGTTGCAACCGCAGGACCAGATCATGATGGTCGCGGTCGTCGCCGCACACCGTGGTGAGAGCTTCAGGGCGTGCGAATTTTTAATGGATTATTTGAAGACACAAGCGCCGTTCTGGAAGAAGGAGCGCGGGCCTGACGGCGAGCGTTGGGTCGATGCGCGGGTGGCCGACGATGCAGCGTTGGCGCGCTGGGGCATCGAGGCGCGCAACGGCTGACGGACGACCTCAGCCGCGCGGCGCAGCGGTGCGTTCGACCCGGATGTCGGCGGAACCCTCAACCTGGTTCGCGAACCGCTGCAAAAGCAACTCAAGCTTCGGTGCGATGAAGGTCTGGCAAAACGGTTTGTCGGGATCTTTCAGGTAGTAATCCAGATAACGTTGGTCGTTGATTCGAAATGCGCCGACGCGCAGAACTTGCGTGACGATCGCTTCTGCAAAGTCTTGCTGCAGCTTCGCGAGCGCCGCGCTCGCTTGCGCAGCTTGTTCGTCCGAAACCACATAAACGGCCGAACGGTAGCGGCTGCGCAGCGCATGGTTCGAGGTACAGCTGTGGGTGTGCAAATGCACGGCGACGAGCGTCTCGACGTCGATCGCAGCGCGATCGAAATGCACGATCACGCCTTCGGAATAGTCTTCGGGCGCCTGCGCTGGCGCCAGCCAACCTTGCTCGACCCGCTCGACGCCACGCAGCGACTGAAACACCGCTTCGGTGCACCAGTGACAACCGCCGCCGAGCCCGATGTGTGTCTCGCTCTTCATCAGCGCGCCGAAGCCGGCAGCGCCGAGCGCCCCGCATACACGGCAGGCGGCCCGATGGCCTGTTCAATCCGCAGCGCCTCGTTCCACTTGGCCATGCGCTCGCCGCGCGCAAACGAGCCGACCTTGAGCTGGCCGGCGTTCCAGCCGATCGCGAGGTGCACGATCGCGACGTCTTCGGTCTCGCCCGAACGTGCAGAAACGACCGTGCCCCAGCCTGCGTCCCGCGCCGCTTCCAATGCGGCGCGGGTTTCGCTCACGGTGCCGGCCTGATTGGGTTTCAGCAGAACCGCGTTGCACGACTGCGCGCCGATCGCGTCCCGCACCAATGCAGCGTTGGTCACCAGAAAGTCATCGCCGATCACCTGAACCCGGTTGCCGACAGCGGCAGTGAAGGTGCGCATGCCTTCGGCATCGTCTTCGGCAACCGGATCTTCGACCGACACGATCGGATAGCGAGCGACCCAGCTTTTCAGCACTTCCAGCCATTCGCCGGTGTCGTAGCTTCGCCCGTCGAGCCCGAGCGTGTAGCGGCCCTTGCGCCCGAATTCAGAGGCCGCAACGTCGAGCGCGATCGCGACCTGGTCATGCCGGAATCCTGCTGAATCGATGCTGCGCGTGAGCATCTCGAGCGCTTCTTCGTTCGATTCGAAGTCGGGCCACCAGCCGCCTTCGTCGGCGACGCCCGATCGCTTGTCGGCCTGGTCCATCAATTCACCGGCGGCGCGATAGACCTCGGCTGTCATCACCATCGCCTCGTCGAAGCTCGCGGCGCCGATCGGCATAACGAGAAAGTCCTGAATGTCGACCCGGCGCCCCGCATGGGCGCCGCCGCCGAAGATCTGGATCTGCGGCAAGGGCATGCGCACCGTGCCGTTGCCCGCGAGATGGCGCCAGAGCGGCAGTCCTTCGGTGGCCGCCGCTGCGTGCAAGACCGCGAGCGAGGTCGCGATGGTCGCGTTGCCGCCGAGCTTCGATTTGGTCGGCGTGCCGTCGAGCGCGATCAGCGCGTCGTCGAGCGCCTGCTGGTCCATCGCATCCATCCCGACGATTCGCTGTGCGATCGGGCCGTTGACGTTGCCAATCGCACGCTCGACGCCGAAGCCGCCGAGCGCGATGCCGCCGTCGCGCAGATCCACCGCTTCGCGACTGCCGCGGGATGCGCCGGCCGGGGCCACGCCACGCCCGCGCGCGCCGTTTTCGAGCGTCACGTCGACTTCGACGGTCGGCCGACCGCGCGAGTCCCAGATGCGGCGGGCCAGAACGTTCTTGATGTGGATTTTCATGCAGCGCTCCAGCGTTGGCGAATGGTGACTAGTCGTGACTCGGGCGATTGCAGCAAGGGGATCGCGAACCGCCGCACCCACTCGCGATCGGCTTCCGACGTGATGTATTCCACCGGCGATTTGCCGTCGATTCGCGCCAGCAACAGTCCGGGCAACAGCGCAGCGACGCGGGCCTCGAATCCGTCGACCGGCTCCCAGTCCACCCCCGCCAGATAGCTTGCGGCCAGCGCATCGAAACAATGCAGGAATGCGCTCGTCGCTGCTGGCCGCCAGACCGACTTCAGCAGCAGGTGGTTGAGGCAGAAAGCCAGGTCGAATGCCGGGTCGCCATACCAGGCGCATTCGGCGTCGAGAAAGATCGGGCCATCGGGTCCGACCAGAATGTTCTTGGGGCTGACGTCGCCATGCACCAGCGCGCGCCGCGTGCCGGCTGTGACCGCGACGAGGCGCAACAGCGCGTCCACGCAATCGGTGTGCTTTTGCGCGGCGGTCACCAGATACGGTTCCAGCCGCAGCGCATGAAAATTCGCGTCATTGGCGAACTGCCGCGCGAGCTCCGGCCGATCGGCGGTCGCCGAATGGATGCGCACCAGGCGCTGGCCGACCGTGGCGGCTGTGTCGGCATCGGCATCGCCCTTCAGCAGCTGGGCCTTCCACACCGGATGGTCGTTCGGGTCCAGAAATGCCATCGCAAACGCGTTGCCCTGTGCGTCGTCGCCAAGGATCGCCGGCACCGCCTTAGGTTCGATGGTCGCTGCGAGGCGCATCCAGGCCACTTCGGCGCGGTTGCGCTCGACCGGCGCTTCCCAAAGCGCGGCTACTTTGAGCTGCGGCAGCGCCTGTTTGACGCATAGCATCCCGCCAGCGGTGTCGGCGCGCACGATCAACGAAGAGACG
This sequence comes from Variovorax sp., assembly GCA_965218415.1. Taxonomy (GTDB): domain Bacteria; phylum Pseudomonadota; class Gammaproteobacteria; order Burkholderiales; family Burkholderiaceae_C; genus Variovorax. Next base: position 1,276,399 of record CBDCKT010000003.1, read on the forward strand.
CCACCGGTCAGCGCGGTGAGCGTGGGCGTTTCGCCAGGCTGTAGCAACTGCATGCGGCGCAGTGCATCGTTGACCGATGCGGCGTCGGCGGGGTGGATTTGCAAGTCCATGATGGAACTTTAGCTTGCGGAGCGTCGCGCCTGCACTTGAACGGCAGGAGTCAACCCTCAAGTGCAACGCAGGAGAATTTCCACACCATGCGACAAGACAAACTCACGACCAAGTTTCAGGAAGCGCTGGGCGATGCCCAGTCGCTCGCGCTTGGGCACGACAACGCCTACATCGAGCCCGCGCACCTGCTGCTCGCGATGCTGCGGCAGGACGACGGCCCGCGTGCCTTGCTCGAACGTGCCGGTGTCAATGTGCCGGGCCTCACGGCTGCGGCCGAAGGCGCGATCAAGCGGCTGCCGCAAGTGCAGGGCCACGACGTGGTCCAGGTCGGTCCGGAACTCACCAAGCTGCTGCAGGCGACCGAAAAAGAATCGATCAAGCGCAACGACCAGTTCATCGCGGGTGAGCTGTTTCTGCTGGCGCTGACCGACAGCAAGGCCGACATCGGCAAGCTCGCCAAAGACAACGGCCTGTCGCGAAAGTCGCTCGAAGCCGCGATCGATGCGGTGCGCGGTGGGCAGGGCGTCGACAGCGCCGATGCCGAAGCGCAGCGCGGCGCACTCGCCAAGTACACGATGGACCTGACCGAACGCGCGCGCCTCGGCAAGCTCGATCCGGTGATCGGCCGCGACGAAGAAATCCGCCGCGCGATTCAAGTATTGCAACGCCGCACCAAGAACAACCCGGTGCTGATCGGCGAGCCCGGCGTCGGCAAGACCGCGATCGTCGAAGGCCTCGCGCAGCGCATCGTCGCGGGCGAAGTGCCCGATTCGCTGAAGAACAAGCGGGTGCTGTCGCTCGACCTCGCGGCATTGCTCGCGGGTGCCAAGTTTCGCGGCGAATTTGAAGAACGCTTGAAAAACGTGCTCAACGAACTGGCGAAGGAAGAAGGCCAGACCATCGTTTTCATCGACGAACTTCACACCATGGTCGGCGCCGGCAAGGCCGAGGGTGCGATGGATGCGGGCAACATGCTCAAGCCCGCGCTCGCGCGCGGCGAGCTGCATTGCGTCGGCGCCACCACGCTCGACGAATACCGCAAGTACATCGAGAAAGACGCCGCGCTCGAGCGTCGGTTCCAGAAGATCATCGTCGGGGAGCCGAGTGTCGAAGCGACCATCGCGATCCTGCGCGGCTTGCAGGAAAAGTACGAGGTGCATCACGGCGTCGACATCACCGACCCGGCGATCGTCGCCGCGGCGGAGTTGAGCGACCGCTACATCACCGACCGCTTTCTGCCCGACAAGGCGATCGATCTGATCGACGAAGCCGCGGCCAAGATCAAGATCGAGATGGATTCCAAGCCCGAGGTGATGGACCGGCTCGACCGGCGCTTGATCCAGTTGCAAATCGAGCGTGAAGCCGTGCGCAAGGAGAAGGACGAAGCCTCGCTGAAGCGCTTCGGCCTGATCGAAGACGAAATTAGCGCGCTGCAAAAGGAAATCGCCGACTACGACGAAATCTGGCAGGCCGAAAAGGCCCAGGCCCAGGGCAGCGCGCAGGTGCGCGAGGAGATCGACAAGCTCAAGTTCCAGATCGAGGAGTTCACCCGCAAGGGCGATTTCAACAAGGTCGCCGAGCTGCAGTATGGCCAGTTGCCGGGGCTCGAAAAGCGCTTGAAAGAAGCGCAGGACAGCGAATCGAGCAAAGGCGCGAGTAATGCGCCGACCTTGTTGCGCACCCAGGTCGGCGCCGAGGAAATCGCCGAAGTCGTCGCGCGTGCGACCGGCATTCCAGTGTCCAAGTTGATGCAGGGCGAGCGCGACAAGCTGCTGGTGATGGAAGACAAGCTGCACGAGCGCGTGGTCGGGCAGGACGAGGCGATCGGCGCGGTCGCGAACGCGATCCGGCGCTCGCGCTCTGGCCTGTCCGATCCGAACCGGCCGACCGGCTCGTTCCTGTTTCTGGGCCCGACCGGCGTCGGCAAGACCGAACTGTGCAAGGCGTTGGCCGGTTTCATGTTCGACAGCGAAGACCACCTGATTCGCATCGACATGAGCGAATTCATGGAGAAGCATTCGGTCGCGCGGCTGATCGGCGCGCCGCCGGGCTATGTCGGCTACGAAGAGGGCGGCTACCTGACCGAAGCGGTGCGCCGCAAGCCCTACAGCGTGCTGTTGTTCGACGAGATCGAAAAGGCGCACCACGACGTCTTCAACGTGCTGCTGCAGGTGCTCGACGACGGCCGCCTGACCGACGGTCAAGGCCGCACCGTGAACTTCAAGAACACAGTGATCGTGATGACCAGCAACATCGGCTCGCACATCATCCAGGCGATGGTCGGCAAGCCGGCCGACGAGATCAAGGATGCGGTGACCGACGAGTTGAAGAACCATTTCCGGCCCGAGTTTTTGAACCGCATCGACGAAACCGTGGTGTTCCATGCGCTCGACGCGAAGAACATCGAGGCGATTGCGGGGATTCAGTTGCAGGTGCTCGAGGCCCGTATGGCGAAGATGGACATGACGCTGGACGTGTCGGCCGCGGCATTGGCCGAGATCGCGAAGGTCGGGTTCGATCCGGTGTTCGGTGCGCGGCCGTTGAAGCGGGCGATTCAGCAGCGGATCGAGAATCCTTTGAGCAAGTTGCTGCTGGAAGGGCGGTTCGGGCCGAAGGACACGGTGCATGTTTCTACGGATCCGATTCGGGCTCCGGGGGAGTTTGTTTTTGAATGAGTTTTTTGCTATTTAATTTGTAGCTTGGTGCGCACGTCTGGCGTGGGTTTCGGGGCTAAATGACTCTGATTCTTTACTGAGGCAGGAGCCGGGCTATGCCCCCGGCGGGGCAGTCACTTTCTTTGCTTCGCCAAAGAAAGTAACCAAAGAAAGGCGAACCCCGCTGTATGCGTCCCGCAGCGTTGCTGCGGGCAACCTGCGCTGCTCGCCGGACGGGGGCGACTCGCAAACTCGGCTTCGCCTCAAACATGCTCGCCGCTGATCCCCGTCCGGCTGCGCTGCTCGGCGCATACAGAGGGGCTTTGGAATCAACGTCTCGCTGCGCTCGTCGGACTTCGGTTGAAAACCGAAACCAAAACCCGACACCCACAAGGACGCGCCACGGCGCGTTCTTGTGGGCCCCGCCTTCAAAGCCCTTCTGTATGCGCCGAGGAGCACAGCTTTTCGCGGATCAGGGCTCGCGTTGTTTGAACGCAGCGAAGCGAAGTGAGTTCAGCGAGACCCCGCGAAAAGCGCGCACCGCAGGTTGCCCGGAGCGAAGCGAAGGGACGCAGACAGCAGGGTCGCCTTTTCTTTGGTTACTTTCTTTTGGCGAAGCAAAAGAAAGTGACTGCCCTGCCGGGGGCACATCCCGGCTCCAGGCTCCTGCAAAACCCGCAACTCAACCAACCCACGCAACGCAAGCAAATTGAACCCACCTGAAACCATTCCCCACTCACATCACCATAATCCCCTATGGCCACTCTTCTCCTCCGCGCACTTCTGCTCCTCATGGGCGTCGTCTTCGCCGCCAGCCTCACTGTCGCGGTGCTGCTGCTCGCAGCGGTCTGGGCGGTTTATGCCGGCTGGGCGAAGCTCACCGGCAAGCCGATCACGCCCTGGGCAACCTCGATGGGCGCGCGCTTCGATCCACGGAAGGGCTTCGCGCGCTATCGCGAGGCAACGCGCAAATCGGCGCCGACCGCGGCGGATGTGGCGAATGCGCGCGCGCTCGGCGAATCGGCGGCGAGCCCGGTGGTGCGCGGCGATACGGGTGCGGACAACGACGTGACCGACGTGCAGGCGCGGCCGACGCGGCGCGGCGAAGCATCCTGAGCTGATCATATTCACGATCGCTATCGAAATGATAGCTGTCTGCGCATGTCCAGTGTGCGTTTGAGACACTTTTTCTTTAAAAATCCAACGGATACGCGGGCGAAGTAAAGTTTGCAATCGTTTCGCTCCAGACCGGGCGATGCGACTTTCCCAACCTTCGAGGAGACCTCCATGCCCATTCGCGACATCTTCGTCATCGGCACCGCTCGCACTGCGATCGGCACTTTCGGCGGTGCGCTCAAGGACGTGCCCAACGCACAACTCGCAACCACGGTCGTCAAGGCTGCCATCGAGCGCAGCGGCGTCGCGGCCGACGCGATCGGCCATGTCGTGATGGGTAACGTGATTCCAACCGACGTGAAGGACGCCTACCTGAGCCGGGTCGCGGCGATCGATGCGGGCTGCCCGGTCGAAACGCCGGCTTTCAACGTCAACCGGCTGTGCGGCTCGGGCCTGCAATCGATCGTCTCGGCCGCGCAGGCGATCGCGCTCGGCGACTGCGACATCGCGATTGGCGCGGGTTCCGAGTCGATGAGCCGCGGCCCGTACTTCGACACCGCCGCGCGTTTCGGCGCGCGCATGGGCAATGCGACATTGCTCGACTACGTGCTTGGCATCCTGCACGACCCGTGGGAGGGCCAGAAGATGCACATGGGCGTGACGGCCGAGAACGTCGCCGCGCGCTACGGCATCACGCGCGAAATGCAGGACGAGCTGGCGTTTCAAAGCCACCAGCGCGCAGCCCATGCCATCGCCGATGGCCGGTTCAAGGACCAGATCGTTCCGGTCGAGATCAAGACCCGCAAGGGCGTGCTGCAGTTCGACACCGACGAGCATGTGCGCGCCGACACCACGCTCGAAAAGCTCGCTGCGATGAAGCCGGCGTTCAAGAAAGACGGCGGCGTGGTCACTGCTGGCAATGCCTCGGGCATCAATGACGGCGCGGCCGCAGTGGTGCTGGCCGAAGGCGCGCGGGTCAAGGCACTGGGTTTGAAGCCGCTCGCACGACTGGTCGGCTATGCGCACGCGGGTGTGGAGCCGGCGTACATGGGCATCGGGCCGGTGCCGGCGACGCGCAAGGTGCTAGCGCGCACTGGCTTGAAAATCAGCGCGCTCGACGTGATCGAATCGAACGAGGCATTCGCTGCGCAGGCCTGCGCGGTAATCAACGAACTCGACTTCGACCCTGCAAAGGTCAACCCGAATGGTTCGGGAATATCACTTGGCCATCCGGTCGGTGCGACCGGGGCGATCATCACGACCAAGGCGATCGCCGAACTGCATCGCATTGGCGGCCGTTACGCGCTGGTCACGATGTGCATCGGCGGCGGGCAGGGAATCGCGGCGATTTTCGAGCGGGTCTGACGCGAGGAGCGGGCCTCGACCGGCAGCCAGTGCGGTCGCGGCCACCTGCATCTGCGTTTGCGCGGCTTCCCGCGCCAGAATCGTTTCGAGCGCGGCATTCAATTGCTGCATGCCGAACGGCTTTTCGATCCACAGCGCGTCGGTCACCGGATGCTCTCGGCGCGGATGCGCGCTGATGAAAATCACCGCGACTCTGTGCTGTGCATGAAGCATCTCGACCAGATCGATGCCCGACAGCGCCGGCAATTCGACATCGGTGATCAGCACATCGAAAGCGCCGTCCATGAAGCGGTCGCGTGCCGATTCGGCGGTACTCACGCCGGCACCCCAATGCCCTTTGAGCCGCAACAGTTCGAGCATCAGCACCAGGGTCGCGGGATCGTCTTCGACGACCAGAACCCGCAGCGAACGACTGCTCGCCAACGGCCCGGAAGCGGGTTCGCCGGGTAAGTGCGACGGTGGGTTTTCAGCCAGCATGTCTGTACATTCTGGCCGCAAATCTATACGTTTCAGACACAAATCGAGGTAACAGAATGCGATGCCGCTTGTAGGACGCGAGCGCGCGCTCACGGCCCAGGCAAAGGGTGACATGGCGCCGACTTCAGCCCTTTTCCGGCGCCAGGCTGCGCTCGAACACCGTTTTCCCGTCCAGATCCTTCAGCGCCACCGTCATCGCGCGCGTCCTGGCATCGATATCGACCTGGCCGAAGAATTGAAGTCCCGCCAAAGGCGACACGTTCTGGGTCTTCGGCGCGTTTTGATAAACCACGTCGATACCGAAGGTGTCGTCGAGCGCGTTGGGCCCGAAACTGCCCGCATTGAGCGGCCCCGAGACGAACTCCCAGAACGGTTTGAAGTCGCTGAACTGCGCCTTGTTCGGGTCGTACCGATGCGCCGCGCAGTAGTGCACGTCGGCTGTCAACCAGACCACGTTCTCGACCGCTTTGAGTGACGCCAGAACCCGCGCGATTTCGTGTTCGCGTCCGAGCACCGGGCCGTCGCCGTTCGCAGAATTCTCGAATTTCGGCCGGCCCTCGGCATCTTTGCCGTCACCGACGACGAGTCCGAGCGGCATGTCCGACGCAATCACCTTCCATACCGCATTGGATGCAGCCGTCTCGCGGCGCAGCCACTCGATCTGCGCTTCGCCCAGATAGCGCGTGTCGGGGCCTTCTTCGGTCTGGCGATTGTCGGTATTCGGGCCGCGATAGCTGCGCATGTCGAGCACGAACACGTCGAGCAATGGCCCGTAGGCGACCTTGCGGTAGACCCGCTCTTCCTCGTCCTGGCCGTGCGCGCGCATCGGCGCGTATTCCATGAAGGCGCGGCTCGCCCGCGCGACCAGCAGCGGCACGTCTTTCTCGCGGTAGCGCGCATCGGCCGCGATGTCTTTGGAGGGCGACCAGTTGTTCATCACTTCGTGGTCGTCCCATTGCCAGATTTGCGGCACTTCGGCGCTGAAGCGGCGAATGTTTTCGTCCATCAGGTTGTAGCGGTAGCGGCCGCGAAACTCGTTGAGGGTCTCGGCCACTTTCGAGATCTCCTCGGTCACGATGTTTTTCCAGACCGCACCGTCTTCGACTTTGACCTCGGCGGGGATCGGCCCGTCGGCATAAATCGTGTCGCCCGAATGCAGGAAGAAGTCGGGCCCGACCTTGCGCATCGCCTCGTAGATGCGCATGCCGCCGAAGTCCGGGTTGATGCCGAAGCCCTGACCCGCGGTATCACCCGACCAGACGAAGCGGACATCGCGCGCCTTTGCCTCGGCCTCTGCGGGCGCGGTGCGAAAGCTGCCTGTCACGGATTCGGACCACACCCGGCCGTTGCCCAAGTCCTCGAAAGTCGCGCGAACGAATATTTGCTGGCCGGCCGGCAGATGGCGCAGGTCGATGCGAGCTGTGTAGTCGGTCACGTGAAGCGCAACCGGTCCGCGCAGCCGTTTCGGGTCGTTGAAGGCTGCCGTCGTTGCGTAGTCGATCCAGAGCCGTGCCGGTCGATCGCTTCGCGCCCACACCATCGCGCGGCCCATCGCGCCGTCGGCGTCGACATCGCCGATCTGCAGGCCTGACGGAAGCTGCGGCCGCGCCGCGTCGCGGGTGATGATGGCCGGCGCACCGCTTGATGAGTTTGCAGGCGACGCGCTTTGCGCCAGCGCCGTGCGGCCCGATAGAAAGGTGCTGGGAACGGCTGCTGCGCCCAACCAGAGCGCCGAGGTCTTGATAAGGTTTCGGCGGGACGCATCGTCGATTCGGGTCATGTGGAGTCTTTCAAGTGTTTGACCGGTGAGGGCTTGCCAAGTATCGGAAATACTTGTGACGAATGTGTGATCGCTTCGGGACTGGGGTCGATGCGTTTCATCGGCTCGTCATATGCCGAGATCACAGTGATGTGTTTATCGTGCCAAAGGCTCGAAGTGCGCCTTGCAAGCTACAACGTTGAAAATCTGTTCAGCCGTGCCAAGGCGATGAACCTCCGCGATCGGGCGAAAGGCAAGCCGGTGCTCGACCGGTTCGCCAGGCTCAACGCGCTGCTCGGCGAACACAACTACAGCGCCGCGGCAAAGCGCCAGATGGTCCAGCTCCTCGACGAGTTGGGGCTCGACAAGTCCGACACTGGCCCGTTCGTGCTATTGCGCCAGAACCGCGGCCAGCTGGTCAAGCGTCCGAAGGCCGGCGGACTCGAGATCGTCGCCGGTGGCCGTGCCGACTGGGTCGGATCGCTCGAGCTGATTGCGGCGCCGATCGACGAAGAGGCGATGCGCAACACCGCCCGCGTGATGATCGAGTTGCAGGCCGACGTGCTTGCGGTGGTCGAAGCTGAAAGCCGTCCTGCACTCGCGGCTTTCAACAACGGCATCGTCGGCAGCCTCGACCCAGCCGGACAGACACCGTTCGCGCATGTGATGCTGATCGACGGCAACGATGCGCGCGGCATCGACGTCGGATTACTCACGGCCGCTCCCGTGACGATCGGCAACATGATGAGCCACGTCGACGATCGCGCGGCAAATGGCCAATTGGTCTTTTCGCGCGATTGCCCCGAATTCGAACTCGCGCTGCCTTCGGGCGAGTCGTTTCGGTTGCTCGTGAATCACTTCAAGAGCAAAGGTTTCGGCAGCCAGGCCACGTCGAACGCGCGGCGCAGACTGCAGGCCGAGCGGGTCGGAACCATCTATGAAAACCGGATCGCCGCTGGCGAAAAGTACATCGCCGTGGTCGGTGACTTCAACGACACGCCTGCAAGTGCCGCGCTCGCACCGCTCATCGCTGCGACCGATTTGAAGGATGCATTTCTGCATCCCGCGTTCGACGACGGTGGATTTCCCGGCACTTTCGGATCGTGCACCGCTGCAAACAAGATCGACTACCTGTTGCTGTCGCCTGCGCTGTTCGCCAGGGTGCGCACGGGCGGCGTTCTGCGCAAGGGCATGTGGCCCGGCGTGCGACCGAAGCGCTGGGAGGTCTACGAAGAATTGAAACAGCCGATGAACACGGGCTCCGACCATGCCGCGGTGTGGGTGGACATCGACTTGTAGGGGCGGGTCACGTACGTCACAGCCTGCAACATGGTTGCCATTCGGATGTCACGGCTATCCCCTAGTCTGCAAAGCCGTTCTCTCGATGGAAATTCATGCCTTCCACTCATGCCTCATCGCCGCGCCGGCCGGTTCTTCACCTTCCGATGCAAAAGTCGTTATTGCTCTCGACTGCCAGCGCGAAACCATCCTGTGCCAACACCATGCCGGCTCAAAACATCCGCCTCCAGGCGGTGCGCGTCCTTTCGGTGACGCTGCGTGCCTGGTGGCCGCAAGCGCACCCGCTTGCTTCGATCGTCCGGCATTGACGTTTTTCACGATCGCCACCGAGTCGAGCGGAGCGAGCGGCACACGCCGCTCGCCAGTGCAAGTCACCGCCGCATCGCGTCTTGCCGACGCGAATGCCAACCGCCTCAGTTCGGCGTGAGATTGACGATCCGGTCGGTCGCTCCATCAGGTTGACGGCTTCGATCGTCGGCTCGTCGAGGAACAGTGCGGAGACCAGCGGCGAGGCGCTGATCATGTCGCCTGCCGAAACCACCCCGGTGTTCGCGCGACGGCCGAAGTCATGTATGCAGCGCCACCGGCCGGAACCGATACGTTGCCACCCGCTGCCGCCGGTGCGCTGATCGACACCTTCGGCGGCTCGAGGTTGCCCTGCAGGTCGTTGAAGGCGACGATCTTCACCTCCACGCTTTGTGGCGCCACCGGAGGCGTTGTAGTGTTCGGCGGCGATGTTGAAGTCGGCGGTGCCGTGGAAGCAGCCGGTGGCGCTGTCGAAGCCGGCGGTGCCGTGGAAGCAGCCGGCACGATCGACGTAAAACCGCTGTCGGCCGCCGCATCCGGCGAGGGCGACCACTGTCAGTGCACTCGCGACGGCGAGCGCCGAAATTGAACGCTGCCGATCCGCCTCCGTCTCAGCGCAAGTTCATGCAATTCGCATAGAACGACACGGTCGCCGGCCAGTCCGAAAAGATGCCAATGATGCCGACCTGTTTGGCCAGCACGTCGAGCACCCGCATCACGTCGCCTTCGCGGTGGATCGCGGTGTCGAAGCTCTGGTAATAAAAGCCGTTGTCGCCGTCGGCCAAGACGCCCGAGCGCTCGAGCGTCCAGGTGATGATCTCGAGCCCTGCGGCCTTGACGTTTTGCGCGTACTGCGAGGGCACGATGTTGCCGGCGCCGTCGTCCCTGAGCAGCGCGAAGATCGGCGGCGCGACGATCCGGATGCCCTGTGCTTTGTACTGCGCAAGCTCTGCGGCGCTCGGCAAATCTGCAACCGTTTCCGCATCGTCCAGATACACCGCCTGGCGCCCGAAGCGCGGCTCGTGCGCGATCCAGTAGAGGATGTCGTTCTTGTCGAACGATTGCGCCCACACCCGGCGCGGCGGCACGTCGGCTTGCTTCAACGTGTCGATCAGCTTCTGCGCGTAAGCCTGCTGCGTGAAGCCGTTGAACGGCATCGTCACCGCCGCGCTCTTGAGCTCGGGCGTCATACGCACGCCGAGCTTCTTGAACAATTCGATGCTGTCCTTGAAGCTCATCAAGGTGCCGCTCGACGGACCGGCATACAGGTCGGTGCGAAACGACGGCACGCCGCCCATGTACTCGGCCACCGTGCGCGCGCGCGGGTCGAACGAATCCATCTTGCCGCGCAGGCTCTTGAATTCGGCCAGCGTGATCTCGCTGGTGCGGCACTCCGCGCTCGCCGGCGCGATCAACGTGCCGTTGGCGTCGAAGCTCGCGGGCGTGAAGGGCTTGATGCACTTTTGCGCGAGCGGCGTCGCGAGGATGTTGGTCGTCGTGTGCAGATCGTTCTGGCTATGCCGGCACACCAGTTCCTGGTCGCCGGTAAAAGTCACGTCGCACTCGATGATGCCCGCGCCCATCCGCGCCGAGGCTTCGTATGACTCCTTCGTGTGCTCGGGAAATTGCAGCGCAGCGCCGCGATGGCCGATCGAAAACTGGGTCGGCCGGAACTTCTTGTCGTCGGTGCAGGCCAGCAGTTCCTGCTTCAGCGGACTGTCGGTCATGTCGTTGACCAGAAAGTACGGACGCGGGCCGAGCTGCACGGCGGTGTTGCGGCCGCGGCTGTATTGGTAGTCGTCGCCGTCGTCGCGATCGTCGTTCGGGTGCGCGAGGGCAAGGCCGTGGAGCAGGCTGGCGGCGAGCGCCAGCGAAAGCGTGAGGGAACGGGTGGGTCGCATGGGATCTCCTGTTGTGGGTCGATGTCGTCAACGAAACCGTCCGGCGCTGGGCCGGACGCCGCTGCCACGCTAAGGCCGTCGCATGACGATGCGATGACGCGCCGCGTTTGAGAAAGGACAGCCGCTTCGCCCGCGTGCGCTGTTGGTTCGCGCTCTCGTTCTACGCCGCGCACCAGCGCACCGCAATCGCTTTCCGCACCGCGCGAACCTTCTCGGGCACGGTTGCGGGCCAGGCATTCGCGGCCGGGGATGCGGCAGCGACAGCTGGTGTCGGCTGCCGGTCGCCCTAGCCTCGGCGGCAACTCCGGGATCGTCGAGCACCATCGCTTCTTGATGAAATCGGGCTCAAGCGCACGCTCCGTTTGCGCAGACAGCTCACTTTTTAATAGCGCCGGGTGCTGGAGCTCGGGTCGTAGCCAGCGCAGCGTGCCGGCTTTTTCCTCGGCCGCGCGGATCGCAACGCGAACGGCGCTTGCTTCAACGATCAGCGCCGTATCAACGGCAACGCCTTTCGACAAGAACTTTCAAGTCGGCGCGATCGGCTTGTCGCATTGCGCAGAGTTACCGGGACGCCTTTTGACGCATCGCTCGAAGGGGTAAATACCACCGGCGCGAATGGCCAGCAATCGAGCCTCGATCTCGTCGGCCGAACGTGCTCCAGAGTAGTAGTCGAAGACTTGGCCATCGACCAAAATTGCCGTTTGCGAAGACCCTCCATTACCACCGCCGGCGATGTCCAGCTGCGCCTTATACGGCTTTGCCACGTCGGGCAAGAAAAGAACTGACGGTATGGGCGAGGCAATGGATTTTGTAACGTACACGAACTCAACGGTCTGGAACACAGCCATTTTCTGAAGCTTCGGCAGTTCCAATCCTCGCCATACCACGCAGGGCGGGCAGTCGTTACCGCCGAAGTACAACATCTGGATTCTTTTCGACGCGCCGCTCTGTGCAGATTCGCTGTTAGTCACCTGAGCAGCAGCGTGAGCTGATACAGGTGATGCCGCGACGCGGCTAAGCACAAATGGCGAGCCTTTGAAAGAGCCGACAAGGGTTCCGTCGGATGCCACGCGCAGCCGCATCGTTGTGTCAGGACAGCTTGCGAGCACCTTGGAGCGCTCGATACTGATCATTACCTCCCCCGAACCTTGCTTCACGGCCACCGGGACGGCTTTGCCGACGCATGGGTTATTTCTGGACCAAGTGTCCATGTCCCAAGTACCCGTCGTGCCCTGGAGCACCACGGTGCCGGTGCGAGGCTTCCCGCTTTCACCAGTGAAGGCCGCGCGCCAGCGACCGTCGAAGCTTGTCGGCTGCGCCAGGGCCGCGCCAGCAAGCGCGCTGAACAGCATCAGAACCCATGCCAGGCAGCGGGTGCGGTGCAGGATCGTCATCGCTGATCTTTTTGATGTCGGGGATAAAAGCTTATGCGCTTCAAAGCATCGTGCAATAGGCCGTAACGCTGATCTGCCTCAGTGCTGTCCATTGCGTCGCATTGAAGCTCGGGTTTCCAATCGAGTTCGAAGGTCGCGAACGGCGTGGGCAGGCCGAGCAGCGCGCACAGCGGGGTCGCGAAGGTCTGCGAGGTCGAAATTAGCTCGCGTCGGTGAGCCGCACGCCTTGCCATCGGGCGACAAAGCCAAGGGCGGAAGCGTCATCGGCTGGCGCCGGAGCGGCGGGGTTCTGGCGAGCGGTCATGGCGCGGCCGGTTCGGGCAGGGCGAGAAATGCTTGCGGACTGAGGATGGCGACGCCGTGAAACGGATGCAGCGCGAGCAGGTCGGCATCGCCCGTGATGATCGTGTCGGCGCGGCCGTGCGCCGCGAGCTCGAGAAACTTGTCATCGCGGGGATCGCGGCAGGCGCGAATACGCGCTTCGGGCCGGACCAGTTCGATGACCGGCATCAAGTCGATCAGGAATTGCGCACGAACGGCTCGGCTGACATAGCGGTCGAATTTCGGTCGCATCAGCACTTCGTCGAGTTCGCCGAGTGTGGCTGGAGAGGCGAGCAGTTTGCCGCTGCCAGTCAAAGCCCGCGCGACAGCCAGCGCGGGCGTACTCTGCCGGCGCAGCAGCAGGCTCACAAGCACGTTGGTATCGCACACGCAGCGGCCGAAGCCGCCACGCGGGTCAGTCATTCGCCATCAGTCGTCAGCCAGCAATTGCGCGAGCGTTTCGTCGGTCAGGCCGCTGGCCTCGGCCTCGGCGCTGGCTTGCGCGCACAGCGCCATGAGCTGATCGACATTGAAGCGATGCAGCCGCGCGTATTCCTCGGGCGAAATGACCATCGCGACATCGCGCTCGTGGCGGCGAATGACCACGGGCTGCGTCGCCGCGGCGTCGAGCAAGGCGGCGAAGTTTTGCTTGGCATCGGTGGCGGAGTAGCTGAGCATGGTCTACTTTAAGTACAAATCGTACAAAATGGTCATTCTATGTGTATTCGGCTGATGCGATGGATCACAAATCGATTCGCCGCATGCCTTTAGGCAGCGTTCGGATGCCGCTGTCCGCGGAGACAAAAAAATCCGCCTCCGCGAGCGACGCGGTCGCAATGTGGATCGCATCAGGTGTTTTGAGCGACTTCGTTTCGGCGCGCAGATGCGCTGCGAGTAGCAGCACTTCGCGGCTGACCGGCATCGCGTCGAGCAGGGTGTCGAACAGGCGCTCGTAGCGGGCGATCAGTGCGTCGTCACGCTCGCGCAGCGGGCGCACGAGGACTTCCATGAGCGCGAGTTCGCTGGTGACGAGTCGGGCGCCTGTTGCTTCGACACGCTCGAAAAAAGCACCCAGCGATTGTTCGAACGCCGTGTTGCCTTCGGTCAAATAGATGATCGGGTTGGTGTCGAGGTACACCGTGTCGCCCGCTCGGATCGCATCGCTGGCACTGGCGTCAGCCATCGCAAGCGACCCGCGCGGCCAGCGTCAATCCCAAGAGGCGCGCTCTTCGGCGACCTGGCCGTCGATGTCTTTCCGCGACCGGCCGTTGTCCCGCGCTTCGTTCAAAAACGCCACGATGCCCGGTCGCTTGCGTTTGTTCGGTACACCGGATGCGGGGCGCAACAAGATGCCGTCGCCCCAATTTGAAATCTCGAGGTAGTCGCCCGTCTCGATCGAAGTGCGCTTGCGCATGGCGGCCGGAAGGGTGACCTGGAATTTGTCTTTGACGAGAACGAGTTCAGTCATGGCTTGTTTCCAGACAAGTTGGAAAGTTGGAAATTCTAACCGACCGGGCAACTTTATCGGTGCCCATCGGGCAAGCTTTGGCCTTTTGCTTTGAGAAAACTCCGAATCAGCCTTCGAGCGCTATCAAAAAAGTAGCTTCTTGCGCAAGACCAGCGGCCGCTGCGGCCACTTTTCGTTCAAATCTTCAGATCAGCGACTTGGCGTTGTCCAGCACATAGTCGCACGCCTTCTCCTTCAACTTGCCGGAGATGCTTTTGAGGTTGAACGAGTTGCCGTCGCTGCCCTGTAGCAAACCCTTGGCGCCGGCCGCGTAACCGCTTTGCTGCGGCTTCTGGCCGGTGATCTTGGCCAGCAGCTTGTCTTTCACCGAGCTCGCATCACCGCCGGCGAGGTAGTTGTTCTTCACGCAGTACTGCAGCACGCCAGCGGCATTGCCCATCGTGCTCGAACCCACTTGCGGCATCGACATGCCCGCGGCGCCGCCTTTGAGCGCATCCATGAAATTGGCGGCGAAGGCGGGAGCGGTTGCGGTGGCTGCGAACAGCGAGAGCGCGATCAGTGGCTGGACGATTCGGATTCGCACGGGAAGCTCCTTGAAAGTTGTCGTGCCGATGATGGTAGACCTATCGCGCCACAAGAAAAAAACCATCCGGCCAGCCTCGGGACGGCTGGGCAGATGGCTCGGTGGCGGCTCGCACCCGCGAGTTCGAATAGCTGTCTCCGGGGCGAACCCGAAGGCAGCAGATTTCGCCTACTGCAGCTTCACGTACCTGACCAGCGCCTTGACCGACGCCTGGCTGGTGTCGACCGCGTTCGGGCTGCCCGCCAGGCGCGGCGCCACCGCAAGGCCAGCCAGATCGACGATCGCAGCGCAGACGTTGCTGCTGTCGATCACCAAGCCCTTCTGGCCGTTGTCGAGTCCGGTGAAGAGGGACAGGCCGTGCGGATCGCCCTTGCCACTGAAGGAGTAGCTTGCGCTCCCGCACGCGGTGCGGTCAAACGCGCTGGCGTTCAGGTCGATCACGGCCAGGTCGCCGGTGCCGGCAGGAAAGGTACCGCCGGTGCCCGGCGCGGTCGGCAGTTGCGCCGCGCCGATGACGCCCGCGAACTCTTCGTGGGACAGCAGCAAGCTGCCGGCGGTCGAGATCGCGACGTCGGTCTGGCGCGGAACACTGCTCTGGCTGCTCGGACTCGAGATGCTGAACGGCGCACTGAAGGTCGATGCCGCATCGTCGAAGGTCGCCTGGCCGAAGTCGACCAGCAGGAAGTCGGCATAGCCTTCGGTCGTCATCGCGATCATTCGCGTGTTGATGTCCACGGCGGCTGCATCGATATCGCTGGAGACGAAGTGGCTGCCCGCCGCGCCCAGGTCGGCTGCCGAGTCGGTGTTTTTGGTCCAGGCGTAGACCCTGCCAGTGTCCATGTTGACCACGCGCAGCTTGCGTTTGCCGCCTGCTGGCCCGTATTCCGGCGCGATGATGAAGCTCGCATCCGCCGGTTGCGGCAGAAACGCGAAGTTCTCGCCTACCGGAATGGCGAAGGTGGCCGCTGCGGTGGTCGTGCCGTAGCCGAACACCCGGAAGCCACCCGTGCCGCCGATGACGAAACGCTTTTTGCCCACGTCTGCCGCCACGCCGCAGACGATGCAGCTGCCGCCGGAATAGCTGTTGGACAGGGTGCCGGCGCCTGAATCGAACTCCTGCGTCGTGATGTCGGCAGTGTTCAGCGAAGTCGCGAAGTTGCTCAGGTCGAGCACCGCGATCGTGGGCGACCTGTAAGCGATGCAAATCGCTTTCAGCGCATCGGAGTCGACGCTGCAGGCGTTGGCGCTGAAGGTCAGCGCCACCGGCTTGAAGGAGATCGTCGCGGGTTTGGAAATCACCTGCGAGCCGTTGTTTTCGAGCGCCACAGGTTGGATGCCCGAGCCGGTCGGCAGGAACACGATGCGGGTGGTCGGCGTGCCCAGTACGCCGTAGGCGCCGGTGCCGGTGCTCGCGGTGCCGGTATTGACAGGTGGCGGCGCCGGAGGCGCTGGCGCTGGGGCTGGGGCCGGCGCAGGCGCGGGGGCAGGAGCGGGAGCAGGTGCTGCTCCTGCAGCGGCGGCGGCGGCGAGCGCGGCGGCTGAGGCTGCGTTGTTGTTGCTACCGCCGCCTCCGCCACATGCGGCGAGCATCAGACCGGTGGCGCAAGAGGCGGCGACAAGTGCGCCGGAAACCTGTTTTTTCATCGGGACAGCCCTTCTTCTTTTGATGAGTGAAGCTGCAACGGGATGTTGCAGCGCGTGAACTTTTATACAAATTTCGGAAAAAAGACATATGCCGAAAGTCATAGGTGCACTGAGAGGGCAGTCGATGCAAATCGCCGATATTTAGAGAAAAAAGTAGCCCAAACGACCGACTGGCATGCGCAGACTGCTATCTTTTTAGTAGCGCTTCGATCCGATGCGCGCAGGCTGGCGGACGTGCAACGGCGATGGATGAACGCAACATCGGTTGCCCGGCCACGCCGCTCGTACATTTGCACGATGGATTCTTCGTCACGCCAACTCATCCTGCACGGCGCGATCGTGCTGCTGTACGGCCTTCTGTGCGGCGCGCCGTATGGCCGGTCGATCAATCGCGGCGCACCCCAACGCACGGTCGACGCCTGGCGGCTCGCGCATTCGAGTCTGGCGATCGGCGCGATTCTGATGCTGATCGTTGCGATGGTGTTGCCGGTGCTGGTGGTTGCGCCCGCCGTGAAGTGGACGATCGCGCTGGCGCTGATCGTCTCGTCCTATTCGTTTTGTATTTCGTTGACCTTGGGGCCGATCGTCGGGCATCGCGGGCTGGCGTCCGGTGGGCCACTGTCGGCCAGGCTGGTCTACCTGGGCAATCTGGCGGGCGCGGGTGGTTCGTTGATCGGCGCGCTGGGTCTGTTGTGGGGTGCCACCGTTTCGCTGTGATGGCGATGAGCCTGCAACAGTCGCGCCGCTTGCTATTCTTCCGTGGTGAACAGCCCGGTCGTCTCGTCCCTGCTGCCGGTCGTGCTGATGATCGGGCTCGGTTTCGCGGCCGGGCGACGCGGCTGGGTCGGCGGCGGGGCGCTCAAGGATCTGTCGAACCTGATCTTTCTGCTGCTCGCGCCGGCGCTGTTGTTCCGCTCGATGAGCACGGTGCATCTGGAGCAGCTCAGTCTGCGGCCGGTGGCGGCGTATTTCGTCGCCGTGGGCTTGATCTTCGGCGCGACATTGCTCTGGCGTGGCTTCAACCGCACCGGCGCGGTGCTGGCGTTGGCCAATACCTACAGCAACACGGTGATGATCGGCATCGCGCTGGTCAGCCTGGCTTACGGGCCCGAAGGCCGGGTCGTGCTGCTGACCTTGATCTCGCTGCATTCGCTGGTGCTGTTGACCAGCGCCACATTGATTCTCGAACTGGCGGTGGCGCACGAGACAGCGACTGCCCCCGGTGCGACCAAACGGCCGATGGCCCGCACGGTCGGCCGCGCATTGCGCAACGCGATCATCCATCCGGTGCAGCTGCCGATTTTGCTCGGCCTCGTCTTCGCGCAGACGGGCCTTACGTTGCCCGAGACGATCGACAAAACACTCGCATTGCTCGGTCAGGCGTTCGGCCCGGTCGCGCTGATATTGGTCGGACTCACGCTCGCTTACACCCGCATCGGTGAGCACTGGCGCGGTGCGCTGGCGCTGGCGGCGACCAAGAACCTCGTGCACCCCTTGCTGGTCGCGCTGCTCGGCTGGCTGTTCGGTCTGTCGGGCTTGCCGCTCACGGTGATGGTCGTCGCCGCATCGCTGCCGATCGGCGCCAACGTGTTTCTTTTTTCGCAGCGCTACGAGACGTCGGAGTCGCTGATCACGTCGAGCGTTGCGATCTCGACCTTGATGGCGCTCGCGAGCGTGACGCTGGTGATGACGGTGGTGCGGTGGTTGCCGTGAGATACGGGTCCGGACACGGATTCGGACAGCCGAACGCAGAGGGCGCAGAGGTTTCGCAGAGGGCGCGGAAGCTAAAACAGAAATGCCAAGTGGATTTCATCGAACGTTTGAACGCCTCCAAACCGTTTGCGGTGTGCGGTGTGCGGTGTGCGGTGTGCGGTGTGCGGCGTGCGGCGTGCGTGCTGTGTGCGGCGTGCGGTGTGCGTCGTGCTAGGAAATGCAGGCATGCACCGCGCCCATCATGGGACCGCCCTTTCGATGGACTGTGCGCTCGACCGTGTATCGCCGCTTCCTACGACCGATGGGCAGACTTCAGGACACTCCGAATGTGTATTTCCAAATTGCCGGCGTTGCTCACCTCGACTGTCGATAGCCACTGGGCGAGCATCCGAACTTGCGACGGAACGCGTCGGAGAAGTGGGTGACGCTTCGGTGACCGCATTCGAGCGCGACGAGGGCGACGGGGAGATCGGTCGTCGCAAGCATTTTGGCCGCCGCGGCAAGCCGGAGTTCTGACAAGTGGTGCATCGGCGTAGTGCCTACGCGCGCACGAAACAGTCGCGTAAAGTGGAATTTACTCACGCCCGCCTCGCTTGCGATCGCCTCTAGCGTGAGCGGCTGACCAAAGCTTGCGCTCATATAGTCCAGCGCGCGTCGCAACCGTGCGTCCGTGATTGCGCCGGGGTGGCGCAGCTCATACCCGGGCGACAAGGCTTCGCGGCGGGTGATCAGCTGAAGCGCGAGCCACTGGCCGGCGACCTCTGCCACATAGTCGGGCGCATGCGTGTGCAAACCCCAGATCAGCGTTCCCGCAATCTGTGCGATCGCATGATCGGTGAGCGTGGCCGATTCGAGCGTCGGGCGCTGCGCTGCTTGGCCCGGCCGTCGGACGTGCTCGGCGACCTCCGCGACCATCGCGTGTGGCAAAAAGACGTGGAGCTTTTCGAAAGCGTCACTTCCCTCACGCAGTTGCAGGCGGAGGCGATCCACCTCGCCCGGGACGGACAGCCCGGCGGTACCCTGCCGGTAAGTCGCGCGTTGCCAAAGCCCCTTCTTGAACAGACCAACGTTCACCCAACCACGCGTGACGATAACGAGCTTGTGGTCAGCGGTCGGGAGTGTTTCGTACGGGTCAGGCGACCCGGTGCAATGCGATTGACTTACCAGAAGTGACGTCCAGCCAATGTCGGTACTACAGGCGATCGGTGACGTCGCCGGCAGGGCATCGAGACAGCTGCGACTCTCGGCGGCAAAAGTATGGGGCATGCCAGCAATGTAGCGGCGCGAACAATTCCGCGGAAAGCCGACCTGTAATGAACTTTCGAGCGGTTGCCTTAAGCATTGGTGTGATTGCTCAAATCGAGGCTTTGCCTTGCCCGCCGCTTGCTCCTCGTCACATGATGCAAGCGTGACGGCTTCGAGCGACCGCACGATGCGACGGCCATTGGCGCGACGGCAGATTCGTCGCGTTGCCGAGGTCCGATCACAAGCCCCGGCGCGTCAACGGAAATTCACCATCGATCGTTTGAAAGATAAGAAAATGCTTGAAAAGAAATCAGTCTGGCTTATTACGGCTGCTCAAAGGGATTTGGTCGCGCCTTGGCCAAAACGGCGCTCGAAGCAGGCTACCGCGTCGTCGCGACAGCGCGTGACGAACGCAATCTTGCAGACTTTGCCAAAACGTACGGCGATGCCGTGCTCACAGAGGCGCTCGACGTGACGAAACCTGCGTCGATCAGCGCGGCCATCGCGGCCGCTGAGCAGCACTTCGGCTCGATCGATGTGCTCGTGAATAACGCCGGCTACGGTTACCTCGGCGCAATCGAAGAGGGCGACGACGGTGAGATGCGGAGGCTCTTCGAGACCTGCCTTTTCGGCCCGGTCAACCTCATCAAGGCGGTGCTGCCTGGAATGCGCGAACGCCAGCGCGGACACATTGTCAACTTCAGTTCGATTGGCGGCATCGTCACCTTTCCTGGTGTCGGCTACTACAACATGGTGAAAGCGGGCGTGGAGGCCCTGTCGGACGTGCTCGCCAAGGAAGTGGCCTCGCTCGGCATTGGCGTCACCGTGGTGGCCCCCGGCGCGTTCCGCACGGACTTCCGTGGCCCCGATTCTGTGAGACAGGCGAGCACGCGCATTGCTGACTACGACGGTACAGCCGGCAAAGCGCGTGATGGGACGGTCGCTGGCCACGGCAAGCAGCCGGGCGATCCGGTGCGGGGCGTGCATGCAGTCATCAAAGCGGTCGAATCGAAGAAGCCGCCGGTCCACTTGCTGCTCGGTAGCGACGCCCTCGATCAACTCAGATCGAAGCTCGACGCGTTGCGCAGTGAGACCGACGCGTGGGAGGACCTGACATGCAGCACCGACCTGATCTCGCCAAAGGATTCCTGACCCGGCCTGGCGGCGGCCTTGCCCTGCCGCTTGGCGCAATTGGGTGCGCAAAAAAAGACAAAAGCTTTCCGATTTTCTTCGTGGCGGCGATAGGCCCAGGATCACAAAGGACAATCGGTTTGCTATCAAAAAAATAGCTGATTGCGCTTATCTGACGGGCGTTTCTGGCCTGTTTGATTAAAAATCAGTTTCTCTGAATTCTTTCGCGTCCTTCACGAAACCTTCGCGCCTTTCGCGTTCGGCTGCCCGCTTCCGAATTCAAGGCGCCAATCGCTCCCGCACCCACACCACGCCTTCGCGCCGATAGCGCAGCCGGTCGTGCAAGCGGCTCGCGCGGCCTTGCCAGAATTCCCAGCGGTCGGGCACGAGCCGCAAGCCGCCCCAGTGCGGCGGGCGCGGCGGCGACAGGAGGTGCCGTGCGGCCGCCTTGGCGGCGTTTTTGACCAGCACCTCGCGCCCCTCGATCACGCGGCTTTGCGGACTGGCCCAGGCGCCAATGCGCGAGTCGAGCGGGCGGCTCGCAAAGTAGGCGTCGCTTTCGGCCGCGTCGACTTGTTCGACAAGGCCCTCGATCCGCACCACGCGCTCGAGTTCGACCCAGTGGAACTGCAAGGCGGCCCACGGATTGCCGGCCAGTTCCCGGCCCTTGCGGCTGTCGTAATTGGTGTACCAGACGACGCCGCGCGCATCGACGCCCTTGACCAGCACGATCCGGCTCGACGGCCGCAGGTCGCTGCCGACCGTGGCGAGCGTCATCGCGTTGGGTTCGGGCACCTGCGCATCGAGCGCTTCCGCAAGCCATCGCTCGAACTGGCGCAGCGGGTCGGCGTCGCTGGCCGCTTCGTCGAGTTCGGCGCGGTGGTAGCTTTTGCGCAGGTCGGCGAGGTGGTTGGTGTCGGGCTCATTTGCCTTCGTGTGGGTGGCATCGATTTCGGTCATGCGCCATTGTCAGGCGCCGGCATACTGGTTGCATGACGACGAAATCGACGCCCGACCCGACAGCGCGCGAGCCCGTGGTGCTCGTACTCGCGTCCGGCCGCGGCGAGCGCTTCCGCGCGTCGGGCGGCACGCTGCACAAGCTGGCTGCGCCGCTCGCGGGCCGCGCGGTGCTGGAGCGCACGCTCGACGCGGTGCGCGCGAGTGGGCTGCCGTGGCACCTCGAAGACGCGGGCCATCCGGGCATGGGCGATTCGATCGCCGCGGCGGTGCGCGCGACCGCCGACGCGCCCGGCTGGCTTGTGTTGCCAGCCGATCTGCCGTTGGTGCGGCCGTCCAGTCTGCGCGCGGTGGCCGATCGGCTGATGGCGGACTCTCAAAGCGCGATCGTGCCGCGCTTCGAGGGCCGCGCTGGCCACCCGGTCGCTTTCGCGGCCGGCTGCCGCGACGCGCTGCTGGCTTTAGAGGGTAATCGAGGCGCAGCGCCCGTCCTGCAAGCGCAGGCAGCTATGAATAAAGTAGCAAATCTGGCTCTTGACGACGAAGGCATCGTGACCGACATCGACACCGTGGACGATCTTCGGCAGGCCGAGGCGCTATGGCATCGCCGTGCGGCGAGTGCCTGATCGGGTGGATCAGCTTCAAGGTTGTTCGCGGTCCGAGTTCGCCTGTCGCGCCACTTCTTCCTCGATCGCCACTTCGGCCAATGCCACGAGGCGCGCCAATGCCCGGTCGTCGATCGCGTGGCTGCGCAGTTCGTCGAGGGTCTGGCGCGCGTAGTCGAGCGAGCTGCCGTAGCGTCCGACGGCGCTTCGAAAGATGTTGCGATAGTGCGCATCGCTCAAGTCGCCCGTGAAGTTGGGGCTGCGGCGCGACAGCGTGAAAGCCAGCGCGCGGACCGGGCCGGCCGGTGTCGCGCATTCGAGCCAGCGCGGGTCGTAGACGCCGGTCGGCATTTCGCGCAGCCAGAGCTTTGCCATCGTCGCCGCGCCGTCGTGCGCGGGCACGCGATAGACCATGCCCTGGCAACTGCCGCCCGACAGCAGCGCGAAAACGAGCCCTGGCGTTTCGGGTGTGCCGCGGTTGATGCGGCTCCACATCTTGAGCGCGCGATGCCAGCCATGGACCCGAGCGGCGCGGCGCTCGGCAAAGTCGAAGTCGGGCCGCCAGATCAGCGAGCCGTAGCCGAACACCCAGAAGTCGCTCTGGCCGCCCCATTCGGCCAGGGTTCGCTCGAGCATCGGCTGCGGGTCGCGCAGCACCTTGTAGCGCGGCTCGGCTTGCGGCTCGGGCGGCGGGGAAGTCGGCGCTCTCGCCCTTGAACCGGGCGCATCGATGTCTCCCGAAGAAGCGCCGACTCGCCCCGCTGGGACCGGCGCCGCGGAAGCGTCGTCTGAAGCGTGCGTTTCGCCCGGCCCTACAATTTCGCGGTCATGGTTCAAGACACCATTATTTACCGACCCCTTTCTTCCGGAGGACGCCACTTGGCCGCCATCAGCGACGACGACAGTCAACAAAGTCTCATTCTCGGCATTGCCGTCGGCGTCATCGCATTCGTGCTGATGCTGGTGGTGGGCATCGCGATCTGGAAGGGTAGCGCGGCGAAAGCACCGGCAGTCGCCGTGGCGCCGATCGCTCCGACTGCGCGGGCCATGACGGTCGCTCCGGCCGACACCGCCCGGCCTTCGTCCGAAGCGGCGCAATCCGGCGCGCCGACCGTGGCGGTTGTGACCGAAACCGTGACCGCCGTAGTGCCCGAAGGCGCCGGCATCACCAACGACCAGGGCGTGGTGCGCTTCTATTTCGCGACCGGCAGCACCGACCTCGCACCGGGCGCGGCTGAGGCGCTGGCCGAAGTGCTTCGCGGCGTGCAGGCGGGACGCCGCGCGGTGATTTCGGGCTACGCCGACCGCACCGGCGATGCCGCGCTGAACGAGAAGCTCGCCAAACAGCGCGCCGAAGCGGTGCGCGACGTATTGGTCGGCCTGGGCGTTGCGGCCGACAAGATCGAGCTCAAAAAACCCGACCAGACCACCGGCCCCGGCAAGGCGGGCGAGGCGCGGCGAGTGGAAGTGACGCTGGTCGAATAACCGAACTCCAATAGCAGTCCGCGCAAGCGCAGCGGATAGAAAAAAGCCCGATGCGTATCGGGCTTTTTGCATGGGTCTTGCTAGCATGAATCGCGGCTCGGGCGGCGTCGGACTATTTGCCGGGACCGTTGCTTTGACCTGCGAGATTTTCCCAACACTGCCATGAAGCGCCATTCGACCATTCAAGCCGTGACCCGGCGCATCGGTGAGCGCAGCCGCCCGCTGCGAAGCAGCTATCTGAAGCGGCTCGCCGACATCGGCGCGCGTGACCGCGGCAGCGACCGGCTCGGCTGCGCCAACGTCGCGCACGCCGTCGCCGGCGCGCCGGCCAACGACAAGCTGCGCATCGTTGCCGAGCGCGGGCCGAACATCGGCATCGTCACCGCCTACAACGACATGCTGTCGGCGCATGCGCCGTACCGCGGCTACCCCGAAATCATCAAGCACGAGGCACGCCTGCATGGCGCCACCGCGCAGGTTGCGGGCGGCGTGCCTGCGATGTGCGACGGCGTGACGCAGGGCACGCCGGGCATGGAGCTGAGCCTGTTCAGCCGCGACACGATCGCGATGAGCACCGCGATCGCGCTGACCCACGACATGTTCGACTGCGCGCTGATGCTCGGGGTTTGCGACAAGATCGTGCCGGGGCTCCTGATCGGCGCGTTGCACTTCGGCCATTTGCCGACCGTGTTCGTACCCGCCGGGCCGATGCCTTCGGGCATGTCGAACAGCGCCAAGTCGAAGGTGCGGGAGCAAGCCGCGCAGGGCCTGGTCGGCCGCGCCGGATTGCTCGATTCGGAAATGGCCGCTTATCACAGTCCCGGCACCTGCACCTTCTACGGCACTGCCAACAGCAACCAGATGCTGCTCGAGGCAATGGGGCTGCATGTGCCCGGCACCGCGTTCATTCAGCCCGGCGATGCGATGCGCGAATCGCTCACGCGCGAAGCCGTGCGCACGGTGCTCGGCAAGGCGGATGACAACGCGTTTCGATGTCCGCCGATCGGCGAGATGGTCGACGAGCGCTGCATCGTCAATGCGATGGTCGCGCTGCTCGCGACGGGTGGCTCGACCAATCACCTGATCCACTGGGTCGCAGTGGCACGCGCCGCCGGCATCTTGATCGACTGGAACGATTTCACCGAGTTGTCCGAAGCCGTGCCGCTGCTCGCACGGGTCTATCCGAACGGCAGCGCCGACGTGAACGAATTTCAGAACGCGGGCGGACCCGGCGCGGTGATCGGCGAATTGGTCGATGCGGGATTGATGCATGGCGACGTCGCGACGGTACGCGTGGGTGGCATCGCTGAGTTCGGACATGTGCCGGTACTGAACGGAAACGCTTTGCGCTGGTCGGCGGCGCGACCTTCGAAAGACACCAACGTCGTGCGCACCGTCGCTGAGCCGTTCAGCGCGAGCGGCGGGCTCAAATTGCTCACCGGAAACCTCGGCCGGAGCGTGATCAAGATATCGTCGGTGCCCGCCGACCGGCATGTGATCGAAGCACCGGCCCGCGTGTTCGATTCGCAGGCCGCATTGCAAACCGCGTTCACCGCCGGCGAGCTCGATCGCGACGTGGTCTGCGTCGTGCGCTGGCAGGGCCCCAAGGCCAACGGCATGCCCGAGCTGCACAAGCTCACGCCGCCGCTCGCGGTGCTGCAGGGCAAGGGCTTCAAGGTGGCGCTGGTCACCGATGGCCGTATGAGCGGTGCCTCGGGCCGGGTGCCGGCCGCGATTCATGTTTCGCCCGAAGCGGCAGCCGGTGGCCCGCTCGCGAAGGTGCGCGACGGTGATTCGATAAGGCTCGATGGCGTGGCAGGCACATTGCAAGTACTTGTCGCCGATGACGAATGGGCCGCGCGCGAGACGGTCGCGATGCCCGATGACTTGCGCGCCGACAATGGCCTGGGCCTCGGCCGCGAACTGTTCGCCGGCATGCGGCGCAACGCGCTCAGCGCAGAAGAAGGAGCCTGCACATGGCTGTGAAACCTATTCCCGAAAAGTTGACCGCACTCGACGTGATGCGCGACGCGCCGGTGATTCCGGTCATCGTTCTCAACGATGTCGCGCATGCGGTGCCGCTCGCGCGCGCACTCGTGGCTGGCGGCATTCGCATGCTCGAAGTCACTTTGCGCACGCCGCAGGCGCTGGAATGCATCGAACGCATCGCCAACGAAGTGCCCGATGCCGTCGTCGGCGCCGGCACGATCCGAAGCGCTGCCGATGCAGCCGCATCCGCCAAAGCCGGCGCGCGATTCGGCGTGAGCCCCGGCTACACGCAAGCCGTCGGCAAGGCCTGCCGCGACCTCGGTCTGCCGCTGCTTCCGGGCGTCGCGACCGGCAGCGAAATCATGCTGGCGCAGGAAGACGCCTTCACCGAACTCAAGTTCTTCCCCGCGATGCAAGCTGGCGGTCCCGCGATGCTCAAGGCCTGGCAGGGCCCGTTCGGCGATGTGAAGTTCTGTCCGACTGGCGGCATTCACGCGGGCAATGCGGCCGAACTGCTCGCACTCGGCAATGTTGCGTGCGCCGGCGGGTCGTGGCTCACGCCAAACGATGCGGTCGCGGCGGGCGACTGGGGCCGAATCGAACAGTTGGCACGCGAGGCGAGCCGGCTCGTGCGGTGAGGCAGCGAATACGGACAACAGGACGCAGAGGTCGCAAAGGTTTCGCAGAGGTCGCAAAAAAGGCAGAAGAAAAGGAAATTTTGGTTTTTCTTCTGCGCCTTCTGTGAAACCTCTGCGCCTTCTGGGTCCGGAAGTCCGCATTTCTCAAGCAAATAGTGCCTGAAACGCCCACTCCACAAGCGCAACCAGCTATCAAAAGACTAGCAATATGAACGATCTCAAAGTCATTGCCTTCGACGTTTTCGGCACCGTGGTCGACTGGCACGGCGGCATCGCGGCCGAAGTGGAGCGGGTCGTCCCGGGCATCGACGGCAGCGCTTTCGCGCTGGCCTGGCGCGCGGGCTACAAGCCCGCGATGGCCAAGGTGATGGCGGGCATCGCGTCGGGCGAGGGCGCGTTCGTGCTCATCGACGATTTGCACCGCGAGATTCTCGAGACCGTGCTCGGCGAGTTCGGTGTGACGAACCAGGGCGATGCTGCAAAACACGACCTGAACCGCGCCTGGCATCGCTTGCCCGCCTGGCCCGATGCGGTCGCCGGCCTCGCGCGATTGAGGGCGAAATACACGATCTGCACCTTGTCGAACGGCAACATCGGCCTGCTCGCCGACATGGCGAAGCACGCTGGCCTGCCGTGGGATTGCATTCTCTCGGCCGAAGTGTTCAAGGCCTACAAGCCCGATCCGCGCACTTATCTCGGTGTCGCGAAAGTCTTCGATGTGTCACCCGCGCAGGTCATGCTCGCGGCCGCGCACCACGAAGACCTGGATGGCGCGCGCATCTGCGGCTTGCAAACCGCGTACATCGAGCGGCCGCTCGAACTGGGCGCCGCGCAGCCAAAAGACGTGTCTCCGCAGCCGGACAACACATGGCATGTGCGCGACATCGGCGCGCTCGCCGATGCGCTGGGCTGCTAAGCAGGCGCTTGAAGGTCAGCGCAGCCCGCCGCCGTCTGCGTGTTCCGGCCGCTGGATCAACTCGATCTTGTAGCCATCGGGATCGGTCACGAACGCGATCACGGTGGTGCCGCCTTTCACCGGGCCGGCGTCGCGCGTGACGTTGCCGCCGGCCGCCTTGATCTTTTCGCACGATGCGGCGGCATCGGGCACGCCGAGCGCGATATGGCCGTAGGCGCTGCCCATGTCGTAGTTTTCGGTGCCCCAGTTGTAGGTCAGCTCGATCTCGGCTTGGGCCGGATTGCCTTCGTAGCCAACGAAAGCGAGACTGTATTTGTACTCGGGGTTTTCGGACTTGCGCAGCAATTGCATGCCGAGGATGGTGGTGTAGAAGTCGATGGAGCGTTGCAGGTCGCCGACGCGCAGCATGGTGTGGAGGATTCGCATGCCGGCATTATCGAACCACCCTGTGGCGCGTGCATTCGGCGCGTGCAAGACAGAATGAACGCGGAAGCGAAACCACGAATGATCGAAACGCTAGACATCACCGGCCTGATCCTCGCCGGCGGACGCGGCAGCCGGATGGGCGGCGTCGACAAGGGCCTGCAAACATATGGCGGCATTCCGATGGCGCGGCATGCGCTCGACAGGCTGTCGCCGCAAGTCGGCTCGGTCGTCATCAATGCGAATCGCAACCTCGATGCTTACAAAGGGATGGGTGTGCCGGTTTTCACCGACGGGCTGGCCGACTACGCGGGGCCGCTGGCTGGCTTTCTCGCCGGGCTGGAACATTGCGAGACCCGGTTCATGGTGACGGTGCCCTGCGACTCGCCGCTCTTCCCGAATGATCTGGTCATGCGACTCGCCGCAGCACTCGATGGCGACAATGCCGACATCGCGATGGTCGCGACCCGCGAAGACGGTGCGCCGCAGGTCCAGCCCGTGTTCTGCCTCATGAAAGCGCAACTTCGCGAGAGCCTCGTGCAATTCACCCAGAGCGGCCAGCGCAAGATCGACAAATGGACTGCGCAGCATCGGTGCGTCGAAGTCGAATTTTCCGATGCGCAGGCCTTCGCCAACGCGAACACACGCGAGGAATTGCAGCAATTGGCGTCGCAGAATGAGCCGCACCATGACTGAATCGCGCCAGCCTTCGCTCGAAGAGATCGCCTCCTGCGTTTCGGGCTACGACCCGAAGTCGCTGCCGGTCGAGCAGGCGCGCGAGTTCATCGCGCGACTCGTGCCGCGGGTGACGACGGTCGAGATGCTCGCCTTGCGCAGCAGTTTGGGGCGTGTGCTCGCGCGCGACATCACGTCGGACATCGACGTGCCGGGCCAGGACAACTCGGCGATGGATGGCTATGCATTGCGCGGTGCCGATTTATCGTCCGATGCCGATACTTCGCTTCAAGTCGCCGGCAGCGGCTTCGCGGGCGATGCGTTCAGTGGCAATGTTCCGACGGGGCACTGCGTGCGGATCATGACCGGCGCCGTGATGCCCGAGGGACTCGACACCGTCGTTCCGCAGGAATTCGTTCGCGTCGATGCTGAAAAGGTCAGCGTGCCGGCCGGCGTCGTGCGTAGCGGCGACAACCGCCGGCTTGCCGGCGAAGACCTGGCCAACGGCGAGGTCGCGCTCGCAGCGGGCCGCGTGCTGCGGCCTGCCGACCTGGGTTTGCTCGCATCGCTCGGCCGGGCCGAAGTGCCGGTACTGCGCCGATTGCGAGTCGCCTTCTTTTCGACCGGCAACGAACTGCGTTCGATCGGCGAGCCGCTCGATGTCGGCTGCGTGTACGACAGCAACCGCTATACGCTGTGGGGCATGCTGCAGCGGCTCGGGTGCGAAGTGATCGACATGGGCGTCGTGCGCGACGAGCCGGCTGCGCTCGAAGCGGCATTTACGCAAGCCGCGCGGTCGGCCGACGCGGTGATCACCTCGGGCGGCGTGAGTGTCGGCGAGGCCGACCACACCAGGATGGTCATGGCAAAACTCGGCGACGTGCTGTTCTGGCGGATCGCGATGCGGCCCGGTCGGCCGATGGCGATCGGGCGAATCGAGCGTGAGGGGCGCAGTGCGATCCTGTTCGGCTTGCCGGGCAATCCGGTAGCGGTGATGGTCACGTTCTACGCGCTGGTCCGCGATGCGCTGCTCGCGATGAGCGGTGCCGATGCAACTCGTTTGCCGATGCTGCGTGCGGCGAGCATCGCGCCGATTCGCAAGAAGCCGGGCCGCACCGAATACCAGCGGGGCATCGTCACGCGCGGCGCCGACGGGCAGTGGCAGGTTCGCATCACCGGTTCGCAAGGCTCGGGCATCCTGCGCAGCATGAGCGAGGCGAACGGCTTCGTGGTGCTGCATCACGCGCAGGGCGACGTGGCCGTTGGCGATCTGGTCGATGTGCTGCCGTTCGACGGCCTGGTCTGAGCGAAACCCGATCAGCCGCCGCGCGGTGGCTCAGGCTGCGAATCGAAGCGCGCGAGTCCGCTGTAGCAGATGAAATGACGGTTGGTGGCGCGGCCGAACAGGGTCATGCCGAGTTGCTGCGCCAGCGCATGGCCCATCTGCGTGATGCCGCTGCGCGACACGATGATCGGAACGCCCATTTGCGCCGACTTGATCACCATTTCGCTCGTGAGCCGGCCCGTAGTGTAGAAAATCTTGTCGCCGCCTTGCACGTCGTTCAACCACATCCAGCCGGCGATCGTGTCGATCGCGTTGTGGCGGCCGACGTCCTCGACGAAGGTCAGCAATTCGTCTTGCCGAAACAGCGCGCAGCCATGGACCGAGCCGGCCGACTTGTAGGTGCTCTCCTGGGTGCGCATCGCGTCGAGTAATCCATAGAGCGCGTGTTGGCTGAGGCGCGCGGACGGCTCGCTCGGGTCGGGCAATTCGATCGCGTCGATGTCACTCATCAGGTCGCCGAACACAGTGCCCTGGCCACAACCGGTCGTCACAACGCGCTTGGCGGTTTTTTCGTCGAAGCGTTCGATGCCCGCGCGGGTTTTGACTGCGGCCGCCTCTACCTCCCAGTCGACCGTGATCGAGGCGATGTCGTCGATGCGCTCGACCAGTCGCTGATTGCGCAGATAGCCCAGCACCAGCAATTCGGGGGCCGCGCCGAGCGTCATCAAGGTCACGAGTTCGCGGTTGTCGACGAAAACCGTCAATGCGCGCTCGGCCGGAATCGAAATGCGCCGCGTCGCGCCGAATTCGTCGCGCACATCGATCTCGTGTGTGAGCGGGGCAGATGCGTGCGTCAGATAAAGGGCAGGCTTCATATCGACCGGGCGCATGCCGTGTTCAGCCATGCGATCACGGCACTCAAGTGTCTTTCGAGATAGAAATCGTCGGAAACTTCGCGCTGAAGTCTTTCGCGCGCTGCGCGATCTTCACCGCGACCTGGCGCGCCATGGCCAGGTAGAGCCCCGCGATCGGGCCGTCGGGCTCGCTCACTACGGTCGGCCGGCCGCTGTCGGCCTGCACCCGGATCGACAGGTTGAGCGGCAGGGCACCCAGATAGTCCATGCCGCGCTCCATTGCGAGGCGCTGGCCACCGCCCTCGCCGAAGATGTGCTCGATATGCCCGCATTGCTCGCAGACATGCACCGCCATGTTCTCGACGATGCCGAGGATCGGCACACCGACCTTCTCGAACATCTTGATGCCCTTGCGTGCATCGAGCAGCGCGATGTCCTGCGGCGTGGTCACGATCACCGCGCCCGTGAGCGGCACGCGCTGCGCGAGCGTGAGCTGGATGTCGCCGGTGCCCGGCGGCAGGTCGAGGATCAGGTAATCGAGGTCGCGCCACTGGGTCTGGCGCAGCAGTTGTTCGAGCGCTTGCGTCGCCATCGGGCCGCGCCAGATCATCGCGTCGTCGGCGGCGATCAAAAAGCCGATCGACATCACCTGCACGCCGTGGTTTTCCATCGGCGCCATGGTCTTGCCATCGTCGGACTCGGGCCGGCCGCTGATGCCCATCATCATCGGCTGGCTCGGGCCGTAGATGTCGGCATCCAGAATGCCGACCGCCGCGCCTTCGGCTGCCAGTGCGAGAGCGAGATTCGCAGCGGTCGTGCTCTTCCCGACGCCGCCCTTGCCCGACGCGACCGCGACGATGTTCTTGACGTTGGGCAGCAACTGCACGCCGCGCTGCACCGCATGCGAGGTGATGCGGCTCGAAATGTTCGCGCTGACGTTCTCGACGCCGGGCACCGAGCGCGCGGCCGCGATCAGCGACTTCTGCAATGCCGCGATCTGGGATTTCGCGGGATAGCCGAGTTCGACCTCGAACGCCACGTCGCCGCCGTCGATGCGCAGGTTTTTAAGCTGTTTGGTCGAGACGAAATCTTGCCCCGCGTTCGGATCGACCACGGTTTTCAGGGCATCGAGCAAGGCGGATTCGGGAACGGGCATCGGAAGCTTTTGAGTTGGAAGCGATGAAGCCATCAGTCTAGCCCCCGCCCTGATGGCGACCCTGTTGTCCGGACAATCACCAAAACGGAATGCAAACGTCTCGTTCCGTATTCGGTGAAGTTAACGCCCGCGTTTTCACTTGCACCTACAACAGTTGCAGATACACTATCGAAATGGACGCCTCCGCAACGCCTTCGGGCTGTACCAATTTCAAGCTGCGCCGCGTCACGCGGCTGGTTTCGCGCCACTACGACACCGCGCTGGCACCGAGCGGGCTCAAGACGACCCAGTATTCGTTGCTGTCGATCGTGTTGGCGCAGGGACCGCTGCGCCCGTCCGATCTCGCGGGTGCGATGGATCTGGACGCGTCGACCCTCACACGCAACCTGAAGCCGCTGGTCGAAGCGGGTTGGCTAACGCTGGGCGAGGGCGCCGATGCGCGTAGCCGCCTTGTCGCGATCACGCCTTCGGGTCGAGCCAGGCGAGGCGACGCACGTTTGCTGTGGCGCGGCGCCCAGCAACAACTCAATCAGATGCTCGGCGCTTCGCAGGTTGCAACGCTGCACGCGTTGCTCGACCAGAGCCTGAGCGCTTTGCAGCACGACCGAATGCACGATCGAACAGAAGTCACGCCATGAACGATTCCGAATTCACCACGGCGCCACGCGCGACTGCAGCATCCGCGGCCTCCGCGGCCTCCGCGGCCTCCGCGGCGCCCGCGTCCTCGCCATCGATCGACGCGCACGCGGCGCAGGCTTCGGCCGACAAGACGACGACACCCGCCGCACTCTGGCTGGTGCTGCTCGCCGCGGCCGGCGCCTTCGCGCTGACGATGGGCGTGCGCCAGACGATGGGCTTGTTCCTGTCGCCGATCAACACGGCCACGGGATTGGGCATCGGCAGCATCAGCCTCGCGTTCGCCTTCGGCCAGCTCTGGTGGGGCCTCACGCAACCGTTCGCCGGCGCGATGTCGGACCGCGTCGGCACGGGCCGCGTGGTCTTCATCGGCGTGCTGCTGGTCGCGCTGGGCACCTTCATCACGCCGTTCATGACCAGCACGGCAGGATTGATCTTCTCGATCGGCGTGCTCGCCGCGGGCGGCGCCGGCATGGCTGGGCCTTCGGTGCTGATGGGCGCCACCACGCGGTTGGTGCCGGCCGGGAAGCGCGGCCTCGCGACCGGCATCGTGAATGCGGGCGGTTCGTTCGGTCAGTTCATGTTCGCGCCGATCGCGATCGGGCTCACGGCGGCCGTGGGCTGGGGCAGCGCGCTGCAGTGGCTGGCGGTGCTGATCCTGCTCGGATTGCCGGCCGCATTCGTGCTCAAGGGCAACACCCGGGCGATGGCTGCGCAGGCCGCAACGGCTGCGGGTGCGGCGGCGCCTCTGAGCGCGCGCGCGGCGATCGCGCAAGCGCTCGCCACGCCGAGTTTTCGCTACCTCTCGGCCGGCTTCTTCGTGTGCGGCTTTCACGTGGCGTTTCTGGCCACGCATTTGCCCGGTGTCATCGCCGCGTGCGGGTTGCCGCCCGAGGTCGCGGGCTGGTCGCTGGCATTGATCGGCTTGTTCAACATCGTCGGCAGCATCGCCGTCGGCTGGGCCGTGGGCCGCTGGCGCATGAAGTCGCTCCTGACCCTGATCTACGCCACACGCGGTATCGCGGTGTCGCTGTTCCTGCTCGCGCCGAAGACGACGACCGTCATGCTCGTATTCGCCGCCGTCATGGGCGTGACCTTTTTGTCGACGGTGCCGCCGACCGCGGGACTGGTCGCCAAGATGTTCGGGCCGGCCAACATGGCGATGCTGTTCGGCATCGTGATGCTCTCGCACCAGCTCGGAGGATTTCTGGGCGCGCTGCTCGGCGGACAGGTGTTTCAGGCGACCGGCAGCTACGACATCGTCTGGTATATCGACATCGCCCTTGCAGCCGGCGCGGCGCTCGTCAATTTGCCGATCCGCGAGCGGCCTTTGACTATGCGCGCCGCAGCGGCGGGCTGAATCGGATTTTCAAGGCATTATGGCCTGAAACGCCCACCGATCTTGCGCAAGCAGCTATCGATTCCATAGCAATTGCACAGAGTCGGCGGGGCGCTGCCCGATCACGCGCGATCAATAGCGGTACGGATTGTTCGGCCGGCGGTCGTAGCGGTTGGGCACGCCGTCACCGTCGCGGTCGAAGCGGGTGGTGACGACGTCGCGATCGTGCTCGCGCCGAAATTCACGACGCAATGCACGGTGCTCCCAACGCTCGCGGCGACGCTCGTCATAGCGACCCTGCTGTTCATAGCGGGGCTGGTAGCGCGGTTCGTATTCGTAGCGCGGCCCGTAGTGAGACGCCGGCACGACAGCCACCGGCCGAACGATCGGCGCCGGCACCGACAGGAACGGCAGCTCGATCGACACATGCGCGCGCACGTCGCGTTCGCCGGCCTTCGCCGTGGTCGCCAATCCGCCGACAACAAGCAATGCGCCGACGCCGAGGGTGAGAGAAAGCGTTTTCATGGTCTGACTCCTGTGAGTGGTCAAGGAGGCTCCATGCTGCGGGCCGAACGTGAAGTTGTCGTAACCGCTAAGCGAAGTGCGGTGAAGAAATATCGGCGGTGGGTCGAGCGAAGCGGCTCGCTCAACGAAGGCGGTCAACGCGCCGGCAGCATCCGCCGCAGCGCCTCGAAGAACAAGTCGGATTGCTCGCGTTCGCTTTGAATCTGCGCCGCCACACGCGACGCGAGCGCGGCCGCGACCGGCGCGAGCGGCCGGCCGGTTTGCTGCGCGATCACCTGATGCCGGCAGGCGCGCTCGAGGTAGTACAGGTCGTCGTAGGCGTGCGCGACCGCGGCGCCGGCGACGATCACGCCGTGGTTGCCGAGGAAGGCGATGTCCTTTCGTTGTTCGCCATCGCCCATCGACCTGGCGATGCGCTCGCCTTCCGCATCGTCGAGCGCCAAGCCGTTGTATTCGGCATCGATCGCTATCCGGTGCATGAAGCGCATCGCGTTCTGGCTCAGGGTCGGATCAAGCGCGCGGTCGGCGGTCAGGGTGAGCGCGGTCGCATAAGGCATATGGCAATGCAGCACCACCGCGTGGCCGGTGAGCCGATGGACCGCGCCGTGAATGAACAGGGCCGTGGGCTCGACCCGATGCCGGCCCGCGAGCACGTTGCCTTTCGTGTCGATGAGCACGATGTCGTCGGGCCCGATTTCACTCCAGTGCAGCCCGCGCGGATTGATCAGAAAGCGATCCTGCGCGCCCGGCAGCATCGCGCTGAAATGGTTGCAAACGCCTTCGGACAATCCGTGGTGCGCCGCGGCGCGCAAGGCGAGCGCGAGGTCTTCGCGCAGTTGCTTGACGGGCGCGCTCGCGAATTGGGCGCGGTCGTCGGCGGCGGATTCGGCGTCGGCTGTACCGGCTGTGCCGCGTGCGGCATTCAGACAATGCGGCGTGAGTGTCTCTAGCATCGAATAGGCCTCCAGAACACGCCAGTCAAGCGCAAGCAGCTATGAATTCAATAGCATCTTCGGCGACGGCGGCAGCCGGCTTGCCGGGTTTGTACAACGCCGATCCGATGCCGAACCCGGCCGCGCCGGCGTCGCGCCAGGCCTTCATGTTGTGCGGCGTGATGCCGCCGACCGGCATCAGCGGCGTGCCTTTGGGCAAGACTGCAAGCAATGCCTTGATGAAGGCCGGCGAGAGCGCTTCGGCGGGGAACAGTTTCAATCCGCTCGCGCCCGCAGCGAGGGCGCCGAAGGCTTCGCTCGGCGTCATCACGCCCGGCAAACAAACCAGGCCGAGCCGCGCGGCTTCGGCGACCACGTCGGCATCGAAATTCGGCGACACGATCAATTCGCCGCCCGCCGATTGCACATCGCGCACCTCGTCCGCCGACAGCACGGTACCGGCGCCGACCAGCGCCGATGGAAAGCGCTCGCTCAGCGCGGCGATGCTCACCAGCGGATCGGGCGAATTGAGCGGCACTTCGATCAATTGGAAGCCGGCATCGACGATCGCATCGCCGATCGCCGGCACCTCGGGCGGCGTGAGTCCGCGCAGGATCGCGACCAGCGGCGCCTGCGCCATCGCGCGGTGGAATTTCTCATGAGGCGTCATAGCCGATTCCTTTGGAGGTAGCGCTGCGCCAGCGCGTGCAACCCGGCCCAGCCGGCTTCGGCGCCGAGGGCCGTGACTTGGGCGCCGCGCGACGACAGCGCAAGCCGATAGCGCTGCGTGAGCGCCGGTGCGCCGATAACGACAACGCGAGCGCCCGTCTCCACTGCGGCCGATCGCAACTCCTCGCCGATCAGCAATCCCGAAAGCGTGCTCGCGAGTTCGGCCGCGCTCGCTCGCTCGAACAGGGCCAGGGTGCGCGCGCCGAAGGCATGGTGCAGCAAGCCGCCGGCCTCGTCTGCGCGCGCCACGCCTTGCAGGAACGCCTTCTCATGGAGCGGCGCATCGGCTTCGAGCGTTCGCGCGAGGATCGATTGGCGCGCCAAGAGCGCGTAGAACTCGCCGGTCATGAAGGTTTGGAAGCCGGTGACGCGGCCGTCTTGCACATGTGCCCATTTGCTGTGCGTGCCGGGCAGCACGAACAAGCCGTCTTGCAGATGCGTCAGCGCCATCGCGCCGAAGATCTGGACTTCTTCGCCGCGCATCACGTCGGGCACTGGCGGCAGATCGGCGCTGTTGGCCGAGTGCGAGGATTCGGCGCTCAAACCTGGCACCAGCGCGATCCTGCCGGGTTCGATGTCGATGATCCGCGCCGCGACTTCCTGAAGGCCGGCCGGGCATTGGCAGTAGGGCGCTTCGACCCAACCCTGCTTGCTGCCGGCCATTCCCGAGATCAAACAGAACGCACCCGGCGCCTCGAGCCAGTCGGCGCAAAGTGCGCGCAACACCGATGGAAATTCGCCCTTCGCGACGCTCAGAATGCCGCGCGGCGCGCTGCGTTCTTCGAGCAACTCGCCAGCTTCGCCCAAGCGTGCGGCGCGCAGTGCGCTGGTGCCCCAGTCGACCGCGATCAAGCTCATTCAAACATTCCAAACACTATAAAAAGGATAGCTGTCTGCGCGCGTCCAGTATGCTTTTCAGCCACTTTTCTTATAAAATTAGTGATTGTCGCGCGGCACGAAAGCGCCGCGCTTGCCGCGCAGAAAGCCGAGGTCGGCACCCTGGTCGGCTTGCAGCACGGTGTCGACATAGAGCTTCCAGTAGCCCGAATCGAGCGGCGCTTTCGGCGCGACCCATTTCTCGCGCCGCTTTGCGAGCTCTTCATCGCTCACATGCAGATGAATGCGGCGCTTGGGCACATCGAGCTCGACCAGGTCGCCGTTCTGCACCAGCGCGAGCGGACCGCCGGCTGCGGCTTCGGGCGAGGTGTGGAGCACCACGGTGCCGTAGGCGGTGCCGCTCATGCGCGCGTCGCTGATGCGAACCATGTCGGTGATGCCTTTTCTGAGCACCTTCGGCGGCAAGGGCATGTTGCCGGCTTCGGCCATGCCGGGGTAGCCGCGCGGGCCGCAGTTCTTGAGCACCATCACGCAGGTTTCGTCGATGTCCAGGCTTTCGTCGTCGATGCGGTGATGCAGGTCTTCGGCGTTTTCGAACACCACCGCGCGACCGGTGTGTACCAGCAGTTCGGGTGTCGCAGCGCTCGGTTTGATGATCGCGCCGTTCGGTGCGAGGTTGCCGTGCAGCACGCAGATGCCGGCGTTGGCCTTGAACGGCGAGGTCAGCGAATAAATGACCTTCGGGTTGTCGTTGCGCGCATCGGCGATGTTCTCGCGCACGGTTTTGCCGGTGGCGGTGACGAGGTCGAGGTTCAGGTGCTCGGCCATCTCCTTCATCACCGCCGGCACGCCGCCCGCGTAGCAGAAGTCTTCCATCAGGTACTGGCCCGAGGGTTGCAGGTCGAGCAGGCAGGGCAGATGCGAGGCGATCCGGTCGAAGTCGTCGTTGGTCAATTCGATGCCGAGCCGCCCGGCGATCGCGAGCAGATGGATCACCATGTTGGTCGAGCCGCCGATCGCGGCGTTGACCTTGATCGCGTTGTCCATCGCCTCGCGCGTCACGATGCTCGACATGATCTGGTCTTCGTGAACCATGTCGACGATGCGTCGCCCGGCCATGCGAGCGAGCACGTTGCGCCGGCCGTCGACCGCGGGATAAGCCGCGTTGCCCGGCAAGCCGATGCCGATCGATTCGACCATGCTGGCCATCGTGCTCGCGGTGCCCATCGTCATGCAATGGCCGTGGCTTCTGTGCATGCAGCTTTCGGCGTCGAAGAAGTCCTGCAGCTTGAGCGTGCCGGCGCGCACCTGCTCGCTCATTTGCCAGACGCCGGTGCCCGAGCCCAGTTCCTGCCCGCGCCATTTGCCAGACAGCATCGGCCCGCCCGAGACGCCGATGGTTGGCAAGTCGACGCTGGCCGCGCCCATCATCAATGCGGGCGTGGTCTTGTCGCAGCCCATGAGCAGCACTACGCCATCGAGCGGATTGCCGCGGATCGATTCCTCGACGTCCATGCTCGCGAGGTTGCGATAGAGCATCGCCGTGGGTCGCAGCAGGGTTTCGCCGAGCGACATCACCGGAAACTCGAGCGGAAAGCCACCGGCTTCGTAGACGCCGATCTTCACCTGCTCGGCCAATGTGCGGAAGTGCGAGTTGCAGGGCGTCAGCTCGCTGAAGGTGTTGCAGATGCCGATCACCGGCCGGCCGTCGAACTGGTCGTGCGGAACGCCCTTGCCCTTGACCCAGCTTCGGTAGATGAAGCCGTCGCGGTCGTTGCGGCCCCACCATTGCTGGCTGCGCAGTTCGTGCGATTGTTTGCGCGGCCGCGCGGCAGGCTTGTGAGTGGCGCTGGTTTCGCCGGCGTTGTCTGTTGTGCCGAATTTCTCGGCTGTTTCGGATTTGGAATCGCTCATCAGGACCATCCTTGCTGTGAGCGCTCATTATGGTCATGGCGCGGGTCTAGAGGCGACCCGCCTGCCGCTGCGCAACGCCTGGCTCAACGTCGAGGCGAGATTGAGTTTGCTACGTTTTATGTAGCTGTCTGCGCAGGCAGGACGCGCGCTTCAACTACTTTTTGCTTGAACTGCCGAAGCAGTGAGGGCGGATCGTATGTCCTGCGCGGACGGCAGTCCGACCAGCACCAGCGGTGCCTGATCGGGTCGCCAGAACACCTGCGCCGGCAATTTCGGGTTGCCGAGCTGGCGCAGCAGTGCGGCCAGCGCCGGATCGTCCTCGGGGTTTTGCGCCGCCAGCAGCGCGAACTGGTTTTTGCGCAGCACCGTCTGCACTTGCGGATCGGCCCACACATGCTGCTGTTGGTAGGCGCAAGCCAGACACGCCGCCGGCGTGAGCGTGAGCCACACCGGCTGGCCGGCCGCGAGCAATTGATCGACCCGGCCCGGCTGCCAGTCTTGCCACTCGGGTGTCGGCGCGGGCGGCATGCCGTCGGGGCCGCTGGGTGGCAGCGCGACGAACCATAATGCGAAGCCGAGCGCGACGCCCATCAATGCCAGCGCCGACAGCCGCCGCGAGGTCCGGCGCGCACCGGCCGCGGCGAGCACGCACAGCGCGACAAGCGCCGCCGCCCCGAGTGCGATCGCCGCCGACAGAGGTAGCCAGACACGCATGCCGTGCGCCTGCATCACGCGCGGCGCGGCCTGAGCCTGGCTGTTCGCGCGCAACGCAAGCTCTTGCGGCAATTGCTTGACGGGCGCTGGCCAGGCGCCCGACACCGGCAAGTCGACGCGCCAGGCGCGCGCATCGGCACTCGCATGGCGGCCGGTTTCGGTGCTGTGACTGGCGTCGGCAGCGGCCAGCAAGAAGGCCATCCTTTCGGGCCGAGCGCTGCGGGACGGCGCGAGCGGCAGTTGGGCTGTCCAGGTAGCGCCCGACCATTGCGGCGCTTCGGGCGGCGCTGTGTCGACGACGCCCGGTTGCTCGGTGAACACGGTCAGCGGATGGCCCTGAAGTTCAGCAGGCAGCTCGTTCAGCGAGAGCGACAGCGCGTTGTCTTCTACCTTGACGCTGCCCGTGCTTCGAAGTGCTTTCGGCCGCGCAGCGACGCTTGCGGCGAACGCAACGTGCTGCGCGGTGAGCGGCTGCCTGGTCGGCAGCACGAGCGAAAAATCGCCCGATTGCGGAATGCATTCGGTGAGGCACACCAGCCATTCGGCATGCAGCTTGACCGGCAGGGTGCTGTCCTTGAACCCGGGCCCGATCGAAATCGGCACCGGCAGCAGCACGGTGCCTTCGTAGCCGTAGTTGGTCAGTGTGCCGACCGGAATTTTTCGCGGTGCGGGCCAGTCGATAGCGCCTGCGACAACGCCTTCGGGCAAGGTCCATTCGAGCTTCGTCGGCAATCCGGTGTCGCCGGGGTTTTGCCAATAGCTGTGCCAGCCGGGCTCGTGCTGGAGCTGGAGGCCGAGCGACAGCGGCTTGCCCGGCGCGATGCCTTCGGGCGCATCGGCGACGAGCTCGGCGCGAGCTTGCGGCGTGCGAACCACCGCCGGTGCATCGGCTGGCGCGGCGGCAAGACCGATGGTCGCCCATGTCGCGAACGCAGCCAGCACGCCTAGCTGCGCCAGGCGCGGAAGTCGCGGCAACCCGGCTGACCGCACCACCGACCGCCTCCTCAACCAGCGCAAGCCAGGCTCAGCGCCTGCAGCGGCGTGCCGTCCTTCGGGTCGAACACGACCAGATTGATGCGCCGCGGATGGGCCGGGTCGGCCGCAATCGATCGGAAGCTGAGCTTGGCCGCGCCCTTGTAGTCGCCGACCGGCGTGTACTGGCGCACCACGAAATCGTGTTTGAGCAGCTCGCCGGAGTTTTCGCCGGCTTTGACGTTGGAGCTATGGCCATTTTCGGTCACGGTCCAGTAGGCGGCCCAGGGCGTCTCGGCGCCACCCTGAGGCGTGACTTCAGCTTCGAACTGGTTGTCGCCGGTTTGCTGCATGGCCAAGGTCGCGCGGGCCGGGCCGCTCGATTCCACGCCACCGCGCCAACGCGGCCAATCCTGCCCATCGCGCACCACTTGCGGCGTGTAGATGCTGCCGAGGTTGTTCTGCGAAGCGATCTGACGCTGGCGCTGGGTGTTGGCGGCCGACGAAAACCGGTCGACCCAGCCGATGTAGTTCCAGTAATCGACATGGAAGGCCTCGACCACGGCCGGCTTGTCCTTGAGCTTCGATGCCCACTGGTCCGCCGGCGGGCACGAACTGCAGCCCTCGGAGGTGTAGAGCTCGATCACGGGAATGCGCTCGGCGCCCGATTGCGCACTGCACTGGCCTTGTGCCTGGGCGGCTGTGACGAAGCCGATCGCCGCGACCATGCCGAAAGCCGGCGCGAGAAGGTGGCGAGACGGGAAGAGGGAGGATGGTTGCTTCATGTGATTCCTCTGAATGGAAATGACGGATGCAATGAGCGCCGGAGCGATTGCACGATGTTCTTTTTTATTCGTCCGTCAGCGACGCATCAATATAAGGGAAAACCCTTAAATCGATCATCTTGCTTGAGGATCGTGCTTTTTCATCCGCTCACTTTGTCTTCGACTCGCCCCAACATGACCCACCTTATCCAAACCATTCTTATTACCGACAACGACGGCTGCGCGCGGTTCCGCGAAGCCCACATACCGCTCGCCGGCGGCACGGCCGCGTCCCGGCTTTCCGAAATTTTTGCGAGCGGCGGCTACCAATTACGAGAAAGCCCACCTGGTTTTCGCAGTGCATTCCACTGCACCACGGCGCCGCAGTGGGTCTTCGTGTTGCAGGGGCGAATGGAGATCGGCTTGCAGGACGGCACGACCCGCGTGTTCTCGCCGGGCCAGCACTTCTATTCGAGCGACACGCTGCCCGCAGGCGCCACGTTCGACGCCGCGGTGCACGGCCACCGGAGCCGGCAGGTCGGTGAAGAACCCCTCGTGACGCTGTTCGTGCGCTCTTGAACACAACACGAACGCTATAGATTATGTAGCTGTCAGCGCACGGAGGACGGGCTTTTCAGCCTCTTTTCTTTTAATTCCGAACCTCAGTCCATCCGCAGCCGCAGCAGCGCCCGCACGAAGCCGTGATCCGAATGCGCGCGGTCGCGGCCTTCGTGCAGGTGGTCGTTGAAATAGTCGACCCGGCGCACATCGCCCAGACTGTGCCGGCCTCCGGCCAAAAATTCTTCGGAAACGAATATCTGGTCCAGCACTTCGGGATAGCCCTGGTGGATGTGCGAATAAGCCACGTCCTTCTTGAGTGCCGACTCGCCCTGGATTTCGTAGGCGTTGAACAGCGCCACGTCGCGCGCGGCCTTGTCGTAGACCGCCTCCGAAGTGGCGGCGATCAGTTGCGTCGTCACGCTGTGCGGGTTGTCGTTGAAATCGCCCATGACGACCAGCGGCATGCGGGTGTGCTCGAGCAGGTCGATCACGATGCAGCGCAGCGCCGCGGCTTCGGCGGCGCGCAGCAGCAGCGAGCGCAGCACCGCACGCGCGCCGGCGCGGCGATCGTCCCGCTCTTCGATCGTGCGGCCCGCGGCGTCTTCGAGGAACTTGGGTCGCTTCGACTTGAGGTGCGCGGTGAGCACATGCAATTGCTGGCCATGTTTCATTTGCAAGGTCAGCAGCATTGGCGGGCGCTCGAACCGGTTGCGCAGACCGAGGCCCGGCACGTCGATGTCGAAACCGGGCGGGAAATCGGTGAACGATTGCGAAGCGACCACCGGAAGGCGGGTCGCGAAGCCGACGCGCGGCGTACCTTGCGCGCCCTGAGCACTCAATGGCGGCGCCAGCACCGCCGCGAGGGCGCTGCCCTCTGGCTGGCTGCCGGCGTGACCCGTGGTCGGCGTGTTTTCAGCGCCCGGTGCCGAGATGAAGTCGTAGCGCAAGCCGCTCGCAGCCACCGCCGCAGCGAACGCACTTTCGTCCCAGACCTCCTGCACACCCAGCACATCGGCGTTCAGCATCCGGAATCGCTCTCCGAGCCATTCGATCTTGCGGTCGTAATCGCGATCGACGTAGGGCGCCAGGTTGTCGTAGAAAACGCGGTTCGGATTCGCGAGGTTCAGGAGGTTGCATGTCGCGACGCAAAGCGTGGCGTAGTTCGAAGGCGCTTCTGGCATCGACGCAATCTAACCGGTCGGGCCGACGGGTCTTTTCAGGCTTATGCGTTCCGGCGAATCGTCGAAAAAAAAAGGCCGGCTGCCTCGACGGCATGCCAGCCTTTCCGTCACCGGTGCCCGAGCCGCGTCAGCCGAGTCCGCCGGTCAGGACCAAGTCCACCGTCAATAGGAGCGGCCACCACCGCCACCGCTGCGACCACCGCGGCCATAGCCACCACCGCCGCCACCGCCGGAGCGATTGCCGTAACCGCCGCCGCCGCCACCGCCGCCGTTACCACCGCGTCGTCCGCCGCCGCGCCCACCACCCATGCTGTCGACGCTGGTGCGCAATGGATCGGGTTGGCCCGGTACGCCGCCGCCGGCGCCTGCTTCGGCGCGGCGATAGGCGACCTGATCGGCCTGGGTCGGGCTGTGGCTGTTGGCGTGATGGCGCGGTTGGCGCTCGTCGCGTTCGCCGTCTGCGGCGCTGCGTTCGTCGTACAGCGCATGGCCACCGTCCTGGGCATGGCCGTGCCCATGGCCGTTTCCGTGGAAGGCCGGCACGCGTGGCCCTTGCGGCGCACGCGCCGGGCCGCGCCCGCCGCCGAAACCGTTGCCGCGGTCGCCGCCGCGGAAACCCTCGCTGCGACCGCCGCCGTTCGAATTGCGTCCACCGCCGCCACCGCCACCGCCACCGGCGCCACGGCGCGCGCCGCTATTGCCGCCACCGCTATTGCCATTGCCAGCACCACTGCCAGCGCCCGACCGTGCGCCCTGGCCGCCCTTGTTGTCACGAATTCGCTGCATCATTTCCTGCCGTGCGGCCTTGGCAGCGGCCATCATCACCTCGCGGCTAGGCGCGCGACCGGCACCGCCCCAGATGGTCTGGCGACCCATCGCGATCGGCTCGGCGCGTTCGCCTTCTTCGGGGCCGAAACCGTCGATCGTCTTCACCGGAATCTGCTGGCGCGTGAAGCGCGCGATTTCTTCCATGAAGCCTTCTTCGTCGAGGCAGACCAGGCTCACTGCTTCGCCCGTCAAGCCCGCACGGCCGGTGCGGCCGATGCGGTGGACGTAGTCTTCGGGCACGTTCGGGATTTCGTAGTTGACGACATGCGGCAACTCGTCGATGTCGATGCCGCGCGCGGCGATGTCGGTCGCGACCAGCGCCCGGATGTCGCCGCTCTTGAAGCCGGCCAGCGCCTGGGTGCGTGCGGTCTGGCTCTTGTTGCCGTGCAATGCCATCGCCTCGATGCCGTTCTTGGTCAGGTATTCGGCAACATTGTTGGCGCCGAACTTGGTGCGCGTGAACACCAGCACCTGACTCCAGTCGTGCTCGCCGATCAGATGCGCGAGCAGCGCCTTCTTCTTGCCGCGGCCGACCGGGTGAATCACCTGCGCGATGCGTTCGACGGTGGTATTGGCCGGCGTGACCTGCACGCTGCGCGGATCCTTCAGCAAGGTGTCGGCGAGATCGCGGATTTCCTGGCTGAAGGTGGCAGAGAACAAAAGGCTCTGCTTTTCTCTCGGCACCAACGCGAGCACCTTTTTTACGTCGTGGATGAAGCCCATGTCGAGCATGCGGTCGGCTTCGTCGAGGACCAGAATTTGAACAGTCGACAGATCGAGCATGCCTTGCTGCTGCAAGTCGAGCAGGCGGCCCGGTGTCGCAACCAGAATGTCGACCCCGCGCTTGAGCCGGTCGATCTGCGGGTTCATGCCGACGCCGCCGAAGATCACCGTGGACTGCAGCTGCAAATACTTGCCGTAGGTGCGGATCGATTCCTCGACTTGCGCCGCGAGTTCGCGGGTGGGCGTGAGCACCAGCGCCCGGATGCCGGT
The DNA here is from genome assembly GCA_965218415.1 of Variovorax sp. GTDB lineage: Bacteria > Pseudomonadota > Gammaproteobacteria > Burkholderiales > Burkholderiaceae_C > Variovorax. Next base: position 1,320,794 of record CBDCKT010000003.1, read on the forward strand.
GCCGCCGAACTTGTTGGTCGCGCTGCGGCTCATCGTGAGCTTGTGCAGCATCGGCAAGGTGAAGGCCGCCGTTTTGCCGGTGCCCGTTTGTGCGCCGCCGAGCAGGTCATGGCCACCCAGCACCATCGGAATGGCTTGTGCCTGGATGGGCGTGGGAGTGTCGTAGCCGTGCTCGTGCACCGCCTTCAAGATGGCCGGAGCCAGGTTCAAATCATCGAAATTCATGGGAACAAAAGCGCCTTGCATGGCGCAATGACATCGGCCCGCCGCGGCGCATTCGTTTTAGTGCAACCGGGCCAGTGAAGGCTGATGAAGTCAAGGGTGGGAGGCGGTGGTGACTGCGAGTCGATCGCAGCCCATCTTGTCCCCGGCGGATCGCCGATGTCGCGGGTAACTGTGCCCAGCGACGGACCGTATTGTCTCATGAGTCGCGTTGGGTGACATTGCGGGCCGAACTGGCAGGGCGCGTTGGCGTTGTCGGCAAATTGTCATACAATGGCATACATGACGAACACAGAAGTCTCCGACGCACGCATCAACGCGCGGCTCGACGGCAAGGCCGCTGCGCAATTGCACTACCTCACCGCTACGACGGGGTTGGGCGTGAGTGAAGTGGTTCGCGCCAGCCTTGCGCACTACTACCAGGCGCAGCGTGCGGTGCAAACACCGGCCCTGCGGCATCTGGCGCCGCTCGTCGGCGCGTTCAGAAGCGGCAGCGCCGACACGTCGTCGCGGGTCAAAGAGGTCATGGCCGAACATTTGGGCGCCAAGCACGGCATTTCGACGCGGATTTCGGCGCGATCCAAACCTTCAAAAAAGGGCGCGCGTTGATCATCGTCGACGCAGGCTATTTTTACGCTTGCCTCGACGCATCCGACGCACATCACATCCGCGCGGCCGGATTTCTTGCAAGCGTGAGCGAAGGCTGGATCACCACCTGGCCGGTCGTGACCGAAACCGTCTGGCTCTTGCAAGCGCGACTCGGTGCGAAAGCCGCCAGCGCCTTCATGGCTGAAATCGGCGAAGGCAGCATCCATGTGTGGGAATTGCCCGAACACGCGGCGACGCGAATCTCGGCGCTTATGCTGCAATATCGCAAATTGCCAATGGACTTGGCCGATGCTTCGCTGCTGCTGCTCGCCGAGCACCTGAATCATGGCCGCATTCTGACCACCGACCAACGCGATTTCGGCGCGTACAGGTGGAAATCGCGCAAACCTTTCGTCGACCTGATGGCGCAAACCTGAAGCCTTCATCCACGCCACTTTCCAACCTTTTTTTGAATCAAATGGCCCAGTACGTCTACACCATGAACAAGGTCTCCAAGACCGTGCCGCCGAAACGGCAGATCTTGAAAGACATCTCGCTCTCGTTTTTCCCCGGCGCCAAGATCGGCGTGCTCGGCCTGAACGGATCGGGCAAATCGTCGCTGCTCAAGATCATGGCCGGCATCGACAAGGAGATCGAAGGCGAAGCCGTGCCGATGCCCAATTTGTCGATCGGCTACCTCGAGCAAGAGCCCAAGCTCGATCCCGAGCGCACGGTGCGCGAAGAGGTCGAAGAAGCGATGGGCGAGGTCAACGCCGCGAAGTCGCGGCTCGAAGAGATCTATGCCGCCTATGCCGAGGAAGACGCCGATTTCGACGCGCTCGCCAAGGAGCAGGGCGACCTCGAAGCGGTGATCGCCGCGGCCGGCACCGATTCGGAGCACCAGCTCGAGATCGCTGCCGACGCACTGCGGCTGCCGCCGTGGGACGCGAAGATCGGCCTCTTGTCGGGCGGCGAAAAGCGCCGCGTCGCGCTGTGCAAGTTGCTCTTGTCCAAGCCCGACATGCTGCTGCTCGACGAGCCGACCAACCACCTCGACGCCGAATCGGTCGACTGGCTCGAAGTGTTCCTGCAGCGCTTCAGCGGCACCGTGGTTGCGATCACGCACGACCGCTACTTTTTGGACAACGCCGCCGAATGGATTCTGGAAATGGACCGCGGCCGCGGCATTCCGTGGAAGGGCAATTACTCGACATGGCTCGAGCAAAAAGGAGAGCGCCTTGCGCAGGAGCAACGCGGCGAAGAAGCGCATGCCAAGGCGCTGAAGAAGGAGCTCGAATGGTCGCGCCAGAACCCGAAGGCGCGCCAGGCCAAGAGCAAGTCGCGGCTCGCGCGCTTCGAGGAACTCTCAGACATCGAATACCAAAAGCGCAACGAGACGCAGGAAATCTTCATTCCGGTGGCGGAGCGGCTCGGCCAGCAGGTGATCGAATTTCACGACGTGAGCAAATCTTTCGGCGACCGCATGCTGATCGACAAGCTGACTTTTTCGGTACCACCGGGCGCCATCGTCGGCATCATCGGCCCGAACGGCGCGGGCAAGTCGACGCTTTTCAAGCTGATCGCCGGCAAGGAAAAGCCCGACTCCGGCGGAGTGGTTGTCGGCCAGACCGTGAAGATGGCTTTCGTCGATCAGCATCGCGACGAATTGGGCAACAACAAAACGGTCTGGGAAGACATTTCCGACGGCCTGGACATCATCAATGTCGGCAAGTTCCAGATGGCGAGCCGGGCCTATGCGGGGCGCTTCAATTTCAACGGCGCCGATCAGCAGAAAAAAGTCGGTTTGCTCTCGGGCGGAGAACGTGGACGCTTGCATCTGGCCAAGACCTTGATTGCCGGCGGCAACGTGCTCCTGCTCGACGAGCCGAGCAACGACCTCGACGTCGAGACATTGCGTGCGCTCGAAGATGCCTTGCTCGAATTTGCCGGTACCGTGCTCGTCATCAGCCACGACCGCTGGTTTCTGGACCGCATCGCGACTCACATCCTCGCGGCCGAGGGCGACAGCCAATGGACTTTTTTCGACGGCAACTATCAGGAGTACGAGGCCGACAAGAAGAAGCGGCTCGGTGAAGAGGGCGCCAAGCCGCATCGGATGCGGTACAAGGCGTTGAAATGACCCACCCCCGTTTGGAATTCACTTCGTGTAATTCCCATACTCCCTCAAGGGGGCAACCAGCTACGGCCCGGCAAAGCCGGTTCCATGGTGAGTCTTGGCTCTCCCCCGTTTGAGGCTCACTGCGTGTAGCCTCGATACCCCCCAGGGGGGCAACATCTACAGCCCGGCAAAGCCGGTTCCGTGGTGTTCCCGGATGGGCTCGGTTAGCGGAGCCGTGAATTCTTGGTGGCGCGCTTTTTCACAAAATGCAAGGAGCATAGATGGCGAAAGCGAGGAAATGGCTTTGGACGGGCGCGGCGATCGCGCTGGCGAGTTGCGGTGGGGGCGGTGGTGGTGGCAGCGCGGCGCTGACTTTTTCGGGCGGCAGCGCGAGCGTGGCGCCTGATCCGGCGCCGGCTCCGGCACCGAGTCCTTCGACTCCTTCGCCGGCACCTGCGCCGGGCGCAGCGCCTGCACCTGCACCTGCACCTGCACCTGCACCGAGCCCAGCGCCTGCACCAGCGCCAGGATCCGCGCCCGCGCCGGTCGCGCTCAAAGTCACGGAGCTTGCGACCGGGCTGGTCAATCCGTGGAGCCTGGCGTTTCTGCCGGACGGGCGGATGCTGATCACGCAGCGCGACAGCATGACGATGCATTTGCGGAACGCCGACGGCAGCGTTCCTGCGGGTGGGAACGACACGGTGTGCTGCACGCCGCCGGTCGAAGCCACGGGTCAGGGTGGGCTGCTCGATGTGGCGCTCGACCCGGACTTCACGAACAACCGGCGGATCTACTTCACGTTCGCCGAGCGCGATGCGAGCGATGCGTCGCTGAACGGTACGGCGGTCGGGCGGGCGGTGCTCGATGCCAACGCGCGCACCTTGTCGAACGTGACCGTGATCTATCGCCAGTCGCCGAAGGTCGCGAGTGGCGGTCATTTCGGCTCGCGGCTCGCGTTCGATCGCAATGGCTATCTCTTCGTCACTTTCGGCGAACGCCAGACCGATCAGCAGCGCGTCTTCGCGCAAGACCTGACGCGCGGTAACGGCAAGGTGATGCGCATCACGACCGACGGCGCGCCGGCGTCGGGCAATCCGGCTTTCGGCGGTGCAGGCGCGCAGCCCGCGATCTGGAGCTATGGCCATCGCAATCCGCAGGGCGCGGCGATGCGGCCCGGGACCGACCAGCTCTGGACCAGCGAGCACGGCCCGCAAGGCGGCGATGAAGTCAACTTCACGCAAGCCGGCAGAAACTACGGTTGGCCGGTGATCAGCTACGGCCAGGAATACGGCACCACGACGATCGTCGGCGGCAAGTCGTCGCAGGCCGGCATGGAGCAACCCGCGACCTGGTGGGACACGCTCGACGGCTCGGCATGGACGCCGGGCACGGCCAAATCGTCGATCGCGCCGAGCGGGCTCACCTTCTACAACGGCGCAAAATTCCCGGAGTGGCAAGGCAACCTGTTCACCGGTTCATTGGCCGGCGCCGCGTTGTGGCGGCTCACGCTCGGCGGCGATGCGATCGTCTCGCGCGAACGTTTGCTGGCCGATCGCAATGAGCGCATCCGCGATGTGCGCCAGGGCCCCGATGGCTGGCTCTATGTGCTCACCGATGGCGCCAACGCCAAGCTGCTGCGGCTGGAACGCTGAATCGAATTGCTAGCATTAAAATAGCTGCCTGCGCTCGTCGGGTAAGCGTTTCAGCGGCTTTTTTTAAAAATATTCGACGCAGTACCGGCGGTCTTGCGTTCACGCACCATCGCCATCAGCCGCTTGCGCACCGGGCGGTCAAACCAACGGTCCGAGGCCCAGCTCACCGCGATCACTGTCGCGAGCACCGGCAGAGCCCAACCCATCGAGGGCGCTTGGGCTGCGCTGAGTGCGGCCAGCAGCGGCAGCGCTGCGAACAGCACCGGCCCGTGCATCATGTAGACCGCGTAGGAGGCAACGCCCAACTGCCGCAGCGCATCGCCGGCACGGCCGGGTGGCAAATCCGTCATGGCCAGCACCAGAATCAGCGCCGGAAAGACAAGGAAGATCGCGCTTAGCTTGAGCGTCACCGAACTCGGTGCGGCGAGGCAAGCCAGCAGCACCGCCAGCGCGATCACGCCCCATAGCGGCCGCAGTGCCGTGCGCCGCTGCGCGAGCAGGTTGTGCCAGTCATAGAGCTGCATGCCGAGAAAGAACGAGAAGCAGACGCGCGGAACGCCGCTTGCCAGAAGATCCCAGGACGTGCCGCCGAGCTCTTTCTGAATGACCAGTTGCGCCGCCAACAAAGCGCCTGAAACCGCAATCACCGCCCGGCGAATCGCGTTCTTCTGAAGCGGCCGGCAATACAGCGCAAAACCCCAGTTCACCGCGAACTCGAAAAAGATCGACCAGGCTGCGATGTTGAACGGGTAGAGGTAGCCATCCGCGCTGGCCGAAGGCGAAGGCAGCATCAAAAGCGCCGTCGGCAGCTTGCCCAGAAGCGCCATAGGCGACCATGGATCGGGCTTGCCGAAGGCGAGCAAGATGCCGAGCATCACCAGTAGCACCCCCAGAGAAAAGATGTAGAGCGGATAAAGCCGAACCAGCCGCACCGCCAGAAATTCGCGCACCGACATCGCGCCGCTCAAGAGTTTTGCGCGGTAGGCGTGCGCCAGCACGAAGCCGCTCAGCGCAAAAAAGAAATCGACTGCCAAGTCGCCGCTGCCGAAGCCCGGCCCGCGCGTTGTCACCGGTAGATGAAAAACGACAACCACCAGCGCCGCGACGCCGCGCGCCGCGTCGAGCGGATGAAAGACGCGCTTGGCGCCGATTGGTGAGCTCATCGCTCTGGATCGTAGTCAGGCGCGCCGTCCAGCGAGTGCATTGAGGAATGCAGAAGTACCAGAAACCGGGCATTCGTTGCAAATGCTCGCGTCAGTTACCGGGCCCTGTCGTCCATCGTCGTCAGGCACCCGCCACGCTGCAGTTCCGGGCCGTTGTCGCGGATGCGGTGCCAAGATGGTTACGGAACCATCGCCAATCGGTTTTCGCGCCCGTCCGGCGGGCGTCTCAGCCAACTCTTTCGTCGATCGACAAATCTGCGGCCTCAATCGACTGCGCAGCCTGACGCGCCAGCACCCGTCGCCGCACCGATTCGATGTTGCGCCGCAGCGCATACAGCTCGTCGGCGTAAGACAACGGCACCGTGACCTTGTTGGCCACGCGGTCGAGCTCGTCGAGTTCGTCGAGCAAAGCATCGCGGCCGGCATCGTCGTCGGCTTCGTTCTCATCGACCGCGTGCTCGACATCCCGCAAACGTGCATACCAGCGGAACACGCGCGAGCGAACCCTGAACTGGTAGAGCGGCGGCACCACGCGGCTCAATGGCAGCATCAGCACCAGCAGTCCGCCGAGCACCAGCCACATCCGCTCGACCAGATTACTGGCCCAGAACGGCAAGTAGCGTTGCCAGAACGGCGGCGTGCCGTTGATCGCGCGGTCGCCCTCGGGGCTGACCGGCAATTCGCTGGTGCGGGTGTTCGGAAAATCGCGCGCGCCGTTGAACCAGCCGGCGCCGCTGTGCAGCTTTTGCGCGGCCTGGGCGAAAATCTGGCGCAGTGCGGGATGGGTCTGATCGCGGGTGAGCAGCGACGTGGTCGCGGCCAGCATCGACACCGATTCGGGTGGCAGGTCGGCGGCGAGGTCGACCACACCGCGCGGCAGCGAAACGGCGGACAGGAACGCAAAGCGCCGCGCGTACGCCTCGCTCTGACCGACGTTCATCAGCGCGATGCCCGGCGCGCGAAGCAGCTGCCGCACCGTCGGCGATTCGGGCGCGGATGCAAGCACGATCGCGTCGACCTGGCCCGCCTCGAGCGCAGCCGCCGCGGGTGTGGGCTCGCGCTCGGACAACTTCAGCGAGCTGCTGTCCAGGTGGTTGGCACGCAGCAGCTTGTCCATGATTTCGGGCACTCCGCTGCCAAGCTTGTCGATGGTGACCTGCAAGCCGGCGAGCTGCGCGATCGAAGTTAATGGCTTCAAGTTTCCATCGGCGTCGCGCGCCGCATCGAGTCGATAAAACACCCACAGCGGCTCGTAGAACAAGGCGCCGAGCGAAGTGATGCCCGCCTGCTCGTCTTTCACTGCATCGGCGGCGCCGCCGCGCACGAACGCCACGTCGGCGCCTCCCGAGCGCAGCAAGGCGAGGTTTTCGAGCGAGCCGTCGGTCGGCTTCAGCACCACCTCGATGTTGTCGGCTGCCAACGCCTTGGCATAGCGCTGGCCGAACTCGGCGTAAGCGCTGCCGGCAGGTCCGGTTGCGAGGGTGACCGTTTTTGGCGGCTGTGGATCGAGCCAGACATAGGCCGCGACGAGCAAGCCCGCGACGATGAACGCGACAGGACCGATCGATACGATCAGGTCGCGGATCGACAGGGCGACGAGCTTGATGAATCGAGGCATGTGCCAATGCTACGTTGGCGCGGATTGAATTCTGGCGCCGACGTTTCGCGGCTCGGCGGTGTAGCATATTGGTGCTAAAACACCAACCCACAGTTGTATGAATCGTCTGACCATCACCCTCTCCGAAGAGCGCTACCGCGCGCTGAAAGAGGCCTCTGCACGGCGCAACAAAACCATCGGCAGTCTGATCGACGCGAGCCTCGACTTCTACGGAATCAAGTCGGTCGATGACGCGCGCACCCTGGTCCGGCGCGCGCGCGAGCGCAGCCGGTTGTCCGAAGCCGACGCTGCTGTGGTGGCGCAGGAGCAGGTCGACGCAGTGCGCCGAAAACCGTAGTCGCTTTTGACTGCGGTGATCGTCGACACGAATGTCGTCGTCGCAGGCCTGCTGACGGCAGACGATCGATCGCCGGTCGCGCTGGTTCTCGATGGCATGCTCGCGGCTGCTTTTCCGTTCGTGGTTTCCGAAGCATTGCTCGCCGAATACCGCATGGTTCTGCTGCGACCGAAACTGCGCCGGCTGCATGGTTTGACGGTCGCGCAGGTCGAGTCGATCCTGACCGATCTGGCGCAACATGCGATCGTGCTGACGCCAGTTGCCGCGCCGCCTGCGCCGGATCCGGGCGATCAGTTGCTGTGGGAACTTCTGGTGGTGCGCGGCGACTTGCGGCTCGTCACGGGCGAAGCGAAATTGCTGGCCGATGCCGGCATGTTTGGCCGAATCGTTTCCGCGCGTGCGTTCACCCAAGAGCAGTGACGCAACGATCAACTCGCGTTGCCAGTTCCACTGACGTCACGCATCGACGGCCAATGTTGCCCGTCGATCGTCATGCCCCGCGCTGTTACCACGGCCCGAACCACCGCCCGCGCCACCGCCTCCGTCGCCATCGCGCTGAGCACGGTCATGCCCGGCGAGCCTTTTCGGGACGGCATGCGCCCGGTCGCGAGCACGAACAGCGCATCGCCGTCGCTCATCGTATGGACCGGGTTGATGCTGCGCGCGAGTCCGTCGTGCGCGACCATCGCGAGGCGATTGGCTTGCACTTTGGTCAGTACGGCGTCGGTGGCGACGACGCCGATCGTGGTGTTGGTGCCGGCCAGCAGCGGCCTGGGCGATTCGCCCGCGAGCAGCGCGCGCCGGGTATCGCGCAGATGCCTGCCGTCGCTGGTGCGCGCGCCGGCGATGACTTGCGCGGTGTCCGGATCGATCACGTCGCCAAGCGCGTTGCAAGCCACCAGCGCACCGACCGTCACACCGCCGACCGTGACCGAGGCGCTGCCGATGCCGCCTTTCATCGCACGCTCGATGCCGAACAACTTGCCGACCAGCGCGCCGGCACCCGCACCGACATTGCCCTCGGCCGGCGATGCATTCGACGCAGCGTCACAGGCCGCATAGCCCGCCGCCGCATCGGGCCGGATGCGCGCGTCGCCGACCGGCAAATCGAACAAAACTGCGGCCGGCACGATCGGCAAGATGCCGAAGCGCACGTCGAAACCGATGCCGCGCTCCTCGAGCCAGCGCATCGCGCCGTCGGCCGCGGCCAGACCCCAGGCGCTGCCGCCCGCAAGCATCACGGCGTGAACGCGGTCGACCAGATTGCCGTCCGCGAGCAGATCGGTTTCGCGCGTGCCCGGCGCCGCGCCGCGCACATCGACGCCAGCCACCGCGCCGCCGCGCGCGATCACAACGCTGCAACCGGTGGGACGGCGCGAATCGGTGAAGTGGCCGACCTCGATGCCGGCGACGTCGGTGATCGCGCCGCGAGGAGCGCGACCGGCTGGCGTAGATGTCTGAGCGGGGGACATGTCGGTCGATTATGGAGGGCGACTCCCCACGAACCGGCTATCCGGCTACCCGGCGCCGGGCGGTCGCGGCGGCGCGAACCTTGCGGCCGATCGCTGTCGCGAAACGGATCGCCCGTCGAGGACCGTGGCGGGCGCGCCGTTCAGCCGCCCAGATACGCCTGCCACACCCGCGTTCTACCGTCCTCAGCGACCAGCAGCACGTCGTAGGCATCGCGCCGACCGCCGTAGGCCGCGCCGTCCATGCCGGGTGAGCCGATCGGCATGCCGGCCACGGCGAGGCCCAGCGCGTCGGGCTTTTGCGCGAGCAGTCGATGAACCTCGCGCGCCGGCACATGGCCTTCGATCGCATAGCCGCCGACCGTCGCGCTGTGGCAACCGGCGACCGACATCGGCATGCGCGACCGCTTGCGCGCTGCGGCGTTGCCCTCGTCGTGCACGCGGGTTGCGAAGCCGTTCTGGTTCAGATGCCGCACCCAGTCCTTGCAGCATCCGCAGCTCGGGTCTTTCCAGACTTCGACCATCGGGATGTCGGCTGCGCGAGCCGCGCGGCTCGCGAAGGGCGCCGCGGTGACGGCGAGGGCCACCCAGGTGGATCGGTTCAGAAGCGTTCGTCTTTGCATTTTGTCGATGGTATGCGGTGCGAAGGCGTTCGTCGATGTGGGATTCGGGCGACCCTCGGATCGCGCGGGTTCTAAAGCAAAAGAGGCTGCAGCGCCCGCAATGCGTGCGCAAGAGCTATTAAAAACATAGTGAAGCGTTCGATGTGCGCTTCATGCAAGTCACTGAAGCTCGACCCGGATCTGCGCATCTTCGATGGTGATCGCGCCGATCGCGTAGGTCTTGCGTCCAACGGTCAGTTCATTCGCGCGGAACGTGTAGAGCGCATAGCCCTGCAGCAATTGCTGCGCGACCAGTGCGCCGATTTGCTGCAAGCGCTCGGCATCATGGCCTGCGAGCCCGCGCAGTTCGAGGCGCTCGGCGCGCGGGCGATCGAGCCGCAGCGTGCGCGTTGCGCCGTCGTATGCCAGTGCGCTGCTGATCGAGACGATGCCGTCGATTTCGCGCGGTTCGAGCAGCGGATTCTCGATGCCGAGATGGGCCGTGATGCGGGCCCGCATCGCTCGCCCGTCGAGCGCCAGTTGCGGATCGCGCAGGGTTACAGTGAAGATCTCCGCATAGCGCTGTCGCACCGGGAATCGTCGTGCGATTTGTGTCTGCAGCTCATCGCGGCTGACGGTGAATTCGCTCAGAAAAAAATTGAAGCCGGCGTCGGCGAACGCGGGCAGCGCGGCCGCTAGCAAGACTGCGTCCCGGAGCAGATTGCGTCGATTGAGCAAAGTCATTGGTAAATTCAAAGTCTTCGGCGCCGATCGGCGCAAGTGGGCGGCGATCCGCATCGTGCGGGTGCCCGCCCGGAGCGCCGAAGTTTCTATCATCACCGCATGACCCAACACATCGGAATCGTCGGCTGCTCGGCCGAAGGCGCGGCACTTTGCTACAGAACGATCTGCGGAGAGGGCGCGGCCTTGCTCGGCGCGCAAGCGCATCCAGAGGTGTCGCTTCACACGCCTCGAGTGGCTGCGGCCAGAGCGGACCGAGCGCGAGGAAATCAATCGCAGCATCTTTGACGAGTTGTTGCGTGGCGTTGTCGCGCCCGCATTGCTCGCGGTTGTTCAACGCACGATAGGGCGCATGCAGCGCGCGGGCTGCGATGCGGTGGTGCTCGGCTGCCCGAGATCACCTTGATCGTCGACGATGCGAACTCGCTGCTGCCGACGCCCGACTCGACTCGCTCGCTGGCACGCGCGACGCTCGGGCGAGTGGTGCGCGCGAAGGCGGTACCAGTCAGCGCATGCGATGCGTGACCCTGCGCAAAGGCGCGCGCTTCGTCGCATCGATTCGTCATCGCTTCAAGAGAAAAGCTCTTCAAACGCCCGCTGTTATTGCGCAAACAGCTACAGAAAAAGTAGCACGACATCGCGCTGCGCGACGGACGCATTGGCATCGCGCTTGGCACGATGCTCACTTAGCCTCAATCGTGCAGAGACGACAAGAACTGCTTTAGCTCCGGCGTTGCCGGGTTGCCGAACAGCTCGGCCGGCCGACCCATTTCGTGCACGCGGCCCAGGTGCATGAAGATGACCCGGTCGCTGACCTTGCGCGCGAAGCTCATCTCGTGCGTGACCATCAAAAGCGTCATGCCCTCGTCTGCGAGCGACTCGACCACCCGTAGCACCTCGCCGACCAATTCGGGGTCGAGCGCGGAGGTGATCTCGTCGCACAGCAACACCGCCGGCTCCATCGCGAGCGCGCGCGCGATCGCGACACGCTGCTGCTGACCGCCAGAAAGCTGCTCGGGCATTGCGTCGAATTTTTCGGCCAGGCCGACCCGCTCGAGCAGTTTTTTCGCCTGCGCCGTCGCATCGGCCGACGAGCGCTTTTTGACCAGGGTCGGCGCCAGCATTACGTTGCGGCCGACGCTCAAATGCGGAAACAGGTTGAAGCTCTGAAAGATCATGCCGACGCGCTGGCGCAGTTCGCGCATGGCGAGCGCGCTTTCATGCAGCAATGGTTTGCCGTCGACGGTAAGCGCGCCGTCCGAGAAGTTTTCGAGTCCGTTGATGCAGCGCAGCAAGGTGCTCTTGCCCGAACCGCTCTTGCCGATGATCGCGATCACCTCGCCGCGCCGAACGTCGAGGTCGATGCCCTTGAGCACCTCGTTGGTGCCGAAAGACTTGCGCAATGCCGTGATCCGCACGATCGGCGCACCTGTGCCCTGCGGCTGCACTGCGACGTTGCCTTCTGCGTCAACCACGCTGGACATTCGTTTTCCTTTCGAGGCGCCGCGCCATCAGGCTGATCGGAAAGCACAGCACGAAGTAGAGAAGCGCGACGAAGCTGTAGACCACAAACGGCCGGAAGGTCGCATTGGAGATCATGCTGCCGGCCTTGGTGAGTTCGACGAAGCCGATCACCGATGCCAGCGCGGTTCCTTTGACCACCTGGACCAGAAAGCCGACCGTCGGCGCGGTCGCGATCTTGACCGCCTGCGGCAGCACCACGTGACGCATCTGCTCGCCGAAGCTCAAGGCGAGACTGCCCGATGCCTCCCATTGGCCCTTGGGCACCGCAGCGACGCAGCCGCGCCAGATTTCAGTCAAAAAGGCGCTGGTGTAGAGCGTGAGAGCGAGTGCGGCGGCGGTCCAGGCCGAGACTTCGAGGCCGAGCAGCGCGATGCCGAAATAGGCGAGAAAGAGCTGCATCAGAAGCGGCGTGCCCTGAAACAATTGCACGTAGAGCCCGACCAGTCGCTCGCCGATGATGCCGGCGCGCAGCCTGAAAAAAAGTAGCAACGCGCCGACCAATCCGCCGCCGACGAAAGCGATGAGCGAGAGCGCAACCGTCCAGCGCAGCGCCAATAACAGGTTGCGCAGGATGTCCCATAGCGAGAACTCGACCATGTGGTTCGGCTTTGCGGCTTGGCTTTAGCGCCCGAAGAGGAACCGCGGCCCGGCCCAGTTCAGCAAGCGGCGCAGTGCCACTGCGAGCGCCAGATAGATCAGGGTCGCGACGATGAAGGACTCGAATGCGCGGAAGTTGCGGCTCTGGATCAGGTTGGCGGCATAGCTCAGTTCTTCGGTCGAAATCTGGCTGCATACAGCCGAGCCGAGCATCACGATGATGATCTGGCTCACCATCGCGGGCCAGACCTTGCGCAATGCCGGCGGCAACACGACGCGCAGAAAAATCTGCGCGCGGCCGAGTGCGAGGCTTTCTGCCGCTTCGATCTGGCCGCGCGGCGTGGCTTCGATGCCGGCGCGAACGATTTCGGTCGCGTAGGCGCCGAGGTTCAGCACCATCGCGATGATCGATGCCACTTCGGGCGACAGCTTGAAGCCGGTCGCGGGCAAGCCGAAGAAGATGAAGAACAACTGCACGATGAACGGCGTGTTGCGAATCAGCTCGACGTAGGTGCCGACGATGGTGCGCAGCCACAGCGGCCCGTTCGCGCGGGTCCAGGCGCAGCCGACGCCGACGGCCATGCCGATCACGGTTGCGATCGCGGTCAGCCAAACCGTCATCACCACGCCCCCGGCGAGCAATCGCCATTGGTCGAGGACGGCGCCGAAGTCGAACTGGATGTTCATTCAGACGCGCACACCAAATTGAAATCCCAGGCGGTATCGCGTCCGTGCAAGCCGCGAGCCGAACTCAAAGCGGCAAGTCGCCGGCCGGCCGGCCGAGCCATTTCTTGCTCATCGCGTCGATGGTGCCGTCCTTGCGTGCGGCGGCGATGATCTCGTTGACCTTGGCCTTGAGTGCTTCGTCGCCCTTGGCGATGCCGATGAAGCAAGGACTGTCCTTGAGCAGCAACTTGTATTCCGCGTTGAGCTGCGGATTCTTTTGCATCATGTTGCCGGCTACGGCAGCGCTGGTCGCGATGGTCTGGGTCTGGCCGGCGACGAAGGCGGCAATGGTCGCATTGTTGTCTTCGAAGCGCCGCGCCTCCAGGCTCGCGGGCGCGACCTTGGCGAGCTCCTGGTCTTCCATCGCGCCGCGGGTCACGGCCACGGTTTTACCGCCCATGTCGTCGAAGCTCTTGATCGACATGCTTTTGGCCGCGTAGACGGCCTGGAAAAAGGGCGCATAGGCCGCGCTGAAATCGATGACCTTTTCGCGCTCGACACTCTTGCCGAGCGTCGAGATCACGAGGTCGGCTTTCTTGGTCTGCAGATACGGAATGCGGTTCGCACTGTTGACCGGCACCAGTTCGGCCTTGACGCCGAGCTTGCTCGCGATCAGCTTCGCCATGTCGACATCGAGCCCTTGCGGTTGCAGGTCGGTGCCGACGAAACCGTAGGGCGGGTAATCGGTCGGAACCGCGATCTTGATCGTTTTCGATTTCATGATCGCGTCGAGCGCGCTTTGCGCATGCGCGGCGGCGCCGGCAAGCAGGCCGGTCGACAAGATCAGGGACGAAATCAGGGCGTTTCGGCGACGGAGATGGATGGTCATGCGCAGTCTCTAAAAGGCTGAAGGTCGGTCGGAGAATCGGCGAGCGAAAGATCGAAATGCCTTTCGCGCTGTCGCCCGCGTGCCAATGCAAGAGGTATACCAGGCGGCCGGCCGCCACATCGCATTTTAAGAGAAAAGGGCTTGAAACCCAATGTACACGTGCGCAATCAGCTATAATAAAAGTAGCAAAATTAGCGGTGATGAAGGAAGTTGACGGTGCCTGCGGCATCAACCCCCGATGCATTTCCCGACATCCCGGCCGCCGGAGAATGCACACTGGCGATCGATTCGATCAGCCTCATCGGAGACATCTCACATGCAAGACCGCCCGCATTTCAAGTTCTGGCCCGAGCGCCTGCCGCGCTCGCTGACCGTGCCCGCGACCTCGCTCTGGCACAACCTGAAGACCAGCGCCGAGCGTTATCCCGACAAGAACGCGCTGGTCTTCTTCAACCGCGAAACGAGCTATCGCCAACTCGCAGCGCAAGTCGATGCGCTGGCCGGAACCTTGCACGCGCTCGGCGTGCAACGCGGCGACCGCGTGATGCTCGACATGCAGAACTGCCCGCAACTCGTGATCGCGCATTTCGCGATCCTGCGCGCCAACGCGGTGGTGGTGCCGGTCAATCCGATGAACCGGGCGCAGGAACTCGAGCACTACATCACCGACCCCGATGCGAAGGTCGCCATCACCACCGGCGATCTCGCCGGCGAAATCGCCAAAGCCAACAACACGCTGCCCGAGTCGGAACGGCTCGCGCATCTGATCGTGACCCAATTCACCGATGCTTTCGATGCCGACGTCGAGGGCCCCGAAGCGCCGGTGCCAGCCTGGCGCGACTGGTTGCTCACAAAGCATCCTCTGCCTTCGCTCGACGGCGGTCAGGTGATGACATGGACCGACGCGCTGTCTGCAGGTCATGCGCCGCCCGAGCATGTCGTCGGGGCGAACGATATGGCGTTGTTGCCCTACACGAGCGGCACCACCGGCCTGCCCAAGGGCTGCATCCATCACCATTCGAGTCTGATGCACAACGCCACGGCCGGCGTGATCTGGGGACTGGGCTCGCCAGAGAACGTCACGCTGGCGGTTGTGCCGATGTTCCACATTACCGGCGTGGTGAGCATGATGCATACCTCGATCTGCATGGCCGCATCGCTCGTGATCATGCCGCGCTGGGATCGTGATCTGGCAGGGCGCCTCATCTCGCGCCGCAAGGTCACGAGCTGGACCAACATCCCGACGATGGTGATCGACCTCATGGCGAGCCCGAGCTTCGAGCAGTTCGACCTGTCCAGCCTGACCTACATCGGAGGCGGCGGCGCGGCGATGCCGCAAGCGGTCGCGCAGCGGCTCTACGAGCAGTTCGGCCTCAAATACCAGGAAGGCTATGGCCTCACCGAAACCGCCGCGCCTTCGCATGCGAATCCGTTCGAGCATCCGAAGCAGCAGTGCCTCGGTATTCCCTACATGAGCACCGATTCGCGCGTGGTCGACCCGGAGACGTTCAAGGAACTGCCGGCCGGTGAATCGGGCGAAATCATCACCCACGGCCCCGAGGTATTCCAGGGCTACTGGAAGCGCCCCGACGCGACCGAAGCCGCGTTCATCGACTTCGAAGGCAAGCGCTTCTTTCGCACCGGCGACATGGGCCGAGTCGATGAGGACGGCTACTTCTTCATTACCGACCGCTTGAAACGCATGATCAATGCGAGCGGTTTCAAGGTCTGGCCGGCCGAGGTCGAGCTGCTGATGTTCAGGAACCCGGCGATTCAGGAGGCCTGCATCATCGCGACCAAGGACGCCTATCGCGGCGAATCGGTCAAAGCCGTGGTGGTGCTGCGCGCGACGCACAAGGAAACCACCGCGCAGCAGATCATCGACTGGTGCCGCGAACACATGGCCGTCTACAAGATTCCGCGCCAGGTCCAGTTCGTCGATTCGCTGCCCAAGAGCGGCAGCGGCAAAGTCATGTGGCGGTTGTTGCAGGAGGCCGAGGGCGGGGCGGGGTGAGACGCGCGCGTACTGGCAGTTCTGGATTGAGCAACGAGAGACGGCAGTGACACTTCTACGAATCGGTCAACGATATCGCGACGCTGGGAGCGGTCAGACAAGCTACCGTTCCGCTCACTAAAATCCCCCGAATTTTTTGACCCCCCGGCACCGGGAGTCGCCTGAGTCGCGCAATATTCAGCGGCGCGCGATGCCCCGTGGAATCCACTAAGGACCGCTGCGCTAGTGTCGTTAAAGTCATTGACTTCGGTAAATCCCTCAAGCGCGCGTTTGCGTTCGAGCCAGTTCAAAGATTCGGAGACACCACCATGATCGATCGCCATTGCCTCTTTGCGCGCACCGCCGTGGTTGCGCTTGTCGCGGCCGCTTCCGTCACTTGCGCATCGGCCGCCGACATTACCCTCAAAGCCTCGCACCAGTTCCCCGGCGGCAAGGGCGATGTGCGCGACGAGATGGTGCAGATGATCGCGCGAGATGTCGAGGCGGCCAAGGTCGGCTTGACGATCAAGGTGTTCCCCGGTTCCAGCCTGGTCAAGGCGCAGGAGCAGTGGAAGGCGATGCTCAACGGGCAGATCGACATGACCTCGTTTCCGCTCGACTACGCCTCGGGCTTTCATCCGCAGTTCGGCGCGACTTTGATGCCCGGCCTCGTCAAGAGTCATGCGCAGGCGCGGCGGATCAACGATTCGCCCTTCATGAAGGACATCAAGGGCATCATCGAGCAGGGCGGCGCCAAGGTGCTGGCCGACGCCTGGCTCGCGGGCGCGTTCGGCGGCAAAGACAAATGCATCAAGGTGCCGGCCGATGCCGATGGCCTGAAGGTGCGTTCGGCCGGCTCGACCTTCGCGCAGATGTGGGCCGGCGCGGGCGCATCGATCGTCTCGATTCCGTCGAGCGAGGTTTACAACGCATTGCAGCAGGGCGTGGCGCAGGCGACCGATACGTCGACCGGCAGCTTCGTCTCGTTCCGGCTCTACGAGCAGCTCAAGTGCGTCACGGCCCCCGGCGACAACGCACTCTGGTTCATGTACGAGCCGGTGCTGATCTCGATGAAGAGCTGGAACAAGCTCGACGATGCGCAGAAAAAAGCGCTGACCGCGGCGAGCCAGAAAGCCGAAGACTTTTTCGAAGCGGAATCGAAAAAGCTGGACGAAAAGATGGTCGATGCATTCAAGAAGAACAACACCGAAGTCGTCACGATGACCGACGCCGAAGCCGACGCCTGGCGCGCCGTCGCGCAAAAGACTTCCTACAAGCTGTTCGCGGAGAAGGTGCCGGGCGGCAAGGAACTGATCGAGAAGGCCTTGAGTGTCAAGTAGCGGGACCGGCGCTGCGCCGGTCGGTTCGGCAGCGGATCCGGACGATCCGCACGACCCACGATCCGCGCAACTTCCCGCTTGGGTCAGAACGATCCACGCGCTGTCGCGCTTCTTCGGCGTCGCGGCGGCGCTTTTGATTCTGCTGTCGGTCGGTGTGGTTTGCCAGATGGTGTTCGTGCGCGCGGTGCTCGGCGAATCGTCGATCTGGCAGACCGAATTCGTGACCTTCTCGCTCGTCGCTTCGACCTTTATCGGCGCGCCCTACATTCTGCTCACGCGCGGGCATGTGGCGGTCGACGTTTTGCCATTGATGCTCGGCATGCCCGCGCGGCGCGCGCTGTTCCTCGTGGGCAGCGTGGTCGCGCTCGTGTTTTGCGGCTTCTTTTTGGTCGCGTCGATTCCGTGGTGGCACGAGACCTGGGTGACGGGGCAAA
This sequence comes from Variovorax sp., assembly GCA_965218415.1. Lineage (GTDB taxonomy): Bacteria > Pseudomonadota > Gammaproteobacteria > Burkholderiales > Burkholderiaceae_C > Variovorax. Next base: position 1,338,748 of record CBDCKT010000003.1, read on the forward strand.
CCACGCCGTCGATCTGGCGCGCGCGGCTCTGGATTCCGTACCTGTCGGTGCCGGTCGGACTCGGCCTGCTGTGCCTTCAGTTTCTGGCCGAAATCTGGCTCGTTGTCACGCGGCGCGCGTTGCCGTTCGGCATGGCGCCGAAGGAAGCGGAAGTACCAACGCCAGCGCATCGGCAACCGGCATGAGTCCACTCGCCATCGGGCTGCTGATTTTTGCGGCGACCACCATCCTGCTCGCGACGGGACTGCCGATCGCGTTCGGGCTCGGCTCGGTGGCGCTTGTGTTCATGGTCGTCTTCGATGGCTGGAACAGCGTGAATTTCGTGCCCGAGACGATCTTCGCGGGTTTGAACGACTTCACCCTTGTGTCGCTGCCGATGTTCATCATCATGGGCGCGGCCATCGCTTCATCGCGTGCCGGAAGCGACTTGTACGAAGCGCTCGCGCGCTGGCTGCACAAGGTGCCGGGCTCGCTTGTCATCAGCAACATCGGCGCTTGCGCGTTGTTCTCGGCGCTCACCGGCTCGTCGCCGGCGACTTGCGCGGCGATCGGGAAGATGGGCATCCCCGAAATGCGAAAACGCGGCTACGACGCCGATCTGGCGACCGGCGCAATCGCTGCCGGCGGCACGCTCGGCATCCTGATTCCGCCGAGCATCACGATGATTCTTTATGGCATCGCTTCCGAAACATCGATCGGGCGCCTGTTCATCGCGGGCATCGTCCCGGGGCTGCTACTCGTGGTGCTGTTCATGGCCTGGGCGGTGTTTTTGAGCTGGAAGCGCGGCACCGTGCTGGTCGATGCCGACCGCGTCTACTCGATGAAGGAAAAGTTGGAGCTGCTGCCGCGATTGCTGCCTTTCATGGCGGTCATCATCGGTGTGGTCTATGCGCTCTACGGCGGCATCGCGACGCCGTCGGAGGCAGCCGGGGTCGGCGCGGCGTTGTGTCTCGCGATGGTGATCGCGATCTACCGCGTCTGGAAGCCGATGGACTTGTGGCTCATCCTGCGCGACGGACTGCGCGAATCGGGGATGCTGCTGATGATCATCGGCACGTCCATTCTGTTCGGCTACATGATGTCGTCGCTGCAAGTTACGCAGGCCGTTGCAGGCTCGATCGCCGACATGCATGCGAACAAATGGCTGGTGCTCGCGGCGATCAATTTGCTGCTGCTGGTTGCGGGTTGCTTTTTGCCGCCGGCCGCGATCATTCTCATGACCACACCCATCCTGATGCCGGTGATTCTTTCGGCCGGCTTCGATCCGATCTGGTTCGGCGTGGTGCTCACGATCAACATGGAACTCGGTCTCATCACGCCGCCAGTCGGCCTGAACCTGTTCGTGATCAACGGCATCACACCCGACGTGAGCCTGCCGACCATCCTGAAGGGCGCGTTCCCTTTCATGATCTGCATGGTGGTCGAGATCGTGCTCTTGTGCGTGTTTCCGCAGCTCGCGACCTGGTTGCCGAAGCTGCTGATGGGTTGAGCCGGCCGCTACCGTGGCCGCCCGCTGTTGGCGATCGTCCAGTCGTAAGGCGTGAATGCCACGGCGAAACCGGGTGGAATCGGCCGGTCGACATAGCGTTGCACGTAGGCGATCAAGTTCGGCGCATGGGGCGGCACGAAGTCTTTTGTGTAGAACTTCATGATCTCGCTGAGGTAGACCGTGCGCTCGGCATCATCGATCCGCAGATTGGCTGGCCGCGCAAAAAAGGCCCGCGCTTCGCGATCGAGTTCGGCGTCGAGCGCCTCGCCGGTAAAAGGCCTTCGCGGCAGAACCGGGCACGACACGGCTGAACAATTGAGCGCGAAATGGATTCGCGGCTCATCTAGTTTGCGGATGACGTCGCTTTCGAACCTGTAGAGCGAGCGTCGCTTGCCGCCGATCTCGAACTCGCGGAAGAAAAAGAACCGCAGCTTGGCCAAACCATCGTGCGACTCTGGAATACCCAAAGCAATCACGTTGTACATCGACAGCGCGTTGTAGGCGTTGATCATGTGCGCAAGACGCAGATCTTGTGTTGGCGCGGCATCCAGCGGCGTGACCGCGATCGCGCGCACGTAGGCTTCGAGCGCGGGCAGGCCGCTTTGCGTGGCGTCGTCCCGCAAGGCGGCGAATGCGACCTCGCCGTGTGCATTCACATGCTTTTGCAGCACCCGCGCATAGCCGGCCTTTGCTTGCGCCAGAGATGGCGCGGCCGCGCCGTCGCGGGCCGTTCCAGCTGTCCCGGCTGTTTCGGACGTTGCGTCGCCGGGCGGCTTCACCAGCGTGCTGCAGGCGCCCAGAAGCAAACTCAGCGACGCGAGCCCGACTGTCAGACCGCGTCGAACCCGCCCCGGCGGGCTCATGCGGGCGCCTTTGCGCCAACGCCCTTGAGCGCCTCCATCGCGGCTTCGCGCGACCTGCCCTTGAGCCACTTGAGCGGAATCCGCACTTCGCCCTGGGCATCCGGCGCCACTGCGAGCGGGCGCCATTGCGCGCCGTTGGCCAGAAGCGTCGGCTTGAGCAAAATGCGTTCGCGCTCCGCGTTGTAGGCACACATCGACATCGGGCCCTCGGCCGTGGCCGCCATGAACACGCAAGCGTCGATCCGCTCGGCATCGAGCGCGCACGCGTCCATGAAGTTGTGAACGAAAAACGAAATCTTGCGCACCTTCGGCCATCGAACGAGGCGCGTGGCGGGTCGGCCGGGCGATGCGCCGATCAAACCCACGCCGATGCGCAGTGCCTGCCGCGCGAAGCCGGGCCACAGCGCGGGTTCGCGGACGACCGCGCTCGCCAGCGCCCAGGCACCGCGCCATCCCTGGTCGCGCGCCAGCGTCGCATCGGTGGTCTTTTGCATCACCCGCGCGGCGAAAGCGCCATCGGCCAGCGCATCGAAATGCGTGCTGCCGACCGACAGCAAGACTGCGTAGCGATTGCAGGCCCGATGGCCGCCTTGCAGCGCGTCGAAATTGAGCCGCAGGCCGGCGCCGGCCTCAATCGCGTCGCAGACCGTGCCCTGCGTCACCGAAACGGGATCGCGTCCCGCCACCGTACCGCGGCCGGTGTCGGCGCCGAGCTGGAACGATGCGAGCCGCACCACGTCGTTGTGCCGCACGAAGAACGCGGCTACTGCGGCGATTTCGTGCATGTTGCCGGCGAACACGGTGGTGTTGAACATCACCGACAGCGGCAATCCGCGCGCCATGTCGATGTAGCGCAAACGCACGGCGTCGAGTTCGGACTCGCTCGCATGGCCCTTGCGCTGCTGCGTCATGTCGACATGGAAGGCGACGTCGTTGAGCCCGTCTTCGGCCAGTTGCGCGAGCCAGGCCCGATCGAGCAGGATACCGTTGGTGAAGAGCGAGGCGCGCATGCCGCGTGATCGCACACGACGAACGATCTGCGACAACTCGGCGCGGTCGCGCAAGGTCGGATCGCCGCCTGAAATTTGCACGTCGGTGTTCGGCCCGAAGTGCAGCGCGATTTCGTCGATGCGTCTGAACAACTCCTCGAGCGGCACATCGCGCACGGCTTCGGCGCTCTCGGACAGGTAGCACAGCGTGCAATCGAGATTGCAACGCTGCGTGATCTCGAGCGAAACGCAGCCGATCGCCCAGCGGCGGCCCGCGATCTGCGCGTTCGACCATTGGCCGGTGCGCTCCATGCGCGCTTTCAGACGGTCGAGGCGTTCGCGCTGGTTTCGGGGCGGGCGCATTGAGAGAGGGGATTCATCAAGCAGCATTGAACAGCTTACAAGCGACAAAGCGCGATGGGCCCGCGTCGGACTGGCATCGCTCCCTCTCACTTCGGACGGGTTCGCGGGTTGGTTACGCGCGCTCGTTCTCGTCGGGGGTTGAATGCTCCGGCCGCGGTTCGACCTGCGCCACCACGCGCGCCTGCCGATTGAAACTCCAGTAAGCGCTCGCCCAGTCGAGCATGACGACGAGGCGATTGCGAAAGCCGATCAAAAAGTAAAGATGGGCGAAGAGCCAGAACAGCCATGCCACTCGCCCGCTGAAACGCAATGGCCCGAACGGCGTGCCCAGATCGACGACCGCTGCGTTCCGGCCGATCGTCGCGAGATTTCCGTAGTCGGCGTAGCGGAAGTCTTCGGTCGGCTCGCCGGCGATGCGGCGCAGCAGGTTGTGCGCGGCCGTGGCGCCCATCTGCTTGGCCGCGGGCGAAACGCCGGGCACCGGTGCGGGCGGCTTGCCCGGCACATGGCTTTTGGCAGCGGCCAGATCGCCGATGACGCTGATTTCGGGATGGCCCGGCAGGCTGAGGTCGGGCAGCACTTCAATCCGGCCGGCTCGATCGCAGGTCGCGCCAGTCGCTTCGGCGATCTTGCGGCCCAGCGGCGAAGCGGCCACACCGGCCGCCCAGATGATGCATTTGCTATCTATTCGATAGCTGACTGCGCTTGCGCCATCTAGGCTGGGAGGCGATTCGACCTGTAAACCCGCCTCGTCGATCGCACTCACTTTCGCATTCAACCGGACTTCTACACCGAGCTTGTTCAACTGATCGAGCGCACGCTGGCTCAGCTTTTCGGGCATCGCCTGCAAAATGCGCGCTCCGCCTTCGATCAACAGAATTTGCGCACTGGCCGGATCGATATGGCGGAACTCGCCTTCGAGCGTGTGGTGCGCGATCTCGGCCAGGGTGCCGGCCATCTCGACCCCGGTGGGTCCACCGCCGATCACTGCGAAGGTCAGCAGTGCGCGTTGGCGCGCCGGATCGTGCTCGCGCTCCGCCGCTTCGAAAGCCATCAACACCCTGCGCCGGATTTCGAACGCATCGGCCAAAGTCTTGAGCCCGGGTGCGGAACGCACCCATTCGTCGTGGCCGAAATAATTGTCGACCGCGCCCGCTGCAACGATCAGGTGGTCGTAGTGAATGCGCGAACCATCGTCGAGCACCACGGCGCACGCTCGTGCATCGATGGCTTCGACTTCGCCGAGCAGCGTTGCCACCGCTGGCTGGCGCCGGAACAGCCAGCGCACCGGCGCCGCGATCGAAGGGGCGGCGAGGCCCGCGGTTGCCACTTGATACAACAAAGGTTGAAACAAATGGTGATTGGTTCGCTCGATCAATGTGATGCGAACCGCCTTGTTCTGCAGTGCGCGTGCAGCTGCCAATCCGCCGAAGCCGCAACCGACGATCACAACGTGTGGCTTTGTGACTTCAGCGCTGCGTGTTGCATCGTTCATGCTTCATTATGGTGAACGACGGCTCTGGAGCCGCGCGCTCGTCCTACGGGCATCGCGCTGTGCACTGCGCTAAAAACCCATGTTGGCGTCTCCCTACGAACCTTGATGAAACCAAATCGAACTTCGCCAGTGCAGCCCGCTTCGGCAACAGACGCATACAGCGTTCGCTACAACGCGGTTCGCGCACACAGTCTGGCGCTCACCGAAGCTTTGTCGGCCGAAGACCAGTGCATCCAGTCGATGCCCGATGCCAGTCCTGCGAAGTGGCATCTCGCGCACACGACATGGTTCTTCGAAACTGTCCTGCTTAAAGCGCATTCGCCCGGCTATCAGAGCTTCGATCCGCGCTTTCATTACTTTTTCAATTCCTACTACGAATCGCTCGGGCCGCGTCATCCCAGGCCGCAACGCGGCCTTTTGACCCGGCCATCGCTCGATGAGGTGCATGCCTATCGCCGGCAGGTCGATGCGGGCGTGATGAGCCTGCTCGACGCAATGCAGAGTGCTTCGGACGATGACCGGCAAACCGTTCGCGACATCGTGATGCTCGGGCTCCACCACGAGCAGCAACATCAGGAACTGATCGTGACCGACATGCTGCACGCGATGTCGTGCAATCCGGCGCTGCCGGCGATGTGGCCCGCGGCCAGCCCCTCGCTGCGCCTCGCACACGCGCCGGCGCCAGCGCGGTGGATACGCATCGATGGCGATCGGTACGAGATCGGGACCGATGCCGGCGCGTCGGTCGGCGATTTCTCGTTCGACAACGAAGGACCGCGCCATGCGGTCTTGCTACAGCCATGCGAGGTCGCGAGTCGGCTCGTGACCTGCGGCGAATACGCGCAGTTCATTGCCGACGGCGGATATCAGCGGCCCGAGCTGTGGCTCTCCGACGGCTGGGCCGCGGTCCAGGCTGACGGTTGGCAGGCACCGCCGTATTGGCTGGCCGCCGACGATGCCCGACTGACCTTGCAGGATGGCGCGGTGCAGCCGCCCGGGTCCGGCTGGCATGTATTCGGGGTGCATGGCGTGAAGCCGCTCGAAGCCGAAACGCCGGTATCGCAGTTGAGTTTCTACGAAGCCGCTGCTTATGCCGAATGGTCCGGCGCACGCTTGCCGACGGAGCAGGAGTGGGAAGTTGCCTGCGCGACCGGCGCATTGTTGGAAGCGACCGGCCACGCATGGCAATGGACCCGGTCCTCGTACGACCCCTATCCGGGATTCAAACCGATGCCGGGCGTCGCCTCTGAATACAACGGCAAATTCATGGTCGGACAACTCGTGCTGCGCGGCGGCAGCATGGCGACACCCGAAGGCCACTCCCGGCCGAGCTACCGCAACTTTTTTCCGCCGGCAGCCCGTTGGCAGTTCTCGGGCCTTCGCCTGGCCCGGGATATTTGATGCGCAATCCCGAACTCGCATCGCAGGTTCGCCCGGATCGCGCAGGTGCGGGCAATCCGGAATTCCTGCGCGACATGACGCAGGCGCTGCGCCATGCGCCGCGCGGCATTCCGCCCAAATACTTTTATGACGCGCGGGGATCGGCCTTGTTCGACCGGATTTGTGCGCTTCCCGAGTACTACCCGACGCGCACCGAGCTGGCGATCCTGCGCGCGCATGCGGGCGACATCGCGGCGCTGGCCGGCCCCGGCGCCGAGATCGTCGAATTCGGCGCGGGTTCGCTGACCAAGGTGCGCTTGCTGCTCGATGCGTTCGATGCACCGCGGCGCTTCGTGCCGATCGATATATCGGGCGAGCACCTCGCGCTTTCGGCACAGCGATTGCGCGCGGACTATCCGGCGCTCGAGGTGGTGCCGATCGCGGCCGACTACACCCAGTCTTTCGCGCTGCCGGCCGGCGCCGGAAACGGTCGCCGGATCGGCTTCTTTCCGGGTTCGACGATCGGCAATTTCAACCCCGAGGAAGCCTTTCAGTTCCTCGAGCAGGCTGCAGGCTTGCTGCGCGGTGGCGCGCTCGTGGTCGGCGCCGATCTGGTCAAGGCACCCGCGTTGCTGCACGCGGCCTACAACGACTCGGCCGGCGTGACCGCGGAATTCAATCTCAACCTGCTCGCGCGCGCGAACAGCGAGTTGGGAAGCGACTTCGACCTGGATGGCTTCGGCCATTGCGCGTTCTACAACGCACCGCTGCAGCGGATCGAGATGCATTTGATCGCGCGCCGCGACCAGCGCGTCGTGCTCGACGGCGAAGCCTTCGATTTCCGCGAGGGCGAAACCCTGCATACCGAAAGCTCGCACAAGTTCACTGTCGAAAGCCTGCGCCGGATCGCGATGCGCGCGGGCTTTCGTCCCGGCGCCGTCTGGACCGACGAAGCCCGGCTTTTCAGCGTCCACTGGTTGCAGGCGCCTGGCTGAGCTCTCGAGCGGCGCGAAAGGCGAGCGGGACTTGCCCGAACCGCGTGCAAAAATGGGTCTTTTCCCTTTTTCCCAAGCGAGAGGCGCATCATGAAAGCAACCTGGAACGGCACCACCATCGCCGAAAGCGACAACACCGTACTGGTCGAAGGCAATCACTACTTTCCGGTCGATACGCTGAACCGCGACTACGTCACCTTCAGCAACCACAAAACCACCTGCGCCTGGAAGGGCACCGCGAGCTACTACTCGCTGCTGGTCGATGGCGAACTCAATGCCGATGCGGTCTGGTACTACCCCGAGCCGAAGCCCGAAGCCGAAAATATCCGCGACCACGTGGCGTTCTGGAAAGGCGTCAAGGTCGCGCAGTGAACGCTGCCGGGTCGGTTCAGGCCATGTCTGCGACGCCCGAAGGGGCTGCTGCGGTCTTCGATCCGCCGTTCACGCCGTTACCCGAATTGGCGGATGCCTTGCGCTTGGATGGCTACGCGGTGCTCGCGCCATCGGCGGTGGCGAATTGGCTGGCCTGGCCGCTCGACGCGTTGTCCGCGCTCGCGCCGAGCTGGAACGACTTGCCGCCCGACGACTACCTGAAGGACGGCGGCCGCTATCGACAGCGCCGCCATGCGTCGTTTCGCATCGATGGCGATGCGATCACGCCGATTCCACAGCGGGCGCACTGGCAGCCGGTCGAATACAACGCATTGCACGGCGGCATGGAGCGCTGGTTCGCGCCGGTCGAGGATTCGGTGACGCAGCAGGTCGGCTGGCAGCGTCTGCTGCAAAAACTCGCAGCGGTGGCGAGCGAGCTGCGCGGCGCGCAGCCCTGGTTCGTCGAGGCGCACCAGTTCCGCATCGATACGGCCGGTGGCATCGGCCGCCCGACACCCGAAGGCGCGCACCGTGATGGGGTCGACCTGGTGGCGGTGGCCCTCGTCGCACGGCATCAGGTCAAGGGCGGCGAAACCCGCGTCTTCGAGGCCGCAGGCCGTCGCGGCGAACGCTTCACGATGACAGCGCCCTGGAGCGTGCTATTGCTGGACGACACGCGCGTGATTCATGAATCGACGCCGATTCAGCCGCTCGCCGAAGGCCAATCAGGCTGGCGAGACACGTTGGTCGTGACCTGCCGAAGCCGGGCCTTTCAGGGCGACGCGCTGTCGGCGCAAGGCACGCCGGATGCCGTATTCTCCACCGCGCTGCAGGGGTAAACGCCGAGCGCCATGACGGGCGGGCGCACACTGGGGCGGCGGCGTCCGGGGCGCCGTCGATGCCCCCGAAGCAGCGGTCACGGCCGGATGGCCGGTATGAGGAGGAGGTCACTATGTTCAATCACATCCTGGTGCCAGTCGATGGCTCCGACATGTCGATGCTCGCGGTGAGCAAGGCGAGTGCGCTGGCGCTGGCTTTCGACAGCGCGATCACCCTCGTCCACGTGATCGACAACTATCCGTTCATCGGTGTCGGCGCGGATTACGCGTTGGGACAGAACGAGTACCTCGCCGCCGCCACCGCCAGCGCCAAAACAGCGCTCGCGCGCGGTGTCGAGATGCTCGCCGCCGAAGGCCTGCACGCAGAGCAGCGCGTCATCGACGGTCACGTCGTGCACGAAGGCATCGTCGATACCGCCAAGTCGCTCGGTGCCGACCTGATCGTCATGGGCTCGCACGGCCGCAGCGGACTCGAAAAACTCTTGCTCGGCAGCGTGACGCAGCGCGTGCTGCAGGACGCACCGATGCCGGTGCTGGTCGTCAAAGGTGAAGTGGCGGCTTCTGACGCCGATCGGGCGCCGCCGCCCGCTTGAGCCGCTGCAGCGCGCAGCCAGGCGCCAGGTTTAGATAAAAAGTGCCCGAAACGCCCGATGGACGTGCGCAGACAGCTATTTTTTCGATAGCAAGTCGCGCCTGCTCTGGTGCTGGCGCGGATCCATCCTCGTCAGGAATCGACCGGTAGATCGCACGCTTCCGACCGAATCGAGAACGGACCCGGTCGGTCGATTCGCATCGGCTCGTCGCTTGAACTTGCAGGATGCACGAAGGCCAGCGTCCGCGCGTGCAGCAGCATGCGCGGCGCGCGATCGCCAATCTGTTCGTTGCCATACAGCGCATCGCCCAAGATCGGATGGCCGAGCGATGCGAGGTGCAGTCGCAACTGATGCGAGCGCCCCGTGAGCGGCGCGAGTTCGAGATGGCTCGCGTTTGCAACCGGGTCGTAACGCAACAGTCGCCAGCGGGTCTGGCTGGGTTTGCCGAGCGGGTCGATTTTCTGCAATGGCCGGCGCGGCCAGTCGGCCATCAGCGGTGCGTCGATCAGCGACCAGCCGTCGGACCCTGGATTCTCCGACGGCCGTCCGTCGACGATCGTCTCGTAGCGCTTATCGATCCGGCGCTCGGCGAAAGCATCGCCGAGCGCGCGTTGTACGTCGCGGCTGCGCGCCATCAAGACGAGGCCGCTGGTCGCCATGTCGAGCCGGTGCACCACCAGGGCATCGGGCCAGACCGTCTGCACGCGCGTGATGAGCACGTCCTGCTTGTCGGCGCCGCGACCGGGGACGCAGAGCAGACCCGCCGGCTTGTCGAATACCAGCAGGTGTGCGTCGGCATACACCAGGCATTGCATGATGAAGGCCTTCGCATCCGGCGCGATCGGGCAGTCGGTGCGATCGGCAGCGGGGGCTGTCGAATCAGCCAGCGAATGAGGCGGCAAAAGAGGCGGCAAAAGAGGCGGCAAAAGAGACGGGTTGCCGAACGCAGGCAGGGCAGTCATCGGTGCGGATGGATTCAGGCGCCGCAGCCTCGGACGCTATTGCGTCCACTGCGCGCGGCACGACCTTAACCGGATTCGACCCCCGGATAGATCCATCGATACCGGTCGCCCCCGCGAATCCGCCGCCGCGCCGCTATGCTTCGCCCCGCATGCCGATTCCCGATACTGCGGCCGCGCCGACCGCTCTTTCTGCGGTGCGCTTCGCCGACCTGACCCGACTCGCACCCTTCATGCGTCTCTGGCGCGCCCGGCTCGCGGGCACCTCGGCGGCCCAGATGCTGATGGTCGCGATCGGCTGGCACATGTACGACCTGACCGGCAGCGCGTGGGATCTGGGCCTGGTCGGGCTCGCGCAGTTCGTGCCGGCATTGCTGCTGGCCTTGGTCGCGGGGCAGGTGGTCGACCGTCACGATCGCACGAAGATTCTGGCGCGCTGCCTGCTGGTTCAGGGGCTGGTCGCGGCGACATTGCTGGTGGCCGTGCTGGGGCCGGCAGCGCTGCATCTCGTTGCGGGCGTGCGCTGGGATTCGCGCGGGCTATTGCTCGGATTGTCACTGGTGCTGGGCGCCGTGCGCAGCTTTCAAATGCCCGCGCAGCAGGCGCTCACGCCGATGCTGGTGCCGCCCTTGCTGCTGCCACGTGCGATGGCGTTCAGTTCGGCAGGCTTGCAGGCCGCGATCATCGGCGGACCGGCACTCGGCGGACTGCTGTTCGTCGGCGGCTCGGGCCTGGTCTACGGTGCGAGCTTGCTCTTGTTTTTGCTCGCCGCGGGGTGGGTCGCGCACATCGGGGTCGTCCACGTCCCGCCACCGCGCGAGCCGATCAGCCGCCGCACCGTGCTGGCGGGTGTCGAGTTCATCTGGCGGCGCAAGGTGGTGCTCGGCGCGATGTCGCTCGACTTGTTCGCGGTGCTGCTGGGCGGCGCGGTGGCATTGCTGCCGATTTTTGCCAGGGACATTCTGGCCACCGGTCCATGGGGCCTGGGCTTGTTGCGCGGCGCGCCGGCGGTGGGCGCGCTGGCCATGTCGGTCGTGCTCACGCGCTGGCCGATCGAGCGCCACATCGGCCGGCGGCTGCTCGCAGCGGTCGGCGTCTTCGGCCTGTGCATGGTGATTTTCGGGCTGTCGCGCAGCTTCGCAGTGTCGCTGCTGGCGCTCGCCGTGTCGGGCGGCGCGGACATGCTCAATGTCGTCATCCGCCAAACCCTGGTGCAACTCGAAACGCCCGATGCGATGCGCGGGCGGGTCGGCGCGGTGAATTCGATCTTTATCGGCGCAAGCAACCAGCTCGGCGAATTCGAGTCGGGCGCGACCGCCGCGCTCATCGGCCCCGTCGCCTCGGTGGTGCTGGGCGGCGCCGGCACGATGTTGATCGCGCTGGCCTGGGTGTGGGTCTTTCCCAACTTGACCCGGCGCGATCGCATCCAAGCTGAAGCGCTACAAAATAAATAGCTGCCTGCGCATGCGCAACCGGCGTTTCAGGCCTTTTTCGTGTAAATCTTCAATCTCCGCCAACGGCCAACGGCCATCGGGCGGCGATCGGTCTACTTCTCTTTCTTGCCGCGCGGAATGACCGCGGTGGTCATCGTGCGCATCGGCTCGGTGGACAGCGGCGCGACCGGCTTGGGCGGCGACGTGTCTTTTTTCGGTTTCCTGGTTTCCTTGTTGGAACGCTGTTGACCCTTGGCCATGATGAACTCCATTTTTTGCGCCGGATTCGGCGCGTCGCGCGCAGTTTAGCGGCGCTGCGACAATAGCTGAAACCTCGCTTCACAGTTCGGCCTTCGCGCGCCCCCGGCCCGGCTTATTCGCACTCCCACACTTTCAGCAGCTTCTCAGCAACTCTTTCACCATGCCCGAATTCCAGGTCCGACCCGCCAAATTGCGCGACGCCAAAACCGTCGCCGAAATTCATTCGCTCGCCGCGCGTGCGGCTTACGCGGAATTGCTGCACGAAGAGCAGTTGCGCGCGCTGGCGCCCGCCACGCGCGAAGCCAAATGGCGCGAGGCGATCGAGTTCAGCGAGCCGCAGGTGCACCTCGCGTTCAGCGTTGACGAGGCCGGCAAGGAGCAGGTCGCGGGCTTCGTCGGCTACGACCGCTCGCGCGATCCGAAAACACCGGCTACGACCGGCGAAATCTGGTCGCTCTACGTACTGCCCGAGTTCTGGGGCCAGGGCGTCGGCGTGGCGCTGTGGGACGCCGCGCGCGACGGCCTGCGCGAAGAGGAATGCACGAATGTCACGGCCTGGGTGCCGCTGCGCAACGACCGCGCGCTGCGCTTCTTCGAACTGGCCGGCTTCAAGCGCGAGATGAACACGGCAAAGACGGTGCCGATCGCCGGCGCCAAGATCGAGGAAGTGCGGCTCAAGCGCACGGTTTGAGCGGCGCGCGATCGCCAACCACCGATTCGCAATGGCCGCCAGTCTTTTTCTGCTGCTCGACGACATCGCGTCGGTTCTGGACGATGTGTCGCTGCTGACCCGGATCGCAGCCAAAAAAACCGTTGGCTTGCTCGGTGACGACCTCGCGCTCAACGCGCAGCAGGTCACCGGCGTCAAAGCCAACCGCGAATTGCCGGTGGTTTGGGCCGTGGCGAAAGGCTCGTTCATCAACAAGGCGATCCTGGTGCCGGCCGCGCTCGCGATCAATGCGTTCGCGCCCTGGGTCATCACGCCGCTGTTGATGGTCGGCGGTGCGTACCTCTGCTTCGAGGGGTTCGAAAAGATCGCGCACCGCTTTCTGCACAAGGGCGTTGCCGACGCCGAAGCGGCGCAGCACAAAAAGGCGGTCGCCGATCCGAAAGTCGACGTGGTCGCGGCCGAAAAAGAAAAGATCAAGGGCGCGGTGCGAACCGATTTCATCCTGTCGGCCGAGATCATCGTGATCACGCTCGGCACCGTCGCGAGCCAGTCCTTTCTGACCCAGCTCAGCGTGCTGGGGGCGATCGCGATCGTCATGACGATCGGCGTCTACGGCCTGGTCGCAGGCATCGTCAAGCTCGACGATGCCGGGCTGTGGCTCGCCCAACGCCAGAGCGAAATGCAGCAAGCGCTCGGCCACGCGATCGTCGCGGCCGCGCCCTGGCTCATGAAGGGCCTGTCGGTGGTCGGCACGATCGCGATGTTCCTGGTCGGCGGCGGCATCCTCGTGCACGGCCTGCCGGCCATCGGCCATGCGCTCGAAGCCTTCAGCGCCGACATCGGCGGCATCGCCGGCGCCCTCGCCAGCCAGCTCGCGAATGCCGCCGTCGGCCTCGCCGCCGGTGCGATCGTGCTCGCGGTGGTCGAAGTCGGGAAGAAGGTGCTGGGGAGGCGCTGAAATGCGGAATCGGACTACCGGACGCAGAGGACGCAAAGGTTTCGCAGAAGGCGCAGAAAAATACATAAAAAGTATGTGAAACGCCCTCTGTGCGTGCGCACGTAGCTACTATTTCAGTAGCACTCATTCCGGAGCCAATGCAGCTTGTCACCTAGGCGGCTCTCGATGCCGTCGCAGGCGCCACATCTACCCGAGTCAACAAAATTCTTTTTGGTATTCCTTCTGCGTCCTCTGCGAAACCTCTGCGTCTTCTGCGTCCGGTGGTCCGAATGGGATTCACCCCAGCCCAGCCACCTCCACCGCCAACGCCTCGATCGCCGCCTCCGACAAATCGTCCACCCGGATCACCCGGCGCTCGCCCCAGCGCGCGAAGTTCGTGCTTTGCGACTTGGCATAGGCCGGGTCGTAGTGCAGCGCGGTGAGTTCGGCGGATAGCGGTGCGAGTTCGCGCTGCGCGGCCCAGCCCTGCCAGCGCGTGATGACTTCCTTGCCGCGCAGTTCTTTCAACAAGCCGAGCTGCCGCGCGAGCTGCGCGGGATCGTCGCCGAGGTAGGCGTAGTCGCGCAGCAGATAGGCGATCCGCGCTTCGGATGTCGCGTCGATCTCGATACAGGCACTGGCGCGCATGCGTTCGATCAATGGCCCGGGCACGTTGAGGCGGCCGATGCGGCGACTTTCGCCTTCGACGTAAACCGGTCGCGTCGGATCGATGCGGTCCAGCGTTTCGGCGATGCGGGTTTCAAACGCGGTCTGCGACGGTTGCGCGATGCCGGGTACGTCGCCGAGCAGCGAGCCTTTGTGGACGGCGAAGTCTTCGAGGTCGAGCACCTGATGACCATTGCGGGCCAGCGCTTGCAGCACGCGCGTTTTGGCGCTGCCGGTGGCGCCGACGACCGTTCGTAAATCGAGCGTCGGGCACAGCGCTTCGATCTGGTCGATTACATGGCGGCGCCAAGTTTTGTAGCCGCCTGCGAGTTGCTGCGCGTCCCAGCCGACGAGCCGCAGCAATGTCACCATCGAGCCGCTGCGCATTCCGCCACGCCAGCAGTAGACGAGCGGCTTCCAGTTCGCGGGCCGGTCGGCGAAGTGCTCACGCAAGTGGGTCGCGAGATTGGCCGCGACCATCGCGCCGCCGACCCGCCGCGCCTCGAAAGCGCCTTGCTGCTTGTAGAGCGTGCCGACGATGCGGCGCTCGTCGTTGTCGAGGACGGGGCAGTTGACAGCGCCCGGAATGTGGTCGATCGCGAACTCGGCCGGCGAGCGTGCGTCGATCACCGCATCGAATTGCGCGATGTCTTCGATGCGCACGGGCTGGGCGGCTCTCAGGAAAATTCTCCGAGCTTGTTCATGGCTTGATTTTACGAAACAAATGTGGCTGCAGCGCTTGCCGGTCGTGCGCAGGCAGCTACAAATTCAATAGCAAATTGCGTTGCAGATCGGCTGCCGCATGATGCGACCTGGAAACCCGAGGAAATTCGATGGACTACACCCGCTACCAGACCCTCGCCATCACGCATCGCGGTGCGAATGGCGACGTGCTCGACATTCAAATGCGCGCCGGCAACGGCAAACTGCCGACCGCCGGCCACGACGGGCACCGCGAGCTGTCCCTCATCTGGCGCGACGTCGCAGCCGACGACAGCGTGCGCTGCGCGGTGCTGCGCGGCGAAGGGCGCGGTTTTTCGGGTGGCGGCGATCTCGCGTTGGTCGACGACATGACGCGCGATCACGAAGTTCGGATGCGGATCTTCAAGGAAGCGCGCGACCTGGTCTACAACCTCATCGATTGCGACAAACCGATCGTGAGCGCGATGCATGGCCCGGCGGTCGGCGCCGGACTGGTCGCGGGTTTGCTGGCCGATATTTCGATCGCGGCGCGCGACGCGAAGATCGTCGACGGCCATACGCGGCTGGGTGTCGCGGCGGGCGATCACGCGGCGATCGTCTGGCCGCTGTTGTGCGGCATGGCGAAGGCGAAATATCACTTGCTCTTGTGCGAGCCGGTCAGTGGCGAGGAAGCCGAGCGCATCGGGCTGGTGTCGCTCGCTGTCGATGCCGATCAATTGCTGCCGCGCGCCTACCAGATTGCCGATCGACTCGCCGCCGGCAGCCAGAGCGCGATTCGCCTGACCAAGCTCGCGCTCAACAACTGGCTGCGCCAGGCCGGCCCCGCTTTCGATGCCTCGCTGGCGCTCGAATTTCTGGGTTTCGCAGGCGCCGACGCGAAGGAGGGCGTGGCTTCGCTGCGCGAGAAGAGGGCGCCGAAGTTCGAATGAGTCGACTGCAAGAATTTATAAGAAAAGTGGCTGAAACGCCCACTGGGATTGCGCAGACAGCTATTTAAAAGATAGCATCTAGCGCTTCTGCGAGAGCAGCCGGATGTGCTCCATGAAGGCCGCGTTGTTGGCTTTGCGATCGGCATTCACCTTTTGCACGTGCGCTCGCTCCGACATACGCTTCAAATAGCCGCCCACCTCGGGCACGATCGCCGCCACCATGTCGTTGCCGTAGACCGCTTTGGCGGCACTCGCGACCGCAGGCAAGTGCGTGATCGCGGCGCAATCGGCGAGCGTGAAAGCATCACCGGCGATAAACGGTGCGTCGAAGCGCGCGAGCCGCGCGAAAGCCAGCAAGTTCTTCGGCAGCAGCCGCTCGGTTTTGCGCTTGATCTCGTCGCTGACTTTGCCGCCGAAAAACGCTTCGGGATAGAGCGCGCGCGCCACCAGTTCGAGATGCAGCTCGAGGTAGATCACAAGCTCGCGCACCTTGGCAGCGGCGAAAGGGTCTCCTGGCAACAGCGGCACTTCGCGATGGGTCGCCTCGATGTATTCGGAGATCGCCGACGACTCGCTGACCGCGCCCTGATCGGTCAGCAGATAAGGCACCTTGCCGAGCGGCGACGCATCGCGGTCGATCTCGCCGACCCAGGCGAGCTTCTCTTCGAATTGCACGCCTTTTTCGAGCAGCGCGAGCTTGACTTTGTTGTGATAGTTACTGGCGGAAAAGCCGCAGAGCGTGAGCACGGATGATGTCCTCGAGGAGTTTCACGAGCCGCTATTTTGCCGATGCTGGCCCATCAACTCGCCGATCGCGCGACCGCGGCCGCGACCGCAGCCGCGAACGCAGCTGCTTCGGCCTGCGTTTTGACTTCTGCCGCTATGGCGCTCTGCTCCGGCGCCAGCGCCGCGAGCGCGATTGCTTTCTTCGGGCACAGGCCGAGGCACGAGGTCTGGACGATGCGCAACTGATGACGGGCCGGGCCGAGCTGGCGTTTCAAGTCCTTGCGAAGGTCTTTGGCGCGCAGCTTTTTCGGGCCGCTGCTGCGTTTCTCGCAGTCGCCGCAGACCAGAACCGCGCCGCGAAATTTGACGCGTGCGAGCTTCGGCGTCGCGAGAGAAAGGTCGGGGTCGGAGTGCGATGACATGACCGCAGTGTGACGCTGGCGAGCTCAGCGTGAGGTCAGCGAAAATCGCGTCTTTGCGCCATCGGCCCACACGGCATCCTGGCCAAACCATTTCCAATCGAAAGTCGAAGATCCATGTCCCTCCCTCCGATCCCTCCGATCGAAATCGAAACCGGCCCCCATCCTGGCGCCGCGGTGATCCTCATGCACGGCCTGGGCGCCGACGGCAACGACTTCGTGCCGATCTGCAACGAACTCGATTTGACCGGCGTCGGCCCGGTGCGCTTCGTGTTCCCGAATGCGCCGGTCATGCCGGTCACGGTGAATGGTGGCTATGCGATGCCGGCCTGGTACGACATTTTCGGCCCCGACCTGGTACAGCGCGAGGACGAAACCGGTTTGCGCCGTTCGATGGCGAGCATCGACGCATTGATCGCGAACGAGAAAAGGCGCGGCATCCCGGCGCGCCGAATCGTCGTCGCCGGTTTTTCGCAAGGCTGCGCAATGGCATTGCTCACGGGGCTGCGTCACGCCGAGCGGCTTGCCGGTATCGCCGCGTTGTCGG
Source organism: Variovorax sp. (assembly GCA_965218415.1). Taxonomy (GTDB): domain Bacteria; phylum Pseudomonadota; class Gammaproteobacteria; order Burkholderiales; family Burkholderiaceae_C; genus Variovorax. The sequence continues at coordinate 1,356,375 of CBDCKT010000003.1, forward strand.
GCTATCTGCCATTGGCCGCCACGACCGCGGCCGAGCGCAGCGATGCGAACCGCGATGTGCCGATCTTCCAGGCCCATGGTGAGCGCGATGGCGTGGTGCCGATCGCGCGCGCGGTCGCGTCGCGCGATGCGCTGCAGGCGCTGGGCTATCCGGTCGAATGGCATGCCTACCCGATGGAGCATTCGGTGAGCATCGAGGAAATCGCCGACTTGGGTAGCTGGTTGCGGCGGGTTTTTAGCGAAAACTAGTTCTTGAGAGAAAAAGGGCTGAAAAGCCCGCCTTGCTTGCGCAGACAGCTACAGAAAATGTAGCAATCCTTAAGCTAATCGCTTCGCCGATCTGAAAATCAGCGCCAGATTGTTCGCCGGCATTGCAACCGTCGCGGTGTGCGCGAGGCCGGCGCTCCGCGCTTCCCGGGCGACATCGCCGACCTGCCGCAAGCCCCATGCCGGATCGCGCTCACGCAAGCTCGCGTCGAACGACAGATTGCCCGGTGACGTCGCGACGCCTCGCGCGAAGAAGGGGCCGTAGAGCACCAGCCATCCCCCGGGCGCAAGACAAGCCGCGCTGCCGGTCATCAGTGCGGCGCATGTAGCCCACGGCGAGATATGCAGCATGTTCGCGCAGAAGACCGCATCGAAAGGCCCCGACACCGGCCATGGTTGCGCCAGCACGTCGAGCTGCAGCGCTGGCCGGACGTTGCCAGCGCCCGTCGCTGCGCGCCAGGCATCGATCGACTGCAGCGCTGCGTCACCCGCATCGGTCGGCTGCCATTGCCAGTGCGGCATCGCCGCGCCGAATGCGGCCGCATGCTGACCCGTGCCGCTCGCGATTTCGAGCACATGGCACCGCGCGGGCAGCAAGTTGCCCAGCAGCGCGAGAATCGGCGCCTGGTTGCGCTCGGCGGGCGCGCTGACTTTTCGTGCATCGGTCATACGGGAATATTAGGCTGTGAAGTCCGGTCTGAGCAGCGCCATCGCACCCGTGATAAGTTTCCTCCCCCGGAGTTGGATGGGTCACAAAAAATGAGCAATTTGCAGGCGCGGCTCGACGCGCTCTCGGCCGATCATCTCGTCGGGATTCGGCGCGGCATCGAAAAAGAAAGCCTGCGCGCCCAGCCCGACGGCGCGCTCGCGCTCACGCCGCATCCGCGCGCGTTGGGCTCGGCGCTCACGCATCCGCACGTGACCACCGATTTCAGCGAATCGCAGATCGAAATCGTGACCGGCGCGCATCGCGGCATCGAAGATGCATTGGCGGAACTGACGCAAGTGCACCAGTTCGTCTACCGCGCGCTCGAAGCACAAGGCGACGATGAAATGCTGTGGGTGTCGAGCATGCCCTGCGGTCTGCCGACCGACGAGACGATTCCGCTCGGGCGCTATGGCGCGTCGAACGTCGGGCGCGCCAAAAGCGTCTACCGGATGGGGCTCGGGCATCGCTACGGTCGACGCATGCAGACCATTTCGGGCATTCACTACAACTGGTCGCTGCCGGGTGTCGGCAGCGACCAGTACTTCGCGCTGATCCGCAACTTCCGGCGGCATGCGTTCTTGCTGCTCTATTTGTTCGGCGCGTCGCCGGCCTTGTGTTCGAGCTTCGTCGCCGACCGGCCGCATGCGTTGCAAGCCCTCGGTCCCGGCTCGATGCACCTGCCGCATGCCACGTCGCTGCGGATGGGGCCGCTCGGCTATCAAAGCGACGCGCAGGCGTCGCTCGCAGTGAGCTACAACAGTCTCGACGGCTATGGCGCGTCGCTCGAAGACGCATTGACGCGGCCTTACCCTGCCTATGCCGCTGTCGGCATCCAAAGCCCGGGCGGCGACTACAACCAGCTCGCGTCCACCTTGCTTCAGATCGAGAACGAGTTCTACGGCACGATCCGGCCCAAGCGCGTGATCTTTCCGGGCGAGCGGCCATTGCATGCGTTGCGCGAGCGCGGCGTCGAATATGTCGAAGTGCGGTTGATGGACCTCGACCCCTTCGAGCCGGTCGGTATCGCCGCCTCGACGATGCGCTTTCTCGATGTGTTTTTGCTCCACTGCCTCTTGTCCGACAGCCCGCCCGACACGCCGCGCGAAATCGCGGCGATCGGGCGCAATCAGCATCGCACTGCGGCGCGCGGTCGCGAGCCGGGCTTGAAGCTCGAGCGTGGCGACGACGAAGTCGCGCTCACGGCCTGGGGCTTCGAGCTGATCGCCGAATGCGCGCCGATCGCGGCCGCACTCGATCGAGCGCATGGCGGCGCGCAGTACGCAAACGCGGTGCGCGCAGCCGATGCGGGATTGCGCGCAAGTGACACATTGCCATCGGCGCGACTGCTGGCGGCGCTCGAGGGCGATCCGAAAAATGGTTTCAACGCTTTCATCAGCAAACGTTCGCTCGAAACGCAACGCGCATTACTCGCGATGCCTTTCGATACGGCCGCGCATGCGCGCTACGAAGCGGCCGCGACGCAATCCAGGCGCGATGCGGAAAAGATAGAAGCCGGCGACACCATGCCATTCGAAATTTACCGTCAGCAGTACACGTCGCCCGATCGGCTCGGCTACGGGCTGGAACGCGCGGACAAAACCGCCAAACGCCACGTGGCGCACTGACCTCAGTTCAAGGAACCTTCGCTATGCAAACGCGCACCCTCGGTTCAGGCGAAAGCAACCGTCTCGAAGTCTCTGCCATCGGCCTCGGCTGCATGGGCATGAGCGAGTTCTACGGCGCGCGCGACGAGGCCGAATCGACCGCCACGATCAGGCGCGCGCTCGATCTCGGTGTGACCTTGTTCGACACCGCCGACGCCTACGGTCCGCACACCAACGAAGAACTGGTCGGCAAGGTGCTGCGCAGCGAGCGCGAACGGGTCCGAATCGCGACCAAGTTCGGCCTGGTGCGCGATCCGCATGACCCGACCAAACGCGGTGTCGATGGCAGCCCGGCGTATGTGCGGAGTGCATGCGATGCGAGCCTTGAACGCCTTGGCATCGACACGATCGATTTGTACTACCTGCACCGGGTCGATCCGCAAACGCCGATCGAAGACACGGTCGGTGCGATGGCCGACCTGGTGCGTGCCGGCAAGGTGCGCTTCCTGGGTTTGTCCGAGGCTTCTGCCGCGACATTGGAGCGCGCCTGCAAAGTGCATCCGATCACGGCGTTGCAAACCGAGTATTCGCTCTGGACGCGCGACCCCGAGCACAACGGCGTGCTCGAGGCCTGCCGGCGGCTGGGTGTCGGCTTCGTGCCCTACAGCCCGCTCGGCCGCGGCTTTTTGACCGGCCAAATCCGCTCGCCCGACGACTTCGATGCGGACGACTACCGGCGCAGCAATCCGCGCTTCGAGGGCGAGAACTTCCGACAAAATCTGGCGCTGGTCGACAAGGTCAAAGCACTCGCCGAAAAGATCGGCTGCGCGCACTCGCAACTCGCGCTCGCCTGGGTGCTCGCGCAAGGCGGCGATCTGGTGCCCATTCCGGGCACCAAGCGGCGCAAGTATCTCGAAGAAAACGTCGGCGCGCTCGATGTGAGGCTGGACGCATCCGCGCTGGCCGAGATCGATGCGGTCTTTCCGCCGGATGCCGCCGAAGGCACGCGCTATGCCAAGTCGATGATGGGCTTGCTCAATGCGTGATTCGACGCTGACGCGAATGACCGAATGACCGAATGACCGAATGACCGCGTGACCGAATGACCGCGTGACCGAAGGCGCCGCGCCGATCCCGTTTTTTTTTTGCCAACCCGCCAATTTCCAACCCCAAGGAGCCTCTCATGATCCATGTCATCGCCACCCTCGAACTCGTGCCCGGCAAGCGCGAGGCGTATCTCGAGGAGATGCGCAAGAACCTGTCGGCTGTTCGCGCAGAAGCCGGTTGCATGGCGTACGGGCCTGCGATCGACGCTGAAACCGATTTGCCGAATCAGCATCGCATCGGCGAAAACAGCATCACGGTCGTCGAGCAGTGGGAAAGCGTCGATGCGCTCAAGGCGCATGGCGTAGCGCCGCACATGAAAGCCCATCGGGCAGCGACCAAGGATTTTGTGCGCGGCATGGAACTGCGGGTGCTGAGTCCCGCTTGAGGCGCGGCGCGGCGCGGCGCGGCGCAGTGACGTGCGCTGCGGAGGAGGGCCGGCTGAAACCGGGCTTTGCTCGGGCGCAGGTCAGGCCCTGTTCGCGCACTGTTCACGCCTTATTCGCGCCTTATTCGCGCCTTATTCGCGCCTTACTCGGGCAACTCGACCTTGCGGATCGATTCCCGGTCGCGATGCTTGTCGAGTTTGCCGAGGGTGCTTTCGAGCAGCCGCTTGAGTTTGCCTTCGGCGCCGCGAAACGCCTGGTCCAGGGTGTCTGCCTGGTGGTCGACCGCCACCGGCTGATGGTTCGCAAGCCGTGCTTCCATCACGCACCGTTTGTCGGTGCCGTGTTTCTTGTCGGAGTTTTCGTCGCTCAGGTGCACTTCGATCCGGGTCACGTCTTCTGAAAAACGCGCCAGCGCATTCTTGATTTCAGCGTCGGCCCAGCTTTCGAGCGAATCCTTGTTGTCGATGCCGTTGCCGGTGTTGATTTGAATCTGCATGCGGACTCCTTGTGCTGCGATGTAAGGGGGGAGCCGGCGCCGCCCGATCGAGGGTTGCGCTGGCCGGAAGCTGTTGTCAGGCTACAGCATTCGCACAATCGTGCCGGACACGCGCAGGACGCCTGCTTTCCGTTACATTCGCTGCCTGATCGCAAGCAATTTGCAAGCAATTCGTCGCGGAACCCGTCAGTCAGGAGAATTTCATGCCGCTCGATTTCACTGGCCGCGTCGCCATCGTCACCGGCGCTGGCGGCGGTCTCGGCCGCCAGCATGCGCTCGCGCTGGCTGCGCGGGGCGCGCGGGTGCTGGTCAACGATCTCGGTGGTGGTTTGAGCGGCGCCGGCGAATCGACCGATGCGGCAAAAGCCGTGGTGCGCGAAATTCGCGCTGCGGGTGGCGAGGCGCTGGCCAATGGCGCTTCGGTGACCGATTTCGACGCGGTCCAGGCGATGGTGAAAGAAGCCGTCGACGCATGGGGTCGGGTCGATGTGCTCGTCAACAACGCCGGCATCCTGCGCGACAAGTCCTTCGCCAAGATGGACCTCGAAGACTTCCGGCTCGTGGTCGACGTCCATCTGATGGGCGCTGTGCACTGCACCAAAGCCGTCTGGGCCCAGATGATCGCGCAGAACTACGGCCGGATCGTGATGACGACCTCGTCGTCGGGCCTTTACGGCAATTTCGGCCAGAGCAACTACGGTGCGGCGAAGATGGCGCTGGTCGGGCTCATGCAGACCCTGAGCCTGGAAGGCGCGAAGTACGACATTCGGGTCAACTGCCTCGCACCGACCGCTGCCACACGCATGACCGAGGGTTTGATGCGCGAGGAGACGCTCAACGCGCTGAAGCCCGAAGCCGTGGTGCCCGCGATGCTGGTATTGGCCGGGCAGGGCGCACCGACCCGCACCATCCTCTGCGCAGGCGGCGGCAGCTTCGAGGCCGCCAACATCACGCTCACGCAGGGCGTCTTCATCGGCAACGGTTCGCGTGCGCCCGAGCGGCTGGTCGAGCGCCTGCTCGAAGTAACCGACCGTGCCGGCGAGCAGGTGCCGGCCAGCGGCGCCGCGCAGGGCAGCAACGAAATCGAAAAAGCGATTGCCGCCACGCTGGCCGCGCGATCGGCCGCGGCCGGCTGAAACACCCCCGGCCGGTCGCTCCACTCCGGCCGTCCATTCTGGAGTTGCGATGCCCCGCCTCGAACCGCTTCCACCCGAAACGACGCCCGAGCTCCAGCCGCATTTCGACTTTTTTCTGACCACGCTCGGCTTCACGCCCAACAGCGTGCTCACGATGCAGCGCAAGCCCAAGCTGGTGGCTGCACTGGCGCAACTCAACGCCGCTGCGATGGACCCCGAAGGCGAGGTCGATTTGGGATTCAGGCGCCTCGTCGGCCATCTGGCGAGCCAGGCGTCGGGCTGCCTCTACTGTCAGGCCCACACCTTGCTCGGCGCGAAGAACTTTGGCGTCGGCGAAGCCAAACTCGCCGACATCTGGAACTATCAAGCCAGCCCGCACTACAGCCCCGAAGAGCGCCTTGCACTCGACTTTGCGCTCGCTGCCGCGAGCCAACCGAACGAAGTGACCGACGAACAGTTCGCCGAGCTGCAGCAGCACTGGAGCGACAACCAGATCGCCGAAATCCTCGGTGTCGTCGCGTTGTTCGGCTTTCTCAATCGCTGGAACGACACGATGGCGACGCCGCTCGAGGCGGTGCCGACGAAGGTGGCTGACAAGGCGATTGGCGCGCAGGGCTGGACAGCGGGCAAGCACGGGTGACGGCTGAAGCTGCGGATCGGGGTAGGCATTGCCCCATTGCCCCATCGCTCCATCACGGCATGCAGCCTGCCGACGGCTACGATCATCGGCGCGCATCTTCGCGCCGCCCGCATCACCCGAAAGAAAATCATGCACCACGTTCTCGCCCTGATCGTCTTCCAATCCGAGTCGGCCGATGCTGGCAAAGCTATCCTGCTCGAACTCGCCCTCGCATCGCGCAAGGAAGCAGGCTGCGTCAGCTACGCGCTCTACCAGCAGGCCGATGCGCCGCATGTTTTTCGCACCGTTGAAGCGTGGAAAACCGAAGCCGACGCTGCGGCCCACATGCAAACCGAGCACATCGCCAAAGCCATTGCGGTGGCCGCACCGCTGTTCGCAGCGCCGCCGGAAATCCTCGGGCACCGGCAGTTGGCTTGAGAGAATGCGGCGTGCAGCAGGTGCGGGCGCTGCGCATACCAATTTGAGCGAAAAGTGCCTGCATTCCAATGCAGGCTTGCGCAACCAGCTATCAAAATAATAGCGTTTCGTCAGTGCGACGATGCATCGCCGTTCAATCGATCGACAAAATCCCGCGCCGCTCGCGCATTGCGCGTCCGATTTGCGCGAGCGCATCGTCGCCGAGCAGGCGGCCGGCCATCGGCAGCAATTCGTCGTCTTCCCGCGCCGTGTGGCGCGCTTGCAGCGACACGAAGGTGTCCACATCGGCGTGCAAAAGCGCAGCGGCGCGGCCAGCCGCAATTTCCAGCAGTGCGGGCCGCAGGCGCCGCCACAGCGCGTCGAGTTCGCGATGCTCGATGATCAAGCCGCCCACCATCTCGCGGATGCAGACCGGGTCTGAGCCGGCCATCGACTCGATCAAAACGGGGAAGAGATCGATTTCCTCGTCGGCGTGATGGTCGCGGGCCGCCGTATCGAAATAGCGCAGTATGGCGGTCGCTGCCGCGGCGGCTTGCGCATCGGCGCCGTGAGAGCCCAGATGCGCATCCAGCTTCACCAATGTCGCGCACTGCCGCTCGATGCGGTGATGGTAGGCCGACAGCATTTCCAGCGGCGCTTCGAAACCGGCGTCGGGTGCGGGAGCGGGCTGTCCGGGAATAGATGTCGGCATGGTTTGACTGCCTTTCATGCGTTGAGGCACGTTGCGGGATTTGCTCGCCTCCCGCCAGAGCGCGTGTCACACCGCAGATCTTTTCGAAACGATGGACCATGCCCCCGACCCGTCGCGCCATCGAGGCAAGCAATACTCCGAATCGGAATCACATCATCGCCACGTGCTGTCGGCAGCATGGCCCTTTCGGGCTGGCGCTGCGATCCTTGCTGCAATTCTGCGGCGAACGGCAAGAGCAGCACACTGATGTGCCTGGGATTCGCGCCGGCTGCGCCGGTCAAGCAGATCGAAGCCGCTCGACCTCATCGCTCCGTTCCCCGACACGCAGGTTGAAATAGCATTTGATCGTCGCGATCACCAGAGGAACGGCGCCGAAGACGATCAAAACGACATGGCCCGGCAGGCTCAGCCACTCGATCAGGTGCGATCGCTCGCTGCCGACGTAGTCCAGGCTGCGCGCATGCCAGTAGCCGTTTTGCAGCACGTCCCACAACTGCAGCAGGCCACCCGGGAACAGGCTCATCACCACCATCATCGCGAGTCCGGCGTTCGTGCCCCAAAAGGCGCAGCGTACGTACTTCTCGATGCCGGGCCAGTGCGCATCGTCGCTCGTCTGGCGCAGTACGAACACCATCAGCGCAATCGCCAGCATGCCGAACACGCCCATCAACGAAGCGTGCGCGTGGTTCGGTGTCAGCATGGTGCCCACCTCGTAGTAGCTGACGATCGGCAGGTTGAGCAGGAAGCCGAACATGCCCGCCCCGACAAAGTTCCAGAAGCCCACCGCCATCAGGAAATAGAACGCCCACTTGTGCGGGATGACCATCTGCTTGCCCGCGGCGTCACGCTCACCGCGCGTGGTGCGAACGAAGTCCCATGCATCCAGCGTCAGCAAGGTCAGCGGCACCACCTCCAGCGCCGAGAACAACGCCGACAACGCCATGTTGACGTTGGTCTGGCCCGTGAAATACCAGTGATGCCCGGTGCCCATCAGGCCACCGAGAAAATACAGGATCGCGTCGAGGTAGATCACCCGCAGCGCCACGTTACGGCGGGTCAGCCCGAACTGGAAGAAGGTCAGCGCCACGATCGTGGTGGCAAAGAACTCGAAGAAGCCTTCGACCCACAAATGGATGATCCAGAAGCGCCAGGTATCGACCACGGTGTAGTTGGTCTTCGCGCCGAAGAACATCGCCGGGATGTAGAACGCAGGGATCGCCAGCGCCGCCACCAGGAACATCCTGACGATGGGTTTCGCGGCAGGGTCGCCTAACGTTCGCGGGCGCACCAGCGACCACAGCAGTGCGAACCAGGCGAACAAACCTGCGACCAGCAAGATCTGCCACACCCGACCCAGTTCCAGATACTCCCAGCCCTGGTTGCCGAGCCAGAACCACCACCGACCCAGAAGCTGCGATTGACCCGCCCATTCGCCCAGCAGGCTGCCGAAGATGACCACGGCAAACGCAGCAAAGAGCACATGCGTCCAGCCTGCCAACCCCTTTGGCTCATCCGTTCGGAGGGTTCGGCCCAGGAACAGCGCCGCGGCCACGTAGGCGGTGGCAATCCAGAAGATAGCCAGTTGCAGACGCCAGGTGCGCGTCAAATTGCTGGGAAGGAAGCGCTCGATCTGAATGCCGTAAAAGCTGCCCGGGTCGGCTCGCCAATGAGCCGTCGCGGCACCCACCAGCGTTTGCGTCAGAAACAGCACCGCCACTACCACGAAGAATTTCACGAGAGCGTTCTGCCCCGGACTGGAACGCCCGGGCAGCATCTGGGGCTTGACGTTGTGGCCTCGGGTGATCCACCCCAGGTAATCGAACTTGCCGAAGGCCAGCAGTACGGTCGATATGCCGGCGAGCAGTACCAGCAAGCTGACCGCGCTCCACAGCAACGCGCCGGAAATGGGCACATTGCCGACGCTCGGGTCGTAGGGAAAATTGTTGGTGTAGGAGTGTGCTTCGCCCGGTCGTGCGGCAACCGATGCCCAGGCCGCCCAGGTCACGAAGGCGGTGAACTGGCGCAGTTCGGTCGGGTCGGTGATCAAATCGGCCTTCAGGCCACCGTTGCGCGCCGGAACGCGAAAGTAGTCGGTCCAGTGCGCAACCTCCCGCCCGAATGCAGCGGTCTGCGCGGCAGTGAATTGCAGCACGCCGGTCGCCTCGTCATAGCGATTCGTCTTCAGCGACACGCTCGTCTCTGCCTGGACTGCTGCGGCCTGGCCTGGGCTCAGCGCCTTCAAAGGCTGGCGATACTGCGTCTGCGCGATGGCCTCGGCGGCGGCCAGTCCCATGCGGTGCAATGCAGATGCCGAGTAGTCGGGTCCGAGATAAGCACCGTGGCCCCAGATGCTGCCGTTGGCCATGAGGCCGTAGCGCAGAAACACCGCCTGCCCGTCGCCGACATCGTCTGCGCTGAACACGAGCGCACCCTGCGCATCGACCACCTGCGCCGGAATCGGCGGGGCGTTGCGATACGAGAGTGTCGTGATCAGCAACAGGCCCGAAAAGCCGACCACCATCACGATCAGCACGGCGCGTATCCACCAGGGCGACAGCGGGCCGTCGTCTTCGGCCACGGGTTGCGCCGCGACGCCCCTGGTCGGCGGCTCGTTGGGTGCAGCAGGTGTCATAAGCCCGCCTTCAACAGGGCCAGCCCGATGCGCCCGATTTCACAAGCAGGTGCGAATTCGGTAGGCAAATTTCGATGCAGTTCATGTTCGGCCTACGCGCCTGCAAGCAGAAGGGTGACCAACACCGAGGTGTCTTCTACGGCCCTGAGCGAATGAGGCACGCCGCCGGCCAGGCATTTAAGATCACCGGGCCGCATCACGTCGCGCGTGGTCCCGATTGAGAACTCCACGCTGCCCTCCAGACATTGCACCGTCAGTTCGCCCGTCACCTTGTGCTCGGGCATTTCCTTGCCGGCAAGCAGAACCATACGAAACACCTCCAGGTGCTGCGTCTTGTACAGCGTGGCGGTGCGAGCGCCAGCGATTGCACTGCCAAACGGCCGAATGTCGATCAGTTCGCCCGACAGCGCGTGGTGGATGGCCATGTGTTCAAACTCCTCAAGGCATCCTGCACCCAAAAACGGCGAATGGTCTGTACGCTATCGAACGCATGCCGGCTCGTGCGAGCCGTATAAGTTAATCCTTGTCGGCCAGACCGTCGAATGACTGCTCCTGGACGAGATCGAGAATCGACTTCAATGTGGCGCAAGCGCCATTCAGCCCAGATCCGGAAGCTCGCGGGTCCGACGTTTCATCGCCGAACACCCCTTGCTGCATAGCCCACCAAACTAGCTTTGTATGTAGCTCGTCAACTGCTCGATCGTCTGCTCATGGTCCGCGATGATGTCGTCCATCAAATCGCGGATCGAGATCATGCCGACGACTTTGTCGCCTTCGACGACGGGCAAATGCCGAATGCGCTTCTGGCTCATCATCGCCATGCATTCGTGGGTGTCGTTTTGGGGCGTGACGGTGATCGGGTTGGGCGTCATCAGTTCGCGAACCTTGACCTCTTTGGAGTTCTTGCCCTGCAGCGCCACCTTGCGGGTGTAGTCGCGCTCGGAGATCACGCCGATCAGCTTCTCGCCCTCCATCACCATCAGCGCGCCGGCTTCGTGCTCGGCCAGCACCTGAAGCGCTTCGAAGACGCTGGCTTCGGGCGCGATTCGCCAGACGTTGGAATCGCGACGCTTGAGCAGATCGGACACGGGCTTCATGACGGGGTCTCCACGGAATCTCGAACGAAAGGATGTGCCGACGGGGCGTTGGCAACGGATATATCGAACAACAATCGAACAAATCATAGGCGGCATGGGCCGAGGCGCAAAGAAGCCGCACGATCGTCCCCGGTAACCTTCGGCAACGACGAGACGAATGACTTGCACGAACGGACCGCATGCCGACACCTGAATTCAACCAAGCACAAGCTGCCGAAGCCCGGCCGGCTGCGGCATCCGCCTACCATCCGATCGAGGATTACGCACTCATCGGCGATTGCCACGGCTGCGCGCTGGTCGCCCGCGATGGCCGAATCGACTGGGCGGCGCTGCATCGCTTCGACGCCGATCCGGTGTTTTGCCGCGTGCTCGACGACCGCATCGGCGGTTTCTGGTCGATTCGGCCCGCGGGCGCGTTCGAAAGCGAGCGGACTTATCTGCCGGACACCAACATCCTGCGCACCGTCTTCAAAACGCCGGCGGGCAGCTTTGCGGTGACCGATTTCATGCCGGTCGGCCGCACGCTCGGCGCCTCGGTGCACGACTATGTGCATTTGAACGCGCCGGGCTGGATCGTGCGGCGGATTGAGGCCCTGGCCGATCTGCGCGGCGACATCACGCTCGCAATCGGTTATCGGCCGTCGAAGTCTTTTGCCGCTGACGAGGTCAGCTTGTGCATCGACGGCGAGGCCTTGCGCGCGGGAGCCGAGATGCCGACCTTGTACAGCCGGCTCGCGTTCGACATCGAAGGCGACACGGCACACGCCAGCCTGAAGCTCAAGCCCGGCCAGACGCACGATCTGGTGCTGGCCGACAACATGGTCGAAGGCGAATCGCCGCTCGCGCGGGTCGATGAATTTTTCGCGGCGACGAAAGCGTTCTGGGAAGAATGGATCGGCTATTGCCGCTACCACGGTCCTTACGAGCGCGAAGTGCGGCGCAGCGCGCTCGCGCTCAAGCTCATGACCTATGCGCCGAGCGGTGCCATCGTTGCAGCCGCGACCACTTCGCTGCCCGAACAACTGGGCGGTGGGCGCAATTGGGATTACCGGTTTTGCTGGGTCCGCGATTCGTCGTTCGCGCTGTACGCACTCTCGGTGCTCGGCTACTCGGGCGAAGCGCAATGCTTTCACGACTATCTGCTGCGTGCCTGCGTGCGATCGCTGCCGCGGGTGCGGCCGCTCTACGGCATCGACGGGGCGCTCAAGCTCGATGAAAACACGCTCGACCATCTCGAAGGCTATGAACAAAGCGCGCCGGTGCACTCGGGCAACGGCGCCTACCTGCAGGCGCAGATCGACGTCTACGGCCAGGTGCTCGATCTGGCGCAGCTCTACAAGGCGATGGGCGGCAAGCTGCACACCCAGTATCTGCGTCTGCTCGACGCGGTCGCCAAATACATCGCTGCGCATTGGCAGGATCCGGACCAGGGCATCTGGGAAATGCGCGGCCCGCCGCGCCATCATGTGCATGGCAAGCTCATGAGCTGGGCCGGAATGGACCGTGCCGCGCGATTGCTCGGCAGCCAGACATACAGGCGTCTGGCCGAAGAGATCGCCTCGCAGATCCTCGACCATTCCCGGGCACCGGAGTTGGGCCATCTGCCGCAGGCCTGGGACGGCGGCGTCGATGCCGCGGTGCTGCTCGCGCCGATGCTCGGCTTCGCGCTGCCGCCGGAGATGCTGGGCAAGACAATCGACACGGTGATCGACGCGCTGGGGCAGGGCGAATTCATCGCGCGCTATTCGGGCGAAGACGGCCTGGACGGCGGCGAAGGCGCCTTCCTCGTCTGCAGTTCGTGGCTGGCCGACGCCGAGCTCGCGGCCGGCCGTGTCGACGTGGCCCGAAAGCGCATCGAAGACCTGCTCGCGCGCGCCAACGACGTGGGCTTGTACGCCGAAGAAGTCGATGTCGAATCCGGCCGCTTTCTCGGCAACTTTCCGCAAGCACTGACCCACCTCGGCCTCATCGGCAACATCGTCAACCTGCAACTCGCCGAACGCCACGGCGCCGATGCGCTGCAAGGCAGCTATGCCGACCGCGCGCAGCGAGCGGTCCATGCCAGCTTCGGCTGGCGCGGCGTGCTCGCCGCGATGTGGCAATCGCGGATGGTCGGGCGCATCTTTTCGTCCAAAAAATCGAAGTTGGCGTGGCCTTGATTTTTAAACTAAAAGTGGCTGAAACGCTTGCTGGACGTGCGCAAACAGCTACTTATTTCGTAGCACCCTGAATGCGGATATCCGGCCGCAGACCAAATACAAAGGTTCCGCAGAAGACGCAGAAGACGCAGAAAAGACAAAAGAAATTTTTGGTATTCCTTTTGCGCCCTCTGCGGAATCTCTGCGTCTTCTGCGTCCGGTAGTCCGTATTTGCGTTCCGAACCTCAGTTGCACATCACCGCATCTGCAACTGCGCATCCTTCGGATAAGAGATCGTGTAATCCGCCGTCACGCGCGACGTCTTGCCGGCGCCGAGGTCGAATTTCCAGATTGCGATGCCGGGCTGCTTGTTCCATGCGAGCTCAAACGGTTGCGGCGAAAACTTCGCGCTCACCTCGACCTTTTCATCGACCGACACCGGCGCGGCTTCGAGCAGTTGCACCGCGACCGGCGTGGTGTGGCGGTTCTCGACGACATAGGCGCGGCGCACGCGGCGCTCGGCGCGCTGGCCGATGATGCCGCCGGTGCCCTGGTTGTCCTGCTCGGGCTCGGCCTCGATGCGCACCCGCTCGTCGGGGCCGAACGACAAGGTGGTGCGCGCTTCGGCTTTCGCAGCCCAGCGCCCGTTGCCGACGAAGGCGCCGTCCCGGTACAACTGCAATGCGCCGGCCGGCCACACGCCCTGCGGCGGATCGAATTCGGCGATCAGGTAGGCGGTCGGCTCGACGGCCGGGCTGGCGCGGACCGCGAGCGCGACCTTGTTTTCGTCGTGCTGGCCGAGCTTGACGCTCACGCGCTCGCCGCTGGAGGGCACATCGACCGGTTGCGGCAAGGCGAATTCGGTCGCGAATGCGCCATCGACCTGAATCGGCTCGAAGGAGGGCGCGGGCGCGGCTTCCATACTGGCCATCGGCGCAGGCGGCGCCATCATGGCCCGGTCGGCAGACTTGAACTGCGCCCGGCCCTGCGCTTGCGCTGGCTGCGGCAGCGGCTCGATGCCGATGCGCCACGGCGAGGGCGTCTGGCCCGATGTGGCTCGCCGCGGCTGGCCGGTCGACAGCGTCAGCTTTACACCGCGCCAGTCTTCGCCGGTCGCCTGCGCAACCAGCGCGAGCCGTTCGATTCGCAACTTGCGCGCGTCGGTGTCGAGCAGCGCGCGGTAGCTCGGCGACCAGCCGGGCCCGGCGATCTGATATGTGAGTTGGAGTTCGCCCGCTTGCGGCGCATCGAGCGTGACCTTGACCGAGGCGACCTTGCCACCGGCATTGCCATTCGCACCGCCGCCCTGGGAGCGATTGCGCTCCGCGACCAGCGGCGCGAGCGAGCGATCGATGTCTTCCTGCCGGCGCGTGATTTCGTGTTGCCTCGCAAACGCCTCCTGCCCGGTCTGGCGCATCGCCTGCGCGACCGCGGCGAGCCGGGCCGGATCGGCCGGCGCGCGGCTTCCCGCACCCGATTCGTCGCCGCCCGCGTTGCCCAGACCCTTGAGATAGCCATTGACCAGCGCGAGCGCATCGCTCTCGGCTTGCAGCGTGGCTCTTTGATCTTCGAGCGCGCGGATTTTTTCGTCGAGCGGGCTGACCGCGCATTCAGCCGATTGCGCGCGCGGCGCGACTTCCACCGCGGTTTCGCCGACCCGCACCGCCGGACCGCCCGACACCTGAATGCTCTGCGCATCGAGCCCCGCCGGCAGGCAATGGAACACGAAATTGCGGCTGCCTGCCGCGACCTGCGCCACGCGCTCGATGGTCGCGCTGCCGGGATAGACCTTGACTTGCGCAATCCGCGATTCGGATGCTGCCGGCGCGCCGGCAGGTGTCGCGGCGATCGCGCTCGCGCTCACATACAGCAGCGCGAATGAGCCGAAGAGGGCGGACAAGGGTTTGAAGGCAGGCATCGTCATGCGCTCCGGTTTGCAGGTTTTGGAGAATTCGAAAGGGACGCAGGGTGATACGTCCAGCGACTGCAATCGGGGTTATCTTACAAGCAAAAAATGCCTGAAACCCTTAGTGGACGTGCGCAAGCAGCTATCGAGTTCATAGCACACTGAATGCGGACTACCGGACGCAGAACAAATACAAAGGTTTCGCAGAAGGCGCAAAAAATACCAATGAAATTTTGGTATTCCTTTTGCGTACTCTGCGAAACCTCTGCGAAACCTCTGCGACTTCTGCGTCCGGTAGTCCGTATTCGCGTTGCGCCCCCAACCTTCAAGCCACCGCCGCCCATTCATGGGTCGCCTCGGCCGCATCGGTTTCTTCACCGAGAAAACCACCGCTCTGGTGCGCCCAGAGCCGCGCATACAGCCCGCCCGCGGCGAGCAGGCTGCGGTGGTCGCCTTGCTCGACGATCCGGCCTTCGTCGAGCACGATCAGCCGGTCCATCGCGGCGATGGTCGAGAGACGGTGCGCGATCGCGATCACGGTCTTGCCTTCCATCAACGCATAGAGGCTCTGCTGGATCGCTGCTTCGACTTCCGAATCGAGCGCGCTCGTCGCCTCGTCGAGCAGCAAGATCGGTGCGTCTTTGAGCATCACGCGCGCGATCGCGATCCGCTGGCGCTGGCCGCCCGAGAGCTTGACGCCGCGCTCGCCCACCTGCGCCTCGTAGCCCTGCTTGCCGTGCGCGTCGGCCAATGTTTCGATGAAGTCGTGCGCCTCGGCGCGCATCGCGGCGGCTTCGATTTCCGCCGGGCTGGCGTCGGGCCGGCCGTAGGCGATGTTGTCGGCCACCGAGCGATGCAAAAGCGAGGTGTCTTGCGTCACCATGCCGATGTGCGTGCGCAGGCTGTCCTGCGTGACCCGCGCGATGTCCTGCCCGTCGATCAGAATCCGGCCGGCGTTCAGATCGTGAAAGCGCAGCAGCAGGTTCACCAAGGTCGATTTGCCCGCGCCGGAGCGCCCGACCAGGCCGATCTTCTCGCCCGGCTTCACCGTGAGCGACAGTGCGTCGATCACCGGTTTGACGCTGGGCGTGGCGCCGGGCGCAGCGCCGGATGAATAGGCGAACGCGACCTGCTCGAATCGCACCTCGCCGCGCGGCACTTCGAGCGTGCCGGCATCGGTCGCATCGACCACCTTGCGTTGGTTCGACATGGTTTTCATGCCGTCTTGCACCGTGCCGACGTTCTCGAACAATTCGGTCATCTCCCACATGATCCAGTGCGACATGCCCGACAGCCGCAATGCCATCGCGGTGCCCGCAGCGACCGCGCCGACACCCACCGCGCCCTGCGACCAGAGCCACAGCGCCGTGCCGGCCAGCCCCGCCACCAGGCCCATCGACAGCGCATGGTTCGCGACCTCGAACGCGCTCACGAGCCGCATCTGGCTGTAGCCGGTGAGCATGAAGCTCTTCATCGCATCGCGCGCGAAGCCGGCTTCGCGCCGGGTGTGCGAGAACAGTTTGACCGTCGAAATGTTGGTGTACGCGTCGGTGATGCGGCCGGTCATCGCGGCGCGCGCATCGGCTTGCGCCGCGCCGATCCGGCCGAGCTTGGGCACGAAGTACCAGAGCTGCAGGGCATAGAGCGCGAGCCAGATCGCGAACGGCAGCACCAGCCAGCCATCGAGCGCACCGACCAGCACGGCCAGGGTCGCCACATAAGTAACCATCGCGACCATCACGTCGGCCAGCACGAACACGGTGTTGCGCACCGCGAGCGCGGTCTGCATCACCTTGGCGGTGATCCGGCCGGCGAATTCGTCTTGATAAAACGCCATGCTCTGGCCGAGCATCAACCGGTGAAAGTTCCAGCGCAATCGCATCGGCAGATTCACCGCCAATGTCTGGTGTTTGACGACGGTCTGCAGCGCCACCACGCCGATGCTCAGTGCCAGCGCCAGCGCGAACCATGCGAGCGCGCTGCCATGCTCCTGCCAGAGTTGCGCCGGTTCGGCTTTGGCGAGCCAATCGACCACGCGGCCGAGCACCGCGAACAGCAGTGCCTCGAAAGCGCCGATCAGCCCGGTCAGCAGCGCCATCGCGCCGATCTTGCCGCGCACGCCGTCGGTGCAGCGCCAGATAAAGGCGAAGAAAGTTCCGGGCGGCGGCGTGGGTTCGGCGGCGGGGTAGGGGTTGAGCAGATGCTCGAAGAAGCGATACACGATGGCGATTTTCTGCGCTGCCTTGTTTCACGGCGGCGCGTCATGGCGTTGGTTGCAGGGGAGGGCCAGTACTTTAGCCCGCGGCGCCTGACCCGTGCCGGCCGCGGATGCTACTATTTGTATAGCTGTCTGCGCACGTCCAGTGGGCGTTTCAGACCTTTTTCTCTTAAGAATCCGCAGCTTCAATACCGACTACCGGACGCAGAGAACGCAAAGGTTTCGCAGAAGGCGCAAAAAAGAAAAGAAATTTTTGGTATTCCTTCTGCGTCCTCTGCGAAACCTCTGCGTCTTGTATGTTCCACAAAGGAGATTTGAGTTGATAGCGATAGAAGGCTGTGGTCAAGTGGGCAGAGCCTGGCGCGGTGGGCAACGCGCAGCGTTGTCCACGGCAAGCCAGGCGCTTCGAGCGCAGCTCGAACTGTCCACTTATCCACAGCCTGGCCCTTGTGCCTTTTGTGCTTTTCGGTCGGCGCGCCAAACCTGTTTGCCCCTTGAGCTTGCAGCTCGTGCAGAAGCTTGCGGTCAACGCGCCGATCCCTTTCATCCAACCATGTAGCCCGAACAGTTGCCAATCATGAACATGAATCCGCAAGGTGGGGTAGTTGCTGGCGCCCAGCGCCCAAACGCCGGTATCGACGTCTCCAAGCAGCATCTTGATGTTTGCCTGGAGGCCGAGGATCTGCGGGTGGACAACGACGCCAGGGGGTGGGAGGGGCTGACCGCGAAGCTCAAGGACGCAGGGGTCGATCTGGTGGTGATCGAGGCCACCGGCGGCTATGAGCGGGCCGTGGTGTGCGCGCTGCAGGGCGCGGGCATCGCGGTGGCGCGGGTCAATCCGCGCCAGTCGCACGACTTCGCCAAGTCCATGGGTGTGCTGGCCAAGACCGACAAGGTCGATGCCCGCGTGTTGCGCGACTTTGCCGATGTACTGGCGCGCCACCGGGAGCGCGCCAAGTACATCACCCCGATGGTCGAGGCGCACCGCGCCGAGCTTGCCGCGCTGACCACGCGCAGGCGCCAGCTGGTGCAGATGCGCGTGGCCGAGCTCAACCGCCTGGAGCAGGCCAGCGCGCGCGCCGCGCGCAGCATCAAAAGCGTGCTCAAGCTGCTGGACAAGCAGATCGGGGCCATTGATGCGGACGCGGACGCACACCTGGAGCGCCACTTCAAGGCGCAGCGCACGCTGCTGGACAGTTGCAAGGGGGTGGGGCCGGTAACGATGCTGACGCTGACTTCGGCGCTGCCGGAGTTGGGCCAGCTGGGCCGGCGCGAGATCGCCAAGCTGGTGGGGGTGGCGCCGTTGGCTAACGACTCGGGCTCGCGCAGCGGCAAGCGGCGCATCTGGGGCGGGCGCCCGGAGGTGCGCACGGTGATCTACATGGCGACATTGGCGGCATTGCGCCATAACCCGGCGATCAAGGACTTCTACGCGCGCCTGCTCGCCGCAGGCAAACCAAAGAAGGTGGCCATCGTCGCGTGCATGCGCAAGCTGCTCACGATCCTCAATGCGATGCTCAGGGACAAGGCCGCATGGGATGGCACTAAGCATGTTCAGACCGTTCAAAACGCTTGACTTTCAACACAGTTGCTTCTGCGTCCGGTAGTCCGCCTTCCGGATGCCCGCTTTCTGGATGCTACGAAATAGATAGCTAAAGGGCGCCGCTGCCACAATGCGCTGCGAATCCATCGCATCTCACCGACATCTCATCGACATTCATGGCCATCCAGTGGTTCCCCGGTCACATGCACGCGACGCGCAAGGCGATCGCGGCGCGGATGCGCGAGATCGACGTGGTGATCGAACTGCTCGACGCGCGGCTGCCGGGGTCGAGCGCCAATCCGCTGCTGGCCGAACTGGCGGCGACACGGGCTGGTGTCGGTCGGCTCAAGCTGCTGACCAAAGACGATCTGGCCGATGCCGTGCGCACGGCCGAGTGGCTCGCGCATTACGCCGCGCAGAGCGACACCGGCGCGCTGGCGCTCGACGCGAGCCGGCCAGCCGCCGCCCAGCGCCGATCGATCGCCGATGCCTGCAGAACGCTCGCGCCATTGCGCGGCGGCATGGCGAAGCCATTGCGGGTGTTGATTTGCGGCATTCCGAATGTGGGCAAGTCAACGCTTGTCAACGCATTGGCCCGCGAGCGCAAGGCCAAAACCGGCGACGAGGCCGGCATCACGAAGCAGGAACAGCGGATCGTGCTGGCCGACGATTTCTACCTGTGGGACACGCCCGGCATGCTGTGGCCGCGCATCACGGCGCTCGAAAGCGGCTTGCGCCTGGCCGCGAGCGGCGCAATCGGCAGAAATGCTTATGACGACATGGAAGTTGCGCTCGCCTTGCTCGGCTATCTGAAGCAGCACTACGCTGCGCAGCTCGCAGGTCGTTTCGGGCTGAGTGATTCGGTAATGGCCGACGCCGCCGACGAAGCCCTGCTCGAAGCCATCGCCCGCCGCCGCGGCGCGCGCAAAGCGGGCGACCGCGTCGATCTGCACAAAGCCGCCGAGCTGGTTTTGACCGAATACCGAAGCGGCGCGATCGGCCGGATCACGCTCGAGACACCGACCGAATTCGAAGCCTGGCGTGCGGTGGGCGCCGCGGCCGACGAAGCACGGCTGGCCAAAAAAATGGCCCGCCAAAAATCAAGGCGCACGGCTGAAGCCACCGCCCTGGCGCAGTCACCCGCGCTCTCGCCCAGGCCCGATTCACGCCAGAAATAACAACGCCAACCCGATCGCTGCTGGCACCGCCTGGATAAAAAGAATTTTGCGGTTGGCTGTGGCTGCGCCATACAGGCCGGCGATCAGAACGCAGCAGAGGAAAAACACTTTGACCTGGAACCCCGCTGGCCCCAGAGCCAAGCCCCAGAACAGGCCAGCGGCCAGAAAGCCGTTGTAGAGCCCCTGGTTGGCGCCGAGCACCCTGGTCGCAGTGGCCATTTCCTGCGTTTGCCCGAAAGCGCGCAGGCCGCGCGGCTTGTCCCAAAAGAACATTTCCAGCACCAGGATGTAGACATGCAGGATGCCGATCAGACCGACAACGATGTTCGCGGCGAGTTGCATCAGGTTGAATCCTTGATCCGGATCTTCCCAGCCTCGACATACTGGTCGAACTGATTACGCGGCATCGCCGTGAGGCCGCGTGCATCCTCGCCCTCGGCCCAGCTCATCGTGACGCTGTCGTCGGCCATGTCGAGTTCGACTTCGCCTTCGGGGATCGGGATCGGCATGCCGTCACCCTCGGTGTAGGTGACTTTGCCGTGAATCGTGGCGAGTTGCTTTGGCATGACGGCTCCTTCGAGAAAAATTTTGGAAAAACGGATGCTGCTGCGAGCGCGCGGCGCTGCGGATTGCAGACGGCGTCGGTGAAGATATAGCAGACTCGAAGCCTCGAGCTATCTAACCACACAATTCGTTCAGCCCCATGACACAGAACCCGCCGCCCTTCGAAGTGCTTCCGCGTGATCTTTCGGCATACCGCCAGGGCAATACCGGCATCGATTACGTACACCGCTTCGAATCCGGCCGCGCCGGGCCGCATGTGCTGGTCAACGCGCTGACTCACGGCAACGAAATCTGCGGCATGGTCGCCGCGACCCGGCTGCTCGACACCAGCGTGCGGCCGCAAATCGGCACGCTCACGGTGAGCTTCGCGCATGTCGAGGCCTACAACGCCTTCGATCCGGCGCAGCCTTACGAAAACCGGCAGCTGGTGCACAACCTGAACCGGATCTGGTCCGACGAAATGCTGGACGGCACCGACGACAGCCCTGAGTTGCGTCGCGCGCGCGAGATGCGGCCCGCGGTCGAAGCGGCCGACCATATTCTCGATATTCATTCGACCAGCCAGGCGGTCGAGCCGTTCTGGGTCTATCCGGCCTTCGATCGCAATGCCGAAGTCGCGATGGCGGTCGGCGCGCACGGCAAGCCGACGGTGCATCTGGTGATGCCCCGGGGCCTCGGTTCGGGAACGCCGCTGATCCAGCATGGCCGGCACGGTTTGAACATCGCCCCTGTCGACGGCGCGAGGGTCGCCGGTTGCGCACTGGTCGCCGAATGCGGGCAGCACTTCAGCCAGGCCGCAGCCGATGTCGCGGTCGACGTGACGATGAATTTTCTGGCCCATTTCGGCTTGATCGCGGCCAAGGACGAGCGTGCGCCCGCTGGCACCCGAGCGCCGCAGCGCCGCTACGAGCTGCTGCAGACCCTCATGGTCGAAACACCCGACTTCGCGTTCGCGCGGCCGGTCATCGGTTTCGAAAGCTTTGCCAAAGGCGAGCTGATCGCCACCGACGGGCCACGCGAAATTCGCGCGCCTTGCGA
The DNA here is from genome assembly GCA_965218415.1 of Variovorax sp. Taxonomy (GTDB): domain Bacteria; phylum Pseudomonadota; class Gammaproteobacteria; order Burkholderiales; family Burkholderiaceae_C; genus Variovorax. The sequence continues at coordinate 1,378,141 of CBDCKT010000003.1, forward strand.
CGATTGCACCGTGCTCATGCCGACCCGCGCGCCGATCGTCGGCCGCGAGGCGGTTTATCTTGCGAAGCCACTTTGACGCATCCTCGGACGCATCGTTTCTGGTTTATAAACAAAAGATGGCCGAAAACCACGCCAGACGTGCGCAAGCAGCTATCAATAATATAGCGCTCTAGACTAACTGCTTCCGTGCACCGGCGGTCAAGAGCCGCACCATTCCACTTCCATGTCCAACGATTCGCGCTCCGACGCCGATGCAGGCCCAGCTATGGCGCCCTTTGTCCGGCCGGCGCCGCCGTCGATCGCGGGCGTCGAAACGCGCATCGCCGCATTCGTCGGCCCGACCCGCGGCGGGCCGGTGGGCGTGGTGTCGCCGCTCATCAGCAGCCTGGCCGAATTCGAGCGCAACTATGGCGGCGCGCAGGCCTTGCAACTGGCCGATGTGCCCGATCCGGCGCGGCGGCTCAATTTCATGGCGCATGCGGTTCAGGCCTATTTTCAGAACGGCGGCAGCCAGTTGCATGTGGTGCGCACGATGCGCCACGCGAGCGCCGCGGCGGGTGTGCTGATCGATGCCGAGCGGCCGTTCGACAGCGCCAATGGCAGTGCCTTGAACAGCGCCTTGAACAACGCTTTCAGCAGCGCCATCGACAGCGACGAAAGCGCAGACGCAGACGTCGCTGCTGCCAGCGCCACGATCCGGGCCCGCTTTCCCGGCGCGTTGTACAACGCGCAGGTCTTGCTGCGCGAAGTGGCTGCGCCGGCCACCGTGCGCGGCATCGGTATCGCGCCGGCGGGCAGCTTGCTCGGAATTTCCATCGATGGCGCCGAGCGGCTCTACCTCGGCAGCGGCCTCGCCTGGAAAGACGCCGAAGGCAACCCGCTCGCGCTCGACGGGCTCGACCCCGACGACGTGCCCGGCGGCGTCGGTGCGGTCGTCCGGTTGCTCACCCTGACCGTCGAGACGCGAACCAGCGACGGCGCCTCGCTGCGCTGGAGCCGGCTCGGCTTTGCGCCGAATCATCCGCGCTGGCTCGGCGCCGTGCTGGCGGCCCAGCCGCCCGGCCGTGCCGATGCGGCCGGCCATCCGCTGTGGGCCGATATCGGCAGCGCGGTCGGCGGCTTCGAGCTGCTGGCGGCGGTGCGCGCACTGCCGCGTGTGGCGGGCGACATCGAAGCGCGCCGGGTCCTGCAACTGACCGGCGGCAGCGACGGCGGCGCGCCGGTGGTCGGGCATCAGATCACCGAGGGCAGCTACGCGGCCGCGTTCGAGGCGCTCTCGGCTCAGGCCGATGTGATGACGGTTGCCACGCCCGGCAGCAGCGCCTACGCCGACGAAGCAGCGATCCGCAAAGCCTTGATCCAGCATGCCGGCGCACCGGGCAGCTGGCGTATCGCGATCGTCGAAGGGCCGCCGCAGCAATCGCCCGGCGAGATTCTGGCGCTGCGGGCAGCGATCGATTCGAGCCACGCCGCGCTCTATTACCCGTGGGTGATCGTGGCCACTGCGGGCTCATCCTCCGCTTCGAGTTCCGCACCGTCGGCATCCGGCGGCGCCAACGCGTCAGCGGGCGTGGTGCTGGCCGACGCGATGCCGCCCTCGGGCTTTGTCGCTGGCCTTTTCGCGCGCAACGACGCTGAGCGTGGTGCGCACAAGGCGCCTGCCAATCTGGCGCTGGCCGGCGCGCTCGGCGTCGAGCGCGCGATCGACTCGGCCGAATTCGCGCGGCTCTCGCCGGCCGGCGTCAACTGCCTGCGCGCGGTCGAGGGCCGCGGCCTGCGCCTGTGGGGCGCGCGGCTCGCGAGCGCGGACACCGAAATGCCGTATGTCTCCGACCGGCGCTATCGCAACTACCTCGAAGCTTCGATCGACCGCGGCACGCAATGGACCAAGTTCGAGAACAACGCCGATCCGCTCTGGGTGCGGATGCGCCAGGCCGTGACCGCATTCCTCGAGCGCGAATGGCAGCGCGGCGTGCTGCTCGGCTCGACGTCCGACGAGGCATTCTTCGTGCGCTGCGACCGCACCACGATGAGCGAGGCCGACCTGAACACCGGCCGATTGGTTTGCCTGGTCGGCGTGGCGATGCACCGACCCGCCGAGTTCGTGATTTTCAAGCTCGAGCGTCAGACGCCGGTGCGGCCGGTCGATTCCCGATTTTAAGTGTCTTTTGTGGCTCCAGCCCATACTGGAGGTGCGCAGACAGCTATTTATTTGATAGCATTTCGAATGCGGACCACCGGACGCAAAACGAATCCAGAAGCAACGCAGAAGGCGCAGAAAAGAGATTAGAAATTTTTGGTATTCCTTCCGCGCTTTCTGCGCTGCTTCTGCGCCTTGTATGTTCCACAAAGGAGATTTGAGTTGATAGCGATAGAAGGCTGTGGTCAAGTGGGCAGAGCCTGGCGCGGTGGGCAACGCGCAGCGTTGTCCACGGCAAGCCAGGCGCTTCGAGCGCAGCTCGAACTGTCCACTTGTCCACAGCCCGCCCCTTGTGCCTTTTGTGCCTTTTGTGCTTTTCGGTCGGCGCGCCAAACCTGTTTGCCCCTTGAGCTTGCAGCTCGTGCAGAAGCTTGCGGTCAACGCGCCGATCCCTTTCATCCAACCATGTAGCCCGAACAGTTGCCAATCATGAACATGAATCCGCAAGGTGGGGTAGTTGCTGGCGCCCAGCGCCCAAACGCCGGTATCGACGTCTCCAAGCAGCATCTTGATGTTTGCCTGGAGGCCGAGGATCTGCGGGTGGACAACGACGCCAGGGGGTGGGAGGGGCTGACCGCGAAGCTCAAGGACGCAGGGGTCGATCTGGTGGTGATCGAGGCCACCGGCGGCTATGAGCGGGCCGTGGTGTGCGCGCTGCAGGGCGCGGGCATCGCGGTGGCGCGGGTCAATCCGCGCCAGTCGCACGACTTCGCCAAGTCCATGGGTGTGCTGGCCAAGACCGACAAGGTCGATGCCCGCGTGTTGCGCGACTTTGCCGATGTACTGGCGCGCCACCGGGAGCGCGCCAAGTACATCACCCCGATGGTCGAGGCGCACCGCGCCGAGCTTGCCGCGCTGACCACGCGCAGGCGCCAGCTGGTGCAGATGCGCGTGGCCGAGCTCAACCGCCTGGAGCAGGCCAGCGCGCGCGCCGCGCGCAGCATCAAAAGCGTGCTCAAGCTGCTGGACAAGCAGATCGGGGCCATTGATGCGGACGCGGACGCACACCTGGAGCGCCACTTCAAGGCGCAGCGCACGCTGCTGGACAGTTGCAAGGGGGTGGGGCCGGTAACGATGCTGACGCTGACTTCGGCGCTGCCGGAGTTGGGCCAGCTGGGCCGGCGCGAGATCGCCAAGCTGGTGGGGGTGGCGCCGTTGGCTAACGACTCGGGCTCGCGCAGCGGCAAGCGGCGCATCTGGGGCGGGCGCCCGGAGGTGCGCACGGTGATCTACATGGCGACATTGGCGGCATTGCGCCATAACCCGGCGATCAAGGACTTCTACGCGCGCCTGCTCGCCGCAGGCAAACCAAAGAAGGTGGCCATCGTCGCGTGCATGCGCAAGCTGCTCACGATCCTCAATGCGATGCTCAGGGACAAGGCCGCATGGGATGGCACTAAGCATGTTCAGACCGTTCAAAACGCTTGACTTTCAACACAGTTGCTTCTGCGTCCGGAAGTCCGGATTCGAGCCGCGCGACCGTGCGCGCTGGCCTCAAGCATGCGTCGGCACCTGATTCGGCAGCATTCCCTCGAATTGGCGAAAATCAGGGTTTACCCGATGTCACCTCTTTCGCCACCTTCCGATGCACTGACCGCGGCTGAGAACCGGTCTGCGGGAGCCGAAGCGACGCTGCGAGAAGAATCGCAAAGCGTCGCGCCCGAGGCTCAAATGCAACCGCTCCCGCCATCGCTGGTGCTGCTGCTCGCCACCGCTGCCGGTCTCGCGGTCGCCGCGCTGTACTACAGCCAGCCGATGCTCGGCGTGCTCGCCGCGGCATTCGGCGCTTCACCTGAATCGGTCGGCTTGCTGCCGACCTTGACCCAACTGGGTTACGCGCTCGGCCTCCTGTTTTTGGCGCCGCTCGGCGACCGATTCGATCGGCGCCGGATCATTCTCGTGAAAGCCGCGGTGCTCTGCGTTGCGCTCGTCGCAGCGGGCCTCGCGCCGTCGATCGGACTGCTGCTCGCGGCGAGCCTGTCGATCGGGCTGGCCGCAACGCTCGCGCAGGACATCGTTCCCGCAGCCGCTTCGCTCGCGCCCGAGGCCCGTCGCGGCCGGGTGGTCGGCACGGTGATGACCGGACTGCTGCTCGGCATTTTGCTGTCGCGCGTGGTGGCTGGCGTCGCGGCTGAAGCATTCGGCTGGCGCAGCGTTTTTCTGGTTGCCGCGCTCAGCATCGCGCTGGTGAGTGTCGCGGCCTGGCGCGGCTTGCCGCGCTTCGCGCCGACCACGCAGATCGGGTACGGCGCGTTGTTGGCCTCCTTGTTCGAACTGCTGCGCCGGCACGGCCGGCTGCGCCGTGCGACCCTGGCGCAGGCATTGCTGTCGATCGCGTTCAGCGCCTTCTGGTCGACTTTGGCCGTGATGCTGCACGGTGAGCCGTTCCAGCTCGGCAGCGCTGCGGCGGGTGCGTTCGGACTGGCCGGCGCCGCCGGTGCGCTGATCGCGCCGATCGCTGGCCGCAACGCCGACCGATTCGGACCCGAGCCGGTGACGCGGCTCGCCACCGCGATCGCAGCGATTTCGTTCGCGGCGTTGTTGCTCTCGCCCTGGCTGTCGCCGCAGGGCCAGCTGTGGTTGATCGGTGCGAGCGCGGTCGGCTTCGATCTCGGAATTCAGGCCACATTGATTGCGCACCAGACCATCATCTACGGCATCGACCACGGCGCGCGCAGCCGGCTCAATGCGGTGTTGCTCGCGGGCATGTTCATCGGCATGGCGGCGGGATCGGTGCTCGGCAGTTTCGCACTCGCGCGCTGGGGCTGGCGCGGGGTGGCGGTGGTGGCGACGCTGGCTTCTATGGGCGCGCTGGCGGTGCGGCTCCGGCCGGGCGCAGCGAGGCGTTCCGCTTGATGCGCTTGCAGGTCACGAACTAGAATGCAGCCTCGATCGGGAGAGATCGGACGCGCACCGCCCGGCCGGCGCCGAAGGAGCAACCGCCCCGGAAACTCTCAGGCAAAAGGACCGATCGATATTTCAATCTCTGAAGAGTTGCCGGTTTCGTCGACCGGCTCACCGCAGGAGCAAGCGACGCCTTCGATAGCTTCGACGGCGCCGCGAATCTCTCAGGTTCCAAACAGAGGGGGCGTGCATCCGGCAATCGGCCGGGCGCGCTCCTTCATCACGACGTTTGGAGTTCTTCTAATGCAACAGCAATCGATCGCCGTCATCGGCGGTGGCATCACCGGTGTCACCACGGCTTATGCGCTCGCGAAGCGCGGTTTTTCTGTCACTTTGTTCGAGCAGCATCGCTACGCGGCGATGGAAACTTCGTTCGCCAACGGCGGCCAGCTGTCGGCTTCGAACGCCGAGGTCTGGAACCACACCGGCACGATCCTGAAGGGCCTGAAATGGATGTTCAGGCGCGACGCACCCTTGCTGGTCAACCCGAAGCCGAGCTGGCACAAGATGTCGTGGTTCGCCGAGTTCATCGCGAACATTCCGAACTACCGAGACAACACGGTCGCCACCACCAGGCTCGCGATCGCGGCGCGCGATCACCTGTTCGCCTGGGGCCAGGCCGACGGGATCGACTTCGATCTGAAGCAGCAGGGCATCCTGCACATCTATCGCGACAAAAAGGGTTTCGATCACGCGGCGTCGGTCTCGAAACTGCTCGCCGAAGGTGGCTTGCAACGCCGCGCTGTCACGCCCGATGAAATGCGCGCGATCGAGCCGACCCTGGCCGGCAGCTATTACGGCGGCTTCTACACCGAGAGCGATTCGACCGGCGATATCCACAAGTTCACCGTCGGCCTGGCGGCGTCGGCCGAGCGCCTCGGCGTGAAGTGCCTCTACGGCCAGGACGTGCAGCGCGTGCACAGCGACGGGCGCGAAGCCACCGTCACCGTCCGGGACGACACCGGAACGCACACGTATCGCTTCGACAGCCTGGTCGTTTGCGCCGGCGTCGGCAGCCGTGCTTTCGCGGCGCAATTGGGGGACCGGGTCAACGTTTATCCGGTCAAGGGCTACTCGATCACGGTCAACCTGCAGGACGAGCACAGCCGGAACTCCGCGCCGACGGTCAGCTTGCTCGACGACGAAACCAAGCTGGTCACGAGCCGGCTCGGCCCCGACCGCTTCCGGGTCGCCGGCACCGCCGAATTCAACGGCGCCAATCGCGATATTCGGGCCGACCGGATCGCGCCGCTCACCCAATGGGTCAACCAGTGCTTCCCGGGCGTGAACACCCGGCATGTCGTGCCGTGGACAGGCCTGCGCCCGATGCTGCCCAACATGATGCCGAGAGTCGGCGCGGGCAAACAAGCGAACGTGTTCTACAACACAGGTCACGGGCATCTGGGCTGGACTTTGTCGGCGATCACGGCGGACATGGTCGCCGAGCAGATCGAGCGAGCGGCTGCGACGCAGGCGGGCATTGCCGTGCCGGTGGCGCAGCCGGCACGATCCGGTGTGGGTGCCTGAGACGCTCGCCGATCTCAGGATTTCGGTGCGTCGGACGCTTTTGCCGCTGACGCATCGGCATCCGGCTTCGCCTGCCCGCGCCCCGTCATCGCCTGCAGCTCGTCGATGCGCCGCGACGCATCGGCCTTGTTGAGGTTTTCGTCGAACGGCTGCTTCGCTTCTTCACTGAGCGTTTTCAGGTATGAGCGCTGGGCGCCGGTCATCGGTTCGTCTCCGGTCACCCAGTTCGATGGATCTTTCTCCATGTTGCTTTGGTCGGCCATCGACTGGATTTTTTTGTCGGTCATCGCAATCTCCGTCTGTTGAATCGAAAAGCGATCTGAACCATAGCTGCGTCGATCGCGATTCGCTGTAGGGCGAGCCGCCGGATCGATGCGATGGCGTTTCCCGAGGTGCGCTATTTCGGGATTTGCTACCGGTCGGGCGACTTGCGAATCGTCTCCCGCAGCGACGCGACCGGAATGCCGAACTTTCGCACCACCATGCGGTTCAGCGCCTCGCGCCCACCGGGTTGCAGGTAGAGCCATTGCTCGGTGTCGAGCCCGCCGAGTGCGCTTTTTGCGGTAAAGCGAAGATGGAGCCGGTTGCCTTCGACCTCGCCTGATACGGGGCCTTCGGCGCTGGTCAACGAGCCGGCGTAACGACCGCCCGCGGCCGGCCCGACCGCGTGGAGTCGCCAGGTCCGTGTCGTCGGCGGATCGTCGCCGCGCTGCACTTGCTGCACCAGCACGAGCGAGCCGTCGGGCGCGACTTCGCCGCGGCTCGTCACGTGGGTTTGGCTCGCGCCGGACAGCAAAATCCGCAAGTCGCCTTCGCCGGTCGAAGCGCCTGCGAAAAATTCGTTGGGCGAAAAAACCGGCGCGCTACGTGCCAGGTCGATGTGTTCGGGCGTTGTCACACAGCCAGCGAGCGCCAGGCCGAGGAGCGCGACGCCTACCGTGATTCCCGAAAGCCGGCGTATTCTGATCATTGATTTTTAAGAGAAAAGTGGCTGAAACGACCGTTGGACGTGCGCAAACAGCTACAAATATTGTAGCAATAGCGATGGTTGAAAGAAGTCATGCATCGGGTTCGTTCGAGAGCCACGCCGGAACCTCCCGCTGCCCATGCAGCACACGCCAGGCGTCGATCGCGTCGCCGTGCTCGACGTAGAAAACGAGTTGCGGGAATCGCTTGAGCGGCCAGAAGCGCAGTCCGGGCAGGTCAATGGCGGTTGCATAACGCGGCGAGCCAGTGGCCGAATGCCTGGCGATGTGACGGGTGGCGGCCTCGAGTGCATCGACAAAGCGCAGCGCCAAATCCGCGCCGCCTTCGGTCCGGTAATGATCGATCGCCTCTTCGATGTCCTGCTCGGCCAGCGCGCGTCGGACGACGGGCTTGGCGCCGGTCATTTCGCCAATGTGTAGAGATGGGCCTAAACCGGCGCAGCCTGCCGAATCCGGGTGCGCAAACCGTCGAAGTAATCGGCGTTCATCGCACCGGCCGGCGCCGATGCAGCGCCTGCCAGCAACAACGCGCGCAACTGGCGCCGATCCCTGTCGGCGCGAATCAGCTCGCGCACATACTCGCTGCTGGTGCCGTAACCGTGGTCGGTCACCTGTAAATCAACGAAGTCCTTGAGCGAATCGGGCAGGGAAATGTTCATGGTGCTCATGTGCGCGATGCTAGCGAACTTGGCAAAATTTGGCAAACGCGATCGTGCGGCCCTATGAGTGGAAACGACCGAGTTTCAGGTCGAATCGGGCTTCAACGCTTGCCAGTACTGCGCAGAAAGCTACGCAAAACATAGCCGTTTTGTTCCCCCGTTACAGGGTTCAAAGGCAATTTCGTCGCGCATCCGGGAATCCACGCCTGCCGCGAAGGCGAGCTCTGGCCCATGATGCCGCACGCAACGAATTCGACCTTCACCGGAGACCCGCACATGAACCGTTCCTGGACCGCACCCCTCGCAGCCGCCTTGTTCGCCATCGCCGCGTCAGCCGCCGCGCAGGAAAAAACCGTCGAACTCAAGTTCGCGCACTGGCTGCCGGCGCAGCACTCGCTCGCGACCACTGGCTTCCTGCCATGGGCCAAATCGGTCGAAGCGGCGTCGGGAGGCAGCATCAAGGTGCTGGTGTTTCCGGCCCAGCAATTGGGCAAGGCGCCCGACCACTACGACATGGCGCGCGACGGCATCGCGACGATGGCCTGGGTCAGCCCCGGCTATCAGGCCGGACGCTTTCCGATGTTCGCGGCCGGCGAGCTGCCGTTTTTGATGGACGCGCCCGGTCCCGCATCGGCTGCGTTCGACGCCTGGTACCGACCCTATGCGGTCAAGGAAATGAGCGATGTCAAAGTCTGCTTTTCGCACGTGCACATCGGCACGATTCATTCGAAGCAGCCGATCGACGAGCCGGGCCAGATCAAGGGCCTGAAGGTACGGCCCGCGAACGGCACGATCGCGCAGATGGTCACCTTGCTCGGCGGCACCAACGTGCAGGTGTCGGCGCCCGAGGCGCGCGATGCGCTCAGCAAGGGCGTGGCCGATGCGATCACTTTTCCGTGGCTCTCGACGATTTCGTTCGGCATCGACAAGGCCGTCAACTTCCACACCGACATGCGGCTCTACGCCGCCACCTTCACCTGGGTCATGAACAAGCCCTGGTACGAATCGTTGTCGGTGAAGCAGAAAAAAGTCATCGATGACCATTGCAACAACGAATGGGCCGCGCGGGTCGGCAAGGATTGGGGCGGCGCCGAAGACTCAGGCAAGGCCAAGATCGCCGCGATGTCGGGCCACACGATCGTGCCGGTCAGCGCGGCACAAAAAGACGCCTGGAAGAAGGCCGTTGCGCCGGTCACAGACGCGTGGGTCGGAACTGCCGACAAGGCCGGCTATCCGGCCAAAAAAGCGCTCGACGATCTGAAGGCGCAGCTCGCGAAAGACGGCGGCGCGTATTGAGCGGCGCCGTCCATCGGCAGCATCCGGCCCATTCGTCATGACCGTGTCATGAAGCGCCTGCTGGCTGCGATCGAAACTGCGGCGGCTTTCTTTCTGCTGGTGGTCGCGCTCCTCACCGCGAGCAACGTGGTGCTGCGCGATCTCTTCTCCTACCAAATCCCCGACTGGTTCGACGGCACCAAGCTCATGATGGGCATCGCGCTGTTCTGGGGCATCGCGCTCGCGACCTACCACGCCTCGCACATCTGCGTCGATGTGCTCTGGGAGCATCTGGGCCGGCGCGGGCGCCGGGTGCTCGACGTGTTCGCCGATTCGGTCACGCTCGCGTTCCTCGCGCCGATGGCGTGGATGGTCTGGGCCAAGGTGCTCGACAGCGGCACGCAGGCGACCAGCGATTTGCGTTTGCCATTGGTCTGGTTCACCTCGGTCGCGGCGATGGGCGCGGTGGCCGCGGTGCTGCTCGCCGTAGTGCGCCTGGCGCTCGACTGGCGCGGCCACGCGACCTTGCACGACGCTGGCAAACCCGGCGAAAAAGACCAGGAGCTGCCCGGTGGAGCGTGACCTCGTCACCGTGCTCGGCATCGGCGGCATGTTCGCGTTGATGGCGTTGCGCGTGCCGATCGGCATCGCGATGGGCATCGTCGGCGTGCTCGGCTTCGGCGCGCTCACGGGTGCCGGGCCGGCGCTCAACCTGCTGGGCAACGTGCCGCTGTCGGTGCTGACCGACTACAACCTGTCGGTCATTCCGATGTTCATTCTGATGGGCGCGTTCGCATCGCATTCGGGCATGAGCAGCGAATTGTTCATGGCGGGCAGGGCCTGGTTCGGCCATCGGCGCGGCGGGCTCGCATTGGCGAGCATTTCGGCTTGCGCGGGCTTTGCGGCGATCAACGGCTCGTCGGTCGCGACCGCGGCGACGATGACGCAAGTGGCGCTGCCCGAGATGCGCCGCGCCGGCTACGACCCGGGCTTTTCGGCCGGATTGATCGCGGCCGGCGGCACGCTCGGCATCATGATTCCGCCGTCGACCATCTTCGTTTTGTACGGAATCATGACCGAGGTCGACATCGCCAAACTGTTCGCAGCCGGCGTCGTTCCGGGGCTGATGGCGGTGGTTTTTTACTTCGCCGTGGTGCAGTACCTGACCTGGCGCCATCCCGATCGCTTGCCGGTCGGCCAATTGCACAGTTGGCGCGAGCGATTCGCGGCATTGCGCTCGCTCTGGGCGGTGCTGCTGCTGTTCGTGTTCGTGCTCGGCGGCATCTACGGCGGCTGGTTCACGGTGCAGGAAGCAGCCGGCATCGGCGCCACCGGCACGCTGGTGATCGGTGTCGCGCGGCGGCGGCTCGGCTGGCGCCAGATTCGCGCCGCGCTCATCGACAGCCTGCGCGTGTCGTCGGCGATCATGATGATCGTGGTCGGCGCCTTTTTGTTCGGCTACTTCCTGACCATCACCCAGTTCACCCAGCAGGCCGTGGACTGGCTCGTGCATCTGCCGATCGGTGCCTACGGCGTGCTCGCGGTGGTGATGGCCGGCTACCTCGTGCTCGGCGCGGTGATGGACGAACTCGCGATGATCTTGCTCACGGTGCCGATCGTCTTCCCTGCGATGGTGCAGCTCGGATTCGATCCGGTCTGGTTCGGCGTGATCGTCGTCATGGCCGTGACCTTCGGCATGATTTCGCCGCCCGTGGGCATGAATGTGTTCGTCATCAGTTCGATCGCACGCGACATTCCGCTGGGCCGCATCTACCGCGGCACGATGCCGTTTCTGGCGGTGGACATCGTGCGGCTTTTCATCCTGTGCGCACTGCCGGGGATCGTGCTGTGGCTGCCGGGATTCGTGCGTTAGCGCCGCTCGCAAATTTACAAGAAAAAGGCCTGGAACGCCCGGCAGTCGTGCGCAAGCAGCTATCTAAAACATAGCAAACGCGGCGTCGAAAGACCGCCTGGGTTCGGCGTCAAGCGTCGATGAACAACGCCGGATCGACCATCGCGCGGTTCAGCATCACCGACCAGTGCAGGTGCGGCCCGGTCACGCGGCCGGTCGCGCCGACAGCGGCGAATCGCTGGCCGGCCTCGAGCACATCGCCGACCTTGCAATCGATCCGGCTCAGATGGCAGACCATCGTGAGCAGGCCTGCGCCGTGGTCGAGCCAGACCGTGTTGCCGTTGAAAAAATAGTCGCCGGTGTCGATCACCCGGCCCGCGAGCGGCGCCGCGACCGGCGTGCCGGTGCCGGCCGCGATGTCCATCCCGCTGTGCGGATTGCGCGACTGGCCGTTGAAAACCCGCCGCAATCCGAACGAGCTCGAGCGCGCGCCGGCCACCGGCACCTGCATCTGCAGATCGGCATCGGGCGCTGCGGCGCTGAACGCGGCCGTGACAGTCGCCATGTGCGCCTTCTCGCGCTCGTAGCGCGCCAGGTCGCGAGCCGACAGATCGACCTTGCCCGGCGCCACGGTCAGGTGCTGCTCGCGGTATTTCTTGGGCGCCACATCGAACTGAAACCGTCGTTCGGCGCCGCCTTCGGTCGGCCTCACACGGATACTCGCCGGGCCCGGCGCGGCCGACAGCGCGATGCCGACCAGCGCGGTCCACGCGATCGGGTCGCCGACCACCCGCAGCGGCAGCTCTGCGGCGAAGGCTTCGGGCTGCATCGCCGAAGGGCCCAATGCCAGACGCGCGACGCCGCCGGGCACCGCCAGCGCGTGTGGCCAGACCCGATCCGGCGTCGCCGGCGCGGCCCTCGACGGCGCTGCAAAAGTTGCTGCGGAGAATGCGGGCAAGGCGGTCAGGGCAGCGCAACAGCGCAGCGCCGCGCGCCGGTTCATGGTGAGATCGGTAGCATCGACTATTTTGCTGGGCATGGTCCAGCGAAGTATGCCGCGATGCGCTTTCCGGTCGCGTTTCCCCACCGTTGTGAAGGACGGCAATGTCCTGCACCATGAGGGCAGACAGAGCGTTCCAACAATCGGATGAATGGAGTCGAGCAATGAAGCGAGTTTCGGGTGGTTTTCTGACGACGGCAGTTGTGTCGACGTTCGCTGGTGGTTTGCTGGCGGGCTGCGGCAACGTGCCGAAAGCGATCGGCGAGCTCAAGGTGGGCGGTGCGCCGCAAACCAGCGTCGATGCCTGCGTGAAAGAGGCTGCCCGGCTGTGGCGAATTCCGGCCGAAAAAATCGTCCACGACGCGGGCGTGTCGGTCGAAAGCCTCAAATACCGGGTGAGCGTGAAGGCCGATACCGCGAGCCGCACCGCGGCCTGCACCACCGATCAAAACGGCGTGGTGATCGACTTCGTCTACCAGCCGCCCTCGTCGACGCGGGGTTGAAGCGGTCATGCGGCCATTGAGCAAACTACGAGGCAAATCGCCCCTCGGCGCCCACCAATCATGGGCTGACAGCGATGATATGAATAGCAATTCGATGGTTCATTCAATATGCCCGATCGCGCCCTGAACGTGCTCGGCACGGAACTCGTGCCGAGCTCCTACGACCCGTTGACCGGCTACTTTCGCGATGGCTGCTGCCGCAGCGACGCGAGCGACCATGGCACCCATGTCGTGTGCGCCAGGGTCACGAAAGAATTTCTCGCGTTTTCCAGAGACCGCGGCAACGACCTGACGACGCCGGTGCCGGAATACCGCTTCGCGGGCCTGAAACCCGGCGACAAATGGTGCCTTTGCGCGATGCGCTGGGCCGAAGCGCTCGAAGCCGGCGTCGCGCCGCCGGTGGTGCTGGAAAGCACCCTCGTTAAAGCGCTCGATTTCGTGAGCCTCGAATCGCTGCGCGCGCATTCGGCATGAAACTTTCTCGGATGCGGCGATGACGCGAGCCGCCGCCGATGGCGCGACCGGAGCGCGCCACATTGCGATCGTCGGCGCAGGATTGGCGGGACTTTCGTGTGCTGTCGCGCTCGAAGCGTCGGGTCATCGCGTGAGCCTTTTCGACAAGAGCCGCGCTGCCTCGGGCCGGATGAGCACGCGTGACGGCAAAGGAGTAAGTGACGGCGACCGCGAAGGCGAGGACTGGCAATGCGACCACGGCGCGCAATACTTCACCGCTCGCGATGCCGCGTTCCGCGCCGAAGTCGCGCGCTGGCAGCAAGCCGGTGTGGCGGGCGTCTGGCATCCGCGGATTCGCGTTTTCGGCGCGCCGTCCACCGAGCTTGCTGATTCCGCCGAGCCCTCGCAGCGGGCCTCGCCCGAGCGCTTCGTCGGCACGCCGCGCATGACCGCGCCGGCCCGGTGGATCGCGCGCAAGCTCGCGCTGACGCCGCACACCACCGTGCGCGAACTGCGGCGCGCGGCCGAGGGCTGGCAGCTCATGTCGGCCGAACACGGCTGGCTAGTCGACACCTTCGATGCGGTGCTGCTCGCCATTCCCGCGCCGCAGGCCGTGGCGCTGCTCGAAGCGTCGAAGCCGGCACCGGCCAACTTGATCGCCACAGCCCGAAGCGCCCACATGCGCCCGTGCTGGGCGCTGATGGCGCGCTTCGGCCCTGCGGCCGGACTTCCGTTCGACGGCACGCTCGACGTTGCGTTCGTCAATGAAGGGCCGTTGCGCTGGATCGCGCGCGACTCGAACAAGCCCGGCCGCACCGGGCCCGAAACCTGGGCGTTGCATGCGAACGCCGAGTGGAGCCGCGCGCATCTGGACGCGAGTGCGCAGGACGTGGCGGCGGCACTCACAAAAGCCTTTGTCGATCTCGGCGGCTGCGCGCCTTCGGCATCGACAGCGCATCGCTGGCTCTATTCGGACACCGAACCGGCCCTCGATGCGATGAGCGCCTGGAATCCGGAGCACCGCATCGGCCTGTGCGGCGACTGGCTCGCCGGCGGCAAGGTCGAGGGGGCCTGGCGTAGCGGGCGGGCGCTGGCTGCTCAGATCGCGCGCCGGGATTGAGGCGAAAACCGCCGCATTCCTCTCGACGCGTGCGCTGACACCGGACGCGGTTGAAAGCACCCGATTCAAATCTCTAAACAAAAGTACCCGAAACGCCCACTGGACGTGCGCAGCCAGCTATTTAAACGATAGCACTTCAATGTGTGTGAAAACGCAAGGGGCCGACCTCGGTCACCGCTGCCAGCCCGCCGCCGGCCAGCCATTGCCGTGTCGTGAGCGCAGCACGATCGATCATCGCGCCGCACTGGCCATAGTCGTAGGACGAGATGTCGAGCGGGCACAGCGGCGGCACGACCGAAATGCGCACCCGGCCGGAATGGCGCTCGATGTCGTGCACCAGTTGGCGCGCAACGACCAGGCTCAGCGCATGCAAGGTCTGCGCGACCAGCCCGCGCGGCGGCATCTGCAGCGCGCAGGCAAACCCGGCCGGCAGCACGACGATGTGCGTTGCACCCAAGCGCACGGCGGCGGACACCGGCGTGTTGCTCGAAACACCGCCGTCGACCAGTTCGCGCCCGGCAATCCGCACCGGCGGGAACACGCCGGGAATCGCGCTGCTCGCGAGCACCGCGTCGACCACGGAGCCGCTGGAAAGAATCACTTCGTCGCCGGTCAGCCGGTCGCTCGCCGCGACGTGCAGCGGAATCGTCGCCTGCTCGATCGCGCCGTAGCCCAGGCAGCGTTCGAGCAGCCGCCGCAGGCCGCTGTTGTCGACCAGATGCTCCTGGCGCCGGAAGAACACCCTGAACAGCGAGGAAATGCCAAACGGCATGATGTCGCGCCGCCGGATCTCGCGCCACAGCTTTTCGAGCCGCATCACGCCGTCGTCGGTCGGCGCGCCCGCGAAGAAACTCGCGTTGATCGCGCCGGCCGAAGCGCCGATCACGAAATCGGGCTTCAGGCCGCTTTGCACCAGCGCACGCAGCATGCCGACCTCGACCGCGCCGAGGCTGCCACCGCCCGCGAAGACGAAGGCGGTGCGCTGCGGGGTGGAAGCGGGAAGGGCGGTGGTGTCGGGCATCGGGCGGAAGCCGACGGGTTTCGCGCAGCCTCGAAACCAGTTCGACCCGCAGGCGCGCGCGGTTACCCGCCGCGTTGGCGCCAGCTATCAGAAATTTATGAAAAAAGTGGTTGAAACGCCGGCTGGATGTGCGCGGACAGCTATAAAGAATGTAGCAAACCAAGGCGTCCGGACGCGCTGATCAGTACGCTCGAATCGCAGTTGGGTGCCAGTTTCCAGGCCTCGAACGGAGGTCCGGACTACCTCGTGACTGCGCGCTGGCAACGAAACTGTCAGGCCTTTTTGGGTCGTCTCGGCTTCGGCTGCAGCCGGCTCACGGCCTTTTGCAGCGCTTCGAAATCGAGCGATCCGGGTTCGTCAGACTCGGCTTGGCCCAACACCTCGCGCGCTTCGTCGTGATCGGGATGTTGCGGATCGAACCATGCCGCCGACCAATGCTCCGCTCCGGGCGGTCCGCCGCAGTCCTCCGGCGGGCAGCCGTTTTGCGCCTTGACCAGATGCGGCAGTGCGGCATCGGTTTCCACGATTGACCGGAGCGTGATCGTGTGCTCCCAGTCGTCGCCGAAGTCGTACAGGTAAAGCAGTTTGTCCTTCGAAGCGCTCATCACATCGGACAGGCGACAGCGCGCGTCGTCGTTGCCTGGATCACCCCAGCCGTCGTGCTGGCGCGGCGTCCAAACGCGGTTTTTCGGTACCCGCCAGAACCGCTCGCTGCCATTCGGCAAGGCAAAGGCATGCAGGTGCGCATTTTCCCAGCCCATCGCTGCCTGGACGATGGCGTGGAGCTTGCGCAGCGTGATCGCCGGATCGACCAGCACATCGCGGTAGATCGCGGGCTTGACATCGCGCAGGGCGATGCGGATGAGGAAAGCGGTGGCGGGCATGTTGGGCTGTATTGCCGGCTCGCGCCGTGTCGCGCTGGGCCTTTTCGCGCCGGTCGGCAGGCTTTGGGCTGTGCTGTGGCGGAATCGGGCGCGGGCTTCAGGCCGGCTGCGGCATGGCTTGAACTTCGCGCTCGATCTTTTTGCCGGCTGCGATTTCTGCCGTTCGCAGTTCAAAAGCCGCTTGCAGGTTCATCCAGCTTCGCGCGTCGCCGCCGAAGTAGCGCGCCAGCCGCAGCGCTGTATCGGCGCTGACGCCGCGCCTCTCGCGCACCACGTCGTTGATCCGCGGTGCGGGAACCTTGAGGGCGACGGCGAGCGCGTTCGCGCTCATGCCGAGCGGCACGAGATAGTCCTCGCGCAGGATTTCGCCGGGGTGCACCGGGCGCATTCCGTTTTTGAACACGGAAAGCTCCTTTCAAGCTTCAGTGGCAGTCGACGATTTCGACATTCTGCTGCCCCGTTTTGCTCCAAATGAGCAGGACGCGCCATTGATCATTGACGCGAATGCTGTAGCGTCCGGCGAGATCGCCCTTCGACGCCTCGAGCCGGTTGCCCGCCGGCGCGCCAAGAAAGCCGAGCGTCTTGGCGGCATCGAGCTGCTGCAAATTACGGCAAGGCCTGGCGCCCGAATGCAACGCCTTCGGATGTGAATGAGAAGTGCGACTCCGGCGTCAGCGCCGGCTAGCGCCGGATTGCGCCGGCATGTTCGCGCAACCCCCCGCTTCAGACGGCGCAAGCGCCGGCTAAGCATCCCGGCGTCACCGTTTCGGCAAAAACCGGTTGTCGCGCCGTGCGGGTGCGCAGCCAGTCCTGAAAAGCCCGTGGCTTGCCCATGCAGGGCGTGATGTCGATGCGCTCCATGCGGTCATCGGACTGCAACACGAAAGTCGGAAAACCCTGCGCGCCGACTTTCGACATGAACTGGCGGGTCGCATCGATGTGGGTGATAACCGCTTTGCCGGCCTGGCTGTCGAGCGCTTCGGCGAACGCACCCGGCGCAAAACCAAGCGCAGCGGCCACGTCGATCAACACCGCGCGGTCGGCGATGCGGCGCCCTTCGACGTAGTGCGCGATCTGCAATTGCGCGAGCATGTCGAGGCCCCGACCGGCGAGCATTTCGGCGGCGAGCATGGCGGCGGTCGGCGGCACCGAATCGAACACGGCGCCCGTGTCGCGCAGCAGCCCGTCGGTATACGCCTCGCCGAAGGGCTGACCGCTGCGTTCGGCAATCTGCGCATCGTGTGGCTTCACGTAGTCACGCAGTTGCGGCGTGACGGTCTGGCGGCGCGCGCCGGTCATCATGCCGCCGGCGTGCGGAACGACAGCCACGACTTCGCGCGCTGCCTTGACCAATGGCGCAGCGCCGTAGCACCAGCCGCAGAGCGGGTCGTGGATGTAATGCAGGGTCGTGGTGGTCATGATTTTCGATCTTGGTTGGATGGAACTGAAAACGCGCGTCGAGATGGCCGCGAGGGTGGCTCTGCATCACCCGCGAGCCGGGGTCGGCGCGGCGGGTGGCTCTGAATCACCCGCGCGCCGGGAGCCGGCGCGGCGGATGGCTTTGCATCACCCGCGCGCCGGGGTCGGCGCGGCAGGTGGTGCAAAAGAACCTCAGAACGACCGGATTACCACCTCATCTCGCCCTTGTTCACCTTGGCGCCGATTTCCAGCACCATCGCGCCGCCGACCTTGGGATAGGCCTTGTTCATGGCGGCGATCAGCGCGGCGCTGTTGGCGCTTTTGGCAAGATTTTTCTCGAAGGCTTGCAGATAACCCTTGGTGTACGCGATGGCGCTCGCGTTGGTTTTGGTTCCGGCCTGCATATGGCCCGGCACCACGATCGCCGGCTTGAGCGCAGCCATTTCGCCGAGCTGCTTTATCCATGCGTTGCGCATGGCAGGGGTTTGCGTGTCGGCGGTCCAGACATGCAGATTGCCGAACACGCCGATGTTGCCGACGATCGCCTTTACCGACGGAATCCAGGCGTAGGGACGGTGCGCGAGCGCGCCTTCGGTGCCGTGGATTTCGATCTTCTGGCCGTCGACCATCAAGGTGTTGCCGGTCATCGCGGTGGGCAGCACCGGCTGCTTCGGCGCGTTGGCGCCCATCTTCGGGCTCCAGAAAGCCAGCTTGCCTTCGTTCTTGGCGGCGAGTTTTTCGAGCACGGCGGGCGTGGTCACCACTTCGGCGGCTGGGAAGATCGATTTGATCGCTTCGACGCCGAAGTAATAGTCCGGGTCGGCCTGGCTCACATAGATGGTTTTGAGCTGCTTGCCGCTGTCGAGCACGTTGGCCGCGATGCGCAAGCCGTCGGCGCGGGTGAAACCGCCGTCGATGACCATCGCTTCTTTTTCGCCATAGACGAGGGTGGAATTGACGTTGAAGCTGTTGCCGTCGGCGTTGTAGACCTTCAGCGTCAAGGGCGCGCCGGCTTGGGTGACAGACATCGTGTCGGCCTGGGCGCCGACGCCGGTCGAAGCGACGATGCCGAACAAAATGGCGGGAGCGGCGAGGCGGGAAAGCTTTTTGGCGTGGAACAAGTCGGTCTCCTTGAATGGACAGATGGGTTGCGGGAGAGCGAACTTTAATTTTTGCGATTGGTTAGATAAACTCCATATTTGTCGATTGTTTATTGCATGAATCGAGAAAATGGACCGTCTGACTGCCGTTTTAGTGTTCGTCGAGGTTGCCGATCGCAGCAGCCTCACTCAGGCGGCTGAGCGACTCGACATGTCGGTCGCGATGGTGAGCCGCAACCTGACCGCGATCGAAGCCTGGTTCGGCGCGCGGCTTTTCCATCGGACGACGCGCAAAGTCAGCCTCACCGACGCCGGGCTCGCGGCGCTTCCGGCGTGTCGGCAGATGCTCGAACTCGCCGAAGACGCGCAGCACATGGCCGCAGAGCGTGGCCGTACGCCGGCCGGTTTGCTGCGCGTGACGACAGCCGGCTCGTTCGCGGAGGCGGAGCTGACTGAGGCCTTGGTCGACTTTCAGCGCCGCTACGACCAGGTCGAAATCGCACTGTCGGTAGGCGACAGACCGACCGACCTGGTGGCCGAGCGAATCGACTTGGCGGTGCGCATCACCAATCAGCTCGATCCGGCGATGATCGCGCGGACGCTGGCGCCATGCCGCTCGATGCTGTGCGCATCGCCGGATTACCTCGCGCAGCATGGCACGCCGGCCACGCCCGAGGATTTAAGTCGGCACCGGTGCATCTCGCATGCATTCGGCATCGGCAAGCAATACCGGTTGACCCGCCGCGATGAAACCGTCGATATCCCGGTCCATTGGAGCTTTCACACCAACGAAACCCCGGTGCTGCGCCGCGCTGTGCTTTCGGGCGCCGGAATCGGCATGTTGCCGACCTACTACCTCGGCCACTATCTGGCGGCGGGCCAGCTCGTTCAGTTGCTGCCCGATTTCGAGCCCGAAGTGCTCGGCATTCGTGCGATCTACCTCTCGCGCCAGCATCAGCCGCTGGCGTTGCGGCTGCTGGTGAATTTCTTGGCGGAGCGATTCGCAGGGGAAGTGGCGCCTTGGGATCGGGCGCTGGCTGAGGGTGGGGCAGCGCGCGCGCTTTAAGTGCCAAATAGGGCTTTTGGACACGCTGGACGTGCGCAGGCAGCTATGAAATAAATAGCGAATCCGGATGCGTCGCGATCGAGTTGGCATGAGCGCCATTGCAGATTGAAGCGCAAATATTGAATCTACGCTTCATTTCTGAAGCGTAATTGGTCCAAAATCGCTTCATGTGGATCTGGCAAGCCCCCGATTGGCCGCACTGGCGCTTCGACGCACAAGCGCTGGCGCCCGCGCTCGCGGCGGCCCGTCTGGCGCAGGGACGCATGCTCGGTGTCGTGAGCGGCTTGCAGTTGCTCGACATCGGCGAATTGCAGTCTGCCGAATGGACCCGGGAAGCCATTGCCACCGCGCAGATCGAGGGCGAGGCGCTGCAGATCAACTCGGTGCGCGCTTCGGCCGCGCGGCGTCTGGGCCTGACCCGAAGTGGCCGAGCGCAATTGAGGCAGAGCGAGCCGCGCGTCGAGGCGACGCTCGACGTGATCGAAGCTGCGATAAACACCTGGGCAGAACCCTTGAGCGACGCGCGCTTGTTCGACTGGCACGCCGCCCTGTTCCCGACCGGGCGCAGCGGCGTCACGCGCATCGTGGTCGGCGGCTGGCGCACGCATGCCGAGCCGATGCAGATCGTCACGCCGCATCTCGGCAGGCCCGACGTCATTCATTACCACGCACCGTCATCGGCCGACGTACCCGCGCAGATGGCGGGATTGATCGACTGGTTCAACGACGAAGCAGCCAGCGCGCGCCTCGACGGCATCGTGCGCGCTGCCCTCGCGCACCTCTGGTTCGAGCTGGTCCATCCCTTCGAAGACGGCAATGGCCGCATCGGCCGTGCGCTGTCCGATCTGGCCATCGCGCAGGACATGCGCAGCAGCCAGCGCCTGTTCAGCCTGTCGCGCCAGATGTGGCTCGACCGCGCGGGCTACTACCGCGAACTGCAATTCGCATCGACCCAAAGCACGCTGGACGTCACGCCGTGGGTGCGCTGGTTCGTCGGTTGCGTCGAAAAGGCTTGCACTGCGACCGTAGAACAAGTGCAAGGCGCGGCGCGCAAGAACTGCTTCTGGGTCGCGCTGCTGGTGCGGCACCCGCAGTTGAACGCCAGCCAGCGCAAGGTGCTGGGCAAGCTCTACGACGCGCAGCCCGACGGTTTCGACGGCGGCATGAGCACCGCCAAATACACCGCCATCGCGCAGGTGTCGCGTGCGACGGCCTACCGGGAGCTGACGGAGTTGGTCGGGCTGGGCTTGCTTGTCAAAACAGGTGAGGGGCGCGGGACGCGGTATGCGCTGGCGGATGGCGCAGGGTGATGCTGTTTTACGGAAAAAGTGGCTGCAGCGCCCACGGGGCGTGCGCAAGCAGCTATGAAAAGCGTAGCTGATCATCGCTGTGCGACGACCACGGGGCAGTCACTCGCCGATCGATCCGAGCCGTTGGACTCGCAGCGCACGTGATCGAAATAGTCAGCGAGCCGACCGCCAGCCACACCCTTGAAATGATCGCAACCGCGCGTCCATCAACGCCGGAAAGCGCGAGAACCACACCGCGTTGGCCGGCGAGGGATGCGGCAGTGGCGCTAACGTCATCGGGTGGCTGGCGCCGCCGAGCCGCAAGGCGATGCGCAACGTGTCGCGGTAGCGCGCCTCGCCCTGCGCCCAGAAGGCATCGAGCGCCGAGCGCACCTCGGGCGGCTGCGCGATGCCGAACCAGAAGAACGCCTCGCGCCCCAGCGCGATCACCGTGCGCTCACCGCCCTGGCCCTGCCAGGTGTTCAACAGCAGATCGGCCATCAGCGGCTGAAAGCGCTGCTTTACCGCCATCGACCAGGCGCGCTTGCCGACCGGCTTGTACGGCACGGTATTAAGCCAGAACACCCCGCGCCCCGCGGCGATCGAAGCAGCGAGATCCGGCGTGGCAGCCCCGGCGCCATGCAGCTGCCGATGCAGCGCCGCCCGCACCAGCTGGCCGCCCTTGCCGACGAAGGGCAGGGTTAGTTCCACCTCCGTGCCCCCCGGATCGCGCCCGAGGATGCACAGCCGCGCATCGCGCGGGCCCAGGCCGATGATCGGGTCGCGCCAGTCGCGGCCGAAAGTAGCGTAGGCCTCGCGGTCGATGCCGGGGAGGTGTTCGGCAGCCGCGCGGAAGGCGGCGCGCTGGCTGAGCGAGGGTTCGGTGGCGCAGGTCACGTTTATTCCCGGCCGCTCTTGAATTCGCGCCGACGCCAGTTTGAGCGGCAAGGGTGGCGAATGCGGCCCGCAGCCGGACGCTCCTGAATTTCCACGCCCGAAGGGCAATGGCGCACGCATAAAGCTGGCCTCGTTGCGTAACCAGTCATTTCGGTCCGGATCGGCCTTCAGCCGAATACCGCGGCACCGTCTTTTCAATCGGCGAGCGTCGTGCCGCCAACCGTCACGCCGCAAGCAACTCGCCCAACGGCAGCTTGGAAACGGAAAGGCTGTTGATGTCCATGCGCTGGCTCGCGTGCTGCACATCGATGCCCACGAGGGCGCCATCGGCGTCGAAGTCGAGCACGACACCGTCGTTGACTTCGTCCGACGCCACCGAGGGCCGATCGGCCAGGTGGATGTACAACGAATCGGTGGCCTTGTCGTAGGAGATCTTCATGGTTGGAAACGCCGGTCTGGAAAAGCATCGTGAACGGTTTGGCTGTCTTTGAGGGTCACGACGCGCGAGTAGCGTTGCAGCGCTTCAATCCACACCCAGTGGCGAATGCGGCCGTCGTCGGTCTGGGTCTGCACGCGCAGCGGTTGAGCAAGCGCAAGCGCGATCCATTCGGCCTTGATTGATATAGGGCGGCTTGACCATCACTTCGTTCTCAAAGTAAGCCGTGGTTCGCACGGATCACTTGCCTCTCGAATCCTTCAATTCGGTCACCCGGTTGAACGTCAATGCGCCGTCCGTCGCTCGATCTGGCAAATCGGCCACGAAATAGCCGTGGCGCTCGAACTGAAACGCTGTACTGCCCGGTTCGGCATCGCCCAGCGACGGCTCGACGAATGCCGCGCATGTCACCAAGCTCTTTTTGTTTAACTCGTCCAGCAACTCGCCGTTGCCCGGCCGCTCAGCCGCAAACAACCGCTCATACAACCGCACCCCCGCCGCCACCGCATCCGCGACCGCGACCCAGGTGATGTTGCCTTTGACCTTGACCGCATTGGCGCCCGGTGTGCCGCTCTTGGTGTCGGGCACGAGCGTCGCCTGCACTTCGACCAGCTTGCCGTCCGCATCCGTGGTGCCGCCGATGCATTCGACGACGTGGCCGTATTTGAGCCGGACCTTGTTCCCCGGAAACAGCCTGAAAAATCCTTTGGGCGGCGCTTCTTCGTAGTCGTTGCGTTCGATCCAGACTTCGCGGCCGAGCTTGAACTGGCGAGTGCCCATTTCAGGGTGGTGAGGGTGCAGAGGCGCGGTGCAGTCGTCGAGTGCGTCATCGCTCCCCATGACCTCGCCCCAATTGGTAATGACCAGCTTGACGGGGTCGAGCACGGCCATGGCGCGGGGGGCGATCGGGTCGAGGGTGTCGCGCAGCGCGGCTTCGAGCGATTCGTAGTCGATCCAGCCGCCGGATTTGCTGACGCCCGAGCGCTCGCAAAAGAGCTTGATGGCTGCGGGCGTGTAGCCGCGGCGGCGCAGGCCGGCGAGTGTGGGCATGCGCGGGTCGTCCCAGCCGTCGACATGGCCGCCCTCGACCAGTTCGCGCAGCTTGCGTTTGCTGGTGACGACGTGTGTGATGTTGAGCCGCGCGAATTCGTACTGGCGCGGATGCGGGCTGGCGATGAGGCCGGGCCGATCGTCTTCAGCCGAGCTGTCGACTTGCGGCTGTGGCTCGGCCAGGCGGTCGAGCAGCCAGTCGTAAAACGGGCGCTGGTCTTCGAATTCGAGGGTGCAGATCGAATGGGTGATCTGCTCGAGCGCGTCTTCGATCGGGTGCGCGAAGGTGTACATCGGGTAGATGCACCAGGCATCGCGCGTGTTGTGATGGGTGGCGCGGCGGATGCGGTAGAGCGCCGGGTCGCGCATGTTGATGTTGGCGCTGGCCATGTCGATCTTCGCGCGCAGCACGGCGGCGCCGTCGGGCAACTCGCCGGCTTTCATGGCGCGCAGGCGCGCGAGGTTTTCCTCGGGGCTGCGGTCGCGATGCGGGCTGTCGGTGCCGGGCGTGTTGAAGTCGCCACGGGTCGCGCGAATTTCGTCAGCGCTTTGCTCGTCGACATAGGCCAGGCCGCGCTCGACCAGATACTCGGCAGCGCGGTACATGAAGTCGAAGTAGTCGCTCGCGAAGTATTCGTGGCGCTGCTCGGCGTCGGGGTCGATTTTTTTCGATGATGTGGAAAGCGATCCAGCGGCGGCGGTGTCGACCTCGGTCACCGCGTCGCCGGCCTTGTCGATCGCGCGCTCGGTGGTTTCGGATTGCGCGGCTTCGCGCGCCTTTTTCGGGTCGTCGGCAATCAAAGTGTCGTAGCCGAGCCAGGCGACCGCATCGCGAATCGCATCGACATATTCCTGCTCTTCCTTCTCGGGGTTGGTGTCGTCGAAGCGCAGGTGACAGACACCGCCGTATTGCTTCGCCATCTCGAAGTTGAGCCAGATGCTCTTGGCATGACCGATGTGCAGGTAGCCGTTGGGCTCGGGCGGAAAACGGGTGCGGATGGTCGCGGGGTCGGCGATGCCCGCGGCGTGGTGCGCGGCATCGCCCGGCGAGCCGCCCCAGCGGCGGTGGGTGTAGGTGCCCTTGGTCAGGTCGTCTTCGATGACATGGCGAATGAAGTTGCTGGGGGCGGGCGCGTCCCGGGTCGTTACAGACGGCGGTGCAGAAGTCACTGCAGTCGATGGTGCCTTGTCATCGCGCTTGGGGGAGGGGGTCATGCAGCAATTCTAGGGAGCGGCGCTGCGTGAAGTCGCCCGCGTTCGGGACGGAGCTGTGCTGGTCGCCATAGCGCGCGACCTGCAAAAAAGCAGGTCAGCGCCGCAGGCTTCACCGATCGGAAGGCGTCGCCGATCTTGAAGGTGCCTTCTCAGCCTGCCCGACAAACATGTCCGCATAGCCCGATTTGAAAGCAGCCAGTGGCGTAACGAAGGCTTCGAGGTCGGGCGCGATGCCCGCTTTGAATGGGCGCATTTCCATGCCGATCGCGCAGGCCAGCGCGCGAACCGACATTTCGGCTTTGGCGGCGCTGCCGCGCTGGTCGGGGCAGGCTTGGGTCAGCGTCCAGTGCAATTCGCCGAGGCGCTCGATCTTCGCGCTTGCATCGAGCGAAGGTGCGTCGTTCAACATGGATTCGAAAATGCGCTGCGCATGGTTCATCAGCGACTGAATGTGCTGCGGCTCGGTGTGGCTCATTCGGCCGACGATGTCGGGTTTGTCCAGGTCGAGGCCGATCGGCTTCAGCGGCTGGCCTTTTTCCTGGCTGCAGCGTACGAGCATGTGGGTCAGCGGAATCGTTTTTCCGTCGACCTTCGCTGCGCATTGAAAGTGCGCCGCATAGTAGGAAAGCAGCCCCATGAGCCCGGCGCCCGAGCGCTCGACGGCGGCGCTCTGAATGCCGTCTTTGCTGCCGCGCATCGCATCGGCCGCCACTTGCACCACCTTGCCGTGGATGTACTGGTAGCGCCCGCTGATCGGCGTGCCCAACGGTTCGTTGAAGCCGTTCCCGCTGCGCGGAAGCGCGAATTTGGCGCGGGTTTCGGGCTTTTCGCTGATGGCCTCGGCGGCCCGCCAGGTTCTGCAGTTGCCCCACAGCGTCTGGAGATCGGGAATCTTCCGGTCGGCGACCTGAGCGCCCAGCTTCACGCAGTTTTGCGAAAACCGCATGCCGTAGGCCTGCTGCGCTACAGCGGTCTCGTTGTTGTACTTTGGATCGGGCCAGCGCGCGAGCCCGATCAATTTTTGCTCCGCCAAGGGCAGTCGGCTGACTGTCCCCGATGGCGAATCGGGTCGGGATGGCGTCGCCGATCCGGATCGCGTGCGCGGTACCGAAGCCCGTTGCGGCACGACCTGCGCGGCCAGCGCCATCTGCGCAACCATTGCGGTGAGCGCGCCTCCCCCGGATCGATCCGCTCGGGTTCCGCGGCTGGCGCCGGGCATCGTTGCGGAAGTCCTGGAAGGCGGCAGCTCTGCGCGCCGTCCGCCCGGTGTGCTCGGGCGCGGGTTGCCGCCCGGTGACGACGATGCCGTGGCGCTGTCCGCCGGGTTGGCGAGTCGCGGTGACGACGGTGCACGTCGGATGGTCGATGAGCCTTGCATGGTTGGACCTTCAAATGAGCGGCATGCCGTTTTCAAGAGAAAAGTGGCTGAAACGCGCGTCAGACGTGCGCAAACAGCTATTATTTATATAGCAACCGACTTGCGGTCGCTCGCATTCACATGCGTTCGACCGGACGGATCGCGCCTGGCCAGGTCGTAGCCGCGCGTCTGCCGATCGCGGGTCGGCCGACGGCGTCACGTGTCAGTCTTCCGGTGCGTCGAGGTTGCGTCGTCGCGGGTCGGCGGGCCGGTCGAGTGGCGATGCGACCGTCGTCAGAACGCGTGCGCTGGCGGATTGGCCGGAGTCGGCCCACGGCACCGAATCCGCCGCGGCCGGGTTCGCACCGATGCGCGAAGGCGCATCCTGCGACGCGATCGAAGGACCGGCGCCGGCGGCAGCGCCCGCTGCATGCGCGGACGATCCGGGCGACGCTGCCGATGCAGCGACGCTGCCTGCCATCGCAGGCGGCGCTTCGCCGGCAGCAGGGCCCGCTCCAGCGTTCGCCAGGCTGACGGCGCGGGGTGATGCGGCATTCATCCATGGCTGCCCGCCGCCGGGAGAGCCGAGGTGATCGCCAAGGTGTGCGCCGGCATCGGCAGCGCCTGCCGGGAGACCATCCATCCATCCCTGACCGCCTCCGGGCGATCCGAGCCGGCCTCCCGTGGCGGGGCTGTGGATCGGCGAGGCATTCATCCATGGCTCTCCGCTGGCCGGCGATCCGAGCTGCGCATTGGTCGCTGGCGCCGCCCGGCGCGCAGATGTTCGAACAGCCAATGGACCATTGGGCGGCACCAGCGGTGCATAGGCCGCCGCCATGTCGGTGCCGGACCCGCGACCGGATCGCCGGGGTGGCAGCTGTTGCAACGGCCCGTCGGCTGCGTTCGCACGCGGGGACGCGGGGCCGCTGTGGGCGCTGGAGCCGGTGCGGGCAGCGGCCGTGTCTTGCGCCGCGCTTTCGAGGCGCCCGGGCGCCGAAGATCGGGACAATTGGGAAGGCCGAGGGCCGGATGCGCGGGGAGTGGTCAAGGCGAATTCCTTTCGGTGGGGCGTTGGCCGGTTTGCGTCGGCTCGTTCGGCGTTCGTTCTGCGGGTCGCCGGGCCGCGGGTCGGGGCACGTCGGCGGTCCGTCGCGCCGGTCGGCGTGCGGCGTCGTCACCGGCGTTATTGCCGCTTTCGTTGCCGCCGACCTTTCCGCCGTTATTGCCGCTGTCGTTGGCAGTGGATGGCGCCGAGCCGGATCGCGCAGCGACTTCCTGAAGATCGATCACCAGCACTTCGGCGCCCACGTGATTTGCCCAGGCGCGGCCCGAAGAGGCGATGCGGTGGTCGTTTTCGGTCCAGGACGGCTGCACCTTTTGCGTCGCCGCATGCTCGACCTTGAAGGTCGCCCCCGGCAGAAAGCCGGCTTCGTTTTGCGACTCGCCTTCGTAATTGAAGGCAGAGGTATCTCGCAGCGCCGAGCCGGAAGCAGCGGCTTTCATTCGCAAAATCACGTTGCCCGGATAGGGGCCCATGCGGCTACCCGACTGCATGGCATTCATCGTCACCTGGCTTCCGGGCTGGAACGCCTTGCCATGCGCGCGGACGAGCTCGGCGTCGCTCATGCCGCCGATCTGCAGGCCTCGCGACATCTTCTGGCCATCGAGCGGCGGCAGCTTGGCCATGCCGCTTTGCAGCGGCGCAATGATGAAATCAAGCTGCTGCCGAGTCTTCGGCAATTGCGCGAGCATCGCCGTGTTGACGGCCCGGAACACCTGCGATCCGGTTTCCATGCCGCGTTCCCTGACGCTGTAGAGGCTGAGGGCCAGGCATTCGTTCGGCGTGAGATGGATCTGGCCGGCAAGCGATTCGGGCGGTTTTGACAGCGCCTCGATCTGATGCTCGCTCATGTCGAACTTCCGCATCAGGTCGGGCAACGTCGCGGTGCCGGTCGTCACATGCGCCATCAGCTCGCGCGCATCGATGCCGAAGGCATTGGCGACGTTCAGCTGGCTCGCTGCTTCAAGCCGTATGCCCGGATCGAGCGTCCGGTCGGTCACCAATGGGCTCAGCGCATGCCCGGCCTTGTCGACGAGGCTCAGGTTGCCGGTGCGAAGCGCGGCGTCGATGTCCTTTTTCGCCGTTGCGATCGTCTGCTGCGCCAGTCGCGCCGGTGTCGCGGTCAAGGTGCTCGCGGACCTGCCGGGCAGCGCGCTGCGCAGCATCGATCCCATCGCCCAGGCCGGGCCGGCAACGGCGCCACCGAATCGCGGCGGCCTGGCCTGCAACGGTGAGAGCTTCGATGCTGCGACGCGGCCGGTCGCATCGGCCGCGGCACCCGCCTGCGATGCGGCTTGCGACAGCTCGGCTGCGGGTTGCGACGCCAGCGCGCCGAGTCGTGGCGCCAGGGTCTGAAGCGCGCGCTTCAAGGCTGTCACGTTCCGCCTTCGTCGCGCAGAAAGAAGCGAGCCATCGGCCTTCAGGCGCCGATCGCGAACGCCGCGTGTTGCGAGGATGCCGATGCGGCCGGCAAGAGCGGCGTGCCGATCCGCTGCTGCAGCGTTTGCAGAGGGGTTTCGTTGAAGTACTTGCGGTACACCGAAACCAGCGTCGAGCGGTTGCGAATGCCCCAGCGCGATGCGGTTTCGATCACCGTGGTGCCTGTGGTGTTAGCGCGCAGCAGGTCCTGCCGGATGCGCTCGACCCGGCAGCGGCGCAGCACTTCGGCCGGCGTCATGCCGAGCTGCGCCTTGAACGCCGATTGCAGCGCGCGCTCGGTCACGCCGAGCTCTTCGGCGATCTCGTGCACGCTCAGGTCGGCGCAATCGAGGTGATCGAGCATGTAGCGATAAGCGCGGCGGTACTTGGCGGACAACGACATTTCGACATCGTCCTTGACGGCCGACGCACCTGCGCCGGCATGTGCGTCCACAAGGCTTGGATCGGCGGTTTCGGCGCGCACGCATTGCACCGACTCGAGCGCGTAGCGCTGGTAATGGCGAAACGATTCCTCGGTCTGGCCGGCGAGCGCGCAGACCCGTGCCTGGCAGTAGGAAAGCTCGAAGTTCCAGCGTTGTGCGCCTGCGTCACCGCGCCGGTCGCACAGTGGCTCGAGCACGCCTCGCGCCACATCGGCGTTGCGCGCGACGATCGCGACCAGCGCGATTTCGAGCCGCGCATGGCGCTCCGGCGCGCCCAGGTTCGCGCGGCGCAGCCAGCCCAGGTGCGCGACCAACTGTTGCAATGCGCCCTGGTCGCCGCAGGTCACGCGAATCAGGTTGCGCAATTGGCGCAGATGACCAACGACGATCGAGTCCGCCTCGTAGGCATCGAGGCAGGCTTCGACCGCGACGAGTGGATGCGGCCGCTGTTGCGCCTGATTCCGGTCGAAGGAGCTGCCGTGCGCCGGTAGTTTCCAGAACACGTGGTCATGCAGCTCGGCATGCGCGCGGATGTCGTGTTGCACGAGCAGGTCGGTGCGCAGAACGCTGGCGAGCATGACCAGACCGGCGCATTGCGGATCGGCGCCATGTTCGGCCGCGAGCTCGACCGCCCGGTCCATGTGCGCGATCGCCTGGTCGCGCTGGCCCATGCCGTGATGCGCCAGCGCCATGCCGCACATGGCTTCGATGCGCTGCAGTGCGGTGGCGGCGTCGTCGTCGATCAGGCGCCGGAAGCAGGCGAGCGCCGTGCCGTAGCGTTGCTGATACAGGTTCATAAAACCGGTCGAGCGGCACGAAAGCACGCGCACCGCGCCGCGGGCCCCGTGGCCGGCAGCCTTGATAGCGCGGCGATAGCAGTCTTCGGCGTCTTCGTCGCAGTCCTGCGCCAGCATCAGGTCCCCGCACAGCAGCGCAAGATCGGCCAGGGAATGGTCGGCGTCTTCGATCGGCGACTCTTCGAGCGTGGCGTGGGCGAGGCTGGCCGCTTGTTTGACATCGCCTCGCTGGAGGAGCTCGCGCAGAGAGCTGAAGGCGTTGGACCGAATGAGAGCGGTGAGGGTAAAGATGATCATGATCGATTCCTGAAGTGGTGGCGGATGGCTGTTGAACACCGGGATTGGCAAGCGCCGCATCTGCTTTGCCCACCCCTTGAAGCCATGCTAGAAATCCGATCGAAAGCGATACTCATGAATGATCAGCCCGACTTCGTTACTGCGGGTTTGAGAAATCGAACGGGCTGTTTTCTCATCGCTGTTCGATGCAGCGCACCATTTCCCGGAATTGATACGAGGCATGGGGCGCCGATTCGCAGGGTTGGGTCGCGGCCGGGCTGTGCGTGTTTTTCGGCTGTGGCGAAAGCGCCGCATCGCGAGCGAATCGATGCGGAGCAAGGGCCATTGCGAGGACGCCAATAGTTGAGGATTGGCGCGCCGATCGAAAAAAAAGCCACTCGACTCGCGTCGAGTGGCTCCGCAGCGATTGAACCGGGCCGGCGTGCGCCGGCGCCTCTTCAGAAAGCGTGGCGAATGCCGATGTCGTAGCCCATCGAGGTCTTGCCCTCGAACTTTTGACCTGGCAGCGATTCGAGGCTCAAAGCCGGAATGCTTTCGAAGTGAACGGCGATGTTGGCGCCGTCCCTGTTCTTGATGTAGGCGACGGTGGCGTACAGCGCGGTGCGCTTCGACAGATTGTGGATATAGCCGAGCGCGAACTGATCCGCCCTCGGTTGAGGTGTGCCACCAGACAGCGGAAGGTAATCGCGCTTCGGCAGCAAGCTGCCTTCGTTGACGATATTCATCCGCGAGTAAGCCGCGCGAATGAGGCCGGGCCCGACCGGCACTGTCACCCCGAGCAGGTAGCCGGTATTTTTGGTGGTGCCGCCGATGCCCGCGTTGCCCGCGTTGCCCGGATCGAAGTCGAGCGCATTGCGGATGCGGCCGACGAATCCGGAGACCTTGGCAATTTTGAAATCGTACGAAGCGCCGAGGTTCCAGTTGGTCGCCCTGGTCGTGCTGCCCGCTTGAAATTCAGATGCGTTGGTGCTCAGGCCGTAGGCCAAAGCAACGTCGAGCGGTCCCTTGGCATAGCCGACTCGCCCACCGATGTAGCGACCCGACCGGGTGTCGCAAAGCGCTGGCGTGCCGGGCTCGGTGCACGCAGGTGTCAACGTGCCGGGGCGGGTGCGAGGCCTCTCACCGAACGCATACGAGACCTCTCCGAAGAAGCCGCCGAGATTTTTCGGCGTGAAATAGCCGACCGAATTGGAAACCTGCACGTTGCCGCCGAATTCGAGTGGAAACCAGGCTTGTTGAAACACCGCGGTGCCGGCACCGTTGCCACCGAAGGGATCGAAAATTCCGATGTTGTAGTCGGTCGGCTTGAAGTCGCGACCCATCCGGAATTCTCCGAACACGCCCGACAGACTGATCGTCGAGCGTTCGGTAAAACTCGCGACGCCCAGCGACCCGTCGTCGTTCGCGATGCGCGATTCGAGCCAGAAGCCGGCAGCCAAACCGCCGCCGAGATCCTCGGTGCCACGAAACCCGATGCGGCTGGTGTTGTAGTTGTTGCTCGCGAGACGGGTGTTCCTGTAGACGAGCGTGTTGACATAGAGAAAGTTCGGGTCGAAGCGTTGCGCAGGCGTGACCGGGGTGGTGTTGCGCACTTTGGTGACGTCGCCCGCGATGCTCGCATCGACAACGCCGAAGAGGGTGATCGACGACTGCGCCGGCGCGACGCTGGAAACGGTCATTGCAGCCAGCGCTGACAGGGCGACATACGGTTTTTTCATGGGCTGTTCCGCAGATTGAGGTTGGTCAGTCATGGCGAGCGCGCTGTCCCGCCGGTTGCTCACCGGCTATTCAACTGTGCCACGCGCGGCTCGCCGTCGGTCATCGCCACTGCAGGCATCGAGGCCGCAGCACCGAAGTATGAAGGACGTCTGACCCGAATTGTCCGGGGTCTGCGAGGCCGGGCCGCCGGCAACATCGCGAGAGCGGCCCGCGGCTTCGTCTTTTTGGTCAGCACTTCGCCTGGTACCCATTCACTGAAAGGCTCCCGCCACTAAATTTGATCACGGCGCGCGAGATGGTATGGGCGGTCGCCCAGGCCCCGAAGACGCCGTACTTCACAGTCAATAAAGAGGTCAATCATGGACATGAGAATCGGCGCATCGGATATGGCCCGCAAGATGATGGGCATGAATCAACAACCCGGAGACGCATCCGGTTCGGAGAGTAAGAAAAGTCAACTTGTCGACCTTTTCTCCAAGATGCTCAGCGTGCTCACGCAGGGCGGCGGAGCCGCTGGCGGCGCTGGAGGGGGGGCAGGCCCGGCTGCGACAGGTGGCGGGTGCGGCGCCAATTCAGCGCAATCCGGCGGCGCCGGCGGGGTGGGCGGGGCGTCCGATGCGCAGGGTGCGGGAGGCGCATCCAAAGGCGGATCGGCGGCGTCCAACATCATGCAGCTCCTCGAACAGATGTTGAGCGCGCTGCAACAGCAAGGCGGTGGCGGAGCCGGCAACGCGAACGCAGTGGGCTCGGGCGGCGGTGGTACCTGTGGCGCCGGCGATGCCGGCGGATCCTCGGGCGCCGGCGATGTCGCGGGCGCATCGCAAGGCGGATCGGGCGGGTCGGACCTGATGTCACTGCTCCAGAAGATGATGAGCATCCTTCAGCAAGGTGCAGGCGGTGCGGGTTCAACAGGGTCTGGCGGGGACGCCGGTGGCGTCGGCGGCGCTTCGGGCGCGGGTGGTGCGGATAGCGCAGGCGGCGCGGATGGCGCAGCGCAAGGCGGATCGTCGATGGCCGACCTCATGGCTTTGCTTCAACAAATGATGAGCTTGTTGCAACAACAGGGCGGAGCTGGCGCGGGCTCGGCGGGCTCGGGTGGCGGCGCTAGTGGCGTCGGTGGACCCTCGGGCGCCGGCGGCGCGGATGGCGCATCGCAGGGCGGGGGCGACATGATGGCGCTGATGCAGCAGATGATGAGCATGTTGCAGCAGCAGGGTGCGGGCGGTGCAAGCCCGGCCGATGCCGGCGGCGACGCAGGTGGCGTCGGTGGAGCTTCGGGCGCGGAGGGTGCGGGTGGCGCGGAAGGCGCAGGCGGTGCGGATGGCGCATCCGGCGGCGGTTCGACGCTGTCGGACCTGATGGCCTTGCTCCAGCAAATGATGAACATGTTGCAGCAGCAGCAAGGCGCTGACGACGCGGGCGGTGGCGACGCGGGCGGTGCACCTGCAGGCGGCGGCTCGGGCGGCGGTGCGCCGGCTGCAGGGTCAGGCGGCGGTGGGGCACCCCCTGCGAGCGCGGGAGGCGCCAGCGGTGCTCCAGGGCCGTCGGGCAGTGGCGGAAGCTCGGGTGCGGGTGGCGCGCCGGCGGCAAGCGGTGCGGGTGGTTCGCAGGGTGCCGGTGATACGCAGGGCGCTGGTGGGGTCTCGGGTTCCGCTGCAGCTGGAAAGGGCCAGACGCGAGACGGCTACAAGGTTGCCGACGTCAAAAATGACATGCTCCGCATGCAAGCCAAAGACCCGTCGCAAGGGCCGCCACCGAAAGAGCCTCAACTGACACAAATCGCCCAAGGGGTTGTCGATGGTGTGAATGCGAACTTCTCTGGCAAAAACGGCATCGGCGACTTCAGCAAAGTCTCGGGCAAAGAAATGGCGAAAACCCTCACGGCGGTTGCCTGGAAGGAGAGTCGGTTCGATACGAACGGCCAGGACGGGGGTGGTGTGATCCAGTGCGCGGCCAACCGAATGGACGACTACAACAAGGCGCACGGCACCAGCATGAGTCAAGCCGATTTGAAGGGCAACATTCCTTTGGCGATGAAGGTAAGCACTTACGCGATGGCACACCCGGACCCTGGCGTTATCGGGAAGGCCGTGGGTGGCGTTGAGATACCGAAAAACCTCTCGGAGCAGGCGGCGTACTACTGGAACTACAACCCGACCGCCGTTCATGGTCATGCCAACGAACTGGCTGACTACATGACCGAGCTTCAAAAGAACCGTGGAGCTGTCGAGGCCTGACAGCACAGCGTGATATGCGCCACGGGAGTTCGGTGGCGGCGATCGGTTGCGGATGATGAGGCGCATGCCAAGCGCTTATTGGGATCGGCCAGAAAAGGCCCAGCCGCATCGGTGAGCGATCGACGAGCATATAAAAAGCCCCGGTGTGCCCGACGTCGGTCGTCGACCGCAACGGCAGCAGCAAGCCAGGCGACGGGCGTCACGCCCGCCGCCCGGCCTGCAGCCTCATTTCAGACGTCAGGGCGTCAGGGCGTCAGGCGATTTGTATGGCGGGCGGCGCTTCGGGCCCGGCATAACAGCCCGGCGTTCAGGGCCCTCAGTGACGGCTGCCCAAGCCATCGCCAGCCCGTGATCAAACGCTATTTCAGAAACGGTGCCAGCCAGGCGATCTGAGGCTTGTCGCCGGCAGCATCGGGTTCGATGGAGAAGCGATAGTCATCCCACCACGGGCCCGCGGCCCACCAGGTCCAGCCGGCGTATACGTCGGAACCGGCGACCACGTCCTTCAGCATGTTGGTCACGGCCGCATTGCAGACCGGGTTCGCGCCGCCCGCGAATTCGCCCAGAAAAGCGCGATAGCCATTGGCGCGCAACCACGCGGTGAACTCCTGCAGTCGCTCGGCGCCAATCGAAGCACTGACGCACTCGCCCGATCCGCCGGAGGCATCCGCATCCAGATACTGCTGGACCTGGAACACGAAGTTGTTCGCCGGGTCGGCGATGCCCTTCATCGCGACCGAATTCGGCGTGCCGTAAAAGTTCTGGGTCCAGCCGGCCGCGCTGCTATAGCCGTTGCCGGGCACGAACACCGTGTTGTTTGCGCCGGCAGCGCGGATCGCAGCCAGAGCGGCGTTCGCGCTCGAGAGCCATTGCTCGGTCGGCATGTTGTTGGGTTCGTTCATCAGGCCGAACACGACGCGCCCGTTGGAGCGAAAGAGCGATGCCAGGCGCGACCAGAGATCCGCGAATGCCGAATCGGGCACCGCCGCGGACCCGATCAGTTCCCCTTGATAGCGCGCGAAGTTGTGCACATCGAGTACCACCGTGACACCCGTGGCGCTGACTTGATCGACAAAACCGGTGATGCGCGCCAATTCGGCCGCATCGAAAGGCTGGTTCAACGCTGGTTGCAGGCGCTCCCAGCGGAACGGCAGGCGGACCGTGTTCATGCCTTTGTTCTTGAAGTAAGCGACGCTCGCGACCGACGGGTAGGTGTAGTCGGTATCGAAGGTGCCCGGAAACACGTTGCCGAACTCGGCACCGGCCAGATTGACGCCGCGCAATGTCAAACCCGCGGGCAGGGGCGCAGGCGCGGGGTTGGACCCTGGTGCGGGAGCCGGTCCGGGTGCCGGGGCCGGTGGCGGAGGTGCGGGCGGCGGGGGCGCAGGCGGAGGTGGCGGCGCGGGGGTTGGCGGCGTCACATCGACCGGGCCCTGGATCGCTCCGGCCCCGACAACGAGGCCTCCCTGGCCGGTCGAGCCGCCGCCTCCGCAAGAAGCGAGGGTTGCCAAAGCGGTGGCGACACAAATCAAGCGCAATGGCGGCAAACGATCCGGAAATTGGGACGACATTGATTTCCCCTTGCTTTGCATATACGGACTTCGCATATACGGGTTGACGGATGACCACGCGCGACGAGCGCCTCGACGCTCGTGGGTGCGAACACGGTCGCGTCGCCGCGGTCCGCTGTCGCTGTCCCGATCGCGCTCGTATGCTAATGGTTCGGCAGAACGGACTGTCGAAAAGCGACATCTGCAAACAAATTTGCCGCGCGGTGGGTGTTGCCGGCACCGAAGCACCATATCGTTAACGCGCCAACGCGCCAACGCGCCAACGCGCCAACGCGCCAACGCGCCAACGCGCCAACGCGCCAACGCGCCAACGCGCCAACGCGCCAACGCGCCAACCCGAGCTGTGCGCACCTGCGACCAGTGGCATGAAACACGCCTCGGCCGCCGCGCGCTAAAGTGCGCTCACCCATGCACTTCGGCGCGCCGCGCCGCGTCAACCGCTGGGTATGGCATATGGCACCTGAAACCACCCATGCCGGATTTGTACGTGACAAGCCGGCCATCTCTTTCGCGAAGGCGCGCGCTCGTTTCGCGGATCTCGACGCGATGCGCAGCGACGTCGCGCGGGAGCATGTGATCGACGTTCTCGATGGCGACGAGCCGTTGTGGTGGTCGAATCAGCAGGCGGTCGATTTTCAGCCGGCGCTGGTCGCCGCCGCGCGGCATGCCGGCGACCCGCTGTTGCTCGTGGAGGCGCTGCTTTGGCGATCGGTCACGCTCCACATGGTCGGCCGGGCCGATGAATGTCGCGCGCAACATGCCAAGGCGCGGGCGATTGCCGAGCGCCTCGACGATGCCGGCAGCCTGAGCCAATGCGAAATAGGCGAAGCGCTGGTCGATCACCACGACGGCAACCAGGTCCAGGCGATTGCGCGCGTACGCAAGGCGTTTCAGGCGGCGGCCCTCGCGCGCAACCCGACGCGTGCCCGTATTCGGGCGCTCGGTGCGCTGGCGCTTTTCTTGAACCATTTGCAGATGTTCGAGGAATGCGCAGCGGTTTGCGAGCAGTTGCAGGTTGCCGCAAACGAGCACGGCTCGCGCTTCTGGAAATTCCGGGCCGGATATTTGTCGCTTCATTCCCGTTTGCCGCGCGATTCTCGGGCAGCGAACGCCTCGCCAATGCCGGCCCGATCGCCCGAGGTTCATGCCTTCATCGTCGAAGCCGAGGCACTTATCACGGAAATCGGCGATCCTGACTCCGCCATCGTCGACGGTCTGTTGCAACTCATCTTCACGCTTCTGGTTTCGAATGGAAGCGAGGCCGAAGGCATCGCACTGTGGCGTGTTCGGGGCATGGCGTTGCGTGCCCAGCACCTGACGCCGGTCACGCGCGCGTTCGCGGCGATTTATGTCGACGGGCCGGAGGCGGGGATCGCGGCATTGCTCCCGCTGGTCGATGCACGCACGGGCCTGAAAGGGCCCCAACGGACAGAAGCCTGGGGCGCGCTCGCTATCGCCTATCGGCGCGCGCGCAAGTTCGAGGCCGCGGTCGAGGCGATGGATCGACACCATCTTCTCGAGCGGCAAGGCATCAACGAGCTGGCCCGGATGCAGGCCACGCTGATCAAAATCGATCTCGAGACGGAGCGTGAAAAGCTCAGAGCCCAGCGTGCCCTGGTTCACGCCGGCAAGCTCGCGGCGGTCGGGCAGCTCGCCAGTTCGCTCGCGCATGAAATCGCACAGCCAGCGGCGGCGCTGCGCCTGCTGTGCGACGAGGCGAGCGAACATGTCGCGTTGCAGCATTGGCCCGAAGTGGTCGAGTGCATCGGCGATGCCGACGCCCAGGTCGAGCGCCTGCGCCTGCTCGTCAATCGCATGAAGGATTTTTCGCGCGACGATCCGGTGCAGATTCGGCCGCTGCCGCTGGTCGAAGTGGTCGAGGAGGCGCATCGCCTGCTGCGCCCCAGCCTAAAGGACGCGCATGTTCTCTGCGACATCGACGTGCCCCATCTGATCGTCGAGACCGACCGCGACCGGATCGTGCTGAGCCTCGTCAACCTGGTGAACAACGCACTCGACGTGATGCGTCACCAGCAGACGCCGCCGCCGCGGCTGCGGATCGAGGCGCGTGCACCCACCGGTGCGGAGGCCATCCTCCTCACGGTGAGCGACAACGGTCCGGGGCTGAGCAAGGACGTGAAGGCGCGTTTGTTCGAACCGTTCTTCACGACCAAGGCGTCGGGTCATGGCCTGGGTCTGGGCTTGACCATCACGCTCGAAGCCCTCAAAGGCATCGGCGCCAGCCTCGATGCCGACAACGGGCCTTCGGGCGGTGCACGCTTCACCTTGCGCATTCCGGTGCTCGCGTCGTTCGCGCCCTCGGGCATGGGCGCGCTGGACGCTTAGGGAGGCTCTCTCTTCGCGTCGCCGGTCGCGGCTTCGCTTTGCAACGCTGCGTCAGCCCGGCGGTCGTCGACAGTGATTGGACTGGCGCCGATTCGCCATTGCCGCAATCACCGTGGAGCGCTCCGCATGTTCCGATGCCTGCCGAATCCTTTCGGATCGAGAAAACCCAAGTCGACACCCGCGCCGTCAGACGCCTCGTCTGCAGCGTCGTCTGCCGCGTTGCAGGCGCAATCTCCGTCGGGGTCGCTGTCAAGGTCGCCGTCCAGATCGCCATCGCATGCGGACGAGGCCGAGAGGCATGATGCGCTTCCCGGATTGCGGCGGCCGGTTCAGCGCCATACCTACGATCTTGAGCTCGATACCCGGCGCCGACACACGTTCGACCCGGCGCTTGGCAAAGCACCGCCGCAACCGACCCGCTCCGAACCCCCGCAAGCGGGCGCCAGCGCCTCGCGGCCGCCCCGAGTGGCCTCGGCCGACCTGCTTTCATCCGCTGCGAAACGTATGCCTGCCAGCGGGCAAACGACGCCGGCGGTTCCACCTGCCCTCTCCGACGCCTTCCAGCGCCTGAAGGGCGGCGAGTCCGTTTACGCCGTGTTGCGTGGCGATGTGCACCGTGACCTGACGCCGGCCCATGTCACCGCCTTGAAGAATTTCGCGGCATTGCAGGAGGCGGGCGATCGTACGATGCGGCGATACGCAGGCAACGAACTTCCTTCGACCGCGGCCGATCTGGCCGAACTTGCGAGTGCGACGACACGGGGTCCTGCCTTACAGGCGATCCGCAATGGCGAATCGATGCTCTCGGTGACTTCCAGAATGGGTACGCCGAGCGGTTCGAACCAACGGACTCTGCAGACCGAGGCGGCGTTGCATGCGATTCGCCAGGGCGGCTCGGTCGAAACAGCGTTGAAAGAACACGTCGTTTCGAGTCCGATGGTCGCCAACGACGTGCGGCAGGTCGCAGCGCTGCTCGGGTCCGAGGACGGGCGACTGCGCGCGCATGCGCGCAACGTCGACATCACGAGCGGAAGCGCCGCGTCGCGCCAGAATCTGGCGGATCTCGAGCGTTTGACCGCCGCCGGCCCGGGCGTCGAGGCGATCGGCCGGGGCGAGGCCGCCGGCAGGGTCATCGAACGCATGGGCATCGTGCAGTTGAAGCACGCCAAGACATTGCGCAACGCCTCGGCCGTGCTCGCGTACAGCGCGGCATACCCCGATGCTGCCGAGCAAGCGGCGGTCAGGTCGGACCTTCGTCCGCTGATTCAGAAGAGTCTGCACGGCGATGCCCAAAGCGCGCGCCGGCTTGAGCAGGTCGCAGCCGGTACGGCCGCGCGAAACGCGGTTCTCTCCGGACAGCCGGCGCACGCCGTCGCAG
The DNA here is from genome assembly GCA_965218415.1 of Variovorax sp. Taxonomy (GTDB): domain Bacteria; phylum Pseudomonadota; class Gammaproteobacteria; order Burkholderiales; family Burkholderiaceae_C; genus Variovorax. The sequence goes on from CBDCKT010000003.1 coordinate 1,417,621, forward strand.
CCGAAATGGGCATCGACAGTCGACACGCCGTCGCCGAACTGGAGCAACTCCAAACGACCTCCGCCGACAAGCAAAGGGCCGCACTGGCATCGTTCATGGCACAAACCGACGACGTGGATCTGCGCGACGCGCTTCGCGTGTCGATCGACGATTTCGAGCAGGCAAGGCAAGAGGGCGACCCGAGCGCAGACCGCATGCTGCAGGAACTCGCGCTCGTGACCGCGGGAGTCGATGCGGTCAAGGGTGGCGCCGCGCCCGCCGAAGTCGATCGGCAGATGGGCCTCGGTGGCGGAACGAATCTGGGCATGCTCAAGCAACTGGCAGCGCTCACCAAAAGTGACCAGCCCGGCGAACGGGCCTTCGCGAGCCGCCAGAGCTTCGAGAATCTGGACTCGAATCGCGCGTATGCAGTCATTGAAAAGGTGGCCACCGGCGGGCCTGCGACGCGCGCGGTCCAGGGCGGCGAGGGCGCGGATGCCGTGGCGAGCCGGATGGGCATCTCCGACACCAACCATGTCGGCCGCCTGCAGCAACTCGAGCGGCAGGCGCAGGCCGGCCGGGCACGCGCCGACATGGCAACGCAACGCGCCGGCGAAGCCTGATCGAAGCTCGCCGGATCCGTATCCGGCCGCATCTGGATTTTTGAATAAAAAGTGCCTGAAACGCACGCCAGAAGTGCGCAGAGCGCTATTTTATCGATAGCAGAAGGGTTCGCCTTCGACGGCCAGCCGATCGAAAACCCGGACCTCGAGCACCGGTTCAAGAGCGCGCCGTCGCAGCGCAACTTCTCGCCCCGTGCTTCGCGCTTGAGCGCTCCACTTCGCATGGCGAATGCCATGAGCGGCGCCGAACATCGAAGCTGGTGCCAGGCCACGTTGTCGTGGCGCCAACGAACGAGGTATGGCAAATGAATCCGACATTGGCTTCCCATGCACCCGGCACGCCTTTCAACGCGCGCGCCGACGACGGTGCCTTGCTGTTCGTCGATTTCAAATGGCTCATGAGCGGCCTGGGCTGGTGCGTCGACCTGAAACGCTGGCAGCAGGATGGCGAATACGTCAGCCGCTGCCTCACGCGCGCTTCGGCGGCGCCCTGCGAACCCCTGCGCGCCGCGGCGCAGCGGCTTCAGTCCTGCCGCAGCACCACCGCCAATTTCTGAACTGAAAAAAGCCGCTGCTTCGCTTTCTGAAGCAGACCTTCGGTTTGCGACCCCATCGGTACCGGCGCATCACTAATCTGAAGGTGTCGCAAGTCGAACTTCATCGAGTAGCTCTCGAGAAGATCCCCAATTTTTTTGCACGCACAAGGAGCACCAGATGAGCTTGTTTTCAAAAGTCGGCGAAATCGCCAAAGATCTAGGCAAGGCGGCCAAGGGCCTCGAGCACATGGCGGGCTCGGCCATGAAGCTCGACTTCAAAGGCATGGCAAAGGGTGCTTCTGAAGTCCAGGGCGCCAGCCTCGATGCGGTCAAACAGGGCGCTCTCATGACGCCCGCCGGCATGGCGGCCAACACACTGACCGGTGGCGGTTTGGAAAATCTCATGTCGAAAGCGCAGGCGTTCTCCTCGAAGGTCGGCGGCAAATTCATGGAAGGACTTGCCGGCGGCGCCGCATCGATCAAAGACGGTGGCGCGCAAATGTTGCATGGCGCCGCGACCGGCAATCTCGGAGAAGTCGCTGGCGGTGCGTTCAGCGCCGGTACGGGCGCTGCATCGCTGGCGTCTTATGCGACGCCAACCGGATTGGCTGGTAACGCCGTCATGGCAACAGTCGATGCGGCCGGCTCGAAGGACGCGGGCGCCGCCTGATCGATCAACCAACCCATTCACAGGAGTTAGCCCATGGAAGCCGCATACGAATTCGACCAGGTCGATCCCACCATCCTGGCCCCGCGCATGGTCGAGGCGCTCAAGGACGACCGCATCGACGAAGCCGAAGCGATCTACAGCTATCTCTGCACGATTCTGCCGGGCGCCGAGGACCTCCTGGTTTTTCCGGTCGAGTTCGCGATTCAGCGCGGCCAGGTCGCCGAAGCGCTGCGATTCATCAACGGTTTGCCTGAAGACCGCTGCCCCGAATTGAAGGCTTTGTGCCTTTACCTGATGAAGGATCCGTCGTGGCACGGGATCGCAGAGGAGCTCGAACACAGCGTCGATCCGTATGTCCGCCAGGCCATGCGCGAACTGCTCGGGCGGCCTGCCGAGCTGCATTGATCGGGCTGGCCCGGTCAGCACCTTTCTCCGAACAGCCGATCCGGCCATTCGTCATTCAACAATTTTCATAGTGAGCAAAACATGAGCCTCAAAACCGCATCAATGCCGACCGGCCGCGCCGATTTGAACCTCCAGATGAATGCATCGCAGGCGATTGGCAAAACCGCTTCCGCCGATCCGACGCAGATGTTGGCGCGGGTGCTCCAGCCACTCGTGGAAAAGCTCGGACAGGCGCTCGAAAAGATGGCTCAGGATGCATCGGGGTCCGAGTCCGATTCGTCAGCACCGGCTTCCGCGGCCCCGCAATCCGCGCCGTCCGGTGCCGAGGCGGGAGGCAGCCAGCCTTCGGGCAGCAAAGGCCAGGCCGGTCAGGCAGGCCAGGCCGGTCAGGCAGGTCAGGCAGGTCAGGCAGGTCAGGCAGGTCAGGCAGGTCAGGCCGCAGGCGCTGCAAGCGGGCGCGGCGCAGGAGCGGCGCCAGGCGCGCAGCCGGCAGCGCAGGACCCGGCTCAAAAGCGAGCCGAAATCGTCGAAACGCTCGGGCGCCATGAAGACTTTTTCCGCAAGAACGGCGACGACCATTCGCTGACGATCGAGGATCTCGACAAACGAATGCAAGATCCCGAAGAAAACGCGCCGCCCGATCTCAAACAGGCGTGGAAGGATCTCAAAAGCGATCCGGAACTGATGAAGAAGTTTGACAGCCAAGGCGGCTCCACCGATGGCAAGCTGAACTCAGATGAATTGAATGGCCTGCAGCAGTCCAAGGAATTCAAGGACTACAGCAACAAGCGTTCGGAGGCTTACACGCAGAACTACGTTCCTTCGGACAACACCGATCCGAATGCGCAAGCGCGGCCGATGACCGAGAACGATGCGAAGCGGGAGCTTTTCAGATATTCCGACAACCTGCCGGAAAAGATCACGCCCGAAGAATTGCAGAAGGTCGCCGATGGCTCCGAAAGAATGGACAAGGCGCCACCGCAATTGCAGGCAGCGGCCAAGTACTACGTCAACCATCCGGCCCAATTCAAGGCAATGAGCGACGGTGACGGATCGGTCACCAAGGCGCACTTCCTCCAGAAGAGCAACGACTCGATCTCGTTCACGAAGAACGAGAGCAAGACGATCGACACGATCGCCGCGAACAAGGACACGTTTTTCGGTGACGAATCCCTTACCAAAGACAAGCTCGACGACATCGCCAACGACAGCAGTCAGAAGCCCGATGTGCGTGAGGCGGCCAAGTCGCTGCAAAAGAACCCGATGCTGTTTTCGATGATGGACAACGGCAAACACGGATTCAGCGGAACGGCCACCTATAAAACAGATGACGGAAAGATCGGTTCGGAAGATTTCGACGACTTCAACAAGAAGCGCTCGCATACGACCACGCCGGAGTCGACAGCCAAAACCAGCCCGAGCAAGGTGGACGCCAGCGCCGTCAACGACATGAAGTACGGCATCCTCGATCAGCCCGATCAGAAAAAGAGCCAGGGCGGCGGGTTGCAGGATTTCGGAAAAGGAATTCTCAAGTTCGAATCGATCTATCAAAAAGGCGTTTCGGCAGTGCTCGGTGCCGTCGGCGGTCTCGAGATACCAATCGTCAGCCAGGTTGCGGCGGCCGGTTCGATCGCAGCGTCTGCGATCGGCGGCGCGGCAGACGTGGGGCTGGCCAAGATGAACGGCGAGAACGTCAAGGACGCAGCTAAAGATGCCGCCATCGATGTCGGCGTCACGGCTGCAACGTCTTTCGTGCCGGGCGGCGCGTTCGCCAAGGGTGGTATCAAAGCGGGCATGGCTGTGGGCCGCGAAGGTGTAGAGGCGGCGGCGAAGGGCGGGGTGAGCGCGGCAGCGAAGAGCGGCGTGAAAGAGGGCAGCGAAGCGGCAGCCAAGGGCGGGGCGAGCGCGGCGGCGAAAAGCGGCGCGAAAGAGGGCGCGAAAGAGGGCGGCGAGGCAGCCGCGAGCGGGTCGGTCAAATGGGCTGACCGGGCTGTCAATTCGGGCACGAACATGACCAACGGCCAACTGAGAAAGTTCATTGCCAAAAACAGCGTCAAGGAGGGCGTCAAGGCGGGCCTCGATCCCGTGAAGGAAAAGGCGACGGAAAAAGCCAAGGAATGGGTCGCGGATGCGCTCCCACAAGCGCTCGGCGGGCAAAGCCAAAGCGCCCCGACCCAGCCTCAGCAGCTGTCGAGCGGCGAGATGCCGACTGTTTAGGTGTCAGGATGGTCCACCCGTCTGATGGCTGTTCGCGCAACGCGCGGCGCCGGGTGAACGCTGTACCTGGCGACGCGTTGCTTCGAAAGCCGCGCTGATGGCCATGGGCAGCATCGGCAGCCAGCGGCCGGCAACTGCGATGCGCGCGGCGGCTTCGGCCGGCAGCCCGGTGGCCGACGAACCAGCGTTGGGGCGTGCAGTTGCCGATCGCGCGTCACCCAAGCGCAGTTCGAACCTGGTCGCCATGGCGCTCACGAAAGCATTGCTGGCGGCCACTCTGGCGTCGAAGCGCCAACCGGGCGCTGGCGCGTCCGTGCCGAAACGGTCGCAAGCCCTCGACGGCGCGAGTCGTGACGCTTGCGGCGCGAGGTGCAGGTGACAGGTGCAGGTGCAGGTGCAGGTGTGGGCGCGGATGCGGGCGAGCGCAAGGCGGGTAGACCAGCTGACAGCGTTTCCGGCACCGCCTTCGGCACAACGGATCCGTCGATGCCGCTGGCGTCCAATGCCTCATCGGCCGAAGTCGCGCTCGCCGATTCGTTGGCGGCTATCCCGAATCAGGCGGCGGTTTCTGTGAAAGGATTGCATGAGCCCGGTGGCATGCAAGAGCATTCCGCAACGGGGGCGACCCAGAGTGCAGAGGTTCGCCAGCAGCAAACCCGATGCGGCGGTGCCGGCAACCGCGCAGGCGAGTTGAGGGTGTCGAGGATTCCGTCGGGATCAGCCGCCAGTCCCATCGACGCCGTCGGCGGAAAGAAGCGAATCGGCACGACGATGGTCACCGCGCTGGCCGCGAGCGCAGCCGCTTGTTTCCTCATGCTTTTTGTCGGGCTTCCCCTGCTCAGAAAGATCGTCTTCGTCAAAGCAATTGACGCGCCCCAGGCACCGCTGCGGCTGGAAGGTACGGCGCAACAGCGCCCGAGAACTCCGCAAGCAGATCGAACCACGCGCTAACGTCTGTGAGGAAAATAGCCCGAGCGCTATGAAAAAAGTAGCTGTCTGCGCACTCAGGACGGGCATTTCAGGCACTTTTCTTTTGAAACCCAAATGACTTCCGGCTAACGCCCGGCTTTCGCCGCCATGCCGGTTGTCGCGACCAGAGCAGCGCATCCGGTCATCGGTTGCGCAGGAGAGCGATGGCGCGACGAGTACGCAGCGTTTCGTGCGGCTGATGATTCCTTCGTTTCATCGGCAGGCGCGGTGGTGCCGTCACGCGAGACTGGCGTCATCGATACCGGCTATCGCTGCAAACCTTCGGCGCAGTGACCGAACGACGCCGAATTCATGCGAAACGCCACCCTTTGCGATCCCGATCCCGATCCCGATCCCGATCCCGATCCCGATCCCGATCCCGCTACAGATTCCGATCAGGCAGACGCATCGTGCGCCACTGCGCGGCCGGACGAGCGCATCTGCATTCGCGATGCGGCCCGCGCGCTCGGTTGCGATGCGGATGCGACAGCGCTCTCCGAAAGCAGCGGCCTGCTGCTTCTGGGCGACACCGTGTTCGGCGCGCGCGCGCTGGCCGAAGGCGAGCGCATTTCGTGGTTGATCGTCGTGCGCTCGGGTCACCGCGACGCGCCGCCGATCGATGCCGCCTTTGCCGCCCGGCTACTGCAACTCAACGGCTTGATGGCACTCCAGCATCGCGCGGCGTTCGGCATCGCAGCCGATGGTCGGCTGGAACTGACGATGCGCACCGGCTACCTGCACGCCGACGGTCGCTCGCTCGCTGCGGCGATCAGTGCCGGGCACAACGCATGGCAGTTGGCGATGCCGATTGCCGTTGCCGCGCATCCGGCCATTTGGACGCCTTCGGATGACAGTGCGAAGTCTGGCTTCGACGAGCCGGAACCCGAACAAGTCGCGCAAATCAACTCGCAGCTCGACGCGATGCGAATGCCGGTGCTGGAAGACGAAGAAGTCGGGGCACATCTCACAACCTTGGGCGCGCGCCTGGACCTGACGACGCAAGAGGCCCGTGCCATGCGGGAGTCCCGAACGTTCATCGTCGACCGGCGCAAATGTTGGCTTCTGCAGGACGAGATCGGCGGCGAATGGATCATGCTTTTCGATATCACCGCCGCACCGGGCCCGGCGCGCGCTGCGCTGGAAACGGCCGGGGCCCTGATAAAGACCTGCCTGGCGAGCCTGGGCACGCAGGGCGATCGGCTCATGTTGTCGCTGCGCTGCGCCTGGCGCACCATGTCGATGGACGACGCCGCGGCGATGTGCAGGCATGGCGCGGCGCTCGCCGCGGAACTCTCGAAGCTGTGGTCTTCCCCACCTGACGCCGCAGCCCGAACGCCATCGACCGACGCGCGTCCGATGCGGAGCCTCTCTTGACATCGTCTCCCCTGGGTTCGCCGCGTGCAGACCGTTCGGGCCAGCGGGCCCGTTCGGAAGAAAGAGGCGCCGATCCCGCGCCGGCGGCGGCTGTCTCCAGTCGATCTCACTCTGCGCCTGCCGGCTTGCCCGGCGCGAGGACTGCGGGTCAGCGATCGCCGCCGCCGCGAAGCGCTTCGCCGGGGTCTTCCGGCAGCCATTCGCTCAGTTTCATGTCTTCGTTGCCCGGGCCGATGGATCGCGTTTATTCGCAACCCGCAAGCGCGCAATCGCAGTCATCCTCCGAGTTCGATCTGCCCGTGCGCGCTGCCATCGAAGCCGTTCGCACGGAGAGCGATACCGCCGCGGCCGCGGCCCGAATGAGCGCAAGCGCAAGCGCGATCGGTCAGGCGGTCGGTCGCGCCGAAAGTCACGCGGCAGGTCATGCGGCAGGTCATGCGCAGGGCGTCCGGCAAGGCCATGCCGAAGGCGTCGCCGCGCAACTCGACGTCCAGCATGCGGCTGTGGCGGCCACGCGCATCGCGGCCCAGGCTCTGGGCCGAGCCGCGGGTTTCGAAGCGGGTCGCGCGCAGGGTTTGGCAGACGGCCATGCCGAAATGGTCGCGGCGCAGCCACTGGCCGCGGAGATCGCGGTCGGCGCGCAGGCCGTGGCGGCGCAGCCCATCCCCGCTGCGGCGGGTCCGCTCGCGGCGGGCGCCGCGCATCTGCCCGCACGCGCCACGCTGGCCGGCAGAGCGCAATGGGCGCTGGGCTTGCAGCGCGCTGCGCATCCGGCCGAATTGCAGGCGGCGAGCGCCCGCGCGCAATTTGCAAGCTTCTTGCGCGACAAGCCGCGCCAGTTGCTCGCACTCGGCGGCCATCTCGTTCACCAGACCGTGTCCGTGGGCGTACCGACCTTCGCGCGAGAGATGATCGCGCCGGCTGTTGCGAAGGCGATCGAGTCGAACCCGGCGGCGATCGGCGGCGCGCAGGCCGCACTGGTGGCCGCGAAGTTTCTCGGCCAACTGGTGCGGATTGCGCGCGAGCGGCGCGATCCCGAAGTCGCGGCGCGCGGCTTTCACGGCATGTCGCCACGGAATTGGGAAGCGGCCGTGGGGACGCCGGGCCACCGAACGCAAGACCAGCAGAACGCCCTTCGAGCCCTGGTGAGCCGGCAGCAAGCGCATTCCTATCTCGTCGCCGTCTACCAGGCGTCCGCGGTCGTCGCGGACGTGAGCATGACGATCTATGGTGCCGCGACCGGACAACCCGACATCAGCGCCGAGAACATCGGCCGGCAGGTCAAGGACGCGTTCTACGTGACGGCCAGGGATCTCGCGCAAGCGTCATTCCAGATGGTCGGCATCGAAGGGGGGCATGGTCAGACGCCGGCGGCGCTCGACGCCGCGGCCGGCACCTATTTCGGATTGACGTTCAGCGGGGCGGTCACAGCCAATGCGGCCGAACGAGGGCTCGACGCACGTGCGCGGCAACATGCCAGCGCGGTCGGCGCGCCGGATCCGGGCAGTGCGACCGCGCCCGCATGGCAAACAGCGCTCGCGCGCGCGGCGATCAACGCGCTGGTCGAAACCAGCGACTACATGCAACTGACCTCGCGCGAGGCGCAATTGGTGGGCGGACAACAGCGCCTGGCCACGAGCACGCCGCGGGACTACGGTCGTCTGCTCGACCAGACGCCCGGCCGCGACGCGCTCGTTGGCGCATCGTCCTCGGCGGCCGCTGTCATCGACCGGGCCTTTCGGCACACCAGCGTCGCCCAGTCACTGAGCTCCGGGCTGGCCGGCAGCGCCATCACGGCGCTCGCTTATTTGAGCGTGGTGCCGAACTGGTTTGCTGCCGGTGCGATTCGCGAAACGCATCTGCCGAGCGCAAGTGTCGTGCCGCCGATGATTACCCAACATGCTCCTGTTGGCGCCGCTATGGGCCCCGAGCGCGTTTGAACGCAGGTGCAGCGCACGACGATGGCCGCGTGCGCATTTGGACGTTTCGCGCCCGCTATCGCTCGTGTGCCGTGGCAGGGTCTAAGCCCTGATTTCGTTGGCTCAGCCACCATTGGACGGCGGCTCGGGCCAAAGCAGCCGTCGGGTCAATCACCGGGACGCCCGCGGATTCCGCATCCAGCACGGCGGGTATCTCGGTGCAGCCCATGACGACTGCTTTTGCGCCGCGCTGGCGCAGGGCGCTTGCAACGGTCGTGAAATGCTGCCGCCCCTGCGCGAGCCGGCCCGCCTTGACCGCCTCGATTCCCGGCGTAACGTGCTCACGCATTTCAATCGGCGTGGGGCGAACCCAGTCGAGACCCGCAGCTTTGGATGCGCTGTGGTCGGTGTACAGGCCCGAAGACAATGTTCCGTCGGTTGCGAGGATGCCGAACGGCACGTCGCGTCCAGCCAGATCAAACGCTTCTCGCAACGCGATGTCGAGCATGTGAAGCATCGGCATCTGCAATGCAGACCGCAATTCGTCGTACCAGAGATGCGCGGTGTTGCAAGGTACCACCACCATCGTGGCGCCGGCCGCCTTCAGTCGCAAGCCGCTCGCCACCATCGCATCGAGCGGAGATTTGCCCGAGCCTTGAAAAGCCGCTGTGCGGTCGGGTATTTGCGGAATGCTGCAGATGATCAGCGGCACATGATCCTGATCGCACTCGGCGTGCGTCGCTGCCAGTACTTTGCGCTGGAAGTCGATCGTGGCCAGCGGCCCCATGCCGCCCAGCACGCCCACGATGTCAACGGTGTTGGACATGGTTTCAAGAAAATGCGCCCCGCGTCGCGCGGCGGCCGGAGCGTTCGTGAACTGAGCCGGTTCCCGAGGAACTTCAGGTTGCCGGTTTGTCCGACAGGGCCTTGAGATTTTCCTTGAGCTCATCGCTCATCGGCGCATTGAGGTTGATGTTTTTCGGCGGAATCGGCGACTCGAACCATTTCTTGTAGAGGGTCTCAAATTCGCCGCTTTTGATCATCGCGGTAAGGGTGTCGTCGACCAGCTTCTTGAAGGCAGGGTCGTCCTTACGCATCATGATGGCGTAGGGCTCGACCTGCTGCGCCTTGCCGACGATATTGAAATCGGACGGATTGGGCGAAGCAGCGCGAAGCCCGTACAGCAAGATGTCGTCCATGCCGAAGGCATCGACGCGGCCGGTTTCCACGAGCAGGAAGGACTCGCCGTGGTCTTTCGCCCCGACCAGGTCGAAGTCGAGCTTGCGCTCGGAATTCAGTTTGCGGAGCACCTGGTAGTTCGTGGTGCCGATGGTCGAAACCACCTTCTTGTCTTTGAGATCATCGAACGACTTGATCGGTACGCTCGCCTTCACCAGCAGACGGGTACCTGTGTAGAAGTAGTTGATCGCGAAGGCGACCTGTTTGGCGCGGTCGCTGTTGTTCGTCGTCGAGCCGCACTCGATGTCGATCGTTCCATTCGCCATCAGCGGAATCCGGTTCTGCGACGTGACCGCTTGCGGGTTGATCTTGATGTCGGCGCGACCGGTCGCTTTCTTGATCTGGTCGACGATCTTGCCGCAGATCTCCCAGCCGAACCCGGTCGGCTTGCCATCGCCACCGAGGTAGGAGAACGGAATCGACGTTTCCCGGTACGCGACGGTCATTTCGCCCGACGATTTGACCTTGTCGAGCGTCGCGGGTTGCTGCGCTACCGCCGAGCCTGCGCCCAGGAGTAGCGCCGCCGCCAATGGAAGGATGGTGTTGATATGAGCGCGTTGCATCGGGAATACCTCCGGCAGATAACGGTTGATGAGTCGGTTCGACATTGCGATCCTAATGTCGCAGGCTCCGTCGGGCGAATCGGATTTGACGTGTGCACGATAAGCCAGCCTGATGAAAGGCCATGCAGCTAAATTACATCGGCGTCTTTCACGCGGCCACTGTGACGGTGCAAGAAGCGCTTTGTGAGCCCTTTGTCTTCCGAGCGCAATCGAGTTGCTATCAATTACATAGCTGGCAGCGCAAGTGCAGCGGGCGCTGGACCCATTTTTCTCTCGTAAGCACGCAGAAGGCCTAATGCGTCGCAGTGTGGATCCACAAGCGCTCGCCCGGTGACTGGAGAGCGTCGTTTCGCGCTGCAGAGGATGCGTTTGCTCTTCCCACCGAACACAGCGGCGCGTGCAGCTCACACTGAACTTACCGCTTCGCTTTTGGCCGAGCAGGGCTTCGGGCCCGCGATCATCGACTCGTTAACCGCGCAAGCCGACACCAGCCGGCGGCTGCATGTGCGCAGCCTCTTGCCCGAGGTGCCGGTGGAAATCCGGGCACTGCAACCGCTCGGCGGGAGTTCGCCGCTCACGGTCGCGACTTTTATTGTCGCGTTCCGGAGCGCCTCAGCTGCGCGTTGAAGCTATTGCCGGAGAGAGGAATTTGCCGTGGCCGGTGTCACGTGAATGATGGGAAGGCCATCTTTTTCAACTTGACCCGCGCCATCGGTATGGCATCGACGAATTGCCAATCAGCTTGCGCGGCATGGCCCGCAGTCCAATCTCGCCTCAGTACGCAGGAATCATCTGCGTCGTTGACGGAAACAACGGAGCATTCCGCGTGCCGAGATAAGTGTGCTGAATTGACTTCGCGACCTGCGCACCGTGAGCAAAGGCCGTGGCAACGCAAGGGTGCCAGTAGTTGGTGACCTCACCCGCAGCGAACAAATTGCGGTGCCCCTTCACGGCGCCGCTGCGGTCGACGTCGATATAGGCGTTGCGCCCGAACAGTTGCAACCCTGCCGGGATGTTGGCCTCAAAGCCGTACTGCACGCTGATCACGTCATAGAACTTTCGATCGATCGTCATGCATGTAGTGTCGACTTCGAACGGCCCGATATGTACGCTACCGGAAGGAATATTCATCTGTAAAAGCGGTTGCGCACGCGGGACGTTCCGGCAGTAGATGTCCACGCTGCGCGCGCCTCGCTCCCTGGCGAACGTTGCTTGGTCGAACGCGTTGTCACCGCCGCCCAGAATCGCAACCCGACGCCCTTCAACTGCAATGCGCTCCATCGATGTACCGGGCCCGATTCCCACACGCGTTGACTCGGTAAATCCCGAACGGCGCGGAACAGAGCCTGTGGCAATCACCACGTAGCGTGCGTACAGGCGGGTGGTTTGGCTCGAAATGCACCAGCGCATTCGAAAAGAATCGAAAGTCATTCCAGCTGCATTGAAGCCCAGGCGGTGGGTTACGCCGGAGTTCGCGAGCTGCTCATGCAATCGTGCGGCAAGCTCCTGGCCTGTCTTTCCCGGCAATGCTGGCAGCCAGCGGTTGGTATACGGACTGCGCTTTTGAAGTCCGCCCATTGCGGCATCTTTCTCGACCAACATCGTTTTCATGCCGAGCTGATGAGCCCAAAGGGCGCAAGCAGCGCCAGCGGGCCCCCCGCCGATCACAAGAACATCGTCCACGATTGCTCCTTCCAGAATCGACCCGAAGCGGCTGCTACCGGATCTCTGGAAGCTTGCTCTCACGCAGGAGACAAGACGTCGGGTTTGCGAGGCCGAGTCGCTGCAACCGAAGCGCCGGCAAGATCGATGCCGTCAGGTTGCACCGCCAACTTGCACGTGTTCAAAGCGCTCCCGGAAGCATTGATGTTCATTAAACGAGTCGCGCCATCGACAGGCAATGGCTCAGAGGTCGCGCTGTGAGAGCGTTCCAACGCCCGACCGGTAGGTCGAAGTGGCCCCTTCGCCCTTACGGTGCTCCCTTCGCCTTTCGCACAAGTACTTATGTTCGGTCGGCTCAAACTGATGGGACCGCGTCGCTCAAAAAAAGCAGAGCACCCGGCAAAGTTCAAGGATGAGGACCGTATGGGACAGTGCATACCTGCCGGCAAACGTCCGGCGGCAGCAAGACACCTGCAAACCGAACCCGCTGCGGCGGCCCATGCGGCGGCCCATGCGGCGGCGTATTCGGCTGTATCGAGCGACACGGCCGGACCGCTTGCCGATTCGCCACGAGCCCAGGCCGCCCGCTCCTCGTCGGATCGTGCTCAACGCGCACCGCGCGCGGCTTCTCCGACCTTGCTCGCATCCTCTGCAGTTCGTCAGTGGCATGGCCTGGCTGCCGCCAACAGCATGGTCAAGAGCGACAAGTTCAGCGAGGTCCGTGAAAAGTGGGCCGACGCCGGTCCGGGCAGACGGCTCGGCAACACGGGCCCTTCGGTGCTCAAGGCGCTTTCCGACCATAACCTCGGGCTGCTGCGCGACGAACTGCATTGCGATGCGGCGCTTACGGTGAGCAAGCTCGGATCGGCGCCACTCAACAAAAAGGAACGTGACTTCATTCAAGCCGTTGTCGCTGCGCCATGGTTCCTCACACATGCCACGCCTGAAAGCCTGATGGATGAAGACGGGAAGACCTTGCGGCTGGCATCGAACCACCATCTCGTCCTCGCCAAACAGACCGAGGGCAGCGGACCGGTGCCCGCGAACCTCCTGAAGAGTCAGGACGACATAGAGCATCTCGGCAACGGCCACTACGTGTTTTTTTCGCTCGAAGCCGGAGCGCGGCCTAAAAAAACGACCAGCCGGTTTGGCGAGACGATGTATCGGATTCCGCTCGATCGCGGCAAGCTCGGTGACACCGCCGTGCTGATGCTCAACGACGCATTGAAACCAGCGCCATCCGGTTCGATGGTCATGCGGTACCCAAATGTCCCGTATGCCGATGTTTTCATGCCCGAGATCCGGCACCATCGGTACTGGCAATCTTCCGGCTTGGAATCAGCGTCTCGCCCGCATGCGTCGCAGGCGCCGCCCAAGACCTTGACCGCGCCGTACCCGGACGCAACCTTTGCCGATTCAGACGAAATCGGCAACGGCAGCGAGGGCAGCAACGACAGCGACCGTGATGACGAGAAGCGATACGAGGTGCCCGATCGCTATTTTTTCCAGGCAAGCCAATCGCTCGAAGCGCTGGCTTTGGCGGTGGTCGCGTCGTCCAGGAAGATGGGCAACGAGCGCCTTCGCAATGCCTTGCTCGAACCCGATGAAGAGAGCATCGACCGCGCCGTCAATTCATTGTTCAGGCCACAGGTGATGGTGCCCCGCGAGTTCGTCACGCAAGAAGCTGTCGAGCGACAACGCGCGGGCCCCGATGCGCTCGCGTGAGAGCGAGAGAGCGGGCTATCGATTGTCTGAGTCCGCGCCCTTGGGCTCACCAGTAAACTGAGGATATAAATCGCATGGGACAGTGCACACCTTGCGGCAAGCCGGCGCCGACAGCCGCTGGACGCCCACCGTCCGATTCCGGTGAGCCGGCGCAACCCGGTTCCAATGCGGCGGCCGGCCCGGCTCGGTTGCCGCGCGAGAGAACAGAGCCGATCGCGGGACTGCCAGCGCGCCAGCCTGCGAGCCCATTGTCAGATCGCGGTCAACTCGCGCCACGCCAAAGCAAACTCGCATCCTCCGCAGTGCGCCGGTGGCATGGTTTGGTCGCTGCCAACAATATGGTCCGAAGCGACAAGTTCACGCAGGTGCGCAAGCAATTCGGCAATCCCGGGCCTGGCAGACGGCTCGGCACGAACGGTCCATCGGTGCTCAAGGCGCTGTCCGATCTCAACCTTGAACGCTTGCGCGCAGAACTGCCACTCAACACAAAGGAGACTGATTTCTTCAATGCCGTCATGGCGGTGCCATGGTTCCTGACGCATGCAACACCCAAAACCCTGCTAGCGGAAGACGCGCAGACCTTGCGGCTCGCATCCAATCACCATCTGGTCAGCGCAATGGGGCCCCGCCGCGGCGACCGACCGCTACCTCCGAATCTCGAACGGAACCAGCACGACATCGAGCGACTCGGCAATGGCCACTACGTTTTTCTATCGCTGGAGGCGGGCGAAGACCCTAAAAAGACAACCAGCCGGTTCGGTGGCGTGATGTACCGCATTCCATTGAATGAACGGCAATTGGGCGGCGAGACGGTTTTGATGCTGAACGATGCGCTCGTTCCACCCGAAAACGAACCGCTGGCGGAAAACTATGACGAGTACGGCGGGCAAGGGGAGATGGAGCATCAGGCGTATTGGCAATCTTCCGGGCTCAAGGATCGACCGGGAATCGGTCAGCCGCAGGCCTCGACGCCGTCACGGCCGAAGCTCTATTCCGAAATGACCTTCGATCACAGTCCTGTATCCGAAGGGGAAGTAGACGAAGAACACCGGCCATTCGAGGTTCCCGACCGGTGCATCTTTCAGGGCGACAAAGCCCTCGAGGCTCTGGCCTTCGCAGTGATCGCGTCTTCGCGAAGACTTGGTGACGACCAAATATCCAGCGCGCTGTTGGCGACGGATGCGGACAGCATCAACATGGCCGTCCACTCGCTTTTCACGCCGCAGGTCATGGTGCCGCACGCTTTGGTCACGGCAACGGCTGAAGAGCGCGCGCTTGCAAATTCCCCACGTTCAAGTGAAAGCTGAGGCGGCCGCGCCACTTGCTACGCAGTCGGCAGTCTTTCTGGCTAAATTCGCGACCGACAAGGTCAGCGGGCGACATTGGCCCAACCGTGGCGCGGTGCATGCAAGATGCGCCTGCCGATCGATGCGCGCGCCAATCTCGTCGGCCGGTTCACCTCCAGTGCTTTCGGCGATCTGACTCGGGATACTGGTTAAAAGTAGCCGATACGCATACCCGACAAGCGCAGACAGCTACATTTTTGATAGCGAAATTTAGCGTTGGCGTTGGCGTTGGCGTTGGCGTTGGCGTTGGCGGTAGCGCCGGTCGACGCTAAGTCCAGGATGGGCGTCGGACCGCGAACGCGCGGTGGTCGAGCCGCAATTTGCAGCAGGCGCGACAACGCTGAATTTTTTAAGAAGAAAGTGGTTAAAACCGGCGTCCGTCAAGCGCAGACAGCTATCATTTAAATAGCGTCAACATTCGTCTCGCGTGTGTCATCGGCTTTCCGGAACGCCGGCTCGACCGACCTTCGAATCGCATTCGCCGTTGCGCGCGTCCTTGCCGTGCGCCGCTCGTCTACCGGGTTTCTTGGCGCGGTGCCTGGCAATCGGGTTCACACGCCCTCACCGCGTCCTGCTGCCCGGGCAGCCGGATTGGGATGCACATCCCATCGCGGCGCGGCGGCATCGACGGCTTGTTGCCGGCCGGCG
The DNA here is from genome assembly GCA_965218415.1 of Variovorax sp. Classification (GTDB taxonomy): domain Bacteria; phylum Pseudomonadota; class Gammaproteobacteria; order Burkholderiales; family Burkholderiaceae_C; genus Variovorax. Next base: position 1,433,496 of record CBDCKT010000003.1, read on the forward strand.
CCGATGCGCGCGTCTGCGGCCGGAATACCGCTGGCCACCGATTGAAACCAGGGCCGTATCGCGTGGTGGATGCCCATGGCCTGAATGCCTGCGCGGGCCGCGTTGGCCCTGGAAGGGCTCTCGATCAGCGAAGCGATCAGCGGCGCAGCGACGCCGGCCGCCAGTGGCCCGATTGTTGCCACGGCCATCCGGCCGCCGCGCTCGGCGACGCTGGTGGCAACGTTCATCACGGTGGCGCCGATATTGAGTGCCTGCATCGCGGCGGAGGGCCGCGGCGCCTGCGCACCGGTGGGTCGCCGCTGCGCGGCCAGCGCGTCGGCTGAAAGGGCGCCGGCGTTGGCCCGCGCATCGACGGGCCTCGGTTCGCGCAAAGGGCTGCCCAGAAGCGTGGCTTGCAGGGATTTGGCGTCGCCCGGCTGCATGCGTTTGCTGTAGAAAAGCGGCATGTCGGCTTTGGGCACTTGATCGAGTGGCGTTCGGTTTTGCACCGCGGTGCGCAATTGCGCGAGATCCGGAACCTTGATTTTGGCGAAACCCGCGTTGACTCCGATGCCGGTTCCGATTGCCGCGCCGGCCAACCCGGAGGTCACTACGCCTGCGCCGATGGCGCGGCCAAGCCCCAAGGTGTCGGATCCTTGCGCTGCGGTTTTGATGGCGGTTGCCGTGTCGAAAGCGGCTTGGCCCAGCGCGATGTTGGTGTCGCTGCCGAGATTGCTGATTTCCTTTTGCTGCTGGGCCACCGACGCGCGCAGCGCATCGCCCGAACCCGGCTTCAAGTTATTCATGGCCGCGACCATTTCGTCTGGAACGACTGCGCGCGCGTCGACGGGAACGTGCTGAATCGGGAGCTTGTTGACCAGCGGTGCAATGAGATGCTGTCCGGCCATGTTGCCCAAGGCGCCGGCGAGCGCGCCGCCGGCCCACTGCGCCGCCGCGTCCTGCAGCGACGACTCCGACGCCTTGACATTGCTGGTCTGCGCGCTGAAGCCGCCCTGGATCGGCTGGCGACGCAATGCCTTGCCAGCCGCATCGCTGGCAGCGATGCCGCTGCTCCGGGCGATGCCGAAGGCCGGCGTGGTGCCAGCAACGCCGACCACTAACGCCTTGTGAAGTATCGGCAACAAGCCATCGGCCACGGTGCCGGCGTGACGGCCGTAGGCTCCTAGCGCCTGATGCGCGGTCTCCTGCGCGGCGCGATGGTTCGCCGGGCCGGCAGCGCCGAGAGCGGTGAGCGCAGTTTGCAAGTCGTGCCGCAGCTGCCCGGCGTTGGCGTGCTTATTGGGTCTGAAAGTGCGGTTCAGCATCGCGCTCAACTGGGGAACCGGGAGCGCGTCGATACCGACTTTCAATCCGTGACCAAATTCGGCGCCCGGCGCCGAATTTGCCACCACACGACCAGCGGCGGTCGCCAGCCTCGCCAGACTCTGTCGCGGTGGGGCTGCTGCTGCCGCCGCGTGCGGCCTCGCAGCCGCTGCGGGGAGGTGCTCGGACAACGCGGCGCTCGAGCGACGTGCCGGCGGAGCCGGATGTGGATGGGCCGGCAAGGCAAGCGGATCTGCCGCAGGACCCGATCCTCCTGAGGAGGCAGATCCGGAACGGGAGTGAGCGGGTGGCAACCCGTCCGTCGTGGGCTGACGCCACGGGGTAGATCTGGGCGAGAGTGCGCCGGTGTTCGTGGCCATGGTCTACTCCTTCAGGCCGCGTCGGCCGCTTCGGCCGCGGCGATTTCGAGCACCACCTCGGCCAAATGGAAAACCGAGACGATCGCGTCGGCGAGCGTCGTGGGATCGTCGGGCGCCATCGAAATGGTGCTGTGGAGCAGCCAGATTCCGTCGGCAGACAGGCCCATTGCCGCTGAAAAGCCGGCCAGAAGACCAGGTGTTTGTTGCAGCATCCGCAGCGCAGCCGCTTGGCCTTGCGGCACACCGGTGTCGACCGTGATCAACATCCGAAGCGCATCACCGGATTCGGGCGCATCGGCGAGCAACGGAATCACCGTGACCATCTTGTCGTTGAGCAGCATCGCACCGTCCTCGCGCACTCTGGCCGCTTCGGCTTCGCCGAGCCCGAGTTGCGCTGCGGCGAGGGTGAGGAGCAAGGCAGCCTGATCAACCCTCAGCTCCGGGCCGCTCGGTTGAACCGGCTGAACCGGAGTGCTGCGCACTGCGGCAACCGAAGGTATTGCTTGCGAAGGCCGGGCGAGGGCGGCAGACGAGGCTTGCATGAAATCTCCTGGGTGTTGAGGTACGGCTTTGAACCGCAACCTGAACCATAGAAGCCTGCTGGCAGATCGAGTGCTGGTCGTGCGAAGCGAAGTGGCCGGATCCGAAGCGAAGTCGGCGCCGCGGCATCTTCAACCCGGCAACATCTGCTGCAACCGCTGCAACATGTCGCCCGGCAGCAAATGGCGACGCACCTGTTCGAGGAATACGCCAACGAGCAGGGCCAGTACAAGTACCGCGACAGCGCCCTTGACGGGTTGCGAAAGACTGTTCGGCTCCAGCTTGTCGGCGGTGCGCGAGATGAGGCCGAAGCCAAGGTCGATCAGCACCAGAATCAGCAGCACCGGCGCGGCGAACTTGACCACCCCGGTCATCAGCGAATCGGCCTGGTGAATCAAGAAAACTTCGGCCGCACCGCCGACGGACGGCAAAGGCGAGAGCAGTGGCCACACCTTGAACGATTCGAACATGACGCCGACGAAAAGCACCATGCCGCCCAGTATGTAGAAGACGGCGATCGTGAGTTGCAGCAGCATGCCCGAAACCGGCGTGCTCTCCGTGCCGCTCATCGGGTTGGATAGCTGCACGTTGTTGTAGCCGGTCTGGGTGTCGATGAGCGCGCCCACGCTTTCGGCGATCCAGAACACCGTAGAGGCGGCGAAGGCGATCAAGACGCCGATAAATGTTTCTTTGGCTGCGAGTGCCAGCCATTGCAAAGCACCGAGCTTCAGCGCGGAGTCGGGCGGGAGCCCAAACGCGATGTATGCAGCGAGGATGACCACGACGCCGGCCCGCACCAGCCCCTGCATGAATTGTTCGCCGGTAGCAGGCAGCACCTGAAACGCCGCGTAAAGGCGAATGCTGCAGAGCGCGACCAGCAACCCCTGGCTTTGCAGTTTGCTCGCGACCTCCTGCAATGTGCCGAACAGGGCCGCGGTTTCAGGTCCCATGGGCTTGCTCGCGTGCCAGGCGCAGCCGGCCGCAAAAACGGGCGCTCGCGGTTTCCTCGGCTTCTTCCTCGGCAGCGTCTTCTTCGGCGCGATCGCGTGCGCTCAACAAATTGGCTATCTGGGTTTGAAACCCTTCGATGCGTTGGTCGTTGCGGCGGATCTCGCACTGCACGCCGACCACCACTTGTTGCTGCTGGTCGACGGCTTGGCGGCAACCCGCGACGGTCTGCGCGGCCTGGGCGGTTGCGTTGGCGGCGTCGGTTCGGCGGTGTTCGAGTGCAATGCGCTTTTCGGGCGTGAAGCCCGCTTTCATCACGGCCTCGAAGTCGGCTTCGAACGCGCGTTCCTTCGCGACGCAAGCCTGGTGCGCCGCCGCTGCATCCTCGGCTTCCGCCTCGCGCTGCGCCAGCACCCCGCGCTGCTGCTTGAGTTGCGCGTTCAGGCGATCGCCCTGGCGGCGGCGCACGCCGACCAGCGTGCGCAGCGGTTTGATCAGGATATTGCTCATTGCACCAGCGCGTCGAGTTCGGCCACGATTTCGTCGAACGGCAGCAGCACGCTGGTCTTCTGGTTCAGAAAGGCGCGGATGGGTTCGATGCTGTCGATCGCCTGGTCGGCAAGCGGATCGTTGCCCTTCTGGAACTCGCCCACCTGCAGCAACATCTCGACCTCGTCGTATTTGGCCATCAGGCTGCGCAGCTTGCCGGCGCTTGCCATGTGCGATTCGGGCACGACCTGCGGCATCACACGGCTCAAGCTGGCAAGCACGTCGATCGCGGGGTACTGGTTCTTGGCGGCGATTCGGCGCGAAAGGATCATGTGGCCGTCCAGAATGCCGCGCACTTCCTCGGCGATCGGATCGCTTCCGCTGTCGTCCTCGGCCAGCACGGTGTAGAGGGCGGTGATCGAACCACGTTCGCCCATGCCGGTGCGTTCGAGCAGGCGCGGCAACTCGGCGAAGATCGAAGGCGGAAAGCCGCGCCGCGCCGGTGGTTCGCCGGCGGCCAGGCCGATCTCGCGCTGCGCGCGCGCGAAGCGAGTCAGCGAATCCATCATCAGCAGCACCCGCTGGCCCTGGTCCCGAAAGTATTCGGCCACCGTGGTTGCGACGTAAGCCGCTTTGGCGCGCTCGATCGACGATCGATCGGACGTGGCGCAGACAACGACCGAGCGCGCAAGGCCTTCTTCGCCGAGAATGAATTCGATGAACTCGCGCACCTCGCGGCCACGTTCGCCGATCAGTGCGATCACGCTCACGTCGCATTGCGCACCGCGTGCAAGCATGCCCATCAACGTGCTCTTGCCGACACCGGCCGGCGCGAAGATACCGATGCGTTGGCCTTCGCCGAAAGTCATCAGCGCATCGATGATCTTCACGCCGGTGGGCAGCGGTGCCTCGATCATCGCGCGCTTCATCGGGTCGGGCGGCGAGGCGAAAACGGGCCGCTCTTCGAGCGCGGCGATCGGCCCCTTGCCATCGATGGGGTCGCCCAGGCCGCTGATCACGCGACCCAGCAAATGGGGCCCGACTTTTACCGACAGCGGCTGGCCGGTTCCGTGAACCCGCGTTGTTTCGCTGACGCCGGTGACCGATCCAAACGGCGAAAGGATCGCGCCATTGCGCCCGAAGCCTACGACCTCGGCACGCTGCAACACGCGGCCTCTGGCGTCTTGTAGCTCGCACAGCTCGCCGACCTTGGCGTCCAGCCCGCTCGCGCGAAGCAAGGTGCCCACCACTTCGAAGACCTTGCCGGTGCGCGCGAACGGCGACTCGTGTTCGAGTTCGTCTTGAAGCGCTTCGGTGAATCGGAGCAGATCGGCATCCATCGGGGCGTCCTCAGATTTCAGTCAGGGGAGAGGTTCTGGTTTCTTCACCAGTCAATCCCGGCTCCGCAGCTACATCAGCTCGGCATCGGCATCGGCATCGGCATCGGCATCGGCATCGGCATCGGCATCGGCATCGGCATCGGCATCGGCATCGGCATCGGCTTCGGCTTCGGCTTCGGCTTCGGCTTCGGCTTCGGCTTCGGCTTCGGCTTCGGCTTCGGCTTCGGCTTCGGCTTCGGGCGGTGTCTGGGTTCCGACCTGTCCGGTGACCAATGCACGCACGACGGCTCGTCGTATGGCGCCGAGCTGGGTCGAAAGACCGGCGTCTATCACGCCCTGGTCGCTTTCAAATCGACAACTTCCCTCGGTCAGTGCGGCGTCGGCGATCACTTCGATCGGCATGTCGACGTTGGGCTGGTTGACCATGGCCAGAACCGCCTGCTGTGCCGCATGCCGATCGCTGCCGCTGACGCGCAACGTCAGCAGCGGCACGTCCTTGACCAGCTTGCCGACCGTTCGCAGCGCGCGTTGGAAGAGAGCTTGCCGATCTTCGAGTTCGACCACACGCTCGACCGCCAGCGCGACCACTTTCCCGAGACGTTCGCGCTGTCGCTCCAGCGTGCGGCGAGAGTCGAAGGCCCCTGCCACGGATTTTTCGGTCCATTGCGTCAGCGCTTCGGTGGTGCCTTCTGCGAAACCGGCTTCGAAGCCCTGGTCTCGCCGAGCCTGCGCGTCGGCCAGCAGCGCATCGGCCCCGGTCCGGGCGGCCGCCAGCATCCGAGCGGCTTCGGCTTCCGCGGCGTTGGTGATCCTGGCGGCTTCGTCTGCGACCTGCTCGGCTGCCCGTTGCAGTCCGGTCAGCGCGGCGAAGTCACTGGCGCGAACGACACCGTCGGCTATGCCGACAGTGCACGGTCCATGTCTGAACCAAACATCCATGATTGCTCCGGGAAGAAATGGGGCAGGCGCTCGAGGAAGGCCGCGATCTCGCCGCGCTGACGGGTGCCATCGGTCGCCACGTCGAGCCAGTCGAGTGCGTCTGGTGAGAGGGACAGACGCGCGATGACCGAAGCGTCCTTGCAGGTCCAGAAACCTGAAGCATGCAGCGCCGCGTAGCCCGCAGCGGCGACTTGCTCGGCACTCAGACTGCCGAGGTTGCCGAGATCGGACTCGGCCAGCGCCTGCGCACTCAGCGGCGCTTGGAGCAGCGCTTCGTACGCGGGCTCGCCCGTCATGGCGCGGAAACTGCTGCGAACCTCGCGATCGACGCAACGTCGCATGGCAGCGCGGCGCAGATAGAGCCATACGGTGGCCAGAATCTGCAAAATCTGCGGGCCGCCGAGCAGGGCCAGTCGGTGCGCTTTGGTACGCAGTGAATCCAGGCTCGGCCAGCGAACTCTGTAGGCTTCGCCGAGCAGGACAGAGATGCGCGCGTTCGCCTGCTCCGTCGCCCATGTTGCCTTTCCGGGCAGCGCCGCTTGCACCCAGGCCGGGTGAATGTGATGAATGAGCCGCGCCGATTTCGCGTCGGTGGCGGCAAACAGCAACCGAAGCGCCTGTTCGCATGAGCGGTCGGGCAAGGTCGCGGCCGATTCACCCGCTGCGTCGACGTCGGTGTACATCACGCCTCGGCGATCGGTGGTCTGCCCTTGCCGAAAAATCCTGCGATGCCTGCGGGAAGCCACGCCGGCCGAAGTTTCGAGATGGCAAAGGCCGCTGCCAGCCCCAACAACAGAAACATTGCGAGGCCACCGGCGAGCAGAACCGGCGGGGTCAGGGCGGCTTTGCGAATGGGCAACGCCAGACCGCGTGGCGGCATCGCGGCCTGCACCAGGGTCACGTTCACGTTTTCGTAGGTTAAGCCCTCGACGCTGCGCATCACGAGGTTCTTCACCGTCGGTATCAACGTGGCGACGTCGGCGTCGGGCCGGTGTTTGATGAACACCGATGCGCTCGAGGGCTTGACCTTTTCCGCCAGCGGATCGTTGTTGGGCAGCACGATATGCACCCGTGCATCGACCACCCCGTCAATAGCGGAAAGTGTTTCGGCCAGTTCCTGTGACACGCCGTGCATGAAGCGCACACGCTCCTCGGTCGGCGTCGAGATCAAGCCGTCCTTTTTGAACATGTCGCCCAGGTTGTCGCGCTTTTGCGCGGGCAGCCCGTGCGAGCGCAATTCGTTCAGGGCCGGGCCCAGGTTTTCCTTGTCGACCGTCAGCGTCCAGGTCTTGCCGTCGGGGGTCGATTTTGACGCGTCAATATCGACCTGCAGCAGCACTGCGAGCATTTCGTTTGCATCGTGTTCGGTGAGCTTGCTCTGGAGTTCTTCCTGGCAACCGGCCAGCAGCAGCCCGATGAACACGAAAGCCGCAGGCAGCGCACGGCGCGGGTCGCAGCGCTTGATGAAGGTCATGGAGGACTTTCGTTTCTACTGGTTCTTCAGCAGCGTTTGCAGGCTCTTGTGCGAACCCGATGCCACCGCAGTGGCGCTGTTCAAGCTGAAATTCGCAAGAGCCAGTTCGCTGCTGAGCTTCGTGCCCACGGCTGTCGCTTCCTGGATCGACATGCCGGCGGCTTGGGTCGTGAACTCGTTGATGTCTTCGAAAGTCTGTGTGAGCCGGGACTCGTGTGCGCCGATGGATTTGGCGGCGTCGCTCGGTTGAAAGCTCGCCTCGATTTCGCCGGGCGGAGGCGGTGCCTTCATCATGGCTTCAAACTTTTGCGCCAGATGCTCGGCCTCCGGTGTGGAAAACGATCGCAACGGCGTTTTCGTGACGGAATCGATCGGCGCAATTGCGGTGGGTGTGGGCGTCATGGTGTTACTCCTTTTGACAGAAGCGGTAGAGCAGTCAAGCCGAATTAATCGGCACCCGAGAATTTGCTTTAGTTCAATTCGCCCGCCAGCGACGCCAGGTCTGCGCCGGCCACACCCGGTGGGCACGTTTGGATGAATTCGCCAAGTGCGTGGACTATGGCATCTGCTTCGTCGCTTGGGGGCAGCGCTTTCGCCTCGTCGAGGTACGACTGCCAGAGACTGTCGCCCTGCAACATTAAACAAAATGCTGTCAGGGCCTTGATAATGGCTTTTCCGGGCGCGTTTAGATCGGCTGTCATGAGCAATTCGCGCGCCGCTGCGTACTTATGCAGTCTGATGAGTTGCCAAGCCTGGGAAATAGCCAGACCGGTGTTGGCGGGATCAGCGTATTGCAGCGTGGAAATGATCGTCGCGTTGTCGCTCGCCGAATTGACTTCGTTGCCGAGCAGCCAAGCGTCGACGAGGAGGCTGAAATCTTGGCGAGATAGGATTTCGTGAAACATATTTATTCCTACGTGCGGGAGGTGTAATAGTTGGGAATACCGAACAGATCAGCTGTTGGGCTAATCTGCCCGGGAGATGGCGGCTGGGCCAAAGAAGCCGGGGTTTGTCCTCTTCAAGCAGAGCTTGGGACAATCATCCATGACCCGTCGGCAGCGCACTGATTCAATGCCTATCAGCCAGATTGAGCCGCAGATTTCATCATGCTGCCAATAGACTTCATCATGCTGTTAACAGCTTCCGTAATGGAATTCAGCATTTGCTGCTTGGCGGCATCCGTAGATGCTTCCCGGGCTTTTGCGCCATATGCATCGATCTGACCCGTTCCGGAATCTGCCATTGATTCAGTTGAACCTGTATTAGCTGCGCCTTTGGCCTTTGAAGATATAGCGCTGCCAATGTTGGATAGTGTGCCCATATTTAACTCCGTCTAAAGTGAAAGCGGCGAATGATCGAAGGCGATGTCGCCTTTGATCTCACGGGTCGCCACAAATCCCCGCAAGATTTCAAACCGAATTAACCTATTCGTTCTCTAACACGGCGTTGGCGAAGCTGCGAACGTCCGAGTTGACGCTCACCGCAAGCGCGTGCTCGCAACGCGTTTTCCATTCCGGATCGCCAGCCAGCTTGAGTGCCAGAGAAAGTGACACGGTCGCGAGCTCGCCGTTGGGCCAGTCTTCGACGCCTTCGGCGAGCAATGCATTCGCGGGCCCCGCATCGCCGCCCATGGCGCTTGCAAATGCAAGGGTGATTCGCAACTGTTGGCCTTCGCCGAGGAACTCGGTTGCAGCGCCATAAATCGTCGATGCGTCATCGTGGCAACCGTGCATCTGGCCGAGCATCATTGCGGAGATGAGGTGGCGCATGGCTCCGACACGCGGGTCGACAGTCGACGCGGCATCGATCGCAATCCCGTGAATGTCGGCGTGGGCGCCATTGGCTTGATTCGGATGGTTCATGAAACCCTCGTCGTGACGCGCGTGTCTCAGGCGACGAGGTCGGAGCCGTGGGCTTTGGCCCACGCGAAAATCACGATCCGCTTCGCTGCGAGGAAGGCTTCATGAACCATTCGGGCAAATTCCTTCTGCTCGAAATCGGTCGATGAAATCTGCAGCTGGAGGCTTTTTTGGGCTGCCTGCTCGAAGTATTCGGTAAGGCCGCGCGTCTTGTCGCCGGCGACATCCTCGAAGACCAGCGTCTGCAGGTCGCGAAAATCCTGGACCATATCGATCTCGGGGTTGGTAGCGGTGGTGTTCATCGGAAAACTCCTGAGGTTGTTGGCATGCCCGTCAATGGGCGCCGGTGGGTCGAAGTGACAATGCCTTGCCCACCGAGACGGTGTGCGCGGGCTCGATGACGACGAGGTGCTTGACTCCGTCGCGCGTTTGCACCACGGAGATTCCGTCGTCTTTCAGCGAAGAAAGAATTCGCATCTCGGTGGCGGGTTTTTCGATCGCATCGAGCTTCGCGTCGATGCGGGTGACGGAAGGTCCAAGGTCCGCGCGAACGCGGTCGACGGCTTGTTGAGCCGCCTGGGTATCGGTCGTGGCCGCATGCAGGCTGAAGGCGCCTTGCCCTAGGTATTTGACTTGCGCATCGGGAATACCGACCGCAAATTGAATGCTTGCTGCCACGCTGGTGGCCACCGCCAGGCGCCGTAGCACCGGTCGTGGCGTAGCGAGTGCATCGAGCGCCGAGTTGACGGCACGCGCTTGTGCATCGTCATCGACCATGCCGTGTATGAGCACGCTTTCGCCCTGAGGCGTGACCTGAAGGGCGGACGCACCGGTCGGCGCGAGCGCGCGATGCATGCGCACCATTAGCGCGTCGACCGATTCACGCTGCGCTTGTGCCGCGGGTGCACCCATCCAGGCGATTCCGCCAGCGACACAGAGCATCAGCATGAAGCCTCCGATGAGTGTCGACGCAGCCAGTTTGCGTAAACCCGAGCCAGCCCAGCGCGCCACGCGCTTGGGCGTAGGGCTGAAGGTTTGATCCAGAAGGCGAAGATCACTTGGCCATGGCGTGTCGACAGGGCCAGCGCACAACACGATGTCGCCGAAGGCGCGCGGCGCGAAATGCAGGAAGCGATGCTGCCGATCGGCCGTGCCGCCCTTCGCGCGCTGCCAGCGCCCGGTGAGCTCGCCGTTCTCGTTGAGCGTGAGTTCGAGCGTGGGCGACGTCCAATCGGAAATTGAAATCTCGAATTCATCGTCTGGACCAACCATGTATTTGCCATACGACAAATCTATGGTTGCGCCTGCATGGTTGCCGGTGAGGATGCGAACGCGTTGCATGGTTTGCGAAGTCCTGATCAGGGTGTGGCCGATTGTTTCGATCTCGCCACGCTTCAACGCGTGCTGCCTGCGGCGTTGCCACAGGCTGCGTCCGTCAATCCGAGCGCCGCTGCGGCGCACTGCGCACCCGTGGCTGCGGCGGCGATGGGCCTTGCACCCGACGACTTCGCAACGACAGTGGGCAAGGGCGTCGGCACAGATACCTCTGGTACACCGGGCATGCTCGCTGTTTTCGTTGCGGCCGGATTGTTTCGAGCGCTCGGCGCGGCGGGCGGTGTGCTCGGCCTGGCCGGCGGCATCGGACTGGTCGTAATCCCCATCGTCGGCGTCGGCGTCGACGTGCGCAACGTACTGACGGTTGACGGGGTGCCGTCGACCTTGATGACCTTGGGGGTGATCAGGAAAAGTCGCTCGGAGCGGCTGTGCTTGACTTCATCGGTTCGAAAGGCCGCACCCAGCACTGGAATCCGCGAAAGACCCGGCAATCCGTTGCGGGTGTTGACGTCGCTGTCGACCGAAATGCCACCGATGAGCAGGCTCTCGCCCTGGCGGATGGTGGCTTCGGTGTTGATCTCGGTTCGCTTGACGATCGGTATCTGGTCGACGGCGGCCGATTCGAAGTTGCCGTCCTGGATGAACAACGTCAGCTTGACGTCGCTGCGGTCTGGAAACGCGACGATCTGCGGCTGCACTTGCAGGGTGGTGCCAGCCTCGATGCTGAACAGGTTCGCGTCGAGGTTGCCGGCGACCTTCACCGAGGCAACGCGCTTGTCCACCATCGTGGCAGTGCGATTGGCCGAACCCAGGACCTTGGGCCTTGCAACGATGCGTGCCTGGCCGTTGCCTTCCAGCGCGTGGATGCGCGCGAGCAATTCGCGCCCCGCATCGGTAAGGAGTGTGGTGACGTTGCCACCCACCGGCACGACGCCGGTCTGGACTCCGATGGCACTGCGCCCGCCGCTGAAGTTCCAATCGATACCGAGTGAATTGAAGGCGTCGGAGCTGACGTCGATGATGGTGGCCTCTATCTCCACGAGGTCTTGCGCCACATCGAGTTTGTTGACCAGCGCCTCGTACTGCGGCATGCGCTCGGGCAGACCGTTGATGATCACGGCGTTGGTACCAGGATCGGCTTCGAAGTACGGAGCTTTGTCTTCATCGGGCGCGGGGAGCGCACGCGGAGGCATGGCGCCGTTGAGAGCACTGCCTTCGCCTCTGGCAGTGCTGCCGGACTCGTTGCGTGATCCGTTGTTGCCATCTGCGGGCGCCTGACTCTTGAAGCCGTAGGTTTGTTCGAGCGCGCGGCGCTTCTCGGCACCTGCTGCTACGGGGGGCGTGTCTTTGCTCATGATGCCGGCGACATCGCTGCCAGCGCGCCCATTGGCCGCCGTACGGCCCGCATTGAATAAGCGGTTCAGCGTTGTGGCCAGCCCTGCGAGCTGGGTGGCACCGGAAGCGCGATCGGCGGCCACGGCATACTTCAACGGGACGATACGGATGGTGTTGCCGCTTCGTTCTTTCGATCCCTGCTCGAGCGTGCCGATGGCGGTTGCTACCAGCTCGAGGTGTCGTGGTGGCCCATACACGAAAACTGTCTGTTCCGCTTCGTTGTAGCGCAACGGGAAGCGCGTATCGCCCAGACCAAAGGAGCTGAGCATGTTGCGCACCTGATTGCTGTCGAAGCCACGCAGCCGAAACACACGGCTTTGCATCGCACGGGCCGGGTAGACGAAAAGCGTTACGCCGTCGAAGTACCAAATGACGCCGTAAGTCTTGCTGATGGCGCGCAGGAAATCGGCGCCGGTGGTCTCGAAGCTGGCATTGACGCTGCCCTCGACGCCCGGATCGACCACCACGGGAATCGACTGGCTGGCCCCGAAATCAGCCAGCACCTCGGTGAGCTTCTTGCCATCGGCGCGGTAGACGAATCGGTTTGTCGTCCATGACGCAGGACCCGCGGCGACGGCCATGCTCGAGATCGCCAGCACAGCGGCGGTGAATAAGTTGGCGAGCAGTCGCATGGCGTCGTTTCTCGATATGTGTTCGGGCTGTTCGTAGCCTAGGCAACACAGTCGGGATGAATGCTCGCAAACGCGAAGAGCGAGCCATGCCGGCGAAGATGACGGGGAAGGCGCCTTCCAATTTGCGGACAAGTTCTTGGATCAGGCAATGCGGCCCGAAGCCGGCTGGCCGGACTCATGGCTTGAAACGGCAAGCAGCCGCCCGCGGTCCGTGCGCTTGCGAAAAAAAAGGCGCCGCATTGCGGCGCCATCTGCTCGGGTCAGGTCGACGCCGAGATTCTTGGAATCACTTGCAAAGTCCCAGCACCTTTTGGTTCTGGGAGCAAGCGGCGGTGCTTGGGGCGGCAGGCTCGAGCGCAACCGGTGAAAAGCGAGTGGACTCGCAGCGCAACAGCTCCCCTTGGGTCGGTCCGTAATACGACCAGCCTTTGCCGAGCGGTGGCAACGACATTTTTACTTCTTGCCACTTCGCGTGTCCTTCGGTCTTGAGTTCCTTGAAATGAATACAGAGAGACCGCGCAAAGTTGGTCAAAAGCCCTTTGGGTTTCGGCGACTGGAAGTCGTAGGTCACGAGCAGCGCCTTGGTGGTCAGCGTGGGCACGTTTTCGGCAAGCCAGCTCGGGTAACTTGCAGCGAGAAGATCGGACTCGAAATACGTGGCCAGTGCGGCTTTCGTTTCAGGCGCCTCGGGGTTTACGCGCAGCAGCTTGATGTACTTTCGTGCTTCGGGCTTCATCTCGGAGAACAATTTGGCTGGCTGGCCTGCAATGATGAATGCCACGTCGATCGAGCGGTCGGTGACCAGCTTGAGCAGGGCGTCCTCGTTTGTCATGAAAGTGGTGTTTTTCTCTGCGATCCCGGTGTTGAACATCAGGCGGTAGAGCGTGGTGGCCGAAAGCGCGGTACCACTGCCGATGGGACCGATGTTGATGCGTTTGTCCTTGATTTCATGCAGGAAATTCAACGGCGAATCGGCGCGCACGACGGCGTGGATTTCTTCGTCATAAAGCGGCATGACGACCCGCAACGGTTTGATCAGGCGTGTCGCGTCAGCGTTGCCTGCCTGGGCCTGGTCAACAAAGGCTTGATACACATCGGATTGCACCAAAGCGAGCCGAACACCGGGTTGATCCCGCAGCTTTCGGATGTTGTCCGCCGAACCCTTGGAAGGCAATACCTTTAGCGGGATTCCGGCCGGCTGCGCCACATACTTCGCGAGATCACGTCCGATCTGGATGTAGGTGCCTCGCTCCGAGGCGGTGACGATGCTCGGCTCGACAGGTGCTGCGACAGCAGTCGCACCAAGCGCAGCTAAGAGGGCGGCGACTAGCGATAATTTGATCATGACTGAATTCCCATGAATGTTGCCCGCAGATGTGGGCGTTTCCATTGGCCGCTCACGCAATCTCCCCCGATGGCGGATCGATTCCAGCAGCGGACAAAAAAGCATCACGATCGGAAACCGTTGACAGTTGGCGCGCGAGCAGGTGATAGAGGTGTTCCCGATCCAGCGCCTTGGCTTGAGCGCGCTTGACCAGCAACTTCGCGATCGGGCCGAGATACGGGGTGAGCTCGTGGGTGGCCTGTTCGAGCACCGTGGCCTCCAGGGAAACCCCGGGCGGCGACGGCGCCGTTACGGCGATTCGCGGCACGGGCTGGTCGAGTGCGCGTTCTGGCGGCGGCAATGGCCCAAGAGGCTGTTGCCTCAGGAAGGCCTCGCGTTCGGTCAGGCTGTGCAACTCTTGCGCCAACGTTCGATAGAGAGCTGAGAGATCGGGGCTGCGCGGTGCCGCGCGCCGCGCCAGCAACCTCGCCACTGGTCCGATGTAGACCGCCAGTTGTCGGCCCGCCAACTCGACGGCTCGTGGGTCGATCGGGGTGTGAATTTCCGGCACAACCGAGGGTGGGAGCCGGACGTCGCGAAGTGGGAAAGCCATAAGCTGAAGCCTCCTTGACCAGGATGTGGGTGAGGGTTCGGGGTAGGGGAAAGGAATCGGAATATCGATCATGCTGGTCGGCTTGGCACGCTGCTCGTCCGCGCATCGCCGGGCAGCGAATCGGAGCGCTTCGCCGACCGACTCGAACAGCGTACAACCCGGATCGATCAGCCCGACGGAGTCGAATGCGGGCATGCGAACGCTGGGCACGAGCAACAAGTTGCGATTGCATTGCCGCAGCGCCGTGCCGCAGCGCGCGAGCACTCTGTGGGCCGTGGCGTCGATAGCGCCGACGTGGGTCAGATCGAGGATCGCAAAGCGGGTGCTGTGGCGAAGCCGCTCGAGTACTTCGACAACCGCCTCGGCCGTCGCGAAAAACATCGGCTGAGCCACCTCGATGATCTGTATGCGTTGGCCAAGATCCGCTTCTATGGCGGCTTCGAAGTGCGTGGCCGCGTCGGGATGATTGGCGTCGTACTGGCGACGTATGAGCGTGTGCCGCATTTGTCTGGCGATCAGGGCCGCAGCGGCCATCACGCCGCTGATGACGGCGGTGACGATTCCAGTGGTGAGCATCAGCGCGCAAACAAGGGCCGCGACCGCCATATCGCCGGACAACGGACCGGTCGCGACCCGCGGGCCCTTTCCCCGTTGCCGTTGTTCCATCAAGTCACGAAACGGATCTCGCATGAGCGAGAAAGCAACAGTGAGCATGAGGCCGGCGACCAAAGCCAGCGGTACCGAAGCCAATGCGTTGCCGACCAGGACGGCGAGCAGGCCAGTCGTGCAGGCAGCGATCAGCGACGCGCTTCTTGAATGACCGCCGGCCCTGACATTGACCACCGATGTGGCCGAACTGCCCGCTACCGGGAGGCCGCCAGCACATACCGCAACAAACGAACCGAGCGCTCCGGCGATGAGTGCACGATTGGCGTCGAAACGGTGCTGTGCAAGGTCTTCGAGCACCATCGCCGACGTCAGCGTTTCGATTGAGTTGACGAACGCAATTGCAAATGCAAAGCCAAAGAGACTTGGCAGGTAAGCCGGACCGGTCCCCGAGACGAGCGCGCTCAGCAAGCGGGGAAGCGAGATCAACGGCGAAGCACCGAGATCGATCGACCGCAGGTGCGGTATTTCAAGATCCGGCGCGAGCGTCAAAAGAGACGCGTTCACCGCTACGCCGACGAGCACCCCCAAAGTCAGGGCCCACCCGGCCCAACCCCGCCAACGCGCCCATCCTATGGCCGCCATGGTCGCACCGCCGACCATAAGTGGTGCGACCCATTCAAGACCCTGCGTCCTGTTGCCTCCGACGACGTGCGGCCACTGCGACAAGGCCATCTCCGCCGCGATCCCGATCGTGAAGCCAGCAGTGACCGAGTGCGGGATGAGTCGGATCAGGGCTCCGAGTTTCAGCATCGCGAAACCGCCTTGCAGTACGGCGGCCAACAGCAGACATGCGCTCAGCCAGACGAGGACGGCCGGGCCGCCGATGGTCGGATAGAGCGTGGTCAGCGCCGATGCGATCACTACCGAAACAGAAGCACGCGGTGAAAATACCAGACCCGGAACCGGGCTGGCAAAGGCAGCGATCAACCCACCAACGGTTGCGCCGATCAGCCCCGAGAGCACTGCCGCTGCCGATATCGCCGGGCCCAACGGCGCGCCGGCAGCGACCGCGTATGACACGGCCGTCACCAGGGTCAT
The DNA here is from genome assembly GCA_965218415.1 of Variovorax sp. GTDB lineage: Bacteria > Pseudomonadota > Gammaproteobacteria > Burkholderiales > Burkholderiaceae_C > Variovorax. The sequence continues at coordinate 1,449,773 of CBDCKT010000003.1, forward strand.
CATGCCTGCCACCAGACCTCCGCGCAGGTCGGATCGCCGGGTCCAGTCGCGATCAGAAAATCGCAAATGCGAGGCGCTGGCAAGAGGACTCGACATGTTGTGCTGACGGGTCGACTCAGTCGTCGATCATCGTCATGGCCTTGGTCAGGCTGGTCCGCATGCGGTCGAAGGCGCGTGTCAAAGCCGCAATTTCGTCATTGCCGCTGGTGTCGAACCGGGTTGTCGCGTCACCGTCGAGGCTGACTTTTTCAGCCAGCATGGCCAGCCGCGTGACGGGTCGGATGACGAGCAAGGTAAGCATGGCGTTCAGAACCACGAACACGAGGCCAAAGACCGCGGCGATCGAAATCATAAATGTTCGAAAGGCGGCGGTTGCGTGTTCGCTTTGCTCCGCGCCGGGAACAGTGACGATCTGCGCACCAACCGTCTCGTTCATCTGCCAGCCGAAGCCGTTGTTGCGACCATACTTGTCGACCATCGTCTTTGGTGCAGCTTCCACCGTGCTGTGGCACTGCAGGCATTTCCCGTCGGTAATTCTGATTGGGCGCGCCAGGTACAACACGCGTCCGGTCGGCGTGTCGTTCTCGCTGACCAACTCATCGATCTTTTCGTCTTTGCGAAAGCGGTTCACGATGACGGTTTCCGATTCAGAGGCCCGATCGCGTGGATTTGTGGGATTGAGGGCAACCTCCTTGTAGTCATAGTTTGACTCGTTCCTTTTCAGGAAACCGCCGAGCAGCTGGATGGCGGAGAACGCTGGCACGGACTCAGGCACAAATTCGTACTTCAACTGGGTTTCCAGCAAGGGTTTGATGTGTGTACTGGTGTACATGCGGGTGGCGTTCGCAGCATCCATCATCAAACGCCCCTTATCGAGCGCCTGGGCACGTGCCTCGTCATTCAGCATCCGATGCGCGACAACTGCGGTGACCAAGAGGCCGACGGCGACGGTGCCTGCCAGGACGAGATTGAATTTGACGATGAGGTTCATGATCGTGATCCCCAAAGTACCGGGCGCCTAAGCGCATAGCGGAATGCCCTGCTCATTGCGCTTTTGGATAGCCCTGCATGGAGTTCCTTGAGCAAGCGATATGCCAACACCTGCGGCATGCGCCAAGTTGTTGATTTGCAAGGCGTTTGATATTGAAACGCTGTAAAGAACAGAACATTCGATGCCTGCCCTGATCGCTTTTGAGAAAGGCAAAGAGCTGTCATTGTCATTTTCACCAATCATTCGTGGCGCAGTGGTTCCTGCAATTTGATCATCGCGTAGATGTTGCGGCGTAGAGCTTGTGCTTACTGACTGGGATCTCCGTCGTCGCGAGCGCGACGGGTTTCTCCGACCGGTGAGCTGGAAGCCGATCCGCCAGCGCCGCGACAAACAGACAGCTCACGCTTCGCCTGGCTGTCGATCAGACCCGAACTTCCGCTCTTCGCCGAAGCAGCCTGATTCGACATTGCATCTACTCCAAGTTTGCTCGCCTCGGCATAACCCGGTAGCCGAGCTTTGCGATGCCGCGTTCGCCATGCATACGGGAAAGGCCTTTCCGGCCGCTGCAACGCCAATTCCCGGCCGTCGCCCGCGCGCATCGCAAGATTCTGAAACCCTCAATCGACCGGTACACGCGAAGCCAAACGTCCATCTGCCCGCGCAAGCCGTGCGCGCTGCCAGCCGACAAAGCCGCGGCATCGGCACGGAGGATTCGCAAAAGCACTGACGATTTCGCATGACACGCGGTCGAAGCTTTGCCGCTCGCATAACTTTGATGGGTCTTCTGCCAATCCCTGAACACGATGAACGCCAGCGGGAACGATCCCAACGCGACGCGTCGCGCGGCTTCCACGCGATTGACCCACGCGCTCGTGGCATGGGGCCGTTTGGCGTTCTGGGCTGCATTGTGGGGTGTGGCTGTCGCGTTCGCGGGCGCGACGACGCCGACGGCCGCTGCAACCCTCTGCGATGGAGATTCGGACAAGACCAACGCGCAGCCCGCGTCACCGGCTGCCTGGTTGACTGACGCCGGATGCGCAAGCGAACCAAGTCACTCTCGGACCCCGACATCGGTTGCGCATCTGTCGTCACAGCATGACACCACTGCTTCTGCTGCGGCCGCTGCTGCTGCACTATCGCTCGGGTTGCCAGTCCCGAAGAGCGATCCTGATTCTCGACTTGGGGCGTCGGGCAGAGGTGCATTGCGAGTGATCGTGGTTCGGGGAGCTACCGGGCCAGCTGCACCGGCGATGATTGAGAAGCGCAATGTGAGCCATGAGGCCAGCACGGGAGGCTTGCGGGTGATTCTGACCGGGGTTCCAATGCGAGGCGAGGCACACTCTGCGCTTGAAGGAATGATTTCAGTCGCCGCACGTAAATATGGGCACGATGTCGATCTTCTCCGGGCGATCGTCCATGTCGAGTCGCATTTCAATCCGGAGGCCTTGTCTCCCAAAGGTGCAATTGGCCTAATGCAGGTCATGCCGGCCACCGGCCGTCGTCTAGGCGTGGACACGCCCCGAAAGTCGCTTTTTGATCCGGCGACAAACCTCGATGCCGGGGCTCGTTACCTTCGTTTGCTAATGGACATGTTCCCCGATCGCCCCGACCTGGCTGTCGCTGCCTACAACGCAGGTGAGGGCGCTGTGCTGCGCCATCGTCGTCAAGTGCCGCCCTTCCCCGAGACCCAGGCATACGTCCGCGACGTGATGTCGGCCTACGAACGCTATCGGGACCAATAGCACGAGACGATTTTCGGGACGCCGGCCCCAAGCACGCTCTCAGTATCAGTTTTGAGACGAACTGGCGCCGAAGTTTCCCATTCCTGATCCGATTTTGTTTGGCTGGCGAGCGAGGCAGTACGAGGATCGGAGGTTATGACCACCCAGCCGCCCAAGCCCGACCGCTTCCGAAGAACCTCGGTTCCGGCAAATGCCGCGCGCAGATCACGTGGCCCGGGTTTTGCAATGGCTCGCTCAACGATTGACTTGCCAGCGCGACTTCGCGCGTTGGCCTAATCTCACTCGAATTCGCAAACCCCCAATGCCTCACATCCCCGCATCAGGAACAGAAACTGCTACCGCACCCCGACGTGTTGTATTGGTCGAAGACGACGAGGCTTTCCGCTCGAGCGTTGTGCGCTCGCTCCAGCTGGCCGGCTACGACATTGCTGCGTTCGAAAGCGCCGAAGCTGCAACGCTCGGGCTGGCAAGTGGTCCCTTTGACATCGTCTTGACCGATCTGCGTCTACCGGCAGCAGACGGTTTGACCTTGCTCCAGACAGTTAAACAAAAGGACCCGGACTTGCCGGTCGTGCTGATGACCGGGCATGGCGACATTCCGACAGCCATCCAGGCGATCCGCGAAGGGGCCTACGATTTTCTTCAAAAGCCCTTTGGCCGCGAGGAGCTGCTGGCCGTGATTGCACGTGCGGTCGACCAGTACCGGCTCGTGCTGGAGAACCGCCAGCTCAAGAACCGACTGGCTGCCGCATCCGGCATCGATCAAATCCTGCTTGGCGACAGCACCGCGATCCGCGAGATGCGTGACCTTGTGTTACGGCTGGCGCCCACCTCGGCCGACGTGTTGGTTACCGGCGCCACCGGCACCGGCAAAGAACTGGTGGCGCGCTGCCTGCACAACTTCAGCAACCGCAGCGGTAACTTCGTGGCGATCAACTGCGCTGCAATTCCAGAGAACCTGTTCGAGAGCGAACTCTTCGGCCATGAAGCCGGGGCATTCACCGGAGCCGGCAAGCAACGAATCGGCAAGATCGAACACGCGAAGAATGGCACCCTGTTCCTCGATGAAATCGAAGCCATGCCGCTTGCCATGCAAGCCAAGGTGCTGCGCGTCTTGCAAGAACGCGAGATCGAGCGGCTCGGCAACAACAGGCCGATTCCGGTCACGTTTCGTGTGGTCGCCGCCACCAAAGTGGGGCTTGAAGAGTTGAGCCGAACAGGCGAGTTTCGCCCCGATCTTTTTTATCGGCTGAATGTGGCCACCATCACGGTTCCTCTTTTGCGAGATCGGCTTGGAGACATCATCGGTTTGTTTCGGATCTTTCTGGAGCAGGCCGCGCTGCGCTATCTGTTGCCGGCCGCGGGCTTGAAAACGCAAGATCAGCAGGCACTCCTTTCCTACGATTGGCCAGGCAATATTCGTGAACTCAAGAGTTGCGCCGATCGGATGGTGTTGGGCTTGCCGCTGCTGGTACAGGACAAAGAGCGGTCGGCCTCGAACCGTTCGCTGGAAGAGGCGATGGCCAACGTCGAGCGTAGCCTGATCGAAGAGTCGCTCCGCCAGCATGGCGGATCGGTAAAGGACGTCTGTTCGGACCTGATCCTGACCTCTGCCACCATCTATCGAAGGATGAAAGCGCTTGGAATCGACTCGACACGGTTTCGCCAAATCGGTGGCGCGAATCCCTCTCACGATCCGGACTGACTTGTCGCGCCTGCCATGATTGCCCGCGGCGGGAATATTGATGAATTGACGGCGCAACTGCAAACAGCCCAGCGACTGATCGCGGCCGCTGATGTGTCCGGCGCGTGCAGCATGGCCGAGCGCGTGTCGCTGCATGCGCGATCGCTCGGCGACTCGAGGCTACTGGGTCGAGCCTTGCTGCTCTGCGCGGAAGCTTTGCATCTTCAGGCGCGCAACGAAGCGGCGCACGCCGCTGCCTTTGAAGCTTGCGCGCTTTTCCAGCGCGGAGGCGACACGTCTGGCCAGCTGCGAGGCTGGATTACTTTAGTTACGATCTGCCGGGAAGGCGGCGATCTGGCCCGCGCAGCCGAACAGGCTCGGCAGGGCATCGACCTGGCTGTGAGATTAGGCGAGCGCGAGATGACGCTGCGTTTTCTGCACAGCCTTGCGCAGGTGCTGCTCGCGGGCGATGAATACGAAGAGGCCATTCGCTGCTTTACGGAAGCGCTTGCCCGACATGCCGAATGGCCTGACGCCATGCCCGATCACCGGCTGCGGTGTGCGGCAGAACTGGCTCTCACAAGGGTTCGTTACGGGGAGCGCCTGGCGCTCATCGGGCAGCACCACCGGGCTCAGACACATTGGACTGCCGCCCGCGCTGACGTACCGATGCCATTTGTCCTGCGAGGTGACCACCACGATGACACGCTGGCCGCGCTCGGGACCTGGGTCGTACTCCAGGCGCGTTGGGATGAGCATTCCAATGCGCGTGCCGGCGCAGCGGCAATGCTTCGACTTGCCCGTCGTTTGGCTGGGACGCCCCGTTACTTGGCGCAGGCCGTCGATGCAGTGAGCACCCTGCATTTTTATGCAGGGCAGCCACAGCGCGCCATCGCGCAGCAAAAACGAGTCTTGAAGCTTCTGCGCGGGATCGGCTTCTCGGCCGCCATTGAAACTTCGGCATATCGGCTCGCCGATATGTATGCGGGTCTCGGGTTGTACGCTGACGCGCTGCGCTGGCAAAAGGAGGCCGCGTTGGCCCGTCAGGCAATCCAACATGAAAATCTGGCTTTGCGGCAAAGAATGGTGCGCCTGGAGCGTCTGGCAAATGAACAGGAAGCCCGCGCCTTCGAAGCGCTTCAGCACGGGGAACGCCTGTTGATACTGGGCAGGTTGCTGGGGCAGATAACCGACGCCCTCGCGGTACCCGCCGAGCGAATCCATGAAAGCATCGACAGAGCATTGGCATCGTTGGAAGCTGCGCGGCATTCGCCGTCGGCAGAACAGAATCGCGGCGAAGGCATAACCGTCTCGATGCCACCCGTTCCCCTCTTCGAAGTGCGTTCTCAATTACACAGTGTTGTGAGCGATGTTGATTTGGCGGCAGTCCTCGTTCAGCAGCTCAAACTGTTCTCGTATCGCGGCACTCCGCAGACCTCGGTGTTGTCGATGGAGCGTGTCTTGTTCGAGGCATGGGAGGGCCTCAAGTTCCACCAGCCTCTCATCGGTTGGACAATCTCCATGCGAGACGAATCAACCAGTTCCGAAAGCTCGAACGTTCCGGACGTCGAGGCGGATGCTCAGCGTTTGGGGATCCTGCTCAAGTTGTTGCTGATCGGCATGACTTCGCAAGGTGCGCGGCAAAGTGAGGCGCGCGTATTGAGTGCAAGTCTGGCTTTTACTAAACCCGGCATCGCGACGCTTACTTTGCGCGTTGAAGGTCATGGCACCAGCGTAGAGGGCGATCGGTGGGGGCAGTCTCTTTGCGCCGAACTCGCTGCCGAAATGGGTGGCTGGTTGAATGAACTGAACCAAAACCCTTCCTCGAGCGGCTTCAGATTGTCGCTGCCGTGCGTTCCGACCGATGCCTAACCGTGCGCGCGTTGGCGGTCGACGCGCGAGCGAGTTCAGCGCGCGGACGCGCGGCGTTTCTGGTGAGGACGCCAACCGCCGGCACGTTAGCTGGCAGTCTGTACGTCCTTCGTAACAGGCTAGCCTGAAAGTGGGACAGCGACCGCTGCGAAAACGCGAAACGCGGGCATTCAAGTTTCTCACGACTGGGGACACGGCACGTGAGTTGGGCGCGGTACGTTGAAGCAAGCGCGGAAAAATCGAATCCGATCAAAGACTTGAGTCGATGTTCCTACCTGCACTGCGGTGTGGCATGAGGCTTGCCATGTGTGGCTACCGTACAGCGCAACATTGCGTTTGAGCAGACGTCTCGAACCATCTACCCGGAGTGCCAAATTGGACAATGCAGCATTTGTGATCAAGGAACGCGAAACGCAACTCGTTGTGAGCACCGCACTGCAATGCGCAGGCTTCGATTGCTCCGACGCCAACTCGACGGCGTCGCTGTTGCGCGGACTTCGCAGAAATGACGTGCGACTTATCGTCCTGGACATAGACGATCCGCATGTCGATTGGCGAGAGGTGCTCGAATGGCGTCGCAGTTGGTTCAATCCGTCCCTGGTGGTGATTTTGCTGGGCGGCGGAGCGGCGCGTTCGGCTGTCCAGGCGCTGGAAGCCGGCGCAGACGACTATGTCTCGAAGCCTCTCAACGGCGCGGAACTGGTGGCGCGGGCGAAAGCGGCGTTGCGCAAACGTGGCCCCTCCACCGAGCTGGACCTGGTCAGCGTGGCCGGATGTACCCTCGACCGCGATGCCTGCTGCATCCGCACGGAGCGCGCGCGCGTGGCGCTCACGGGTCGCGAGCTTGCGTTGCTGCAACTACTGTTCGACAACGTGGGGCGTCCGGTCACGCGCCAGCGTTTGGCGAGCGAAGTCTGGGGCGGCCAGGCCGAGCAGACTGGACACACCATGGAACAGCACATTTATCAGGTGCGACGCAAGCTGAGGCAATGTGTGGGCAAGTTGTTGTCGGTGCGCAGCATCTATGGCAACGGCTACCGACTCGACCTTCTTGTGTCGCGGCCACCATTGAGCGCTCCTGCGTCCTGCACCGTGTAATGGCTGCTGACGAAAAACCGTTCGTTCGATCAGTCGATCGAGAGCCCTGGTCGCATCGGCGCCAAATCTCGGGCTGCGATCTGGTTGGTGCCGCAGCCATCGGTTCAATTGGATCGCAAGGTGGTGGACGATGACCGCATCTTTGGATGACTCGCGAGAGTCAATGACTTTTGCCGGGCTTTTGCAGCGCCTTGAAACGCAAGTCGATCGTCACCTTGCCGGAGACGCTCGGCCGGAACTGCACTCAGACCAAAGCGTTGTCGCTGTTTCTAAAGCCATTGTGTGGCCAGTCGCCTCGGAATCACAGGGCTGGGTGACGCAAATTTCGCCCACGCCCGCCCCTCTTATCAAACATGTCGTGAAGCGCTCGCCGCTGCGTGACTGGATTTTGCGGAAGGTGCTGTGGATCGCGGTGCTGGGCATAGCCTGTTGTGCACTGCCCGCTTTTTTGTGGGAGTTCCACCTGCGCCCAGACCGCGCGGCCACGGCATTGTCTCCGACACCAACGACGCAAGCGGTCGACGCTTTAAGCCCTCAAGCTGCTGCGCTGCCGGCCATCGCGTCCGTTGCGCCGCGCCAATCCGAGCGCGAGATCGTTGCGCCCACCGTGCAAAATACGTCGAGGCAAACCGAACCGCCGTGCTCCGGAGCCACCTCCGCGCTTGGGTTGTGTCAAGCGGACAGGCAACCGCCAGCGAGCTCATCTCGACGGGCTGTCGACGCTCAGCCTGAATTCGAGAGGTAGCTTTTTGCCAAATTGAATTTGGGCGTTGGATCGCTTGCCCGCGCGCCCCTTCGCTTGCCCGGCAATGCTTGGAGTCCGCGCTGCTTAGTGTCGAGAACACCACTGCGCAGGCACCCGATATGTCAGGCGAAAAGACCGAAGAAGCCACCGAAAGCAAACTCGACAAGTCTCGAAAAAAGGGAGAGGTCGCGAAGAGTCAGGACTTGACGATGGCCGTGTCGATGCTCGGCGTCTTTATTACGCTGATGGCGATGGGCCCCAGGTTGTGGGATCACGTCAGGGAATTGATTCATCTGGGTCTGGACTTCGGGTACGTCGGTGGTGATCAGACGGAAATCTTCAAACGCATGGGAGCGATGGCGATCGAGGGTTTGTGGGTGGCACTCCCGATGGCTTTTGCCGCAATGGTGTTCGCGATCGTCGGTCTGGCAGCCCACGTTGGCTTCTTGATCAGCATGGAAGCGGTGGCGCCAAAGCCGGAGAAGGTAGATCCCGCAGCCGGACTGAAGCGCATTTTTTCTGCCAAGTCGCTGATCAGTTTCGTGCAGATGCTGGTCAAGGCCGTAGTACTGGGCGCGGTGCTGTGGCATATCACGGTGAGCCTGCTGCCTCTGATCGCTGGATCTGCTTATCAGACGGTGGAGGGCGTTGGGTTAATTGCCTGGTCCGCGGTGACCAAGGTCCTGGCGATCGCAGTGCTCCTGTTCCTGGCCCTCGGACCGCTCGACTTCGGGCTGCAGCGCTGGCTGTTCCTGCGCGATCAGCGCATGTCCAAGGACGAGGTCAAACGGGAATTCAAGGAGCAGGAAGGCGATCCGCTGATCAAATCGCAGCGAGAGTCTCTTGCAGAGGAGCTCGCGAATGAGAACCCCAGAGCGCGGGTGGCGAGTGCGAACGCCGTGATCATGAACCCCACACACTACGCCGTTGCGCTGCGCTATCGCGCGGATGCGGGTGGGCTGCCCACCATCGTCGCCAAAGGTGTCGATGATTCGGCGCTGCGTATCCGTCGCATGGCAGAAGACATGGCGGTACCGGTGTTCGTGAACCCGCCACTCGCCCGTGCGTTGCATCAACAGCCGCTCGACCATCCGGTTCCCGAAGAATTGTTCGAAGCCGTGGCCGCAATCCTGCGTTGGGTCGACCAGGTCGGCCCCGCCCAGGTCGCGGCCCGTCTGGATTGAAGCGCAGCAAGGCTTTGCACGCCCCGTTTTTGAGAGCACACCATGAAAAAGTTCAAGTTCACATTCGGGGGCGACGTCGGCATGGTGGCGATGATCGTCGCCATCCTGTCGCTGATGGTCTTTCCGCTGCCGACGCTGGTGATCGACAGCTTGCTGGCCGTGAACATGACCCTCAGCGTGTTGCTGCTGATGACGACGATGTACATGCCGAACGCGGTCGCGCTTACCTCGTTCCCGTCGCTGCTGTTGTTCACCACGCTGCTGCGTCTGTCGCTGAACATCGCATCGACAAAACTGATCCTTCTTCATGCGGACGCCGGGCACATCATCGACGCGTTCGGCAGCCTGGTGGTTGGCGGCAATCTCGTGGTCGGAATCGTTGTGTTCCTGATCATCACGATCGTGCAATTCATCGTGATTGCCAAGGGTTCTGAGCGGGTTGCAGAGGTCGGCGCGCGATTCACGCTCGACGCCATGCCCGGCAAGCAGATGAGCATCGACGCCGACCTTCGCGCCGGCTACCTGACGGGCGACGACGCACGACGCAAGCGCTCCGAGCTGGCGATGGAAAGCCAGCTCCATGGTGGCATGGACGGTGCAATGAAATTCGTCAAGGGCGACGCCATCGCGAGCCTGATCATCACGGCCATCAATTTGCTGGCGGGCATCGTTGTGGGTGTGACCTACCATGGCATGACGGCAAGCGATGCTGCGAATCGCTTCGCGATTCTGTCGATCGGCGACGCAATGGTGTCCCAGGTACCGTCATTGTTGATCTGCGTCGCGGCGGGGGTGCTCATTACCCGCGTCAGCGATGAGCACGCTAAAAGGCCGCTGTCGCTCGGGCAGGAGATCGCATCGCAACTCGGAGCTCGTCCGAGCGCCCTGTACACCGCGTCGTTGCTCTTGCTCGGATTCGCCGCTGTGCCGGGGTTTCCGTGGGTGGTCTTCCTGGTGTTGTCCGCGTCGCTTTCGCTGTGCGGCTACGTTCTTGCCAGGCAGCGCAATTCCACGAACAAGAGTCGCGGCCACGGCGGCGAATTGAATGGCCTGTTGCGTGAGGGCGCAAAAGGCGACGGCTTTGGCATCGAAAGCCAGGCAACGGCGTTTGCATGCCCGCTGGCGCTGACGTTGTCGGAGCCCCTCGGAAAGGGCATACGCACGCGGGAACTGAATGTCGCCTTCGAACGCGAGCGCGCGAAGCTTCAGGACGAACTCGGACTGCCTTTCCCGGGTATTCGGCTCTGGACCCGTGCCGATCTTCAAGACAACGCCTATGAGGTGCTTGTTCACGACGTACCCAGTGGCAGGGGGGAGGTGCGCCTCGGACAAGGTGATCCGCCAAGCTCTGCTTCGCCCGAATCCATGAGTTGCGAAGAGGTCGTCGCCAATCACGCGGTACGAGTCCTGCGCGATCAGGCGTACCAGTTCGTCGGCATCCAGGAGGTGCAATGGCTTCTTGAAAGGGTTGGTAAAGACTATCCCGGTTTGGTGGCGGAAGTGCAGAAAGTTCTGCCGCTACAGCGCATTTCAGATGTGCTCAGGCGTCTTCTCGAAGAGCAAGTCGCGATCCGCAACATGCGGACGATCTTCGAAAGTCTGGTGGTCTGGGGGCCCAAGGAAAAGGACGTGGTGATGCTCACGGAATATGTTCGCGGCGACCTTGGGCGTTACCTCACTTTTCGGGCGACCGGCGGGGCAACCTCGTTGTCCGTGGTGCTGCTCGATCCGGCGGTGGAAAAGCAGATTCGCGACTCGATCAAGCCCACGCCTGCGGGCAATTTTCTTGCAATGGCGCCCGACCTGAAAGCCAACATCGCACAGCTCATCGCCCAGATAGCAGGAGAGGAGCCGCGCGCCGGCGTTGCAGTCGTCACGCCGATGGACATCCGGCGCTACGTGCGCCGCATTGTCGAAGGGCGGCTGGCATGGCTGAACGTGTATTCGTTTCAGGAACTCAACGGACAGGTCACGCTCGAGCCATGCGGCCGCGTCACGTTGTAGAGCCCCGGAACCCCTGACGGAGCAACATCATGAAAAGGTCGCGGGACGTACCGTATCGCAGCTTGAAAGTTCACGCACCCAAGGTCATCGCGGACGAGCAGGATGCTTCTGAGCCCGAAGGTGCTCAGCGAGCCACCAATCGACTCGGCGCGCCGAAAGCGGAATCGGACGGTCCGACCAACGCACATTCGCGCCTGGCCGAGCTCTTCGACGACTTGCTGCGCCGCCAAGCGCTCGCCACCGGTTTACCCGATGCCCGTGATGCCGCCACAGCGCCGATCGACACTTACCCCTGACGGAGCAACATCATGAAAAGGTCGCGGGACGTACCGTATCGCAGCTTGAAAGTTCACGCACCCAAGGTCATCGCGGACGAGCAGGATGCTTCTGAGCCCGAAGGTGCTCAGCGAGCCACCAATCGACTCGGCGCGCCGAAAGCGGAATCGGACGGTCCGACCAACGCACATTCGCGCCTGGCCGAGCTCTTCGACGACTTGCTGCGCCGCCAAGCGCTCGCCACCGGTTTACCCGATGCCCGTGATGCCGCCACAGCGCCGATCGACACTTCCAAAGATCCAGCGAGCGACCAGTCCGCGAGTGAAAACAAGATGTCGGCCGCGCCGGATGCGACGCCCGCACCGCCAGCGGAGGCTGATCTGGATGCTGTGCGGCCGTCCGATACCTGGGCCGGCGATCCGAGGGCGTTGCCAATCGTTCCATGCCTCGGAGCCGACGACTTCGCGTCGGAAAGCATCGCTCTGCCTGATGCATCGGACGCGGAAACACCGCACCACACGCCGGCCCGTTCCAAAGCGCCAACCGTTCCGGCTGTCGTCGTTCATGAACCGCCGTCTTCCGTGGCGCGGACCAACGCGGTGAATGCGATCGAGCCGGCGGGTACGCGCGAAGGCGAGATCACCCGCTATCTGGCCGAAACGGTGACCGGCTTTTGCAACGATCCTGCGGTCGGTAGCAGCGAAGGCTGGCAGGTCAGCATGCCGCTGCGTCCGGACATCTTGCGCGAGACCACTTTGCACTTGAGCCTTTCGCCCCGCTGGTGCCTGCTTCGTTTCGACAGCCGCGACGAGCAGGCGCGAAACCTACTCTTGCAACATCAGGACTCGCTGCAAACGATGCTCAATGAGGCGCTCGAACCCTGCCGGGAAGTCAGCATCAGCCACGACTGAATCCACTAGCAACCATGTACGTCGACCCGCTCGCCACACACACCGCATTGACCGGGAAGCTTCGCCCTGTGTCGTTGGCTAACGCGCGGCTGAGCACGCTCGCCTTCGATGCGCGCTGGCAGTCGTCCGTTGCGCTGCTGCAAGGCATTTGCCTGAACGCCGTCGATCGCGTGGCAAAAGGCCCGCTGTATCGCCTTCAATTGGTCTGCGATCAAGGCGTATTCGCGCTGATGGTCGAGGCTTGCGACCACCCGACGCTTGCGATGGCGGTCTCGCCAAAAAGCACCAGCCTCCGCGAACTGACTGCGCTGGTGCTGCTCAGCGATCTCTTGCAACCGATGGTCGCGCACGGCCTGACGGGTCTGCGCGCGCTGAGCATTGAGTCCATCGAGCCTGATTCCGATGAGGCGGTTGGCACCGACGCACTCAGCGAAGCACAGTTTTGGCTCTCCGCTCGCACGCCCGATCAGCGCGAGATGCTGGTAGGCGCAATAGATCTCCCCGATTCGGTGGTCTCGTGCCTGCGACCCGGCGCCGGAGCGGCTGCGCGCAATCTGCGTCGAAGTTTGTCGGTGGCTGGCCGGGTGTGCCTGACGCAGAGCCGGCTTCCGCTGCGTCTCTTGCGGAGCCTCGTCGTCGGCGATGTGATTCTTGGCTCCTGCGATGCGAACGACGCGATCGATCGATCTGCCCGGGTGTCGTGGGGCGCCGCAGACGGACTGCGCCTAACCGCCCCATGTCTGTTGAACGAACAAAGTCTCACGATACAAGGAGAATTCCAAATGAGTGAAGTGCAACCGACAGAATCCGATGAAACGCGTCCCGACCAGCCAATCGACTCGCTGGCCGAACTGGACATTCCGGTTCATTTCGAACTTGAAACGGTCGCGGTGCCGCTGGCCGATCTGGAGGCGATCCAGCCCGGTTACGTGATCGAGTTGGCGATGCCGGTTGCCAATGCAACGATCCAGCTCGTGGCCTTCGGGCAGACCATCGGTCAGGCGGAACTGGTCGCGGTCGGCGACAAGCTCGGCGCACGTATCACCAAGTTGGCGGCCCGCGATGAATCCGGCACAACCCACTGAGTTCCTGCCGCTGATCGCGGTGGTGCTGGCGATCGGCCTGTTGCCGTTCGCAGCCATGATGGTCACGTCTTATACGAAGATCGTGGTCGTGCTGGGTTTGTTGCGCAACGCGATGGGTGTGCAGCAGGTTCCTCCGAATATGGTGCTCAATGGATTGGCGATCATCGTCTCAGCCTACATCATGATGCCGCTGTTGCAGGATACGTACGACGTGGTCAAGCGCCAGGGCGTGGCTCAGGGAAGCGCTCAGCAGATCGAGCAGGTAATGGATGCCGGACGTGAACCGGTTCGCAAGTTTCTCGACAAGCACGCTCATGAACGCGAAAAGGCGTTCTTCCTCAAATCGGCCTCAGCAGTGTGGCCCCCCGAGCGCGCCAAGGCGTTGCAAAAGGGCGACCTCATCGTTCTTGCACCTGCGTTCACTCTCTCGGAACTAAGCCAGGCATTCAAGATCGGCTTTCTGCTCTACCTGGCATTCGTGGTGATCGATCTGATCGTAGCCAACGTGCTGCTTGCGCTCGGTCTGTCGCAGGTCAGCCCGACGCAGATTTCCATTCCCTTCAAATTGCTGCTCTTCGTGGTCATGGATGGCTGGTCGGTGCTGATGCACGGCCTTGTTCTGACTTACAAATGAGATAGAGGCCAAATATGGACTACGACAACATCGTCAGATTGACCTCCCAGGCCATGTTGCTATGCCTGATGGTCTCGCTACCGGTGGTGGCGGTTTCGGCAACAGTCGGCCTGTTGGTGTCGTTCGTACAGGCGATCACATCGCTGCAGGACCAGAGTATCTCGCAAGGCATCAAGCTCGTGGCTGCCGTCGTCACGCTTCTGATAGCGGCGCCCTGGGGTGCAGCGGCAGTGTTGCGCTTCGGCCAAACCTTGATGGCAACTGCGGTTGGGATATGAAACCGAAAGCGGCCCCGGTCAGTAACAGACCACCGTCCGCCAGCCCGGTTAGTAACAGACCCCCGCTCAGCGCGCGAGGGATCCAAAAGACCGAGGGCGTCAAATCTGCTGCGGTGGTCTACGAGCAGGCTCAAGCAGAAGACGATGAGCGTTCGAACTACCATTTTCACTATGCGCTGGCCATGCGGACGAATTCCGCGCGCAAGAAGATGCCCTCGCGGCGGCCTAGCCACACCACATCGTCCGCAAGCGATGCCGACGCCGACAGTGAGCTCGATGACGACAACGAAGTCCATGGCAAACGCGTAGGCGCTCTGGCGCCTCCTCAGGAGGCCTTCGATGCGCAGACCGAGGAAGACGGGCAGGAGGCGGGTCGCGGCGAGCAACGCCGCAGCGACAGGCAGACTCCGCCGCGATTTGCGGGCAAGTTCAGCGCTGTTGAAACGGTGTCACAGTCTGGCGGCGGCGCCGGCAGCAGCGTCGCTGCCACTGCGCTGCGCCCGGACATGCCGTATGAAAGTCGCGGCGATTCGCGTTCCGTCGCCCGCTTCGCGCAGCGTATCGTTGCTGCGATCGATCGCGCGGTAACAGGTGCTCCAAATGCTCAAGCCCGGCGCGAAGTGCTGATGGAAGCGCTGGCATTGATGAAAAGCGGCGCAGGTCCGGCATCGGAGAAGCACTCCAAGGCGCAAGTGAACAAACTTGCAGCGGTCCGCCAAACGCTTCTCGAGTCGTTGTCGGGAGTGCAGCGGCGTACAGCGACATCTCCGGCTGCGGCCCAGACGTTGGAAGACCTCAATATGTTGCTGCCATTGATGGGCCTCAATGCCGACAGGCCGCGTACCGCGCGGCAGGTCGACGGCGCAATTGCGACATTGACCGTTCTGACCCGACGTCACTGATTTGACGCTGGCAAATACCACGACCATGAGCCAAGATCGCTTCGTTGAGCTGGTGGCCGATCTGTGCCAAGTTATCGGTTTGCCCGATGTCGATCACGTACTGGCCACGCGCACCATCGAAGTCGAAGGCTTTTGCGTCATGCTCGATCACGTTGAAAACGACCCGGAGGCGATGTATCTTCAGTTCGACTACGGCATCACCACCGCGGGCCGAACGCTGCGCGTGTTTCGGCTCATGCTGGAATCGAATCTGCTGGTTTATGCTCAGGATCAGGCCCAGCTGGGCGTGGATCCGCAAACCGGTGGTGCGCTGCTGATCGTGCGCGCACCCATGCTCGACGACATCGATGGAGTCTGGCTCGCTGACACCCTGGTGCACTACGCCGAACACGGACGCTACTGGCGTGACAACATGCTGCAATCCCCCGACGAGATGTTCGAAGGCATCGGCGGCGGCGCTTATCACTGGATCAAGGCCTAATCCACGTAATCGTCGAAATCAGATGTCGCTGGCCGGACCATCCCGAGTTCAGCGGGCGCATTGCCGCGTCGTAAACGCTCGCGATACCAAGAGGTATCGCTGCGCTTTGCGCCTTGCACTGCATCCCGGCTCGCACGTCCCTCGCCACACATTTCAATGATTCAGAGGACTGGAAACGAATCCGCGTCGCTCGCTTCAGCGAGGCTGCCAGGTGATACGGCATGATTCACATCAGCTGTCAGACCTTCGGACCGGATTGAACAATGAACTTGCAGAATCCCACCGCATCCGGGGCTCGCCGGCCTCCTTCATGGCTGAACCGCGCGGCGGTCAGGCCGCTGCCGCTGGATATCGATGCGCTCTTGTCCACTGCCGCGCAGGAAGTCTTATGGGATGACGATCGGGCGGTCCTGCGCGTCGAGCAAGCCGTCGGTGTCGCGCGTGCGGTCGATGACCCGGAGGTTCTCGCCCGAACGCTTCAGGCGGCAGCCGAGACGCTGCAGCGAGCCCGGCGACCCGATCGGGCTTTCGTGATTTGCCTCGAGGCCCAACCCATGCTCGAGCGGATGGACGATCAATGGCACGCCTTGCAGTTGGTGCTGCTGCGAGGAACCTGCTATCTCGACGTCGGTCAGCACGACCGTGCGCAACAACTCATCAACGAAGCGACCGAAGGTTTCGCCAGTCTCGGCGATCAGCTGTTACTTGGACGTTGTCACGTGACGATGGCCAGAGCCCGCGGGCTGGACAACGACCTGCAGTCGGCAGTGGACTACGCCGCAAAGGCAGTGGCATGTCTTGCTTCCGACTTCCCCGACACAGGAATGCGCCGCATCTGGCTCGCCGGCGAGGCCCGCTGGCGCTGGTTGCTGGGTCGGCAATATGCCGAACAAGGCCATGGCGCCGCCGCGTCCGAGGAATGGGCCCGCGCCGCCGGCTTGTTGCCGGAGAAGTTCGAAGATGTCGAGCGGCAGGACGACGAGGGCGCCGGCATGGCCATGCTGGACACCTCGGTCGGTATCTTCAGCGCGCTCGGAGACATGGTGCGCGCCCGCCATGCCATGACGCGGTTTGTTCGCGCTGCGAAGCTTTCGAAGCGTGCGTTCGACAGGGGCCTGGCGTGGATGCGCATGGCCGAATTTCATGTCGATCGAGGGGCCAGAGCGCGCGGCATTGCCTGTGCCCGCCGTGCGGCTCGCCACTTGCCTTCGTCGTCGCTTGAACCGAATCGACTGAACGCGCAGTTTCTCCTCGCGCGATTGTTGGAGGAAGCGGGTGATCTCAAAGGAGCCTACGAGGCGCGGTGCGAAGCCAGCAGCATCGAGGCAAAGCAGCAAAAAGATGCGATCACGATGCGGGCCGAACTTTTGACCCTTGATCTCGAGTCGGAACAGGAATACCGCAGGACCGCGCAAACGCTGCAGTACGCACAGCGCCTGTCCAACGTAGGGCAGATGGTGGCTAGCGTCAATCATGAGTTGAACCAACCGATGGCGTCGATCAGGATGCTGGCCGAAACCAGTATTGAAATGCTGGATGTAGGCCAACTTCGGCAGGCCGATGAAGACATCGCTGCCATGCATCAGCTCAGCGCAAGGTTGGTCGAATTGACTTCCCAGTTGGCGGCGTTCCCGGCTCAGCCGGCTGTTGAGACAATGGCGAGCGTGAACATCGCAGAGGCGGTCGATGAAGCGCTTTTGGTTCTGGGCCGACGGTTGGCGCAAACGCATTGCGAGATCGTCCGCGAGCGGCTCGATGTCGACGTGCAGGGCGTTTCAGCACCACTGGTTCGGGTGTTGTTCAACCTGTTGAACAATGCGCTCGATGCGATGCAGGCTCAGCCGAAACGCCGGATCAGCCTGCTCGCCGACATCGAGGGCGGCATGGTGACGCTTCGCGTCACGGACGCTGGGCCGGGGCTCTCCGCTTCCGTGTTGGAGCGACTGTTTCAACCATTCTTTTCGAGCAAAGCCGCGGGTCGCGGTTTGGGCCTCGGCCTTGCACTGTCGCGCGACGCCTTGCGCCGCATGCACGGTGATTTGACCGCGAGCAACCGGCCGTCCGGTGGCGCGCAGTTCTGCGTCAGCTTGCCGCTTGCAAGTCGCTGACCGGGGTTGTCCCCGGTCAGCGCAACAACGAAATATTACCGATACCGAACTGCACCTCTCGCGGTATCACTGGGCTTGCTGCATCGACCACTTCGATCCCATTCAGATCGCTCAAGCTGTTGGTCACCGGGACGCCGCCATTGCCACAGAAAGCTTCTGGTGCAAAGCGACTGAAGGGAATTTCGTATTCCCTTGGATTTGCAGACACGGTCTGAGAGGCGATGGGGTAGCAACCCGACTGCAACGCGCGCTTGTCTGTGCCGACGAGGCGAATGCGCAACTTGTTTGTTCCGGAGGCGTTTAAGCGTATTCGAAGCATCTTGTATCCGGTGGCGTCGAACGAGCCGCTTTTCAGGTTGACGCTGACGCCCACGCCGGCCCAGGCGCTATGCCCGGTTGTGACGAAAAGACCTTTCACTCTCAGTTCGCTGTCACGAACCGACAGTTGGGCATTCACGGCGTCGCCCGCATGCTCGGCGTAAGTGATCGGCGTGATTTCGCCGCCTTGCGCTGACCGCGCAATACCCTTGAAACTCGCTACCAACAGCTTTGTGGCTCCGTTGTCGGCGTCCGTTGGCGGAACGGCCGCACGCGCTGGTAAGGGAGCGGGAGGAGGAGCGGGAGCTGTAGGAGGAGCGGGCGCAGGAGCAGGACGAGGAGCAGGAGGAGGAGCAGGAGCGGGAGCAGCAGCAGGACGAGGAGCGGGAAGAGGAGCAGGAGCGGGTGCCTTCGGCGCGACTGCGAGTTTCTCGACCGGGTTTTGCGCAAGTTCGGGAAGCGGCGCACGTGGGAGTGGTCGACTGCGGGCCTCTCGCGGCTCGGTATCGCGCAAAAGAGCGGCCCACTGCGTTTGAAGCAGATTGCGCAATTCGGGCTCGGTCGCAATCCAGGGCTCGACGTCGGCCAGGTTCACGTCACGGGATCCGTCAAGCGGCACATTGATGCCGGCGAATCGATCGATGCGCGGCGGCAGCGTTTCGCGCAGCGCGCTCGGCACACTTTTGATCCAGGTGTTCGGTGGACGTGGCGCGCTCGCCAACGCCGACCTGTCCGGTGCCATCAAGAATTGCCCTTCGCTGAGTGGCATAGACACTGTGCTGCTGGCGCCGCCACGGGCTGCAAACTGGGTCGGGCCGGCTTCCGCGAACGCAAAAGCTTCTTTTGGTTTCACCTGCAGCAGGACGACTCCCGAGGTGAGCGCCTCCATCGATGGCGCGAGCAACGTGCCTTCCTTGTTTTGCGGTGTCGACAATTTGGTCCAGCCCGACAACACGTAGGCATAGGGTCGCGCGCGCGTGTCGCCCGGCGCCAGCGATGGACGCAGGAGCACGCGCGTGTCGGGCCCCAGATCGAGAATGCGCTTGTCCGCGAACTCGATGCGAACCAGGCCGGTTTCTCTGGAGGATTCAATGATGTCGCCGTCCTGCAACCGCAGCCCGAGCGGTGCGGCCGATTTTCGGGCCCCGCGGATCAAAGCCGCTTCCCCGTCCAGTAGTGTCAGTCGTGCGGTGGAATCCGGATCGGCCAGGCCGGGTAGAGCCGTCCATGCGACGAACACAGCCAGCGCGCTTAGAAATAGTTTTGCGGCCATCATCGGCTTGCTCGCCCAAAACGATTTCGTCATGCGCCTTGAAGTCGGGGCCGGCCTACTGCCGAAAGGAGTCTCCATGGTTTTCATCGGGTCGCCGTCATTGATTGCGGCCTGTCGCCATCGTCAATCGGGCACTCGCTCAATCCGTCAGTTCGATGTTTCCGACAGAGAACTGTACGGCGCGCGGACTGACCGGGCTGACAGCATCAACGATTTCGACGCCGCCGAGCCCGCTCAACGTGGCGCTCACCGGTATCCCCCGGGGGCCGCAAAAACTCTCGGGCGCAAAGCGACTGAAAGCAATGTCGTAATCCTTCGGTTCGGGAGAGACGTCCTGAAACGTCACCGGATAACAACCACTCTGTAGCACCTGCTCATCGGTTCCCGCCAACCGCACCCGCAGCTTGTCGACGCCCGGCGCAGCGCTCAATCTGACGCGCAAGGACTTGTAGGCGCGAGCGTCCAGTGCGACGACGGGTGCGTCTACGCGTACGCCAACGCCTGCCCAGGCGCTTTGTCCCTTGTCGGAGAACTGCCCTTTGACCATCAACGCACCACCTTCGACCGAGAGCAGGGAGTAAGACGCGTCGCCCGGACGCTCGGAATAAGCGACACGAACGATCACACCGCCCTGCACCGACTGTTCTATCCCTTCAAAACGGGCAAAGTCGTACGGCGGCAGCGGGGTCGCTGGCGGCTTGGCTCCCGAGGTCGAGGTCTGCGGCGTGCTCGCGCTGTCGACCGGTGGAAAGCTGTTGCAGCCGGCCAGAAGCAGGGCGGCTGCAGCAGCGGCCAGGAAAGTAGGGTGTCTCATCGTGGGTGCCTTCTCAAAGATCGCGATGCTTCCTCGCCGCAGTTCGGTTCGAAGAATGGATGAAGCCTAATGCACTCTTTTCGCGACGAGCCTCGACGGCAAGGAATTTCATCGCTTTCCATCGGGCGGCGCCGCGGTGAGACCGTGGTAACCGAAAATGCAGGCAGCTCGTCCATTCAAGCAGGAATGTCGCTCGCACCGCGCACGGTCGGACCGCAACCAAGCGGTCTTGCGACGAAAAGTGCTGGTTCAAGGGCCGTACAGCGCGTCTTTCAGCGAGTCCCTGAATTGATGGGTTTGCGGGTCATACAGCCCAAATCCGCCGGCGAGTTCCCAATAAAACCAGGGCAGTTCGCGCTCCGCCATCGCGTCGCGCATCAGGCGCAGGTAACGCAGACGCGGGGCTAGCGCTGCGCGCGAATAGGCGCCGAACTCACCGACGAACACCGGCATCCGGCGGCGCCGGCTTTCGGCACGTGCGATGTCCAGTGGCTCGATCATTCGGCGCAGCTGATCCGGATCGCAGCAATCGATACCGGTCGGCAGACGCGGAGACACCCATTCGGCTCCTTGGTGGGTGAATTTGAACGGTTCGTAGTCATGAATCGTCAGCACGAGGTTGGCGTCGTCTGGGACCCTGAGCCGCGGCAACTCGCGCGCCGAATTCCATTTGACGGGGCCGAGCACGACGATGCGATCGGCGTTGCTCCGACGCACCTCCGGCATGGTTCTCGCGATCAGCGCGTTCCAGTCGGCCTCGAGGGCGCCGTGCGGTTCGTTGTAGAGCTCGAATACCAGTCGCGCGTCGTAGGCGCTGAATCGCTCGGCGATCTGCCGCCACATCGAGACGAAGCGGTCTTGCACCACTGCGTCGGCGACGCGCGCTTCTCCGGGGTCGAGCGCGTCGCCATCGAGTTGGCGATAGTGATGCATGTCGATCACCACAGTGACGCCGCGCGCGAGCAATTCGGTCACCACCGCTTCGACCCGCGCGAAAAACGCTGCATCGATCGTGGCTTGTGCGTCGACGCTCGCGTGATTGCTCCAGCGCACCGGCAGGCGTACAGCGGTCGTGAAACCTTCCTTGCCCACCAGATCGATGAACTCGTCCTCAATCCGCAATGCCCAGTCGCCTTCCATCGGCGCGTCGAGCATGTTTCCGAAATTGATGCCCCTGGCCATTGCGGCAACGGTCGCCCACGCGCGTGCCGATGCTGGCGTCGTGCCGTCGACGACAGGCTGCGCCATCCGGGTCGAATCGGTGGACTCAGGCGGTTGAGACAGCTCGTTGGTCGGCAACGCCGCAAAAACGCAAGCGCCGCCCGGCTCGCACGCAAGCATTGCCGCTACCCAGAATCTCGCCAGCAAAGTGCGCGCGCGGTCAGGCACAGGTAACTCCCCGACACCCAAAAAGACGGTGCCCATGGACGCAAACCTGCAGCGCAATCGGCACTCGCGTCCCGGCGCCGTGGCGCTGCCGGGATGCTTTGGGCAACCTCCACGAATCCTCTGATGGCGCCGGCGCGCGGATGCGGATGGGGTGAAAGGCGCTTTTCGCAGCCTTTTTCGCAGCAGTCAAAGCGACTATCGGCAAGGAAAGCCACGCCGATGACCGCCGCAGACCGCTCGGCCGGCCGGCGCGGGAGTCCGCGCAGAGCATCCCTGGGCGCCTCATTTCAGAATACGGCCTCGGCTCGATGCCATCGTCGAGTTCGGGGTCGCAACGGCTGGTGTATGCCCGCCAATTCGGGCTTCGAAAGCCTTCCGGAATCTGCAGCTTCGATCTCAATAGGGTGCTCCGATTTGCCTTTCGGCCAATTTTTGCGTTGACGCGAGAGCCGCGCGTCCACCGCGAGGACGGACCTTCATGGCAGAACTTTCTCGTAAAAGACGAATCCACTGTAAGAATATCGGGAGTCCGCACAGAAATTTTCAGTCGGGGCGAACAAATGATGCATTGCGCGAAGCCGGGCCCGGCTGCGACCGTTGCAGTTACATTTCTTCAACCAACTTCACATTGCAGCGTCCACGCGGTTTACCGCTGGCGCGTTCAATACATCCATGGGCGCCATCCGTCGCTCTCTGTTCCTACAGGAGTTCAACATCATGAGCCTCAGCCGTTCAACCCTTTTGAAGTGTGCCGCAGCGGGCGTCGTGGCCGCTGGCGCCTTGTTCGGCGCCGCTTCCGCCAACGCCGGCGTAAGCTGGTCGCTCGGCATCAACGCACCGGGCATCGGTATCGGCGTGGTCGAGCCGGGCTACTACGCGCCCGCACCGACCTACTACGCACCGCCGCCGACCTACTACGCACCGCCGCCGGTCTATTACCGTCCGGCACCTGTGTATCGCCCGGCGCCGATCTACTACGCACCGCCGGTCGTTTATGGCGGTGGCTACCACGGCGGGCGCGGCGACTGGCGCCGCCATGAGCGTCATGAACGGCGCGAGCATCACCGCGATTGGCGCTGATTTGTGACCCTGCCAGGGGGAGCGGGGCGCCAGACGCCTCTGGACGAAGACCGGCTTTGGAGCCGGTTTTTTTATGGAGCGGTCAGCCAGCACGACGCCGAGTCCAGCGCGGTCGGGGAGTGAGCATGCATTGCGCGCGTGACACATCGAGAGATCAGGGCATGGCGCGTGCACCACAATGACCGCTTTGACATCACTGCCGAGGGCTACGCCATGCCGCATTCATTCCGCCTTTCAGCATCGACCGCAAGCGCCGTTCTGCTCACCGGCTTGCTCGGCGGCTGCGCGGGCATGGCACCGGGAGCGACAGACACATCGTCGCGTCTCGATTCGGTACAAAAGACCGCACTGCTGCGCATCTGCACGCCGGGCGACTACAAGCCTTTTGCATTTCACAAAGCCGACGGCAGCTACGAGGGCATCGACGTCGACCTGATGACCGGCCTCGCCACCAGCCTGGGCGCCAAGCCGCAATGGGTCAAGACGAAATGGGCCGATCTGGTGCCGGCGATGGTCGCGGGCCAGTGCGACATCGCCGCGGGCGGGGTGTCCGTCACGACCGAGCGGCAGAAAAAAGTGTTCTTCAGCGCGCCTTACATGGTAAACGGCAAGACGCCGCTGGTGCGCTGCGCCGACGTGGGCAAGTATCAGAGCGTCGCCGCTATCGACAGGCCCGATGTCCGCGTGGTCTACAACCCCGGCGGCAGCAACGAGCGCTTTGCCAAAGCCAATTTCAAGCAAGCCAAAATAACGCAGCACGGCGAGAACATCACGATCTTCGACGAGCTGCTCGCCAAACGCGCCGATGTGTTCGTCACCGAATCTGCCGAGGCGATCGTTCAGCAGCGCGAAACACCCGGTCTGTGCGCCGTGAACCCCGACAAGCCGTTGCAGTACGGCGAAATGGGCTGGATGCTGCCGCAAGGCGATGTGGCGTTCAAAGCCTATGTCGATCAGTGGCTGCACCTGTCGCAGGCCGGCGGGGAGTTTCGACAAGTCATGAGCCATTGGCTCAAATAGATTCGCGTTGCCTGCCGCGCTGCTTCACATCGCGCGGAACAGGTGGGCGTAGAGCCGGCTCACCGCGATCTTCCCGGACCGGCCGCGCAAGCTCAGGTGCAGTTTGCCGGCCTCGTCGCGCTGCACCGATTCGATCGCTTCTGCCCGCACCAGAACGGCGCGATGCACCTGCCAGAAGACGTCGGCGTCGAGCTGTGACTGCAACTGCTTGAGCGGCGTGCGGATTAGATATTCGTGCGTCGCCGTGAGCACCCTCACATACTTGTCGGCCGCTTCGAAATACAGCACCTCGCCGATCGGCACCATGCGCACCGTCGCGCCCGAAGAGCCGGCGTCGCTGACCGGGATGAGTTTGAGTAACGACGATGGCTGCGCGACGGCGACCGGCGCGGCGCTGCCGGGCGTGCCGATCGCATCGAGCATTCGGCGCCATTGCGCAAGCTGTTGTTCCAGTTCGGCGGAGGGTTTCGCGTCGCCGCGGACCTCCACTTCGGCGTCTGACGTGCGCCGCACCGAAGCGCGCGCTGCCAAGGCCCCCTGCAGTCGCGCCACGGTCTTCGCGAGCCGCGCTGGCTGCACCGGCTTCAGCACATAGTCGATCGCCTCGGCCTCGAAAGCGCGCGCCGCGTATTCGTCATAGGCGGTCACGAACACCAGCTGCGGCAACGGCGCCTCGTCGGTCGGCCAGCGATCGGCGAGTTCGGCCGCAGCGTCGAGGCCGGTCTGGCCCGGCATGCGGATGTCGAGAAAAATCACATCGGGCAGCCGCTGCAGGGCTTCGCGCACCGTGCTCGCGCCGTCGCCGACGGTTGCCACGGTTTCGAGCTCGGGCCATGCCGCGTGAAGCGCGTCAGCCAGCGCTTTGGCGAGCAACGGCTCGTCTTCGGCGATCAGGGCAGTGGGGCGGGGCATGGCGAGGCGGGATCCACGTGTCTTGCATGGCGACGCCGGAGCGCGTCGCAAACACCTTGCTTCAACGCTTCGAGCGACTTTGGCCGGCCGGGCGCCAAGCCATCGGGAAACAGGGCGTCGTGCACCGCTTGCGTATCGCGGCGGGCGTTCCGCAGGTCGAGTTTCGATCGTGTGGAGGGTATACCGTGCTTATAAAGGAAAAATGACCAAAACACCCGTCCCTCGTGCGCAGCCAGCTATTAATTCAATAGCGCCCCGCGCGCCGTAGGTCGATGCCAGCCGCTCGCGCACCTGCGCCAAACCGAAGCCGCCGCCTTCGCCTGCCGATGCCATGGCCTGCGAATCGATTCCAACGCCGCTGTCGTTGACTTCGATCACCAGCCGGCCGCCGTCGCTGCGACTTTCACGCCGCGCGCGCACGACGATTTCGCCGCCCTCGACCTTCGGCTCCAGCCCGTGGCGGATCGCGTTTTCGACCAGTGGCTGCAAGAGCAGCGGCGGCACCGGAACGTCGCGTAGCTCGCGCGGCAGATCGAGCGTGTATCGCAACCGGTCGCCCATCCGGATCGACATCAGTTCGAGGTAGTCGGCAAGCCGGTCGAATTCGTCCGAGAGCGGATGCGCGAGCGCGCGAGAGCCGGTCAAGGTCACCCGAAGATAGCTGTTGAGGCGATCGAGCATGGCAACCGCGCGCGGCGGATCAGCCTCGATCAGCGCCCGCAAGTTGGCCAGCGTGTTGAACAGCATGTGCGGCTCGAGCTGGGTTTCGAGCAGCTTGAGCGTGGCTTCGCTCGCGTCCCGCTCTGCGGCGGTCTTTTGCGCCAGCAGTTCAGCCGCCTTGCCGCGCGCATGAAAGTAAAAGCTCGCGACGATGCCGGCAACGACGGTGATCGCGAGACCGATGCGGCTGTCGCGGCTCGATTGCGCGACGCCGTCGCCGAACATCATCTCGGCTAGCGGGCTACCGAAAACGAAGCCGCAGCCGATGCCGATGGCCGTCAGCAGCAGGCCTCGCCAGCCTTTGGGCCAGCCGTGGCCGCCGGTGCTGGCGGTGTGGCAATGCGCCGGGTCGACCCGATAGCGGCCGAATTCGATCACCGCCCAGATGATGCTGCCGATCGTCAGCGCATGGCCGAACTGAATGAGGTACATCCTGCGCGGCCAGATCAGCGTGGTCAGCACCGCGATGACGGCGCAGAACGCCACGACCTGGAGGTAGTGGCGTGCAGCGCTTCGCCAGTCGATGTTCATCATGGGGTGACGAAGCCGTTTTACCGCAGGCTCAGGTCCGATCGACCTTGCCGCCCTTGCTCTCGTCCAGATGCTGGCGTTCACGCGCCACCATGCGCTCCATCAACTGCCCGCCGGGCGCGAAGACCCACACCGACAGTCCGTGAATGGCCAGGCCCAGGCCCCAGCCCAGTGCTGGATAGATCGCCCAATGCTCGCCGTTGGTAAACGAGATCGTCATCAGGACAGCGTTAACGATCGCGTAGATCGCGGCGTGACCGTACCAGCCGAGCTTGGCGCGGGCGCGGCGCATGGCGATCGCTTCGAGGTCGTCATCGGTCATTTGCATGGTGGCTACCTTGAGTCGGGATAAGTGAGACAGTGTTCGTCGGTTGGCAACTGACTCTTTTCAAGTTCGTATTTGCTATCGAAAAAATAGCTGTTTGCGCGCGACCAGTGGGCGTTCTGGCTATTATTCTTTCAAATTTCCGGGGCGTCAGGCGAGTGCTTTTGACGGATGCCTTTGACAGCCGGGATTTCAGTTCGCGGCCGATGTCGTCGGCGCCATCTTCGCCGCGTCACTGCGCAGCGCCAGCTTCCATAACCGCAGCGCGCGGCCCGCGAAGATCCCGCTGATGGCGCCGTAGAACAGGCTGATCGGCAGTGCGAAACGTTGCGCGTGGGCCAGGCCCGGATGCATCGCCAGCGTCACGCCGACCGCGTACTTGGTGACGAAGATGCCCATCATCAGCGCGAGCGGCATCGCGCTGCCGGGCAGCGAGAAGCGGCGGCTCGCCGGGTCGTATCGGATGCCGGCGGGCAAGGCGCGTTGCAGCGTCAGCACCAGCGCGACCGCCGACGCGATCGCCCATCCGGCCAAAGCCAAAGGCCGCTCGCCGAAAGCCGATGCCGCCCCATACAGCGATAAGCCGGCCATCACGACCGGCACCAGTGTGATCCGCGCGAGCGAGGTTCGGCTCGCAACGAGTTGCCGGGCGCCGAGCCACAGCAGCAACATGAAAACGGCGAACACCCAGGGCGGGGTGTGGGTGAGGATTTGCAGCAGCATGAGGTTTCTCCTGGGCTTTGGGGTCGGGGGCAGAAAGCGTTGCGTGAGCCGGACTTTGCCTATTGCCCATCCACGCCGCAGCCTGAATGCGACGAAATGCCTCCAGCCGGCGCGAAACGCGGCAGGGCGCTCGCGACAGGCACCCGATCGCGCCTGCCCGGCGCCTGCTCGGCGTCCGGTTGGCGCGCCGCATGGGCTTTACACCCCATTTACCGCAGCCACCGCACGGCGGCTACGATGCCGCGCTGTACTCGGCTGGCCTGATGGCGGCAATGGCGATTCGGCTCGATCCGATTCGTCCGAATCCGCTTACGCGCCTTGCTGTTCGCCTGCACCTGCTTCTCAATGGACCCTTCGACCCGCCCTGATTTGTCTCCCGCGCCACCGCCGGGCGCGCCTGCCATGCATCCGCCGGTGCGCCGGCGGCGCTGGCTCGGCTCGTTGATTGCACTCTTGTTGCTCGCCGCACTGGGCGGGTCGGCCTGGTGGCTGGTGCAACGGTCGAAGCAGCCGGCGGCCGATGAGGCGGGTCCGGGTGCGCCGGCGCATGTTGGTGCAAAGGGCGGGAAGGGCGCAAAGGGCAGTCCGCCGGGCAAACGCGGCGCGCCCGGCGGCGATGCGCCATCGACCACGGTCGGCATCGCGACAGCGCGATCCGCTTCGATCCCGGTTCAGCTCGATGCGCTCGGCACCGTGACGCCGGTCGCCGATGTCACGGTGCAGCCGCAGGTAGCAGGCGTGTTGACGCAGGTGCTGTACCGCGAAGGGCAGATGGTGAAAAAGGGCGATCTACTCGCGACCATCGATCCAAAGCCGTTCCAGGCCGTGCTGTCACAGGCCCAGGGCGCGCGGCAGCGCGACGAGTCGCAGCTCGCGGCGGCGCGGGTGACGCTGAAGCGCTTTCAGACTTTGCTCGGGCAGGACTCGATCGCGCGGCAGGAAGTCGATACCCAGTCCGCCCTCGTCAAGCAGCTCGAGGGCACGGTCGCCATCGACCGCGCCAACGAAGATACGGCCAAGCTCAATCTGGCGTACGCGCGGATCGTGGCGCCGATCGGTGGCCGGGTCGGCCTGCGGCCGGTCGACGCCGGCAACTATGTCGCGGCCGGCAGCGCGGCAGGCGTCGCGGTGATCACACAGCTCGCGCCGATCGACGTGGCCTTTTCGATTCCACAGGAGCGCATTCCCGACGTCCAGGCACGGCTCGCCGCCGGCGCCAGCCTTGCCGCGACCGCGCTCGATCGCAATCGCACCAAAACCCTCGCCGAAGGCGTGTTTTCGACGCTCGACAACCAGGTCGATACGCAAACCGGCACCGTCAAGGCCAAGGCCCGATTCGCCAACACCGACGCGATGCTGTTCCCCAACCAGTTCGTCAACCTGCGGCTGTTGTTGCGCACGATCGACAACGCCGTGGTGGTGCCGGTCACCGCGCTGCGGCACGGGCCGACCGGCGACTATGTCTATGTGCTGAACGCCGACGACACGGTGACGCAGACGCCGGTCAAGGCCGGCGATTCGTCCGTCGACGACGTGGCGATCGCGTCGGGTCTGGCGGCGGGCACCAGAGTCGTGACCGAAGGCGCTGACCGGCTCAAAGACGGCGCCCGTGTGCGAACCGCGTCGCCGCCGGCTGAACCTGCCGCAGCGGCTGGCGCGCCGGCGGACGCCGCGGCGGTGCGATCGGCTGGACCCGCCGCGCCGGGGCAGCCGCAGGGCCGAGGTGTCATGGCGAAGGCACCGACCGCTGCGCCTGCAGCACGGCCTGCGCCATCAGATTCGGCAGGCGCGCGCTGAGACACGCGCCCATGCTGCGATGAGTCCTTCTCGCCCGTTCATTCTTCGGCCGGTCGCGACCTCGCTGCTGATGCTGGCGATCGTGCTGGCGGGGCTGGTCGCATTCCGCTTCCTGCCGCTGTCGGCGCTGCCGCAGGTCGATTACCCGACGATCCAGGTCCAGACGCTCTATCCCGGCGGCAGCCCCGAGGTGATGAGTCACAGCGTCACCGCGCCGCTCGAGCGCCAGTTCGGTCAGATGTCGGGGCTCGAGCGGATGAGCTCGACCAGCGCGTCGGGCGTGTCGATCATCACCTTGCAGTTTTCGCTCGGCCAGACGCTAGACGTCGCCGAGCAGGAAGTGCAGGCCGCGATCAACGCAGCCGGCTCGCTGCTGCCGGCTGATCTGCCCGCGCCACCGATCTATGCCAAGGTCAATCCGGCCGATGCGCCGGTGCTCACGCTCGCGATCAGCTCCGATTCGATGCCGCTGACCGAGGTGCAGAACCTGGTCAACACCCGGCTCGCGCAAAAGATCAGTCAGGTTTCGGGCGTCGGCCTGGTCACGCTCAGCGGCGGCCAGCGCCCGGCGGTGCGGATTCAGGCCAACACCGAAGCGCTGGCCGCGGCCGGCCTCGGCCTGGACACTTTGCGCATTGCGATCAGTTCGGCCAATGCCAACGGCGCGAAAGGAAGCTTCGATGGCCCCAAGCGCGCCTGGAGCATCGATTCGAACGACCAGTTGCTCACGGTGGACGACTACCGCAACCTGATCGTCAGCTACCGCAACGGCGCGCCGATCCGGCTGTCCGATGTCGCCAACGTGGTCCAGGGCGCGGAGAACGCGCAATTGAGCGCCTGGGCCGGCTTCGGTTGCGATGCGAAAGTGGCGGAACGCAGTTGCGCGAATGGCCGCCAGCCCGAATTGCATCCCGCGATCATCCTCAATGTGCAGCGCCAGCCTGGCGCGAACGTGATCGCGACGGTCGATGCGATCAAGCGCCAACTGCCTGCGCTGCAGGCCGGCTTACCGACCGGCCTTCGGGTCGATGTACTCAGCGATCGCACCGCGGGCATCCGCGCGTCGGTCGCGCATGTCGAGTTCGAACTGCTGCTCGCGGTGGTGCTCGTGGTGCTCGTGATCTTCGCGTTCCTCGGCAGCTTGCGCGCGACTGTGATCGCGAGCATCGCGGTGCCGATTTCGCTCGTCGGCAGCTTGTCGGCCATGTACCTGCTCGGCTACAGCCTCAATAACCTGAGCCTGATGGCGCTCACGATCGCGACCGGCTTCGTGGTCGACGATGCGATCGTGATGATCGAGAACATCGCGCGCTTCATCGAAAAGGGCGAAGCGCCGCTGGCCGCCGCGCTCAAGGGCGCGACGCAGATCGGCTTCACGATCATTTCGCTCACCGTGTCGTTGATCGCGGTGCTGATTCCGCTATTGTTCATGGGCGATGTGGTCGGCCGGCTGTTCCGCGAATTCGCGGTGACGCTGGCGATCACCATCCTGATCTCGGCCGTGGTCTCGCTGACCCTGGTGCCGATGATGTCGGCGCGCTGGTTGAAGCACGAAGTCAAAGCGTCGAATCCGGGTGGCATCGGGGCGCGCGCCCAGCGCATGTTCGACGGCGTGATGCGGCGCTACAGCCGGTCGCTCGACTGGGTCATCGAGCATCAGGCGCTCACGTTGTTGGTGGCGCTGGCGACGCTCGTTCTCACGGTGCTTTTGTACCTGACGATTCCGAAGGGCCTGTTCCCGGTGCAGGACACCGGCCAGTTGCAGGCACGCGTCGTCGCTGCCGAGAACGTGTCGTTCGAGCGTATGGCGCGCCTGCAGCAGGAGGCGGCACGCGCGATCCTCGCCGATCCGGCAGTCGCGAACCTGAGCGCCTTCGTCGGCGTCGACGCAGCCAACAACACCATGCTCGGCACCGGCAGCATGCTGATCGATTTGAAGCCCGGGCATGGCGCGCAGCAGGCGATCATGGACAGCCTGCGCCGGCGCGTGGAACGGGTGCCGGGGCTGACCTTGTATTTGCAGCCGACGCAGGACCTGACCATCGACGCCGAAACCGGCCCGACCCAGTACCGCGCGTCGCTCGAAGGCGTCGACAGCCAAGTGCTCACCGACTGGATGGGCAAGCTGATCGCGCAGTTGCAATCAGCGCCGCATGCGGACACGGTGCAGCATGTGAGCAGCGACGCGGGCGCGACCGGCCTTGCAGCGCACATCGACGTCAACCGCGACACGGCGGCGCGCTTGTCGATCAGCGCCAGCACCGTCGACGACGCGCTCTACAGCGCTTTCGGCCAGCGCATCGTCTCGACCATCTTTACCGAGACCAATCAGTACCGCGTGATCCTGGAGGCGATGCCCAGCCTGGTGAATGGAACGCAAACGCTCGGCCAGTTGCCCTTGATCGCAGGGTCGGGCAGCGCGACGCCGCTTTCGGCGATCGCCAACATCACAGAGCGCCAGGCGCCGTTGCAGATCACCCATGTCGCGCAATATCCGGCCGCGCGGCTCAACTTCGATGCGGTGCCCGGCGTCTCGCTCGGCGCGGCGGTGCAATCGGTGCGCGACGCGGCGCGCGAAATCGGCTTGCCCACGAGCATTCAACTGAGCTTTCTCGGTGCGTCGGGCGCCTACGAAAAATCGCTGTCGAACCAGCTCTGGCTGATTCTCGCGGCGGTGGTCTGCGTCTACATCGTGCTCGGCGTGTTGTATGAAAGCTTTGTGCATCCGCTCACGATTCTTTCGACCTTGCCCTCTGCGGGCGTCGGCGCTTTGCTCGCGTTGATGCTGACCGGCAACGACCTCGGGGTGATCGGCATCATCGGCATCATCCTGTTGATCGGCATCGTCAAGAAGAACGCGATCATGATGATCGACTTCGCGATCGATGCCGAACGCGAGGAAGGCAAATCGGCGCGCGTGGCGATTCATCAGGCGGCGATGTTGCGGTTCCGGCCGATTTTGATGACGACGCTCGCAGCGCTGTTCGCCGCGGTGCCGTTGATGCTGAGCTTTGGCGACGGCGCGGAGTTGCGGCGGCCATTGGGGCTCGCGATCTTCGGCGGATTGATCGTGAGTCAGATGTTGACGTTGTTCACGACGCCGGTTATTTATTTGGGGTTTGATCGATTGGGGCGGAGGTTTGGGAGATCGGGCGTTCGATCTGCCGACGGGGAAATCGTGCGATGAGTCGTGTTGATTCGATCTGTACGTGCCCATCCCAGGCTGCTGGCCGGGATGTCCGCCCGGCGGCGGACCTACTTTCTTTTGCTTCGCCAAAAGAAAGTAGGCAAAGAAAAGGCGACCCTGCTGTCTGCGTCCCTGCGCTGTTTGGTCTGCGCGATTTCGATCGATTGCGCACGCTGCGTGAGCCGCTGGCCGGGATGTGCCCCCGGCAGGGCAGTCACTTTCTTTTGCGTCGCCAAAAGAAAGTAACCAAAGAAAAGGCGACCCTGCTGTCTGCGTCCCTGCGCTTCGCTACGGGCAACCTGCGGTGCGCGCTTTTCGCGGGGTCCGCGCAAACTCGGCTATCGCCTCAAACAGCGCGCGGCCCTGATCCGCGAAAAGCTGTGCTCCTCGGCGCATACAGAAGGGCTTCGAAGTCGGGGACCACAAGGACGCGCCGTGGCGCGTCCTTGTGTGAATCCGGATTGAGTTTTAGTTTCGGTTCTGGTTTTCGTTTTGGTTTTGGTCGTCAACCGAAGGACGACGAGCGTAGCGAGACGTTAATTCGGAGCCCGATTCCTACTACCCCTCTGTATGCGCCGAGCAGCGCAGCCGGACGGGGATTAGCGAGGAGCATGTCTGAGCCGAAGGCGAGTTTGCGAGTCGCCCCCGTCCGGCGAGCAGCGCAGGTTGCCCGTAGCAACGCTGCGGGACGCAGACAGCGGGGTCGCCCTTTCTTTGGTTACTTTCTTTCGGCGACGCGAAAGAAAGTGACTGCGCCGCCGGGCGCACATCCCGGCCAACAGTCTCAGCAAAGTTCAAAGCCTTTTAGCCCCGAAAACCTTAACAGTCGTGCGCAACCAGCTATTCAAAACATAGCAATCGAAAAAACAAGAAGCGGCAACCCCAGCCCAGACAGGCAGCCCAAATGAACCTGTCCCAACCCTTCGTCCGCCGCCCCATCGGCACGATCCTCTTGACCGTAGGCGTCGCCCTCGCCGGCATCGCCGCGTTCTTCGCCCTGCCGGTCGCACCGCTCCCGCAAGTCGATTTCCCGGTGATCTCGGTCACCGCGAACATTCCCGGAGCGAGCCCGTCGACGATGGCGTCGAGCGTCGCGACACCGCTCGAACGCCGGCTCGGCACGATCTCGGGCGTCAACGAAATCACCTCGAACAGTTCGGTCGGCCGGTCTCGCGTAACCCTGCAGTTCGACCTGTCGCGCAACATCGACGGCGCCGCGCGCGAGGTGCAGGCGGCGATCAATGCGAGCCGGGTCGATCTTCCCGCGACCCTCAAAACCAACCCGACTTATCGCAAGGCGAATCCGGCTGCCGCGCCGGTGATCATCCTTGCGCTGACTTCCAAGACCAAGACGCCGGGCCAGATCTACGACGAAGTCTCGAACATCGTGAGCCAGCGGATCTCGCAGGTCGAAGGCGTCGGCGATGTCGAAATCGGCGGTGGCTCGTTGCCTGCGGTGCGGGTCGAGTTGCTGCCTTTCGCGCTGCATCAGTACGGCATCAGCACCGACGATGTGCGCGCGGCGTTGCAGGCCGCGAACGCCAACCGACCGAAGGGCGCGATCTCGGGTAGCGGGCGACGGCTGCAGATCTACACCCAGACGCCGGCGCTGCGCGCGAGCGACTATGCGCCGATGGTGGTCGGCTGGCGCAACGGCGCTGCGGTCCGGCTTCAGGATGTGGCGCAGGTGGTCGACGGGGTCGAGGACACGCG
Source organism: Variovorax sp. (assembly GCA_965218415.1). Classification (GTDB taxonomy): domain Bacteria; phylum Pseudomonadota; class Gammaproteobacteria; order Burkholderiales; family Burkholderiaceae_C; genus Variovorax. The sequence goes on from CBDCKT010000003.1 coordinate 1,483,570, forward strand.
CACGCTGGGCCTGTACAACGGCGAGCCGGGCATCGTGGTGCTTGTCACGCGCGAGCCGTCGGCCAACATCATCGAAACCGTGAACGGCGTGCGGGCCTTGCTGCCCGAACTGCGGGCTCAATTGCCACCCGACGTGCAGCTCGACGTCGCGATCGACCTGACGAATTCGATTCGCGCGTCGCTGAACGAAGTCGAATGGACGCTGGTGATCGCGGTGCTGCTGGTGGTGCTGGTGGTCAGCCTGTTCCTGCGCAGCGTGCGTGCGACCCTGATTCCTGCGGCGGCCACCGTGGTCGCGCTGCTCGGCACCTTCGCGGTGATGTATGCGCTCGGCTTTTCGCTCAACAACCTGAGCCTGATCGCGCTCACGGTGGCGACCGGATTCGTGGTCGACGATGCGATCGTGGTGCTCGAGAACACCAGCCGGCATATCGAGGCTGGCATGTCGCGCTATCAAGCGGCATTGCTCGGCGCGCGAGAGGTCGGCTTCACGGTGCTGTCGATCAGCGTGTCGCTCGTCGCGGTATTCATTCCACTGCTTTTCATGGGCGGCATCGCGGGCAGGCTATTTCGCGAGTTCGCGGTCACGCTGTCGGCCGCGGTCATGATTTCGCTCGTGATCTCGCTGACCACGACACCGATGATGTGCGCGTGGATGCTTCGCCCGGGTGGCGAAAGCGATAGCACCAAACCACCGGGACGCGTCTCGCGCTGGGCGGCGCAAAGCTACGACTGGGTGCTCCGGCGCTATGCGGCCAGCCTCGACTGGGCGCTCGACAGCAAAGGCCTGGTCATGTTGATCCTGCTCGCGGTGATCGCGCTCAACGTGTATTTGTTCATCGCGATTCCGAAGGGTTTTCTGCCACAGCAGGACAGTGGCCTCTTGCGTGGCGGCTTGCGCGCCGACCGGAGTATTTCGACCCAGGCGATGGGAAACAAGTTGCGCGAGGTGGTCGACATCGTGCGCAGCGATCCGGCGGTGGCGACTGCGATCGGATTCACCGGCGGCTCGCGCGCGGGCGGTGGCTTCATGTTCGTCTCGCTCAAGCCGGCCGGCGAGCGCGACGTCGGCGGCCAGGCGGTCATCGACCGGCTGCGGCCGAAGCTTTCGCAGGTCACCGGGCTGCGGCTGTTTCTGAGTCCCGCCGAAGCGGTACGCACGGGCGGGCGCGACAGCAATTCCAACAACCAGTACACCTTGAAGAGCGACAACCTGAACGACTTGCGCAGCTGGACGACGAAGCTCGCCGACGCGCTGAAAAGCGCCCCCGAGCTGACCGACGTCGACACCGACCAGCAGGAGAACAGCATCGAAACCGTGGTGCAGGTCGACCGCGACGAGGCGCGGCGGCTCGGCCTCACGTCCACCGCGATCGACAACGCCCTCTACAACGCCTTCGGCCAGCGCCAGGTCGCGACCATTTACACCGAACTGAATCAATACCACGTGGTCATGGAATGGGCGCCGTCCTATGCGCAAAGTCCGAATGCGCTGGCCGATGTGTATGTGCCGTCCACCAACTCGGCCGCAACCACGCAACCGGCTCAGACGCCGCCGGTGACAGCTGCATCACCGACCGCATCGGCCCTGTTGCCTGCCGGGTCCGCGAACACCGCCGCGAGCGCTACGACCGCCACCGTTGCATCGGCCGCGGTCTCGCCCAACGCAGCGCTGCGCAACGCTTCCACCGGAAAGGTTCTGAGCAACAAGCCGACCTTGCTGGTGCCGCTCGCGGCGGTCGCGAAGTTCGTCGAGCAACCGGTGGCGAGCTCGGTGAGTCATGATGGCGGCGAGCTCGCGACGACCGTTTCTTTCAACCTGGCCGAAGGTTTCACATTGGCCGATGCGCGCGCGGCCATCACACGAACCGAAGGGGAGATCGCGATGCCGACAAATGTGCGCGGCGCTTTCGCGGGCACCGCGGCGACCGCGCAGCGCTCCCAGGGCCAGCAGATGCTGCTCATCGTCGCCGCGCTCGTCACGATCTACCTCGTGCTCGGCATGCTGTACGAGAGCCTGGTGCATCCGGTGACAGTGCTTTCCACATTGCCGTCGGCTGGCGTCGGTGCGGTGCTCGCGCTGCTCATCTTCAGGATGGATTTCACGATCATTGCGCTGGTCGGCGTGTTTTTGCTGATCGGCATCGTCAAGAAGAATGCGATCCTGATCATCGACTTCGCGCTCGAAGCCGAACGCTCGCGCGGCCTCTCGCCGCTCGAAGCGGTGCGCGAAGCCTGCCTGCTGCGCTTCCGGCCGATCTTGATGACCACGCTCGCCGCGGCCTTCGGTGCGCTGCCGCTCGCGATCGGTTTCGGCGAAGGGGCCGAGCTGCGCCGGCCGCTCGGGGTTGCGATCATCGGCGGCCTCATCGCAAGCCAGTTGCTGACTTTGCTGACGACACCGGTGGTGTATTTGCTGCTCGACAAACTGCGCCGGCGCTCGCCGATCGAGCGCCAGTTGAGCCGCGGCATCGTGACTTGAAAGCGGCGAACCAAAACATATGAAGGCTCTTTCATCCACACGCCGAAGCATCGCTTGGAATCACTCAGATTGCTATTTAATCTATAGCTGTGTGCGCACGTCCAGAAAGCGTTTCAGGCACTTTTCTTATAAATTTCTGGTTCTGTTGGCAACGCTCGCAATCACGGCGCTTCTGGCCGGTTGCGTGGTCGGCCCGCGCTACGAGGAGCCCGCGAGCGCGGTCTCGGCGAACTGGAAGGAGCTGCCGGCGGCCGAGGGTTGGCGCGCGGCCCAGCCTTCCGATGCGCTGGACCGCGGCGCGTGGTGGCAGCGCTTCGACGATCCGGTGCTCGATTCGCTGGCGGCGCGGGTTCAGGTCGACAACCAGAACATCGCAGCTGCGGTCGCGAACTATGCGCAGGCCAATGCATTGGTGCGCGGCCAGCGCGCGGCGTTGTGGCCGCAGTTGTCGGCCGGCGCCGGTGCGCAGCGCGGCAAGAACGCGGCCCGGCCGCTGTCGAACAGCGTGTCGGCCGATCTGAACGCGAGCTGGACACCCGATGTCTGGGGTCGGCTGCGTTCGGCAGTGAGCGGCGCCGAGGCCAATGCACAAGGGAGCGCGGCCGATCTCGCGGCTGCCCGGCTCTCCGCGATCGGCGCAGTCGCGAGCAATTATTTTTCGCTGCGTGAAGCCGATGCCGAGATCGCATTGCTCGACGAAACCATCGTCGGTTTCGAGCGCGCATTCACGATCACGAAGAATCGCTATGCCGCTGGCATCGCGGCACAGACAGACGTGCTGCAGGCGCAGACCCAACTCGTCAACACACGCGCCGCGCGCGCCGCACTGGCGCGCAGCCGCGCGACCTTCGAACATGCGATCGCGGTGGGCGTCGGCGCGCCGCCGGGCGATTTCAATTTGCCGGTCGAAGCCTGGAAGCCGAGCGTGCCGACGGTCCCGATCGGCGTGCCGTCGACCCTGCTCGAACGGCGGCCCGACATTGCGTCCGCCGAGCGCACGGTGGCGGCGGCAAACGCGCAGATCGGTGTCGCGCGTGCGGCCTATTTTCCGAACCTCGGCCTGAGCGGCTCTTACGGCAGTAGCGCGAGCCGGGTTGGCGATCTTTTCAGCGCGCCTTACACCTTGTGGTCGCTCGGCTTGTCGGTGGCGCAGGTGATCTTCGACGGCGGTGCGATCGGCGCCGATGTCGATGCCGCGCGTGCGGCGCGGGATGCTTCCGTGGCGCGCTACCGACAAACCGTTCTGTCTGCTTTTCAGGCGGTGGAAGACCAGCTCGTCGCGAGTGCTTCGCTCGCGCAACAAGCGTCGTTCAATCGCGAAGCATCCGTTGCGGCCGACAAGACCGAACAACAATTGCTCAACCGCTATCGTGCAGGCCAGGTCAACTACACCGACGTGGTCACCGCGCAAGCCGCCGCGCTGAGCGCGCGCAGAACGCTGGTGCAGGTACAACTGGCGCGGCAACTTGCGGCGGTGGCGTTGATTCAAGCATTGGGCGGCGGCTGGGAGAGCGATGCCGGTCGGCATGCAGACCTACCCGGCAGCGTGCCGTAAGCGGTTTTAATCGGGGCGCGCGCCCGGTGTCATGCGGGCCGGCGCATCTTCCGGCGCTTTCCGGCGCATCTTTCTACAAGACTGCCGAGCGGCGGTATCGGAGACTTCGATTCATGGCAGATCCTGCAAACACCACCATCGCCGGCCAGACGCTCGACCTGAGCTTCGGTCCGGCTGTCAACCAGGTCAACAGCTGGATCGACGGCGCGATCCGGCTGCTGCCGAACTTTATTTTCGCGGTCGTGGTGTTCGCAGTGTTCTGGGGCCTGGCGTTGCTCGCGCAAAAGCTGATTTTGCGCAGTTCGACCCGGCGAAAGCGCGACAACCTCGGCGAAGTGCTGGGCGGCTTCGTCAAATGGATGGTGTTGCTGCTGGGCTTTCTGCTCGCCGCGACGATCGTGATTCCGTCGCTCAAACCCGGTGATCTGATCGCCGGCCTCGGCGTGAGTTCGGTCGCGATCGGTTTCGCGTTCAAGGACATCCTGCAGAACTGGCTCGCGGGCTTGTTGCTCTTGCTGCGGCAACCCTTCGAAGTTGGTGACCAGATCGAGGTCGACGGCTTCGAGGGCACGGTCAGGCGTATCGAAACACGCGCCACCATCATCAAGACGTACGACGGGCAGCGCGTGGTCATTCCCAACAGCAACGTCTACACGAATTCCGTCATCGTCAAGACCGCGCACGAAAAGCGGCGCAGCCAGTACGACATCGGCATCGGCTACGGCGATGGCATCGACGAGGCTTGCGAGGTGATCCGCAAGGCGATCGGCGAAATCCGCGAGGTCGAGCAGGAGCCCGCGCCCGAAGCGTTGCCCTGGGAGCTTGCCGCAAGCACGGTGAACATTCGCGCGCGCTGGTGGACGCACAGCCGCCGCGTCGATGTGGTTCGCGTGCACGCGCAGGTGATCACGGCGGTGAAAAACGCGCTCGATGCGGCAGGTATCGACATGCCTTACGAAACCCAGGTGCAGCTCTTTCACGACCAGTCCGAAGACGTCGATGGCGAACGCGGCGTGCAGCGCGAAGGCTGGCCGAAAAAGAAGGGCGGCTCGACCCAGCCGCGCTGGCGCGTCGCGGGCGACGGCAAGGCGACAGGCGAGGGCGAAGATAGGCGCATCGAGCGCGAGCCCACGGCGCCGAAGGCGAGTGAATCGCCCGTCCCGGCGTTGTCGGGCTCGTCTGAAGCATAGGACGCACAGGGTTAGCAGGGATTGGCCGCGCGACCGGGCGGCGCCTATAAACGAGGGTTACGCGCCGGCTCTTTGCCGGCCTGCCCTGTCGTTACCCCGGAGACCCGCATCATGAAAATTCCCTATGCCAGAACACTCAAGACAATCAAAGCCCTCGTGAGCGCCGGTTTGGTTGCAAGCAGTGTCGGCGCCCTTGCCGCCTATCCCGACAAGAGCATCAGCTACATCATTCCCTTCGGCCCGGGCGGCGAGTCCGACGTTTCGGCGCGCTTGCAAGAGCCGGTTTTCAAGAAGCTCACCGGTCAGGGTCTGACGATTCAATACAAACCCGGCGCGGGCGGTGCGGCCGCCTGGGCCCAGCTCAACGGCATGACCGCCGACGGCTACACCGTGATGGGCACCAACCTGCCGCACATCGTGCTCCAGCCGATCGAAAAAGACGTCGGCTACAAAACCGACGACATCGACACGGTGTACTGGTTTCACTTCACGCCCGATGCCTTGCTCGTGCCGGCCGACAGCCCCTACAAGACATTGAAGGAATTCATCGAAGGCGCGAAGAAGGCGCCGGGCACGATCACGCTGTCGGGCTCGGGCACCAACTCGGCCAATCATCTGGCCAAGCAGCAGTTCGACAAGATGGCCGGCATCAAGACCACCTATGTGCCGTTCGCGGGCACCGGCCCGTCCAATTCCGCGCTACTCGGCAAGCAGGTCGGTGGCAGCTGGGCCTACACCACGGTCGATATCCAGCTCGGCGATCAGGTGCGCTGCCTCGGCGTCGCGATGGAAAAGCGCCATCCGAAGATTCCCGACTGCCCGACTTTCAAGGAACAGGGCTTCGAACTGGTCGGCGGCGCCTATCGCGGCATCGCCGTGCCAAAGAGCACGCCTGCCGAGATTCAGAAGAAGCTGGCTGCCGATCTGGCGAAGGTCAATGCCGACCCGGACTTCATCAAGAAAATGGAAGACGGCGGCTTCGCGATGCTCGACGTCGGGCCGGACAAGATGGACGCTTTCATGGCCGACATCAAAAAACGCTACGAAACGCTCGCCAAGGAAATGGGCATCGTCAAGAAGTGAGTTGATAGCCTGAGCAAACTGAGCGAAGGTTAGGGTCGAGCGCTCTCGCGCGCAGCGCATGCACATTTTCGAATACCTGCTCGCCGCACTGACGCCCTCGGCCCTGCTGCTCGCATTGGCCGGCGTCGTCGCAGGCACAGTGATCGGCGCCTTGCCCGGCCTAACGGCGACCATGGCCGTGGCCGTGCTGGTGCCGTTCACCTTTTCGATGCCGCCGAGCACCGCGCTGATCTCGCTCGGCGCGATCTACACCGGCGCGATCTACGGCGGTGCCTATGCGGCGATCCTGCTCAACACGCCGGGCACGCCCTCATCGATCGCCACCACCTTCGACGGCTTTCCGATGGCCAAGCGCGGCGACGGCGATCTGGCACTTACCCTGGCCTGCCTCGCATCGGTGATCGGCGGGCTGGTCGGCGCGCTGTTTTTGATGCTGCTCGCGCCTCCACTCGCAAGCGTGGCGCTCAAGTTCGGCCCGGTCGAATATTTCTGGCTCGCGGTGTTCGGCTTGACGTTGATCGCGTCGCTCGGCGAGGGCAGCACGCTCAAGGGCTTGATCGGCGGCTGCATCGGCTTGTTGATGTCGATGGTAGGCAGCGCCGAGGTCGGCGGCGACATTCGTTATGTCGGCTCGTTCAAGGCGCTGCTCGGCGGCCTGGACGTGGTGTCGGCGTTGATCGGCCTGTATTGCATTCCGGTGCTGATCGACCTGGTCGCAACACCAGCGCCGCATCTGGACACCGCCGATCGGGTTGCGAGCTATCGTTTGCGCGAAGCCGGCACATTGCTCGCGCGCAGCAAATTCAATCTGGCGCGCAGCTCGATCATCGGCACCCTGGTCGGCATCCTGCCTGGCGCTGGCGGCTCGATTGCATCGCTGGTCGCTTATTCGGAGGCCAAACGCTCTTCGCCGCGCCGCGAGAATTTCGGCAAGGGCGAGCCCGACGGCGTGCTCGCCACCGAATCATCGAACAACGCGACTGTCGGCGGCGGATTGATACCGACCCTGGTGCTCGGTATTCCCGGCACGCCGCCGGATGCGATCGTGCTCGGCGCGCTGCTGGTGCAGGGCATTCGCACCGGCCCGACCTTGTTCACGCAGCAGGCGCCGATCGTCTACACCTTCATCTGGGGCCTCTTGATCGCCACCGTACTGATGCTGCCGGCGGGCCTTTTGATCGGTCGCTATGCGTTCAAGTCGATCGTCGCGATTCCGAAGGCGGTGCTGGTGCCGGTGGTCGCGTTTCTCACCGTGATCGGCAGCTTCTCGGTGCACAACAACCCCTACGAAGTGCAGCAGATGGCGATTCTGGGTGTGCTGGCCTGGGGCGCGGGACGGCTCGGGTTTTCGGCGTCGCCGATCGTGCTCGGACTGATTCTGGGCAGCATCGCCGAACGCGGTTTCGTGCAGGGCAACCTGATCGGCGGTGCGCGCGGCAATGTGTTGATGGAATTCGTCGGGCGGCCGATATCGATCGGGATCATGGCCTTCATCGTGCTCGGGCTGGTGTATCCGATCTGGATCAAGCGGCGGCAGGGGCGGCCCGGTAGGCGCCCGGCAGACCCATCGGAGACCCAAGGTGAGTGAGAACCCGATGACTGGCAGCGCCAAGGCCGATATCGCGGTCAGACCCGACTGGGGCGGCATCGTCGGCTGTGCGCTGGCTGCTGCGATCGGTATCGCCGCGATCGCGACATCGGGCGATTTTTCGCCGCTCGGCTCGGTCTTCCCGCGCACGATCGCGGGGTTGATGGTCGTCTTCGCGCTGAGCTACATCGTGCTTGCCTTGCGCCGGCCGAAATCGGTGGACGAGCCTGCCGCGGGTTCGAGGCCACGCCGTTTCGGCACGGCCGTGGTGATGCTGGCCTGGGCCTTTTTGTTGCAGCCGGTCGGATTTCTGTTCACGAGCATCTGCGCCTCGATTGCCTTGCTGCTGCTCGCGCAGTACGAGCGCTGGACAGCGCGCACGGCCATCGTCTACGCGTTTGCGATCGCTTTGATCCTCGGCGGCCTGTATGCGCTGTTCCGCTTCGCGCTTCAGGTGCCGCTACCTGTGGGATTGTTCTGGTAACGCCCGTTCATTTAGTCTGATTTCTGAAGGCTAAGTTTCGGGCCGCAATAATCGGCGCACTTTCGAGGAGTGCGTGTGGATATTGTTTTACTGGTCAAGGCCGCGATCATGGGGATCGTCGAGGGGCTGACCGAATTCCTGCCGATTTCATCGACCGGCCACCTGATTCTGGCCGGCTCGCTGCTCGGCTTCGACGACGCGAAGGCCAAGGTCTTCGACATCGCGATTCAGACCGGCGCGATTTTCGCCGTGATCCTGGTGTACTGGCCGAAGATCAGGGAAACGCTCGTTGAATTGCCGCGCCAGCGAAAAGCCCAGCGCTTCGCGCTCAACGTGCTGATCGCTTTCTTGCCGGCTGTGGTGCTCGGGCTTCTTTTTGCCAATTTCATCAAGGCCCACCTTTTCATCCCGGTGGTCGTCGCGAGCACTTTCATCGTTGGCGGCCTGATCATTCTGTGGGCAGAGCGCAGGCCGCCCGGCGCGGTTCGCGTGGAACGGGTCGAAGACATGACACCGCTGGACGCGCTCAAGGTCGGACTCGCGCAATGCCTGGCGCTGGTCCCCGGCACCAGCCGATCGGGCGCCACCATCATCGGCGGCATGTTGCTTGGCCTGTCTCGGCAGGCGGCGACAGACTTTTCATTCTTTCTCGCGATGCCCACGCTGATCGGCGCCGGCATCTACAGCCTGTACAAGGAGCGCGCGCTGCTCTCGCTGGCCGATTTGCCGCTCTTTCTTGTCGGACTGGTGTTTGCATTTTTCAGTGCGTGGCTGTGCGTGCGATGGTTGCTCCGGTACATCAGTAGCCATGACTTCGTTCCCTTCGCGTGGTATCGGATCGCGTTCGGGGTGGTGGTTTTGGTGACGGCATGGAGTGGGGTTGTGGAATGGGCGGCTTGAGTTTTTGCTATCTAATTTGTAGCTGGCTGCGCAGGGCTGGTAAGGGTTTTGGGGTTAAAAGGCTTTGAACTCTGTTTGGGTCTGAGGCCGGGATGTCCGCCCGGCGGCGGACCTACTTCTCTTTTGCTTCGCCAAAAGAGAAGTGACTGCCCTGCCGGGGGCACAGCCCGGCCTCAGACTCATGAAGAGCCCGCCCCTTTCGATATTGCGCGATCCCTGCTGACGTGCCCCAATCCCGCACCAACTTTCAAATCAGCTTCTCTTCCGGCGTAGAAATCTTTTTCAGCACACTGTGCCGAACCGGCGCTGTCTTCAACGGATGCGCACTGACCACACCGTCATCCCAAACCGGATCGTCGATGCTGTCGAACACCTCGCGCAATTTGATGCCCCAGTTGTCGTGCATCATTTTGAAATACGGGTTGTCCGCGTCGATGCAAACGATTTTGTCGGTCTCGAAACGATTCGCTTCGTAGACCACCAGATCGAGCGGCAGGCCAACCGACAGGTTCGATTTCATCGTCGAATCCATCGACACCAGAACGCATTTCGCGGCTTCGGGCAGCGAGGTTTGCGGGGTCAGCACCCGGTCAAGCACCGGTTTGCCGTATTTGGATTCGCCGACCTGGAAATACGGCGTCTCGGACGTCGCCTCGATGAAGTTGCCGGCCGAATAGACCAGGAACAGGCGCATCGCCTCGCCCTTGACCTGGCCGCCGAACACGAACGATGCGTTGAAGTCGATGCCCGCATGGTCGAGCGCGGTCGCGTCGCGGTCGTAGACATGGCGCACCGCGGCGCCGAGGACGCGGGCCGCGTCGAACATGCTGCGCGCGTTCCAGATCGTGAGTGGCGGCGCCTTGTCGTCTTCGGTATCTCTGACCTGCTGCACCTGCAGGATTTCTCGCACCGACTGCGAAATGCTGAGGTTGCCGGCGGTGAGCAGCACCATGAAGCGCTCGCCCGGCTGCTCGTAGACGATCATCTTGCGAAAGGTGCTGATGTGATCGACGCCCGCGTTGGTGCGCGAGTCCGACAAAAACACCAGGCCGGCGTTGAGTTTGATGCCGATGCAATAGGTCATGGCGGGTTGAATCCGGTCGGGTCACCGCGCTGCAACCGGGCTCAGGGTTGCTCGCGTTCCTGAATCTTTCGCAGGGCGTAAAGCGCTTCGAGCGCCTCGCGCGGGCTCATCGCATCGGGGTCGAGCGCGGCCAGCGCGGATTCTACGGGGCTGGCCTCTGCTGGCGCTGGCGCGGGTGGCGCGGCGAACAGATCGACCTGCGCGCGGGTCTGGTCTTGCTGCGCTTCGAGTGCTTCGAGCGCCCGCTGCGCGTGGTTGACCACGGCGGCAGGAACCCCCGCGAGCCGGGCGACCTGGATGCCGAAACTGCGGCTCGCCGGGCCCGGCTGCACTTCGTGCAGGAAAACGATGTCGCGGCCGTTCTTTCCATTGGTTTCAGTCGCGCTCACATGCAGGTTGAGCGCGGCATGGTGACTCGCCGGAAATTCGGTCAGCTCGAAATAGTGCGTCGCGAACAGCGTGAAGGCTTTGCAACGATCGTGCAGGTACGCGGCGATGCCCGATGCGAGTGCGAGCCCGTCGAAAGTGCTGGTGCCGCGGCCGATCTCGTCCATGAGCACCAGCGACTCGGCACTCGCGGCATGCAGGATTTGCGCGGCCTCGGTCATCTCCAGCATGAAGGTCGATCGGGCGTTGGCCAGGTCATCGGCCGCGCCGATCCGCGTGTGAATGGCGTCGATCGGGCCGAGGCGGCAGACTTTTGCCGGCACATGCGAGCCGATCGACGCAAGAAGCACGATGATCGCGACCTGGCGCATGTAGGTCGATTTGCCGCCCATGTTCGGGCCGGTGACGATCTGCATCCTCATCTTGGCGCCGAGTTCGGTGTCGTTGGCGATGAACCCGCCTTCGGAGCGCTCGGCGAGCCGCGCTTCGACGACAGGATGGCGGCCGCGCCGGATTTCGATGCACGGTTGGGCGACGAACGACGGCGCGTTCCAGCCCAAGGTCGCCGAGCGCTCAGCCAGCGCGCACAAGGCGTCCAGCGATGCGATCGCGCTCGCGAGCCGGCTCAACGCGGCGACATGCGGTTGCAATGCCGCGAGCAATTGTTCGTAGAGGAATTTTTCGCGCGCGAGGGCCCGGTCTTGCGCCGACAGTGCCTTGTCTTCGAAGGCCTTGAGCTCGGGCGTGATGAAGCGCTCGGCGTTCTTCAATGTCTGGCGCCGACGGTAGTCCTCGGGCACTTTGCCGAGCGCGCCTTGCGACACTTCGATGTAAAAGCCGTGTACCCGGTTGAACTGCACCCGAAGGTTCGAAATGCCGGTGCGGATGCGCTCGCGGGCTTCGAGTTCGAGCAGGAAGCCGTCGAGGTTCGCGCCGATCGCGCGCAGCTCGTCGAGCTCGGCGTCGTGGCCCGTCGCGATCACACCGCCGTCGCGCACCAGCGCTGCGGGCTCCGTATCGATCGCACGGGTCAGCAATTCGGCGCAGATCGCAGGCGGTACCAAGTCTTCGAAAATTTGAATCAAAAGTGCCGGAAATCCATGCTGGACGTGCGCAAGCAGCTCTGATTTAGATAGCGCCATGCGCAAGGCGACCAGCTCGCGCGGCCGCACTTGAGCGAGTGCGATGCGCGCTGCGATGCGCTCGACGTCGCTGGTATTTTTGAGTTGCTCGCGAATCGCCCGCCACGCTGGTTGCAGCGCGCCAGGCTGCGCCATTTGCAACGCAGCGATCGCTTCGAGCCGCGCGCTTGCGTCTTTCCGATCGCGTTTTGGAGCGAGCAGCCAACGCCGCAACTGGCGGCTGCCCATGCCGGTCATGCAACTGTCGACGAGCGAAAAAAGCGTCGGTGCGTCGTCGCCGCGCAAGGTCTGGGTCAGTTCGAGGTTGCGGCGGGTGGTCGGCGGCAGCGCGATAAGGTCGCCGTCGTGCTCCACGGCAAGCTGCGCCAGGTGGGGGAGGGCGCGCCCCTGGGTGTGCTCGGCGTAACCGAGCAGGGCGGCAGCGGCCGCGTGGGCTTGCGGCAACGCATCGGCATGCCAGGCAGCGAGACTGGCGGCGCCGAGTTGCTCGCGCAACTTGCGCTCGCCGAGTGCAGCGTCGAATTGCCAGGCCGGGCGCAGCGACATGGTGAACGGCGTCGCATCGCGGGTTGTCTCCCGCGCCGCCTTCAGGCGCTGCTCGAAAGCGGACGGCACTTCCGCGCTGTAGACCAGCTCGCTCGGCCCGATGCGGGCCAGCCAGGCCTCCAGCGCATCGCTCGCGCACTCGGCGAGCCGCAAGGTGTCGCCGGTCACGCTGAGCCATGCCAGGCCGATCCGCTGCCGCGTGCCCAAGTGCACCGCGAGCAGCAAGGCATCGCGCTTGTCGGTGAGCAATTCGGCGTCGGTCAGCGTGCCCGGCGTGACCACGCGCACCACCTTGCGTTCGACCGGCCCCCTGGTCGCGCCGACTTCGCCCACTTGCTCGCAAATCGCGACCGACTCGCCGAGTTTGATGAGGCGCGCGAGGTAGGCGTCTACCGCGTGGAATGGCACCCCCGCCATCACCACCGGCGCGCCGGCCGACTGCCCGCGTTGCGTCAGCGTGATATCGAGCAACCGGGCGGCCTTTTCGGCGTCGGCGAAGAACAACTCGTAGAAGTCGCCCATCCGGTAGAACAGCAAGGTGTCGGGATGGTCGGCCTTCAGGCGCAGGTATTGCGCCATCATCGGCGTGTGGGCCGACGAGTCTGCGGTTTTATCGGGGGTCTTGACTGGTGCGTCCATCAAGGCCTTTCAGTGGAAGCGTCGGCGAGCCGGATGCTATTTGGCGCCCCAAGGCGCAAATTGTCGCAGCACTGTTCGGCCATTCGAGGCGGTGTCGCCGCACCTTGGGCAGCGCGGGAAGGCGAAAAGGCGGGAATTCGGGAACGCGCGAACTCGAAAACGCGCGCTCAGAATTCGCCGCGACGCCTGCGAGCCGCGCGAACAGCCTCGGCCCAGGTTCCAAGATTGAAACGCTGCCCGTTGATCGCCAGTCGCGCCTGCGTGACCTGGTTGAGCCCGATCCGGCGGATGTCGTCGGCGTTGTCGCCTTGAACGATCATCACGCCTCTGCGGACGTCGAGCCGCTCGACGCGCACCGTTCGCGACACTTTTTCGCCATTGGCGCGCACATAGCGAATATTGATGCGCGGGTTCTCGTCGACGACCGAAGTACCGCCCGAATCGTCCACAGGCAAGCCTTCGAGGTCGGCCGGGCCGCTGTCACCGAGCGGCGCTCGGGCGGTGGTCGGCAATTCGTCGGGCAGATAGCCGGAGCGAACGCGCGCTGTTGCAACCCGACGCGCACTCTCGCGCTTTTCGGCGCTACGCTGCCAGGCTCCGACCGCGAAGTAACTCAGCAACGACACCAGAGCCAGACCCAGCAATGTCGCAACCCACAACAAGAGCGTTCCACTTACGCCCATCGCGCGATCTCCATGATTGAAAAGTAATTCTTTAGTTTGATTTTTCCGAACCTGTTTTTTACCACGGAAGCCGCTGCAATCTCATCCATTCTGGAAGGGACGGCGCGACCGAACGGGTTCGTGAATCCGCAATCCGAATGGTTACACAAGCTGCAGGTACGCCGTGCACGGCCCATCGGTTTCGTGCATCCTCATGTAACTTTCGCGTGACTTTCGCGCGTCGGGGGGCGCGTCATCCCGTCCTCTTTATCTATCGACCATGGCATCTTTCGATCTACTGCTGTTTCATGCCATGGCCGGCGGCATCGACCCCGATCCCTTGGTGCTCTGGCTTGCAAGCTGGATCGCGCGTTATTCGGGCTGGCTCTGCGGCATCGCGCTGGCATGGGCGCTGTGGCGCCGGCCGGCGCAGTGGCGCGGCGTCATGCTGGCCGGCGTTGCCGCAGGCGTCACCGCATTGATGGTGCATCCGCTCGCGGCTGCGATCGGTCGGCCGCGGCCGTTCATGCTGGGACTGGCGCCGGCGCTGATCCCGCACGGTGGCCGCGGCTCGTTGCCGAGCGCGCATGCGTCGGTCATGTTCTCGATCGCTTTTACGCTGCTGCTGCGACCGCTCCTGCGCAGCGCTGGCATCGCGGTGGCGCTGGTTGCGCTGGCAACAGGCTGGGCGCGGATCTATGTCGGCGTGCACTTTCCGGCCGACATCGCCGCTGGCGCCGTGCTGGGCGGCACGGTGGCTTTGCTGTTACTTGCGATCGAGCGCGGAACTCGGCATGCGGTCGATGCTCGGGCTGCGTACCGGCAGCGCGGGTCGATCGCGTCGGATTTGCCAGTCAAAGAAGCTGGTGACGGAACGGCATCCAGTCATCCGAAGCTATAAATTTCATAGCTGTCTGCGCTCGTCCAGGCTGGGCTTTGGCCTGTTTTGACCTGGATTTTCAGAATCTGCAGGATTGCCCGCCTCGCCGAGATTACCGACATCGCCAGCCAATTCGCGCGCCAGTCGAATCTGCGGCAGAAACTGTGGGTAGGCGCGTTGCATGAACGCGATCAAGCCTTCGCGCACCGCGCAGCGCAAATCGAAAGCCAGCGATGAGTTGGCAGCGGTGCACAAGATGCGCAACTGCATCGACCGCTCGGTGGCGTCGATGACTTGCAAGCTGAACGATCGGCCATCCCACTGGTGCGCCGAATGGACGACGCGCTCGAGCTCGGCGCGCAGCGGCGCCAGCGGCATGCCGTAGTCCACGAACAGGAATACAGAGCCGGTCAACTGGCCGTTGTGGCGGGTCCAGTTTTCGAACGGCTTCTCGATGAAGTAGGTCAGCGGCAGCACCAGATTGCGCTCGTCCCAGAGCTTGACGACGACGAAAGTGCCGGTGATTTCCTCGACCCGGCCCCACTGCCCCTCGACCACCAGCACGTCGTTGATCCGGATCGGCTGCGACACGGCAATCTGCAGCCCGGCGATCAGGTTGCTGAAAACCGGCTTGGCAGCCAGGCCGACGACGATGCCGATCACGCCCGCCGAGGCCAGCAGGCTGGTTCCGATCTGGCGGACTTCCGGAAAAGTCATCAACATCAGCGCGAGCCCGGCGATCACGACGACCGTCACGGCCGAGCGCGCGAGCACCCGGGTCTGGGTGTAGACCGCCCGCCCGTGGGAGTCGTCGTCGTCGCCCAGCGGGTTGCGCGCGATCACGCCATCGGCGAATCCGTTGATGATCCGCTCGGCCAGCCAGGTCCAGCAGGCAATCAGCAGCAGGCCGTTCAAATGCGCCAGCAGCGCCGCCCCCGGCAGATCACGCGCGGCGAAACGCCAGACCAGCTGCAACGCCATGAGCGGCAAGACGATCCGGGCTGCGACCCGGCATTTGCGCACGACCGAGTGGGCGATCGGCGCGCGGCGGGTCATCCGCAACAGGAGCGCGCCGCCGAGCCGATAGAGCAGCGCGGCCAGCAGAATTGCCACGAGCGCCGAAACGATCGCACTGAACCACGGATGCGCGACCAGCTCGTTTGCAGTCATGGCATGGACGCTCGGCTCAGCGCAGGCAAGTTCTCTTCGACCCGGCGCCGTACGTTCGGATGGTCGCGCGGCAGCTCAGTCGCCGGCGAGATTCGCGGGTCGGTCGGCTGAGCCACCATCATCGGCGTTGGTTTCGGCAGCGCGGCGTTTTCGGGTCAGCGTGCGCGTCAGCGCGACGGAAACCTCGCCCGCACCTGCACCGCCCGGACTCGTCTGCAAGGTCGCGTCGTGCGCCGATTCGGCCACCGCAGGCTGGCTCGCCGCGACTCGGTCAGCGGTTTGCCGAACTCGGTCGCCTGCCTGCAACTTGTCGTCAACACTGGCGAACTTCGAGTAACGACCAAGCAATTGCACCAATTGCGCGTAAATTCGCGGATTGGCCGCCAGGCATTCCTGTTGATGCAGAAAGTCGGCGTCGCCGGTTAAATTGCCGACCAGGCCACCGGCTTCGGTGACCAGCAGCGAGCCAGCCGCCGCGTCCCACGGACTGAGGCCAGCCTGAACAAACGCATCGCTGGCGCCGGCCGCAACATAAGCCAGATCGAGCGCGGCCGAACCAGACCGGCGCTGACCCGCCGAGCGCGGAATCAAATCGGCCGTCATCGCCAGAAACTGGCCGAGGCTGTCTTCGGCGCGAAACGGAAATCCGGTCGTGACGAGGCATTCGGCGAGCCGCGTGCGCTTGCTCACCCGGATTCGGCGTTCGTTCAGATACGCGCCGCGCCCTTTGGTGGCGGTGAACAGATCGTTGCGGATCGGCTCGTAAATAACGGCCTGCTCGACCTTGCCACGCACCGCCAGCGCGATCGACACGCAGTAAAACGGATAGCCGTGAATGAAATTGGTCGTGCCGTCGAGCGGATCGATGATCCAGACGAATTCCGAGTCCTTCGCGCCATGCTGCGAGCCGGACTCCTCCGCCAATATGCCGTGGCCCGGATAGGCGGTGAGCAGGGTTTCGATGACCACGCGCTCGCTTTCACGATCGATCTCGGTCACGAAGTCGTTCACATGTTTTTGAGCCACCCGCACCGATTCGACGTCGAGCGCGCCCCGATTGATGATCGCGCCAGCGGCGCGCGCGGCCTTGATGGCCACATTGAGCATGGGATGCAGAAGATTGGACGGCATGGGTTCTCGAAGAAGGTGCGCGGTGCAAGAGCGGGTGCAGCAATTTTGCCTTCTCGCCTCTGAATCGCGAGGGCGCCGGGCCTCTGCGCTGCGGCCGCACTCTGGCCTGCGCGATGGATTCGCTACAGGGCGCCTTCGCCCGGCGACAATCGCATGGAGTTTACCGGGCCGACTCGCATCCGGGAGGCGGACGCCCCGATTCCATGGCGGGCTGTCGAATGCGCCGGCTTGGCAATCACTCGTCGCTATCGTGCAAACCCGCTTCGTCCTCATCGAAACCAGCCACGCCGGCAATGTCGGCGCGGCGGCGCGCGCGATCAAGACCATGGGTTTCGGCGACCTGGTGCTGGTCGCGCCGCGCTGGGCCAACGTGCTGCGCCGCGACGAGACGATTCAGCGCGCGAGCGGCGCGCTCGATGTGCTGGCCAACGCCCGCATCGTGGCGTCGCTCGACGAAGCACTCGACGGCATCACGCATCTGTGCGCGACCGCGATGGTGCCGCGCGACTTCGGCCCGCCGACGCGCAGCCCGCGCGCGCATTTGCCAGCGCTGGCCGGCGAGGGCGTTGCGAGCGTGGCGTTCCTGTTCGGCTCGGAGCGCTTCGGCATGAAAAACGACGACGTGTACCGATGTCATGTCGCGCTCAGCATTCCCACGGCGCCGGATTTCGGTTCGCTGAACCTGGCCGCCGCGGTGCAACTGATCGCCTACGAGTGGCGAACAGCGCTCGGCGGCTTTTCGGTGCGCCATGCGGCGGTGCCCGGTGAGGCGGCCGATGCCCGCGCAGTGGCCGGCATGCTCGGCCACTGGGAGCGGGCGCTGGTCGATATCGGCTTTCTCGACCTCGCGGCGCCGAAGAAGTTGATGCCGCGCCTACAGCAACTCTTCAACCGGGCTCAGCCGACCCCCGAGGAAATTCACATCCTGCGCGGCATCGCGAAGGCGATGAGCGAGGCTGGGCGTGGCTCGGGTGGTCGACAAAACGACGCACGAAATACCCGGATGCGTCTTCCGAAAGATTCGGAAGAATAGTGGCTATTTCGTAGACTGGGCGTGCGCAGTCAGCTATCGAATCGATAGCGAACTCATCCTGAACGGATGCGATTGCCGCGGGTCGCCATCGGTCTGCTTGCGTCGATCCGGCGACAACCGGGCGGCAGTGCCTTACCGGTCGCGCGTTGCGAGCGGCGACTCAAGGCGACGCCAACGCCGTCACTTCGATCTCGATCTTCATGCGCGGATCTGCGAGCCCGGCACTGATCATCATCGCGGCCGGTCGCCCGTCGCCGAACGCCTCTCGCAGCGCCGGCCAACAACGCTCGAATTCCGCCGCGTCGGGCAACACGTAGGTGACGCGAACCACATTTTCGAAGCTGGCGCCGGCCTCGTGCAACGCGGCTTCGATGTTGCGCAAACACTGGCGGGTTTGGGCCAATACATCGTCGGCGATCGACATCGTTGTGTAGTCGAAGCAGGTCGTGCCCGAAACGAAAATCCATCCGCCCGCGACCACCGCGCGCGAATAGCCGATCTGTGCTTCGAACGTGGATCCCGAGCTGATGAGGCGCTTTTTCATGCCGATTTTTAGATGCGTTTGCGAATGCTGTCGAATCCGGAAAGGACGATCCGAAATTTAAGCGAAAGTTGATCGAAACGCCCACTGATCTTGCGCAGGCAGCTATCAATAAAATAGCATTTCATGCACGCGTCCGGGATCGCATCTTCGACTTGGGCCGGAACGCCTTGCACTGCATCGTCGGTTTCCATCCGCCCGCGACCACCGCGCCGAATCAGCCGATCTGTTTCCCGGGCACGCCGAGATCGACGGCCCGCCGATCAGCGCTTTTTCGATGCAGTAGGGCACAGCGGCAAAGATCCCGGGCACGAATTTGCGAGCCATCGGCGTTTTTCACGCCTTCCAGCGTTTCGGCGATCGCCCTGGGTTGGCCGGGCAGATTGAGGATCAAGCTCTGGCCGCTGAATCACGGCGACCTGGCGCGACAAAATCGCTGTCGGCACGAACTTCAGGCTGATCTGGCGCATCTGCTCACCGAAGCCGGGCATGGTTCTGCCGGCGACTGCCAAGGTCGCTTCGGGCGTGACGTCGCGCGGCGCGGGGCCGGTGCCGCCGGTGGTCAGCACCAACGCGCAGCCCGTATCGACCAGTTCGATCAAGGCCTGGCTGATCGCATCTTGCTCGTCGGGAATCAGGCGGGCTTCGAATTCGATCGCGTTTTTGAGCGCGCGCGTGAGCCAGTCTTGCAGCGCCGGCAAGCCCTTGTCGGCATAGACGCCGCTCGACGCGCGGTCGCTGACCGAGACGATGCCGATGCGGACAGACTCGGCCGCCGTGGACGAGGTGGACGAATTGGGGTCGGCGCCTGTCATGTGTCGTTCTCGCGTTCCTGCACCGCCGCTTCGGCGACGCGGTCTGCATTCGAATGCACGCTCAATTGCGTGCGCACCAGTTGAAACAGCTCGCGATACGCCTTGCCCTGGCGCTGCGCTTCGCCGGGCTTGCCTTCTTTCAAATCCTTGCGCGCCTGGCGTACCAGTGCGCGCAACTGCTGGGCATCGGTGGCGGCATGGGTCTCGATCCAGCCGCCGACCGCGTCGTCGTCGGCCAGCAGGCGATCGCGCCAGCGCTCGGCGTCGTGCAGTGCCTGCGTTTCGAGGGCAGGGCCGCGGCGCTGGTCTTCGAGTGCGAGGCGAATCGCGCCGATCGCCGCATCGTCGAGCTTGCGCATGCGTTTGCCGATGAACTGCATCTGGCGGCGCTTGCCTTCGAAGTCGGTGATGCGACGGGCGTCTGCCAGCGCCTCCATCAACTTCTCGTCGAGGTCGAGCGCCTTGAGTCGCGCCATCGGCAGTTCGAGCAATGATTCGCCGAGCGCTTGCAGCTCGGTGCTTTCGCGTTTCAAATCGGTCTTGCTCGCGCCGTCGCCCTTCAGTTCCTGCTTGAGTTCGGCGTCGAGTTCGCTGCCTTCGGCCACGAACTGGCCGCGCACGAAATAGCCTTTTTTGGGTTTGCGGGGCATGAGGTGGAATGGAGAAGAAGGGGTTGCCGCAGCGGTGGGAAAAGGCGCGCAAGTATCATAGCCACCGCATGAAAAAACCTTCAAAAGCACCGTCAAACGCTGCCGCCCGCGCGCCTTCACAACCCGAGCGCGGCTTTGCCTACAGCCGCGCGTTCTTTGAAACCCTGGTCGATTCCGCCTTGAGCCATGCCAAACGGCTTGGCGCGACCGATTCGGCAGCCGAAGCATCGGAAGGTTGCGGTTTGAGCGTTTCGGTGCGCAAAGGTGAGCTGGAGAACGTCGAGCGCAACCGCGACAAATCGCTCGGCGTCACGGTGTATGTCGGTCATCGGCGTGGCAACGCGAGCACCTCGGATTTTTCGGAGAGTGCGATCGCGCAGACCGTGCAGGCGGCCTTCGACATCGCGCGCTTCACGGCCGAAGATCCAGTCAGCGGTTTGCCCGATGATGCCGACATCGCAAAGGATCATCCCGAGCTCGATCTTTTTCACCCCTGGGCGGTGACGAGCGAGCAGGCCGCCGAGATCGCGCTCGAATGCGAAGCTGCTGCGATGTCGACCGACAAGCGCATCACGAACAGCGAAGGCGCTGCGGTTTCGGCCCAGCAGAGCCATTTTTTCAGCGCCCACACGCATGGCTTTCGCGGTGGTTATGCGAGTTCACGGCATTCGATTTCAGTCGCGCCGATCGCGGGCAAGGGCAACGACATGCAGCGCGACGCCTGGTACAGCTCGATGCGCGCGGCCGACCAGCTCGCGAATCCGAAGGCAGTGGGCCGCTATGCCGCCGAACGCGCGCTGTCGCGCCTGAAGTCGCGCAAGATGAAGACCGCCTCGTGCCCGGTGCTGTTCGAATCGCCGCTCGCCGTCGGTTTGCTCGGTTCGCTGGTGCAGGCGACCAGCGGCGGCGCGCTCTACCGCAAAAGCACTTTCTTGCTCGACTCACTCGGCAAGCAAGTCCTGCCCAAACACCTCGACGTCGACGAAGACCCGTTCGTGATGCGCGGCAAGGGCAGCGCGCCCTTCGACGACGAGGGCGTGACAGTGCGCCCGCGCAAGGTGGTCGACGGCGGGCGGCTCGAAGGCTACTTTCTCTCGACCTATTCGGCGCGCAAGCTGGGCATGAAGACAACCGGCAATGCCGGCGGCTCGCACAACCTGACGTTGCGATCGCGTGAGACGAAAGCGGGGGACGACCTGGAAGCGATGCTCCAAAAGCTCGGCACAGGACTTTTCGTGATCGAGCTCATGGGGCAGGGCGTGAACTACGTGACCGGCGACTATTCGCGCGGCGCGAGCGGCTTCTGGGTCGAAAAAGGGCAAATCGCTTTTCCGGTGCAGGAGATCACGATCGCGGGCAACTTGAAAGACATGCTGATGGGGATCGAAGCGGTCGGTGCCGATGCCTATAACTTCGGCGCGAAGACGGCCGGTTCGGTGCTGGTCAACCGGATGAAGGTGGCAGGGAGCTGACCCGGCGCCGGTTGCCGACTGCGCATGTTTTAGAACGCCGCGCGAACCTTTTCGATGGCTTGCCGATACGGCAGCGCGAACTCATCGATCGGCGCATCGGGCGCGAGCCACTCGAACGCGAACACGAGGCCATGCTCTTCGGGGCTGCCGGTCGCGGTGTGCTCGAAACGCTCGGGCATGACGGCGGTGCTGCGCATGAGGAAAAGATGCCAGTGCTGAATGCGCGCCTCGCGATGGCGTTCGAGCAGGCCGAGCGATTCGATTGGCCCTTCGAAACGAACACCCGATTCTTCGCTCAACTCGCGTCGCGCGGCGTTTTCGGGGCTTTCGTCGGGCTCGATCGTTCCTTTGGGCAACTGGAGCGTTCGATCACCCGGATGGCGGAAGACGAGCAGCCTGCCGCGACGGTCCACGAGACAAGCGCAGGCTTTAAAGACGACCGAACCGAACGACCTCACCTCAGGCCTCACGACGTCACGCCTTGCCGCCAAGCGCGGCTTTGACAGCGGCCGAAACCTGTCCCATATCGGCCTTGCCTGCGAGGCGCTGCTTCACGGCGCCCATGACTCGGCCCATGTCGCCCGGACCGCTGGCGCCGGTTTCGGCAACGATCGCTTTGACTTCGGCTTGGATTTCTTCGGGGCTCAGTCGCTCCGGCAGGTAGGCTTCGAGCACCTGAATTTCGGCGCTTTCCTTGTTTGCCAGATCCTGCCGGCCGCCCTGCGTGAAGGCAGCGACGGAGTCTTTTCGCTGTTTGACCATCTTGTCCAGAATGCCGACGACCTGTGCGTCGTCAAGTTCGATGCGCTCGTCGACTTCTCTTTGTTTGATCGCGGCTTGGAGCAGGCGAATCGTGCCGAGGCGTTCCGCGTCCTTGGCTCGCATGGCGACTTTCATGTCTTCGGTGATGCGCTCTTTCAGGCTCATGACGGCTCCTCAAAAAAAATGCAAAAGCCGCGGCAGGCAATCCTGGCGCGGCTCGGTCGATTCGCTGGCGTGCCAGCGACGGCGGTGTCAGTACAGCTTTTTGGGCAGCTGCATGCTGCGAACGCGCTTGTAGTGGCGCTTGACTGCCGCTGCTTTCTTGCGCTTGCGCTCCGCTGTCGGCTTTTCGTAGAACTCGCGCGCGCGCAGGTCCGTGAGGAGGCCGAGCTTCTCGATGGTGCGCTTGAAGCGACGCAGCGCGACGTCGAAGGGTTCGTTTTCTTTAACGCGAACGGTGGTCATTATTGATTGGTGACGTGTCTAATTTGGACGTAGCCCGCGATTATAGCGCGGCGGCGCAGGCAAAGGCGCAGGCGCAGGCATAGGCGCTGGCCCAGGCCCATTGAAAGTTGTAGCCGCCGAGCCAACCGGTCACATCGACCACTTCGCCGATGAAATAGAGCCCGGGCTGGCGCTTCGATTCCATGGTTCGGGACGACAACTCGCGGGTATCGACGCCGCCCGCAGTCACTTCCGCCTTTTTGTAGCCCTCGCTGCCGGTCGGCGTGATTTCCCAGCAAGCGATCCGTGCGGCCAGGCTCGCGAGCGCGCGGTCGGCCGCTTCGTTGATCGCGCGTTGCAGTGCGGCGTCCTGCGCGACCCAAGACTCGGCCAGCCGGGATGGCACCCATGCAGCCAGTTCGTTAACGACCTGTTTGCGCGAGCGCTGCTTGGCGTTGGCAAGCGCTGCACCCGCGTCGAGCCCCGGCGCGAAATCGATCGCGAGCGTTTCTCCGCTGCGCCAATAGCTCGAAATCTGCAGCACCGCGGGGCCCGACAGCCCGCGGTGGGTGAACAGAAGGTCTTCGGAAAATGCGATTCGTTCTTTCTTGCTGCCTGTGGCAACCGAGACCGGCAATGCGAGCCCGGCGAGGCCGGCATAGGGTTGCCAGCCATCGCCGCCGAAGGTGAGCGGAACGAGCGCCGGTCGCGGCGCGATCACTTCGAGTCCGAATTGCGCGGCGATGCGGTAGCCGAAATCACTCGCGCCGATCTGCGGAATCGACAATCCGCCGGTCGCGACCACGACTTTCGCGGCCTCCACCACACCCCGATTGCTATGAATAATGTAGCTGCCTGCGCTCGTCGCATATGGGCTGGAGCCCGAAAAGACCAATGATTCGATTGTGCAAGGCTGCCAGTGCATGACATTGCCGGCAGCGCATTCGGCCAGCAGCATGTCGATGATCTGCTGCGACGGACCGTCGCAAAAAAGCTGTCCCTTGTGCTTTTCGTGCCAGGCGATGCGGTGGCGCTCGACGAGCTCGATGAAGTCTTGCGGTGTGTAGCGCGCCAGCGCCGAGCGGCAAAAATTCGGGTTCTCGCCCAGAAAATACCGTTGCGGCGCGCGCGGGTCCAGATTGCGGTTCGTGAAATTGCAGCGTCCGCCGCCCGAGATACGAATCTTCTCGGCGACCTTGTCGCTGTGATCGACGAGCAACACACGTAATCCGCGCTGCCCTGCGAGCGCGGCGCAGAACAAGCCGGCAGCGCCGGCCCCGATGACAACGACGTCGAAATGTTGCGCCCCGCTCATCCCTTCCAGACGAACGGAAACTTCAATTGCTTGAAGAAGCCGTCGGGCACATAGTCGCCAACCACGCCATAGCGCTCGGGCCAGAGGCGCGTGCTTTTGACCGCGGTGCCGAACAGATAGTCGATGAAAGCGTAGTGCGCCGCGTAATTGCGGTCGATCGCCTCGTCGTCCTGGCTGTGGTGCCAATGGTGAAAGTTGGGCGTGACGATGATGTAGCGCAGCGGCCCGAGGCGCACGCTCACGTTGCAATGATTGAACACCGCCTGGAAGCCGACGATGATGATGTATGCATCGATCACGTTCTTCGAAAAACCGAGCACGAAAATCGGCGCCAGCACCAGGGTGCGGGTGATCAGCAGTTCGACCACATGCTGGCGCGATCCCGCCATCCAGTCCATGCTTTTCGCGCTGTGGTGCACCGCATGCAAACGCCATAAAACGGGTACTTCGTGGTAGGCGCGATGGGTCCAGTACTGCACCAGATCGGCCACCAGCACGATCAGAAGCAGTCCGGCCCAGAACGGCAAACCGGCGACCCAACCGCGGATGCCGTCGTTCGCGGCCCAGCCGAAAAGCCGGTGCACGAATAGATTGGTCGCGAGCAGCACGAAGCCCACGATCATGTGGTTGACGATGAAGTGGTGAAAGTCAGTTTGCCACTCGGCGCGGAAGATCGGCTGGTCCTTGCGCAGCGCGAATAGCTTCTCGATGAAGATGAAGATCAGCGCCGAGCCGAGCAGATCGAGAATGAACCAGTCCAGGCCGATGTAAGGCGTGTGGTCGGGAAAGTCGCTGGCGACGGGCACTTTATGGCCGCCGAGCAGGGCGGCGGCGACCACCAGCAGAAACGCGAAAGCGGCCAGCCAGCGGGCCCGGTTGAAGAGGATATTGACCAACGCGAGGCCGCCCGCGATCACCATCGCCACGAGCAGCACCGTGCGCATCACATCGACGTTATAGGTCTTGCGCAACTCGGGCGTTGTCAGGTACTGCGGGAAGAGAAATGCCAGCACGCCCAGAAAGCAAAGAATGCCGAGAGACAGCGCGATCGTGCCGGTCACGAGCCCCTTGCCGCGCTCCAATTGGCCGTGACCGGCGGTGAACTGGTTAAGTTTTTCGAGCATCGGATTTCTCGCGCGGCGAAGGGTGGGGAAGAAGCGATTTTAAGATGCTCTGCGTGAACTGCCGCGTGAAGTTCTGCGTGAAGTTCTGCGCTGAAGCCGACGCGGCCGGTCATGGAGCGCATCCTGCGGCTCAGGTGCCGAACTGGCTGTCTTCTCCGGCAGCGCGGTCCAGCGCCGCCATGCCCCGCAACACGTCGCCGATCACGATCACCGCCGGGCTGCCGATGCCGGCCGCTGCGAGGTCGGCCGGCAGGCGCGCCAACGTGGTCAGCACACGCTGCTCGTGCGGCAGGCTCGCATGTTGAACTGCAGCAGCCGGCGTCGAGCCCGGCAGCTCCCGCAAGAGCGCGCCCTGGATCGCTGCGGCGCATGCGACGCCCATGTAGATCACGAGGGTCAGCCTGGCATCGCGCACAGCGCAGGCGAGCGCGCGCCAGTCGGTCGGACAGGTACCGGCGCGGGTCGTCGCATGGCCGGTCACGAAGACGACCCCTTGCGCATGATCGCGGTGCGTCAGCGCGACACCGAGCGATGTGACAGCGGCCAATCCGGCGGTGATGCCATTGACTACCGATACCTCGATGCCAGATTCGCGCAGATGCTCGACCTCCTCGCCGCCGCGGCCGAAGATGAACGGGTCGCCGCCCTTGAGCCGCACCACGTCTTCGCCCTCGTGCACGGCGGTGAGCATGAGCCGCTCGATGAACGCTTGCGGCGTGCTGCGGCAGCCGCCGCGCTTGCCGACATGCACGATCCGTGCCTCGGGCCGGGCATGACGCAGCACTTGGTCGTTGACCAGATCGTCGACGAGGATCACGGTCGCCGCGGCAATTGCTTTGACTGCCTTGAGCGTGAGCAAGTCAGGGTCGCCCGGGCCGGCGCCGACCAGGGTGCAACTGCCGCGGTGGAAAAGATGACTCATCGGGAAACCTCCGTGGCAGAAGAGGAAGTGGAGGAGGAAGCGGAACCATGAGCAGCGCCGCGCGCGTCGCGAGTCAGCGGCTGCGCTGCCTCGGCCGCAACCCGAACGATGTGCAGCACCTGTTGCGCAATCGCGGCAGGCACCGGCAGCCGGCCATCGATAACCTGGCCTGTGTAGTCGGCCGTGCTTTCGACATCGATTTCGCTCGGCAGACCGGGCACCGCAGCCAGCGTGCCGGGTTGCTGCATTTGCAGCGCGATGCGCCGGCCATGCACGAAACCATCGACCTGCGCGGTGCGACGCGGGTCGGCTGCGCTTTCGCCCTCGAGCCCGCGCGAGAGCAACGCTGTCGTGTGCGCGAGCGCGAAGGTTGCGCCCATCGATTCGGCGTATTCGGGATGCGTGTAGCTCGCAACGACCAGTGTGTCGCCTGCGCCGGGCTGCATCAACTTGACGACGCTGTGCGCGGGATTGCGCAAACCGACCACGCGGCGCACGTCCAGCAGGCGTTTTAGGCCGGGGCACAGCAACCCGGTCGGCGCGAACACGACCTCGCCCGGCACTATGGTTTTGATAGCTGTCTGCGCATGCATACCCAGCGCTGCAAGCACATTCGATGCCAAAACCCGGGGGGTCTCGGAGGCCGAGCCGTGAACTAATACCGGAAATCCCTCCCGCGCAACGAGCAACGCGAGGAGTGGCGTCAAAACCGGCATTTTGCGCGCACCGTTGTAGCTCGGCAGCACGATCAACGCGGGTTCGGTGGCCGGGAATTTTTCGAGCCGGGCATCGGTCGCGTCCAGGAAGCCGGCGAGCTCCTCGGGCGTTTCGCCTTTGATACGCATCGCCAGGCAGAACGCGCCGACTTCGAGATCGGTCACTTGGCCGTCGAGCACCTGGCCGAACAAGTCTGTCGCCTGCTCGCGCGTGAGCGACTTCGCGCCGCGCGCGCCGCGGCCGATTTCCTTGATGTAGTGGCTGATTCCCATGAAGACGGGATTGTCCCGCAACGCTTATGCCGAATCGCCGCCTTGCTTATGTGCGAAGCGTCGAGTTGCTGCGCGCGCGTTGACTACTCAACCAAGGCCGGCTGCGACGCGGTTTCGTGCAGCATGCGCCTCAGCTCGGGAAGACATGAGCCGCAATTGGTGCCGCATTTCAATTCGTTTTGCAGCGCTGCAAGCCTGGCATCGTCGGGGCCGCTCAGTTGCTGCAAACGCTTGCCGATAACGCTTTCTGTCACGCCGAAGCAACTGCAAATCGTCTTACCGCGGCTCGCCATTCCAGCCGGCGCCGTCGCACCCGGACGCAGCAGCAGACTTCCGAAGGTCTGGGCAGGAAGCTGGTCTTGCAGCAGCGTCTTGATCCAGGCTTCGGCGCGGGTGTCGCCTGCGAGCAGGAAGCCTTCGAGATGGGCGTCGTCCGAAACTGCTCGTGCCAGGCGCATGGCACGCCGCTGGCCGAGGCGCGGGTCGGCATAGCGCAAAGTTTGCGGCGTCGCAAGGCCGAGCAACGCTTCGATCCGGGCCAGCAGCGCATCGGATGCCGGCAGTCCATTGGCGGCGCGGAACAACAAGCCCGTGCGCTCGGCGGCGCCGTCGCTCAAGGCGCTGCCGGTACCGAAAGGAACGCAGGCGGCGAATGCGAATTCCGACATCAGGCTGCGCAGCTGTTCGCGCACGGCCAGCGCTTCGTCGGCTGCGACCCAGGCCACGGCCAGCAGCGACCACGGCAGGTCGGCTTTCTCGATCTTCACAGCGGCGTGTTTGAGTTCGGGTTGCTTCGAGTCGGGGCAAAAAGCGGACGTCGTGAGCGCGTTGACGCCAGCCAACGCTGCGCCGTTCGCACCGTCTTTTTCCGAATGACCACCGAGATACTCGGCGCCCCAGTGCATCGCGATGAACGCATGGCTCATGCCGATGTCGCCGCTGGCTTGCGCGGGCAACACGACAGCGCCGCGGCGCGAGCTCACGCGGACCAGATCGCCGTCCCGGATCTGGCGCCGCGCCATGTCTTGCCCGTTGAGCTGCACCGCCGGCTCCGCTACATGGCCGAACAAGCGGCCGAGCGTGCCGGTGCGACTCATCGCGTGCCATTGGTCGCGCAAGCGCCCGGTGTTGAGCGCGAACGGATAGCGCGCATCGCGCGGTTCGGCGACCGGCCTGTAGACGGTATCGACAAAGCGGGCGCGGCCATCGGGTGTAGCGAATACGCCGTCCTCGTAGAGTCGGGCGCGGCCGATTGTCTGGCTTTCAGGAAGCGGCCATTGCTGAGGGCCTTGCGTATCGAGCATCGGCCAGCTGAGCCCCGTGATGTCGAGATCGCGTCCGCGCGTGCTTTCGCGATGCTCGTTCCAGATGTGTTCGGCGCCGGCTTCGCAGTCGAGCGGATAGGGAAACATTGGCGAATCCGCACGCGCGGGCAGTCGCATTTCCAGCCGCCGCGCGAAATCGGCGGCAGCCGACCAGTCGTGCCGTGCCTCGCCCGGCGCCGCTACAGCTGGCCGCACGCGCGAAATCCGGCGCTCGCTGTTGGTCACGGTGCCGGTCTTTTCACCCCAGGTCGTCGCGGGCAGCAGCAGATCGGCAAAGTCACAGGTCGCGGTTGTAGCAAAGGCTTCCTGGACGACGACGAACTCGCATCGTTCGAGTGCGCGCCGTACCATCGTCTGGTCGGGCATCGATTGCGCCGGGTTGGTGCAGGCGATCCACAAGACCTTGATCTCGCCATCGGCCGCGGCCTGGAACATTTCGACCGCGGTCTTGCCCGGCTGCGAAGGCACGTTGGGAACGCCCCAGAGCGCTGCGACCTCGGCGCGGTGCACAGGATTGGCCAGGTCGCGATGCGCGCCGAGCAGGTTGGCCAGTCCACCGACTTCGCGCCCACCCATCGCGTTCGGCTGGCCTGTGAGCGAAAACGGCCCCGCGCCCGGTTTGCCGATCTGCGCGGTGGCCAGATGCAGGTTGATCAGTGCGGCATTCTTGGCTGTGCCCGATGAAGACTGATTCAACCCCTGGCAGTACAGGCTCAAGGTGGCAGGCGAGGTCGCGAACAGACGCGCCGCTTCGATCAGCGCGGCCTTGTCGATGCCGCAAACCTGCGCGACACGATCGGGCGTGCAGTCGCGCACGGTCGCCTTCAACGCCTCGAAACCGCTGGTGTGCGCGGCGATGTAGTCAGGCCGCGCCCAGCCTTCCCACAGCATCAGGTGCAGCATGCCGTTGAAAAGCATCACGTCGGTGCCGGGCTGCAATGGCAAGTGCAGATCGGCCATCTCGCAGGTATCGGTGCGGCGCGGGTCGGCAACGATGATTTTCAATGCCGGCTTCGCGCGTTTCGCGTCCTCGATCCGGCGAAAAACAATCGGATGCGCCCAGGCCGTGTTGCTGCCGGCGATGAACAGGCAATCGGCATGGTGCAGATCGTCGTAGCAAGCCGGCGGTGCATCGGCGCCCAATGTCTGTTTGTAGCCTGCGACCGCGCTGCTCATGCACAGGCGCGAATTGGTATCGATGTTGTTGGTTCCGACGAGTCCCTTGGCGAGCTTGTTGAAGACGTAGTAGTCCTCGGTCAGCAACTGTCCCGAAACGTAGAAGCCGACGGAATTGGGGCCGTGGTCGCGAATCACTTGCGCGAATTTGTCTACGGCGCTGTCGAGCGCGGCATTCCATTCGACCGGCTCTGGCGCAGCCCCGCGATCGGCGCGCCGCATCGGCTGCAGCAGCCGCGTCTGCCGTGTCACCGCCGCCGTCGCGGTCAAATGCAAGGTCGAGCCCTTGGTGCATAGGCGCCCGAAGTTCGCCGGATGATCCGGGTCGCCTCGCACGCCTGTGATCTGGTTGCCGATGGATTCGATGACCACACCACAGCCGACTCCGCAATAAGGGCAGGTGGATTTAGTTTCCCGCATCCGCGAGTCAACCGCTGTGCGGCGCCTGCACGTCGAAGCTCCGGCCGCCGATCGCACCGGCCGACGCGGCGTTCGGGCCAGCGCGCGGTGCCTGCAAGTCGAGTGCATGGGTCGCAAGCTCATGCGCGTCGAGCATCACGACCCCGCCTTCGACCTTGCACGCAAAGGTCGGCGTGCAGCCCTCGTCGGGCGCCTTGGCACAACCGTCTTCGAGTCCGATGGTCTGGTTGTGCAGCGGGCAGGCAACGCTCGTGCCGAACACGATGCCCTGGCTCAACGGGCCGCCCTTGTGCGGGCAGCGATCCAGCAACGCGAAGACCTCGTCCCGACTATTGCGAAAAACAGCAACGGCCACGCCCACCGGGCGAGCGATACGGCGCGCGCCGAGCGCGGAAATGTCTTCGACGCGGCAAACGGGTTTCCATTCACTCATGGCTCGTGGTTCCTTGTATTCAGCTGGATTCCAGCGCCGGTTCGGCAGACTTCGCAGTCGGTTCGGCGACTGGAATGGCAGGCAACGCAGCGGCGTCTGCCACCGGCTCGAACTGCCGCACATCGATCGATGCCTGGATCGATTCGAACCACGGATCTGGCACGCCGTCGAGTGCGAACTGCAACCGCTCCCAGAGCGCCTTGCGGCCGTCGGCGTCCTCGAGAATCCGCTTCTTCACATGGTCGAGCCCGACGCGCGAGATGTAGTGAACAGTGCGCTCCAGATACCAGCCTTCCTCGCGGTACAGCTCGAGGAACGCACCGGCGTATTCCAGAACGTCGTCGGCTTTTTTGACCTTGACCAGAAACTGCGCCACTTCGGTCTTGATGCCGCCGTTGCCGCCGACATAAATTTCCCAGCCCGAATCGACGCCGATCACGCCGACATCCTTGATGCCCGCCTCGGCGCAGTTGCGCGGGCAGCCCGATACCGCGAGCTTGACCTTGTGGGGCGAATACATCGCCCAAAGCGCGCGTTCGAGATCCTTGCCCATCTGGGTCGAATCCTGAGTGCCGAAGCGGCACCATTCGCTGCCGACGCAGGTTTTTACGGTGCGCAGCGACTTGCCATAGGCGAATCCGCTCGGCATGCCGATGTCTTTCCAGACGTTCTGCAGGTCTTCCTTCTTGACGCCGAGCAGGTCGATCCGTTGGCCGCCGGTGACCTTGACGGTCGGAATCTTGTATTTGTCGGCTGCGTCGGCGATCCGGCGCAGTTCGTCGGGCGTGGTATGGCCGCCCCACATCCGCGGAATCACCGAATACGTGCCGTCTTTCTGGATATTCGCGTGGCTGCGTTCGTTGATGAAGCGGCTTTGCGGATCGTCCTTCGCTTCTTTGGGCCAGGTACTGATCAGGTAATAGTTGATCGCGGGCCGGCAGCTCGCGCAGCCGTTCGGCGTGCGCCAGCCGAGCGTCTGGAATACCGCATCGTGTGTGAGAAGGCGATGGGTGTGGATCGCGTCGCGCGCCTCCTGATGATTCGCGTCGGTGCAACCGCACATCGCCTTTTTCTTCGGCGCGGCCGAATAGTCGCCGCCGGCGGTGAACATCAAGATCTGCTCGACCAGTCCGGTGCACGAGCCGCATGAGCTGCTGGCCTTGGTGTGCTTTCGCACTTCGTCGAGCGTGAACAATCCCTTGTCGCGGATCGCCTTGCAGATCGTGCCTTTGTTGACACCGTTGCAGCCGCAGACTTCGGCATCGTTGGGCATACCGGCCGCGCTGCTGTGCCCTTCATGCCCGGCGTCGCCGACGTTCGATTCGCCGAACATCAGCTTGTCGCGGATGTCGCTCACGTTGCGTCCATCGCGCAGCAGCTTGAAATACCAGCTGCCATCGACCGTGTCGCCATAGAGGCACGCGCCGATCAACTTGTCGTCTTTGATGACGAGCTTTTTGTAGACACCGCCGAACGGATCGCTCATCACAATCTGCTCGGTGCCTTCACCGCCCATGAAGTTGCCGGCCGAGAACAAATCGATGCCGGTGACCTTGAGCTTGGTCGACGTGGTCGAGCCCAGATAGCGCCCAATGCCGAACTGGGCCAGATGGTTGGCCGCCACCTTGGCCTGCTCGAACAACGGCGCCACCAGCCCGTAGGCGATGCCGCGATGCGCCGCGCATTCGCCGACCGAGTAGATGCGCGCATCGGTCACGGTTTGCATCGTGTCGTTGACGACGATGCCGCGGTTGCAGAAGAGGCGCATCGACTCGGCCAGCGCCGTGTTCGGCCGAATGCCGACAGCCATGACCACCAGATCGGCCGGCACTTCGGAGCCGTCCTTGAACGTCACCGCCTTGACGCGGCCCGCGTCATCGCCAACCAATGCCTGGGTTTGCGCGTTGAGCAAAAACTTGAGGCCGCGCGCCTCGAGCGATTGGCGCAGCAAGTCGGCCGCCACATCGTCGAGTTGGCGCTCCATGAGCCAGGCATTGACATGGACCACCGTCACGTCCATGCCGCGCCGCATCAGCCCGTTGGCAGCTTCGAGGCCGAGCAGGCCGCCGCCGATCACGACCGCATGCTTGTGTGTCTTGGCCGTTTCGATCATCGAATTGGTGTCGGCGATGTCGCGATAGGCGATCACGCCGTCCAGGTCCTTGCCGGGCAGCGGCAGCATGAACGGATTCGAGCCGGTACACAGCAGGAGTCGGTCGTATGCCGCTTCGCATCCATCCTCGGCACGCACGATGCGCTTGACGCGATCGACCTCGGTCACCTTCTTCCCGGCATGCAATGTGATGCCGTTTTCGGTGTACCAATCCCAATTGTTGAGCACGATCTGGTCGAGGGTTTGCTCACCGGCCAGCACCGGCGACAGCAGGATGCGGTTGTAGTTGGGATGCGGCTCGGCGCCGAACACCGTGATGTCGTAGAGCTCGGGCGCGATTTTTTGCAGCTCTTCGAGCACCCGGACGCCGGCCATGCCGTTGCCCACCATCACCAGTTTCATTTTCTTCATCGTCGATCCTTGGGAAATCGAGCCGACGCACGCGGTGCACCGGCAGGGTTCAGAAATACCAGGCCACCACGGCCGCAACGGCGTCGTTTCGCACGATCGGAAAGGCGACCAGCGAGCCGAGCGCCGCGTCGCGCGCGGCCATGCCGACGGAACCCGGCTCAGTGGCGGCTTGCTCGATCAAAATCGGGCGCCGCTCGGCCATCGCGCGAGCAAGCGCTCCCTGATCCGGGCCGACAGGTCCGGCGGTCGCGCTCAACACCTGTTCCTTTTCGCAAAAACCCTCCTTGCGCTGCAATCGATCTTCGGTGTCGGGCAGCCAGACTTCGAATCGACGCACGATCGGGGTGGCCAGAGCCGACAGAAAGGCCAGTACGAACGTGTCCGCACCAGTGCTCTGGCAGGGCATCGCGAAGCCGCGGTTGATGCCCACCTTCATCGCGCTGTCGGCGCGCAGAAAGCGCGAGCCCTTGCCCAGATCGGCCATGAAGACAGGCAGGCCCGATTCCCAGGTCAGGCCCGGCAGTCCGGTACCTTCGCGAAACGCGGTCTGGCGCGAAAGAAACTCGAAGATCTCGGCGGTGCCGCCGTAGTAGCCCTCGTCGAGCGTCATGTCGGTGCCGGTGGCCGCATCGTTGTGCCACAGCTCGATCGCGCCGAAACGGGTCTCGTCGTCGCCGCAGAACAGAACCAGCACGGCGGTCAACGTTTTTCCAGCAAACGTCGGGAGAGCGATGGCGCAGGTCAATTCTTCGGCTGCCGCGACCGCGCTGCGCCGGAAGTAGCCACCGCCGAGTTCGGTCAACATGATCG
Source organism: Variovorax sp. (assembly GCA_965218415.1). GTDB lineage: Bacteria > Pseudomonadota > Gammaproteobacteria > Burkholderiales > Burkholderiaceae_C > Variovorax. The sequence continues at coordinate 1,517,248 of CBDCKT010000003.1, forward strand.
GGCGGCCGCGTTCCCAAGCCTGGCCTGGCAATCCTTCGCCGCGGCCGAAGCACATCGAGCGACTCTGTGCGCCGAGTCGCGTGGCGGCGCCATACAAGCCGCCGCCGAATTCGAGCAGCGACCCGGTTTCGTCGGGAAGCCAGAGCTCTGCAACGCGGATCAGGGTAGGGGCTGGATTGCTCATGAGCCGCGCTTCAATGCTGCTTGCCGCAGTCCTCGAGGAAGCCGATCAGCTCCTCGCGCAGCTCGTAATAGCGCGGGTGCGCGAGCAACGACTCACGGGTGCGCGGGCGCGGCAACGGCACGTTCATGACCTTGCCGATCCGGGCGTTGGGTCCGTTGGTCATCATCACCACGCGATCGGCGAGCAGGATCGCCTCGTCGACATCGTGGGTGACCATCACCGCACTGACCTGGCTGCGGGTCCAGGTTTCCATCAGCACTTCCTGCAGATCCCAACGCGTGAGCGAATCCAGCATGCCGAAAGGCTCGTCGAGCAGCATCAGCTTGGGGTTGAGCGCGAAGGCGCGCGCGATGCCGACGCGCTGCTTCATCCCGTTCGACAGCTCCGCCGCGCGCTTGTGCATCGCGCCGCCGAGGCCGACCCGGCCGAGGTAGTAGGCGACCGTGTTGTGGCGTTCGCTCTTCGGCGCATGCGGAAACACGCGGTCGACACCGAGCATCACGTTCTCGTAAGCGGTGAGCCAGGGAACCAGGCTCGGCGCCTGGAAGACCAGGCCGCGATCCGGCCCGGCATCGGTCACCTCGCGGCCGTCGAGGGCGATCACGCCATCGGTGATGCCGGTCAGGCCCGCCACCATCGACAGCACGGTCGATTTGCCGCAGCCCGAATGGCCGATGATCGAGATGAATTCGCCGCGCTTCATCTTCAGATCGAAACCATCGACCACGGTGGTCGGACCTTCGGCGCCCGGATAGACCTTGACGACTCGCGAGAAGTCGACGAAACGGTCGTCCGAAAGGCGTGGCGTGCCATCGTCGGGTGCAACCGTCGTAGCCGCTGGGTTCTGAGCGGCCGATTCGGCTCGCGCTTCGATCGTCTCGACCTGCGCGGCATGGCGCATGCGAAGTACGGAAGCAGCGGTCGGCCAGCGTACCGGCGTGAGATCGCGCGGTACGAGCGCCGGCAGCGAGATGACCTGCGCGCCCTGGCCGGCGTCGCGCTGGTGCGCCATCGCCAGAAGGTGCGCGGTGATTTCGGCGCGCAGCGCTTGAAAGCGCGCATCGTGGTTCATCTCGCGCCGGTCGCGCGGGCGTTCGATATCGATCTTGAACGATGGCCCGAGCCGCGCTCGCGGACCGGTTTCGAGTGGAATGATGCGGTCCGCCGTCATCAACGCTTCGTCGACGTCGTTGGTGATCAGGAGCACGGTCTTTTTATCGTTGCTCCAGATCCGGACGATTTCGTCTTGCAGGTTGGCGCGGGTCAGCGCATCGAGCGCCGACAGCGGCTCGTCGAGCAGCAGTACGTCGGGGTCGGTCGCGAGTGCGCGCGCCACCGAGACGCGCTGGCGCATGCCGCCCGACAGTTGCGCCGGCTTCTTGTGGGCGGCCGGTGTGAGGCCGACCATCGCGATGTAATGCATCACGCGTTCGGCGCGAGCGCTCGCACTGTCGCGGCGGAACACGCGATCGACCGCGAGTGCAATGTTTTCGCGCACCGTGAGCCAGGGCATCAACGAATAACTCTGGAATACCACGCCGCGATCGGGGCCGGGCGCGGTGATCGGCCGGCCGTCTTTCAAAACCCGCCCGCTGTCGGCCTCGATCAATCCCGCGAGCAGGCTGACGAGCGTCGTTTTGCCGCTACCCGAAAATCCGACGATGGCGACGAACTCGCCGGGCTCGACGCGCAGGTTCAGGCCGGCCAGCACTTCGGAGCGCGAACCGCCGACGCCGTAACCCTTGCAGACGTCGCGCAATTCGAGCGCGGCGGTCGTGGGCACCACGCCGAGCACGGGCGTCGCTGCCGTTGCGCCTAAACACTGCGCTTTGGATTCCGTTGCGCTTGCAGGCTGCGAAGAATCCAGCGGTGATCTGAGTGCGAGGTTCATACCGACTTCAAGCGCGCGTCACGAGACTCTGTGCCACCTGCATCAACCGGTCGAGGGCGAAACCGATCAGGCCGATCGTGAACACCGCGACCATGATCCGGGCCAGAGATTCGCTGCTGCCGTTCTGAAATTCGTCCCAGACGAATTTGCCCAGGCCCGGGTTCTGCGCCAGCATTTCGGCCGCGATCAGCACCATCCAGCCCACGCCGAGCGAGAGCCGCATGCCGGTAAAGATGTAGGGTAGGGCGGAGGGCAGGATGATCTTTCGCACCCGCGTCAAAAGCGGCAGTTGCAGCACTTTGCCGACGTTCACCAGATCCTTGTCGACCGACGTCACGCCGACCGCGGTGTTGATCAACGTGGTCCAGAGAGAACACAAGGTCACGGTGATGGCCGAGATGAGGAACGACTTCTGAAACATCGGCGTGCCGCTGGTTACATACACCGCGCTCACGATAAGGGTGACGATCGGCAGCCATGCGAGCGGCGAAACTGGCCGGAACAGCTGGACCACCGGATTGATGGCGGCCTGCACGAACTTCGACGAGCCGGCCAATATGCCGAGCGGCACCGCGATCAGGGTCGCGATCACGAAGCCGGTGAACACGGTGACCAGGCTGGTGACGATCTGATCGAGGTAGGTCGGCTTGCCTGTGTACTGGAAGGCGCGCGGCTTGTAGCCCGGATCTTCGGCGAGGCGCTCCTTGTTGCGCGCCTCCTGGCGCTCATAGAAGTCAGAGCGCTTGCTGCGCTCGGCGAAGTGCTCGCTGATAAGCGTGCCAGCCTGCTGGGCAACTTCGACCGGCCCCGGCACTGCCCCCAGGCTGGTCTGGATTCGCGGCGCGAGCAGTGCCCATACGCCGATGAAAAGCGCGAGCGACAACAGCGGCACGCCGAGCGACAGCCCGAAGCCGCGAAACATCACGCGCGGGTCGCGCAGCATGCTGCCGGCGCGGCCGTACAGAGATTGAACGAGTTCCATGTCGATGCTCCGAAAGGATGTGCGCGCTCAGACCGTGTCTTTCGCCTTCAAGCCGATCTTGAATTTGTCGATGTAGGCATTCGGCTCGCGGCCGTCGTAAGTGATGTCGTCGATGAAGCCGGCTTGCTCGCCCTTGAAGCCGTCGGTCTTCATCGGAAAGTCGGCCTCGGTCGCCTTGCCGTCGGCGATCAGCGCCTTGGCCGCCTGCATGTAGACCTCGGGCAGATAAACCCTTTTGGCGGTTTCCAGGTACCAGGCGTCGGGCTTGTTTTCGGTGATCTGTCCCCAGCGGCGCATCTGCGTGAGGTACCAGATCGCGTCGCTGTAATACGGATAGGTCGCGAAGTAGCGAAAGAAGACGTTGAAATCCGGCAGCGGCCGCTTGTCGCCTTTTTCGTACTCGAAGGTGCCGGTCATGCTCGCGCCGATCACATCGGCGTCGGCGCCGACGTATTGCGATTTGGCGAGCAATTTCACCGCTTCCTTGCGGTTGTCCAGGCTCGCGTCGAGCCACTTGCAAGCGCGGATCAATGCCTTGACCACGGCGACGTGGGTGTTCGGGTTCTTGTCGGCCCAGCCGCGCGTGACGCCGAACACTTTTTCGGGATTGTTTTTCCAGATCTCGATGTCGGTGACGACCGGCACGCCGATACCCTTGACCACCGCTTGCTGGTTCCACGGTTCGCCGACGCAGTAGCCGTCGATCGTGCCGGCTTCCATCGTCGACGGCATTTGCGGCGGCGGCGTGACCGACAGCAGCACATCGGCGCCTTTGGTGCCGCTGATGTCGGTCGAGCTGTAGTAACCCGGATTGAGCCCGCCGGCCGCGAGCCAGTAGCGCAACTCGTAGTTGTGCGTAGACACCGGGAACACCATGCCCATCTTGAAGGGCTTGCCCTGGGCTTTGCGCTTGTCGACGACCTTTTTGAGCGCGTCGGCCTTGATCGGATGCACCACCTTGCCGCCTTCGGTCGGCAAGAGTGGCTTCATCTCTTCCCAAACCGCATTCGACACGGTGATGCCGTTGCCGTTCAGGTCCATGCTGAAGGCGGTGACCACGTCGGCCTTGGTGCCGAAGCCGATCGTCGCGCCCAGCGGCTGGCCGGCGAGCATGTGGGCCCCGTCGAGCTGGCCGTCGATCACACGGTCGAGCAGCACCTTCCAGTTGGCTTGGGCTTCGAGTGTGACGTTGAGGCCTTCATCTTCGAAATAGTGCTTTTCGTAGGCGATGACGAGCGGCGCGCAATCGGTCAGCTTGATAAATCCGAACCTGAGCGATTCTTTTTCGGGGTTGGCCTTGTCCGCGGCGATGCCCGGCAGGCTGAACGCCGAGGAGCCGACCAGCGCGGTGGCGCCGGCGATAAAGCGGCGACGTGCAATAGCGTGATCTCGATGCGACATGCGACGAACTCCAGAAAGCGGAAGCAAAAAAGCAAAAAAAAAGCGCCTCACCGCGCGGAGGCGGCTGGCAGCCGCGCTTCGACAGGATGGGGACGCCTTTGTCCGGTGTCGGGCGCATCCCACGTTGGATGCGCCGCCTCAAGGCCTTCGGGGCCGTTCAACATTCTTGTTGCAAGCGACGTGCCAACGCTTATTTCCCCGCATGTGCTACAAATTAAATAGCTGCGTGCGAACGTCCAGTAATCGTTTCAGGCACTTTTTGCTTAAATTCATGGTTCAGCACAAGTTTTGTGCAGCGCACCATAAGTGCGATTCCAGAGACTCAGGAGCGGTGCGCCGGCAGCAAATCGGCCATCGCGATCACCGATTCGGCGACTTCGATCAAACGCCGGTTCTGGTTCATCGCGCTTTGCCGCAAGAAGTGATGCGCCTGGTCTTCGCTCAATTGCCGATGCGCCATCAAGAGGCCTTTCGCGCGCTCGACCAGTTTGCGTTCGCTGAGAGCGGCACGCACGGTGTCGAGTTCGGCGCTCATCGCCTGCAGGCGATGCGCCTGCTCGCGCACCAGGTCGAAAACCGATCGTTCGAGTTGCCGGCCGTACACCGTCGCCGATTCATTTTCCGACGGCGCGTTGGCAAGCGAGCGAGGCAAAACGCCGGGTCCGGGAGACATGTCGAAGAAGGCGATCGCGTCGGTTGCGACGTTGAGCGCAGCCGGCAGGCGCTCGACGCAGGCATCGCGCTCTTTTTGTAGACGCGCCCTCTGGCTCGCACAAAGTCGCTTGAGTTCGGTGGCGATCGCTGCCTCGGTCGCCTGCATCGCATCGATCCGCTGGCTCGCAATGTCGAACCAGGGCCCGCTCAGCGCGGGCGCCAATGGGCTGCCCGCAGACGCGCTGCAGCCGATGCGGCGCAGCCGTTCCAGCTCCGCGGCCGGCTGGCTGGCACGCCACGCTGCAGCGCGTTCGGCGCCGGCGAAATCGCTGAACACGTCGAAGCAGCGTTCCTGCGACTCGATCAAGTGCAGCCACCGCTGCTGGCGTCCCGGCTCACTTCTGCCGCTGGCAAAAGCAGCGCCGCCGCAGGCGCGCTCCCGACCCGCCCATTCCTTGCCCTGCATGAAGTGAAACAGCGCGACGAGCAAGCGCGAAATGCCGGGGTCGGTCGCCCCGTCGGCAGCTTCGAACACCACGCCGAGCAGGCCCGCGATCAACTTTGCAAAAGCCGTGCTCGCGCGCTCGGCATCGATTTCGATCGCCGAGATCCGCTCCCGTAGCGCAGGCAGCGCGTCCAGACCGGTCAGCACCCAGGCGATCCGGCTGAAAAGACGCGCGCCGTTACCGATATGACTGGCCTGCGCTTCGAACGGATCGAAGGCCTCTCGCACCACCTGTTCGAGCCGCTGGCTGTCGGCGATCGCTGCGATGCGTTCAGCCGCGAACCGGGCGCCTCTGGACGTGAGCATGACGTTCGACATGCCGCGCTCGCGTTGCAGCGCGTGGATGAGCTGCCCGATCACGCCCACCAACGCGCCGGCGCGCTCGAGCTGCGTGAGTTCGTCGATTTCGCGCGCGAGAGCGGCGATCAGAAAGCGCAGTTGGGATGTCATGGTCAAGCTATCGGGCCTTGGGCCAGAACTCTTCCGAGCAACATCCATGCCTCGCGTTCGATGAGCTCATGCGTTGGCCAAGCGACCGGTGGCGCCACGCGAAAGACTTTCCTATTGGCCTGAAATGCTATGAAATAAATAGCTGCTTGCGCACGTCCATCATGGGTTTCAGCCGCTTTTTCCTTAAAGATTGCATCTTGAGCGACTGAACGCCGCGGCGCGCGGCGCGGGCCTTCGACGAAGCGCGGACAATCCCTTTTCAATGAACAAACCCGCATTCGCCGGCCTCGTGCTGGGCATCGAATCGTCGTGCGACGAAACCGGCGTTGCGCTGGTTGACGCGCGCGGCGACGGCGTGCCGCGATTGCTCGGCCAGGCGCTGCACAGCCAGATCGCGATGCACCAGGCCTATGGCGGTGTGGTGCCCGAACTGGCGAGTCGCGACCACATCCGACGCGTGCTGCCCTTGGCGCGGGCGGTTATCGAGCAATCCGGGCGCGAACTCGCCGATGTCGACGTGATCGGCTACACGCGTGGCCCGGGTCTGGCGGGCGCCTTGCTCGTGGGCGCCGGTGTGGCCTGCGCGTTGGGCGCGGCGCTGGGTAAACCGGTGCTCGGCGTGCACCATCTCGAAGGGCATCTGCTGTCGCCTTTTTTGAGCGACGACGCGCCGGAATTTCCCTTCGTGGCGCTGCTCGTTTCGGGTGGCCATACGCAGCTGATGCAAGTCGAGGGCGTCGGCCGCTACCAACTGCTCGGCGAAACCATCGACGACGCGGCGGGCGAAGCATTCGACAAGTCGGCCAAGCTCATCGGCCTGCCGTATCCGGGTGGCCCGTGGCTCGCGCGCCTGGCGGAGCAGGGCGATCCGGCGGCGTTCAAATTGCCGCGCCCGCTGCTGTACAGCCGCAATCTCGATTTTTCTTTTGCCGGCCTCAAGACGGCGGTGTTGACTCAGGCCAGAAAGCTCGGCGATGCGCTCGAATCGCGCAAGGCCGATCTGGCGGCGTCGACGCAAGCGGCGATCGTCGAAGTGCTGCTCAAAAAGAGCTTGGCTGCACTCGATCAGACCGGCCTCAGCCGGCTCGTGGTCGCCGGCGGCGTCGGCGCGAATCGCCAGTTGCGCGCGCAACTCGATGCGGCCTGTGCAAAGCAGCGGGTGCGGGTGCATTACCCCGAGCTCGATTTGTGTACCGACAATGGCGCGATGATCGCGATGGCTGCGGCCATGCGGCTGCAGGTCGGTGTCGAATCGCCGAACGTTGACTATGCGTTCGACGTCAAGCCGCGCTGGCCGCTCGACGCGCTCGTGAGGCCCGTTGCGGTGGAATCAACCGCAAACGGGTAGCGGCAGCACGTCGAGCATTTGCAGCCAGAGCCGTCGCCATGCGGGCCACTCGTGGCCACCTTCGGTCGTGAAAACGCGCGGTGGCGGCAGCACCGCCGCCAGCAGCCGATGACTGAAGGCGAAGCGATCTTCGCGTCCGTAGCCGAGGTAGAGCGGCGGCCGACCGGGCGTAACCGCCGGATCGGCATAGCCCTTCAGCCAGGTCCAAAGCCGCTCGTCGTCGCTCACCCGCGTTTGCGGGCCGAGCGGCTTGTTCCATTCGGCCAGCCCGCCGGCGTTGGCGATGTCCAGGCTCTGGGCGCGCTCACCGAGATACGGCGCGATGGCGACGATCCCGGCCACCTGGCCGGGCGCTTGATCTTCGTGAATGATCGCCCCGAGACCGCCGACCGAGATGCCGACCAGCCAGATCGCGCGGTAGCCCCTGGCTTTTGCCGGCGCGAACACGTCGGCCTCCAATCGCTCGATGATGGTGCGCTGGGTGTAGTAGCCGAGGCGCGCGTCCACGAGCAGGGCGTCCGCCGCGATGTTGCGTTCACGCAGCGCTTGCACGAAGCCTTCTTCTTCGAACTCCTTCGGATCGGAATAAGCGCCGGGCAGAAAAACCACCAGCGTCTCAACCGGCGCTTTGCAGGTCGCCGATTCGAGCCGGGTCGCCATCGGGCCCTCGGCGGTCTGCAGGGCCGCGCATCCGCTGAAGGTCAGTAGCGCGACGACCCGTGCGGCGCGGGCCAGAATCGAAAATCCACGACGCCGATCGATTTGCATGGAGCGCATTTTGCTGCGAGCCGGATCTTCCTGCCGAACAAAAAAAAGCCGGCTATCGAATAACCGCCGGCTTGGAAGAAGCCGATGATCCGGCGCGGCGCGCCGATGCATCGAATCGACGAATCAGCAGCAGGTCAGCCGATCGCGAGTTGCTGTGCCTTGCTCACCGGCACCAACTTGCCGAGCTTCAGCTTGAGCACACCGTTCTCGAGCTTCGCGTCGCTCGCGGCCACGTCGATCTCGAGCGGCAGCTCGTAGGCAGCCTTGACCTGGCGCTTGGCATCGGCCTTGCTCTCGATGCGCACCACTGCGCCTTCGATGCCGATGGTCAGGTCTTCTTTCGCGAGGCCCGGCACGTCGAGCGACAGGGTCCAGCTCGTATCGTCCTGCTCGAAGTCGAACGAACGGCGCGTGCCGTTGAAGGCGTCGTTCACGAAGCGCTCGAAGCTGCGGTCGTAAGTGCGCGCGGGTTGGTATTGGGTACGAAGTGAGGGTGCGAAAAACATGGGTCGATCTCCTGATGGGAACAATGAACAATCGGAACAAACGAAATGCCCCGAACACTGCGCGGCATCCCGGATTGAATCGCGGATGGCGCCTGGGGGAAATCTGGGCCCGCTGCGATGCGTTTTCAAGAGCGGGTGCGCACGCTTTCTCGCGGTTTAATTGCGTCAAGCGGGACTTGAAATCGGGCGCCCGGCCACCACGCACAATCCATTCAAACCTATGCGAACCGCCATCCACGACCTCGAAGCCTCGAAGATTCGCGAGGTCGCCAACGCAGGCCTCGGGCGCGGCGATGTGCTGGCCTTCTGGTTCGGCGAAAGCGACGAAGAGACGCCCGATTTCATCCGCGACGCGGCGATCGACTCGATCCGGCGCGGCGAGACTTTTTATTCGCACAATCTCGGGCTGCCCGAATTGCGCGCCGCGGTCGCGACTTACATGAGTCGGCGCCATCCGCAGATCGATGCCAACCGGATCGCCGTCACGTCCGGCGGCGTCAATGCGTTGATGCTGGCGGTGCAGGCGCTGGTCGATGCGGGTGACGAAGTGGTCGCTGTCACGCCGGTGTGGCCGAATCTGGTAGCGCAGCCGGCGATTCTCGGTGCCCGGGTGCGGTGCCTGCCGCTCGCGCCGGTCGATGGGCAGTGGAAGCTCGACCTGGATGCGCTGCGCGCCGCCGTCACGCCGGCCACGAAGCTCCTCATCGTCAACTCACCGAACAATCCGACCGGCTGGACCCTGAGCGCTGAGGAGCAGCGAGCGATCCTCGATCACTGTCGGCAGTGCGGCACCTGGATTCTGGCGGACGAGGTCTACGAGCGTCTCTATTACAAGGAAACGGATGCGGATGAGACGCGCGAGACCGGCTGTGCGCCGAGCTTTCTAGACATCGCAACGCCGAATGACCGGTTGATGGTCGCGCACAGTTTCTCGAAGAGCTTTCTTATGACGGGCTGGCGCCTGGGCTGGCTGGTTGTGCCGCCATCGGCTGTCGAGGGCATGGGCAAGCTGATCGAATACAACACCTCGTGTGCCAGCGTGTTCACCCAGCGCGCCGGCATCGTTGCAATCGAGCGCGGCGACGAAGTGACGCCGCGCGTCGTCGCGCACCTGCGGCATTGCCGCGACACGCTGGTGCCGATGCTGGCAGGGCTGCCGGGCGTTCGCCTCGCGTCGCCCGACGGCGGCATGTACGCCTTTTTTCAGCTCGAAGGCTGCGCGGACTCGCTGGAAACGGCCAAGCGGCTCGTGACCGAAGCCGGTTTGGGCCTGGCACCCGGCAATGCATTCGGCGTCGAGGCGCAGGGGTGGTTGCGCTGGTGTTTCGCGTCGAAGGATGCCGGTCGACTGGTCGAAGGGGTCGGCAGGCTCGAGCGCTGGCTCGCGAAGCGCTGACTGAAGCCGCCGGTTTATAATCGAACGGCTTTGCCATCGGCGAAGCGCACGGTGCGTGCAGTTCCAGCGCACACCGCAAGTCAAACATGACCGGAACCGGAAACTTTCAAATGATCGCTGCATCCATCAAGGCCGAGGTTGTCAAAGACAACGCGCGCGCCGCCAACGACACAGGCAGTCCCGAAGTGCAGGTTGCACTTTTGACAGCCCGCATCAACGAACTGACACCGCACTTCAAAACGCATGCCAAAGACCACCATGGTCGGCGCGGTTTGTTGCGAATGGTGAGCCGGCGCCGCAAGATGCTGGATTATTTGAAGTCGAAGGATGCAGACCGCTACCTTGCGCTGATCGCGAAACTCGGATTGCGCAAGTAAGTGTGAAACCCATGCAGGAACGCCTGAGTTAGCCCGCTAGCTCAGGCGTTCTGCACTTCGGAGCCACGCAAAACAGAGCGAAGCTGTGTCATTCCAATGAAATTCACTGCAAACGGCGGGCCCGAATTTCTCTGGAATGGCATCGTGTTCTGAATCGTGCTCCAACGCCCGCCAGCCGTGCGCGGCTAGCTATCAATACAGGAGCAAACATGAGCCTTTTCAACAAAGTCAGCAAGTCTTTCCAATGGGGCGACAAGACCGTCGTGCTCGAAACCGGCGAAATTGCACGCCAGGCGGGCGGCGCCGTGGTCGTCGATATCGAGGGCACGGTTGTGCTCGCGACCGTGGTTGCGTCGAAGTCGGCGAAGCCTGGTCAGGATTTCTTTCCATTGACCGTCGACTACATCGAGAAAACCTATGCCGCCGGCAAGATCCCGGGCAGCTTTTTCAAGCGCGAGGCCAAGCCGAGCGAGCATGAGACGTTGACCAGCCGATTGATCGACCGGCCGATCCGGCCGCTGTTCCCCGAGGGGTTTTTGAACGAAGTGCATGTGGTCATTCACACGCTGTCGCTCAACCCCGAAGTCGACGCCGATATCGCCGCGATGATCGGTGTCAGTGCGGCGCTCAGCGTTTCGGGCATCCCGTTCAGCGGACCGATCGGCGCCGCGCGCGTGGGCTACATCAACGGCGAATACGTGCTCAACCCCGGTCAGACCGCGCGCAAGGATTCGCAGATGGATCTGGTCGTCGCCGGCACCGAAGCGGCTGTGTTGATGGTCGAATCCGAAGCGCAGCAGCTCTCCGAGGAGATCATGCTCGGCGGCGTGATGTTCGGGCATCAGCAGGCCAACGTCGCGATCGATGCGATCCACGAGCTGGTGCGTGATGCCGGTAAGCCGGTCTGGGACTGGCAGGCAGCGCCCAAGGACGAGGTGTTCATCGCCAAAGTCAATGGCCTGGCCGAAGAAAAACTGCGCGCGGTCTATCAAATCCGCAGCAAGCAGGCGCGCACCCAGGCGCTGCGCGAAGCCAATGCCGGTGTGATGAGTGCGCTCAAGGAGGGCGGTGAGCCGTTCGATGCGGGCAAGGTCAACGACTTGCTGTTCGAAATCGAAGCGAAGATCGTTCGCAGCCAGATTCTCGAAGGCGAGCCGCGCATCGACGGTCGCGACACGCGCACCGTGCGGCCGATCGAAATCCGCAACTCGGTTCTGCCGCGCACCCACGGCTCGGCGCTGTTTACGCGCGGCGAGACGCAGGCGCTGGTCATCACCACACTCGGCACCGAGCGCGACGCGCAGCGCATCGACGCGCTGATGGGCGACTACCAGGACCAGTTCCTCTTCCACTACAACATGCCTCCGTTCGCCACCGGCGAAACGGGTCGCATGGGTTCGACCAAGCGGCGCGAAATCGGCCACGGGCGCCTCGCCAAGCGGGCGCTGGCCGCGTGCCTGCCGCCGAAGGACGAGTTCCCCTACACCATCCGGGTCGTCAGCGAGATCACCGAGTCGAACGGCTCCTCGTCGATGGCGTCGGTCTGCGGTGGCTGCCTGTCGATGATGGATGCCGGCGTTCCGATGAAGGCGCATGTCGCGGGCATCGCGATGGGGCTGATCAAGGAAGGCAATCGCTTCGCGGTGCTGACCGACATCCTCGGCGACGAAGATCATCTGGGCGACATGGACTTCAAGGTCGCCGGTACGACCAACGGCATCACGGCGCTGCAGATGGACATCAAGATCCAGGGCATCACGAAGGAGATCATGCAGGTCGCGCTGGCGCAGGCCAAGGAAGCGCGTATGCACATCCTGGCCAAAATGCAGGAGGCGATGGGCGAGGCGAAGTCCGAAATCTCGCAGTTCGCACCGCGCCTGACCACGCTCAAGATCAACCCCGACAAGATCCGCGACGTTATCGGCAAGGGCGGCGCGGTGATCCGCGGTCTGCAGGAAGAAACCGGCACCCAGATCAACATCGACGAAGACGGCACGATCACGATTGCAGCGACCGATCCGGCCCAGGCCGAGATCGCGAAGACGCGCATCGAGCAGATCACGGCCGAAGTGGAAATCGGCAAGATCTACGAAGGCCCGGTCACCAAGATTCTGGATTTCGGCGCACTGATCAACCTGCTGCCGGGCAAGGATGGCCTGTTGCATATCAGCCAGATCGCGCACGAGCGGGTCGAGAAGGTGACCGACTATTTGAGCGAGGGCCAGATCGTCAAGGTCAAGGTTCTGGAAACCGACGACAAGGGGCGGGTCAAGCTGTCGATGAAGGCGCTGTCCGAGCGGCCGGCGGGCATGGAGTACCAGGAACGGCCTCCGCGCGGCGATCGCAACGATCGTGGCGATCGTGGCGAGCGGCCTGATCGCGGCGAGCGCTTCGATCGTGGTGGCGAACGAGGAGGTGATCGCGGAGGCGAGCGCGGCGAACGACCGCCCCGCCGCCAGAGCGATCGTCAGGACGAGCACCGCCCGGATCTGCGTGAAGCGCCTGCGCAAGGCTTGGAGCGTCAGGATGAGCGCGGCGCGGAAGTGCTGCCGCACGACGTCGACAACGCGGACCGGCAAGGTTGAGCCGCGTCCGGCACGTTGCTTCAACGTTCCAATTGCTACATATTTGATAGCTGCCTGCGCTCACCAGCTGGGCGTTTCAGCCGGAAATGACCATGAAAGCCATTGAAATCGAATCATTCGGTTCACCCGAGGTTTTGCGGGTTGTCGAGCGACCTGATCCGAAGGCCGGCGCGGATGAGCTTCTTATTCGCGTAGCGGCCAGCGGCATCAATCGGCCCGACGTATTGCAGCGCACCGGCAACTATCCGGTGCCACCCGGCGCGTCCGATTTGCCTGGTCTCGAAGTGGCTGGCGAAGTGATCGCCGGCGACGCTGCGGCGATGGCTGCTGCCGGGATCAAGGTGGGCGACCATGTTTGCGCATTGGTCGCGGGCGGGGGCTATGCGCAGTTGTGCGTCGCACCCGTCGCGCAATGTCTTCCGGTGCCCAAAGGGTGGAGCGACAGTGACGCCGCATCGCTGCCCGAAACCTTTTTTACCGTCTGGAGCAATGTGTTCGACCGAGGGCGTCTGCAAGCGGGAGAGACGCTGTTGATACAGGGTGGTTCGAGCGGAATCGGCGTGAGCGCAATCCAGATGGCAAAAGCGATGGGCGCGAAGGTCATCATCACCGCTGGCAGCAAGGAAAAATGCGACGCCTGCCTGAAGCTCGGCGCCGATCATGCGATCGACTACAAGACCACCGACTTCGTCGAAGAACTGAAGACGTTGACGAACGGCAAGGGCGTCGACGTGATTCTGGACATGGTCGCGGGCGACTACGTAGCGCGCGAGATCAATTGCCTTGCCGAAGACGGCCGGCTCGTCATCATCGCGGTACAAGGCGGCGTCAAGAGCCAGATCAATGCGGGTTTGGTGCTGCGCAAGCGGCTCACGATCACCGGCTCGACCTTGCGCGCGCGTCCGGTGGCCTTCAAGGGTGCGATTGCAAAGTCGCTGCGCGAGAAGATGTGGCCGCTGATCGAAGGCGGCGCGATCAAGCCGGTCATCTACAAAATCTTTGCTGCCGAGGGCGCGCCTTCGGGTGCGGCCCAGGCCCATAGCTTGATGGAGTCGAATGCGCATATCGGCAAGATCGTGCTGAGCTGGTGAGGCGCCTGTGCAAAAACAGAAATTGATTGCTGGCAACTGGAAGATGAATGGCAGCCTCGCGGCGAACGAGGCCCTGGTCGCTGCGCTGATCGAAGACATCGGCCAACCGGCATGCGCGGTGACGGTTTGCGTGCCAGCCCCTTATCTTGCCCAGGTAGGTTCGCTTGTGCGCGATTCCTCGATATCTCTCGGCGCGCAAGATGTGTCGGCCGAAGCGCAGGGCGCTTTTACCGGCGAGCAGTCGGCCGGCATGCTCAAGGAATTCGGTGTGCGTTACGTGATCATCGGTCATTCCGAGCGGCGTCAGTACCACGGCGAGGCCGATGCTTTGGTTTCAGCCAAGGCGAAAGCGGCTTTGGCGCAGGGCATCACCCCGATCGTCTGCGTCGGCGAAACGCTCGCAGAACGCGAGCAGGGGCACACCGAAGAGGTGGTCAAGCGGCAGCTTGCGGCGGTCATCCATGCGAACGGCCATTGCATCAGTGAGCTCGTCATCGCCTACGAGCCGGTCTGGGCGATCGGTACCGGCAAGACGGCAACGCCCGAGCAGGCTCAGGCGGTTCATGCGGTGCTGCGGACGCAGTTGCGCCACGCGGCGAGCGAGCACGCAGATGGCATCCGAATTCTTTATGGCGGCAGCATGAACGCGTCGAACGCGCAGCAGTTGCTTGCGCAAGCCGATATCGACGGCGGCTTGATTGGTGGAGCGTCTTTGAAGGCGCCGGATTTTCTGGCAATCATCGCGGCGGCGCATTGATGGTGCTGCCAGATGCACGGTTTCGGAGTGGTTAACGAATGAACAATATGAATCTGATCCTCAACCTTCTGGTTGGGGTGCAAATGCTGGCAGCGCTCGTGATGATCGGATTGATCCTGATACAGCATGGCAAAGGGGCCGATATGGGCGCTGCGTTCGGCAGTGGCAGCGCCGGAAGCCTTTTTGGTGCCAGCGGCAGCGCGAACTTTTTGTCCCGCACCACCGCGGTTCTCGCCGCGGTGTTTTTCACCTGCACCTTGCTGCTGGCTTATTTCAGCCATGCGCGCCCTGCGGGCGGTGATAGTTTGCTCGAGCGCACGGCTCCTGGCGCACCGGCACCGGCAGTTCCAGCGGTACCCTCTTCTTCGCCTACCTCGCCCACTTCGCAACCTGCGCGGGGCGCCTCCGGTGTGCCGAATAGCGATGTCCCGATGCCCGCTTCGTCGGCGCCTTCGACGGCGCCTGCAGAGCCGGCGTCACCGCCTGCGAAAGCAGATTTGCCGGCTGCAGCGACTCCGCCGGCGGTCGAGCCGAAAGAGGCACCGACTGGAACGTCCAAATAGAGTGCTGTCAATGACACTGGAGAGCAAGCGTATTTGTGTTTGCGGGTAGACTTCCCGACTTTCCGGAGCACAACAATCACGCTTTGTGGTCCCTCGCTTGATTCGGGAAAACATGCCGCCGTCGTGGTGAAATTGGTAGACACGCTATCTTGAGGGGGTAGTGGCGAAAGCTGTGCGAGTTCGAGTCTCGCCGACGGCACCAGAGCTTTATCGAGAGTCAACCATTTTTGGTTGACCATCGGTTGCAGGCATTGATCGCATTCCAGATGAACCTCGCTTCCTATCTTCCTGTTCTTCTGTTCATCCTGGTCGGAATTGCGATTGGGATCGCGCCACAAATTTTGGGTTACGTGTTGGGCCCGAACCGGCCCGATGCGGCAAAAAATTCACCCTACGAATGCGGCTTCGAGGCGTTCGAAAACGCGCGTATGAAGTTCGATGTGCGCTACTACCTGGTGGCGATTCTTTTCATCCTGTTCGATCTCGAGATTGCATTCCTTTTCCCTTGGGCCGTTGCGTTGAAAAATATCGGCGCTGCGGGCTTCTGGGCAGTCGTGATCTTCCTGGCCATTCTGGTCGTCGGGTTCGCCTACGAGTGGAAGAAGGGTGCGCTGGATTGGGAATAGGCGAGTGTCGCAACTGAGGATCGATCATGGCGATTGAAGGTGTTTTCAAGGAAGGCTTCATCACGACGTCCTACGACTCGGTGGTGAACTGGGCCAAGACAGGCTCTTTATGGCCGATGACGTTTGGCCTCGCATGCTGCGCAGTTGAAATGATGCACGCGGCCGCGGCGCGCTACGACATCGGCCGCTTCGGGGCCGAGGTGTTCCGCGCGAGCCCGAGGCAATCCGATTTGATGATCGTCGCCGGCACGCTTTGCAACAAGATGGCGCCCGCGCTACGCAAGGTTTATGACCAGATGGCCGAGCCGCGCTGGGTGCTCTCGATGGGGTCGTGCGCAAACGGTGGCGGCTATTACCACTACAGCTATTCAGTGGTGCGGGGCTGCGATCGGATCGTGCCGGTCGACGTGTACGTTCCGGGCTGCCCGCCGACAGCCGAAGCGCTGATATACGGGATCATTCAGCTCCAACAGAAGGTCCGTCGAACTCAAACGATTGCCCGCGCGTGAGCGGAAGGAATTTATGACGCGTGAATTTGCGATCGATCCTGAAACACTGCGTTCGACCTTGTCGGCAACGTTGGGTGCAAGGGCGACACGCATCGACGTTGCGCTCGGCGAGGTGACCGCAACTTTGTCGCCTTCGACCTATCTGGAGGCGATGCAGTTGCTGCGCGATTCGCCGGACTGTCGGTTCGAGCAACTGGTCGACATCTGCGGCGTGGATTATTCGAGTTTCCGGGATGCCGCGTGGGAAGGGCCGCGTTTCTGCGCCGTTTCGCACTTGTTGTCGGTGAGTCTGAATCAGCGCATACGCGTGAAGGTTTTTTGTCAGGATGATGATTTGCCTGTCGTCGACTCCGTCACCGGCTTGTGGGGTTCGGCAAACTGGTACGAGCGCGAAGCTTTCGACCTGTACGGCATCGTGTTCGAGGGCCATCCGGACCTGCGACGGATCCTCACCGATTACGGCTTTATCGGCCATCCATTTCGCAAGGACTTTCCTTTGTCGGGGCATGTCGAGATGCGCTATGACGAGGATCTGCGGCGGGTTGTGTACCAGCCCGTCACCATCGAGCCACGCGATGTGACGCCGCGCATCATTCGCGAAGATCACTATGGCGGAGCGGCACTTCGGCCCGCCGTAAAACATCCGGCCGCGGACCATGGCTGAGATCAAGAACTACACCCTCAACTTCGGACCCCAGCATCCGGCGGCGCATGGCGTGCTGAGACTGGTTCTGGAGCTCGACGGCGAAGTGGTGCAGCGTGCCGATCCTCATATCGGACTGTTGCATCGCGCCACCGAAAAGCTCGCGGAAAGCAAAACGTACATCCAGTCACTGCCCTATATGGACCGGCTCGATTACGTCTCGATGATGTGCAACGAGCATGCGTACTGCCTGGCGATTGAAAGGCTACTAGGCCTCGAAGTGCCGATCCGCGCTCAATACATCCGGGTGATGTTTGCGGAAATCACACGGCTGTTGAACCACTTGATGTGGCTCGGCTCGCATGGCAACGATTGCGGCAGTTCGACGATTCTGATTTACGCCTTTCGTGAGCGCGAAGACCTGTTCGATGTGTACGAGGCCGTATCGGGCGCTCGCATGCACGCGGCGTATTTCCGGCCGGGTGGCGTCTATCGTGATTTGCCCGATGCGATGCCGCAGTATCGCGTGAGCAAAATAAAAAACGCCAAGGCATTGGCGCGGATGAACGAAAACCGGCAGGGCTCTTTGCTCGACTTCATCGACGATTTCACCCGGCGCTTCCCAAAGCACGTCGATGAATACCACACGCTTCTGACCGACAACCGGATCTGGAAGCAGCGAACCGTCGGAATCGGGGTGATGAGTCCCGAGCGGGCGCTCAATCTGGGGCTGACGGGGCCGATGCTGCGCGGCTCGGGCATCGCGTGGGACTTGCGCAAGATGCAACCCTACGATGTGTACGACCGGATGATGTTCGACATTCCCGTCGGCAAGACAGGTGATTGCTATGACCGTTATCTCGTCCGGATGGAGGAGATGATTCAGTCGAACAACATCATCAAGCAGTGCGTAGAGTGGCTGCGTGCCAACCCCGGCCCGGTTATCACCGATGACCACAAGGTTGCGCCTCCGGCCAGGGAGTCGATGAAGGCCAACATGGAGGAGTTGATCCATCACTTCAAGCTCTTCACCGAAGGATTTCACGTTCCTGAAGGCGAGGCATACGCAGCGGTCGAACATCCCAAGGGCGAGTTCGGAATCTATCTGGTGAGTGACGGCGCGAATAAACCGTATCGGCTCAAGATTCGGGCTCCCGGTTTCGCCCATCTGGCGGCGATGGACGAAATGACGAGGGGCCACATGATTGCCGATACCGTCGCAGTGATCGGCACCCTCGACATCGTGTTTGGAGAAATCGATCGATGAGTGAAAGCGATTCCGGCGATGCCGACATGGTTTTCGATGAGAACACGCTCGCGCTCTTTGCGCGAGAAGTGGCCAAATATCCCGCCGACCAGGCTCAATCAGCAGTCATGGCCTGCCTGACGATCTTGCAGCGAGAGCACGGTTTCATTAGCGAGCAGAGCGAATCTCTCGTCGCGGATTACCTCGGCATGCCGCAAATTGCGGTGCATGAAGTGACAACCTTCTACAACATGTACAACCAGCATCGAACAGGTGTGTTCAAACTCAACGTTTGCACCAACCTGCCATGCCAGCTGCGCAGTGGTGTCGAGGCCCTCACATATCTGGAGAAAAAGCTCGGTATCAAAATGGGAGAGACGTCCGGCGATGGCCTGTTCACCTTGCAACAGAGCGAATGTCTGGGCGCGTGTGCCGACGCGCCGGTGATGCTGGTTAACGATTTGACGATGTGTAGTTTTATGGGCGACGACAAGCTCGATCAATTAATCGATGGCTTGCGTCAAGCTGCGCGCAATCAAGTTGGTCCGACTGGAGGAATACGTCCATGACGCCGGAAAAGGTGCTTTCTCAATTCCGCGCTTCGGGTGTTCAGACCTGCTTTCACGATCGGCATATTTCGCCGCAAATTTATGTCGGACTCGATGGCACCAATTGGCGATTGGCCGACTATGAATCGCGTGGCGGCTATGCCGCATTGAAAAAAATTCTCGCCGAGGGCATGAGCCCCGACGCGGTAATCGCAGAAGTCAAAGCGTCGGGCCTGCGTGGGCGTGGAGGTGCAGGGTTTCCGACCGGGTTGAAGTGGAGCTTCATGCCGCGGCAATTTCCCGGCCAGAAGTACCTCGTTTGCAACTCCGACGAAGGCGAACCAGGGACATGCAAGGATCGCGACATCCTTCAATACAACCCGCATATCGTCATCGAAGGGATGGTGATCGCAGCGTATGCGATGGGAATCAGCGTTGGCTATAACTATATTCATGGCGAGATTTTCGCGACCTATCAACGCTTCGAAGAAGCGCTGGAGGAAGCGCGCGCTGCGGGATATCTAGGTGATGCAATTCTCGGGAGCAGCTTCGATTTTCAGCTCCATGCCTCTCACGGTTTTGGCGCGTACATCTGCGGTGAGGAAACCGCGCTGCTGGAATCCCTGGAGGGAAAAAAAGGCCAACCGCGCTTCAAGCCGCCATTTCCGGCGAGCTTTGGTTTGTATGGAAAACCGACAACCATCAACAACACAGAAACTTTCGCTGCGGTTCCCTGGATCATCCGCAATGGGTCTGCGGCTTTTCTGGAAGTAGGCAAGCCGAACAATGGCGGGACCAAAATTTATTCGGTGAGTGGTGATGTCGAATTGCCGGGTAACTATGAAATTCCGCTCGGAACGCCATTCGAAAAACTCCTCGAATTGGCGGGGGGTGTCCGGGCCGGGCGTCAGTTGAAGGCTGTCATTCCGGGTGGCTCCTCTGCGCCAGTTCTGCCGGCTGACATCATGATGCAGTGCACGATGGACTATGACTCGATCGCCAAGGCTGGATCGATGCTCGGTTCCGGCGCGGTGATCGTGATGGACGACAGTCGTTCGATGGTCGAATCGCTCAAACGCCTCTCGTACTTCTACATGCATGAGTCGTGCGGTCAGTGCACGCCTTGCCGTGAAGGCACTGGCTGGCTCTGGCGCCTGGTCGATCGTGTGCATCGGGGCGAAGGAAAAGCAAGTGACATGGATTTGTTGAATTCGCTGGCCGACAACATTCAGGGTCGAACAATCTGCGCGTTGGGCGATGCGGCTGCCATGCCGGTGCGCGCCATGATCAAGCACTTTCGCCACGAGTTCGAAGCGCTGATACCCGTGCCGAATCAGGTGGTTTCGGCACCCGGCAACAAGCGCATGGCGACGGAAGCGCGGAGCGCCTGATGATCGAAATTGAACTGGACGGCAAAAGGGTCGAAGTGGCGGAAGGCAGCATGGTGATGCACGCTGCCGACAAAGTGGGCACATATATCCCGCATTTTTGCTACCACAAGAAGCTGAGCATTGCAGCCAATTGCCGGATGTGTCTGGTCGACGTGGAAAAGGCGCCGAAGCCGCTGCCCGCTTGTGCAACGCCGGTAACCCAGGGAATGATCGTCCGCACTCAAAGCGAAAAGGCCGTGAAAGCCCAAAAGTCGGTCATGGAGTTCTTGCTGATCAATCACCCGCTCGATTGCCCGATTTGCGATCAGGGGGGCGAATGCCAGCTTCAGGATCTGGCGGTCGGGTATGGTGGATCGTCGTCGCGCTATGACGAAGAAAAGCGCGTCGTGTTTCCAAAAGACGTCGGCCCGCTCGTCAGCATGGAAGAGATGGCGCGCTGCATTCATTGCACACGTTGCGTCCGATTCGGGCAAGAGATCGCTGGGGTCATGGAACTCGGCATGATCCATCGGGGCGAGCACTCTGAAATTACAACCGTTGCGGGCGATACGATCGATTCGGAGCTATCGGGCAACATGATCGATATCTGCCCGGTCGGTGCGCTTACCAGCAAGCCTTTTCGCTACAGTGCGCGCACTTGGGAGTTGTCCAGACGCAAATCGATCAGCCCACACGATTCGACGGGTGCGAACCTGATAGTTCAAGTGAAGAACCATCAGGTAATGCGCGTGGTCCCACTCGAAAACGAAGCGGTGAATGAATGCTGGCTCAGCGACCGCGATCGGTTCTCGTATGAAGCGCTCAACAGCGAGGAGCGCTTGACCCAGCCGATGCTCAAGCAAGGGGGCCAATGGCAGGCGGTCGATTGGCAGACCGCACTCGAATACGTCGCTACCGGGCTGAAGCGAATCAAAGCGGAGCATGGCGCGCAAGCGATCGGCGCACTCGTGAGTCCGCACAGTACCCTTGAAGAACTGGCCTTGGCTGGCGCATTGATTCGCGGTCTCGGCAGCGAGAACATCGATCATCGCCTGCGTCACGCTGAATTTGGTGAGGCATCGGGCATTCGGTGGCTCGGCACGTCGATTGCTTCCTTGTCGCAACTTCAGCGGGTGCTCGTGATCGGGTCGAATCTGCGCATGGATCATCCGTTGATGGCGCAGCGGATTCGGCAGTCAGTTCGCAATGGCGCGGTGGTTGACGTTATCAGCTCATCCCATGAATTGGCAGCGCCCGACGGCTGGGCAATGCAACTCGGCCATATTCAAACGGTTTCTTCGGCAGACTGGGTCAGCGTGCTTTGTGATTTGGCCGCAGCGGTCGGTCTCGAAATCGGCGTGGCAGCACCAGGTTCTGGTACGGCTACCGACGGCGCGAAAGCGATGACTGCGAGCTTGTTGAAAGGCGAACGCAAAGCCGTATTCTTAGGCAATGCCGCTGCGCATCATCCGCAGGCCTTGCAGATTCTCGGCTTGGCAAACTGGATTGCGAAGCAATGTGGTGCCAGTGTCGGTTATTTGACCGAGGCAGCGAATACAGTCGGCGCGCAATGGGTGAGTGCGCTCCCAGGGCCGGGCGGGCTCAATGCAGGTCAGATGCTGGAAGGCGGTTTGAAAGCGGCGATGCTTTTGAACAACGAGCCGGTATATGACTCGGCGGCAGGACAAGCGGCCGAGGAGGCCTTCGTCGAGGCGGAAATGGTTGTCACCATGAGTCCGTTCAAGGCGAATTTGTCTTTCAGCGATGTCCTGCTTCCAATTGCGCCGTTCACCGAGACTTCCGGCACCTTCGTCAACGCGGAGGGCAGGATTCAGGGTTTTCATGCGGTTGTCAAGCCGCGAGGCGAAACGCGACCGGCTTGGAAGGTCCTTCGCGTATTGGGCAACCTGCTTGGTGTGGAAGGCTTCGACTTCGATTCATCGAACGCTGTACTGACGCGATTCATAGCTGAGCAAGACGCGAATTTGACGCATATCGCGGACGATCGATTGAGCAATGCCGCCGAAATTCTGAGGGAGTTGCCTGCAGGAGCATCTAAACGGCCCGCAGTTGCATCTATCTATCAGCTAGACAGTATCGTCAGGCGCGCCGCATCGTTGCAGCGAACGGCTCAAGCACAGAGCGCTAATAACAAAGGTGTGAGTGCCATGCCTGAGATGGCGGGGACGAATACATGATCGATTCCATCTATGGTTTCGGTAATGGGCTGATCGGCGCTGGCTGGTGGACAGCAGGCATCTGGCCGGTGGTATGGGCTCTGATAACAATCGTCGCTGTGTTGCTTCCTTTGCTTCTTGCCGTTGCATATCTAACGCTTTGGGAGCGGAAGTTCTTGGGCTGGATACAAGTTCGTCATGGCCCCAACCGCGTCGGCCCGTTTGGATTGCTCCAGCCGATCGCGGACGCGTTGAAGCTGCTTACGAAGGAATTGATCAACCCGACTGCCGCAAGCTCGGGATTGTTCCGCCTCGGGCCGGTCATGGCCATCATGCCGGCGCTGGCAGCCTGGGTGGCCATTCCGTTCGGCCCGGAAGCCATTCTTGCAAATGTCAATGCTGGTTTGCTACTAATCATGGCAATCACTTCTATCGAGGTGTACGGCGTCATTATTGCCGGTTGGGCGTCGAATTCCAAATATGCATTCCTGGGAGCGCTGCGGGCTTCCGCGCAAATGGTGAGTTATGAGATTGCGATGGGCTTTTGTCTAGTCGTGGTCATCATGGTTAGCGGTAGTCTCAATTTGGGGGAGGTCGTCGCTGCGCAGAGCCGAGGAATGGGCCACGACATCGGGTTGGGGTTCTTGTCTTGGAACTGGTTGCCTTTGCTTCCGATCTTTATCGTTTATATCGTTTCAGGCGTCGCGGAAACGAACCGTCATCCATTCGATGTCGTCGAAGGCGAAGCAGAAATCGTCGCCGGTCATATGGTGGAATATTCAGGGATGGGCTTTGCAATATTCTTCCTCGCCGAATATGCAAGCATGTGGCTCGTCGCTATTCTGGCCGCGCTGATGTTTCTCGGCGGCTGGTTGCCGCCGATCGGGTTATTAGGCTTCGTACCCGGATGGATTTGGTTGGGACTCAAGACATTTTTTGTCGTCTCCATGTTTGTTTGGATTCGCGGGACATTTCCACGCTTTCGCTACGATCAGATTATGCGTTTGGGCTGGAAGATTTTCATTCCTGTTACTTTGGTTTGGTTGCTGGTAGTAGGGGCTTGGATGCAGACACCTCTTAATATCTGGAAATAGAGTGGATACGAAATGACCACTTCGGTTGCACCTCAGTTCTCTTTGGGTGATTTTTTCAAGAGCTTTATGCTTACGGAATTGTTCAAAGGCATGATGCTGACTGGAAGATACGCCTTTAGACGTAAGGTGACAGTTCAGTTTCCCGAAGAAAAAACGCCATTGTCGCCGAGGTTCCGTGGGCTGCACGCCCTGAGACGATACGAAAATGGCGAGGAGCGTTGCATTGCGTGCAAGCTCTGCGAGGCCGTTTGCCCTGCAGTGGCGATAACGATCGAGTCTGAAGTCCGAGACGATGGGTCGAGACGAACGACGCGGTACGACATTGATTTGACCAAATGTATCTTTTGCGGATTTTGCGAAGAAAGTTGTCCTGTCGACTCGATCGTTGAAACGCATATCCTCGAGTACCATGGTGAAAAGCGCGGCGACCTTTATTTTACGAAGGATATGTTGCTAGCGGTAGGCGACAGGTACGAGCAAGAAATTTCAGCGGCAAAAGCGGCTGATGCACAATATCGCTGAAGAATCCAATTCCCCGTAAAGTCATGGATATCAAGACCGGTTTTTTCTACCTGTTTTCCGCTGTCTTGCTGTTTTCGGCTTTTCGGGTTATTACGGCTCGAAATCCTGTGCACGCAGTACTCTATTTGATGCTTTCTTTTTCGCAAGCTTCGGCATTGTGGCTGTTGGTAAGCGCAGAATTTCTCGCGATTGTATTGGTTCTGGTATATCTTGGCGCGGTAATGGTTCTGTTCCTTTTCGTCGTGATGATGCTCGACCTTAACCTCGATAGTTTGCGACAAGGTTTCTGGAAGCACTTCCCGCTCGCCGCAGTGATCGGTGTTGTCATAGCCTTGGAAATGGCGTACGCATTGATAGGAAATTTCCGCATGGCACCCGTCGGTGAGCAGGTTGTCTCATCAGCAGGCGCTCTTCAATTTTCCAACACGCGCGAGCTCGGGATCCTCTTGTACACGGAATATTTGTATCCATTGCAAATTGCGGCAACCATTTTGGTAGTGGCCATGGTTGCCGCAATCGCACTCACCTTGCGCCACAGGAAGGACACAAAGGCGATTGATGCTTCGGAGCAGATCCAAGTGAAAGCGGGTGACCGAATGAGCCTGGTGAAGGTTTCCGCAATCCGTCCCGCGTTCGAATCCAGACTGCGCGATGCGCCTGCAGAAAATAAGTCCTGATGTTGACACTCGAACATTATCTGGCTCTTGGAGCCATATTATTTGCCTTGGCTGTCGTTGGTATTTTTCTCAATCGCAGAAATCTTATTGTTTTGTTGATGTGCATCGAGCTAATGTTGCTCGCAGTGAACATCAATTTTGTTGCATTTTCCCATTACATGGGCGACATGCACGGACAGATTTTCGTGTTTTTTATACTGACGGTAGCTGCAGCCGAGGCAGCGATTGGACTGGCCTTGCTGGTCCTGCTGTTCCGAAACAAGGCGAGTATCAGCGTCGATGAGCTCAACACACTCAAGGGCTGACAAGACAATATGAGTTCAACCCTGTCTGAAGTGTCACTTCTAGCGGTGCCCCTGACCCCGTTGGCGGCATCGGTCGCGGTCGGGCTTTTTGGAACTCGCCTTGGCGGCGATCGGATTGGTCGGCGGGTGACGCATTCGGTGACGATTCTGGGCGTCCTCGTTTCGTTCTTGATTTCGGTGATGACACTTTTGAGCGTCGTCACTGACGGAGCGCGCTTCAATGCAACGATTTACGAGTGGATGGTTGTTGGCAATCTGCGCATGGAGGTCGGATTTCTTGTCGATGGACTCACGGCGATGATGATGTGCGTCGTGACCTTCGTTTCGCTGATGGTGCACATTTACACTATCGGTTACATGGAAGAAGACGCGGGCTACAACCGGTTTTTTGCCTATATTTCTCTTTTCACTTTTTCCATGTTGATGCTGGTCATGAGCAACAACATGTTGCAGCTGTTCTTCGGTTGGGAAGCAGTCGGATTGGTCTCTTATCTATTGATCGGATTCTGGTTCAACAAGCCGAGTGCGATTTTTGCAAATCTAAAAGCTTTTTTAGTTAATCGGGTGGGCGACTTCGGTTTCATTCTTGGAATCGGTCTGATTGCGGCGTATGCCGGAACGCTCAACTACAGCGAGGCGTTCTCAAGAGCTGGTGTTCTTGCAGATCAGACACTTCCCGGAACTGATTGGATGGTGATTACGGTCGCGTGTATTTGCTTGTTTATCGGGGCAATGGGCAAAAGTGCTCAGTTTCCCTTACATGTTTGGCTGCCCGACTCGATGGAAGGTCCAACACCGATTTCAGCACTAATACATGCTGCGACCATGGTGACAGCAGGCATCTTCATGGTTGCAAGGATGTCTCCGTTTTTCGAGCTTAGCGATGTAGCGCTCAGCTTTGTCCTGATTATTGGAGCTGTAACCGCCTTATTCATGGGTTTCCTTGGAATTATCCAGAATGATATCAAGCGAGTTGTTGCGTATTCCACGCTGTCGCAACTGGGGTACATGACTGTAGCTCTCGGAGCATCCGCTTATTCGGTAGCGCTGTTTCACCTCATGACCCATGCATTTTTCAAGGCGTTGCTTTTCCTGGGTGCCGGCTCCGTCATCATGGGTATGCACCACAATCAGGATATTCGCTGGATGGGCGGCGTTCGTAAATATATGCCGATCACATGGATCACGACGCTGATCGGATCCCTTGCACTGATCGGCACCCCATTCTTTTCTGGTTTTTATTCCAAAGACAGCATTATCGAGGCGGTGCACGAGAGCCACCTCTGGGGCGCGGGCTTTGCGTACTTTTCCGTTATGGTGAGTGTCTTTGTCACTGCTTTCTATTCGTTTCGCATGTATTTCCTGGTGTTTCATGGCAAAGAGCGCTATGACCAGAACCCGGAAATGCATCATGGTGCCGCCGCGCCGGGGCACCACGACGGAATCGACGCGCACCATGCGCACGCTCAACCCCACGAATCGCCTTGGGTGATCTGGTTACCTCTAGTGCTTTTGGCCATTCCTTCGGCGGCTATCGGTTACCTTGCAATCGAGCCTTTCCTTTACGGAGGCTTATTCAATGGTGCCGTTTTTGTCGATGCGCAACGTCACGAAGCCATGAAGGAACTGGGTGAACTTTTTCACGGGCCCCTGGCGATGGCGCTTCATGGTTTTACTTCTCTTCCATTTTGGCTTGCGCTTGCTGGCGTCGTGACGACGTATTACATGTATCTGGTTAACCCGGCGGTTCCCGCCGCGATATTGAGCGCCACAGGCCCACTGTATCGCCTGCTCGAAAACAAGTATTACCTCGATTGGTTCAATGAACGCATTTTGGCGCGCGGCATGCGCATGCTTGGAACTGGACTGTGGAAGGGTGGTGATCAAGCGTTGATCGACGGCGTTATCGTGAATGGGTCGTGGAGAGTGGTCGCCAAGCTCTCAGGCCTGCTTCGTTGGGCGCAGTCTGGTTATATCTACCACTATGCATTCGCAATGTTACTGGGGATATTCGTCTTGATGACGTATTTCGTCTGGTTTAGCAGATAGCGCTTCCCCGGAGAAGAAGAAAAATGGGTTTGTTGAGCCTTGCCATCTGGCTGCCGATTGTCGTCGGTGCCGTGCTGCTCGCTTTCGGTCGGGACGACAAGGCCCGATGGGTCCGATGGACAGCGTTGTTCGGCGCGACCGCAGGATTTGTGGTCACCTTGCCGCTGTATTTCCGTTTCGATATTGGCACGGCGAAGATGCAGTTTGCCGAGCAAGTTAGCTGGATTGCGCGATTTGATGTGACTTACCATCTCGGCCTGGATGGTATTTCGCTCTGGCTCGTGCTTCTGACCTCCTTTACGACCGTCATCGTTGTCATTTCTGCATGGGAAGTCATAACTGAACGTGTTAATCAATACATGGCTGCGTTTCTGATTCTGTCCGGGCTCATGATCGGTGTATTTGCCGCGCTCGATGGAATTCTCTTTTATGTTTTTTTCGAAGCCACGCTCATTCCCATGTATCTCATTATCGGGATTTGGGGTGGACCAAACAAGATCTACGCAGCGTTCAAATTTTTTATTTATACGCTGCTCGGATCTTTGCTGATGTTGGTGGCGCTGGTTTATCTTTACAACGCTGCGGGCGGTAGCTTCGAAATATTGCGCTGGCATCAGTTGAAACTCGGTAGCAGTACTCAAACCTTGTTGTTTTTTGCGTTTTTCGCAGCGTTTGCGGTGAAGGTGCCGATGTGGCCGGTGCATACATGGCTTCCTGATGTCCACGTTGAAGCGCCAACTGGTGGATCAGCTGTACTTGCAGCCATCATGCTTAAGCTGGGCGCATATGGCTTCTTGCGCTTTTCGATGCCGATTGCCCCTGATGCCTCGCGAGAGTGGGCGGGTTTGATGATTGCGCTTTCGCTGGTCGCTGTTATTTATGTCGGGCTGGTAGCGCTGATGCAGCAAGACATGAAGAAGCTGGTCGCTTATTCATCCGTCGCTCACATGGGTTTCGTGACGCTCGGATTTTTTATTTTCAGCGAGCTTGGCGTGGCCGGCGGCCTCGTTCAAATGATCGCGCACGGCTTCGTTTCGGCAGCGATGTTTTTGGGCATCGGCGTATTGTATGACCGTGTTCATTCCAGGCAAATCGCCGATTATGGTGGCGTCATCAACACAATGCCGAAGTTTTCGGCGTTTGCGCTGTTATTTGCAATGGCCAACTGTGGTTTACCAGGCACCGCTGGCTTCGTGGGAGAATGGATGGTCATTCTGGCGGCCGTCAAGGAAAATTTCTGGTTGGGTCTGGCTGCTGCGACGGCGCTTATTTTCGGTGCCTCATACACTTTGTGGATGTACAAGCGCGTCTATTTCGGGGAGGCAATCAGTCCAAAAGTGCAAGCGTTGAAGGATATCAATTCCCGAGAGTTCCTGATGCTGACTTTATTGGCTGTCGCCGTGCTTTGGATGGGTCTTTATCCAAAGCCCTTTACCGATGTCATGAATGTTTCGGTAGCGGATTTGCTGCGACATGTCGCAATCTCCAAGTTGCCTTGATGCAATGCTGAACACGAGGCGTTTCAATGATAGATAAGTTCAGTTGGGCGGCAACCTATCCAGAAATTCTGCTTCTGGTGATGGCCTGTATTATTCTGCTGGTCGACCTGACAGAGACGCAGGCCTTGCGGACGAGAACATATGTCTTGACGCTCGCGACTTTGGCCGTGGTTGCGGTTTTGACTGCCATCAGCGCTGCATCGGGACGTGATTTCTCCGGTTTCGGGGGAATGGTTGTGAGCGATCCCATGGGGAACTGGCTCAAGTGCTTCGCGGCGGTGGCGGTCATGGTCAGTCTGGTTTACGGGAGGCCATACGCCGGTGATCGCGGGATGCTGCGTGGTGGGGAAATCTTTACGATCAGTTTGTTCTCCCTTCTGGGCATGTTCGTCATGATTGGGGGAGGCAACT
The DNA here is from genome assembly GCA_965218415.1 of Variovorax sp. Classification (GTDB taxonomy): domain Bacteria; phylum Pseudomonadota; class Gammaproteobacteria; order Burkholderiales; family Burkholderiaceae_C; genus Variovorax. Next base: position 1,546,382 of record CBDCKT010000003.1, read on the forward strand.
TTCTCGTTGTCTACCTTGGCCTGGAACTTTTGACATTGTCGAGCTACGCTCTGGTGGCATTGCGGCGAGATAACGCGGTCGCCAGCGAGGCAGCGATGAAGTATTTCGTCCTCGGGGCGATGGCGAGTGGCTTTTTGCTTTATGGCCTTTCGATGCTGTATGGCGCTACCGGCTCTCTGGATATCAACACCGTCTACAAGGCAGTGGCGAGCCATGCCATCAACCACCAAGTGCTTGTGTTCGGGCTCGTTTTCATTGTGGCTGGTCTGGCGTTCAAGTTGGGCGTGGCGCCTTTTCACATGTGGGTTCCCGATGTCTATCAGGGTGCGCCGACGGCAGTGACGCTTCTGATCGGCGCGGCACCGGAACTGGCAGCCTTTGCGATTGCGATGCGGCTTCTCGTTGATGGGCTATTGCCGTTGGCGATCGATTGGCAGCAAATGCTTGCTTTGTTGGCTGTCGCGTCATTGTTGGTAGGCAATGTGGCAGCCATTGCGCAGACCAACCTCAAGCGCATGTTGGCCTATTCGACAATTGGCCAGATGGGATTCATGCTGCTGGGGCTCGTCGCGGGCGTGGTAGACGGAAACACATACAACGCACAGTATGCTTATAGCGCGTCGATGTTTTATGTCATCACGTATGTGCTCACGACGCTCGCCAGTTTCGGAATTATCTTGTTGCTGGCAAGAGAGGGATTCGAAAGCGAAGAGATTGTTGATCTTGCGGGGTTGAATCAACGCAGTCCGTTATACGCGGGTGTCATGGCGGTCGCCATGTTCTCACTTGCCGGTTTGCCGCCACTGGTCGGGTTCTACGCAAAGTTGGCTGTCTTGCAAGCCCTGATTTCGTCTGGTCATGCGTTCTACATCGGCCTGGCGGTGTATGCTGTCATCATGTCGTTGATCGGCGCCTTTTATTACCTGCGGGTTGTGAAGGTCATGTACTTCGACTCGCCTATAGCGGTCACGACCGTCTCGGCGCCTCGCGACGTGCGTATCGTATTGACCCTCAATGGCGCCTTGATTTTGATCTTGGGAATACTGCCCAGCGGATTGATGACGCTGTGCGCCAACGCAATCGTTCAGACATTGGCTAATTAAAAGATTGCTCAACAGGTGTCGCAATCGACTACCGTCTGGGCGATATTGCTTTTGGCGCTGATTACCGCCAATTTGCCGTTTCTCAACAATCGCTTGCTGGCCGTTATTCAGTTGAGCGGACCGGCAAAGCCTCTCGCTCTTCGTTTGGCGGAACTGGTTTTTTTCTATTTTGTCGCCGGTGGTGTGGGACTGTTGTTCGAAAATCGCATTGGGCAAATCGCGCCGCGCGGCTGGGAGTTCTACGTTGTGACTGGCGCCCTCTATCTGGTGCTGGCTTTTCCGGGCTTTGTGTTCCGATATCTGCTCAAGCATCGAAACTGAAAATGAACAACGAGACGCATCTTGCGGAACAGAGACTGGACGGCGAGCAGTTGTTCAAAGGCCATTTTCTGGAAGCCCGGCGCGATACGGTGCAACTGCCCGACGGCGCCAAGGCGACGCGCGAATATGTGGTTCATCCCGGCGCCGTTGTGGTCGTCCCTTTGCTCGATGACGGCCGGGTTGTTCTCGAACGGCAGTTTCGCTATCCGATTGGCCGAGCGATGATCGAATTCCCGGCAGGAAAACTCGATGCTGGAGAAGATCCCTTGCGCTGTGGTCAGCGTGAGCTTGAAGAAGAAACAGGCTATCGGGCGCGGGAATGGGCTCGCGCTGGTGAAATGCATTTGGCTGTCGCCTATTCCACCGAGGTGATCCATATTTATTTCGCCCGAGGGCTCGTTTTGGGCAATCGGCAGCTCGATGACGGCGAGTTTCTGGACGTGCTCATTGCTACGCCGGATCAATTGCTTGGTTGGTGTCAAGACGGCACGGTGACCGATGCGAAGACGCTGACCTGCGCGTTCTGGCTGCAAAACTTTAAAAGGGGCGCCTGGACGGTGCCGTGGAACCCTGTTGGAAACGCATAGACCGGGCCGCGTTAGCACCCTTTCAGCCGCAAACCCGCGTGCGAAAGGCTTTGCCCGTGCCCGATGAAAGGTCCGTGGTCATCCAGTCCGGCGCGCGAGATCCTTGCATCGAGTTGCGTCGAGTCGCCCAAATTTCGGGCAAAACTTCACGTCCTGACCAGCGCACGGAGCATCGCCAGAAGCGTGCCTTGCCCTGCAAACGATAATGCTTGAATGAAAGTGCTGAGTCTTCGATGCGCTCAAGGCCATGGCTTTGAAGGCTGGTTCGGTTCCGACAAGGAGTTCGCATTGCAGCAGTCCGGCGGTCAGGTCGCTTGTCCGTTGTGCGGCGACGTCAGCATTTCAAAACTGCTGACGGCACCCCGTCTGAATTTGAGCGCGCGCAGAGTTCAATCTCCGGATGCAACGCCAGCGCCGATTGCGCCGGAAGCGCGCTGGATGCAAGCAATGCGCCGGATCATGGCCGAAACCGAAGATGTCGGCGATCGTTTTGCGGAAGAGGCGCGCAAAATCCATAACGGCGCCAGTGCCGATAGAAACATTCGAGGCCAGGCGAGCCTTGAGGAGGCCGAGGCGCTGATCGAAGACGGCATCGCGGTAACGCCGCTGACCCTGCCGCCGGCACTCAAAGAAACCTTGCAGTAGCACTGAAGGGCTCGCCGAGCCGGCTGCTGAACTGGCCGCAATCGATTGCCCGAATTTCCCCGGATCGGCGCTCGCAACGCCGCGCTCACGCTGCAAATTGGAGCGCAGCAAGCCGCGCATAGGTGCCATCCCTGGCGACCAATGCGCGATGTGTTCCTTGTTCGACGATCGCGCCATGGTCGAGCACCACGATCCGGTCTGCCCGCTGAACGGTTGCCAGCCGGTGCGCGATCACCAGTGTGGTGCGGCCCCGCATTGCCGATTCGAGCGCTGCCTGAACCATCCGTTCGCTTTCGGCGTCCAGCGCACTGGTCGCCTCGTCCAGCAACAACAACGGCGCGTTCTTCAAGATCGCGCGCGCAATCGCGATCCGCTGGCGCTGGCCGCCAGAGAGGCGGACCCCGCGCTCGCCCAAAAAGGTGTGGTAGCCCTCAGGCAACGCCTTTAGAAAACCGTCCGCAAAAGCCGCTTTTGCCGCCGCTTCGACATCGGCATCGGAGGCGTCGGGTTTGCCGTATCGAATATTGTCGAGCGCGCTGGCTGAAAAGATGACTGCGTCTTGCGGCACCAGGCCGATGCGCTCGCGCAGCGATTGCGGCGCCCACGACGCGAGCGGCGTGCCGTCCATGCGCAGGCGCCCGCTTTGCGGATCGTAGAAGCGCAGCAGCAACTGAAGGACGGTGCTCTTGCCAGCGCCGCTCGCGCCCACCAGCGCCACCGTCTCTCCGGGTGCGATTTCGAGGTCGAATCCGCGTAGCGCAGGGGTATTGGGCCTGGACGGATAGTGGAAGGTCACGGAATCAAAATTGATAGCGCTTCCCGCTTGAGGTACTGGCGTTTCGACCGGATTTGGCACTGAAACGATCGCGGCGTCCGCGTGCAGCAACTCCATCAACCGCTCGGTCGCGCCCGCCGCCCGCAACAAGTCGCCATACACCTCGCCGAGAACCGCCGTCGCGCTGGCCAGAATGATCGCGTAGACCACCGTTTGCCCGAGGTGGCCTGCTGTGATATCGCCTCGCAACACCGCCTGGGTTCCGAGATACAGACCCCACAGCAGCGCGGCGGAGGTGGCGATGATGATGAAAGCGACCAGTACCGAACGTGACCGGCCGCGATGAATAGCGGTCTGAAAGGCGTTTTCGGTTGCACGGTCGAAGCGCGCTGCCTCGCGTGATTCGGCGGTGTAGCTCTGCACCACGGGAATCGTGTTGAGCACCTCAGCGGCGATCGCGCTCGAATCGGCAATCCGGTCCTGGCTTGCGCGCGAGAGCCGTCGCACGCGCCGGCCGAACCACATGCTGGGCAACACCACGAGTACCAGTACCAACAAGACCTGCAACATCACGTTCGGATTGGTCCACACCAGAATGCCGAGCGCTCCAACGCCTAATACCGCGTTGCGCAGACCCATGCTGAGCGAAGAGCCGACCACCGTTTGAACCAGCGTGGTGTCCGATGTCAGACGTGACAACACTTCGCCGGTCTGGGTTGTTTCGAAAAAGACCGGACTCTGGCGAAGCATCCGGCTGTAGACCGCGTTGCGCAAATCGGCAGTCACCCGCTCGCCGAGCCAGCTCACTGTGTAGTAGCGGGCCGCCGAAAAAAGCCCCAGCGCCACGGCCACGGCGAACAAGGCGCCGAAGTGTTCGCGCAATGCCATCACGTTCTGGCCCTTGTCGACCGCCATGAGGCCACTGTCGATCAGGCTGCGAAGCGCGAGCGGAAAGAGCAGGGTGGTCGCCGCAGCCAGCACCAGAAAAACAATTGCCAACCCGATTTGCAGCCGATACGGCCTTAAAAACGGCCCGAGGCCGGAAAGTGAGCGCGGTGAAGCCTTCGCTGCTTCGGAGGAAGTCCGCTGCGGAGCGGCACCTGAGTCGACTGCCGGAGGGAAAGAACGCGCCATCGGTCGAATTCTACAGAAAGCTGCCGATTCAAACACAGCCTTGACAATATTTGCCGAGGCAGTTATTGTTGCGGCATGAGTGAGCCAGAGTCAAAAAAAGCGGTCGAAGCGGACGCGGCGCAGTCGCCCCTGGCCGGCCCGATTGTCGACTTCTACCGTCCCGACCGTTATCGCTCGGAAGCCAGCGTCGGCTATTTGATGCGCCGGATCCTGAGCGCCATCACGCTGGCGGTCGAATCGCAGTTGAGCGGACCTGGCGGGCCCACCTATCCCCAGTGGATACCACTCCACAAACTTCACATGGGCGATGCGACGACAGTCGCTGAGCTGGCGCGCCATTGCGAGCTCGATACCGGCGCAATGACCCGGCTGCTCGACCGGCTCGAGGCCAAAGGTCTTTGCCGCCGCGTTCGCTCCACCGACGACCGACGCGTCGTCAATATCGAACTCACCGATGAAGGCCGGGCTGCCGCACGCGAAATTCCGCATGTTTTGTGCAAAGTGCAAAACACTTTTCTGGCCGGATTCAGCGCCGAGGAGTGGACGCAGCTTCAAAACTTGTTGCGCCGGGTTCTGGACAACGCCCAGGCGATGGCTGCGCAAAGGGAAAAAAATGGCTGATAGTGCAATCCTGGGCAACGGGCCTGCTTCACGCATGCGTCCTGTGCTGGCACCGTGTGGTCCGAACGATCGCAAGTGGCTTCGAACCACCGGCGGGGTCGCTGAGCACGCAACGGTTCTTCGCGCAACAGCTCTTCGCGCAATGGTTCTGGTCGCAACGGTTCTGGTCGCGGCGCTGGCGCTGGCCGCCTGCGCCGACATGTCGGGCATCGAATCGCATGCCAAGCTGCGCGAACCGGCCTCGCTGCCCCTGCCGACGGCGGGTATCAACGGCACCCCGACGGCCCGCACGATCGACCGTGACTGGTGGCGCGCCTTCGGCGATCCGCAGCTCGATCAACTGATCGACAAGGCCATCGCGGGGAATCCGAACCTCCAGGCTGCCCAGGCCCGGATGGAGCGCGCCCAGTCCAATACCGTCGTGGCGAAGTCGGCGCTGTTGCCGCAGGTCAACGGTGCGTTGGACGCGACGCGGCAGAAATTCAGCCGCAACTACATTTACCCATCGCCCCTCGGCGGCTCGGTGCAGAACCTGGGCTCGCTGCAATTGAGCGCTGGCTGGGAACTCGACTTCTTCGGCAAGAACCGTGCAGCGCTCGACGCCGCTCTGGGCGCTGCCAATGCGGCCGCTGCCGATGCAGACGCAGCCCACGTTTTGCTCGCTGCCAATGTCGCCCGCAGCTATGTGCAATGGGCGCGTCTCAATGCGCAAATGGAGGTCGCGAAACGCACCCTGGCCCAGCGCGAGCAGACTTTGCGTCTGGTCCGCGACCGGCTGGCCGCGGGCCTCGATACCCAGCTCGAGCTCAATCAGAGCCAAGGCGGGCTGCCTGAAGCACGTCAGCAGATCGAAGCGATCGGCGAGCAGATCGCCATTGCGCAGCACGCGCTCGATGCGCTTGTAGCTGAACCAAATACAGCTCAAGCCCTACAACCACCTGCGCTGACAGCTATTAAATCAATAGCAATTGACGGTTCTCTGCCGGCCGACCTACTGGGGCGTCGCGCCGACATTGCCGCCGCGCGTTGGCGGGTCGAAGCAGCCACCAGCGACGTGGCCAACGCCAAATCGCAGTTCTATCCGAACATCAACCTGATGGCTTTCGCCAGCTTTCAAAGTATCGGGTTCGACCGGCTTTTGAAGTCCGGCAGCCAGCAGTGGGGCGTGGGCCCGGCGTTGCGATTGCCGATTTTCGAGGGCGGCCGGTTGCGTGCCAACCTGCGCGGCAAAAACGCCGATCTCGATGCGGCCATCGACAGCTATAACGCCGCGGTGCTCGACGCCTTGCGTGATGCGGCCGATCAGGCGGCCTCGGCGCAGTCGATCGTGCGTCAGCAGGCCCAGCAGCGCGAAGCCGAGCGCGCGGCCGAAGCCGCCTACGACATTGCCCGCCAGCGTTACGGCGCGGGGCTGGGCAACTACCTGAACGTACTCACCGCCGAAACCTCGGTGCTCGCGCAACGCAGGCTCGCAGTCGATCTGGTCGCGCGCGAACTCGACGCACAGATCGGTCTGGCACGCGCGCTCGGCGGCGGCTGGCAAGCAGGCGACCGAACCGCCGCTGCTGAACACACCGCGACACGCTAGTCCGCCTAATCGGGGCAGCCCGCTGAGCGGCCGATCCCTTCCGAATTCACCGAAGAAATTCTCATGTCCCAAACCGCCGATCTCAAAGATCCCGCATTCAACGATGTCTCTGCCAGGCCCGCGCCGAATGCGGCCGTTCGCGGCGACAGTCCAAAACCCAAGGGCAATGGCAAACGCCGCAAGTTGCTGACCGGGCTTGCCGTACTCGTATTACTCGCAGGGCTGGGCTGGGGGCTTTACGAGTATTTCATCGGCAGCCATTACGAGGACACGGACAACGCCTACGTGCAGGGCAACGTGATCCAGATCACACCGCAGATCGGCGGAACGGTGCTGGCGATCATGGCCGACGACACCGACTTCGTGAAAGCCGGCCAGCCGCTGGTGAAGCTCGATCCCGCCGATGCCAAAGTCGCGCTGGACCAGGCCGAGGCTGCTCTGGCCCAGGCAGTACGTCAGGTTCGCACGCTTTATGCCAACAACGGTTCGCTGGCCGCGCAGGTGCGCTTGCGGCAAGCCGATGTGGCGAAATCGCAAAGTGACATCGCCCGCGCGCAGGACGACTTGCGCAGGCGCCAGGCGCTGTCGGGCAACGGCGCAGTCTCGAAGGAAGAATTGAGTCACGCTGAGTCACAATTATCGAACGCCCGCAGCGCGAATTCGGCGGCGCAAGCGGCAGTTGCCGCGGCGCGCGAACAGCTGGTCAGCAATCAATCGCTGACCGAAGGCACCGAAGTTGCCAGGCATCCTTCGGTGCTGGCGGCTGCGGCGAAGGTGCGCGAGGCGTTCCTGGCCACCCGACGCACCGAGTTACCCGCGCCGGTCGATGGCTATGTCGCCAAGCGCACGGTTCAACTGGGTCAGCGCGTCGCCGCGGGCACGCCGATGATGTCGATCGTGCCGCTCGGCCAGCTCTGGGTGGATGCCAATTTCAAGGAAAGCCAGCTTGCCGACATCCGGATCGGTCAGCCCGTCAAGCTCACTGCCGACCTGTACGGCGGCAAGATCGATTTCGACGGCAAGGTCGCCGGACTCGGCGTGGGCACCGGTTCTGCCTTTGCGCTGCTGCCAGCGCAGAACGCGACCGGCAACTGGATCAAAGTGGTTCAGCGCGTGCCGGTGCGAATCGAACTCGATCCGAAGCAACTCAAGGCGCATCCCCTGCGCGTGGGCTTGTCGATGGTTGCGACGATCGACGTGACAAATCTGAACGGCAATGCGCTTGCAGGCTCGGCCAGCAGCAATCCGATTTCGCAAACCCGGGTCTACAGCAGCCTGGACGACGGCGCAGACAAGGACGTCCGGCGCATCATTTCGGAAAACCTCGGGAAGGGCGCTCAACCGGCGGTAAATGGAGCCGACGAGGTCCAGCCGGCGCGCGCGCAGCCTGCAACGGAGTCGACATCGCGGCGCCGCAAGGGTGCCCAGGTCGCCCTCGCGCAGACTCGCCGCGGCTGAAGTAGCGGGGTTATCCGATGGCGACCGCCGCATCTTCCGCCGCGCCGGCCGGGCCGGGCGCTTCACCGGGCGCGTTACCGGCAGCACCGACCGCCCCTGCTGCGGTGGTTGCCGCAGCGCATCCGCCGCTCGAAGGCGCGGCGCGCGCCTGGGGCACGGTGGCGCTCTCGGCCGCCACGTTCATGAACGTGCTCGACTCATCGATCGCGAACGTATCGCTGCCGGCTATTTCGGGCGATCTAGGCGTGAGCTTCACGCAGGGAACCTGGGTCATCACCAGTTTTGCGGTTGCCAATGCGATCGCGGTGCCGCTCACCGGCTGGCTGTCGCAGCGCTTCGGTCAGGTCAAGCTATTTCTCGGCAGCATCCTGCTTTTCATGCTGTTCTCGCTGCTGTGCGGACTCGCGCCGTCGATGCCGATCCTGATCGCCTTCCGCGCTGCCCAGGGCTTCGTTGCCGGGCCGATGATTCCGCTTTCCCAGACACTGTTGCTGGCGAGTTATCCGCGCGCCAAGGCCGGGTTGGCGCAGGCGATGTGGGCGATGACGACCTTGGTCGCGCCGGTCATGGGACCGCTTCTGGGCGGCTGGATCACCGACAACATTTCGTGGCCGTGGATCTTCTATATCAACCTGCCGGTCGGCTTGATTGCCGCCGCAGTCACGTGGTCGATCTATGCCAAACGCGAAACGCCGACGCGCGCACTGCCGATCGATTCGATCGGGCTGTCGCTGCTCGTGATTTGGGTCGGTTCTTTGCAGGTGATGCTCGACAAAGGCAAAGAGCTCGACTGGTTTCATTCGGGCCTGATCGTCTCGCTTGCGGCAGTCGCTGCGGTCGGCTTCGCGTTTTTTCTGATCTGGGAACTGACCGAAGAGCATCCGGTCGTCGATCTGTCGCTCTTCAAGCGCCGGAACTTCTGGACCGGCGCTTTGGCGACGGCCGTCGGCTATGGCCTTTTCTTCGGCAACGTCGTTTTGCTGCCGCTGTGGTTGCAACAGTTCATGGGTTACACGGCGACCGAGGCGGGCTTCGTGCTGGCACCGGTCGGCTTGCTCGCGATCGTCCTGTCGCCGATTGTCGGCATCACGATCGGCAAGGTTGATCCGCGGCGCTATGTGACTTTTTCGTTCGTCATATTCGCGCTCGTGCTGTGGATGCGCTCGCGGTTCAACACCCAGGCCGACATTGCCACCATCATGATCCCGACGATCATCCAGGGCGTGGCGATGGCGTTCTTCTTCATTCCGCTGGTGACGATCACGCTGTCGGGTTTGCCGCCAGAGCGCATCGCGGCGGCTTCGGGTCTGTCGAACTTCGCGCGGATCACCGCTGGCGCGATGGGCACCTCGGTTGCAACCACGCTTTGGGAGAACCGCGCCATCCTGCACCACGCGCAGCTTTCCGAGGCCATCAACACGGGCAATGCGACAGCGATGAGCACCATCTCGGGGCTCATGCAAAACGGTCTCACCATGCAGCAGGCGCTCGGCCAGCTCAACGGCATCGTGACGCAGCAATCTTTCATGCTGGCGGCGAACGATCTTTTTTACGGCTCGGCGTTGCTGTTCATACTGCTCATTCCGCTGGTATGGCTGTCACGCCCCGAGCGCAGTGGCGCGGGTGCCGCCGCCGCAGCAGGAGCGCATTGACCTGAAGCGTCCCGGCCAGGTTGGCTGGAGCAGGCGTCAGAACCATGGATTGCGCCTGCGAAGGCGGTCACGCGTGACCGCCAGACCGCGCTCCATCAGTCAAGTATCGGCATTTGCCCCAGTAGCGGCAGCGCTGGGCTGCGGCAGAATCGAATCCTCCGGACAGACGTGCCGGCAGTGCCTTGCAGCAGCTTTCAAGTTGCGTGAGGGTTTCGGATTTTTCTTGCCGACCGTCGATTCGATGGCCCCATGACCGACTTCATTCTGGAAACGCGCCAGCTCACCAAAGAGTTCAAGGGGTTCACCGCGGTCAGTCAGGTCGACCTCTCGGTCCGGCGCGGCGCAATCCATGCGTTGATCGGCCCGAACGGTGCTGGCAAGACGACCTGCTTCAATCTGTTGACCAAGTTTCTGGAGCCGACTTCGGGCTCGATTTTGTTCAACGGCACAGACATCACGCGCGAAAAGCCGGCCCAGATCGCGCGGCGCGGCGTCATTCGCTCGTTTCAGATTTCCGCCGTGTTCCCTCATCTGACCTTGCTGGAGAACGTGCGGCTCGGCCTGCAACGCGCGCTCGGTAGTTCATTTCATTTCTGGAAGAGTGAAAAGTCGCTTTCAATGCTCGATGCAAGGGCGCGTGCTTTGTTGGCCGAGGTCGGACTCGAAGATCTGGCCAACGAGCAAACCGTCAATCTGCCCTACGGCCAGAAGCGAGCGCTCGAAATCGCGACCACGCTCGCGATGGAGCCCGAGCTGATGCTGCTGGACGAGCCGACCCAGGGCATGGGCCACGAAGACGTGCGGCGAGTTGCGGAGCTCATCAAGCGTGTGTCCAAAGGCCGCACCATCCTGATGGTCGAGCACAACATGAGCGTTGTGGCCGACATCGCCGACACCATCACGGTTTTGCAGCGCGGCGCGGTTTTGGCCGAGGGCCCCTATCAAGAGGTGTCGAACAATCCCGAGGTGATGGAGGCCTACATGGGCAGCGCCGACGCACTACTGGAAGGTGCGTACTGACATGACGGCTGCGCTCGAGCTGAAAGACCTGCATACCTGGTATGGCGAGTCGCATGTATTGCACGGCGTCGACATGGCGGTGCAACCCGGCGAAGTTGTCACCTTGCTCGGTCGCAACGGCGCCGGCCGGACCACGACGTTGCGCTCCATCATGGGCTTGGTCGGCACGCGGAAGGGCCATATTCAGGTCAACGGCGTCGAGACGATCCGCATGCCGACGCATCGCATCGCGCATCAGGGCATCGGCTACTGCCCGGAGGAACGCGGCATTTTCGCGAGCTTGTCGTGCGAGGAAAATCTGCTGCTCCCGCCTGAGCTTGCAGGCGCGGGGGCCGGTATGTCGGTCGCCGAAATCTACGAGATGTTTCCGAACCTGGCCGAGCGCAAGAACAGCCCGGGCACCCGGCTGTCGGGTGGCGAGCAGCAGATGCTCGCGGTGGCCCGCATCCTTCGCACCGGCGCGAAGCTGCTTTTGCTCGACGAAATCTCCGAAGGCCTGGCGCCGGTGATCGTGCAGGCATTGGCCCGAATGATCATGACTTTGCGCGCCAAGGGCTACACGGTGGTCATGGTCGAACAGAATTTCCGCTTTGCGGCGCCACTGGCGGATCGCTTCTACGTGATGGAGCACGGCCGCATGGTCGAAGCATTCGAATCGAAAGAGCTCGATGCCAAGATGCCGGTGCTTCACGAACTGCTCGGCGTCTGAGTCGCCGATTTACTCGACATTGCCTTTCAATCAACGTAAGGAGACCCTATGAAAGCTACACTCAATCTCACCGTGCTGATGCTGGCCGCAGCAGGCTTCGCAAGCCATGCCGTGCATGCGCAGGAAAAGGTCGTCATCGGTTTCGAGACCGACATGTCCGGCCTTTATGCCGACCTCGAAGGCAAGGGCGGCGCGACCGCGATCCAGATGGCGATCGACGATTTCGGCGGCAAAGTGCTGGGTCAGCCGATCGAGCTGATCACCGCGGACCATCAAAACAAGGCCGACATCGGCGCCTCCAAGGCTCGCGAGTGGATCGACACGGCCGGCGCCACGATGATTTTCCACGGCGCCAACTCCGGCGTCGGTCTCGCAGTCGCGAAAGTGGCGACCGAGAAGAAGCGCGTGTTCTTCACCAATGGGGCTGCCACTTCGGCGTTGACCAATGCGCAATGCAGTCCGTATATCGTTCACTACGCCTATGACACCGTCGCGCTCGCCAAGGGCACCGGCGCTGCAGTGGTCGATACGGGTGGCAAAAGCTGGTTCTTTCTGGTGGCCGACTATGCGTTCGGTCACGCGCTCGAGGCCGACACAAGCAAAGTCGTCAAGGCCAAGGGCGGCACCATCGTCGGCTCGGTGAATGCGCCGCTCAACACGTCCGACTTTTCGTCGTTCCTGCTGCAAGCGCAGGGCTCCAAAGCCCAGGTGCTTGGACTGGCCAACGCGGGCGGCGACACGGTCAATTCGATCAAGGCCGCAAAAGATTTCGGCGTCGACAAGACCATGAAGCTCGCCGGCTTGCTGGTGTTCCTGACCGACGTACACAGCCTCGGCCTGAAAACCGCGGCGGGCCTGCTGCACACCACCAGCTGGTACTGGGACACCAACGACGCGACCCGCAAATGGGCTACCAGGTACGAGGCCAAGATGAACTCGAAGCCAACCGATATCCAGGCGGCCGATTATTCCGCGACCACGACGTACCTGAAGGCTGTCCAGGCTGCCAAGACAACCGACGCAGACAAGGTCATGGCCGAACTGAAAAAACTGCCGATCGACGATTTCTACGCCAAGGGCACGATCCGTCCTGACGGCCGAATGGTGCACGACATGTTGCTGGTCGAAGCGAAAAAGCCGTCTGAATCGAAGGGCGAATGGGACCTGCTCAAGGTCATCAAGACGATCCCCGGCGAGGAGGCTTACACGAGCAAGGCCGACAGCAAATGCGCGCTCTGGAAGTGATGGCGCGTGGGCGATGCAGTGGCCGTGCGCTACGGCCACTGCAAGCCCTTGCAAGTCGCTCCGAAAGCGAGACATTCACGCGTTACGCTGGAGCGCTCCCATGCAGGTCAGGTTGAGAGCTTGTGTCTTCGCGATGGTTGCCGCCGGGTTGGTCGGCAACGCAGGAGCGCAAGGCCCGCAGAAGGTCACGATCGGTTTCGTCACCGACATGTCGGGCCTTTATGCCGACTTCGATGGCAAGAACGGCGCGACCGCGATCCAGATGGCGATCGACGATTTCGGCGGCAAGGTTCTCGGCAAGCCGATCGAACTTCTGACGGCCGATCATCAAAACAAGGCGGATATCGCCGCGTCCAAAGTCCGCGAATGGATCGACACGGCCGACGCGACCCTCATCATGGGCGGAACCAATTCCGGCGCGGCGCTTGCCGTGGCGAAGGTGGTGCAAGACAAGAAACGCGTTTTTATCGTGAATGGGGCGGCCACTTCGGCGCTGACCAATGAGCAATGCAGTCCTTACACGGTTCACTATGCTTACGACACGGTTGCTCTCGCCAGAGCCACCGGTGCTGCCGTGGTCGACACAGGAGGCAAAAGCTGGTTCTTCCTGACCGCCGACTACAACTTCGGCTATGCCGTGGAGGCCGACACCAGCAAAGTCGTCAAGGAGAAGGGCGGCACTGTTTTGGGCAGCGTTCGTGCGCCGCTCAACGCTTCTGACTTTTCGTCTTTCCTGCTGCGCGCGCAGGCCTCGAACGCGGACGTTCTCGGGCTCGCCAACGCGGGCGGAGATTTCGTCAATTCGTTGAAAGCGGCGAAAGAATTCGGCGTCGACAAGCAGATGAAGATCGCTGGTCTGGTTGTGTTTTTGACCGACATTCGCAGCTTGGGCCTGACAGTCACCCAGGGCTTGTTGCACACGACGAGCTGGTATTGGGACGCCGATGGGCCTTCGCGCGCCTGGGCTGCCAAATTCGAGGCAAAGACCGGCGCAAAACCGACCGACATCCAGGCTGCCGACTATTCCTCGGTCATGACTTATCTGAAGGCGGTTGAAACTGCCAAAAGCACGGACGCGGACAAGGTCATGGCCGAACTCAAAAAGGCGAAAATCGATGACTTTTATGCGAAAGGAACGATCCGCCCTGACGGCCGAATGGTGCACGACATGCTGCTGGTTCAAGCCAAAAAGCCGGCGGAATCGAAAAGCGAATGGGATTTGCTGAAAGTCATCAAAAAGATGCCGGGCGACGAGGTTTACACCGCGAGGCCCGAATCGAAATGCGCCCTGTGGAAATAGCGCCGTCACGATTGTTTTTAGTCCCGTTCGCGCTGGTGTGCGCAGTCGGTGAGCCTGTCTGCAATGCTCAGAAGGCTGGCCTTGCGCCACGCGCTCGACGAATGGCAGGCGTCGCAGTGCTGCGACATCGCCGATTTTTGCCATGAACCTCAATGTCCTGCTCAGCCAGCTCCTGCTCGGCCTGGTCAACGGCTCGTTCTACGCGATCCTGAGTCTCGGGCTGGCGGTGATTTTCGGGTTGCTCAACGTCATCAACTTCGCACATGGCGCCTTGTTCATGACCGGCGCGGTGTTGACCTGGATGGCGATGGATTATTTCGGCATCAATTACTGGGTGATGCTGGTTGCCGCTCCGTTGATCGTCGGTGCGTTCGGCATCCTGATCGAGCGGCTGTTGCTGCGCTGGATCTACAAGCTCGACCATCTCTATGGACTGTTGCTTACGCTCGGGCTCACTTTGCTGATCGAGGGCGCATTCCGCTCGGTTTATGGCGTTTCGGGTTTGAGCTACGGCACACCCGAAATTCTTCGCGGCGCGACGAACCTGGGATTCATGTACTTGCCCAACTACCGGGCGTGGGTGATCGTGGCATCGCTCGTGATTTGCTTCGCGACCTGGTTCCTGATCGAAAAAACCCGTCTCGGCGCTTACCTTCGGGCCGGTACCGAGAACCCGAAGCTGGTCGAAGCGTTCGGCGTCAATGTGCCATTGATGGTCACGCTGACCTACGGTTTCGGTGCTGCGCTGGCCGCCTTCGCCGGCGTGCTGGCTGCGCCGGTGATGCAGGTTTCACCACTGATGGGCCAGAACCTCATCATCATCGTGTTCGCCGTGGTCGTGATCGGCGGCATGGGTTCGATCATGGGCTCGATCCTCACCGGTCTCGGCCTGGGCATCATCGAGGGCGCGACCAAGGTGCTCTACCCGGAAGCGTCGGCCACCGTGGTGTTCGTGATCATGGTGATCGTTCTGCTGATTCGCCCGAGCGGCTTGTTCGGCAGCGAGAAGTGAAGGCCGCAAAGTGAAGAAGCTTTCGCTCGTTTTGTACGCGCTGCTGCTCGCGGGCCTCGTCGCAGCGCCGTTCATCGGCTTGTATCCGGTGTTCGTGATGAAGCTGCTGTGCTTCGCGCTTTTTGCGTCGGCATTTAACCTGCTGCTCGGCTACACCGGATTGTTGTCGTTCGGCCACGCGGCGTTCTTCGGCGGCTCGGCCTATGTCGCCGGTTACATCATGAAAGCGTGGGGCCTGACCCCCGAACTCGGCTTGATCGCCGGCACGCTGTTCGGTGCGTTGCTGGGTCTGGTGTTCGGCTGGCTCGCGATCCGGCGCCAGGGCATTTACTTCGCAATGATCACGTTGGCGCTCGCGCAAATGATGTACTTCGTCGCGCTGCAGGCGCCGTTCACGCATGGCGAAGACGGATTGCAAGGCGTGCCACGCGGCAAGTTGTTCGGGTTGTTGAGCCTGCGCGACGATCTGACGATGTACTACGTGACGCTGGTCGTCGTCGTTGCGGCCTTTCTGCTGATCGCGCGCACCGTGCATTCGCCGTTCGGCCAGGTGCTCAAGGGCATCAAGGAAAACGAGCCGCGCGCGCTTTCGCTCGGCTATGACGTGGATCGCTTCAAGTTGCTCGCGTTCGTAATTTCGGCAGCTTTGTCGGGTCTCGCGGGTTCGCTCAAAACGCTGGTGCTGGGCTTCGCGACCTTGACCGACGTTCACTGGACAGCCTCGGGCAACGTCATTCTCATGACCCTGGTCGGCGGACTCGGCACACTTTCGGGGCCGCTGGTCGGCGCGACGGTGATCGAGCTGCTCGAAAACCGGGTCGGCGAGTTCGGCAATTTTCTCGCCGGGCTCACGCACATCGGGTGGTTCAATGTGCTTGGCGAGTCGGTCACGGTCGTGACCGGCCTTATTTTCGTCGTGTGCGTGCTCGCGTTCCGGCGCGGCATCATGGGCGAGATCATCGCGTTGTTCGGTCGTGGCAAGGCGCGTTAGCGCCGACGGCGCCGCGCCGACTTATCACAGCGAGTGATGCATGTGGCAACCTGCTGAACGCTATCCCGATCCGGCCATCGAATCACTCGATGCGCGCTTCGATCGCCTGCGCCTGTTCAATGCAGCCGTCGAGCGGCTGGCAACCGGCTGTCGATGGGCCGAAGGGCCGGTCTGGTTCGGCGACCATCGCGCACTGCTGTGGAGCGATATTCCGAACAATCGCATCCTACGTTGGAGCGAGGAAACCGGTGCGACGACGACGTTCCGGCAGCCGTCCAATTTCGCAAACGGCAACACGCGCGATCGGCAAGGCCGCCTGGTGAGTTGCGAGCATGGCGCGCGGCGCGTGACGCGAACCGAATACGACGGTCGCATTACCGTCATCTGCGATCAGTTCGAGGGAAAACGGCTCAATTCACCGAACGACGTGGTCGTGAAATCCGACAACTCGATCTGGTTTTCCGATCCGCCCTTCGGCTTGCTCAGCCACTACGAAGGCGATCGGGCCGAGGCCGAGTTGCCGACCCATCTCTATCGGGTCGATGGTCGCAGTGGCGCCGTGAGCGTGGTGTCCGACGCGATCGCGCGACCAAACGGCTTGTGCTTCACGCCCGACGAAAGCCGTTTGTACGTCGTTGAATCAGGCGCCGATCCACGCCGCATTCGGGTCTTCGACCTGAGCGCTGATGGCACGAAATTGTCGAACGACCGCGTCTTTATCGATTGCGCGCCGGGCCATTCGCCCGATGGCTTCCGCTGCGATATAGAAGGCAATCTGTGGGCCGGCTGGGGCGGCGAAGGCCAGAACGGCGTGCGAATTTTCGCACCCGATGCCGCGCCGATCGGCCACATTCACCTGCCCGAACGTTGCGCGAACCTGTGCTTCGGCGGGCGCGCGCGGCATCGCGTTTTCATGGCCGCGAGCCAGTCGTTGTATGCGTTGTACGTCAACACTCAAGGCTGCGCGACTTAAATGAAAAAGGCCTGAAACCGTTACTGCGCCTGCGCAGACAGCTATATAAACTATAGCAATCGTGGCGAGCCAAGTGCGCACGACCACACACGAACGCGCATCGACCCGGCGCGCTCAAGCCTGAATCGGCGGTGTCTGCTGGTGTTGCACCACGCGCCACTTCTCGTGTTCCAGGCGTCTGTAGGTCGAAGTGCAGTGCGCCCTGTATTCGTCTTTGCCTTCGCGCTTCGCGAGCGCCTGGTAGGCGACCACGATCAGTCCTTCCTCGGGCCTTGCGATCTGTTTTTCAGAAAGCGCGACGCTCGACCAGCGCGGCGTCGACGCGACAGCTTCGATCGCCTGCTGACCGCTCATGACGTATGGCGGTTCCGGCAGCACCATCAGACATTCGTCGTCGATCAACTCGCGGTAGTGCGCCGCGTCGCCGGTCCACAGACCTTCTTCGAAATTCCAGACACGTGTGTCGTCCATTGGCGTTTCCTTGTTGAAGAAGGCAATGCTCGCGCAAATGCGGCGTCGTCGATCGCCGGACGAGGAGCCCGACCGTTGTCAGCACATCGCGCACGAAAACCGGAAACCTTGCGCGGCGCGCACGACGGCGCTTATAGCCTCAGCGCACTCGCGTAGCCGGTCATCTCCAGATAGCCGCGTCCGACTTCTTTGCCATTCGCGTCGAGCAGCGCGCTGAGGCCTTCCCAGTAGATCGCGCCGGTCGAGCCGCGGCTGTCGAGTTCCTGGTTGTCGAGCAGCGCTTTCACGACGAAATTTCCGGCTGGTGTTCGAACCGACCACTCGACCGGATAGTTCGCCTCGCTGGCGGGGCTGCGCCATCGCCGCAGCGGCTCGAAGCGGACTTCTTCGGCGCCGAACACTCGCGCAGCGCCGTTCGGGCTGCGAAAGGAACCGCCAGCCCAGATCGCGCCACCCGCGGCATCGCGCAACCGGAATGCCGTCAACGCGCTGCCGTCGAAGAGGTTCATGCCGATCCAGTCCCAGCCGACCGCGTTGGGCGCCAGAAATGCGTCACTCCACTCATGGTCGAGCCATGCGGTTCCCCGCACCTCGAAGCGCTGTCCGCGCAAGGTCAGAGCGCCTCGCGTTGCGAGTTGCGGCTCGCTGTAGTAGTAGCTCGCCTCCTCGGGCTTCGGGCCTTTGCGTGACAAACCCGCATCGCCTTGCAAGAGTACCGGCTGGGTCGGCGAAAACTGAAGTCGGAGGTTGAATTCGTTCGCTGGAATCTCGGCCGAATAGCCGTCTGCGGTGCGCGCGAGTGACCAGTCGCGCAGCCGCACATCGGTGTCGTCCTCGCCTGCGCTCGCGATGCCCATGCCCGCGCGCGCAATGCGCTGGTCGTGCCAGAGCTTGCGTCCTTGCAGGTCGGTCAGCGCCGCATGCGCAAAGATCAGCTGCTTCGCCGCGAACGCGGAGCGCATCGCCTGGGTCGCATCGACTCTCGAGCGAAAGAACGTGACCTGAAAGCCGAACTGCCGCGCGTCGCTGCCTTGTCCCGTGCGCGCTTCGCCGGTGATGTACCACCATTCGATATTGCGCTCGGGGTGGCTGCCGAAATCGCGCGGGAAAGAGAGCGGCCTTGCAGGCAACGCGCGCGCGAGGCCGCTCGCCATGAGCGCGCCGAGCAACAAGGCCCGGCGCGAGATCGTTGGCGCGTCCACTACCAATCCTCCTTGACGGCCAGCACCGCGTCCCGCGACGCGGCGGCGCGCCCCGCGAGCCATGCGGTGACTGTGCCGGCTGCAACGACAGCCGCGCACAGCGCGATGAGCCGACTCCACGGCAGCAGCAAGTCCATCGTCCAGTGAAAGCTCTGAGGGTTCACCACATGCACGAGCACCACCGACACCGCGAGCCCGAGCCCGAGGCCCGCGAGCGCGCCGATGGTGGTCCACGCCGCGCCTTCGCCCGCGACCACGGCGAGCACTTGTCGCCGCGTGAACCCCAGGTGCGCGAGCAGTCCGAACTCCTTGCGCCGCGCGAGCACCTGGGCCGAAAAACTCGCCGCGACACCGAAAAGGCCGATCGCGATCGCGACCGCCTGCAGCCAATAGGTGACTGCGAAGCTGCGATCGAAGATGCGCAACGAGGTCGCGCGCAATTGGTCGACCGACGCGATCGTGAGTGCATCGTCGGCGAGGCCGGTCGCCTTGCTCGCGAGCTTGCGCACGGCAGCTTGCACATCTGCCTCGTTCGCGCCGGGTGCGAGCCAGAGCGACAGGTCGCTCGCGCTGCTGTCGCCGGTGAGTCGCGCATAGTCGCGCGCATCGAGCACCACCGAGCCGAATTGACGAACATAGTCACGCCATACGCCTGCTACGAAAAATGCAGCTGCCCGCGCATGTGGGACGGGCGTTTCAGGCCCGAAGGCCTTAAAAAGAGGATCGAATGCATCGCCTGGCACCGCGCCGTACAAATCGACCATCGCCTCGCTGACCCAGATCCCGATTCGGCCTTCGGGCACCGGCAGCGAGGCGCCGACCAGTGGCAAAACGCGTTCGGCTTCAGCGTCGAATGCGTTGCTTTTCGAATCAGCGGGCGCAGCGCCATCCGGTGCAACGCCGGTTTTCGAGAAACGCCGCGCGAGCAACGTGATTGGTGGCCGCGCCGCATCGAGCGACACCTTCGCCACGCGCAATGTGTCGACCCGTGCCACACCCGGCGACGCAGCGATCGCCTGCACCAGCGCCGGATCGAAAACACCGCGATCGCCGGTGCCCACGCCTTCGGCCGTGCGCACATACAAGTCGGCCGGCAACACCACGTCGAGCCAGCGCGTGACCGAATCGCGAAAGCTCGCCACCATCACCGTCAACGCGACCGCCAGGCTCAGGCTGGCGACCACGCCGCTCACCGCCACCGCCGCGGTGCCGCGCATGCGCCGTGCGCGTTCCAGCGCCAGCAATGGCAGCAAGCGGTCGGCGAAGAGCGGCGCCAACCGGTCGTAGATCAACGCAATCAGCGCCGGCAAGCCGCTGATCCCGCCGACCAGCAGCAAAGCCACCGACACATAGGCGGCGATCGGCATGCCAGCGATCGGCGGTGCGAATCCGAGCAGCACGCCCGCCGCGACCAGCGTCGGCGCCAGCCAGCGATGGCCGGCGCGTTGCGGCGCCGCTCCCAGGCCTTTCAAGGTCTGGGCCTCGGGCAACGATTGCGCGGCCCGCGCCGGCAGCCAGCCGCCGACCATCGCAGCGATCACGCCCAGCGCGCCGTAAAGCAGCGCAGCGCCGGTTTGCCATTGCAAGGCCGGCGATTCGCCCGAGAAATAGCCGCCGCCCAAGTCGCCGCCGAGCACCCGCAGCGCGAAGAATGCGAGCCCCGTGCCGAGCGCGATGCCGAGTGCGCTTCCGATACAGCCGAGCGCCAGCGATTCGGCCAACACCAGGGCGAGACGGCCACGCGGCGTGAGACCGAGCACGCCCAGCAGGGCAAATTGCTGCGCCCGCTTGGCGACGCTCAACGCCAGCACCGAGAACACCAGAAACGCGCCGGTAAAAAGCGCGACCAGCGCCAGCACCGTGAGGTTCACGCGATAGGCGCGCGAAAGGTTCGACACCCGTTCGTTCGAATCGCCGGGCTCGGCGATCTGAACCGCCGCGGGCCAGTCCGGCGCACGCTTCGAATCCCGCGCGAACGCCGCCTGGTCGACGCCGGCGGCCAGCCGCAAATCGATCCGCGTCAGTTCGCCATCGCGCCCGAACAGATCCTGCGCGGCGCCGATGTCCATCACCGCGAGTGCGGCGCCGCCGGCCGCAACGGTGCCTGCGACTTGAACCCGATGTAATGAAGAGCCGTCCTTCAGTTGCAACCCGGTCGCTGCGCCGAGCGCCTTGCGCGCCGCGGGATTCAAAAATACCTGGTTCGGTGCAAAGAGTGCAAAACGTCCGGCGCCCTTGGCGGGCGCGGGCATCAGACCCGGCGCGATGGTCGGCAACGCCAACGCATCGACGCCGATCACGCGCAGCGGCAGCGGCGTCGGATGGCCCTCGGTGAGCGCGGCGGTGTCGACCTCGAGCACCGGGCTCGCCAGCGCCACCCGCGGGTCGCGCGCCACGCGCGTGAAGAGGGCCTGATCGAAGCTGCCCCGGGCCGCCCGCAATTGGAGATCGGGTTGCCCATTGACCGAGCGCACCGCACTCGAGAATTCGTCGAGCGCCGACGCGTTGATCAGATGCACCGAAAACGCCAGCGCGACGCCGAGCATCACCGCGACCACCGCAGCCGCGTTGCGCCACGGATGGTGGCGCAGCTCTTGCCACGAAAAGGTGCGAAGCAGCGTGAACATGCAAGCGGCACGGTACCCGATCGGCAGCGAGGCGGTGAGTCCGAGCTGGAGTTGCCCTTGTCCATCAGCGGGCCGTATCGTCTGGCAATGGCGAACGAATAGATCGCGTGCCGAGGCGCCTCAATTTGCACAACGAAGCGCTAAGCTCGTGCCATGCCGTCATTGCCCGAATATGCCGACGTCGTCGCTGCTGCCGCACGGATCGAAGGCCACGCGCACCGCACGCCGGTGATGCGCTCTGCCACAGCCGATACGCGCTGGGGCGCCGACCTGTTTTTCAAGTGCGAGAACTTTCAGCGCATGGGTGCGTTCAAGTTCCGCGGTGCGTTCAATGCGCTCTCGAAATTCGACGATGGCCAACGCCGGGGCGGCGTACTGGCGTTTTCGTCGGGCAATCATGCGCAAGCCATCGCCCTCGCGGCGCGCGAGCTGGCGATGCCGGCCGTGATCGTCGTGCCGAAAGACGCACCGGCCACCAAACTCGCCGCGACCCGCGGCTATGGTGCCGAAGTGGTGCTGTACGACCGGTTTGCCGAAGACCGCGAGGCATTGGCAACGCGGCTCGCAGCCGAACGCGGCATGACCTTGATACCGCCGTACGACCATCCCGACGTGATCGCGGGGCAGGGCACCGCGACCCTCGAACTGATCCAGGAAACCGGGCCGCTTGACCGGCTCTACGTCTGCCTCGGCGGAGGCGGCTTACTGGCGGGTGCAGCGTTGGCCGCGCGTGCGCTCTCTCCCGAGTGCGCGTTGGTCGGGGTCGAACCCGAAGCCGGCAACGACGGCCAGCAGTCGCTCGCGGCGGGACGGATCGTCCACATCGATACGCCGAAAACGATTGCCGATGGCGCCCAGACCCAGCATCTGGGCCAGCTCACGTTTCCGATCATTCAACGCGAAGTGCGCGAAATCGTCACCGTGAGCGATGCGCGACTCATCGATGCCATGCGCTTCTTCGCCGAGCGCATGAAGCTCGTGGTCGAGCCGACCGGTTGCCTGGCGTTCGCCGGCGCTTGCGCGGCGCTCGAAGCCGATGCCGGGCTGAAAGGTTCGCGCATCGGCGTCATTCTGAGCGGCGGGAATGTCGATCTGGCGCGCTATGCGGCGATGCTCGGGGGCGACGCCTAGTCGGTTGGCGCGCCGAGCCGCTCAGGGAATGTTCGCGCCGACGATCGCAAACGGCTTGCCCGGCAATTCGAACGCACCGCCGTACTCGAACGGATCCTTTCCCGTCTTGCCCATGCCGCAACCCTCGGGCGGCTGGCAGCCCTCCTTGTAGGTGTGCATGATGATCGGGCCGTACCGGTAGTTGCGCAGCGCGCGGCCGCCGTAGTCGGCGACCGAAATCAGATAGGACTCGGTGCCGTGGTTCGAAGCGTCTTCGGTCGAAATCGGGTCGACCAGACGCGACGAGCGCAGGGTGCGGACAATTTTCCCTTCGGCCGTGCCATCGGTGAAGCGTATCCAGTCGATGCGCCGATCGCCGCGCGACGTCACGATCACGGTATCGAGCGGTTTGGAGTAATTGCTCTTGCCGTCCTTCGCTTTCTGCAAGGTGACGCCCGTCGGATTGAGGCCGACCGCGATGCTGCCGATCTCCCGAATCCGCTCGGGTGATCCGTCGCCGGGATAGCCGCCCAGATCCCAGGTGTGGAGCCTGCCTTCTTCGGTCGCGACCCAGGCCCGCTTGTCGGCCCCCCAGGCATAGGTTTCCACGGCGCCGGGACGCTGTGAAAGTTTGACGGTCTTCAGAAGCTTCGGCGTCTGCGACGCGGCATGTGCGAATGTGAATGGCCATTGATCGTCGCGCGGGCCGATGTCCCGGGTCCGCTCGAAGCTGCGCAGCGGGCCGAAATACATGTCCGCATAAAAAGCGAACAGCGGCGAAAGATCGACGAATGCGATCTTGCGCTCCGACTTCGATGCGACCACGGCGATGCCTGACTTGGCGTACGAATCCTTCCACTTGCCGCCGGCCATGAAGGCCTGCCGCTTTTGCGGGTCGGCGAGCGTCATGTTGCCGGGCGTGTCGTGGTTCGGGGCGCCGGCGCTGAGGTAGGCGAAGCGGTTGACGCCGGTGGTCGCCGAAATAGCCGTCGGCGCTTGCATGTCGGGCAGCGCAACGAAGCCGAGCAGCTTCATGTAGCCGACGTTGCCGAGATTGGGCAGACCGGGATGCGGCGCGCGCCATTCGCCCCACCAGTCGCCCTTGGCCGGCTGTGTCATGGTCGCACCCTGCGCGATGCCGGTCAGTGCGATGACGGCGATTTCACCGCGCAGACGGGTCGTGTCCCACACCGTGACCAGCGCGAATTCGCTCGAGTTGGTGACCGCGATGGCGGTGGGCACCTTGTCTTTCGGGAGCTGGATCGAAGCCAGGTTGCGCGCCGTGTTGTTGCCCGCCGTCGCGATGAGGCCGCTCTTGTAGGCCACGATCGAGCTGATGCACCAGCCCGGTCGGCCGCGGCAACGCGCCACCGCAACCGGCCGGGAAGCATCCTTGCCCTCGGCGCGGTACTTGACCGCATTGATTTCGTCGAGCCCGCCGCCGTACAACGTCCACGACAGTTGGGGTTTTTGCGCGAATACGCTGTTGTTCGCAGAGCTGATCTGAAGGTCGCTGACGCCGACCCGCGCATCGGGCGCGTCGGCCACGAACGCGACATGGCCGATGTTCGATGAGTAGTCTCCGATGCGCTTGCTGTAGTCGCCCACCTGCCAGGTGCCGCAGTGGCCGGGATTGCACTGCCGCTCGCCGCCGTTCTGGTCGGAGATAAAGCCGTGGTCCGGCCGCTGGAACCAGGTCGGGTCAGAGCGCTCACTAACGGCTTTCGACGCGGGCGCGCCGTACAGGTAGGCCACGCCGGCATCGGTGCCCATTTGTGCAGCGATGTCGCGATAGGCCGACGGCACGACCTTTCCCGAACCATCGACGATGTCTCCCGGTACCGCATGCATCGGCGCGGATTGCACCGTGCCTGCGCAAGCAAGAACCGCTGTGCCGAGAAAGTGGCCAATTTTTCGCCGGATGCGATTTGAATCAAAAGTATTCATCGCTCGATTGTTCCATGCACGGCTTCTCAATTCGATGGGTCCGAAACAATGCCCCCGACCCGCAAATGCAGCAGCCGATCGGCACGCTGCGCAGCCGCTTCGGAATGCGTGACCAGCACCAGAGACGCGCCGTGTTCGCGGGTTTGTGCGATCAGAGTGTCGATGACCTTGGCGCCGGTGGTCGGATCGAGGTTGCCAGTCGGCTCGTCGGCCAGCAACAGCGAAGGCCGGTGCACCAGCGCGCGCGCAATCGCGACCCGCTGCAGCTGGCCGCCCGAAAGTTGCTGCGGCAGCCGCTCGCCGAGACCGGCCAACCCGACCACAGCGAGCATCTGCGCGACCCTCTCGGCGTTGTCGGCCGCATCGCGGCTACCTTGCAGCATCAGCGGCAGTGCAATGTTCTGCGCGACGTCCAGATGCGGCAGCACATGAAAGGCCTGGAACACGAAACCGACATGGTCGCGCCGCCAGCGTGCGCGGGCTTCGGCATCGAGCGCATGCAGATCGACGCCGTCGTGCAGGATCGTTCCATCGTCCCAATCGTCGAGCCCGGCCATGCAGTTGAGCAGCGTCGATTTGCCGACACCGGATTCGCCGACGATCGCGACGAACTCGCCGTTCCCAACTTCCAGGCTGACGTTTTCGAACACGACGCTGTCGCCATAGCGCTTGGCGAGCCGGGTGACGACGAGTGTCACCGGTGCAACTCCGGCGGGGAGGCGATCTGGCGCATCGCCTGTACGAGCCTCACGACCTGCTGCGGCGCATCCGGCGCGTCGGCCGCGACCACTTGCCGCGCCAGCATGCCGCGCAGCCAGGTCAGTTGGCGTTTGGCAAGCTGGCGCGTGGCGGCGACCGCGCGTTCGCGAAGCGCGAAAAGGTCCACGTCGCTCGGGTTTCGGGCACCAAGCGCATCGAGCATTTCCCACGCCTGGCGATAGCCGACGCAGCGCATCGCGGGCGTTGCCGCCGACAGATCACAACGTTCCCGGAGCGCTCGGACTTCGTCGATAAAACCTGCCGCAAGCATCGCGTCGAAGCGTTCGGCGATCCGCGAATGAAGCCAGCTGCGATTCTCTGGTTCCAAAGAAAAAAGCATCGAAACGCCCGCCCCACGTGCGCAGTCAGCTATATTATTAATAGCGTGAAATGTCGAGATCGGCTTTCCGCTCGCATCCCAGACTTCGAGCGCACGCTGAATTCGCTGGCTGTCACGCGGCGCCAGTCGCGCTGCGGTGAGCGGATCAACGCTCGCCAGACGCGCGTGCATCGCGGGCCAGCCGAATGCTTGTGCTTCGGCTTCGATGCGCGCGCGCAAACCGGGATCGGCCGCCGGCATCGGATCGATGCCGTCGATGAGCGCCTTGAAGTAAAGCATGGTGCCGCCGACCAGCAATGGCAGCTTGCCGCGCGCGTCGATTTCGCCAATGAGCCGCGTCGCATCGGCCACGAAGGCCGCCGCGTTGTAGGCCTCGGACGGGTCGCGAATGTCGATCAGATGGTGCGCGACCTCGGCGCGCTCGGAGCGAGCGGGCTTGGCCGTTCCGATGTCCATGCCGCGGTAGACGAGCGCCGAGTCGACGCTGACGATCTCTACCGGCAGCGCCGCCGCCACCGCGAGCGCAGCGGCCGTTTTGCCGCTGGCCGTCGGGCCGGCAATGCCGATCCAGCGCGGCGCTCCGTTCAAAGCGTCGGCACTGCGCTCTGGGCCCGACGCGGGTGCAACGGCCGCTGCGGCTGCTGCGGCGATTGCGCGTTCGCGCTGACGGGCGCGCGGGCCTGCACTGCCGCGCGGCGGGTCGACGGGGCAGGCGCAGCCGCAGCCGCAGCCAGGCCGGTGTCGGACGATTCTTCGGACGCGGACTCGACCGGCGGCGTCATCTTGAACAACTGCGACAGCGCGGTGCGGTATTGCGCTTCGCCGATCGAATTGGTGCTGTAGTGCGAGCCGCCCTTGACGAGCACGAACAGCTTGGGCACGGTCGCCGCGTCGTAGAGCTTGCGACCCAACTCGGGCCGGATCAGACTGTCGAGCGCGCCATGCACCACGAGCAGCGGCGCGCCGATGTCCTTGACCCGCGACATCGCATCGAAGCGCTGGGTCAGCAGCGGGCCGACCGGCAACCAGCCCCATTTGAAGGTCGAGATCACATCGGCGATCGACGAGAAGGTGCCTTCGACGATCGTGCCGCTTTCGTCGTCGACCCGCGCCGCCAGATCGATGCCGATTGCGCCGCCGAGCGAGTGGCCGAAGATGAAACGTTTCGCGGCGGGATGCTGCCGGGCGAGCCACTTCCAGGCGGCCAGTGCGTCTTCGCGCGCGGTTTCTTCGGACGGCAAGGCAGCCGAACTCTTGCCGAAACCGCGGTAATCGATGGCCAGCACCGAAAAGCCCAGTTCGTGCATGTTCTGGATGCGGGGCGCCGAGCCCTCGACGTTGTAGCGCGCGCCGTGCAAATAGAGAAGCACCGGGCTGGCAGCAGCGCCGGGCTCTTCATGCGGATTGGCGAGCCACAAACCATGCAGCCGGACCGGCTGGCCGGTCAATTCGGACTGGAAGTCGATCCAGACGCTTTCCATGCCCTCGGTCATCGAGGCAGTATCGCCCCAGCTGCGGTCGCTGGGTTGAAAGATCCATTCGCGTTGGCGATGGTCGAGGGTCGAGCAGCCACCGGCCAGCGCGGCAGCGAGAGCAAAGGCTGCCGCGAGAAGGGTCCAACGTTTCATCGAAACAAATGATTACCGGGTTCGGCCAAAAGTTCCACCCGAATTGCCATCGACGCGACTGGGCGCCGGGAGGCCGGTTGTGTAAAGCGCTTGAACGACGCGCTGCACGCGCTATCGACCCCGCATGAAAAGCGCATCGAGCTCCCGGACCGACACCGCGCGCCAGGTCGGGCGACCGTGATTGCACTGGTCGCTTCGCTCGGTGGCTTCCATCTGACGCAGCAGGGCGTTCATTTCGGTCAACGTGAGTTGCCGGTTCGCGCGCACCGCGCCGTGGCAGGCCATCGTCGACAGCAGCTCGTCGTGGGCGCGTTGCACCACAGTGGCGCCATCGTGCTGCGCCAGTTCGGCGAGGACGCTGCGCGCGAGCGCGACCGCATCGCCGTGCGCCAACGCCGCCGGAACGGCGCGCACCGCCAGCGTGCGGCTCGAAAACGGCGTCACGTCGAGGCCAAGGGTCGGCAGCAGGTCGGCGTTGGCCTCGGCGCTCGCCACTTCTTCGGGTGTGGCGGCGAAGGTCGCCGGAATCAGCAGCGGCTGGCTCGCGATCGCGCCGCCGCCCTGCTGACTTTTAAGCCGTTCGTAGACGATCCGTTCGTGGGCCGCATGCATGTCGACGATCACCAGGCCTTGCGCGTTCTCGGCGAGGATGTAGATGCCCTGCAATTGGGCCAGCGCACGGCCGAGCGGCCATGCTGCTTTGTCTGTTGGCACAGCTTCTGCGGGCGGGATGTCCGATACCGCCGGTTGGTCAGGCCAGTCGTCTTGTCGACTCTCCGGCCGACTCGCGGGCCACAAGGCCGCGGAATCGCCAAAGCCGCGCTCTGCTACGAAATGAATAGCTGGCTGCGCCCATCGCGCGGTCGTTTCAGCCACTTTTCTTCTTGAAAAAAGGCAAGGGCTGAGCGAGCGACGATACGGTTTTGGTGGGGTCCGAATTCGCGCTGTCGGCGGCCGCGCCCGAGTCTGTCAATGCCGCGCCGGCGCGCGGCGTGGCCAGCGCGTTTTCGATCGCGTGCCGTACTGCCTGATGCACTTCGCGGCTGTCCCGGAACCGCACCTCGATCTTGGTCGGATGCACGTTCACGTCGACCCGTGCGGGGTCGATCTCGATATACAGCACATAGATCGGCTGGCGTTGGCCGTGCAACACGTCTTCGTAGGCGCTGCGCGCGGCATGCGCGATCACCTTGTCGCGCACGAAGCGGCCGTTGACATAGCAAAACTGCCGGTCGCCGCGCGCGCGCGCGGCATCGGGAATGCCGGCGCGGCCACTCACGCGCAACGCGCCTTGCGTGTGGGTGAAGGCGATGCTGCCGGCCATGAAGTCGTCGCCGAGCACATCGGCGATGCGGCGCTGCAGCGATGCCGTGCCTTCCATGGCCAGCATCGCATCGCCGCCATCGGCGCTTTCGGCGCTTTCGGCGCGTTCGTTGTCCTGCTCGCGCCATTGCTCGACGAGCTTGCCGTCGTGCCAAATCGCAAATGCCACGTCGGGCCGGGCCAGCGCATGCCGCCGCACCGCTTCGACGCAATGCGCGAGTTCGGTCGCATCGGTTTTCAGGAACTTGCGCCGCGCGGGCGTCGCAAAGAACAGTTCGCGCACCAACACGGTGGTGCCGACCGCGCGGGCCGCCGGTTGCAATTCGCCGGTCTGGCCGTCGAGCGCATAGGCGCTTTCAGCGCGATCGCCGCCATCAGCGCTCGCCGCGCGCGACACCAGCGTCAATTCGGCGATCGCGTTGATCGCAGCCAGCGCCTCGCCGCGAAAACCCATCGTCGCCACGGTTTCAAGATCAGCGAGGCTCGCAATCTTGCTGGTTGCATGCCGGCGCAAGGCGAGCGCGAGATCGGCCCGCGCGATGCCGACCCCGTCGTCTTCGACCGCGATCAATCGCACCCCGCCGGCCGAGAGCCTCAGCGTGATGCGGCGCGCGCCGGCGTCCAGGGCGTTGTCGAGCAGCTCGCGCACGACCGACGCGGGCCGCTCGACCACTTCGCCGGCGGCGATCTGGCTGACGAGGGTGTCGGGCAGGTCGCGGATCGGATGTCGCGCTGCCGTGCGCCAGGTCGAGGCCTCTGGCACGGCATCGGTAGGAGCAGGGAATGCAGTCACCCGGACGATTCTAGGATCGCCGATGAAACTGACGATCGACGCAGCATCAACGCACCAATGTCTTGAACATCACGAAGGCATCGATGAAGCCACGAGCTGGATGCCTGAACGCGCCCGGCAAGGTGCCGACCGTGGCAAAGCCGAGTCGATGCCATAGCCGCACCGCGCGTTCGTTGCTCGACACCACAAAGTTGAATTGCATCGCGCGAAAGCCCCGCGCGAGTGCTTCGGCTTGCGAGTGCGCGCACATCGCTGCGGCAACCCCTCGGCCTGTCGCGCTCCCTGCCGTGACATAGCCGCAGTTGCAGACATGCGCGGCGTTGCCCGGCTGATTCGGCTTGATGAAATACGTGCCGAGCAGCGCTTCGCGGCCGGAATGTTCTGCCTTGTCGAGACATGCGACGAAAGTGGCCGATGGCTGATGCATCCATGCGGCACGCGCATCGGCCTCGGAAAGGTCTGGTGCGAAGGTGTAGGTGTCGCCCGCGCGAATGACCGGCTCCAGGATCTGCCAGATGGCGGGCCAATCGAAATCGGTTGCTGCGCGAATGTGCATGAGGCGTGTTGCGGCTAATTTTCGACAGGGATAATGCCGGCCATGGAAATTGTGAGCTATCTGATCGACTTCATCCTGCATGTCGACAAGCACCTGGAAGCCTTCGTCATCGCTTACGGGCCCTGGGTCTATGCGCTGCTCTTCGCGATTATTTTTGTCGAAACCGGCGTGGTGGTGATGCCGTTTCTGCCCGGCGATTCATTGCTCTTCGTCGTTGGTGCATTGTGCGGAGCGGGGTTGATGAGTTTTACGCTCGCGGTGCCGCTGCTGATCGTCGCTGCGATTCTCGGCGACCAGTGCAATTTCAGTATCGGCCGCTACCTGGGACCAAAGGTGTTCGGATGGGAGAGTTCGCGCTGGTTCAACAAAAAGGCCTTCGACCAGGCGCATGCGTTCTACGAACGCTATGGCGGCGTCACGATTATCCTCGCGCGCTTCATGCCTTTTGTGCGAACTTTCGCGCCATTCGTCGGTGGCGTCGCGGCGATGAGCCGGACCCAATTCACGCTGTACAACGTCGTGGGCGCACTGCTGTGGGTCGTCGGTGTCGCGTCGGCGGGCTATTTTTTCGGCAATTTGCCATGGGTGCGTGCGCACCTCGACAAGATTATCTGGGGATTGATCTTGATACCCGGTCTGATTGCGATTTTCGGCGCCTGGCGGGCCGGTAAAAAAGAAAAGCTGCTGGCTGTACAGCCGGAAAATCGCGCCGGCTGACAGCCACCTCTGGCAACCATCAATAGTGCGGACCGTTCGACGGGTAGTAGCCTGCACCTTGCGGATACCGGACCCGGTTGCGCTCGTCGGCACTGCGACCGACTTCGTTACCGATCAAGCCGCCGAGCGCGGCGCCGCCCACCGTACTGGCCGTGTTGCCACCGATCGCATTGCCTAACAAGGCGCCACCAACAGCGCCCCCGCCGATGCCCAGCTTCTGGTTCGGTCCGGTTCCGGCGCAACCGGCCAGACCAAGAGTCGCCGCCAATCCGGCAGCGCAAAACCATGTCTTGACTTGCATCTCGATCTCCTGCTTCGTGGTGAAAATTCGAGTTTGCGTCGATTCAGCGCCATTCGCTGTAGGAGCGCGGCGCGCCGGCTTGTGCGTCGGTCTCGGCGCCGCGTCAGCGTGAGGTAAAGGCGCGTTGAACCCGAAGTCAAGCGATGTAACCAGCGCGCTTTCGCCCCAGCGGCGCCGCGGATTTTCTTACAACTGCCGGCTGCGCGCGAGCGGCGGGTTGTTGGCGAAGTAGCGCGCGATGCCGCGCATCAGGGCTTCGGAAAGCTCGTCCTGGTATTTGGTGCTGCGCAGCCGCGTTTCTTCTTCGGGATTGCTGATAAAAGCGGTTTCGACCAGCACGCTCGGAATATCGGGCGCCTTGAGCACCGCGAAACCGGCCTGTTCGACGCTGCCCTTGTGCAGCCGCGCGCCGATGCCGCGAATCTCGCCGAGCATCGCACTGCCGAGCCGCAGGCTGTCGTTGATCTGGGCGGTGGTGCTCATGTCGAACATCGCGCGCTGCACCTGCGCGTCCTGGGTGCCGAGGTTGATGCCGCCGACCTTGTCGGCCTGGTTTTCCTTGTTGGCCATCCAGCGTGCGGCGCTGCTCGAGGCGCCATGCTGGCTGAGCGCGAACACGCTGGCGCCGCGCGCATCGGGCGTGCTGAAAGCATCGGCATGAATGCTCACGAACAGGTCGGCCTGGACCCGGCGCGCCTTGTCGACCCGGGTATAGAGCGGCACGAAGAAGTCGGCGTCGCGCGTGAGGAATGCGCGCATCGGATTGCCGTTGACGCTGGCTTTGTTGATGCGGTCGCGCAGCTTGAAAGCCACCTGCAGCACCACGTCTTTTTCGCGCGTGCCCTGGGCGCCGCTCGCGCCGGGGTCTTCGCCCCCGTGGCCCGGATCGATCGCGACGATGATGAGGCGGTCGGTTCGGCTCGCCGTCGGTGCGGGGCCGCGCGCGACCTTCGAGGAGATCTGGGGGCGAATCGTTGCATCGCCTGCGACCAGTGGTGCAGTTGCCGGCGCGACAGCCGTGGCGGAAGCGCGCGGCGCCTCGGCAGACGAGGCCTGCGATGTTCCGCGCTGCGATTGCTGCGCCATGAGTTCGCCGAGCGGATCTGCGGGCGAATCCGCGGGCGCTTTGAGCCCGGGCGAAGGCGTCGCGGCAGCCTGCTTCGGTGCGTCGCGCAGCCGCGCTGCGATCAGTTCCTCGAGCGGATCGACGCGCTGCTCGGGATACAGGTCGAGCACCAGCCGGTTTTTGTAGGCCGCGACCGGCTTGAGCGTGAACACCTGCGGCAGCACCGGCTGCTTCAAGTCGAACACGATGCGCACCACGTCGGGCGAAAACTGGCCGACCCGCAAGCCGCGGATGTAGGGATCGTCAGCGCGGACCTTGCCGACCAGCTCGCGCAGTGCCTGGTCGAGCGTGAGTCCTTCGATGTCGATCGCGAGGCGCGGCGGATTGCCGACCTGCAATTGCTGCGTTTTGAGCGGCGTGTCGGATTCGACCGTGACCCGGGTGTATTCCTCGGCCGGCCAGACGCGCACCGCGACGATGCCGGCGCCGCGCGCGATTTGCTGCGCGCCGAGCAGCAGCGCGAGGCTGCCGGCCTGCACCACGCGGCGCCGCACGGCATCAGTCGGCGCGCGCGGTATCGGTGGACGCGGTGACCGACTCATGCCGCAACGCTCGCCAGCAGCGCACAGCCGCGGCGGGTTCGGGCATGCAGGGTCACGGATCGGGAATCGTCGCTCATCGCTTCTATTTTAATAGCGAGGTCCGCAACTGGCAGGCGGGTCCGGGCATTTTCGGGCCATTCGGCCAATTTGAGGCCCGATGTGGCAAAGATGTCACGAAAGCCGGCGTCGTCCCATTCGTCGGGGTCGGCGAAGCGATAGAAATCGAAATGAAAGATCGCGAGGCCGTCCGGCGTCTGGTGCGGCTCCATCACGGCGTAGGTCGGGCTTTTGATGCGGCCCTCGACGCCGAGCGCATGCAGCAGGTGCCGGATGAAAGTGGTTTTGCCGGCGCCCAGGTCGCCATCCAGTTCGATGAATGCATCCGCGAGCAGATCGCTCGCGGCGAGCTTTTTTGCGAACGCGGCGGTGTCGCTTTCGCTCGCCCAAACACGTGTCTGGCGAGATCGGGTCGTTCCTAGAATGGGCAGGTGATCGTCGGCAGGCAACTGGTTTCTCGAATCGAAGCGTGGGCGCAGGAGTTGGGATTCTCCCAAATCGGCGTTGCGGGTATCGACTTGTCCGCTGCGGAAGCAGGCCTCGCGCACTGGTTGGCCGAGGGAATGCACGGCGACATGCACTACATGGCCGCGCATGGCATGCGCCGCGCGCGGCCGGCCGAGCTGGTGCCGGGCACCTTGAGCGTGATCACGGCGCGCATGAACTACCTGCCGCGTGACACACCAGAGGGCTGGCAGGCGATCGAGTTCGAGCGGCTCGCGCGGCCGGGCGAGGGCATCGTGTCGCTCTATGCGCGAGGCCGCGATTACCACAAGGTGCTGCGTGCCCGGCTCAAGTCACTCGCCGAACTGATCGAAGGCGAGGTCGGCGCCTTCGGCCATCGCGTGTTCACCGATTCGGCGCCGGTGCTCGAAGTCGAGCTCGCGGCGCGCAGCGGACTCGGATGGCGTGGCAAACACACCTTGGCGCTGGATCGCGAGGCCGGCTCGATGTTCTTTCTCGGCGAAATATTCGTCGATCTCGCATTGCCGCCGACCGCGCCCGCATCCGCGCATTGCGGCAGTTGCAGCGCCTGCATCGATGTTTGTCCGACCCGCGCGATCGTCGATGCGCATCGGCTCGATGCGCGGCGTTGCATCTCGTATCTGACGATCGAGCACCACGGACCGATTCCGCTCGAACTGCGGCCATTGATCGGCAATCGCATCTACGGCTGCGACGACTGCCAGTTGATCTGCCCGTGGAACAAGTTCGCGCAGCGCAGCGCGTTGGCCGATTTCGATCCGCGCGACGGGCTCGCCGGAGGCGATCTCACTGCGCTTTTCGGCTGGAGCGAAGCCGAATTTCTGCAACGCACCGAAGGCAGCGCGATCCGCCGGATCGGGCATGAAAGATGGCTTCGGAATGTGGCGGTCGCGCTCGGAAATGCCTTGCGATCGGCCGGCGACGATGAGGTCGCGCGTGCGCCGCTGCAACGAGCGCTCGCAGCGCGCATGGCGCACGCTAGTGCGCTGGTACGCGAACACGTGGCTTGGGCACTCGATCAGCAGATGCTATCGAAATAATAGCTGTCTGCGCACGTGCAGCGGGCGTTTCGGCTACTTTTTGCTTAAAAATCCCGATGGCGCGAGGCGACCGACGACGTCGAGGCGACCGCCCTCCGGCCGCACGATCACGCCTTCGCCGGACGCCGGGAAAACGTCGGTCAATCGCGTGATGTTGACCTGATGCGTG
The DNA here is from genome assembly GCA_965218415.1 of Variovorax sp. Taxonomy (GTDB): domain Bacteria; phylum Pseudomonadota; class Gammaproteobacteria; order Burkholderiales; family Burkholderiaceae_C; genus Variovorax. Next base: position 1,580,710 of record CBDCKT010000003.1, read on the forward strand.
AACACGACCAGCACACCCGGGCCCTTCCATTGCATGAGCAACGCCCGGGCTTTGCGGGTCTGCGCTTCGGCGCGACCCCGATCCGAAAAGAACGAGTCGAACAACGGCTCGTCGCGCACCGTGTCCGCGGGCCGCGGAAACGCGAGCCGGGCGCTTTCGCGGGCACGGCACCAGCGCGAGGTCAGCACGCGGCCGACCTTCACCTGGCGCTCGCGAAAACGTTCGCCGATGCGCCGCGCTTCGTCGCGGCCTTCGTCGCTCAAGTTGCGCTGCGTCGCGCAGTCGCCCAGAACGAAACCGGCCGGATCGCCGACACCCGGCGCGCTGGCATGGCGGAACAACACGATCGCACCGTCCGTGAGCAAGCGCCAGTCGGCGGTATTTTTATCGTCGGACTGGGCGAAGGAGGGCGGCGCCAGTCCGGCGAGCGTCGCGCCGAGTACGGCGGCGAATGCTGCAATGAATGCGGCCAACGCGCGGCGCCTGACCATCGGAATTAAAGTCATCGGGCTATTGAACCACCCACGCCGATTCCTTGCACGATCACCTGGCAATCCGACCGTTGGCGAGCCAGCGCGACATCGGCGCCAATTCCACCGACGACCCGTTCGCGCTCGCGACCGGATACGTCATTGCCGAGAGCACCGCGTATTCATGCTGCCGCGCTGCGCCGATCGGATCGTGCGGATCGCGGCCCATCGACGGATGGCACATCAGCACGTCGCCATTTCGGCATTTCGAGAACCAGCCGTCGAGCCGGGCGCGGTAGTTGTCGGCGTCACCGCCGAAGCCATAGACGCCGAGCAGCGCATGGCTGGTCGCAATGCCGCGATCCGCCGCGAGCGCGGCCAGGCGCGCGCCACCGAGGGCAAAAATCACGTCGCCTTTGGTCGAAGGCACTCTGTGCGGTGTGCTCGGCGCCGTGCTGCGAAGCCACGGCGCACGGCCCGCATAGCGTTCAGTGAGCGCTTCGACCAGCGCCTCGCGCACGCCGGGCAACTGGTGGACATGGCGATGGCCGTCGATGAACGCGGGTGCGCGGCCGACGCCGTCTTCGAAGCGCGTCAATTGCTCATCGATAGCGCGGCGCCACGCTTTGCTGTCGGCAAGGCCGAGGTAGCTGCGCGCAATCAGCGGCGCCAGTGCCGGCTCGACCTCTTCGCCCGGCGCCGGCGGTGTCAGATCGAGGTGCAAGCCGACATCGATCCGCCCAGGATCGAGCCGGCGCAGCGCTGCGCAGCCGGCTGTCCATGCGCCGCGGCGGACCATGCAACCGGTCGCCGAAATCTTGCCGCGCTCGGCCAGATCGACGATCGCGTTGTTGATGCCTTCGTATAAACCGAAATCGTCGGCGCTGACGCACAGACTGCGTGTCGCGGCCGGGTCGCTACGATCGGGTGCATCCGTCATGAAGTCATCACTGGAAAACAGCAAGAACAGAAAAGCGCTGATCGCGCCGCATCACGCCCAGATCGCCCGCTTCATCATGATCGGCGCGAGCGCTGCTGCCGTGCATCTGGTCGTGGTGACGCTGCTGGTGCGCCTTTACCAGTGGGCGCCGCTCGCGGCCAACGTGGGCGGCTGGATGGTCGCGTTCTGGGTCTCGTTCGCGGGCCATTTTCACTGGACCTTCCGTGGCCATGCGCGCAGCGCGCGCGGTGCTTGGGGTCGATTTCTGCTGCTTTCGGCGACCGGTTTCGTGCTCAACGAAAGCCTGTACGCGGCGGGTTTGGCGTGGTTGCCGTTGCGATTCGACTGGTTGCTGGTGCTGGTGTTGATCGTCACGGCCGTGCTCACTTTTCTGCTGAGTCGGCATTGGGCGTTTGCAGGCACTGTGGATCGGCAGTAGCGCTGCCACCGAATCGCCAAAGCGCGAGCCGCGGGTTGTAAGTGACGATCGCAAAGCGCGGGTCGGCCAACCACGGATGCGCGAGCACCGAATTCGAGGGCCCGACCAGCCAGCTCACGCGCGGGACGCACAGATGAGCCGCCAGCGCCTCGGTCGGAATCAACAGCCGCGCTGCGGCGTCGGGCTCGAAGCGACCCGCGTCGTACAGCTCCTTGCGCCAGTTGTCTTCCCTGGCGATTTCCACCGGATTCCAGTCGCCACTGACCGGAATCGGCCGGCCGATACGCCAATAGAAAGGAATCTCGTAGTCGTAGCGGTCGAGCATCAGCACCTGATCGGCTTCGGCGATGCGCTGGCCGGCCGGCAGCGGGAGCGATGCACCGGGCGGCACTTGCCAGCGGCCGACCGCGATCACCGCGACCACGCATAGAACGGCGGCGATGCCGCTCGTCCAGGCCAGCGGTTTGCGTTTGGGCGCGAAGCGATTCGCGCCTGCCAGCGCGCAGTGTGCAATCCAGAACGCGAGCGGTGGCAGCGCGGGCAGCACATAGCCGACCAGCTTGGAGCGCGGCAGCGAAAAGAAGCCGACGATCACGATGAACCAGATGGCCATCAGCCACGCGGCATCCGGCCGTTGGCGCGCAGCGGACCTGAAGCCCGATGGACCCACTGCGAGCCACACGACCCACGGCAAGCTCAAGGCCGCGATCACCGGCAAATAAAACCAGAACGGCTGCGCGTTGTTGAAGCCGGTTTCGGCAAAACGCCGGAAATGCTGGGTCACGATGAAGTAATCGAAGAATTCCGGAAAGCGCAGTTGCATCAGCACCATCCAGGGCACCGCGACCAGAACGAACAGAATCCAGCCCGGCCACCATCCAAAGAGCCGCAGCGCGCGAAGCCGGCGCGTCGCGAGGCACCACAGCACGAATACCGCGCCCGGCAACACGAGTCCGATCAGCCCTTTGGCCAGCACCCCGAGCGCTGCGAACACGAACGCGCCGGCCAACGCCCAACGCCATGTCGTGGCCGGATCGGATCGCGCGTCGGACTGTTCGCGCGTCAACGCCGCGTGCGCTGCCAGCAGCACCGTCGCGCCGATGCAGCCGGCGACGAGCATGTCGAGGTTCGCGAATTGCGCACCCCCGAAGAAGAAGGGCAGCGTGACCAATATCGCGGCCGACCACAGCGCGAGCCGCGCATCGCACCAGCGCCGCACGAAAAGGAAGAGCGAACCCGCCGCCAGCGTGGCGCCGAGGATCGACGGCAGGCGACCGGCCCATTCGCTCGGCCCGAAAAGCGCCATCGCTGCCGCGCCGATCCAGTAGAAAAGCGGCGGTTTGTGAAAGAAGGGCAGACCGTCGAGGCGCGGTACCAGCCAGTCTCCGGAGCGCCACATCTGGTAGGCGACCCCGGCATAGCGGCCTTCGTCGGGGTCCATGAAGGGCCGAATCCAGGCTGTTGCGGCGAGCCAGACGAAAATCGCCACGACGATCCAGAACGGATGCAGTGCGTAGAGAGCGGACGTTCGACCGGACGTCGGGCCATGCGCTTCAGACGTGGCGAGCGCGTTTAGGGCAACGTCGCGCGCCGGAGGCGTTGCGCTCATGGCCCCGGGCCGCCCAATCCTTCGCCCATCTGGCGATCGACCACGTAGATCGGCCGGCCCTTGACCTCTTCGAAGATGCGCGCGACATATTCGCCGACGATACCGGTCGAGATCAACTGGATGCCGATGAAGAACATCAAGGTCACCACGATCGTGGTCCAGCCCGACACCTGGTTGCCGACGATCAGGTATTCGGCCAGCAGGTAGGCGCCATACGCAAACGCCGGCAGCGCCATCAACAAACCGACCACGCTGACCATTCGCAAGGGCCAGGTGGTGAACGAGGTGAGCCCGTCGATCGCGAAGTTGAAGAGCCGCATCGCGCCGTAGTTGGTTTTGCCGCTGGTGCGCGGCTGCGGCGTGTAGGCGATCGCCACGGCGCGAAAGCCGACCCAGGCGTAGAGACCTTTCATGAACCGGCCGCGCTCGGGCAACTGCAACAGGGCATCGACCACCTTGCGATCCATCAAACGGAAGTCGCCCGCATCCTTCGGCAGCGAAAAGCGGTGCGAGGAGTTGATGAGGCGATAGAAAAGATCGGTGCCGACGCGTTTGAAAAGCGTTTCCTCGTCGCGCCGCGCGCGAACCGTGTAGACCACTTCGGCGCCGCCCAACCAGTGCGAGAGCATGACGTCGATAAGGGTCGGCGAGTGCTGATGATCGCCGTCGAGCAGGATGACTGCATCGCCATGCGCGGCTTCGAGCCCGGCGGTGATGGCTGCTTCCTTGCCGAAATTGCGTGACAGCACGATGCAGCGAAAGCCCGGGTCTTCGCACCATCGCCCGGCGACGGTGGCGGTGTCGTCGCTGCTGCCGTCGTCGATCACGATCACCTCCCAGCGCAAGCCCGAAGCGTCCAGACGTTGCTGCAGGGTCGAGAGCAGGTCGTCGAGATTGGCGGCTTCGTTGTAGCAGGGAATCACGCAGGACACCCGGCGCTGCGAATTCGGCGCCGCCAGCGCTTCGAGTTGCGAATCCGCGGCCGATGCGGTCACCAGCGGATGCGCGAGGAAGGCGTCGGTTTCGGCGGGCAATTCGAATTTCATCGTTTGGGTGGGGCCAGTCGTTGGGGTCGAGCGCGACTCGTTGGTTCCGGTCAGCGGCATTCCAGAGCGGCGCTCTTTGCGGCCGTGCCTTCAAATGGCGAAGACCATGCGACGGGTTCCAAATCTTAACGCGCGCCGATTCAGCGGAAGGTCGCGCGTGCAGGCGGCGCCAGGACGCTGTAAATATCGGGCGGATTTATAAGAAAAGTGGCCACAGCGCCCGCTGGACGTGCGCAGACAGCTATCGAAATAGTAGCGTTCGATTATGTCATCGCATCAGTCCGAGCGCCAGCGGCAAGCTCAACATGCCGAGCAATGTGGACAGGCTCACCAGGCCGGCGACGAAGGGCCCGTTGTAGCCCATCCGCGCGGCAAGAACATAGGCGCTGGAGGCGGTCGGCACGCCCGAGAAAGCAGCCAGCACGATGGCTTGCGCCGGCTCGAGCCCGAACCATCGCGCCAGCACGAAAGCGATCAGCGGCAATGCGAGATGGCGAATCGACAGCACAGACGCCGCAAGCAGCTTGCCGCGCGTCATCGCCGCAAATTGCAGGCCTGCGCCGGCTGCCATCAACCCGAGCGGAATCGCCGCCGCGCCGATCCGCGACACCGCAGGTTCGATCCATGTCGGCACCTTGAAGCCGAGCGCGGCAGCGACGAGGCCCGACGCGGTGCCGATGATGAGCGGATTGCGTATCAGCTGGCCGAGAAAGCCGGTTTTCGAATGGCGCGCCATCGGCCAGACCGCGGCGATATTCATCAAAGGCACGCAAGCGCCGATCAACACCGCGATCATCAACAGGCCCGGCGGGCCCGCGAGCCGTTCCGCGAGCGTGATGCAGATATAGGAATTGAAGCGAAAGCCGATCTGCGCGCTGGCGGCATGCTCGCGCCGGTCGATCCGCGGGCCGATCCACGGCAGATAGGGCAGCGAATAAGCCAGCGCGATGCCGCAAAGGCACAAGGTGACACCCGCGCCCAGCAGATGCGACGCGGCGCCGAAATCGATCGGGCTGCGCACGATCGAATGAAAAAGCAACACCGGAAAAAGAAAGTAGTAGACGATGACCTCGACCTGATCCCACAACGGCCGGCCGAGCGCGGTGAACCGGCAAACGAGAAAGCCGACCAGGATCAGCGAGAAATCGGGGACGAGCAGTTGGGCATAGTTCACCGGGGCGAGGATAGCGGGCAAGGCGTGGCTTCATGCTTTGGTATCTTGCGCGCCATGCCCGAAGCGTCACTCCCGGTTGCCGACAAGCGCGATGATTCTTGTATCGACGTGTTCATCGACGCGCTTTGGCTCGAACACGGCCTCGCGCGCAACACGCTGGCCGCGTACAGGCGCGATCTCGAACTCTTCGCACGCTGGCTGGCGCCGCGCGGCGTCGCACTTGCAGCGGCCAGCGAGCCCGACCTGCATGCCTACATGGCGAGTCGACTCGTCGACAAGGGCAAGGCGACTTCGGCGAATCGGCGCCTCACGGTGTTCAAACGCTACTTTCGCTGGGCCCTGCGCGAGCGCCGGATCACCGCCGATCCGACCTTGCGGCTGCTCGCGGCGCGCCAGCCGCTTCGCGTGCCCAAGACCCTGAGCGAAAGCCAGGTCGAAGCTTTGCTCGCAGCGCCCGATGAGGAAACGCCGCTCGGCCTGCGCGATCGGGCGATGCTCGAAACGATCTATGCAAGCGGCCTGCGGGTGAGCGAACTCGTCTCGCTCAAAGTGACTGACGTGAGCCTGAACGACGGCGTGCTGCGCGTGCTCGGCAAGGGCGCCAAGGAACGACTCGTGCCCTTCGGCGAAGAGGCGCGGCGCTGGATCGTGCGCTACCTGAGCGACGCGCGTCCCGCGATCATGCGTGCGCGGCAAAGCGCCGATGTGTTCGTGACCGCGCGCGGCGCGGGCATGTCGCGCGTGATGTTCTGGATGCTTATCAAAAAGTATGCTGGTCAGGCCGGCATCGACGCGCCGCTGTCGCCGCACACCTTGCGCCACGCCTTCGCGACCCATCTTCTCAATCACGGCGCCGATTTGCGCGCGGTGCAGTTGTTGCTCGGCCATGCCGATATTTCGACGACGACGATTTACACCCATGTGGCGCGCGAGCGGCTCAAGCAACTGCATGCGAAGCATCATCCGAGGGGCTAACCTTCGCGCAGCATGACAAGATCGCGCCATCAGATTTGGAGAATGACGAATGGCGACCGATTCAGACAGTACGAAAAAGCGGCTTTACCTCGACGACCTGGCGGTCGGCGATCGCTTCGAAAGCGAAGGCCACGAGATCGATGCCGACCAGATCAAGGCATTCGCGAACTTGTTCGATCCGCAGCCTTTTCACCTCGACGAAGAGGCCGCCAGGGCGACGATTTTCAAAGGGCTCGCCGCGAGCGGCTGGCACACGGCAGCGATCACGATGCGCCTGCTCGTGACCAGCGGCCTGCCGCTGGCCGACGGCATCATCGGCAGCGGCGGCGAACTCGAATGGCCTAAACCGACCCGGCCCGGTGACATCCTGCGCGTCGCGAGCGAGGTGATCGAGATCATGCCGTCGCGCTCCAAACCCGAGCGCGCGATGGTCCGGCTGCGCTCGGAAACCCGCAACCAGCATGGCGACGTGGTGCAGCGTTTTTCCCCGCGGCTAGTGGTGGAGAAGCGGCCTTCGTGAGCGGGGCCGAATTCGGACTACCGGACGCAGAAGACGCAAAAAAGACAACAAAAAAGTCTTTGGAAATTCTTCTGCGCTCTCTGCGAAACCTTTGCGTACTCTGCGTCCGGAGGTCCGAATTACTCGGCCAGCGCCAACGCCGCCAACTCCTCCGGCGTAAATCCAGCCCGCGCCCGCGCCTCCAAGTTGAACGGCCCTCGCAATCGCGGCGCTTCGTGTCGGCGATGCAGCACGCGGTAGTGCGCGACCGGGTCGAGCCCGTCGCGCTCGCACAGCCATCGATACCAGCGATTGCCGATCGCGACGTGACCGACTTCGTCGGCGAGGATGACGTCGAGGATCGCGCATGCCGCCAGCGCGTCGGGCGTGCCGGCCTTGCGCAGGCGGACCTGGATTTGCGGGGTGGCATCGAGCCCGCGTGCTTCGAGCGTTCGCGGCACCAACGCCATCCGGGCAACGATGTCGCCCTTGGTTTTTTCGGCCATTGCCCACAGGCCGTCGTGCGCCGGGAAGTCGCCGTAGTCGTGACCCAGGGTTTGCAGATGCGCGCGCAGCATCGCGAAGTGTTTTGCCTCTTCGCTCGCCACGACTAGCCAGTCGCGGTAATAGGCTTCGGGCATGCCGTCGAAGCGCCAGGCGGCGTCGAGCGCGAGGTTGATGGCGTTGAATTCGATGTGGCAGATCGCATGGACCAGCGCCGCGCGGCCTTCGAGCGTGAAGGGCGAGCGCCGCGGCACGTCACCTCCTGCAATCAGCATCGGCCGCGCCGGCCGGCCGGGTACGCACAGCGAATCGCCAGACTCGCGTACGCCATCGGTTGCTATAGAATAAATAGCTGCTTGCGCTGACGCAGCCTGCGTTGCAGCCACTTTTTGTTCAAGATCAACAGTACGTAATGCGGCGAGGGCGAGCAGGCGAGGGTGCATCCCTACAATTCTAGGGACGCGCTGTATCGTTCGATGCAGCGCGCAAATTTCGATGGAAAATTCAGCATGGCAATCTACGAACTCGATGGCATGGCGCCGCAACTCGGCGCTGGCGTGTGGGTGGCCGAAAGTGCCGAAGTCATGGGCAACGTGCGTCTGCACGAGAACGCGAGCGTCTGGTTCGGTTGCGTGCTGCGCGGCGACAACGAAACGCTCACGATCGGTCGCAACAGCAACGTGCAGGACCTGTCGGTGCTTCATTCTGACCCCGGCTGCCCCTTGCATGTCGGCGCCAACGTGACGGTCGGCCACAAGGTGATGCTGCATGGCTGCACGATCGGCGACGGCTCGCTGATCGGCATCGGCGCGATCGTGCTCAACAACGCGCGGATCGGCCGCGATTGCCTTGTCGGCGCGGGAGCCGTGGTGACCGAGGGCAAGGAGTTTCCCGATCGTTCGCTGATCGTCGGCGCGCCGGCCAAGGTGCTGCGCACGCTCGACGATGCGGCCGTCGAGCGGCTTCGTCATGGCGCGTCGCACTATGTCGACAACGCGCGGCGTTTCGCGACCGGTTTGAAGCGGATCGACTGATGCAGGTCTCAATTCATTCAGCGTGCCGGAAGTCGACGATTTGAGCGAGCTGCATAAATTTCTCTTCGACGGACTTCCAGTGCGCGGCATGCTGGTTCGGCTGACGGATGCATGGACCGAAATCCTCGCGCGTCGCGCGTCGAACAGCAGCACCGGCGCCTATCCGCCGGAGGTCGCCGAATTACTCGGCGAGATGACCGCCGCCGCGACCTTGATGCAGGCCAACATCAAGTTCGACGGCGCGGTGATTCTGCAAATCTTCGGCGATGGCCCGCTCAAGCTCGCGGTTGCCGAGGCGCAAGCGGACCTGGGCGTGCGCGCGACGGCGAGTGTCGAGGGCGACGTGGCGGCCGGTGCGAGCCTGCCCGTGCTGGTCAACCAGCACAACCGGGGTCGCTGCGCCATTACCCTTCAGCCCAAACAGCGTTTGCCGGGGCGGCAGCCCTATCAGGGCGTCGTGCCGCTTTATGGCGATCAGCATGAAAAGCTGGGTCGCCTGAGCGACGTGCTGGAGCACTACATGCTGCAAAGCGAGCAACTCGATACGACGCTGGTTCTGGCGGCAGACGAACGCGTCGCGGCGGGGCTTTTGATTCAGCGATTGCCGATCAAGGGCGAAGGCAATCTGGAAGGCGGCGCAGTCGCGACAGAAGCTGCAAGAAGCCCCGATGAAGACGAGATCGGCCGCAACGAGGACTACAACCGGATCGCGATACTCGCCGCGAGCCTGACCCGCGAGGAACTGCTCACGCTCGATGTCGACACGATCCTGCGACGCTTGTTCTGGGAAGAAAAGTTGATGCGGTTCGAGCCGCAAGCCGGCGCCGAGGGGCCGCACTTCGCCTGCACCTGCAGCCGCGATCGCGTGGCTGGAATGATCCGCGGGCTCGGCGCCGAAGAGGCCGACAGCATCCTCGCCGAGCGCGGCGACATCGAAGTCGGTTGCGATTTTTGCGGCAAGCAGTACCGCTTCGATCCGGTCGACGCAGCGTTGATTTTCAAGTCACCCGGCGATCAGGCGCCGGCGAGCAAGGTCGTTCAGTAGGCGGCGTTGTGCGCCGGCGCGCATTCGCTTCTAAGCGCGCCGCATGCCCTTCAAGGCGCTGAACAAGCGGTGTTCGCAATCGGGCTCCGAGCAGCGTTCGCAATGCCGGGGGCGCATTGCGCGTTCCGAGCCAAATTGACCTGAAACGCCCGGTGCACTTGCGCAAACAGCTATAGAATCCATAGCATTCAAGGCATTTCGCAGTCGCCCGTCACGCGACCCCTGAACCACGCAGTAGCCGATGCGCCCGCGCGCCAGTGCGACTCGAAGCAGCGTGTCGACCGGCTCGCGCACATGCGGGCCGTCGCGCTGCAATCCGTCGGCGACCCAGGGCAAATCGAGCGCGGTGACCAGCGTCAACGCGTAGGTTCGCTGCGCAGCCAGCGCGTCTGCATAAAGCGCGGTATCGCCGAACAGCAGGTCGCTGTAGATCGCTGTCATGAGCGCGGTGGTGTCCGCGACGACGGTTTCCTGACCAGTTGCCGCTGCCGCAATGCGGCGGGTTTGCTCCTCGGCAATCGCGTGCTGCTCGGCCGCGTGCGGCACGCGGCCTTCGCGCTCACACCATTCGCGCAGGTATTCGGCAACGAGCATGCTGCGCTCGCCACGCGCATTCAGCGCATCGGCGACAGCGCGCGCCAGCATCGACTTGCCCGTGCTTTCGGCGCCGACGATCGCGATCACGCGGCCTGTTGTCATCGATCGGCCATCAGTCTGGAAGGGGCCGCAACCGTTGTCGCCACGCGATGAAGCCCGCCACGCTGAGGACGGCAAACACGGCGTAGAGCACCACGGTCGGCCACAGTCCCTTGTGAATCAGCAAGCCCACGCTGACCAGGTTGACAGCGAGCCAGACGATCCAGTTCTCGATGAACTTTCGCCCGAGCAAAAACTGGCCGACCAGACTCAGGCCCGTCACGAAACCATCCCACCACGGCACGTCGGTGTCGGTAAAGCGCCGCAGAAACAGGCCGACCATGAGCCAGGCGAAACCGGCACCCGCCAGCGTGAAGACAATGCCCCGCGTCGTGAGCCGCGCCACGTGCAAAGCGCTGCCGTCGCCGCGGCGCCCGCGCAGCCATTCGAACCAGCCCCAGGCCGCCACCACCGCGAAGAAAATTTGCAGACCCGCATCGCCGTAGATCCGGTGTTGCGCGAAGACGCCGAAGTAAAGCAGCGAGCTGATGATTGCGAGCGGCCAGCCCCAATGGATCTCGCGCATGTTGCAGCCGACCATGATCAGCGCGAGCAGGGCGGCCACCAGCTCGAGCCAGGTCACCGGCGCGCTCCAGAACATGAAAGCCGACGCGGAAAGAAATTCGGGCATCCAGGCGGGGGCGCGATGCTGTGCGCTCTCGGACGCTGTTCAGCGCTGCGGAGTGATCTGCACCAACACCTCGTTCGGCTTGACCATGCCGAGTTCCTGCCGAGCGCGCTCTTCGACCATTTCGGTGCCTTCTTTCAGATCGTTCACTTCTGCGGAAAGCCGCGCGTTCGCTTGTGCTGCTTTCGCGTTGTCCTGCATCCGGGTCTCAAGCTTGTCTTTGAACTTTGCAACCTCGGGCAGACTGCCGCGTCCGACCCAGAGCTGGTACTGCAGGACCAGCAGCAACAAGATCAGGACGACGGTGACCACGCGCGACCGCATTGCCGAAGATGTGGCCTGACTGGAAAGCCGGACGTCAACGCAGGTTGTAGAAGGCCGCGCGACCGGGATAGCTCGCCACGTCGCCCAGGTCTTCCTCGATCCGCAGCAACTGGTTGTACTTGGCAATTCGATCCGACCGGCTGAGCGAACCGGTCTTGATCTGACCTGCGTTGGTTCCGACGGCGATATCGGCGATGGTCGAGTCTTCGGTTTCGCCCGAGCGGTGGCTGATGACCGACGTGTAGCCCGCACGCTTGGCCATTTCGATCGCCGCGAAAGTTTCGGTGAGGGTGCCGATCTGATTGATCTTGATGAGAATCGAGTTGGCGATGCCCTTGTCGATGCCTTCTTTCAAGATTCTCGTGTTGGTGACGAAAAGGTCGTCGCCGACGATCTGCACTTTTTTGCCGAGCGCGTCGGTCATGTGCTTCCAGCCGTCCCAGTCGCCCTCGGCCATGCCGTCCTCGATGCTGATGATCGGGTACTTGTCGACCCAGGCCGACATCATGTCGGTCCAGCCCGCAGCGCTGAGCGACAGCTTTTCGCCGGCCAGCTCGTATTTGCCGTCTTTGTAGAACTCGCTGGCGGCGCAGTCCAGGCCGAGCGCGATCTGCTCGCCGGCTGTGTAGCCGGCCGCATCGATTGCTTCGAGAATCAGCTGGATCGCGGCTTCGTGGCTTTCGACGCTCGGCGCGAAGCCGCCTTCATCGCCGACCGCTGTCGGCATGCCGCGTTTGTCGATGATTTTTTTCAGCGCATGAAAAGTTTCGGCGCCATAGCGCAGCGCTTCACGAAAGCTCGGTGCGCCGAGCGGAATGATCATGAATTCCTGCAAGTCGAGCGAGTTGTTCGCATGCGCGCCGCCGTTGATGACGTTCATCATCGGCACCGGCAACTGCATGCCACCCATGCCGCCGAAGTAGCGGTAGAGCGGCAAGCCCGATTCTTCCGCTGCCGCACGCGCTACCGCCATCGAGACCGCGAGTGTCGCGTTCGCGCCGAGTCGGCTCTTGTTGTCGGTGCCGTCGAGGTCCTGCATCGTGCGGTCGAGGAACGCCTGCTCGCTCGCATCGAGACCGAGCACCGACTCGGAGATTTCGGTATTGATGTGCTCGACCGCTTTGAGCACGCCCTTGCCGCCGTAGCGGCTTTTGTCGCCGTCGCGCAGCTCGATCGCCTCGCGCGAACCGGTCGATGCGCCCGACGGCACGGCCGCACGACCCATCGTGCCCGATTCGAGCAACACGTCGCATTCGACGGTGGGATTGCCGCGGCTGTCGAGAATTTCGCGGCCGACGATGTCAACAATGGCGCTCATGAGCAGGCCTCACTAAAAAAGAATCTAAAAAACCCCGGACGCAAATCGCGCGGAGGAACCGCAGAAGGCGCAGAGCAAGTACCAAATCTTCTTTTGTCTTTTTTGCGTCTTCTGCGAAATCTCTGCGACTTCTGCGTCCGGAAGTCCGATTTTTCGGCTCAAACGCCTTCGACCACGATCATGTTCATCTTCGCCGCGCCGTCGCGCGCATGGCGGGCTTTGACGTATTCGGGCGAGTCGTAGTAGGCCTTGGCCTGATCGTAGCTGTCGAACTTGAGCACGACGACGCGCGACGAGCCAGCCTCGCCTTCGAGGGTTTCGGTTCTGCCGCCACGCGCCAGTACATCGACGTCGTGCGCCTTGAATGCTGCGGACGAAAGCTTTTTATATTCCTCGTATTTCGCGGGATCGGTGACTTCGACGTTGGCGATGATGTAGGCAGCAGGCATTTCAGGCTCCGAAGTAGTTTTCGAGAAAGGGCGTTTTCTTGGCGACGCGGTCGAGCGCCACCAGGGTTTCGAGCAAGGCCCGCATGTACTTGAGCGGCACCGCATTGGGTCCGTCCGAAAGTGCTTTGGCCGGGTCGGGATGAGTTTCCATGAAAACACCGGCGACGCCGACGGCAATCGCCGCGCGCGCGAGCACCGGCACCATCTCGCGTTGGCCGCCCGAACTCGTGCCCTGGCCACCGGGCAGTTGCACCGAATGGGTCGCGTCGAAAACCACCGGCGCGCCGGTGTCGCGCATGATCGCAAGCGAGCGCATGTCGGAGACCAGATTGTTGTAACCGAAGCTCGCGCCGCGCTCGCAAGCCAGGAAGTTGTCTTCGGGCAAGCCCTTTTCCTTCGCGGCGGCGCGCGCCTTGTCGATCACGTTCTTCATGTCGCCGGGCGCGAGGAACTGGCCCTTCTTGATGTTGACCGGCTTGCCCGATTGCGCGACGGCGCGGATGAAGTCGGTTTGCCGGCACAAAAACGCGGGTGTCTGCAACACATCGACGGCTTCGGACACTTGCGCAATTTGCGCTTCGCTGTGTACATCGGTCAATACCGGCACGCCGAGATCGCGCCGGACCTTCGCCAGAATTTCTAGCCCTGCATCCATGCCCGGCCCGCGAAAAGTGCTGCCCGAAGAGCGATTGGCCTTGTCGTAGCTGCTCTTGAAGATGAACGGAATCTCGAGCGCAGCCGCAATCTCTTTCAGCGTGCCGGCAGTGTCCATCTGCAATTGCTCGGACTCGATCACGCACGGGCCGGCGATCAGAAAGAAAGGTCGGTCGAGACCGACCTCGAAATTGCAGAGCTTCATGCCACCGCTTTCAATGTTGTCTTGTCGATTCCCTGATGCGCGAGCGCCGCCTTGATGAACGCGTTGAAGAGCGGATGCCCACCCCAGGGCGTCGACTTGAATTCGGGGTGGAACTGAACGCCCATGTACCAGGGATGCACGTCTTGCGGCAGCTCGACGATCTCGGTCAGCTGCTCGCGCTGGGTCAGTGCAGCAATCACGAAGCCGGCTTCGCGCAGCCGGTCAAGATAGTGGACGTTGGCTTCGTAACGATGCCGATGGCGCTCGGTGACGACATCGCCGTAAATTGCATGGGCCAGCGTGCCGGGCGCGACGTCGGAGCTCTGGGCGCCGAGCCGCATCGTGCCGCCGAGGTCTGACTTTTCGGTCCGGGTCTTGATGCTGCCGTCGGCATCTTTCCATTCGGTGATGAGCGCGATCACGGGGCAAGGTGTGCCGGGATCGAATTCGGTGCTGTTCGCATCGTGCAAACCGGCAACGTGACGCGCATATTCAATGGTCGCGACCTGCATGCCGAGGCAGATGCCGAGATAAGGAACCTTCGCCTCGCGCGCGAACCGCGCTGCCGCGATCTTGCCTTCGACCCCGCGCAGGCCGAAGCCGCCGGGCACCAGAATCGCATCGTATTTCGCGAGCCGCGAAACATCTTCAGGCCGGATGGTTTCGGAGTCGATGTAGTCGATCTTCACGCGCGCATGGTTCTTCATGCCGGCATGGCGCAGCGCCTCGTTGAGCGATTTGTAGCTGTCCGACAGATCGACGTATTTGCCGACCATCGCAATTGAAACTTCGTGCTGCGGATGCTCGACCTCGTGCACCAGATCGTCCCAGCGCTGCAATTTGGCAGGCGGCGTGTTGAGGCGCAGCTTGTCACAGATCAGCCCGTCGAGGCCCTGCTCGTGCAGCATCCGCGGCACTTTATAGATCGTGTCGACATCCCACATCGAGATCACGCCCCACTCGGGGACGTTGGAGAAAAGCGAAATCTTGGCGCGCTCGTCGTCGGGAATCGGCCGGTCGGCGCGGCACAGCAGCGCATCGGCCTGAATGCCGATCTCGCGCAGCTTCTGGGCGGTGTGCTGGGTGGGCTTGGTTTTCAGCTCACCCGCGGCGGCGATCCACGGCACATAACTGAGGTGCACGAACGCCGATTGGTTCGGTCCCATGCGCAAGCTCATCTGGCGCACTGCTTCGAGAAATGGGAGCGATTCGATATCGCCGACCGTGCCACCGATCTCGACGATCGCCACATCGACTTCATGCGGCGCGCCAACGCCTGCGCCGCGCTTGATGAATTCCTGAATTTCGTTGGTGATGTGCGGAATCACCTGCACTGTTTTGCCGAGATAGTCACCACGCCGCTCTTTCTCCAGCACGCTCTTGTAGATCTGACCGGTGGTGAAATTGTTCGCGCGCCGCATCCGCGTGGTGATGAAGCGCTCGTAATGGCCGAGATCCAGATCGGTTTCCGCGCCGTCATCGGTCACGAACACTTCGCCATGCTGGAACGGCGACATCGTGCCGGGATCGACGTTGATGTACGGATCGAGCTTGATCAGGGTGACCTTGAGGCCGCGCGATTCGAGGATTGCGGCGAGCGAGGCGGACGCGATGCCCTTGCCGAGGGAAGACACCACACCGCCGGTGACGAAGACAAATTTGGTCATGACCGAGCCGGCGTTTGGCAACCGGACTGTGGGAAATTTCGATTATAGAAGCGGGGACAAAGGCGGGGTCGGACTACCGGACGCAGAAGCAACTGTGTTGAAAGTCAAGCGTTTTGAACGGTCTGAACATGCTTAGTGCCATCCCATGCGGCCTTGTCCCTGAGCCTCGCATTGAGGATCGTGAGCAGCTTGCGCATGCACGCGACGATGGCCACCTTCTTTGGTTTGCCTGCGGCGAGCAGGCGCGCGTAGAAGTCCTTGATCGCCAGGTTATGGCGCAATGCCGCCAATGTCGCCATGTAGATCACCGTGCGCACCTCCGGGCGCCTGCCCCAGATGCGCCGCTTGCCGCTGCGCGAGCCCGAGTCGTTAGCCAACGGCGCCACCCCCACCAGCTTGGCGATCTCGCGCCGGCCCAGCTGGCCCAACTCCGGCAGCGCCGAAGTCAGCGTCAGCATCGTTACCGGCCCCACCCCCTTGCAACTGTCCAGCAGCGTGCGCTGCGCCTTGAAGTGGCGCTCCAGGTGTGCGTCCGCGTCCGCATCAATGGCCCCGATCTGCTTGTCCAGCAGCTTGAGCACGCTTTTGATGCTGCGCGCGGCGCGCGCGCTGGCCTGCTCCAGGCGGTTGAGCTCGGCCACGCGCATCTGCACCAGCTGGCGCCTGCGCGTGGTCAGCGCGGCAAGCTCGGCGCGGTGCGCCTCGACCATCGGGGTGATGTACTTGGCGCGCTCCCGGTGGCGCGCCAGTACATCGGCAAAGTCGCGCAACACGCGGGCATCGACCTTGTCGGTCTTGGCCAGCACACCCATGGACTTGGCGAAGTCGTGCGACTGGCGCGGATTGACCCGCGCCACCGCGATGCCCGCGCCCTGCAGCGCGCACACCACGGCCCGCTCATAGCCGCCGGTGGCCTCGATCACCACCAGATCGACCCCTGCGTCCTTGAGCTTCGCGGTCAGCCCCTCCCACCCCCTGGCGTCGTTGTCCACCCGCAGATCCTCGGCCTCCAGGCAAACATCAAGATGCTGCTTGGAGACGTCGATACCGGCGTTTGGGCGCTGGGCGCCAGCAACTACCCCACCTTGCGGATTCATGTTCATGATTGGCAACTGTTCGGGCTACATGGTTGGATGAAAGGGATCGGCGCGTTGACCGCAAGCTTCTGCACGAGCTGCAAGCTCAAGGGGCAAACAGGTTTGGCGCGCCGACCGAAAAGCACAAAAGGCACAAAAGGCACAAGGGGCGGGCTGTGGACAAGTGGACAGTTCGAGCTGCGCTCGAAGCGCCCGGCTTGCCGTGGACAACGCTGCGCGTTGCCCACCGCGCCAGGCTCTGCCCACTTGACCACAGCCTTCTATCGCTATCAACTCAAATCTCCTTTGTGGAACATACAAGGCGCAGAAGAAAAGCAGAACGCGCGGAAGTAAATTCAGACAAATTCTTGACTGTTTGTTGTTTCGCTTTTTGCGCCTTCTGCGTTGTTTCTGCGAGTTCTGCGTCCGGTAGTGCGCATTCAGTGCCACAGCGACCGGCAACACCTAAACTGCGCCAATGCAAGACCTCGCCGGCAAACATATCGTCCTCGGCCTGACGGGCGGCATCGCCTGCTACAAGTCGGCCGAGTTGTGCCGGCTGCTCGTGAAGGGAGGCGCGACGGTGCAGGTCGTCATGACGGAGGCTGCGGCGCAGTTCATCACGCCGGTCACGATGCAGGCGCTGTCGGGGCGCGCGGTGTTCAGTTCGCAATGGGATCCGCGCCAGTCCAACAACATGGCGCATATCGATTTGAGCCGCGAGGCCGATGCGATCGTGCTCGCGCCGGCGAGCGCGGACTTCATCGCCCGGCTGGTGCAGGGGCGGGCCGACGAATTGTTGAGCCTGATGTGCCTCGCGCGACCGATCGAGCGGGTGCCGCTGCTGGTTGCGCCGGCGATGAACCGCGAGATGTGGTCTCATCCGGCCACCCGGCGCAATTTGGCGCAACTGCAATCCGACGGTGCGATCGTTCTGGGCGTGGGCAGCGGTGATCAGGCCTGCGGCGAAACCGGCGATGGCCGGATGCTCGAACCGGCTGAATTGCGGGACGACATCGTCGCGTTTTTTCAGCCGAAGTTACTGCGCGGCGCCAAGGTGCTGGTGACAGCCGGACCGACCTTCGAGGCGATCGATCCGGTGCGCGGCATCACCAACCTGTCGTCTGGAAAAATGGGTTTTGCGCTGGCCCGCGCCGCGCGCGAGGCCGGTGCCGACGTCACGCTGATTGCCGGCCCGGTCAGCCAGCCAACGCCTCGCGGGGTTCAGCGGATCGACGTTGTTTCAGCACGAAATATGCTTGAAAGTGCCGTGGATCATGCGCAGACAGCTACAATTTTAATAGCAACCGCGGCGGTGGCTGATTGGCGCCCCACCGCGCCAAGCGCGCAAAAGATCAAAAAGAACGGTGACGGCGAGCCGCCGGCGCTGCGCTTTGCGGAGAACCCCGACATTCTCGCGACGCTGGCCGCGAGCCCGCGCGCGCAGTCGGGCCAACTCTATTGCGTCGGCTTCGCGGCAGAAAGCGAGAATCTGATGGAAAACGCAAAAGCCAAGCGCGAGCGAAAAGGCATTCCCTTGCTGGTTGGCAACATCGGTCCGGCGACCTTCGGGCAGGACGACAACGCATTGCTGCTGGTCGATGCAGCCGACGTGCGCGAGTTGCCACGCGCGCCCAAGCTCGCATTGGCCCGCGAACTGATTGCGGAAATTGCGGCACGACTGCCACGAATGAAAGAAGCGAAGGGAGCGAACCCACGATGAATCTTCAGTACAACACGCCGCCGAACGGCGATTTCGCGCGCTATGTCGAAGAGTTGTCGGCACGCGCCACACTCGAGCGAGCGACCCACGATGCCGAGTACGGACTCAATGTCGGCATGCCGCCCGCCGAGCAGATGCACGCGCAGATGCAGCAGCAACAAGAGGAAACCGGCGCGAGCGGAATGATGGCCGGCTTCCCGGGCGATCCCGAAGTGCGCGACCGAAAACAGGGCGGGGGGTTCTTTACTTCGCCCGCCGTGCCGGGGCAAAGCCGGCCACTCGAGCCATTGAGCCAGGTCTTCCCCAAGGTGGGTATCGCCATCGTGGCGTTGGTGCTGCTGTTGGTCTACTCGGTCGGCATTGTCTACGGCTCGATTGCGCTGGTGCTCATGCTGGTCGTCTGGTTCGTGCTGGCGGTCGGGCGCGCTGCATCGCGCCGGGCCCCGCGCGCCAGCATGCTTCAGGGATTCGACGCCGCCGCGCGCCAGGCAGCAAAAAAGGCAGCCAATACGGCAGGGCGCAACGCGTGAAGGTCGATGTGCGGGTGCTCGATCCGCGCATGGCGGATCTGCTGCCAGCGTACGCAACGCCGGGCAGCGCGGGTCTCGATTTACGGGCTTGCATCGACGCGCCGCTTGTCCTGCCACCGAACGAATGGCAACTGGTCGGAACAGGAATTGCCATTCATTTGGGCGATTCCGGTTTTGCGGCGCTGGTTTTGCCGCGTTCCGGGCTCGGCCACAAGTACGGCATCGTGCTGGGGAACCTTGTCGGGTTGATCGACAGCGACTATCAGGGGCAATTGATGGTCAGCGCCTGGAATCGCAGTGCCGTTCCCTTCACGCTCGAGCCGATGGAGCGAATCGCGCAACTTGTGATCGTGCCGGTGGTGCAGGCGCAATTCAATGTCGTTTCGGAGTTTGCGCCCAGTGCCCGTGGCGAGGGCGGATATGGCTCCACGGGCAAGCATTGACCGCGCGCCCGACAGATTTGCGCAGCCGATCACCGTTCTTTTCGGGGCGGGTCGTCTTGAAAACCGGTTCGTTTCCCGCAGGTAAATTATGGAACCGACCAAACCGATAGATGTCAAATGGCCCTGTCGGATTGAACAAGGGGTCATTTCATGCAACGCCAATCACGTTTTCTGGTCGCATCGGTTGTTCTCGGCGCAGCGAGTCTGCTCGCCGGCTGTGTCGCGCCGGGACCGCTTTACGAAACTGCGCGCTATCCGTACTCGCCAGCCGAGCCAGCGGCGGCCGGCTATGTGCAGGCGCCGAATCCTTATGTTCAATACGGCCGGGTGGCTGACATCGAAGTCATCCAGAGCCAGACACAAGGTCATGGCACGGGTGGCGGTGGCGCGCTCGCTGGCGGTGCGATCGGCGGCGTGGTCGGCAACCAGATCGGCAGTGGCGGCGGCAGGGTCGCCGCGACCGTTCTCGGGCTGGTCGGCGGTGCGCTGCTGGGCAATCAGATCGAGGCTCAGAATAACGCGCCGCGCGTTTATCAGAATTACCGCGTATCGGTCGAAACCGAGGGCGGCGGCTATCGGGCCTTCGATGTGGCGAACCCCGGCGATTTGCGCATTGGCGATCGGGTCAGGATCGATCACGGGCAGATTTCGCGCGTTTGATCGCGGGCGGCTGTCACGAAAAAGAGGTGGGCTGAACACCCGTCGCCCGTCGCCCGTCGCCCGTCGCCCGTCGCCCGTCGCCCGTCGCCCGTCGCCCGTCGCCCGTCGCCCGTCGCGCGTCTTTCGTCGCCGTTCGCTCGGCGAATCGGGATTCAGTGCAAGGTGTCGTTGCCCGCAATCGTCGGGCGCACACTGAAAAATCCGGCGCCCATGCTGCCCCGACCGATTTCTTCTTCGGTCGCTTCGCGAACCGACACCACTTTCATATCGAGCCGCAGCGCGATACCCGCGAGTGGATGGTTGCCGTCGAGCACCACGTGCTCCGGGTAAATCTCGGTCAGCGTGTAAACCGCCGATGGCGGAATACCGGGTGTAACGCCCTCGGGCAGCGCTCGGCCGTCGAATGTGAGGCCCTCTTCGAGTTCGGCCGGAAACAATTCGCGCGCTTCCAGAAAAACGAGTTGTTCGTCGTAGTCGCCGAAGGCTTCTTCGGGTTCGATTTGCAGCTTTACGTTTGCGCCCGATGCATAGCCCTGCAGCGCGGCTTCGATCGGAGCGAGCAGGTCGTTGCCACCGAGCAGGAATTCGACCGGCTCGTCGAGCGTGTCGAGCGTTTCGCCCAGGGTGTCTTTGAGGGTCCAGGTCAGTGCGACCACGCATTGGGGAGTGATGTCCATGGGTCAGAATTGTCCCATGCAGATCGACGAATCGACCAGCCTTCTCGGCGGCCTGAGCCCGGCGGCATTCATGCGCCGCCATTGGCAAAAGAAGCCGCTTTTGGTGCGCGCGGCCATCGCCGATCCTTTGCCTGTCGATCGCGCCGGCTTGTTCGACATGGCCGCCTCCGATGGCGTCGAGTCGCGGCTGGTGCAGCGGGACGGCGCCGCGTGGCGGCTGCGTCAGGGCCCTTTTTCGCGCCGCGCGCTTCCTGCGCTCTCTCGCCGCGACTGGACCTTGCTGGTGCAGGGCGTCGATCTGCACAGCGATCGGGCCCACGCGTTGCTGCGGCGTTTCGACTTTTTGCCCAACGCGCGGCTCGACGATTTGATGGTCAGCTATGCCAGCGACGGCGGTGGCGTCGGACCGCATTTCGACAGCTACGACGTGTTCCTGCTGCAAGCCAGAGGCCGCCGGCACTGGGCCATCGGCCGCCAGTCCGATCTGCGGTTGCAGGCCGGACTGCCGCTGAAAATACTGGCCCGTTTCGAGCCCGAGCAAAGCTTCGTCCTCGAGCCGGGCGACATGTTGTATCTGCCGCCGCGCTGGGCGCACGAAGGAGTGGCTGTCGGCGGCGATTGCATCACCTGCTCGATCGGGCTGCGTGCACCTGCCGCGCATGAACTGGCGGCCGACGTGCTGGCGCGCCTCGCGGACGCGATGGCCGACGAAACAAGCGCAGCGATGAACGACCCTGCGGCGAGCAAATCCCCCGCAAGCCGAGTCGAACGGCGCTACCGCGACCCCGAGCAACAGGCGATCGAGTCATGCGGTGCGATTCCGCCGACCCTTGCCGCCTTCGCGCGCCAGTCGCTGGCCGACGCACTCGCGCGTCCGCAGGCTGTCGAGCAGGCGCTGGGCGAATCGCTCAGCGAGCCCAAACCGGGCGTCTGGTTCGACGAAGGCAAAGGGCCGATCGGCGACGCGGGCTTGCGCCTGGATCGCCGCAGCCGGATGCTCTACGACGCGCGCCATGTGTTTCTGAACGGCGAGAGCTTTCGCGCCGCCGGGCGCGACGCGCGGCTCATGCGGCGACTGGCCGATCGGCGGGTTTTATTGCCGGCCGAGCGAGTGCAGCTCAGTCCGCAAGCGAGCGCATTGGTCAACGACTGGTGTGAAGCAGGGTGGTTGCATGGCGAATGAACTGAACGATAGCGGCATGGGCAGCAATAGCGACAGCGACGGAGACGAGACATCGGCTCTGCCGGAGGGCGCCTTCGAAGGCCGCGAGGCGTTCACGCGGCTCTTGCACACGGCCATGGCTGCCGCATCGGCGCGTGGCTGGCTCGAACTGGTGTTTTGCGACGCCGACTTCTCCGACTGGCCATTGGGCGAACGCGCCTTCGCGCAAGCGCTGCAGGACTGGGCCGGCGCCGGCCGCCGTTTCGTGCTGGTGGCCGAACGCTTCGATATGTTCGCGCGCGGCCACGCCCGGTTCGTGGATTGGCGCCGCCGCTGGGACCACCTCATCGAGTGTCGGGTCTGCCATGGCCCCGGCGCACCGTCGGTGCCGAGCGCTATCTGGAGTCCCGAGTGGTCGCTGCATCGTGTCGACCCGGTTTTCAGCCGCGGCATCGCCATCCTCGACGCAGCCCGCCGCAACGCGTTGCGGGAACGCATCGACGAGTGCCTGCGGCAGGGACGGGTGGCGTTTGCGGCGTCGACGTTGGGACTTTGAATCGCTGGACGCGACACGCGCTGTGCAACCGGCTTTTATGAGGGCGGGATCGCCTTGAAAATGCGCCCGATTTGCTACTGAAAATGTAGCTGCCTCCGCAGACCGGACAGGCGTTTCGCTCACTTTTTCTTCAAAAATATGAGTACCTGGCGGCTTGGCTCTTCGTCGTGCTTTGGTCGATCGATCGGTCGTTCAAGCATCCAGCCAGGGAAACCCGACCGCCGCATCGGCTGTCATTACGTCCTGCGCTTCGCACCCCAACGCCGCCGCGAGCGCGGCCTGTGCCAGTTCGCGCCGGTTGTTCTGCGCGCTCAGATGCGCAGCGACCAGATGGCGCAAGCCCTTGTGGAGAATGGCCGCTGCGATGCCGGCGGCGGCGTCGTTGGACAAATGGCCGTGTTGCCCGCCGACTCGTTCCTTGAGGAATGGCGGATAGCTCGATTCGGCCAGCAGCGCGCGGCAGTGATTCGCTTCGAGCAGCAGGGCGTCGACGCCAGCCAGCCGCTCGAGCACGTGAGGGGTGGCATGGCCCAGATCGGTGAGCACGCCCAACCGTCGTGCGCCGTCGCTGCACACCAGTTGCAGCGGCTCACGAGCGTCGTGCGGCACGGTAAACGGGTCGATGTGCAAGGCACTCAATTCGATCGCTCGGCCGTCGCGCGCAAAGCGCAGCAAGCCTTCGTAGTCGCGCGCACCGGTGGCGTTCCAGGTGCCTTCGCTCATCCAGACCGCGATCCGGTGCTTGCGCGACAGCGCATGCGCGCAGCCGATGTGGTCGGCATGCTCGTGGGTGATGAAGATCGCGTCGATGTCGCCTGCCGAAAGACCGGCCGAGCCGAGTCGCGCTTCGAGCTGGCGAATGCCGAAGCCGCAATCGACCAGCAGCCTCGTCGTGCGACTGCCCGCGCTCGCCTCGACGACGGTGGCATTGCCGGTGCTGCCGCTGCCGAGGCTGCGGAATCGGAGCATCGGCTAGCGACCTGACGATTCGACTATCAACCGCTCGTCAACCGCGCGTCAGCCGAGATCGTCCGCAATGACTTTGACGATCCGCTCGGCGTTGGCCGATGTTTCGGCTGCGCCCGTGTCGTTCTGGACCGACACCGTGCTCGCGTTGCCTTCGCCCTTGACGACGATGCGGAACTTTTTGGGTGGCTCGGCCTTGCCGGCCTGGCCGAAGGTGATGATCTTGGCGATCAGCCCGGGCTCGGTGTTCGCGCTGGGTGGCACGTAGCGCACGAAGTAAATGCCTTTCGAGCGATCGCGGTCCTCGACCGTGAAGCCGGTGCGGTCGAGCGCGAGGCCGACCCGACGCCATGCGCGATCGAAGCCTTCGTCGATTTCCAGCACCGGTTGGCCGCCGAGATTGGCGATGCGCGATGTCTTTTGGGTCGAGCCGCCCGCGGCGACAAGGGCTTTCGACTGTTCCTGCGATACGCCGAGCTTGACCATCAGGCGGCGCAGCATTTCGGCTTCGAGCTCGGGATCGGGCTTGCGCGGTTGCCAGACTGTCTGATCTTTGCGGGCCGTCGAGTAAACCTCTTCCATGCCGCGATGGCTGATGAAGATTTCGGTGTGGCCGTCAGCCGCGCGTTCGAAGCGGGTGCGGAATTTGTCGAGCTCTCCGGTCGAGTAAACCGAATCGACCAGCTTGCCGAGCGTGCCGCGAATAATGTCCTGCGGCAACTTGGCGCGGTTTTCCGCCCAGTCGGTTTCCATGATGCCGAGATTGCGCTGGTCGAGCGTGAGCAAAAAGCCGCTTTCCAGCCAGTAGTCGCGCACCGGGTCCCACAGCTTGTCTGCCGGCCGATCAACCACGATCCAGCGCTCGGTTCCTGCGCTCTCCATGCGTACGTCGCCGAGTTTGTTGACGGCTGTCGGCACGTCCGGCTGGTTCGACAGGCCGGTTTGATAGGCGTTGGCGGACACGGGACGACCCGGAATCTCGTAACGGTTGTCCCTGGACAGCTGCGTCAAGTCGGGTGGCACATCGAGCGTCGGCGCCTTGCCGGCGCTCTTGTAATCGACCTTGTCGCCTTGCAGCGCGGAGCACGCGCCGAGGCTGACCAGGGCGGCCAGCAGAACAAATTTGATCATCGATTTCAATCGTTTTCCTCGGAGATGTTTTGAATTGAAGCCCGCGGCGGGTGATCGCAGATGTCGTCAGACGCTCTGGAAGGCAAAAAGTTGCCGATCACCGGGCCAGTGGTGCGCGCACGGCTCAACGGTCGAGCAAGCCGGCATCGCGCAGGGCGCTTTCGATTTCGGGGCGCCGGGCTTCGGAGAGTTCGGTCATCGGCAGTCGCATCGCGCCGCCGCAGATGCCGAGCCGGGCCATCGCCCATTTCAGCGGAATCGGGTTGGGCTCGATGAAAAGGTTTTTGTGCAATGGCATCAGCTCGAACTGGATTCGCATCGCGGTGCCTGCATCGCCCGCGATGGCCGCAACGCAAAGTTCGTGCATCTTGCGCGGCGCGATATTCGCCGTGACGCTGATGTTGCCCTGACCGCCGCACAGCATCAATGCCACCGCGGTCGGATCGTCGCCCGAGTACACGGCGAAGCCCTTCGGCACTTCTCGAATAAGCCATTGCGCGCGTTCGATATTGGCGGTCGCTTCCTTGATGCCGACGATGCCGGGCACATGCGCGAGCCGCAAAACCGTGTCGTGCGCGAGATCGGCCACGGTGCGCCCCGGCACGTTGTAAAGCACCATCGGCAGATCGCCGACCGCTTCTGCGATCGCCTTGAAATGGCGGTACTGGCCTTCCTGCGTCGGCTTGTTGTAGTAAGGCACGACCTGCAGTTGGGAGTTGGCGCCGACACCTTTGGCGAACCGGGCCAGCTCGATCGCTTCGTGGGTCGAATTGGCGCCGCAGCCCGTCATGATCGGCATCCGCCGCTTCGGGTGCTTGCCGGCTTGCTCGACCGCGACCCGGATGATTTCGCAATGCTCCTCGACATTGACCGTCGGCGATTCGCCCGTGGTGCCGACCACGCAAACGCAGTCGGTGCCCTCGTCGGTATGCCAGTCGATCAAGTGCCGCAGCGCCGGGTAATCGACGCTGCCGTCGTCATGCATCGGCGTGACGAGCGCGACGATGCTGCCAGTCAGTGGATCCAAGGTTGTCTCGCTATCTGGTTGGGCCAATCGCGCATTCTACTGATTGGCTATTGATCGGCACCTGGCCCGAAGAGCGCAAAACGGCTGTCCGCGCCACCCGCGTCGCGCACCGCCGCGATTCGTTGAACGCATCGCGCGGGCGCATTGAGCCAGCCGTTCTCGTAGGCCGCGATGCGCAGGCCCTGGCACGCCGCCAGCAACTCGCCCGGTTGCAGCAAAAAGTCAGGCCGCGACGGTTTTCCGACGGCTTCGTTGCCGGCCGCGAAAGTCTCGTACAGCAGTACGCCACCCGGCGCGACGCTCGCGACCATGTCGGCCAGACGCGCGCGCCACAAATAGTTGGTGACGACAACGGCGCCGAAGCGCCGATCGCCGAGCGGCCAGGGCCCGCTTTCGATGTCAGCCTGCAACGTCTTGCCGAATCGTGCGGCGGTTGCCACTGCCTCGGGCGCCCGATCGACGCCCAAGGTCGGATGGCCAAGCGCATGAAACCAGCGCATGTGCCGGCCAGCGCCGCAGGCCACATCGAGCACCGTGGCGCCCGGCGCGACGAGATGCGCGAAGCGGACGATCCAGGGCGATGGCGCAAGTGCCTCGTGCTGAATTGGTGAAGCTGGAATTTGCGGTTCAGGCACGAATTGGGTCAATACGATGGTGGATCGTCATGCACGGCCCAGGCTGGAAAATGCTATTAATTATATAGCTGTCTGCGCATGAAGGACGGGTGTTTCAGCCCTTTTTTTTGTAAATATCTATTCACGAAGCGCCCGTGGGCCAGCACGCATCGGCCCGCTGCGTCTCGATCATCTCCGCGCGCAAACGCCCCTGACGCAGCGCGCAAGCCGATCAAGACGCGAGCACGTCGGCCCAGTCGGGATTGCGCTCGAACTGCTTTGCGGCGAACGGGCAATCGGGCCGAATTTTCGCGCCCTCGACGCGCGCATCGCTGACCACCCGTTCCACCAGCTTTCCGCCGATGCCCTGGCCGCGATAGGCGGGTGGTACTTCGGTGTGGTCGATGACCCAGAGTGCATCTTCGGGTCGCGAGAACGTCAATTCCGCCGGCGCTTCGCCTGGCGCCTGAAAGACATAACAGCCTTCGCGGCCCGAGTCTTCGCGTTCGATCGATGGGGTGTCCATGGCGTTCATCCTTTGGCAATGCGTGCATCCTAGTTTGAACCCAATGCGGGCTTCCAGACCGTCCATCTTCGGCGCGCGCGACTGGATGGGCATCCAGTCTGTCGCATCGCGATCCTTACAATTCGTCGATGGCAACGTCTTCATCCGCTTCACCTTCTTCGTCTGAATACTCCGAGCGATCGATCCGGGTGCTCAAGGGCCTCGAGCCCGTCAAGCAGCGCCCCGGCATGTACACGCGTACCGACAACCCGCTGCACATCGTCCAGGAAGTGATCGACAACGCAGCCGACGAATCGCTCGCGGGTCACGGCAAAAAGATCAAGGTCACGCTGCACACCGATGGGTCGGTCAGCGTCGACGACGACGGCCGCGGCATTCCGTTCGGCCTGCATCCCGAAGAAAAAGCGCCGGTCGTCGAACTGGTGTTCACGCGGCTGCACGCGGGCGGCAAGTTCGACAAGGGGTCCGGCGGCGCCTATAGCTTTTCGGGCGGCCTGCACGGCGTGGGCGTGAGCGTGACCAACGCGCTGTCGAAGCGGCTCGAAGTCACGTCGTATCGCGAAGGGTCGGTGGCGAGTCTTGCGTTTTCGGGCGGCGATGTGATCGAGCGGCTCAAGGTTCGAAAGCAGGAAAGTGCCGCATCGAATGCTGACGGCGCGCGTGACCGAAAGCAGGGCACCACCGTGCGCGCCTGGCCCGACCCGAAGTATTTCGATTCGAACCTGCTGCCGCTGGCCGAACTCACCCATGTCCTGCGCAGCAAAGCGGTGCTGATGCCGGGTGTCACTGTGACGCTCGTCGTTGAGAAGACCAAAGACACTCATAGCTGGCTCTACAAGGGCGGTCTCGCCGACTACCTCATGCAGACGATCGCCGGCGAGCCGGTCATTCCGCTCTTCGAAGGCGCGGGTTTCGCCGACAAAAACGCCGACAACTTCGCCGAGGGCGAGGGCGCGCAATGGTGCGTCGCCTTTACCGAAGACGGCGCGCCGGTGCGCGAAAGCTATGTCAACCTGATTCCGACGTCCGCCGGCGGCACGCACGAAAGCGGATTGCGCGACGGCCTGTTCAACGCGGTCAAGGGCTTCGTCGAACTGCATTCCTTGCTGCCCAAGGGCGTCAAGCTGCTGCCCGAAGACGTGTTCGCACGCGCGAGCTATGTGCTCAGCGCCAAGGTGCTCGATCCGCAATTCCAGGGCCAGATCAAGGAGCGGCTCAATTCGCGCGACGCGGTGCGGCTGGTGTCGAGTTTCGTGCGGCCGGCGCTCGAACTCTGGCTCAACCACCATGTCGATTACGGCAAGAAGCTCGCCGAACTCGCGATCCGCGCAGCGCAAACGCGCCAGAAGGCCGGCCAGAAAGTCGAGAAGCGCAAGGGCTCGGGTGTCGCGGTGCTGCCCGGCAAGCTGACCGATTGCGAGAGCAAGGACATCTCGCACAACGAAGTTTTTCTGGTCGAGGGCGACTCGGCCGGCGGCAGCGCCAAGATGGGCCGCGACAAGGAAAGCCAGGCGATCCTGCCGTTGCGCGGCAAGGTGCTCAACACCTGGGAGGTGGAGCGCGACCGGCTGTTCGCGAACAACGAAATTCACGACATATCGGTCGCGATCGGCGTCGATCCGCACGGGCCCGATGCGACACCCGACATGAGCGGCTTGCGTTACGGCAAGGTCTGCATCCTGAGCGACGCCGATGTCGACGGCTCGCACATTCAGGTGTTGCTGCTGACCTTGTTCTTTCGCCACTTTCCGAAATTGATCGACGCGGGACATGTCTATGTCGCCAAACCGCCGTTGTTCCGCGTCGATGCGCCGGCGCGTGGCAAAAAGCCCGCGGCCAAGGTCTATGCGCTCGATGAAGGCGAACTCACCGCCATCCTCGACAAGTTGCGCAAGGACGGCGCGCGCGAAGGTTCGTGGACCATCAGCCGCTTCAAGGGCCTCGGCGAAATGAGCGCCGAACAACTGTGGGAAACCACGCTCAACCCCGACACCCGTCGCCTGCTGCAGGTTCGGCTCGGCCGCTTCGACGCACTCGGCACCCAGGGCGAAATCACCAAACTCATGGGCAAGGGCGAGGCAGCGGCGCGGCGGGAGCTGATGGAAACACGTGGGGACAAGGTGGAGATCGATGTTTGACGGGGCGTCTTTTGAATGCGGACTTCCGGACGCAGAAAACGCAGAGGTTTCGCAGAAGACGCAAAAAAGACAATTGATGGCGGGTCTTTTGGAAACGACGAGCGTTCGCGTTCGGCGCTTGTTGCTTTGCGCAGCGCTGCTGTCGTTGGCTTTCGTCGCGCGCGCCGCCGACATCTACGGCTACATCGACAGCAAAGGCGTCGCGCACTTTGCCGCGGGAAAAGTCGATTCGCGCTATCGCGTTTTCTTTCGCGCGGGACGCAGCTTCGACACCGCGAATGGCCTGTCGGCGCTCGACGCAGGCGGCCAACCGTCTTCGGCGTCGCGCGCGCTGCTTCGACTGGTCGAGCGCGCGCCGGGGTATCGGCGCTCGAATGTTGCCTTGAAGGATGCGGCGAAACTGCAGGCGATCGATGTCGAATTGCTGCGTGCGCTGGTCGCGACCGAATCGGGCTTCGACGCCGAGGCGGTATCGCCCAAAGGTGCGCTGGGATTGATGCAGTTGATGCCGGAGACAGCCGAGCGCTATGGCGTGCGCGCCGACCCGAAGCAGGGCGTCGAAGCCAAATTGTTCGATCCGCGAATCAACATTGCAGCGGGCACGCGCCATCTGAAAAACCTGATCACGTCCTTTCCCGGCCGTATCGATCTTGCGCTCGCGGCCTACAACGCGGGCGAGGGCGCGGTGCGCCGCGCCGGAAACGCGATTCCCGACTACCGCGAAACGCAGGACTATGTGAAAACCGTTTTGCAGCTTTACGCGTGGCTCAAGCCCGGCGCAGTTCGCACCCTGGGCCCGGTGGTTCGTGCCGGCAACACGCCGGGTCGGATTCGGATGGAGATTCCCGGGCGAATCAAAGCCGGTTCACCCGGTGCGCCGCCTTCGTTGCCCACGTTGAAGCTGCGCATGGACACCAAGTCCGCCATCGCGCTCGACTGAACTCTTTGCATCTCACCAACACCCCATGGATTCCGAACCCACGCTCGATCTCCCGTTTCCCGAAGACACCGACGCCATCACGCTGGCCGACTACGCGCAGCAGGCGTATCTCGAATACGCGCTCAGCGTGGTCAAGGGCCGCGCATTGCCCGATGTGTGCGACGGCCAGAAGCCGGTGCAGCGCCGCATTCTTTATGCGATGCAACGCATGGGCCTCGGCTACAGCGGCGCCAACGGCACGGTCGGCGCCAAGCCGGTCAAGAGCGCGCGCGTGGTCGGCGACGTGCTGGGCCGCTTTCATCCGCACAGCGATCAGGCTGCCTACGACGCGCTGGTGCGCATGGCGCAGGATTTTTCGCAGCGCTATCCATTGGTCGACGGCCAGGGCAATTTCGGCAGCCGCGATGGCGACGGCGCGGCGGCGATGCGCTACACCGAAGCGCGGTTGTCGCGCATCACGCGCCTTCTGCTCGATGAAATCGACGAGGGCACGGTCGACTTCGTTCCCAACTACGACGGCTCGACCGAAGAGCCGCGGCTGCTGCCGGCGCGACTGCCGTTCACCTTGCTGAACGGCGCGAGCGGCATCGCGGTCGGTTTGGCTACCGAGATCCCGAGCCACAACCTGCGCGAGATCGCCGATGCCTGCGTGGCACTGATCAAGAGCAACGGCAAGTTGCCCGACGACGAACTGTTCGCGCTGGTGCCGGGGCCCGACTATCCGGGCGGCGCGCAGATCATCAGCAGCACCACCGAGATCGCCGACGCCTATCGCTCGGGCCGCGCGTCGCTGAAGGTGCGCGCGCGCTGGAAGATCGAGGAGCTCGCGCGCGGCCAATGGCAAGTGGTCATGCACGAACTGCCGCCCGGCATCAGCACCCAGCGCGTGCTCGAAGAAATCGAGGAGCTGACCAATCCCAAGGTCAAGGCCGGCAAGAAATCGCTTTCGGCCGAACAGGCGCAACTGAAAGCGTCGCTGCTGTCGGTGCTCGACGTCGTGCGTGATGAGTCGAGCAAGGACGCGGCAGTGCGTCTGGTGTTCGAGCCGAAGAGTTCGCGCATCCCGCAAAGCGAGTTCATCGCGACCTTGCTCGCCCAAACCTCGCTCGAAACCTCGTCGCCGATCAACCTGACGATGGTCGGCATCGACGGCAAACCGACCCAGAAGTCGCTGCGCCAGATATTGACCGAGTGGATTGCGTTCCGCGAAGTGACCGTGGAGAAGCGTTCGCGTCATCGGCTCGCGAAGGTGCTGGATCGGATCCATATCCTCGAGGGGCGGCAGCTCGTGCTGCTCAATATCGACGAGGTGATCGCGATCATTCGCGCGGCCGAGGAGCCCAGGGCGGCTTTGATGGCGCGCTTCGACCTGAGCGAGCGGCAGGCGGACGACATTCTCGAAATTCGCTTGCGCCAGCTTGCGCGGCTCGAAGCGATCCGGATCGAGCAAGAGCTCAAGAGTCTCGGCGATGAGCGCAAGAAGCTCGACGACATCCTCGCGAGCCCCGCTGCCCTGCGGCGTTTGCTGGTCAAGGAAATCGAGCAGGACGCGAAGAGCTTCGAAGATCCGCGGCGCACGTTGATTCAGATGGAGAAGCGCGCGGTCGCCGAGTTGCGCGTAGTCGACGAGCCTTTGACGGTGATCGTGTCGGAGAAGGGCTGGGTGCGTTCGCAAAAAGGCTGGACCACCGAACGCGCGGCCGTCGTCAGCGCCGACACAGCATCACCTGAATACAGCTTCAAGTCCGGCGATGCGCTCTACGCTGCATTCGAATGCCGTAGCGTCGACACTTTGCTGGTGTTCGGCACCGCGAAAGACAAGGCGGTGCGCGTCTACAGCGTGCCGGTCGCGTCGCTGCCCGGCGGGCGCGGCGACGGCCAGCCGGTGACGACCTTGATCGATATCGAGCCCGGCACCCAGGTCGTGCATTACTTCGCCGGGCCGCTCGCGGCGCAGTTGCTGCTGTCGAACACGGGCGGCTATGGCTTCATCGCGGCGGTGGAGAACATGCTCTCGCGCCAGCGCGGCGGCAAGGCTTTTATCGATGTCGGCGAGGGCGAGCAGCTGTGCCGGCCTTCACTGGTCGCGGGCGCGGGTGGCGCCGAGCCGATGCCGGCAGCCACCCACGTGGCATGCGCCTCGATCGGCGGGCGCATCCTGACTTTCGACATCGGCGAACTCAAAGCGCTGCCCAGAGGCGGTCGGGGCTTGACCCTGATCGACCTCGACAAGAAAGACACGCTGGCCGGTGCCGCGGCCTACACCCGCAGCGTGCGCATCGCCGGTATCGGCCGCGGTGGCAAGGCACGCAAAGAGACGCTCGAAATCCGCTCGCTCAACAACGCGCGCGGTGCCAGAGCGCGCAAGGGCAAGGCGGCCGATCTGGGGTTCAAGCCGAGCGGCATAGCGCGTGTCTTGTAGC
This sequence comes from Variovorax sp., assembly GCA_965218415.1. Lineage (GTDB taxonomy): Bacteria > Pseudomonadota > Gammaproteobacteria > Burkholderiales > Burkholderiaceae_C > Variovorax. The sequence continues at coordinate 1,612,978 of CBDCKT010000003.1, forward strand.
GTGCGTGATCGCCGCACGCAGCGATTCGCGTGCGATCACTGCCGTTTGCTTTCGGGTCAGCAATTTATAAGAAAAGTGGCTGGAACGCTGGACCCGCGTGCGTAGACAGCTATTGATTCGATAGCGATCGCGAAGTGAACGCGCTTCGCTTTTCGCCTTTGGGGCGATGCGTTGGCGCGTGGCCGATTCTTCTAGCGGAGGCCAGAAAAGTCGCCGAATCCGAAATCTCGCTGTCCCGGTTGCTTGGGCGCATTGCCACCGGTGGCGGCGCGCTGCTCTGCGTCCTGGTTCGACGGGCCGCTCGCTGGCAACCTCGATTGCGATGAGGATGCGCCGGTGACGCGGCGGTCGCCAGAATTCAATCCTGAAGCGCTGCGACGATTCGATTTGAAGTATCGAAGCGCATGCGACCTACGTCCAAGTCGGCGAATTGCCCACGCGACCGACTGCTGCCTTCCCGGACCATTTGCGCTCACAAGGGAAGGGAAGATCCAATGGCTGAATATTCTGATACGCGGTCGCCTGACCGCAGAGTCGAGGTCGATCGCGTTTCGACGCAAGCCGCGCAGTTCGGCGCGGCAACAAGCGGTGTGTCGTGGGGTGCCATTTTTGCCGGCGCAGCCGCCGCGGCGGCTTTGTCGCTCGTTCTCGCATTGCTCGGCACGGGCCTCGGAATGACGGCTGTGTCGCCATGGTCCGGCGACGGCATAGCGGCGGCCACATTCGGCTTGGCAACCGTCGGCTGGATCAGCTTCATCGCACTGGCGTCGTCCGGCATCGGTGGCTACATTGCGGGGCGCTTGCGGACCAAGTGGTCGGGAATTCATACACACGAAGTCTATTTTCGCGATACCGCGCATGGCTTTCTAGCCTGGGCCGTCGCGACGCTGCTGACCGCCACGATGTTGTCTTCGGTGGTCGGTTCGGCTGTGAGCGCTACCGCGAAGGCGGGCGCATCGGTTGCGGGCGGCGCTGCCACTGCGGCGATGACGGCTGGCGCCGCGGGTGCTGCAGGTGCCGCGACCGGAGGGAGCGGCAGCCCGGACGACGCGTCGGGTTCGATGAGTTACATGCTCGATTCGCTGTTTAGGCGCAATGGCGCGGTGGGTGCCTCGAGCTCCGCGCCTGCCTCGCCCGACAATGCCGCTGCAACGACTCGGGAGGTCGGCCGAATTTTTGCGAACAGCCTGCGTACCGGCGAGTTGACCAAGGAAGATGCCCAGTATGTCGGGCAATTGATCGCGCAGCGAACCGGGCTCACGCAAGACGAAGCGCAAAAGCGTGTGACCGATGCATTCGCCAAGTCGAAGGCGGCGATCGAGGACGCCAAGCAGAAAGCCAAAGCCGCCGCCGACGAGGCCCGCAAGGCGACAGCATATGGCTCGCTGTGGCTCGTCGTCTCGCTGCTGCTCGGCGCGTTCGTCGCGAGCCTGGCGGCGACTTGGGGCGGCCGTCGGCGCGACATGCAATCGACCAATTAACGGTTATCGAAGGAGAAAATCATGGGTGCAATTCTGCTGTGGCTGATCGGCATTCCGATTCCGCTGATCCTGCTTTTTCTGTTTTTGAGTTGATCGACGGAAGCTGGACCGGATGCGGGTGGCAAACCCTGTTCCGAGTGGCCATCCGTCGAGCGTCGACAATTTGATTTTTCAAGGAGATTTGAAATGGCAACCACACACTCGACAAGCGACGTGATCTCTTCCGACCGGGTCGAAGGAACGAGCGTCTACAACGCAAACGGCGAAAAGCTGGGGTCGATAGACGATTTGATGATCGACAAACATTCCGGGCAGGTTCGGTACGCCGTCCTCGAGTTCGGAGGTTTTCTCGGAATGGGAACCGACCGATATCCGCTCCCCTGGAGCATGCTGAAGTACGACGTCGGCCAGGATGGCTACGTGGTGCCGCTCGACAAAGCCAAGCTGGAAGGTGCGCCCAAATATTCAGAAAGTCAGGTGCCCGACTACACCATGGAGTACGGCAGGAACGTCGATTCCTACTACGGACCTTTCGGCATCTAATAGAACTCTGCCGGGCCACCGGCTCGTTGAAACCCGCGGATCAGTCGTCAGACGAGCGCGGGTTTTTTGTTGGATCGACTTCGTGTGCCTCGCGAGCGATCACGCGTGACCCTGCATCGACATCCGGGCGAGGCATGCATGCTGTGCGAATTCAAGAAGCATCGTCCTTCGTCTTGCCGAGTCCCCGCAAATTCATCAGCCCAAGGCAAACCTGCAAAGCCACCAGCGCCCAAGCCTGTTGCGGCCAGCCCCAGGCGATCCACAAAACATTGCTCGCCAGAAAAACCCAGAAGCCGACGAAGCGCAGGCGTTCCGAATCCGATGCGACGAGCCATGCGGCCGCTACCGACGCGGCGAACGCAGGCCACTGCACCAATGACAACCAGTCGATGCCCATTCAACAGCTTGCCGCAGGCAACCCTGCCACGCGAACGGCAACCACCGCCAGCAAGGTGTCGCCGAACCCGCCGCGGGCCTTGGCACACGTGCGCGCGCTGGTCATGACGCGCGGCGCGGCGCTCCAGGCGATCCGTTCACCGTTCGCTTCCGCGGCGCGCACCAGCGCCACGTCTTCGCTGCACGCCAGCGCTTGAAAGCCTCCGATGCGGCGGTAAGCGGCAGCGGAAACTCCCAGATTTGCGCCATGGATGTGTCGATGGCCATCGGCGTCGGTGTAGGTGCATCTGAAATGTTCCTTCAGAAATACTTCATGCTCTTTGTGCTGCGCCCAGTCTCCGACCGCTATCGAGCCACAAACCAGGTCGGCATCGAGTTCGAGTTGGTCGACCAGCCATCGGCGCGAGACCACCGTGTCGGCGTCCGTGAAGGAAAGCCAACGCGCACCGCGCGCCAACAACGCATCCGCGCCCGCCGCGCGCGCGGCACCTACATTTCTGGCGGTCAGTTCAAGCGTACTCACGCCCAAGGCCTCGGCCAGCGCTCTGGTTTGGTCGGTGCAAGCGTCGAGAACGACACACACTTCAACCGGCTCACCGCCCAGCTCCGGGTGGGCGCCGGCACTCAGCGCGGCTTGAACGCTGGCAACGATGCAATCGGCTTCGTCATGCGCCGGAATGACGATTCCGATCACGTAGTACTCCCGCGCATCCCGCAGGCGCTGGCTTCGTTGCGAATCCCTTCGCGCTCTGCCACCGAGCGCGCATCGCGCGACCAGATCTGGAGCAGAAAGTCGCTCTCCTCATGGCGCACGATCAACGAAAGCCCGAGTCTGGCAAGCACAGCGTGGACTTCACGCGTTGGCAAAACACGCTCGGTGAATTCCGGGCACCAATCACACGAAACGAGAACGCCTTCATCCCCGAGCGCTTCGTCGCAGTGGCGAGCCAGGATGTGCATCGCGTCGGCGTCGAGAAAATAGCCGACTTCGCTAAGCACGATGAGATCGAAGCGGCCGCGAGGCCAGTCTGTCGGCACCGTATGGCGCTCGATCGTTACATTGCCGAGATGCGCAGTGCGTCGGCGCGCGTGCGCGGCCGCTTGCGGATTGAAGTCGCTCGCCAGCAACGCATCGCAGCGTTCAGCAAGCTGAACCGTGAGTTCGCCGATACCGCATCCCGGCTCGTAGCCACGCGCGTAGTGCCGATTCGGCAATGCAGCGAGCAGAACCGCTCGTTTGCGAATCTCGTACCAACGCGAGCGGACGCCATAAGGATCGTCTGCGCTCGCGTACAGGTTGCCGAAGTACGGCTCCCGATCAGAAGTCAGGTTATTCAAAGGAAGTAGACCTCGAATGGCCGCGCGCAGCGCATGACGGTGCTGCCGCGTAGCACCGCGCCGTGCCCGGTCGACGGATCGGGCGAGAGCTGGCTGCGAAAACTTTGCAGGGCGTCGCATTTGCAGCGAACGGCTGGCGAATCGAGCATCAGCCGGTGCGCGCGATGCCATGGCAACCGCCTGTCGCCCGGCGTCGCCCAATGCCAGGCCCAGACAGGTACTTCGATAGCGCGCGCACCGCTTCGGTCTGCGGCATCGGCGACGGCAAGACCGCAGGCTTCGTGATCGGGATGACCATCGAATCGCCAGGTCGTGAAAAGAACGTCACCCGGTTCCAGGATCGCTTGCAGTCGGGCAGAAATTTGCGCGCGATGCTTCGCCAGTGTTCCGTCGTCGAATCCGAGCCGCTCGATCGGCTGCGAGCGAAAGCCAGGCACGCGAGTGCCAGTCGCGAGAGTTCGATTCGACGGCGCATCGAAACCTGTCGCGCCGAGCCGCCGCAAGGCCTCCAGGCTTTCGCATGGCCGCTCGCGCAGCAGCCGCCCGCGTGGCCACGAGGATGAGCCGGGATGGCTCGCGCCGCCATCACTGACGGCGATCACGCGGGCATTGCGCGCGTGCCGCGCCGCGAGCGCCAGCAAACCGCCGACAGCGAGCACTTCGTCGTCCGGATGCGGCGCGACGATCACGGCGCGCCGGCCGATCGGCAGCAGTTCATCCAGTGTTATTTCAGGCAAGCCTGCGAAACCGGGCCAGGCGAGCCAATCGGCTTCGAGCGTTCCTTCGCCCGCATGGATCACGCGATCGGCTACAGCATCCAACGACGGTCTCCCGGGTCGCCGGCAGTGGCCGCAATTGATGGCGCAGCGATCAGAATCTGCGCGCCGAGCGCAGCCAGATCGCGTTCGGCATGGCTCTGTCGAAGAAACACCGGCAGATCGGCCATCGCGCGTGCGAAGCGCGCATCGCGGCACAACGGGCCGGCGCCGAGCGCACGACCGGCGTGGCGCATGACGGCGTTCGCCGCGTCTTCGACCGCGAGACGCACGCGCAACGCGACCGCCTGGGCATCGGCGCGGGGATCGGCATCGATCCAGCATGCAGCGTCGCGCAGCAGTGCCGCGGCAGCGGCTAGCGCCACGTCGATCGCACCCAAGTGGGAGAGACGATGCGGATCGGGCGCGGGGCCACCGGGACCACTCATTGCACGAACGACGTTTGCGATTCCCGCAGCGCCGCCCCACCAGCACGCTGCGATGCCCGCGCCGCCGTGGCAGAAACCAGCGCGACTTGTATAAGCGCCAGGCTCGCCGATGAGGATGGCGCGCGCGCGGTCGAACTGAACTTCGACGCTGCGGGTCGCCACCATGCCGACCGCGTGCCATCCGGCATCCGTGATAGTGACGCCGGGCTGCCCGAGCGCGATGGCGGCAAGGCAGGGTGCGCCGGTTTCGTTCCAGCCACTGACGACCGCATGGGTCAACAACGCCGCACCCGAGCACCAGGCTTTGGTGCCGCTGACAGTGACGTCGGGCGTAGCACCGTTCAGCGAGAAAGTCAGCCGGGCGTTCGGCGGCTCGGCGCACCAGGTGCCCCATCGGCTTCCAGGCGGCGGTGACGGGGCGCCCAGTTCAGCCTGAATTGCAAGCGCGTCGGTATGGCCCTCGAACAGTTTGACGAGCGACAAGTCGTGCGCCGCGACAGCCGCCAGAACCTGCCAACGCAGGAGCGTCCGACCGGCGCCCGGCAATGGCAACCGGTCGATACCCGCGGCAATCAATTGATGCAGCGTGAGTTCCCGGTCATTGCGAGCGAGAAGCCAGCCGATCGCATCTGGAACCGTGGTTTCGTTGAGCACCCGTCAATGTAGAAGGCGCTTGCCCTTGATCTGGTCAGCGGTTCGGCCAGCGCGCTGTAGGCGCAAGCGGCGTTGTCTACGCTCTTGCCACGACACCCGACGAAGAATTCAAGAAAAAAGCGCCTGAAACGCCCACTGCGCGTGCGCAAACAGCTATTGTTTTGATAGCATCACCTGGAGAGCGCCGAGTCGTTTTTCAATCCGATCCCGGTCGCCAGACCCGCGCGAGCACCGCGAACTTTTCCGAAAGCCGCATTCGCTCATCCGACAAAACATCCAGAAAATCCGACAGGCGCTTCGACTTGATGACCGTGTAGACCGTCAGCCAGCCGGTCAGTACGAACACCACGCCGAACCAGGCGAGCTTGCGCCACAACGGCGCGTCGGCTTCGGCCAGCAGGTTCATGCCGAGAAAGCCGGTCGTGATGGTGCCGATCAATCCGAACAGCGTCACCACCGTGAGCCGCACCACGGTATTGGCCTGACGGCGCAGGCTGTCGGCTTCGAGGTAGGTGTTCATGTCGTCGATGCGCTCTTTCACTTCTTCGTAGAGCGGATCGAGTTCCAGATGCGTCGCGCACATGCGCGACAAGGCGCGCATCTGCGGCTGCTGCGAGATTTCATGAAACCAGTAGCGGTGCGTGAAGCGCAGAAAACCTTCGAAGCTCGCGCGGATCGCCCGCTTGAATTGCTTGACGCTTGCGACGTCCTGCACATCGAGCGTGCGCAAGGCTTCGACCAGCCGATCCGAAAACATCAGCAGCGCGGCCTTCTGGAAGTGCGCGATCAAAAACAGCAGAAAGTGCTGATGCCGGAACTGCGCCAGCACACCGCGGTTGCCGCAGCAATACAACTCGGAGCGCGCATCGCCGACGACGATCAGCGCATGGCCGTTGCACAGATAGCGGGTGTGCGGTGCGGCGCCGGCGTGAGTCCAGAAGCGGTCGTAGCAGTAGCGCTGCTCGAAGTCGGCGAGGTGTTCTTCGGCATAGGGGAGCGGGCCGTCGTCGGCGTCGCCCGGCTCGGCCGCGCCGGTCACGAGCGCGAGCCGGATGAAGTCGGCGCGCTTCAAGCTGCGCGGATCGTCGAGCGACAGGTACGCCATCATCGGCATGCGGTAGTACTCGATCTGGCGGAAGCGCAAGCGGCCCGGCTCTTCGGAATGGTCGCTCACGAGCGGGCGCAGCAGCCAGGCCCAGTGGCTTGCGATGCGCGGCGCGCGATGCTTGGCAACATGCGCCAGATACGCCGCGCGCTCTCCGCCTTCGGAGCGCGCCAGCACCGCGCCGTCGGCACCCAGCCATTCGACGCCCGCCATGCCGTGCAACGCATCGCCGCCGACATCCCAGCCGCCCGGATAGGCGCGCCCGAAGCGGTAAAGCAATTCCTGCGCTTGCGCCAGCTCGAGGTCGTCGGCCGCGACCTCGACATTGAGCAGCACCACATCGACATCGAAGAAAAAGTACAGGTCGACATGAATCACCTGCAAGCGGATCGGCGCGGCGCCGGGCCGCAAGGCAATCCGCAACGCCGCAACATCGCGGCGGCGAAAGACGCGCATCGGCGAATCGCCGTCTTTCACCTCGCCTTCGTCCTCGTCGCTACCTTCTTCGTCATCGGGCGACTGACGCCGTGCCCGGCCTTCACCGTACAGAAAGCGCTGCACATACGGCAAAAAGCTCACGAACTCGTTGTAGTGCCGCTCCTGAAAACGGCCGGCTTCGCCGTCGTACTCGTCGCGCTCGAGCCGCCAGGGCGACTCGCCGCCCATGCCCTGCAGCAATTGCCAGGCGCTGAGCCGCGCGCGCTGGTCTTCCGGCGCTTGCGCCATCGGCATCAGTCGCAATGGCCACAACAGGGTTTGGCGCAGATGGCGCACGGCCGGGCTGGAAGTCGGCGCAGTGGTCGTGGTTCGAATCGGGTCGGTGTCCATCGGGTCTTCCATGCAATGCGCGATGACGCGCCTTTCAGATCGACGAGCGAGGCTGATTCACATACTTCGAGCTCGGTCATAGGGGAATCCCTGATGTTCGAATGAAACCGGTTTCATAAAATGAAGTGATCGCCTCCGTGCCGTCATGCACGAGTCACACGAACATTCTTCAAGTGAACTACCAATTCCAGTTCGACGCCGTTTTCGCCGCCTGGCCGCTGCTGCTCAAGGGCACCTGGATCACGATCCAGCTTTCGCTCGTCGCGACCGTGCTCGGGCTGCTGGTCGCGGTGTTCTGCGCCTGGGGCAAGACGTCAGGGCCGGCGTGGCTGCGGTTCATCGTCAACGCGTATATCGAGGTGATTCGCAACACGCCGTTTCTGGTGCAGCTCTTTTTCTTTTTCTTCGCGCTGCCCTCCATCGGGCTGCGCTGGTCACCCTATACCGCGGCGCTTACAGCGATGGTGGTCAACCTCGGCGCCTACGCGACCGAGATCATCCGGGCCGGCATCGAATCGATTCCCAAAGGGCAGATCGAGGCGGGCAGGGCGCTCAACCTCAAGGGCTGGGAGATTTTTCGCTTCGTCATCATCAAGCCCGCGCTCAAGGCGATCTATCCAGCGCTGACGAGCCAGTTCATCTTGCTGATGCTCAGTTCCGCCGTGGTGTCGGTGATCTCGGCCGACGACCTGACGTCGGTCGCCGCCACCCTGCAGTCGCAGACCTTCCGCAGCTTCGAGATCTACATCGTCGTCGCCGCGATCTATCTGGCGCTGGCGCTCGCGTTTTCGGGGCTGTTCAAGCTGATCTATCGCGGCGCGCTCGACTATCCGGACCGCCGGTAAGGCAAGGCAAAACCCACCATGCGCACCTTCGGCTTTCCCGAATTTCTGTTCATCCTCGAAGCAGCCAAGTGGACCCTTGCGCTGTCGCTGATCGCGTTCGTCGGCGGCGCGATCCTCGGGCTGGTGATCGCGCTGGTGCGCACTTCGCAGAGCGCTCCGGCGCGCGGCATCGCCACCGTCTTCATCCAGATCTTCCAGGGCACGCCGCTGCTCCTGCAGTTGTTCCTGATCTTTTTCGGCGCACCGGTGCTCGGCTTCGACATCAATCCGTGGATCGCTGCCGGTATCGCGCTGGTGCTCAACAGCGCGGCTTTTCTCGGCGAAATCTGGCGCGGCTGCATCGAGGCGATTCCGCGCGGCCAGGTCGAAGCTGCCCACGCGCTCAACCTGAATTACACGAGCCGCATGCGCGACGTCATCCTGCCGCAGGCCTTCAAGATCGCGCTGCCGCCGACCGTTGGCTATGTGGTGCAAATCATCAAGGGCACTTCGCTCGCGGCGATCATCGGTTTCGCCGAAATCACGCGCGCCGGCCAGATCATCAACAACGCGACCTTTCAGCCGCTCTACGTGTTCACGACCGTCGCGGCGATTTACTTCGCGATCTGCTGGCCGCTGTCGCTGCTGGCCGGGCACATGGAGCGCCGGCGCGCCCGCACCCTGGCACGTTGATCGCCCGATTTTTCTGCACCCGTCCCGATCCACCCAGAAACCAAGGAGACTTCCGATGACCCGTTCAACCATCCCGTCCACCACCCGCCGCCGTGCAACGATCGCTTTCGCTGCGCTCGGTCTCGGTGCCGCGCTCACTGTGTTCGCGCCGTTCGCCAAGGCCCAGTCGGTCGCCGATATCAAGAAGAAGGGCGAACTCACCGTCGGCATGCTGGTCGACTTTCCGCCCTACGGCACCACTAACGCGCAGAACCAGCCCGACGGTTACGACGCCGACGTGGCCAGGCTGCTGGCGAAGGATCTAGGCGTCAAACTTAATCTGGTGCCGGTCACGGGACCGAACCGCATTCCGTTCCTGCTGACCAACAAGGTCGATCTGCTGGTCGCATCGCTCGCGGTCACGCCCGAACGCGCGAAGCAGGTCGATTTCACCGACCCATATGCCGCGGCGACGATCGTGCTCTACGGCGATAAGGACGCAGCGATCAAGTCGCCGGCCGATCTGAAGGGCAAGCGCATCGGCGTGGCTCGCGCGAGCACGCAGGATGTGGCCCTTTCCGCGATCGCGCCCGAAGGCACCGACATCCGCCGCTTCGACGACGACGCATCGGGCATGCAGGCACTGCTGTCGGGGCAGGTCGATGCGCTCGGCTGCTCGACCACCGTTGCGGCACAGATCGCAAAGCGCGCTCCGGCCAATAAGTACGAGCAGAAAATGGTACTGAAGCAGCAGGTGATGGGCATCGCCCTGCGGCCCTCACAGGACGCGCTCAAGAAGGAACTCAACGACTTCATCGCCCGCAACAAGGCCAATGGCGAACTTGGCAAGCTCTACCAGAAGTGGCTGGGCACCGATTTCCCCGACATGTCCAAGTCCTGAGTGGGCAGATGAGCACTACAACCGAGGCTCAAGCGGCAGCCGCACCGTCGGCCACCAATACGGGCGAAGCGCGTACCGCGACGGCACACACGCTTGGCGAGCCGATCATCCGGATAGAAAACGCCAACAAATGGTTCGGCGCCTTCCAGGTGCTGACCGACATCGACCTGGAGGTGCGCACGGGCGAACGGATCGTCGTGTGCGGGCCTTCGGGTTCGGGTAAATCGACATTGATCCGCTGCATCAATCGGCTGGAAGTGGTGCAAAAAGGCAAGATCGTGGTCGACGGCATCGACCTCACGGCGGGCGGCAGGAATGTCGATGCGGTGCGGGCCGAAGTCGGCATGGTATTTCAGCAGTTCAACCTGTTTCCGCACCTGACGATCCTGCAGAACTGCACCCTGGCACCGATGCGCTCGCGCGGCATGAACAAGGCGCAGGCCGAAGAAGTCGCGATGAAGTACCTGGAACGGGTGCGCATTCCCGAGCAGGCCGCCAAGTATCCGAGCCAGTTGTCGGGTGGCCAGCAGCAACGGGTGGCGATTGCGCGCGCGCTCTGCATGAGCCCGAAGATCATGCTGTTCGACGAGCCGACCTCGGCGCTCGACCCCGAGATGGTCAAGGAAGTACTCGACACGATGATCGGACTGGCCGAAGACGGCATGACGATGCTGGTGGTGACGCATGAAATGGGGTTCGCGCGCAGCGTGGCCGATCGTGTGATCTTCATGGCCGAGGGCCAAATCGTCGAGCAAGCGCCGCCCGAGGCGTTCTTCGGCAACCCGCAGCACGAAAAGACGCGCCAGTTCCTCGGTCAGATCCTCAGTTCGACCCATGCGCACTGACACCCCCCCCGCTGAGAAACTGTGATGACGCTTTCTACTGCTTTCGATGTCGCGCTGTTCGGCGAAGCCATGCTGCTGCTGGTGGCCGACCAGCCGGGCCCGATAGAAAACGCCACCGGCTTTCACAAGCGCACCGCGGGCGCCGAAACCAATGTGGCGATCGGCCTGGCGCGCCTCGGACTGAACGTCGGCTGGGCCAGCCGGCTCGGCACCGATTCGATGGGCCGCGCGCTGCTCGCGGCGATGCAGCACGAAGGAATCGATTGTGCGCATGTCATTTGCGACCCGTTGCAGCGCACCGGCATCCAGCTCAAGGGTCGCGTGCTCGATGGCAGCGATCCGCCGAGCGAATATCACCGGTGTGGCTCGGCCGCGAGCCACATGTCGCCAGCCGACATCGATGCGCCGTGGCTGCGGTCGGCACGCCATCTGCATGCGACCGGCGTCTTCGCTGCAATTTCCGACACCGCCCTGCATGCGGCGCGCGAGAGCATGGATGTCATGCGCGCCGCGGGCCGCACGATTTCGTTCGATCCGAACTTGCGACCGACGCTGTGGGCCTCGCCCGAGATCATGCGGCGCGAGATCAACGACCTCGCATCGCGCGCCGACTGGGTTTTGCCGGGCCTGGACGAAGGCCGGTTGCTGACCGGCGAGGTGACGCCCGAGGGCATCGCGCGCTTCTACCGCGAACGCGGCGCGCAAATCGTGATCGTCAAGCTCGGCCCGAGCGGCGCGTTCTACGACAGCGCCGACCAGGGCACGGGCGTCGTCGAGGGCTTTGCGGTCGAAAAAGTCGTCGACACGGTCGGCGCGGGCGACGGCTTCGCGGCCGGCCTGATCAGTGCGCTGCTCGAAGGCTTGAGCGTGCAGGATGCCGTGCGGCGTGGCGCCTGGATCGGCGCGCGTGCAGTGCAGGTGCTCGGCGATACCGAGGGGCTGCCGACGCGCGCGCAGCTCGACGCGGCGGCGATCGACCGTCCGCGGGGCCTGCCGTCCTCCACCCCCGCGAAACGCAAGAACGTGATCGTGTTCGGCACGCTGCCAGATGACCAACTGGCCCGGCTCGCCGCGGTACACGAAGTCACCGTGGCCGATCCGCGAAGGGACACCGACGCGTTTCTTGCCGCATTGCCGACCGCGCATGGCCTGATCGGAGCGAGCCACAAGGTCGATGCAGCGTTGCTCGATGCGGCGCCGTGTCTGGAGGTCATCTCCAGCGTCTCGGTAGGCGTCGACAACTATGCGCTGGCCGAGTTGAAACAGCGCGGCATCACCCTGTGCCACACGCCGGGCGTGCTCGATGAAACGGTCGCCGACACCGTGTTCGCGCTGTTGCTCGCGACCGCGCGGCGCGTGGTCGAACTGTCGACCTTTGTGCGCGAGGGTGGATGGGCCAAAAGCATCGGCGAGCATCTGTTCGGCGTCGACGTACACGGCAAGACGCTCGGCCTGGTCGGTTTCGGCCGCATCGGGCAGGCCATCGCGCGGCGCGGCGCATTGGGTTTCGGCATGCCGGTGCTCTATCACACGCGCCGGCCGGTCGACCTGTCGGCGACCAGCCCCGATCTGTTGACCCACGCCACGCACACGGCGCTGGACGATTTGCTCGCGCGCTCCGATTTCGTCGTCGCCATGCTGCCGCTGACGGATGCCACGCGCGGCCTGGTCGATGCGGCGTTCTTCGCTGGCATGAAGCCCGGCGCGATCTTCGTCAACTGCGGGCGCGGCGCCACCGTGCAGGAAGACGCGCTGCTGGCGGCGCTCGATACCGGCCGCTTGCGCGCCGCGGGGCTCGACGTGTTCGCGACCGAGCCGCTGCCGCTCGCCTCGCCGTTGCGGACGCACCCGCGCATCACGCCGTTGCCGCATATCGGCTCGGCTACGCACGAAACCCGGCACGCCATGGCCGAATTGGCCACCACCAATCTGCTGCGGGCCCTGGCCGGCGAGCCGCCGCTCGCGGTCTACGACACCAGCGCCGTGTGACCACGATGGCGCCGCTGCCGCGCGCGACTATCGCGGATGTGGCCGCAGCGGCCGGCGTGTCGAAGGCGACGGTTTCGCGCTATTTCAATCACCGCGAGCGGCTGCTGAGTCCCGACATCGCGGCCCGGGTCGAAGCCGCAGTCGCCGCGCTGTCGTATTCGCCGAGCCCGATGGCGCGCGCCTTGAGCCGCGGCCGCTCACGCCTGATCGGTCTGGTCGTCGCCGACATCACCAATCCCTATTCGGTCGCGGTGCTGCGCGGCGCCGAGAAGGCCTGCCAGCAGGCCGGCTACCTCGTGATGCTGTTCAACCTCGGCAACGAGAGCGCGCGCGAGAGCGAAGCGATCGACGCGCTGGCCAACTACCAGGTCGACGGCTTCATCCTGAACACGCTCGGCCGCGGCGCCGGCGTGGTTGAAGCGATCGCTCGGCACGGCAAGCCGGCCGTGCTGGTCGACCGCCGACATGCGGGCATGCAGGCCGACTTCGTTTCGCTCGACAACGGCGCCGCGATGGCGCTGGCCTGCGACCACCTGGTCGGGAACGGCTGGCGCAATCTGCTCTACATCACCGAGCCTCAAAAGGGTGTGAGCACCCGGCGCGAACGCGCAGCCGTTTTCGAGCGGTGCATGGCGGCACACGCGGGGCTTGCGCACGGTGAAGTTTTCGAGAGCACGGAAGGCGACAGCGACGCCGGCCGGGACCCGCGCGACGATCGTGAAGAGCGCGACGAGGCGCTGGCGCGCGCGCTGCAAGCACTGCGCCGCCGAGCCGGACCCGTTCGCCCGGCGGCCGTGATCGCGGGCAACGCCGTGGTCACGCTGCGGGTCGCGCAAAGTGTGCGTCGACTGGGCTGGCAGTTCGGGCACGAGCTGGGTTTCGTGGGTTTCGACGATCCCGAATGGACTTCGCTGATCGGCCCCGGTCTGTCGTGCATCGCGCAGCCGACCGACGCGATCGGTGGCACCGCGGCCACCTGCCTGATCGAGCGCTTGCACGGTCTCGAAGGCCCCGCGCGGCAAACACTGCTGTCTGCGCAACTGGCCGTGCGCGGATCGTCGGCCCTTGCTGAGACCGATGGTCAAATAGGGCTGCAAGGCCCATCCGACTTGCGCAAACAGCTATCGAAACAATAGCGTCTATTTTTTTGACCTGCACACCATGACACACTCACTGTTCAATCTCGCCGGCAAAACCGCACTCGTTACCGGTTCGTCACGCGGACTCGGGCGCGCGATTGCCGAAGGGCTGGCGCAAGCCGGCGCGCGCGTCGTGCTCAACGGTGTCGATGCCGGGCGGCTGCGCCGGAGCGCAGACGAATCCGCTGCCGCGGGCCACGCAGTCGAGCAAGCCGCCTTCGACGTCACAGACGAAGCCGCGGTGGTCCAGGCATTCGACAAGCTCGACGCCGCGGGCATTGCGGTCGACATCCTGGTCAACAACGCCGGTATCCAGCTGCGCAAGCCGATCGTTGAAACCTCGGTCGCCGAATGGGACAAGGTGATCGCGACCAATCTCACGAGCGCATTCGTCGTCGGGCGCGAGGCCGCGCGCCGCATGATCGCGCGCGGCGCGGGCGGCAAGATCATCAACATCGGTTCGGTCACGAGTCAGGCCGCGCGCGCCACGGTTGCGGCCTACACCACGTCCAAAGGCGGCATCAAGTTGCTGACCCGCGCGATGGCCGCCGAATGGGCCGAGCACGGCATCCAGGCCAACGCGATCGGCCCGGGCTACATGGCTACCGAAATGACCACCGCGCTCATGGAGAACGCGGCCTTCGATGCGTGGTTCAAAGCCCGCACACCGGCGCGGCGCTGGGGACGCCCCGAAGAACTCGCGGGAACCGCGGTCTTTCTCGCATCATCTGCATCCGACTATGTGAACGGTCAGATCATTTATGTCGATGGGGGAATGCTGGCGGTTTTGTAGGCGGTGGTTCGCGACGGCTTATGCCGTCCGCACGCTTGCCTCGGCGATGGCCTGAAGATCCGGAACGATACCGATCCCTGGCGTATTGCCTAGCTTGGCGAATCCGTCATCGATATGTCGCAGCGCGGGGCTGAGCGCTGTCCGCAGCAAGTTGTCGTTGGCATCGATCTCGAGCATCCCGTCGCCTCCGGCGGCGGCCAGCAGGTGGGCAGAAGCCATCAACCCGATACCCGCGCCCAGGTAGTGCGGGCAGTAGCGAAGTCCTGCGGCCTGCGCGCGCCGGATCACCGGCCAGCAACCCGAGATGCCGCCCCACTTGGCTGCGTCGGGTTGCAACACGGAAAAGACATCTGCAGTGATCGCGGCGTCGAAAGCCGCATCGCCCGCGATGTTCTCGCCACCGGCGAGCGGCAACCGCGTGGCGGCGCGCAGTTGCTGCCATTCTGCCCAGGGCCGGTCGGCTCGCAATGGTTCCTCGAGCCAGCTCAGCTGGAACGGTTCCAGCTCGCGCGCCATGCGTTGCGCTTCAGCCAGCGTCCAGCCCTGATTCGCATCGACCATCAGCGGAGCGGTGCTGCCAAGCGTTCGGCGCAGCGCTTCCAGGTTGGCGAGGTCACGCGCCTCGCCGAATCCGATCTTGAGCTTGAAGGCGCGATAGCCCTCTTCGCGCTTGCGCGCCGCCAGCTCCTGCGGCTGATCCGGGCTCAAGGTGCTACGCGACATCTACGGCCAGCCGGCTTTCCGCGATCTGATCACCGACGACGAATACCTGCCCGGCAACAATGCACGCAGCGATGCCGAGTTGGCCCGTTTCGCGCGCGACAAGGGCGGCACGGTGTTCCACCCGGTCGGTACATGTCGCATGGGCGGCGACGAGCGGTCGGTCGTCGACGCACGGTTGCGCGTCCGCGGCGTCGAGCGCCTGCGCGTGATCGACGCTTCGGTGATGCCGACCATGACCTCGGCCAACACCAACGCCGCAGCGATCGTGATCGGCGAGAAGGGCGCCGAACTCTTGC
Source organism: Variovorax sp. (assembly GCA_965218415.1). GTDB lineage: Bacteria > Pseudomonadota > Gammaproteobacteria > Burkholderiales > Burkholderiaceae_C > Variovorax. Next base: position 1,628,709 of record CBDCKT010000003.1, read on the forward strand.
TGGGCGGACGCTAACGCGAGAGGGACCTACCCCACCTCCGCGATCAGTTCGATCTCCACGCACGCCCCCATCGGAATTTGCGCCACGCCGAAGGCGCTGCGGGCATGTGCACCGATCTTGTCGCCGAAAACTTCGCCGAACAATTCACTGGCGCCGTTGGTGACGAGGTGCTGTTCGGTAAAAGCGGGTGTCGAGTTGACCAGGCTCATGAGCTTGACGATGCGCTTGACTTGCCCCAAGTCGCCGACGGCCGCATGCAGCGTGCCGATCAAATCGATCGCGATCGCGCGTGCCGCGGCCTTGCCCTGCTCGGTGTTGATCTCAGCGCCGAGCTGGCCGACCCAAGGCTTGCCGTCCCTGCGGGCGATATGGCCCGACAGAAAAACCAGCTTGCCGGTTTGCACATAGGGCACGTAGGCCGCAGCCGGAACGGAAACGGGCGGCAATGTGATGCCGAGGCTTTCGAGTTTGTCGTAGATGGTCATATGAGTTCCTTTGCCGTTTATGAATCGAATCCGGCTGCAGCGCCCGTGCAGACTGCGCAAGCAGCTATCAAATCAGGAGCTGTTGCTTGCACCGGATGGCGACGCTAAGTCGTCTTCCAGCGGCTGCACCGTGACTTCGACCTTCAGCTTGTGCCGCGCGCCGCCGTGCAACACGCCGCGCATCGGCGACACGTCGGCGTAGTCGCGGCCGATCGCGAGGGTCACGTAATCTTCGCCGCTGCGGCGGTTGTTGGTCGGGTCGAAATCGATCCACTTGCCGGGCTCACCCTGGCCCGGCAGATAAACAGAAAGCCAGGCGTGCGATGCGTCGGCGCCGACCAGACGCGGTTGGCCCGGAGGCGGCCGGGTCAGCAGATAACCGCTGACATAGCGCGCTGGCAATCCCAGCGAGCGCAGGCAGGCGATCATGATGTGCGCGAAGTCCTGGCAAACGCCGCGGCGCTTTGCGAGCGCTTCGGCAGCCGGCGTGCTGACTTCGGTGCTTTTCGGGTCGTAGTCGAATTCGCTGTGAATGCGCCGGGTCAGGTCGCAGGCCGCGTCGAGCAGACCGCGGCCGGCTTCGAAACTCGATCGCGCATAGGCGGCGAACGCGTCACTGCGCGGCACATGATGCGATGGAAAGACGAATTCGGATGCCGCATCCCACTGCGTTCCTTTTTGGTAGCGGAACGCATCGCGCACCCGCTCCCACGGCATATCGCCTGCAACTGGCGCTTCGGTCGGCATAGCGCGGGTGCGCACCACGCTTTCGGCTTCGACGATCAATTGCTCGTGGCTTGAAACCAGCGAAAAAAAGGCCCGGGTGTTTCCGTACAGGTCGAGCGATTCACTGGCCTGGACCGGCGCCGGGCTGACCGTAAGCCGGTGCGAAACCAACTGCTGCGTGGCCGTGTTACGCGGCTTCAGATGCGCCAGATGCTTGGCGGTTTCGACCGGCGGCTGGTAGTCGTAGCGGGTCTGGTGGGTGACTTGCAGCAACATCGTTCGCACAGCATAGCGGCCCGGAGTTCCCACAGCAGCTAAAGCGCTCAAAGCGCCCATGGCCCGCTCGCCAGCTTGCAGAGCCGATCTTTATGCGCCCACGCTGCGTCGCGCCTCTTGCGTCAACGTGAAGTACTGCGCGCCAAGTGCATCCGACACACGCCGTGCCGCACTCTCGCAAAAGCCGAACAGCGCATCGAGCTGCGGATAGCGGAGGTGGTCTTTCTGATTCGCAACATCACCGCCCCGGCACAATCCCCCGAGCGACCATCCGGCAGGGTCGGGCAATTCGTACGACAGCGCGGTGAGTTGGCCCGGCGCTTCGCCGGCGAGCCGCGCGATGCGCCCGCGCAGTTGGCGCGTGACCCAGGCCAGCGCGCGCGGATTGTCGGTATCGAGCACCAGCAGATCGATCAAGGTCGCCACGTCGCGGCGTTGCTGGTAGCGCGCGTGAAAGGTGATGGTGCTGTCGAAGAGCGCGACCATCGCGTCGAAACCGGTGGTCTCGTGCACCGCATCGGTGTCGAAACCTGCGGCCAGTGCATCGGAGAGAAAGCCGAGCCGCTCGATATGCCGCCCGATGGACAAGAGTCGCCAGGCGTCGTCGCGTGTCATGCGGTCGGTTTGGGCGCCGGTGATCGCCGACAAATTAGCGCTTGCGATTTCGAGCATGCGCAGGGCGTCTGCCGCAGGCCAGGTCGTATCGGCTGCCAGTTCGACACAGCGTTTGGAAAAGCCGGCTTCGCCATGCACGATCAGCTTCCAGTGATCGGGCGACAGGCGCTCGCGCACGGTGGCCGCGGCGTTCCGCACGCAGCGCAGGTTGTAGCCGACGCTGCCGCCTTCGTCGATGTTGCCGAGCTCGGCGATCAGCGCACGCTCGAACACCCGGCGCGAGCGCGGACCGCCAGGTGTCTCGCGCGGCACCAGCGCGTTGGCCACGGCCAGACGGTGCAGCCAGGCCAGCACCGGCCGGGTGCCCGTGTCCTCTCCGCCGAGCAAATCGAGCGTGAGCCGCACGAGCCGCACCGCGTTGTCGGCGCGTTCGGTGTAGCGGCCGAGCCAGAACATATTTTCAGCCGCGCGGCTGGTAACCGGCGCGCGATAGCGTTCAAGCGTCAGCGGCGCCGCATGCGTCGCCTGTTCGTTGTGCTCCGGCAGCAACGATGTCTGATCGACGGCGCCCCGGGTCTGGACCCACACGTCGGCGCTGCTGCCACCGCGCTGCATCGACGCGATCTGCGCGTTGGCGCCGGCCAGCCGCGCCAGTCCGCCCGGCAGCACACGCCATGACTGCGGCCCGTCGCTGATCGCGAAAACGCGCAACATCACCGCGCGCGGCTCGATGTGGCCGGCATTTCTGCCTGGCGTCGCATCGCGTTGCCAAGTCGGCATTTGCGACAAGGGCAGATAGCTTTGTACCGTGTGTTCTTCGCCCGCGCGAAGGATGCGCCCGGCCCATTCGTCGCGCTCGCGCTGGTCGAGTTGGCTGCCCAGCACGGCGTCGAAGCTTTGGCGAGTCCGGCCGGGCGGGTAGGTCGGCTTGATCGCGCTGTCGGCCAGGCGCGGCAGCACCGCTTCCATTGCCGCGCGCTCGCCGCACCACCAGGTCGGCAGCGCGGGCAGGCTCAGTTCCTCGCCGATCAAGCGCCGCGCGACGGCCGGCAAAAAGCCCAACAACGCCGGGGATTCGAGAAAAGCCGAGCCCGGCATGTTTGCGACCAGAAGGTTGCCGGCGCGAATCGCCTGCATCAGGCCGGGCACGCCGAGTGTCGAATCGGCGCGTTGTTCGAGCGGGTCGAGCCAGTCGTCGTCGAGCCGTTTGATCAAACCGTGCACCGGCCGCAGACCTTGCAGGGTTTTCAGATAGAGCCTGTCGCCCCGCACCGTGAGATCGTTGCCTTCGACCAGGGTCAGGCCGAGGTAGCGCGCCAGATAGGCTTGCTCGAAATAAGTTTCGTTGTAAGGCCCCGGCGTCAGCAACGCTACATGCGGCGGCTCGTGCGCTGCCTCGCCGGCTGGACTCATGCGCTGCAGGCTCTGCAGCAGCGCGCTGTAGGTGGCCGCGAGCCGCTGGACTTTCAAGTCGTCGAAAGCGTGCGGGAACTGGCGCGCAACGGCGAGCCGGTTTTCGAGCAGATAGCCCAGGCCCGACGGCGCTTCGGTGCGTTGCGACACCACCCACCACCGCCCGTCGGGTCCGCGCGCGAGGTCGAAGGCTGCGATATGAAGCCAGGTGTCGCCCGGCGGCGTCGCGCCGACCATCGCCCGGACATAGCCCGGATGGCCACGCACCAGCGCCGCCGGCAGCAGGCCTTCAGCCAATAAATTGCGCGGACCGTACACGTCGGCGAGCATCCGGTCGAGCATCCGCACGCGCTGCAACACGCCGCGCTCGATCGCGGCCCAACTGTCGGATGAAACGATAAGCGGAAACAAGTCGAGCGACCAGGGGCGTTGCGGGCCGCCGACATCTGCATAGACGTTGTAGGTGACGCCGTTGTCGCGAATCTGGCGTTCGAGATGGCGCGCGCGGCGGTGCAGATCGGCAAAGCCGTCGCGGCCGAGGCGGTCGAAAAAGCCCGACCAGGCCGGGGCAAGAGGTGTCCGGTCAGTGGTCGATGGTGCGTCCTCGGGTATTGCGGCCGTCGCCGGTACAGTGGCCGGCGCCGCCGATGCATCGCGCAGCGTGCGAGCCGGAGCGGCAGGTGGCGCATCGGTCGCCGGCCCGGACGCGGTCGCGGCCTCGATCGGGCTGGCAACGCCGCGCAGTTCATCGAAGTGGCCTGCTTGCGCAGCGGGAGCGAGAGCGCTCGCGAGCGCTGCGGGCGTCGGCGTCGACGATGCATCGGCAGGCGACGCGTCGATCGATGACGGGGCTACGGGGTCCACGTCGCCCTCGCGTTTGCATATTCAGCATGGGCCAGACGCACCCCACGCGCTCTGCGCGCTCTTCGTTCCGGCGCGAAGACGTTGCAGGACGATGCAAGCATGGGCCTAGGTCAGCGCCGCAGATCGAGCGTGAACGGAAACTCGCGGCTGCCGGCCAGCTCGATCGTGGCCGGCGGCGTCTGCATCGGACCGGGCGTGTGGCCCATGCGCGTGAAACGCGAATGGCGCCGGCTTTCGGCTTCGTAGGCATTGACCGGAAAAGTGTCGTAATTGCGACCACCTGGATGCGCGACGAAATACTGGCAGCCGCCGAGCGAGCGCTTCATCCAGGTATCGACAAGATCGAAAGTCAACGGCGCATGCTCGCCAATGCTCGGATGCAATGCCGAGGGCGGATTCCAGGCCTTGTAGCGAACGCCTGCGACGAATTCGCCGACGGTGCCAGTCGGCTGCAACGGCAATGCCTTGCCGTTCACGGTGACGACATGCCGGCTTTCGTTAAGGCCGGTCACGCGGACTTCGATCCTTTCGAGCGACGAATCGACATAGCGCACCGTGCCGCCGGCCGAGCCTTCTTCGCCCATCACATGCCAGGGTTCGAGCGCATTGCGCAGTTGCAGTTCGCATCCCATTGCCTGCACCGTACCGACCAGCGGAAAGCGGAACTCGAAGTGCGGTGCGAACCAGTCGGCATCGAAGGCGAAGCCGGCCTGCCGCATCTCGGCGATCACGTCGTCGAAATCCATCTTGACGAAGGTCGGCAGCAAAAAGCGGTCGTGCAGTTCGGTGCCCCAGCGCGTGACCGGCGCTCGATAGGGCGCGTCCCAGAAGCGCGCGACGAGTGCGCGAATCAGCAGTTGCTGCGCGATGCTCATGCGCGCATGCGGCGGCATTTCGAAAGCGCGCAGTTCGAGCAGGCCGAGCCGGCCGGTCGCCGAGTCGGGCGAATACATCTTGTCGATGCAGAACTCGCTGCGATGGGTGTTGCCTGTGACGTCGACCAGAATGTTGCGCAAGCTGCGATCGACCAGCCAGGCCGGCATCGCATCGCCGTGAATTTCGCGCGCGCGCCGGATTTCCTTGAGTGCGATCTCGAGTTCGTAGAGCTGATCGTTGCGCGCTTCGTCGACCCGCGGCGCCTGGCTGGTCGGGCCGATGAACATGCCCGAGAACAGATACGAGAGCGACGGGTGGTTGTGCCAATAGAGCAGCAGGCTCGCGAGCAGTTCGGGTCGGCGCAAAAAGGGGCTGTCGGCCGGCGTCGCGCCGCCCATCACGAAGTGGTTGCCGCCGCCGGTGCCGGTATGGCGGCCGTCGGTCATGAACTTCTCGGCCGACAGGCGGGTTTCGAAAGCGGCGTCGTAGAGAAACTCGGTGTGATCTACCAACTCGCGCCAGTTGTGCGCCGGATGAATGTTGACTTCGATCACGCCGGGGTCGGGCGTGACCTGCAGCATCTTCAAGCGCGGATCGCGCGGCGGCGGATAGCCTTCGAGTACGACCTGCATGCCGAGCTGCTGCGTGGTGGCTTCAAGGGCAGTCACCAGATCAAGATAGTCCTCGAGCCGCTTCAGTGGCGGCATGAAGACATAGAGCACGCCTGATGCGTTGCCAACCTTTTCGGCCGACGGCCCATTCGCGCGGCGCGGATCACGCACTTCGACGCAGAGCGCGGTGCGTGTGACCCAGCCAGCCGATTCGCCGCGTCGGGGTGCGCGTACGTTCGATGCGGCACCCTCTGCTTTTTCACCGCCGTGGCCGTTTCCTGCGCCTGCGCCGCGGCTCTGGATGCGAAGCGCGGCAGGTGATTGCTGCGTCGATCCGAAGGCAAAGGGCACCGCGCCGAGTTCGCAGGACTGTGGTCCTGGCGCCATTGCATAACGCGAGCGCAAATCAGTGGAAGCGGGCAGGGCGTCGCGCAGCGCGGTCGGATCGCGTTCGATCAAATACGGATAGTCGCCCTTGCTGGCCCACGGCTGCGAGTCGAGCGGCAGCCGATAACCCATCGGCGAGTCGCCGGGGATCAGAAAAAGCCGGTCGTCGCGCAGGAACCAGGGGCCGGTCTGCCAGCGCGCGCCATCGAGCGCCGGCGCGTCCGTGTCGGCATTCGCCGCCGCGATCGGCAGCATATAGCCGACCACCGCGGCGAGTTTCTGCGTGAAAACGCGACGCAGTCGGGTGCGCTCGAGTTCGTCGTCGAGCTTCGAGTCGAAGGGATCGACGTTGATCGGCAGCCGCCGCTCGCGCCAGAGGTAATAGAAAGTGTCTTCGTAGCCCGGCTGGATGAAGCGCTCGGTCAGGCCGAGCTTGCGCGCAAGCACGGTGGTGAAACGCCGCGCGTCTTCGCTCGTATAGTGCGTCGGCGTGCGTTCGTCGGCAAATAGTTCGGGGTTTTGCCACAGCGCCTCGCCATCGGCGCGCCAGAAAATCGACAGCGCCCAGCGCGGCAGTTGCTCGCCCGGATACCACTTGCCCTGGCCGAAATGCAGAAAGCCGCCTTCACCGTATTCGGCGCGCAGCTTTTGCGTGAGTTCGGTCGCATAGCCGCGCTTGGTCGGGCCCAAAGCATCGATGTTCCATTCGGCGGCGTCGCGGTCGGCGGTCGCGACGAAGGTCGGTTCGCCGCCCATCGTGAGTCGCACATCGCCGGTTTCGAGCTTCTCATCGACTGCATCGCCGAGCGCGACGACTGCGGCCCACTGATCTTCGGTGTAGGGCTTGGTGACACGTGGCGATTCGTAGATGCGCGAGACCGTCATCTCGTGGCTGAATTCGACCTCGGCGTCGTCGACCGCGCCTTCGATCGGCGCCGCGCTCGATGGCGTCGGCGTGCAGGCTAGCGGGATGTGGCCTTCGCCTGCGAGCAGGCCCGATGTCGCGTCGAGTCCGACCCAGCCCGCGCCAGGCAAAAAGACTTCGCACCAGGCGTGCAGATCGGTGAAATCGACTGTCGTGCCGCTCGGCCCGTCGAGCGCTTTCACGTCGGGCGTGAGCTGGATCAGGTAGCCTGAAACGAAGCGCGCCGCCAAGCCACAGTGACGCAGAAGTTGCACCAGCAGCCAGCCCGAATCGCGGCACGAGCCCGACGCGTTTTGCAAGGTTTCTTCGGGAGTCTGCACGCCGGGTTCCATCCGGATCAGGTATTTGACGTCGCCCTGCACCTGTTGATTGATCGCGACCAGAAAGTCGATCGTGCGGCGCGTGCTGCGATTGACCTTTTCAAGATATGCCGCGAGCAGCGGCGTGGCGGGCTCGGTCACGAGATAAGGCGCGAGCTCCTCAGCCTGAGATGGCGTGTAAGTGAAAGGAAAATTTTCTGCTTGCGGTTCGAGAAAAAAGTCGAACGGGTTGTAGACCGCCATTTCGACCACCAGGTCGACCGTGACCTTGAATTCGCGTGATTTCTCCGGAAACACCAGCCGCGCCATGTAGTTGGCGAACGGGTCTTGCTGCCAGTTGACGAAATGTTCTGCGGGTTCAACCTGCAGCGAATACGAGACGACGGTGCTGCGGCAATGCGGCGCGGGACGCAGCCGGACGACCTGCGGACCGAGTTGCACCGGACGGTCGTATTTGTAGTGGGTGACGTGGTGGAGGGCGGCGTGAATGGACATGTGTTCTTCTGGCGAACGATCGTAGGAACCGGCTGACGCATACTAGCCGAGCGACTAGCAAGGACTGCGCCAAACCGATGGCCAGCGTGCCCGCGAAGCCGAAGGAGCAAGGTTGCAGCCAGAAGGTGAATCGGTCTCGTTGCAGGGCCAAATGGTGGCGCCGGCGGCATTGGAGGAGCGCGCGCCAGCCTGGGAAAGCTCGCCAGCGCGAAGCCGATCGGGCGTGCCGGCGCAGTGGCCGTTCGTGGCGTTGAGCGGCTCGATTCTGGGCGTCGCATTGCAGTTGCAGCAGGCGCGGCTGTGGCCTCGACTTGACTACATCGCATTGGCTGCAACCGGCTTCCTGCTGCTCGTCGGGATACTGGTCCTGCGGCGCCATTCGCGACACTATTCGCGATGGCGGGTGTCGGCCATCGCGCCCAAAGGCCGAACGGCGCTGTCGTTGGCGATCGCATTGCTGATCGGCGCGGCGCTCGGTGCAGGCGTGACGGGCTGGCGCGCTGTTGCATTTCAGGCTCAGGCATTGAATCCGGACATCGAAGGCCGCGATGTGCGGGTGACTGGCATCGTCTCGTCGATGCCGCAGCCAGGGCCTTCGGCATTGCGCTTTCGCTTCGAGGTCGAAGCGGCTGCCTGGGCCGACGGTGGATCTTCGGTGCCTACCTTGCCGCCACGGCTTTCACTCGGTTGGTATCCGAGAGACATCGACGCAGGGGCCAAAGCCGAGCCGGCGAGCGGCACGGTGCAGGAATCGCAAGGAGTTGAGGTTGCGCTCCCGGCCCTGCACGCCGGTGAGCGCTGGCGCATGACCTTGCGCCTCAAGGCACCGCACGGCACGCTGAACCCCTACGGATTCGACTATGAACTCCGGCTCTGGGAGCAGGGTCTGCAAGCCACCGGCTATGTGCGCGACGGCGCAAAGGACGCGCCAGCCGAACGGCTTGCCACCACCTGGCGGCATCCGGTCGAACAAGCGCGAGAAGCGGTGCGCGACGCGATTTTCCGGCATGTGTCCGACCGTCGCGCCGCGGGCGTCATCGCTGCCCTGGTCACCGGTGACCAGAGCGCGATCGAGCGCGCCGACTGGGATGCCTTCCGGGCGACTGGGGTTGCGCACTTGATGAGCATCTCCGGGCTGCACATCACGATGTTCGCGTGGCTGGCCGGGATCGTCGTCGGGTGGTGCTGGCGGCGGGTCGGCGGTTCGGGTCGAGCGGGTCGATCGGGTCGATCGGACTACGCAGCGATGCCCTTCACGCTCCGCTATCCGGCCCAGCGCGCGGCGCTGCTCGGCGGCGTCGGGCTCGCGCTGGCATACGCGGTGTTCAGCGGTTGGGGCGTGCCGTCGCAGCGCACGGTCTGGATGCTCGCAACGGTTGCGGCGCTGCGACTCGCGGGCTTGCGTTGGCCTTGGCCGATGCACTGGCTGGTGGCTTGCGCGGTGGTCGTCGCGATCGATCCATGGGCGCTGATGCAGCCGGGTTTCTGGCTCAGCTTCGTCGCCGTCGGCATTCTTTTTGCTACAAACAATATAGCTGTCTCCGCACGTGCAGTAAGCGTTTCAGGCACTTTTCTTATAAATCTCAGACAGCAGTTCCGAATGACGGTAGCGCTCGCGCCGTTGACCTTGCTGTTGTTCCAGCAGATCTCGCTGGTCGGCCTCGCAGCCAATGCGGTGGCGATTCCGTGGGTCACGCTCGTGGTGATGCCGCTGTCGATGGCGGGCGTGCTGTGGTCGCCGATCTGGACCGCGGCGCAATGGGCGGTGAATGCGCTTTCTTGGTTTCTGGGACTGCTCGCCGGCTTGCCTTTCGCGACCCTGTCGCTGCCTGCGCCACCGCTGTGGGCTGCGTTGGCCGGTGTCGCGGGCGGCGTGTTGCTCACGATGCGCCTGCCCTGGACGATGCGCGTTGCCGGACTGCCGCTCCTGCTGCCGGTGCTGCTCTGGCAGGCGCCGCGGCCCGGCGTCGGCGAGTTCGACCTGCTCGCGGCCGACATCGGGCAGGGCAATGCGGTGCTGGTGCGCACAGCGCATCACAGCCTGCTCTATGACACCGGCCCGCGTTTCAACGTCGACAACGACGCCGGCCAGCGCGTGCTGGTGCCCTTGTTGCGCGCGCTGGGCGAGCACATCGACATGCTGGTTTTGAGCCACCGCGACAGTGACCACACTGGCGGTGCCCCGGCCGTGCTCGCGACGCAACCCGATGCGCAGTTGCTGAGTTCGATCGAAGAGAGTCATCCGCTGCAGGCATTGCGCAAGGCCGGGCGTTGCGAAGCCGGCCAGCGATGGCAATGGGACGGAATCGACTTCGAAATTCTGCATCCGGCGAGCGACGACTACGCGCGTGAGCCGAAGCCCAAACCCAACGCGATTTCCTGCGTGCTGCGGATCGGCAACGGCCGGCGCTCAGCCTTGCTGGTCGGCGACATCGAGCATGCGCAGGAAGCAGACATCGTCGCGCGGGCGAAAGATGTGCCGACGTCATCGCTCGGCGCCGACTTTTTGCTCGCGCCGCATCACGGCAGCAAGACCTCGTCGAGCGCAATATTTCTCGACGCGGTAAAGCCGAGCGTCGCGGTGTTCCAGGCCGGCTACAGAAACCGGTTCAGGCATCCGGCGCCCGAAGTGCTGGCGCGGTATCGCGAGCGCGGCATTGCGATCGTCGATTCACCGCATTGCGGCGCGGCGAGCTGGCGCAGCAGCGACTCGCCCGAAGAGCCTGAAGCGTCCGCGGCAACGGTCTGTCAGCGCGACATCGCGCGGCGCTACTGGCACCACCAAGTGCTACCGCTGGCGTTGCCTTGAACGCCAGCGTCAGCGCAAAGAAGGTGGCCGGTTCATCCGCCGACCGATTTCTGCTGCGAGGCTGCCGTCGCCATCGCGGCGAGCCGCAGCGCCGGTGCGCCGGCCCTGTTCGCGCACCCACTGGTCTGCGCTCTCGCGGCCATCGCGTTCGATGCGGTGCGCGTATTCGAGTTTCATGCGCGCAATTTCGGCATCGGCGACGGCCGAAACCGACGGCGTGGTGGCGCGGATTCCGGACGGCGAAGCTTTGCGGGTCGAGTCCAGGAGGAAGGGCTTCGGCGCGGCCGGCTTCACGCCGCGCGGGCATTTTTCGAAGCTCGGCGCACAACCTTTGTTCGTGGCGCGCTCTTCGGCCCGGCGCGCGGCGGCATCGTTCGGAAAGAGCATGCCCGGGTCGGCCGTCGTAACGGACGGCACCTGCATGTCCTGGGCGCCGGCTTGCAGCGCAACGAACGCCAGGATCGCGCTGGCATGCCGAAGACGTCGTCTTGCATCAGGGGTACGCCGCATAGCCGTTCCTTTTAATCGCTGGGAGTCAGGCAAGTCTCGCATCGAAACGTGGCGCCAGGTAGCGGGCGCACCACATGGCGACCCAGGTGGACCGCGTGATGGTGCCGCTGCTGGCGTGAGACTTGCTAAGCTCCGCGCACAGGAGATCGGTGATTTCATGCACAAATTCGACGAGATGTACGAGCAGTTGCCCTACGACGGCAAGGGCATCCGGGACCACTACCGGCGTTACGACCAATGGCTCACGCGCCAGAGTGACGAACTGATGCGATCGCGTCGCGAAGAGGCCGAACTGATCTTTCGCCGCGTCGGCATCACCTTCGCCGTCTACGGCGCAAAAGACGAGGACGGCGCGGGCACCGAACGGCTTATTCCGTTCGACTTGCTGCCGCGGATCATTCCGGCCCACGAGTGGCATGAAATGGAAAAGGGCCTGAAGCAGCGCGTGACCGTGCTCAACCGGTTTTTGCACGACGTCTATCACGACCAGGAAATCATCAAGGCCGGCATCGTTCCAGCCGAGCAGATCACGCGCAACGCGCAGTTTCGGCCCGAGATGATCGGCGTCGATGTGCCGAACAAGGTGTATTCGCATATTGCCGGCGTCGACATCGTGCGGGCGCCGGATGCGCAGGGCAAGGGCGAGTACTACGTGCTCGAAGACAACCTGCGCGTACCGAGCGGCGTCAGCTACATGCTGGAAAACCGCAAGATGATGATGCGGCTCTTCCCGGAGCTGTTCAGTCAGAACGCGGTTGCGCCGGTGGCGCACTATCCTGACCTGCTGCTCGCCACCTTGCGTGCGAGCGCGCCGCCCGCAACCGCCGACCCGACCGTTGTCGTGCTGACCCCCGGCATGTACAACAGCGCCTACTTCGAGCATGCCTTTCTCGCGCAGCAGATGGGCATCGAACTGGTCGAGGGACAAGACCTGTTCGTGAAGGACAACTTCGTCTACATGCGCACCACGCGCGGGCCGGTGCGGGTCGACGTGATCTACCGCCGGGTCGACGACGACTTCCTCGATCCGGAAGTGTTTCGCCCCGCGTCGACGCTCGGTTGCGACGGCCTGATGCGCGCTTATCGCGAAGGCAATGTCGCGATCTGCAACGCGGTGGGCACCGGCGTGGCCGACGACAAATCGATCTACCCCTATGTGCCGAAAATGATCGAGTTCTACCTCGGCGAAAAACCGATTTTGAAGAACGTCCCGACCTGGATGTGCCGCAACAAGGAAGATCTCGCCTACACGCTGGCCAACCTGAAGGACCTGGTCGTGAAGGAAGTGCACGGGGCAGGCGGCTACGGCATGTTGATCGGCCCGGCTTCGACGCAGGCCGAGATCGAGGATTTCCGAAAGGCGCTGATTGCGAATCCGGATGGCTATATTTCGCAGCCGACGCTGAGCCTGTCGAGCTCGCCGACTTTCGTCGAATCGGGTGTCGCGCCGCGCCACATCGACTTGCGGCCTTTCGTGTTGTCGGGCACCGAAGTGCAGATGGTGCCCGGCGGCCTGACGCGGGTCGCGCTCAAGGAGGGTTCGCTGGTCGTCAACTCGTCGCAAGGCGGTGGCACGAAAGACACGTGGGTGCTCGGGCGCGACTACGTCGCTGTCGCGCAGGCGCAAGCGCAGGCGACTGCGCACGATGATTCGGCAGGTGCTTCGCAGTCTCAAAGCCAGTCTCAAAACCAGTCGCATTTGCCGATTCAATCGCCCGCCAGTCCGCAGACGCTCGTGCCATCGAGTCCTGCTGCGTCAGCTTGAGGAGAACGACCATGCTTTCACGCACCGCCGATCACCTCTACTGGATGTCGCGCTACACCGAGCGGGCCGAGAACACCGCGCGCATGCTCGACGTGAACTACCAGACTTCGATGCTGCCGCAATCGGCGGCCGTCGCGCAATACGGCTGGCAAGGATTGCTGTCGATCAGCGAGTTGCTGCCGACCTACAAGGCGAAGTACGACCGGATCGAGCCGAATGAAGTGATGGAGTTCATGGTCAAGGACGAGGAGAACCCCTCGTCGATTCTTTCTTGCCTGCGCGCAGCACGCGAGAACGCGCGGGCGGTGCGCGGCGCCCTCACCACCGAAGCATGGGAAACCCAGAACACGACCTGGCTCGAAGTCAACCGCATGCTGCGTGCCGGCGCATTCGAGCGCGATCCGGGTCAGTTCTTCGAGTGGGTCAAGTTCCGTTCGCACCTGTCACGCGGCGTGACGCTTGGCACCATGCTGCAGGACGAGGCTTTTTACTTCTCGCGCTTGGGCACCTTCATCGAGCGGGCAGACAACACCGCGCGTCTGGTCGATGTGAAATTTCATGCGCTCAACAGCGAATTTTTCGGTGCGGCAAACGGTGGGTCGATGTCGGGTGAGCCCGATCAGGAGTTCGATTTCTATCACTGGAGCGCGATCTTGCGCAGCGTGTCGGCCTTCGAGGTGTATCGCAAGGTCTATCGCGATGTGATCAAGCCCGAGCGCGTGGCCGAACTGCTGATCCTGCGCGCCGACATGCCGCGTTCGCTGCACGCCAGCCTCGGCGAAGTGGTCGCCAATCTCGACCGGGTGCAAAACGACCCCCGGTCGGAGACCCGGCGCCGGGCCGGCAAGCTGCTGGCCGATTTGCAATACGCGCGGGTCGACGAAATTCTCGCGACCGGATTGCATGCCTGGCTGACCCAGTTTCTCGATCGCATCAACGAAATCGGCTGGGGCATCAGCCAGGAGTTTCTGGTGCCGGCGGCCAACTGAGTGGCTGAGATCTTTAAGAAATAAAGGTCTGAAACGCTTGCTGGACGTGCGCAAGCAGCTATATATTTGATAGCAACGAGGTTCAGAAAGCGAGTCGGCTTCGGTGTTCGGAAGCCGCCCATTTCCAGTCAATCGACCCGCTTATGTGCCGCTCCTTCGGCGCGGCGCAGCTCAATCCGCGCTCGCTTGCCTCACGGCCCGCTCCCAGCGCGCCATGGCCTCTTCGGCCTGCGCTCGCTCCCATTGGGGCTCGAAGCGCTTCTCCACGCGCCAGAGCTTCGCCAGTTGCGCGGTGCTTTCAAAAAAGCCGCTCGACAAGCCCGCCAGATACGCCGCGCCGAGCGCAGTGGTTTCGGTGATCGCGGGGCGCAGCACCGGAATGCCGAGCAGATCGGCCTGGAATTGCATCAACAGGTCGTTGACGCAGGCGCCGCCATCGACCCGCAATTCGGCGACCGCGGCGCCGCCCGCCGCCGTCGCATCGCGAGTCATCGCCTGCAAGAGCGCCGCGCTCTGGTAGGCGATGCTTTCGAGCGCGGCGCGCGCGATGTGCGCGACCGTGCTGCCGCGGGTGAGGCCGGTGATCGTGCCGCGCGCATCGGCATTCCAATAGGGCGCGCCGAGGCCGGTGAAGGCCGGCACCATCATCACGCCGCCCGCATCGGGCACGCTTTCGGCCAGCGCCTGGACATCGCCGCTGCTGTCGATGGCCTTCAGTCCGTCGCGCAACCACTGGACCACCGCGCCGGCGACGAATACGCCGCCTTCCATCGCGTATTGCGGTGCGGTGCCGGTTTGCGCAGCGCTCGTCACGACCAGGCCGTTTTGCGAAGGCTGGAAGTCAGCGCCGGTATGCATCAGCAAAAAGCAGCCGGTGCCATAGGTGTTTTTCGCCATGCCGGCGTCGAAGCAGGCTTGCCCGAAGAGTGCGGCCTGCTGGTCGCCCGCGACGCCGCCGATCGGCAACGCAGCGCCCAGCAATGCCGCATCGGTATCGGCGAAGTGCCCGCTGGACGGTTTGACCTGCGGCATGAGCGATGCGGGAATGTCGAGCGCTTTCAGCAGCTCGGCATCCCAGACGTTGTCGTGGATGTTGAAGAGCATCGTGCGCGAGGCATTCGTGACGTCGGTGACATGGACCTTGCCGCCGGTCAACTGCCAGATCAGCCAGCTGTCGACGGTGCCGAATGCGAGCTCGCCTCGCTCGGCCGCAGCCTGCGCGCCGTCGACGCGGTCGAGCAGCCAGCGCAACTTCGTGCCCGAAAAATAGGCGTCGATCACGAGCCCGGTTTTTTGCCGGATCGCCGCTTCCATGCCGTCCTTGCGCAATCGGGCGCAGATCGGATCCGAGCGCCGGTCTTGCCAGACGATGGCGTGATGCACCGGCTCGCCGGTTTTCCGATTCCACAGCACGGTGGTTTCGCGCTGGTTGGTAATACCGATGGCCTCGATGTCGGAGGCCTCGAGCTTCGCCTTCGCGAGCACGTCGCGCGCAGTCGCCAACTGGCTGGTCCAGATTTCGCGCGGGTCGTGCTCGACCCAACCGGCTTGCGGATAGATTTGCGTGAGCTCGCGCTGCGCCATCGCGACGATACGGCCATCGCGGTCGAACACCACGCTGCGCGAGCTCGACGTGCCTTGGTCGAGGGCCAGCACGTACTTCTGTTTCGTCATGGGGCAGGCTCCTTGCGTCGACCGTCGTCGGCAATTTCGCAGCGAACGCCGGCATTGGCAAGCAGTTCGGGAAAGGGATCGGGCGGCTCCGCGTCGGTGAAAAGCCGGTCGATCTGCGACAGTGTCGCCAGTTCGACCATCGCGCGCCGGTTGAACTTGCTCACGTCGGCCGCGAGCCAGACTTCACGCGCCTGCGCAATGATCGTCTGCGCAACCTTTACTTCGCGATAGTCGAAGTCGCGCAGGCTGCCATCGGCTTCGATGCCCGAGATGCCGATCACCGCGATATCGACCTTGAACTGGCGCATGAAATCGACCGTCGCCTCGCCGACGATCGCGCGGTCCCGCGTGCGCACCGAACCGCCCGCGACGATCACTTCGCAATCGGGGTTGCTGCTGAGCAGCGCCGCCACGTTGAGGTTGTTGGTGATCACGCGCAGGCCGGTGTGCTGCATCAGCGCCTTGGCGACGGCTTCGGTCGTGGTGCCGATGTTGAGGATCAACGCGCAACCGTTGGGCACCTGATCCGCTATGCAGTGGGCGATTCGATGCTTGCCTTCGGCGTTGAGGGTTTCCCGTTGGCGATAGCCAATGTTCTCGACCGTCGACGCGGCCACTCGAACGCCGCCGTGAAAACGCGCGAGCAAGCCCGCATCGGCCATGCGCTGAACGTCGCGGCGGACGGTTTGCAAGGTCACGCCGAGCTGCTCGGAGAGTTGCTCGACGCTGACGCTGCCGTTCTGGCGAACGGTTTCGAGCAGTGTGAACTGGCGAGGATTGGTGTTCATGCGCGGCTGATCGTCAAGGACACTTTCTGGGCCGCTCGAATTTAGAGCGAAAGAAAACGAACACATATCGGGTAAACCACGGCATAAAACGCGCGCAAACGAAACAAAATGCGCGCATTCGCACATTTTTCGAGTCGCAAGACCGTCGTTTTCCTTCTTCGCACTTCGCTCGTCGCTTTCATGCCCACGCCGTCTGACGTCCGCAACGATGCTCGCAAAAGCGATTGCGACGTGCTCGTGGTTGGCGGCGGCATCAATGGTTGCGGCATCGCGCGCGATCTGGCCGGGCGGGGCTTCAAGGTTTTGCTCTGCGAGAAGGACGATCTTGCCGCGCACACGTCCTCGTCGTCGACCAAGTTGATTCATGGCGGCTTGCGCTACCTCGAGTACTACGAATTCTCCCTCGTGCGCAAGGCGCTGCAGGAGCGCGAAGTTCTGCTCAAGAGTGCGCCGCACATCATGTGGCCGCTGCGCTTCGTAATGCCGATGGATTCCACCGACCCTTCGACGCGGCCGGCCTGGATGATCCGCATCGGGCTTTTCATGTACGACCACCTGGCCCGGCGCGAAGTGCTGCCGGGCTCGCAAGGCATCGATTTGCATGTGCATCCGGCTGGCCGACCACTCAAACCCGGCTTCGCGCGCGGCTTCGAATATTCCGATGGCTGGGTCGACGACGCGCGCCTGGTGGTGCTCAACGCGATTGGCGCGCGCGATAAGGGCGCCGAAGTGCTGACGCGGACCCGTTGCAGCCGCGTGACGCGCGATGCAAACGGCTGGACGGCGTTGCTCGAAGACGAGGCTGGCCAGCGAACGGTGCGTGCCCGCGCACTGGTCAACGCGGCAGGGCCGTGGGCGGAATCGTTTCTGCGTGGCATCGCCCGTTCGGCGCATGGCGAAACACTGGCGAGCAAGAGCCTGCGCCTGGTCAAGGGCAGCCACATCGTCGTGCCGCGGCTTTTCGAGCACGACTACGCCTACATCTTTCAAAACACCGACAGCGGATCCTGTTCGCGATTCCCTACGAGCAGGACTTCACCCTCGTCGGCACCACCGATGTCGAGCTCGAAGGCGACGATCCGGGCCGGGCGCACATCGCGGCGAGCGAGATCGACTACATCTGTGCGCAAGCCAACCGCTATTTCGGCAAGGCGATCGCGCCTGCGGACGTGGTCTGGAGCTACTCGGGCGTGCGGCCATTGCTCGACGATGCTTCGGGCGATCCGTCGGCGGTCACGCGGGACTATCTGCTGGAAAGCAACACCGAGGCAGCGCCCTTACTCTCTGTCTGGGGCGGCAAGATCACGACCTTCCGCAAGCTCGCAGAAGACGCGGCGAGCGAAATCGGCCGGATGCTCGGCGACGAACGTCGACCCTGGACCGAGGGTGCCTTTCTTGCAGGAGGCGACTTGTCGGCCTGGATTGGTGCCCCGAAGCGGCCCGACGAGGATTTCGACCGCTTCCTCGCCGCCTTGCAGAAGCGCTGGCCGTGGTTGCCTCCGGCGCTCGCGCATCGACTCGCAAGGGCCTATGGCGCGCGCGTCGACCAGGTGCTCGGCGACGCGGCCACGCTGGCCGATCTGGGCGAGGAGGTCGCGCCGGGTTTGCATGCACGCGAACTGCGCTATCTTCGGGACGAAGAATGGGCCATCGAGCCCGACGACGTGCTGTGGCGCCGCTCCAAATTGGGGCTGCATTACACGGCCGACCAGCGTGCGCAAGTCGCGCGCTGGTTTATTGAGGAGACAACCGCATGCAGCTGAGCCTCGAGCGTGTCAGCAAGAAGGTCGGCGCCCAGACCTGGCTTTACGAGCAAAGCATCGCGCCGCAAACAGGCGCGGTGACGGTATTGCTCGGCGCCACCCAGGCCGGCAAGACCAGCCTGATGCGGATCATGGCGGGCCTCGACGAGCCGACGCAGGGCAAGGTGATCGTCGACGGCGCAGACGTGACCGGCATGCCGGTGCGCGAGCGCAACGTCGCGATGGTGTATCAGCAGTTCATCAACTATCCCTCGCTCCGGGTCGCGGCCAACATCGCGTCGCCGCTCAAGCTGCGCCGCGAGAAAGACATCGATGCCAAAGTGCGCGCACTGGCCGACAAGCTGCATATCGGCATGTTTCTCGATCGCTATCCACAAGAGCTTTCGGGCGGTCAGCAGCAGCGGGTGGCGCTGGCGCGCGCGCTGGCCAAGGACGCGCCGCTGATGCTGCTTGACGAGCCACTGGTGAACCTCGACTACAAGCTGCGCGAAGAGTTGCGCGACGAGTTGACTCAGCTGTTCGCGACGGGTGATTCCACCGTGATTTACGCCACCACCGAGCCCGGCGAAGCCTTGCTGCTCGGCGGCTTCACCGCGGTGCTCGATGCGGGCAAGCTGCTGCAGTACGGGCCGACGGCCGAAGTCTTTCATGCGCCGAAGTCGCTCACAGTCGCGCGCGCATTCAGCGATCCGCCGATGAACATGCTCGCAGGGCGCGTGGTCGCGGGCGGGGTGCAATTCGATGGCGGCGGAATGATGCCGATCGTGATACCAGCGGGTTGCGACGGCGCCGTGACGGTCGGCCTGCGCGCCAATGCGCTCGGGGTAGAACAAGTGGCCGGTACGGTCGCGCTGGCGGGCACGGTCGAACTCGCCGAAATTTCGGGCTCCGATACCTTCGTCCATGTGCAGTCGCCGGTCGGCGAGCTGGTGGCCCAACTCACGGGTGTGCACCGGTTCGAACTCGCGACGCCGATCACTTTGTATTTTTCGGCCGTGCACGCTTATGTGTTCGGCAGCGGCGGTGATCTGGTCGTGGCGCCGAACCGCAAGCAGGCAGGGCACTGACATGAGCCGTATCGACCTGGACCTCGCACACGCATACGAGCCCGATCCGAAAGAGGACGCCGACTATGCCTTGCTGCCCTTGAAGATGAGCTTTCGGGACGGTGGCGCCTATGCCTTGCTCGGTCCTTCGGGCTGCGGCAAGACAACGATGCTCAACATCATTTCGGGCCTGCTCGTGCCCTCGCAAGGCACGGTGCTGTTCGACGGCAAGGACATGACCCGCGCGACGCCGCAGGAGCGCAACATCGCGCAAGTGTTCCAGTTTCCGGTGATCTACGACACGATGACGGTGGCCCAGAACCTCGCGTTTCCATTGCGCAATCGCAAAGTGCCGGCCGATCAGATCAAGAAGCGGGTCGGCGAGATCGCCGAGATGCTCGACATGAGCGGGCAACTGAACCAGCGCGCGGCAGGGCTTTCGGCTGACGCGAAGCAGAAGATTTCGCTCGGCCGCGGATTGGTGCGCTCCGATGTGTCGGCGGTGCTTTTCGACGAACCGCTGACAGTGATCGACCCGCACCTCAAATGGCAGTTGCGGCGCAAGCTCAAGCAGATTCACCACGAGCTGAAACTTACCTTGATCTACGTCACCCACGACCAGGTCGAAGCACTGACCTTTGCTGACGAGGTGGTTGTGATGACGCGCGGCAAGGCGGTCCAGATCGGCACGCCCGAAGCCTTGTTCGAGCGCCCGGCTCATACCTTTGTCGGCCACTTCATCGGTTCGCCGGGAATGAATCTGGTGCCGGCGCAATCGCGGGGCGGCATCCTCGAGGTGGCCGGAATGCGCGCTGCGACGGAGCAGTCGTTGCCCGATGGCGCGTTGACCATCGGCATCCGGCCCGAATACTTGCGGATCGTTGCACCGGATGCAGAGGGCGCGGTGCCGGCGCGCGTGGTGCGGGTGCAGGACATCGGCACCCATGCCTTGCTGACCGCGGAAGTTGGCGCGCTATCGCTCAAGCTGCGCTCGGATGTCGCAGCGACGTTGCCTTCGGTCGGCGATCCCGTCTGGCTGCAACTGATCGATGCGCACACCTGTTACTACCAGGACGAGCAACTGATCGCGAGCCGCTGAAGAGGCGAGACAAGCCAAGGCCAGGAGACCCCATGAATTCGACGACCAAACCGATCAATCAGAAAGCCTGGCTGCTGGTCCTGCCGGTGCTGATCTGCGTCGCATTTTCGGCCATCGTGCCACTCATGACAGTGGTCAATTATTCGGTGCAGGACATCATCTCGCCGACCCGGCGGGTGTTCGTCGGCACCGAATGGTTCGCTTCGGTCATGCGCGACGACGAGCTGCATGGCGCGCTCTGGCGCCAGCTGATGTTTTCGGGCGCGGTATTGCTGGTGGAAATTCCGCTCGGAATTTTGCTGGCGCTGTCGATGCCAGCGAAGGGCTGGAAGTCGTCGGCGGTGCTGGTGATCGTCGCGCTGTCGCTGCTGATTCCGTGGAACGTGGTCGGCACGATCTGGCAAATCTTCGGCCGCGCCGACATCGGCTTGCTCGGCCACACGCTCGACAAGCTCGGCATCGCCTACAACTACACCGGCGATTCGACCGACGCCTGGCTCACCGTGCTGGTGATGGACGTGTGGCACTGGACGCCACTCGTCGCGTTGCTCGGCTTCGCGGGATTGCGCTCGATACCCGATGCGTACTACCAGGCGGCGCGCATCGACGGCGCGAGCAAGTTCGCGGTGTTTCGCTACATCCAGCTGCCCAAGATGCGCGGCGTCTTGATGATCGCGGTGCTGCTGCGTTTCATGGACAGCTTCATGATCTATACCGAACCTTTCGTGCTGACGGGCGGCGGGCCGGGCAACGCGACCACGTTCCTGTCGCAGTACCTCACGCAGAAAGCCGTCGGCCAGTTCGATCTCGGGCCGGCGGCTGCTTTTTCGCTGATCTATTTCCTCATCATTCTGGTGTTCTGCTTCATCCTCTACAACTGGATGCAGCGGGTCGGCACGCAAAAAGTGGAGGTGGCGCAATGAGCTGCAAGACTCTTTTCGTTCGACCCGAAATTTACAAGAAAAGTGGTCGAAACGCCCACTGGACGTGCGCAGACAGCTATATTAAGTATAGCGACCTGATCGGAGCACGGCATGGATGACCGGTTCCACAAACGCAGCATCTTCCTGCTGCTCTACATCGTCTTCGCGCTGTTGCCCATCTACTGGATGGTCAACATGAGCTTCAAGACCAACGGCGAAATCGTCTCGAGCTTTTCACTCTTACCCGAGCATTTCACCTGGAACAACTACAAGACGATCTTCACCGACCCGTCGTGGTACTCCGGCTATATCAACAGCCTGATCTATGTCGGCATCAACACGGTGATTTCCTTGACCGTGGCATTGCCTGCGGCCTATGCGTTTTCGCGCTACAGCTTTCTCGGCGACAAGCATGTGTTCTTCTGGCTGCTCACCAATCGCATGACGCCGCCCGCGGTGTTTTTGCTCCCGTTCTTTCAGCTCTACAGCACCGTCGGCCTGATGGACACGCACCTCGGCGTGGCGCTTGCGCACCTGCTGTTCAACGTCCCGCTCGCGGTGTGGATTCTCGAAGGCTTCATGAGCGGCATTCCGCGCGAGATCGACGAGACGGCCTATATCGACGGCTATTCGTTTCCGCGCTTTTTCATCACTATCTTTTTGCCTTTGATCAAGGCCGGCGTCGGTGTCGCGGCATTCTTCTGCTTCATGTTCAGCTGGGTCGAATTGCTGCTCGCGCGCACTTTGACCAGCGTCAACGCCAAGCCGATCGTCGCGACCATGACCCGTACCGTCAGCGCGTCCGGCATGGACTGGGCCACGCTCGCCGCCGCCGGTGTACTCACGATCGTGCCCGGCGCGATCGTGATCTGGTTCGTGCGGCACTACATAGCCAAGGGTTTTGCGATGGGGAGAGTCTGAAGACATTGGGAAAAGACCAATCGCGTGCGACTTGGCTCTTCCCAACTGATTGGAAGCTTTCACTCTTCCCAACCGACGAAAGGAAATTCATGTTGAGCTGGATGTACTGGACCACCCCGGTGGCCGTGTTCTTCACCTGCATCGTATTGATGCTGGTCGGCATGACGGTGTGGGAATACAAATCGCCGACCATGCTGCGCAAAGGCTGGCTGCCGATGCAGACGACGCGTGGCGACCGCTTGTTCATCGGTCTGGTGGCCGCCGCCTGGACCAACCTGGCGTTCGTCGGTCTGGCCGAAAGTTTGCAAGAGTGGTTCAGCCTCGACGACGTGCCGTCGATCTGGATCGGCTTCGTCTTGTCGATGATCGTGCTTGCATTCGTCATGCGCAAAGGCTGAGCAACGACCGATTGTTTTTTTGAATCCGGCTCCCGGCCGCCCCGGAGTCGAACGAGATTCAGTTCATGGGGCGGCAAATCACAAGGAGACTTATTTTGAAAAACATGCGCCATAGCGCACTTGCGCTGGCAGCGGCACTGTGCGTTGCCCAATCGGCAATGGCCGGCGAGGCCGAAGCCAAAAAATGGATCGATTCCGAATTTCAGCCATCGACCTTGTCCAAAGACAAGCAGATGGAAGAGATGAAGTGGTTCATCGATGCGGCCAAGAAGCTCGAAGCCAAAGGTGTGAAAGAAATCTCGGTGGTGTCCGAAACGCTCACGACACACGAGTACGAATCGAAGACGCTTGCGAAAGCCTTCGAGGAAATCACCGGCATCAAAGTCAAGCACGACATCATCCAGGAGGGCGATGTGGTCGAGAAGCTGCAGACCTCGATGCAATCGGGCAAGTCGATCTACGACGGCTGGATCAACGACTCCGACCACATCGGTACGCACTACCGCTATGGCACGGCGATTTCGCTGACCGACGCGATGGCCGGGCCGTGGAAGGAATACACCAACCCCGGTCTTGACCTGAAGGACTTCATCGGCACCAGCTTCACCACGGCGCCAGACGGCAAGATGTACCAGTTGCCCGACCAGCAGTTCGCAAACCTCTACTGGTTTCGCGCCGACCTGTTCGCCAAGCCCGAACTCAAGGCAAAGTTCAAAGCCAAGTACGGCTACGACCTCGGCGTGCCGATCAACTGGAGCGCGTACGAAGACATCGCCCAGTTCTTCACCGACGACGTGAAAACCATCGACGGCAAGCCGATCTACGGCCACATGGACTACGGCAAGAAGGACCCGTCGCTCGGCTGGCGTTTTACCGATGCGTGGCTCTCGATGGCCGGCGCGGCCGACAAGGGCATTCCGAACGGGTTGCCCGTCGACGAATGGGGTATCCGCGTGGCGGACGACAAGTGCACACCGGTGGGCGCCGAGGTATCGCGCGGCGGCGCGACCAATTCGCCGGCGGCGGTTTACGCGCTGACCAAGTACATCGACTGGATGAAGAAGTACGCACCCAAGGAAGCCACCGGCATGACCTTTGGCGAATCTGGCCCTGTGCCGGCCCAGGGCCAGATTGCACAGCAAATCTTCTGGTACACCGCCTTCACCGCCGACATGGTCAAGAAGGGCCTGCCGGTGGTCAACGACGACGGCACGCCGAAGTGGCGGATGGCGCCGAATCCGCACGGCCCGTACTGGAAAGAGGGCATGCAGAACGGCTACCAGGACGTCGGTGCGTGGACCTTCCTCAAATCCAACGATCCCGATCGTGCCGCCGCGGCCTGGCTCTACGCGCAGTTCGTGACGGCCAAGACCACGTCACTGAAGAAATCGATCGTCGGCCTGACCTTCATCCGCGACAGCGATATCCGCTCGGACTTCTTCACAAAAAACGCGGCCAACTACGGCGGTTTGATCGAGTTCTACCGCAGTCCCGCGCGCGTCGCGTGGACGCCGACCGGCAACAACGTGCCCGACTATCCGAAGCTCGCGCAGCTCTGGTGGAAGAACGTGGCCGAGGCCGTGACCGGCGAGAAAACGCCGCAAAAAGCGATGGACAACCTCGCGAGCGAAATGGACGATGTGATGGCGCGTCTGCAGCGCGCGGGCATGGCACATTGCGCGCCCAAGCTCAACAAGAAGAGCTCGCCCGAAAAGTGGCTGGATGCCGATGGCGCGCCGTGGAAGAAGCTCGCCAACGAGAAGCCCAAGGGCGAAACCGTGAGCTACGACAGTCTGCTCGATGCTTGGAAGGCGGGCAAGGTGCGCTGATGTCGGCGATGTCGCCTGCGGCTTGAGGCAACAAAAGGCGCGGTGTCCGCTTCGGCGGTGCCGCGCTTTTTTATTGGTTTCTCGAGTCGCACATGACCCAAAAAAATCTTCTCGGCCAGCAGTCGATTGCGGTGGCAACATCGGACCATGAAGATCATATTCCGCTGCGATCCGGCACTCATCGACTGGTTGCCGAAGCCCGAGCCCGCCAAAGCAGTGCTTCCCGCCTGGCTGCGCGCGATGGCGCCGCGAATCGATTCCGAAATGCATCTGCGCCGGATTCGCACCGTCAAGCAATGTCCGCCGTTCGTCGATGCGATGGCGCATGGATTCGTGATGCCGCTGCCTTGCGACGTGCAGGTCGAGCGCGGCCGTTTCAGTTGGGACTGGAACGCGCCCACGCCCTCGGTGCCCGGCTATCCGCGCGCGCCGCTGAGCTTTCATGTGGCCGAGCAATTCGCCGGCTCGCCGCTCGCAAATGGCGTGCAATCGGCGATCAAGTTCAACAGTTTCTGGACCATCGCGCTCGAGGCCGGCTGGTCGTTGATGGCGGTGCATCCGATCCATCGCGACGATTTGCCGTTCCGGCTCTTGAGCGGGCTGGTCGATGCCGATCGCTTCAACGCGGTGGGCATCAACTTCCCCGCCATCTGGACCGACCCCGACTTCAGCGGTGTGCTGCCGCGCGGAACACCGATCGCGCAGTGCTACGCGGTGCCGCGCGAGCCGCCCGAAATGGTGTTTGCAGTGATGACCATCGAGGACGTGACTGCATACGAAGCGCTGGCCGAAAAGATCATCGCCGGGCCGGGCGTGTACCGGAAGAACTATCGCAGGAAGTCCGGCGTCGGCTGATAGACGAGCCAAAATTTCCGTTCATTGGAGCGATAAAAGTTGCTCTTCAAATGCGGCGCCGCGTGATGGATTTGAAGGGGTGTCAGGCCTTGACTACCGACACCTCCGCCGCTACAAATCGAAATTCGTGGGCATCATTACAACATCGCGAATCGTCATGCCACGCGATCGCGTCAGCATGAACATCACTACGTCGGCGACTTCGCTGGCTTCCAGCAAGCTGCCCGACTCCCTGGCCTCTTGCAGCTTTTCCGCCGGCCAGTCCGCGAGCAGCGCGCTGATGACGGGGCCGGGCGAGATCGAGCCGACCCGAATCCCGTGCTTGAACACCTGGCGCCGCACCGTCTGGACAAAGCAGTTGATCGCCCACTTCGACGACGCGTAGACCGGCTCCCAGGGCGTTGGGAAATGCGCCGCCAGCGAACTCGTGACGATGATGTCGCCCGTCTTTCGCTCGATCATGTGCGGCAGCACGTCGTGCACGTTCTTCATCACGACGTTGACGTTCAGATTCAACATGCGGTCGATGTCCGCGGTGTCGGAATCGACAAGATCACCGCCGACGTACGAGCCCGCATTGGCGTGCAGGATGTCGACCTGGTCGGCCAGCTTCAAAGCGCTCGGCAGCAATGTTGCACACTCTTTCGCATCGAGCAGATTGATGCGCAGCGGAATCGCAGAATCGCCGTGTTTGCTGCAAAGCGCCTTCATCGCCGCCTCGTCGCGATCGACCATCACCACGCGCGCGCCTGCGGCCAACATGGCCTCGGTGCTCGCGAGTCCGATGCCCGATGCTGCGCCCGTGACGACTGCGACCTTGCCTTCCAGTTCTTTTGCCATGCTTTCTCCTTGTGGGTTACTTGAGCCGGCAGGCATCGGAGGCATCGCAACTCTTGCC
This sequence comes from Variovorax sp., assembly GCA_965218415.1. GTDB lineage: Bacteria > Pseudomonadota > Gammaproteobacteria > Burkholderiales > Burkholderiaceae_C > Variovorax. The sequence goes on from CBDCKT010000003.1 coordinate 1,654,969, forward strand.
GACGCCCGTTCTCAGCCCCTGACCGGCTTATTGGACCGAAGCCAGTCCTTGAGCGCTGCATCGACTCTCGTTTGCCACCCATCCCCCGTGGCGCGAAATGGCTGGACGACTTCCTGCGACAAACGAATGGTGATGCGCTCCTTGGTGGGCGCCCGCTGTGCGCCGCGAATGCCGAGTTTCGATTGCAGCGCCAATGGCAACGCTGCACTGGCCGGACGAAAGCGTTTCATGTCGCTCGAACTCAACTCTTTGACTTGGCCATTTTTGTCAATCAATGATTTTGAACTTGGCATAGCGTTTCACCTCGCGTTCATTCGCCTTGCCAAAGCTGACCACACGAATGCTTTCTTCCGTCTCCGTGAAGCTTGGTGGAGAAATAGCGCTCAGGCCGGTAGCCGGCTTTTTCGAGCAGTGCTGCGCGTGCAGTTTCGCCAGCGGTGACGAAAGCGTGGTGCGCATGGCGCTGTGCATTTCGGTGGGCAGCGGCCACCTCGCGTTGCCGCGACTCGAGCCAGAAATGCAATGCGGCGCCGATCCCGAGCCGCCGCCATTGCGGCGCGACAACCCCAAATTGCCCGTACAGCTGCAGTCCATCCGCTTGCGCCCAATGCCAGGACCGCACATAACCGGCGATTTCAGCGCCGATTTCGGCAATACAGACGTCTTGTCGCGGCACGCAGGTGGTGAACGAGGCGTAGTCCCGAGCCACATCGGCGACCGTGCGGAAGAACCCGGTCTGGTCTGCGGCGAAGCTCGCGTCGGCGCAAGCGACCATGGCCTCGAAATCCGCCGGGCCAGCATATGCCCGGAAGTTCACTGGTTGTTGTCGCTGCATCTAAAGACGCCCCTCAAATCCACACCTGAACGGATTATGGTCAGAGCGCTTGCGGTTCAAAAGGCTACGCAGTCTAAAAATTTACAGGTACCAGATATATACAAATTTGAGAGTGCTTTCATTCATGAACGCTGCACCATCGAACCTGCGGCTGAAGTTCCGAGCGCGAAACACGCAGTTCGGCGTTACGCGCGAAACGTTCAAAGCCATGGCTGCGCACTTCGACTTGTCCGAGACGGAAGTCGTGCACATGGCGCCGTCGCGCATGGCGAAGGACGAATTGCCGACTTACGAGGCCGATGACGGGCCACTGTCGACTGGCGACATCAAAGCGCTGACCAAAGCTGCCAGCAACGCCTTGCCCAAAGGCAAAGTCTTGCGCAAGCAATCGCTTTTTTGAAGTGGCGCATTGGCCGCCGCGTGCACCGGCTTACTTCGTCTGGTGCCGCATTCCCAACTTGCCCCGCCGCAGTTCGGGCCCGAAGCCGCGTCCGCTCTTATTTGCGACGTCGTCGTACACGAGGATGGTGTTGCCGTGACGGTCACATACGGCATCTCGAACGGGCTGGATCGGCTTTACGCCGGCGAGTTCGCCATCGAGAAGCAGGGCAGTCAAGCCGCCTATAGCAGCGCAGGCGTTTCCTTCGACACAATATTCGATTTCAGACAATCGGTCGAACTGCCTTGGAACGAGGATTTCTTTGCTGTGCCTCCACAGGCGCCGCACGGCCAGCATCTCAAACTTGGCGTTCTTCACACCTCGATAATGCGTGCCGCGCAGGCTGCTTTTCGAGGCGCCAAATCTGGCGGCTGACTGATCGTCCAGGTTGCTTCCGGATTGCGAATCCGGGAGCGAGGCCAGCGCTCTACGCAACCTGCTCGCGCAACGCCTCGCGCAAATCATCCCGATCCAGCCAGAGCCGGCCATTGCGTGCGTTCGCGAGCGCGTGCGCGATGCGCCCGAACGTGGTCGGATTCAGGCGCCAGGCCCGCGCATAGGTTTGCATCGCCTCGTCGAGCCGGCCGGCTTCCTGCAGCACGATCGCGAGGTTGAGTTCGACTTCGGCGCGTGGCGGGGCGATTTGCAGCAGCTGCCGCAATGCCTGCTCGGCGCCGGCGAGATCGCCGAGGTCTTGTCGAACCTGACCCAGCGCGAACCACGCCGGCGCCGCATCGGGCGCGAGCTTCACGCCCCGCGCGAGCGCGGCTTCGGCTTCGGCGAGCCGGCCGGCTGCCTGCAGGCTGAGCCCGAGCGACTGTGCGGCGTCGGCGCGCTGCGGCATCGAGCGGCTGGCACGCAGGTGGTGGGCGAGGGCGGTCGCCGAATCACCGCAAGCGCGCGCCGCGTCGCCGGCCAGCAGCAAGGTCGGACCGTGGTCGGGGCGCAGCGTGAGGCTGGCTTTGGCGCACTGCAGCGCATGCGCGGCTTCGTCGTGCTGCAGGCAGATCAAGCCGAGCAGTTGCAGAAGACCCGGTTGACGCGGTCGCTCTGCCAGCGCCGCCTCGCACAAGCGACGTGCGCCGGCCAGATCGCCGGCATTGAAAAGCGCGACCGCTTGCGCGAGCGGCTGATCGGCGGCGGGTGAATCGAGGCTCATGGATCGATATTACCCAGTGCAGATTCGCGCATCAAAAGTTCATAAGAAAAGTGCTTGAAACGTCAGCTGGACGCGCGCAGTCAGCTATCAATTCGATAGTAGTTAGGAGCGCTCCAGCATGCGCGATTCGAGCGCGCAGCGCAGGTGCTCGTGTGCCTGCGCTTCACGGGCCGCGCGCATCACTGGCGAGCGGCAGATCGGATCGCGCTGCCGCAATCTCGACAGTCGCCTCCTCATTGCGCCGCCCGAAACGCCAGCACCGCATTCGTGCCGCCGAAAGCGAACGAGTTCGACAACATCGTTTGCCCGGCGGCATGCGGTCGCGCTGCGTTGGCGACGTAGTCGAGATCGCAGGCCGGATCGGGGTTTGTCAGGTGCATCGTCGGCAACGCCGTACCGTGTTGCAGCGCCTGCAGCGACAGCACGAATTCGAGTGCGCCGGCTGCGCCGAGCAAGTGCCCGTGCATCGATTTCGTCGCGCTGATCGGAATGTTTCCGGCGCGTTCACCGAAGACAGACTTGATCGCCGCGGTCTCGACCACATCGTTGGCCTGCGTACCCGTGCCATGCGCGTTGAGCGAATCGATGTCCGACGGCGCGAGCGATGCGGATGCGAGTGCCGCGCGCATCGCCGCCGCCTGCCCTTGCACGCTCGGGCGCGCGATGTGCGCGGCGTCGGTGACCAGGCCGTAGCCGAGCAGCTCGCCGTGGATCGTTGCGCCGCGCGCAACCGCGCGTTGCCGGTCTTCCAGCACGACCATCGCCGCGCCTTCGCCAAGCACCAGTCCGCTGCGATCGCGCGAGAACGGCTTGCAGGAGGCCGATGCATCGGCTTCATCGATCTTGGCGAGCGTGTGCATCGCTTCCCACGCCTTCAGCGAGCCCAGCGACAGCGGTGCCTCGGCGCCACCGGCAACGGTCATGTCGAGGTCGCCACGCGCGACGCGCAACCATGCCTCACCGATCGCGACCGCCGACGATGAGCAAGCCGTGGAGTAGCTCAGGTTCGGGCCGGTGAACCCATGCTCGATGCCGATCCACGCCGCCGGCGCGTTGTGCATGCCCATCAGCACCAGCATCGGCTTGATGCGGTCGGACTGCTCGCCGTAAAGCGTTTGATACCCGTCGTCCATCGAGAGCGAACCGCCCATGCCCGTTCCGACGAAGACGCCGACGCGATCGCGTGGGCACGCGCCTGCCTCCGGCCCTGCATCGCGCATCGCGTCGCGCGCAGCGACGATGGCGAATTGGCTGATGCGGTCGAGCATTCGCCAGCGCGCGGGCTCGAAGTGCGCCTGCCCGTCGAACTGCGCAGTTGCGGCCAACGGCGCGACAAGCCGTTTCGCGATCTCGCCATCGAGCCGCTGAATTGCGGAACGGCCGGCGCAAGCGTTGTCGAAGGCTTCGGCGACGTTGTTGCCGAGCGGGGAGACGAGCCCGATGCCGGTGACGACGACGCGGCGCATCAGCCGGACGGCGTAGGCGCGGACGCGACCGACTGGGCCACGGGACCACTCTGTGCAGCGATCAGCGCGTCGATGAAATCCGCGACTTCTCCCGCAGTGGACAACTGTACGGCGTCCGGCGGAATATTGACTTTGAACTCGTCGTCGATGTTGAAAAGCAACTCGGCCAGGCCGAGCGAATCGATGCCCAGGCTTTCGAGATTCGCATCTCGCGTGACCTTGTCGGGGTCGATGCTGTAGTCCTTGACCAGAATGTCGCGCAGGCGTTCGAAAGTCGTTGGCATGGTGTGGCTCAGGCAGAGGACGTGAAGATGGCAGGCACTTCAGAGCGCACCGTGACTCAGTCGAGCAGGGCCGGGCAGGGGCGGCGCGCTTCGCGACGCTGTGAGCCGTGCAATCGTGGCAGTGTCGGGTGCCGTGCTCGTTTTGCCGCACAACTCGGCGCCGCGCGTCACGCTCGATGGCCAGCGCTCTGCCACACGCAGCAGCGGTGCCAGCAAACGCGGACGCATCGCCAAATGCGCGAATGCTGCGGCGAATCGGAGTCGCATGGCGAATTTGCGGCGCCACAGCATCGCGTATCGCTGCGCTATCTCGCTTTGCCAACGCGCTGCTTCTTCCGCCGTGCCATTCCGGACTAGCGCGGTGCAGCCGTTCGGAGCATCCAACAGCAGCTCCGCACAGAGCAGCCACGCCGATTGCATCGCCATGCTCATGCCCTCGCCGATGATCGGATGCGCTTCGGCCGCCGCATTGCCGATCCTGAAAATTCGATCGTCGTCCTTCAGCCGTATCCCCGGATCGAGCGGCCCTGAGGCGATCCAGGGATGGTCACGCATAGCTGTGCGCAGTGCCTCGTCGACACCTCGGCACTCGCGCCGCAACATGGCCTCGACGACCTCGCCCGCGGAGTGCCCCGGCGACGCACGCCGCAATTGGTCGAGGCGATCGGCTCGAACACAGCAGGCCAGGGTCGTCACGCCATCGTCGGCGACGACCATGCCACCGTAGCCACCGGAAAAGGACAGCACCGGTAGCACACCCGGTGACAGTTGGCTTTCCCGAAAGTTCGCCTTGAACGCAAACAGATCGCTGGCACGGCGCCGGTTGCGCCGCCGCTCTCGCTGTGCCGGCAACGGTTCCCACGACCCGTTCGCGAGAATCGCCACCGGGGCGGTGAGCACAGTGGATTCGGAAGAAGCCGTGTTGCGCAAAGCGCAGCGAAACGCGCCCGGTTGCCCTTGGAGCGATTCGACCGCCCAGGGCTGCCAGACCACCGCCCCGGCGGCGCCAGCCCGTTCCAGCAGCATCGTGTCCAGCGTTTCGCGGCCGAGCGCGCGGCCCCATTCCATGCCGATCCGATGTGCCGCGGGCAGATCGAAAACGGTGCTTCGTTCGCCCTGCATCAACGCGACGCGCCGCAACGCCGCGCCGGCTGTTGCATCGAATGCCGCGCTGTCGATTCCAAGTGCGTCGAGCAGAGGCAGGTTGCTGGCGGCGATGCACTCGCCGCACACCTTGCGGCGCGGGAAGGTCTGCTTTTCGATGATGGCGACGGACCATCCGGCACGCGCAAGCAAGGTCGCCGCTGTGGCGCCGGCCGGTCCGCCGCCGACGATGATCGCGTCGTATGTGGTCTGCATCGTTCAGCCAGCCGTAGATGCCTTCGACGCGACGCGTTCTGCTCGAAAGCAGTGGCTGAAGCCAGCGGCTGCATGTTCTGCGACCGACCATGCAGCGCTGTCGGCAGGCCAAAGCGCACTGAGTTCGGAACCGCTGAACCCTGCGCGCACGCTGAGGACAGCATCCGTCCGCGTTACAGCGCCTGCACCGATGGCTCCGATCAAATGACTGCCCGCGAGGGCGAACATCGATCGGCGCGGTTCGCATGCGACGAATACGTTGCATCGCCGCGCAATGGCGTTCAGCAAGACGCGCAGATCCGCTGCCTCGAAGTGATGCAGAAACAGGTTGGCGACGATCAAATCCCAGGGCCGCCCGTTCTCGTTCTGGTTCAAACCAGCAGACCCGTCATCCCGCCTTACCCATTCGAGCGCATCCATGATCTTCGGCACGGCGGTCCAACCGATCGCGCTGTATCCGGCTCGGGTCTTCGCATCGAGAAGGTCGAGCCGATCGAGCAGCGTCAGTTGCACTTTCGGCCACCGTGGCTTCAAGGCGCGAGCCACGCGCAACATCATGCTCCCGTCACCCGCGCCGAGTTCGAGCACACGCAGCGGAGAGCGATCGATCAGCCCCTTGCTCTTCGCCGCGCTGAGTTCGCGCGTGAGAACGCCGCAAGTGCCCATCGCTCGGTGCACCCGCCGCAGGTCGCGCCGTGATCGAATGGCAGACGGATCGTCGGCGCCCAGGCTATCGAGCTCTTCGGCCGTCACAGTGCGCGCAAGCGTCAAGGCGCCGTCCCCTTCACTGCACCTGCAGCAGCGCGCCGTGGCAACTGAAGCCAGCGCCGAAGGCACTGAGCCACCACCAGCCGCCCGGCGCATCGTCTGCGAGTGCGGCGGCCAGAACGAAGTAGACGAATGCGCTCGACAGATTGCCGTAACGCCGCAGCATGTCGGCGCTGTAGCGCAAGTCCGTGGGCTGCAACCCGAAGCTGCGCTCGACCGCCTGGAGGACGTCCCGACCGCCGGCATGCATGATCCAGGCGCTGATGTCGTCGTCACTCAGGCCGGCGCGCCCCAGGACAGTGCGCAACACCTGCTGCGCATGGTCCGCCGCCAGCGCCGGCACCTGTCGCGTGAGGATGTTGCGGAGCAGCCCGCCGCGTTGCTCGAAGCGAAGGGCTTCACGCTGGGCTGGCTCGATGAGGGACGCGCTGTCCAGCCATTCGATTTGCCGGCCGGTGGTATCTGAGCGCTGCGAGCCGCCGCAATTGCCCGGTGTGGCAGACAGCACCGCGGCGCCGGCGCCGTCGCCGAACAGGCAAGCGCTCACCAGTACGCCCGGGTCGTTGTCCAGATACATCGCCGCGCTGCTGACTTCGACGCAGACCGACAGCACGTTGCCGCTCGCGCCGGAGCCGATCAGCGAGCGACCCAGTTGCAGGTTAGGCAATGCGGCTGCGCAGCCTTGACCGACGAGGTCAAAGGCCTGCACATCGCGGCGCATGCCGAGACGTTCGATGACATAGCCCGACAAGCCGGGACACAAGTAGCCGGTGCATGTGCTGACAACGATGGCGTCGACGTCGGTCGCTGCGAGGCCGGCGGCATCGAGGGCGCGTCGCGCAGCGTCGGTGGCGAGCGTCGGCGCGTGTTCGGCGTAGCGACGCGACAAGGTGTCGGGGTCGATGCAGAACACGTCTTCCAGCGACTCGACCGCCAGATGCCGCTCGTCGATGCCGTTGTCGCGCTTCAGCACCGTGCTGGCGATGAAATGCGCTCGGGCGTCGAGTTTTGCGATCCATTTGGAACGCTCGAATGCAGCGAGGCATTCGTCTTTTCGGTAGCGCCATTTTGGTGTGGCGGTGCCGATGCCCCGCAGGTACATCGAGGAGTGCGCGGAAAGTTTCGGTGCCGGTTGCTTGCGGTCGACGGCTGAAATTCGACCTGAGGCATCCTCGTCCGATACAGACAGAGGTTCGTTCGTAGCGTTTTCGGTGAGCATCGTGCGAACTGTAGCGTTCAACCACAACCCACGTCGTAGGATGAATGGAGTTTGAAGAGAGGCAGATTTCGGGCGGCGGAGCTTGTCGCGAGGGTGAGCGTCCACCGTCACTCGCGGCACATTAAAAATTTATATAAAAAAGGCCTGAAACCACCGATCGGCGGGCGCAGGCAGCTATCTAACTAATAGCATTCCCCGAACGCATCAAGGCGCAGATGCGAGCGCGCAGCGCAGGTTGATGTGCGCTTGCGCTTCACGCAACGCGCGAATTTCCGGCGTGCGATAGATCGGCTCTCGGCTTTCGAAGCCCGCCAGAATCGCGCGCCGCCGCGGCATGAAAACAGCGTCTGGAACATGCGCGTATTCGGCGCGGATTTGCTGCTCGTATTCGGCGAATCGATCCGGCTCGGCGCCGAGAATCGCGAGGTCGATGTCGAGCAGCAAGTCTGTTTCGCGGCTCGCGGGCGAGGAGGTTCGATGGTCGGTCGCCATGATGAGCGTATGAATCCGTCCGATCGTCTCCGGCCAGGCGCCCGCGTCCAGCAACGCCTCGTGCGCCCAGGCCGCGCTGCGCGCTTCGTTGTCGTGGCGATGCACGTCGTAGATCGCGTCATGAAACCAGAGCGCGAATTCAACATCGGCGTGATGGTCGATCGCCGCGTAGTTTTCACTCAGCAACGCAAGGCATTCGCCGAGATGTTGAAGCGTGTGATAGCGGCGGTGCGGCTCGCTGTACTGCGCCCACAAGCTGGCGCGCAAGTCTTCGTCGGAGTGAAACGCGCCGACGCCGTGCCACGCCGCATCCCACGACGCTTGCCAGTCGGGCCAGCGTTTCCAGTCTTCGAGGGTTCGCCGGCGCGATGGGGGATCGGATTCGTTCATCACCGCTGTATCACTGCTTCGTCACCGCTCCATCGCCGCCTTGATTTCGTCCCCCAGCTCGATCACCGACATCGCGTAGAAGCTGCTGTGGTTGTAGCGCGTGACGACATAGAAGTTATGGGTGCCCGCGACGTAGCTCGGGGCGCCGTTACCGTTCGCCAATTCGATCAACGCGAGCGGTCCCGCTCGCTGCGCCATGGCGTCATCGACGATCGCGCCATGCGCGCGAAATTGCGCGGCGCTGAAAGTGGGGTCTATGTCGGGCGCGAGCAAAGCGGGCAGGTCGAGCGTTGCCGCATCGAAGCGCACCGGGTAGACCGATGGCAAGCCCGCCTGCCAGCCATAGCCCTTGAAATACCGCGCAACCGAGCCGATCGCATCGGCCGGGCTGTCGGTCAGGTCGATGCGGCCGTCGCCGTCGTAGTCGACCGCATATTTGGCGATGCTGCTCGGCATGAATTGCGGCATGCCGTTCGCGCCGGCGTAGCTGCCGAGCGGGATGAGCGGGTCGTCGTGGGTGCGCGCTTCGTTGACGATGAGAGCTTCGAGCTCGCCGCGGAAGTACGCCTCGCGCTCGGCCGCTCGCGGATGCGCTTGCGGAAAATCGAACGACAGCGTCGCCAGCGCGTCGATCACCCGAAAGCTGCCGACGTTGCGTCCGTAGATGGTTTCGACGCCGATGATGCCGACGATGATTTCGGGCGGCACGCCGAATTCGGCTTGCGCGCGGGCCAGCGTCGCCGCGTTGTCGCGCCAGAAATCCACCCCCGCGGCGATGCGCACCGGGTCGATGAAGCGGCTGCGATAGCGCTCCCAGTTTTTCGCGCGCGGCCGGGTCGAAGGCACCATCAGCCGCGGCACGTTCGGCAGGAATTGGGCAGCGCCGATGGTCGCGCGGACCGTGGCCGGGTCGAGCCCATCGCGCGCTGCGATCTCGTCGGCAAAGCGCATGGCGTCGTCGCGATCGGCGTAGGACTGCTCGCCACCCGGGGTGATCCGACGGCGGAGCCTCGGCGCGGGCCGAGCGTCCGACGCGTCGGGCCCGATCGCCAGGGGCGGCGCGGTGGCATCGGCGGCTTCTCCGGACGACGCAGGCAGTTGCGCAGTGGTCGACGCATCGATCGCAGGCCGCGGCGCCACCGCGAAGGGCACGGCCGATGTCGTGCCAGTCTTTTCGGCCGTGCCGGAGGGGCGATCGACCGGCGCAACGGGCGTCATCGGCGCAGCGAGCGAAACCGGCGTTGGGGTCAACGCCGGATTTTTCAAGCCTTTTTGGCCTGCAGCGCCCGGTGCGCTTGCGCAGCCAGCTATCAATGTAATAGCAAACGTCAGAATGTAAATGCAACGATTTCGCATGCGTTCATTCTGCCGTTGTCTTGTGTGCCTCAGGCCGGCAGGTTGCCTGCCGCGCTTTCGACCGGTTCGACCGATGCCGGGCGCGGCCAGTCGATCCGCTTGTAAGCGCGTTGCAAGGCAGGCAAATCGAACCCGGCCGAATGCGCTGCCGAAGGCGCATACCGTTGCGCTTCGAGTTGCAGCAGCCAATCGCCGACACCCCGACCCGCGCTGCCGAAATGCGCGGCAACGCGCTCGGCCATCTGCCGCGGCGGCGTCGCGGCGGGCAGGTCGAGCCCCGCCTTGTGCAGCCGCTCACGCGCGCGGCCGAGCAAGCGCAGCCACGGGTCGTGCTGGCGCCGCTCCCACAAGGTCCAGGCCGCGCCGACTACGCTCACGCCGACCAGCAGCCACAGGAGCACGATCGCCAAATCCAGCAGGCTCGGCGCGTCGAAACCAAGACGCTCGAGCAAGGCGATCTGGCGGCCCTGCGTGTAGTTGAGCACCCACTGGTTCCAACTGTTGTTGACGGCTTCCCACGCCGCGCGCAGGTTCTGCGCCAGACCCGGATTCATATTGCCGATCGCGTCGGCGAAGAATCCCGGTTTGGGCGCGAGTCGCTCGAAGCTGCCGACCCGCCCCGGCGACACCGCACCGGTCGGATCGACCCGAACCCAGCCTTTGCCTTGCTCCCAGACCTCCGCCCAGGCATGCGCGTCGCTGTGGCGCACGACCCAGAAGTTGTCGACGCCATTCAAGTCGCCGCCCTGGTAGCCAGTGACGATACGCGCCGGTATGTCGAGTGCGCGCATCAAAATCACGAACGACGAGGCGATGTGCTCGCAAAAACCTTGCTTGCGGTCGAACCAGAACTCGTCGGCCGTGTTCTCGCCGTAGACACCCGGGTCGAGCGTGTAGCTGTAGCCGCCGGTGCGCAGCCGCCGCAGTACCGCATCGACGATCACCGGCGTCGGCGCGCGCGCGAACGCCGGGTCCGCGCGCATCTGCGCGGCAAGCGCATGGGTGCGGGGGTTGAGCCGCGGCGGCAGCTCGACGTCATCGCGCAATGCCAGCCTCTCTTCGCGCGGGCCACTTTCGAAAGTGGTGTAGCTCTCGGCCGTGTAGCGCAGCAGATCGGTGATCGGCCGATTCACGACCCACTGCAAATCCTGCGCGCGGTAGGCCCGCAGGCCGTCGGGCAGTTCGGGCGGCGCCACGGCCACATCGAGCATCAGCAACCAGGGCCGGTTGCTCGGCTCCATCGTGACCTGGTAGCGCACCGGCGCGCCGACGGTGCGGATCACGGTCGTCGCGTCGGAGCGGCCGGAAAATCCACGGCCCAGCAGCGGCTCGGCTGTCCACTCACGGCCGTCGAACTGCGACAGCACCGGGCCGCGAAAGTAGAGGTCCTTCTGCGCCGGAATATGGTCGGCCTCGAACTTGACCCGCGCCGCGATGCCGTCGTCGAGGGCGAGCCGTGCGATCGTGCCGACCTTCATGCTGCCCGACAGGCCGCTGCGCCCGGTCATCGCGTCGTTCGGCGTGCCCCACAGCGGCGCGAGCCGCGGAAACAGCATGAAAAGCGCCAGCATGATCGGCGCGCCGAGCAGCGCCATCAATCCCGCCGTGCGCGCCGCCTGCGCGAGCGGCGGTCGGCCGACCGGCATGTGCGCATTGACCAGTGCCGTCAGCAACCCCAGCAGCGCGAGCAGCATCGCAGCCGCCGTCAACAGCGACTGCGAATAGAAGAAGTTCGTGAGCATCGCGAAGAAACCCAGAAAAAAGATCACGAACGCATCGCGCCGTGCGCGCAGCTCCAGCGTTTTGAGCGCCAGCAGCACCACCACCAGGGTCACGCCCGCATCGCGGCCGAGCAAGGTCTTGTGGCCGGCCCAGGTTCCCAGTAGCGCGATCGCGAGCAGGGCGACTCGCCACCAGCGGTTGGGCAATGGGCGTGCCTCGACGGCGAGCCAGCCGCGCCAGATCAGGACCAGCGCCGTGAGGCCGGTGCACCAGAGCGGCAAGTTGCCGACCTGGGGCAGGACGATGAGGGCGATCACCGCGAGCAGGAAGAGGGTGTCGCGGGGGTCGCGGGGGAGGGAGGAGAGGGCTTTGAGCATTCTGGAAATGCTATGGAATTGGTAGCTGTTTGCGCAGGTGGGGTGGGGAATTTGGGCTTATTTGGCTTGTATTTTTTCTTGATGCGTCGAGGCCGCTCGTGCCGCGGCGGGGCAGTCACTTTCTTTGCTTCGCCAAAGAAAGTAACCAAAGAAAGGCGACCCCACTGTCTGCGTCCCTACGCTTCGCTCCGGGTAACCTGCGCTGCTCGCCGGACGGAGGCGACTCGCAAACTCGGCTTCGCCTCAAACATGCTCGCCGCTGATCCCCGTCCGGCTGCGCTGCTCGGCGCAGACAGAAGGGGATTGGGAACGGGAACGGGAACGGGAACGGGAACGGGAACGGGAACGGGAACGGGAACGGGAACGGGAACGGGATCGGGAACGGGTTCAGGGTCAACGCCTCGCAGCGCTCGGCGGCCTTCATTGTTTCAGATGCAGAGCGCGTTCGAGCGCGAATGGGCGGGATTTGCGCAATTACCGCACGGGTGGCGCAGTCGGCTGTTCCCGGACGAAAACGGATAAATACCGCCGCTGTGCAACCCAGGCGCCTCCCGCTACGAAATCTCACTGACGGTAGCGGTCACTGTCTGACCGATCTTGGGAACACAACATGGTCAATACATCCCGGCCCAGCCACCACAACCCGCATTTTCACCATGCCCAAGGGCGTCTGCTCTGGATCGCGGGTCTGGTGCTGCTGCTGTCGATGTGGGTTTTGCCCGGTGGCGCGGCGGCGCAGGCCCGCACCACGCAAAAGCTGCTCGACAAACGAGGCCTCGCTTTTCCAGCCGCGCCGGCCGCGCCGGTGGCACCGGCCGACGCCCTGTCGCCAGCGGTGCAGCAAGCACTGGCGCAAGCGGTAGACGAATTGCGCCAAACGCGCTTTCCTGGCGCGGCGGTCAAAACGCTTGGCGCGTCGGGCGATCCCCGTTTGGCCTGGGTGCTGTACGACCTGCTGCGTTTCGCAGACCGCAGCGACCTGAAGGAACTGGTCGCCGCCTTCGAGGCGCTGACCGGCGCGCCGCTGCCGAGCGACCCGCACACCGCCATGGGCGACCGCTTGCTGGCCTGGGATCTGCCCGCGCCGCCCGGCTATCGCGAGATCAAGCGCGACCTGTTTTTGTTGATCGAGCCGCGCTGGGCGCCGTTTTTCGCCGACACCGCCTCCACCATCGACTGGCGCCAGGTGGGCTGGGGCGGGGTCTACATCGACGACCGGCCCGACGCCACGCGCGGCCAGCGCTGCCCGCGCGGCTGCATCCCGGCGCTCGACCAGCCCAAGGTCACGCCAGCCAGCGAAGGCGGCTGGTATCCGGACGGCGCCATCGTGTTCGGCATCGTCGTCAACGGCGAAGCGCGCGCCTATCCCAAGAACATCATGGAAGTGCACGAGATGGTGAACGACACGCTGGGCGGTCGCCGAATCGGCATCCCCTATTGCACGCTGTGTCTCTCGGCCCAGGCCTACTTCACCGACCGAGTGCCCGGCTTTGCGCCCTTGCTGCGCACCTCGGGCCTGCTCTCGCGCTCCAACAAGCTCATGTACGACGTGCGCAGCGGCTCCGCGATCGACACCTTCACCGGCCGCGCGCTCTCCGGCCCGCTGCGCGTCGCAGGCGTGACGCTGCCGCAAACCACCGTGGTCGTCACGACCTGGGGTGCATGGCGCGCCGCCCAACCGAAGACCACGATGCTCGCGCAAGACGGCGGCATCGGTCGGCGCTACCCGCTCGACCCGCTGGGCGGGCGCGACGAGCAAGGGCCGATTTTTCCGGTCGGCGATGTCGACGCGCGGTTGCCGGTGCACGAAGTGGTGCTCGGCGTGACCAACGCGCAAGGGCAAGCGCTCGCGTTTCCGCGTGCCGCCGTGCAGTTGGCGTTGTCGGCTGGCGAGCGGGTGCGCCTCGGCGGGGTCGAGGTGCGCAGCGAAGCCGGCGGCCTGCGCGCCTACCAGGGCGCCGCCGAAGCCACGAGCCAGCAAGCGTTCTGGTTCGCCTGGAGTCAGTTCAAGCCCGAAACGAAGCTGTGGTCGCGTGGTTCCTGAGGCGGGCGCATCGCGGCCGAGGGACCGCGCGGAATGACCCGATCGGGCGTTTCATCTTCCGCAGCCCATTGTTGGAATGCAGGGTGGACGATGAGGCGGTCGCTCCGAAATCGATAGCTTTCAGCGCATGGGGAGCGGGCTGTGCAGCCACTTTTGCCATCTGAATAAGGGCGCGCAGTCGGTTCGCCGGACTACCGAAGAAACGCTGCGATTCGGCGATTCGATTCGGCGATTCGGCGATTCGGAAGGCGTGAACCCGAGCGCGTGACCCTGACCCTGGGTTGTCGTGCCTCGCAGCCAGTGCAGCACCGCCTGCATGTCCACGTCGGCACGAGCGCGCTCGAAACGTCCGGTCAGCGGCGCCAGATGGGGACCAGCGCGGTGAGCCCGGTGCACCAGGGCGGCAGATTGCCGACCTGGGGCAGCACGACCAGGGCGATCACCGCGAGCCGGGAGAGGGGGTCGTGGGGGAGGGACCATAGGGACTTACGGATTCTGGAAATGCTATGGAATCAGTAGCTTTCTGCGCACGGCTGGTGTGGTCTTCCGGGTTAAAAGGCTGTCGACTTTGCTAAGGCGGCTGGCCGGGATATCCGCCCGGCGGCGGACCTACTGTTCTTTTGCGTCGCCAAAAGAAAGTAGGCAAAGAAAAGGCGACCCCACTGTCTGCGACCCTGCGCTTCGCTTCGGGCAACCTGCGCTGCTCGCCGAACGGAAGCTACTCGCAAACTCGGCTTCGCCTCAAACATGCTCGCCGCTGATCCTCGTTCGGCTGTGCTGCTCGGCGCAGAGAGAGGGGCATCTGGATCGGGCTCCGGGTCAACGCCTCGCTGCGCTCGGCGTCCCTCTTTACGGGTGGTGTCGAGAGCACCGTGACTTTGCATTGCCTCGAGCTTCAACTCGCGCTAACGCGTCGCTTGGTGTGATCACCTCAACGCCTAGCCTTGCGAGCTCATTTGCGCTTCCAAGTATTCCTCGGGGCTGCGATTTTGAGTTGCCGTCCATGGTGATGAGGGGCCAACCAAGCCTTGCTGCTTGACAAACAATATGCACATCGTTGACGTCATTCTTGTCTTTCGGTTGACTCGGAAATATTATTTTTCCCACCAATTCTGTAAACTTTTCGTCTTCGATCCAACTGGAATTAGGCGAAACGAATGAAAAATTTTCCATTTTTCTCCGTCTATAGGTACTCCCAAAAGATGCTTCGTCATACGCGACCTTGCTGTAGATGAGCGTTATGCCACCGCAGTCTCTCCATCGCTCCGGCTTAACTGAGTCTAAAATATTTTGCCGAGCGTTTGCACAATTTGCATCTAGAAAAAACTTGAGTTCTAGATATCTCTCTCGAACTACCGCACATGTTTTCAGATGATTACTTAAATGGGCTATTGTTTTCATGCTTGTGCGATATCTACCTGGTTTGACTAAAGGTCGCAAGATAAGCCGATGATAGAACGTTTTCCTACCATGGCCGCCAACCACCACGCATTCGAGAGACAGCTTCTTTGCGGATCGGTGCGTAGGTTTCCACGAGGTATGAGCTTACACAGGCACCAACCCCTTTCTCATTGTCACTGATCCACTGCTGTGCATTCATCGCTTCTTGAGTCTTCCAGTTGTAATTGCACTTCGCGATAAGTTGTTCCTCAAGACCCGGAGAATACTTTCCTATCGCATGGAGATCTGAAGAATCGAGCCAATAGATGTCGTTAGAAGCGTGAGAGATCATCTTGTCAACCAACACTTGTGGAACACCGTCCTTCCGAAGCTGCTCCCGCATGCTCGCCATCATTTCCTCTTGAGCTACGGCTCCGGTTGGACCATCTCCGGGACTTCGAAAAAATGGCCTGTGAATGCCAACGGGACCGAGGGTACCCTTCGTTCCTCTCTCAATCGAATCGATACCGTCTGCACTTCGCGCTTTACCTGCCATAAAAATGAAGAAACATGAGCTTGCACACATTCCATCTTCTGCAGTTGGGGCGACAGCAACGTCAATGGCAAGAGTATTTATAAGCTTTGCAATTTTCTTTGCCTCACTAACGCTTCCACCTGGAGATTTCAAAAAGATTGAATTCGGATAAGGATAGTAAATTCCACCAATCGATTGTATGCCCGTATACAGTTGTACTAAACGCTCTGCGTCACCTGGCTCAATTTCACCTTGCAGTGTTAAAAAAGTACCGGACTTGTCGATACTGAAAGAACTTGCCAGACAAGGTGTAGCGAGGGTCACCAAAGTTGCCATCAAACAAATGAAAAATCGAAGTATTTTTATATAACTTCCAGTATGGTCAAGTATGATCTAAACGCTGAGGGGTTTGAATTTTTTACGATCAATACCAGGATCGCCGAGCGCAGCGAAGCGTTGACCCGGAGCGCGATCCCAAAGCCCCTCTGTATGCGCTGAGGAGCGCAGCTTTACGCGGATCTGGGCTCGCGTTGTTTGAGCGTAGCGAGTTTAGCGAGACCCCTCGAAAAGAGAGCACCGCAGGTTGCCCGTAGCGAAGCGCAGGGACGCAGACAGTGGGGTCGCCTTTTCTTTGGTTACTTTCTTTTGGCGACTCAAAAGAAAGTGACTGCGCCGCCGGGCGCACATCCTGGCCAGCGACGGTTGATAAAAGCCGCAATCCTTTAATCCAAAAAGACTTTTCAAATTGGCAATTAAAGACAAGTCTCAACATACCGCCAACACCTCCAAACACCTCCTCCGATGCCCTTCCCCTTGAGCAGGCGCAACCCGAACCGACCCCACCCGCAACCCGTAATCCACCCCCATCCGGTCCGCCATCAACACCCACGCACACAACCGTGAAAGTCGCGCTTCGATATCGGGCAGCGACGCGGCGCTCTGCAGGTCGAGCCACAGTTCCTGCCGCTGCGCTTGCTGGGTTTCGCGGCTGACCAGGTCTTCCGAGCCGGTCGCCATCGCTCGAGCCGCCATCTTCCAGACCACGAGTTTGCGCGGATCGCCGCGCTGATAGGCGCGCACGCCGTCGTACTCGCCCGCGAGGCGGGTTGCGGCGAGGTGACGGGACGCGGCATGCTGAGCGTCGAGCGGCTCGCCAGGCGGTAACGGCGGCGGATCGATTTCGGGCGCGGGGTAGACCAGGACTTGCGCGGCGGGGCGCCAGACGGTCCAGACCCGGAATGTGCCGAGCGGAAAACGGGTTTCGGCAGTGAGCGTCGGCACGGGTTGCCAGCCGCGCCGGGCGGGGCGAAACGCGACTTCGACGGTTTCGCTGCCTTGGGCGGGCACGTCGCTCCAGGTCCATTGCCGGCTACCGCGGACGGCCAGGCCGATCGCATGCCGGGGGCGCCGCCGCGCGTTGTGCAGTACCACGCGGAATACGGCTGAAGCGCCCGCGTACTGAGCGTCTGGAGCTATCAAATGCAGAGCGAGGCCACGCAATGTGTTGTGGCAGACGTGCATGCCGACGACGCAGCTTCCGGCCAGCAAGAAGGTCAGCAGATAGCCGAGGTTGAGCTGGTAGTTGATCGACGCGACCAGCAGCACCAGCAAAGTCGCGAAGCAGCATGCAGCCAGCGAACGAAGGCAGGATGTAGATGGTGCGCTGGGTCAGCGTGATCGTGTCGGAGGGCGGGCGGCGCGAGAGAAACCAGCGCTCGATGCGCGAGGGGCTGGCGGATGCGTCAGGTGCTGCTGCGGCAGCGGCGGGTGCGGACGCGACTGCAGGCGCGCTCATCGGCTGACCCGGGTGCTGCGCGCCACTGCGTGCAACCGAAGAAGCGGGCGCACCGGCCGCGACACCGAATTCGTTCGTTGCTTCATGCCGTCACGGCAACGGCACCGCCGCCATCATCGCGCGCACCTGCTCGAGTGCGCCGCGGCCGGCTTCGCCGACCGGCGTCATGCGGTGCGCAATCGTTTGCGGTAACACGGCCTGCACGTCGTCGGGCGCGACGTAATCGCGGTTCGCGAGCAGCGCCTGCGCCTTGGCTGCGCGCAGCACCGCGATGCCGGCGCGCGGCGAAAGGCCCTGCAAAAACCAGCGGCCGTCGCGGGTGGCAATAACGAGGTTCTGCACATAGTCGAGCAAGGGTCCGGCCGCGTGCACCTGCTGCACCTTTTGCTGCAACGCATGGAGTTCGCCCGCGTCGAGCAATGCGGGCAGGCCGGCCAGCAGCTCGCGCCGGTCGCGTCCGGCGAGCAGCTCGCGTTCGGCCGCGCGATCGGGGTAGCCGAGCGAAATGCGCATCAGGAAGCGGTCGAGCTGCGATTCGGGCAGCGCGAAGGTGCCGAGCTGGTCGTGCGGGTTTTGCGTGGCGATGACGAAAAAGGGGCTCGGCAGCGGGCGGGTCTGGCCTTCGATGGTGACCTGTTTTTCTTCCATCGCCTCGAGCAATGCGCTCTGGGTTTTGGGGCTCGCGCGATTGATCTCGTCGGCCAGCAGCACCTGGGCGAAAATCGGGCCGGGATGGAACACGAAATCTTGCTGGCCGCGGTCGTAGATCGCCACGCCCGACAGGTCGCCCGGCATCAGGTCGGCGGTGAACTGCACCCGCGAAAAATGCAAGCCGAAGGTGTGCGAGAGCGCGTGGGCGAGGGTGGTCTTGCCGACACCCGGCACGTCTTCGATGAGCAAGTGGCCACCCGCCAGAAGGCAGGCCACGCAATCGCGAACCTGGGCCTTCTTGCCGACGATCACGGTATTGAGTTGCGCCAGTAAACTGGCTAATTTGGCGGCCACGTCCATGTTTGTATCCATATGCAAACGATAGCGCAAAGGTCGCCGATTTCGTTTTTCGGCAGACCGTAGAGGGGCAAGAGACATGGGCAAGACCGGCTATTTCACACACGGCGATTGCCGGAAACACGACATGGGCAGGGGCCACCCCGAATGCCCCGAGCGGCTCGATGCAATCGAAGACCGGTTGTTGGCGACCGGCGTTGGCAACGCGCTGGAACGGCGCGATGTTCCGCTCGCGACATTCGATCAGATCGTGCGGGCGCACAGCGAACGGCACCTCGAACATCTCGAAGAACTTCAGCAGCGCCTGGTAGCCGACGCGCCCGCCGGCGGGCCGGGCCATGCGTACATCGATCCGGACACGGCGCTGAACCGGTTCAGCTTGCTCGCGGCACGACGCGGCGCGGGCGCCGCGGTGGCGGCGACCGATGCCGTGATCGCGGGCGAGCTTGCCAATGCCTTTTGCGCTGTGCGCCCGCCGGGTCACCACGCGTGTCGCGATCGCGCGATGGGCTTCTGCCTGCTCAACAACGTCGCGATCGCGGCCCGCCATGCGCTAGAAGTGCACGGGCTCGAGCGCGTTGCGGTGGTCGACTTCGACGTCCATCACGGCAATGGCACCGAAGACATTTTGTCGAACGACCCGAGGGTGCTGATGGTCGGCATTTTTCAGCACCCGTTCTACCCCTATAGCGGCACCGATCATCCGGCCGACAACATGGTTAATTTGCCGGTGCCTGCATACACCAAAGGCATAGCTGTGCGCGAAATGATCGAGGCGATCTGGATGCCGCGGCTCGAACAATTTCGCCCGCAGATGATCTTCGTCAGTGCCGGTTTCGATGCCCATCGCGACGACGATCTCGGCCAACTGGGGCTGGTGGAGAGCGACTACCGCTGGATGACCGAACGCCTGCGCGACGTGGCCGATCGGCATGCGCAGGGGCGGATCGTTTCGATGCTCGAAGGCGGCTACAACTTGCGTGCGCTTGGGACGAGTGTCGAAGCGCATTTGCGCGCACTGGCCGACCTCTGAGCGGCGCGGGGACCACCCCGAAGCGCGCTCCACCTTCGCCGAACAGCCTGGGCGCCGCCGTTGCGCGCGCATTCGCTGTGCGCGCATCCGGCCCATTTCTCGCTCAAAAAAGGAACATTTTGTTCAGGAAAATTAATAAAACCAAGGGTTATCTCTAATAATGGAACGAATCATTCCAAAATAATATCGGTCAAGCGGATGACAGCGCAGCCTCCCGCGACTGACGCAAGAGCTCAAGTCGCCATCCCGACGCCCGCCGGGTGACAAAAAATGCCTGACGAAATGACCTCGGAATTCGACTACGTCGTGATCGGCGCCGGCTCGGCCGGCGCAGTCATGGCTAGCCGCCTGTCGGAAGACCCGGCGACGAAGGTGTTGCTGCTCGAGGCCGGCCCGCCCGACAAATCGTTCTGGATCCATTTGCCGATCGGCTACGGCAAAACCATGTGGAGCAAGAAGTACAACTGGTGCTTCCACACCGACCCCGATCCGAACATGAACGGCCGCCGCATCTACTGGCCGCGCGGCAAGACTTTGGGCGGTTCGAGCTCGATCAACGGCCTGATTTATATCCGCGGCCAGCGCGAGGACTACGACCACTGGGCCGCGCTCGGTAACAAGGGCTGGCGCTACGACGATTGCTTGCCGTACTTCATCAAATCGGAACGCAACCAGCGCGGCGCGAGCGAGTATCACGGCGGCGACGGGCCATTGTCGGTTTCGGATATCGGCGCGAAAAATCCGCTGATCGAAGCCTTCATCGAAGGCGCCGGTGAAGTGGGCGTGCCGCGCACCGACGACTTCAACGGTGAAAAGCAGGAGGGCGCGGGCTACTACCAGCTCACGACCTGGAAGGGCTGGCGCTGGAGCACCGCCAAAGGCTACTTGAACCACGCCAAAGGCCGCGCCAACCTGCGGATCGAAACCGAAGCGCAAGCGACCGGGCTCGTGCTCGAGGGCAAGCGCGCGGTCGGCGTGAAATACCGGCAAGGCGGGCAGGACAAGGTCGCGAAGGCGCGCGCCGAGGTGCTGCTGTGCGCCGGCTCGATCCAGTCGCCGCAACTGCTGCAGCTTTCGGGCATCGGGCCGGCCGCGCTGCTGCAAAAGCACGGCGTTACGGTGATACACGACCTGCAGGGTGTGGGTGAAAACCTGCAGGACCATTTGCAGGTCCGGATGATTTTCGAATCGACTCGCAAGACCACCAACGACCAACTCAATTCGCTGTTCGGCCAAGCCAAACTCGGCGCCGAATGGTTATTGCATCGCAGCGGGCCGCTGGCCGTCGGCATCAACCAGGGCGGTTGCTTCATGCGCGCGTTGCCTCATGAGGCCAAGACGCCCGACATCCAGTATCACGTTGCGGCGCTGTCGGCCGATATGGCGGGCGGCAAGGTGCACGATTTTTCAGGCCTGACGATGTCGGTTTGCCAACTGCGGCCCGAATCGCGCGGCCATATTCGCATCAAAAGCACCGATCCGTTCGAGCCGCCCGAGATGCAGCCTAATTACCTCGCGACCGATCTCGACCGGCGCACCAACATCGCGGCGCTACGCTCGGTCCGAGCGATCACCGGCTCCAAATCGATGAGCCCGTTCATCAAGCGTGAAGTCAAACCCGGCAAGGAAGCGGACAGCGACGAAGCGCTGCTCGATTTCTGCCGCAACAACGGCGCGACGATCTTTCATCCGACCGGCACTTGCGCGATGGGTCCGGACGGCGACCCGAACGCGGTGCTCGATGAGCGATTGCGCGTTCGCGGCATCGCCGGCTTGCGCGTGATCGACTGCTCTGCGATGCCGACGCTGGTTTCGGGCAACACCAACGCGCCGGCTGTGATGATGGCCGAGAAGGCGGTCGACATGATTCGCGAGGACGCGCGCCGCCCCTGCACGAGACGGCGTAAAGCCGCGGACGAAAGTTTTGCAATCGGGACTTGAAAGTCCCATCCACAGGAGACGAAAAATGGCACAGAAAATCCCTCTCGACCGGCGCGGCTTCATGCGCATCGCGGGCACCTACGGCCTCAGTTCGACCGCCTTCGCCGTAGCCGGCATGGTCGGGCCGCTCACGCTCGAGGGCGTCAGCAAGGCGGCCGCACAAACGGCGGAGGCGCGCAAGGGCACGCCGCTGATGACCCTCAAATTCGGCGCTGCCGGCTTCAACGAAGACAACCTCAAGATCCAGGAGTCGGGCCAGCTTTGGTTCGCGCAGCAACTCGAAAAGCGCAGCGACGGCGCCCTGAAAATCGAATTCATCGGCAACAACGCGATCTGCAACCAGGGCGATTGCGTGAAGAAGGCGCAGCAGGGAATCGTCGACATGTTCACCGCCAGCACGCAGAACTCGGCCGGTTCGGCGCCCTACTACAACGTGCTCGACTTCGCCTACATGTTTCCGACCCGCGCGGCGCAGTTCCATTTCTTCTACAGTCCGAAGAGCGAGGTATTGCTGCGCGAGCCGATGCGCAAGCTGCACAACATTGAGTTTCTCTATACCCATTGCGAACTGCGCGGCATCATGCTGGGCAAGAAGTTTGAGGACAAGCCGACGATCACCAGCGTCGATCAACTGGCCGGCACCAAAAACCGCGTGACCGGCACCCAATTGGGCCGGATCGCGATGCAGCTCATGAGCCTCAATCCGGTGCCGATCGCGTGGGAGGAAACGCTCGACGGGCTCAAGCAGGGTCTGCTCGACGGCGCCGAAACCTGGATGGGCGCGGCGGCTTACGCCAACATGGCGCCGGTACTCTCGCAGGCGGTCGACCTGCGGTTTTTCTGTGGCACCGAGCACACCGCGATGAACCACAAGAAGTTCGAAAAGCTGCCGCCGAAGCTCCAAGACTTGTTCCGCGAAACCTCGTACGACGCGCAGCAATACACGCAGAAGAATCAGGAGCGCGCGTTGGTCGAGGTGGTCGGTGCGGTGCCCAAGCCCGGCCCGGACACAATCTTCGGCAAGAACAACGTGCGTGTGGCGACCTTGTCGGACGCCGAACTCAAGAAGGCCGAGAAAATGTGCTCGCCCGAATTCCAGCCCAAGCCTTGGGAGGAGTGGCGCGAGCGGCTCAACAAGATGTCGGGCGGGCATGACGTCTACAAGGAAATCTACGCGATCGCGCGCGAGATTCCGGCCACGATGGCGCCGGTCGATGTGCCGCCACAGCGCTGGTGGAAATCGAGCTGATCGACTTTCGTCGAACACGACTTTTGACTGAATCCGGCGTGGGACGGGCTGTTCGGCCCGCTCGCGCCGAGCGTCATCCGCGCCCGAGGAGATTCCTGTGAACCTGGTCCTGGCCCCGCTGCGCTGGCTCGATAAGAACGCCGAGCGCGTGCTGATCCTCATCGCCTATTCGGCGATGGCGCTCATCATCGTGTTCGCGGTGTTCGAGCGCTTCATCTTGAAAGAGATGATCGCCTGGAGCACCTCGATTCCGATCTACCTGTTTCTGTGGGTGACCTGGATCGGTTGCTCGTACAACGTGCGCAAGCGCACCCATCTGGTGTTCAACGACTTCCGCCTGCGCATGCCGTACGGCATGCAGTTCGCGCTCATGTGGCTCGACGCAATCCTGTGGATCGTCTTCGGCGCGATCGTCCTCTACTACACGATCGAACAGACCCGTCTGGTCGAGATGAATTTTGCGATTGTCCAGGGCACCGACAACGTGATGCAGTGGTGGTTTTATCTCGCGACGCCGCTGGCCTGGACGCTTTTGATTTTCCGGGTGCTGCAGAACCTCTGGGACGACATCGGACGCTGGCGTCGCCGAGAACCTTTCCTGGTCGACATTCAGACGATAGGAGGGGACTGAATATGGATCAAGGTCTTCTGCTCGGCTTGGTGTCGATCGCCGTCGTCGTGCTGTTCCTGATCGGCGTGCCGATCTTCCTCGTGATCGGCTTCTGGGTCGTCGGCGCTTCGCTGATCATCGATTTCACCCTGGCCAATGTCGGCGTGACGTTGTTCGAGGGACTCAACTTTTTCGGGCTGCTTTCGCTGCCGCTTTTCATCCTGACCGGCGACCTGATCGCCGCGGCCGGCATTGCGCGGCGCCTCGCCGATTTTGCGCACGCCTGCGTCAGCTGGATGCGCGGCGGTCTGGGCCTGGCGACAATCGCTTCGTGCGGGCTGTTCGCGGCGATTTCCGGCTCGAATTCGGCGACCACCGCGACCATCGGCTCGATCATGCATCCGTTGCTCGTGAAGGACGGCTACGACACCCGCTTTGCGGCCGCGACCGCAGCCGCCGGCGGTTGCGTCGGCATCATCATTCCGCCGTCGATCATCTTCATCGTCTACGGATTCTTGATGAATTTGTCGATCTCCGACCTGTTCGTCGCCGGCATCCTGCCCGGCATCTTGATGGTGGTTTCGATGATGAGCGTGTGCTGGTTCATGGCTCGGCGCCGGGGCTGGGGGTCGATCGAGCCGCTCGATATGAAGCGGGTCGCGCGCACCGCGCGGCGCGCCTACCTCGGCTTTTTCGCGATCTTCATCGTGATCTACGGCATCTATTCGGGCGTCTTCTCGCCGACAGAGGCGGCTGCTATCACGGTCGGCTTCTGTCTCTTGGCCGGGCTGTTGTTGACGCGCGAGATCAAGTGGCGTGCGCTGCCCGATATCCTGCTGCGCTCGGGGCAGCTCACCGGCATGCTGGCGCCGATGATCGCGATTTCGATCGTCATGCAGCAGGTGTTCGGCCTGCTCGGGGCGGCCGAGGCTGTCGCCGCGTTCGTGGCCTGGTTCGGCAACAGCGAAACCGTGGTGCTGCTGGTCTGCATGGCGATCGTGATGGCCGCGGGCTGCATTCTGGAGAGCCTGCCGGTGACCGTGATTTTCGCGCCTATCCTCGCGCCGATCGCGGTCGCGCACGGCGTCGACCCGGTGCATTTCAGCGTAATCTTCCTGGTCGGCGCCGCGATCGGCTTCATCACGCCGCCGTTCGGCCTCAATCTTTTCGTCGCGAGCGGCGTGACCGGCATTCCGTATTCGAAGCTCGTGCGCTTCGCGATGATGTATCTGGGCGGGTTGCTCGTCGCCTGGCTGCTCACGGCCTTCGTGCCCTGGTTCTCGTTAGTGCTTTTGCCGAAGGTCGGCGGCTGACGCGCTTCGGGCCAGCATCGGGGTGCCGCGGCCATCCCGGTTGCGCTTTTTCTTGTCGCATCGGCGTCTACCCGATTTCCGACTGTCCGTACAATTCTCGAAAATAGCACGAGCGTTCGAATTTGCGACTGAACGCCTTTATCTGCGGCGCGATCACTCGGCGCCTAGAATGATTTCAGACCGCAAAAAACGCTTTGGCGGTCTTCAAATGGATTGGAGTAAACGCATGAAGGTTCTGGTTCCCGTCAAGCGCGTGGTCGACTACAACGTCAAGGTCCGCGTCAAATCCGATGGCTCGGGCGTCGACATCGCCAACGTCAAGATGAGCATGAACCCGTTCGACGAAATCGCGGTCGAAGAAGCGGTTCGGCTCCGAGAAAAAGGCACTGTGACCGAAGTCATTGCCGTGTCGTGCGGCGATGCCAAATGCCAGGAAACCTTGCGAACCGCGATGGCGATCGGTGCCGACCGTGCGATCCTGGTCGAGACGACCGAAGAGTTGCAGCCGCTCGCGGTCGCCAAGCTCCTCAAGGCGCTGGTCGACAAGGAGCAGCCACAGCTCATCATTCTCGGCAAGCAGGCGATCGACGACGACGCGAATCAAACCGGCCAAATGCTCGCCGCACTGGCCGACATGCCGCAAGCGACCTTCGCGAGCAAGGTCGAGCTCGAAGGCGACAAGGTCAAAGTCACGCGCGAAGTCGACGGCGGGCTGGAAACGATCGAGCTCAGCCTGCCGGCGGTGATCACGACCGACTTGCGCCTGAACGAGCCGCGCTACGTCACCTTGCCGAACATCATGAAGGCCAAGAAAAAGCAGCTCGACAACATGAAGCCAGAAGACCTCGGCGTCGACGTCAAGCCGCACCTCAAGACCTTGAAAGTCAGCGAGCCACCCAAGCGCAGCGCCGGCATCAAGGTGCCCGATGTCGCGACCTTGGTCGACAAGCTCAAGAATGAAGCGAAAGTCATTTAGGCGCCCTTCGCGGCTCTGTGCACCTACCGCCGTCTGAACCCCGGAGACCGAATCCAATGACAGCCCTCGTTATTGCCGAACACGATCACGCGACGATCAAGCCCGCGACGCTCAACACCGTCACCGCGGCCCTGGCCTGCGACAAAGACGTGCATGTCCTCGTCGCCGGCGCCAACGCCGCCGAAGCGGCAAAGGCCGCGTCGCAGATCGCAGGCGTATCCAAAGTGATTGCGGCCGACAGCCCATCGCTGGCCGAAAACCTCGCTGAGAACGTCGCGGCCCAGGTGCTGGCGATTGCGTCGAACTACAGCCACATCCTGTTTCCCGCGACCGCGAATGGTAAGAACGTCGCGCCACGCGTGGCGGCCAAGCTCGATGTCGCGCAGATTTCAGACATCA
Organism: Variovorax sp.; assembly: GCA_965218415.1. Classification (GTDB taxonomy): domain Bacteria; phylum Pseudomonadota; class Gammaproteobacteria; order Burkholderiales; family Burkholderiaceae_C; genus Variovorax. The sequence goes on from CBDCKT010000003.1 coordinate 1,681,118, forward strand.
TCAAGGTCGACAGCGCCGACACCTTCGAGCGGCCGATTTACGCGGGCAATGCGATCGCGACCGTGCAAAGCAGTGATGCGATCAAGGTCATCACGGTTCGCACCACCGGCTTCGACGCGGCAGCGGCCACCGGCGGCAGCGCGAGCGTCGAAAATGCGCAAGGCGTCGCCGACAGCGGCAAGTCGAGCTTCGTTGGCCGCGAGACGACCAAGAGCGACCGTCCCGAATTGACCGCGGCCAAGATCATCGTCTCGGGTGGCCGGGCGCTCGGCAGTGCCGAGAAATTCGAGGAGGTCATGACCCCGCTGGCCGACAAGCTCAATGCGGGGCTCGGCGCCTCGCGCGCTGCGGTGGACGCGGGTTACGCGCCGAACGATCTGCAAGTGGGTCAGACCGGCAAGATCGTTGCGCCGCAGCTCTACATCGCTGCAGGCATTTCGGGTGCCATCCAGCATCTGGCCGGCATGAAGGATTCGAAGGTCATCGTCGCGATCAACAAGGACGAGGAGGCGCCGATCTTCTCGGTTGCCGACTACGGGTTGGTGGCGGATTTGTTCACCGCGGTGCCGGAGTTGACGAAGGCGCTTTGATCTCGAAAGCGACAGTCCACATCGAGAGGGCATCGTTCAGCGCGATGCCCTTTTGTCCATCTGGAGACACATCATGAGCTATATCGCCCCTGTCAAGGACATGCTGTTCGACATCGAACATCTCGCCAATATCGAGCAGGTTGCGCAACTGCCAGGGTTTGAAGAAGCGGGCCTCGACACTGCGCGTGCGGTGCTCGAGGAATGCGCGCGCTTCACGCAAGACGTGATTGCCCCGCTGAATGTGGCCGGTGACCGGAATCCTTCGTCTTTCAACGACGGCAAGGTCACGACCACGGCCGGCTTCAAGGACGCGTTCGCGCAATACGCGGCGGGCGGCTGGCAAGGCTTGCAGCATCCGGAGAAATGGGGCGGGCAAAACCTGCCGAAGGTGATCGGTGCGGCTTGCATCGAGATGCTCAACTCGGCCAACATGAGCTTTGCGCTTTGCCCCTTGCTCAGCGACGGGGCGATCGAGGCATTGCTCACGGCCGGCGCCGATGACCTCAAAGCGACCTATCTCGAGAAGCTCGTGAGTGGCCAATGGACCGGCACGATGAACCTGACCGAGCCGCAGGCCGGCAGCGACTTGGCGATGGTGCGCAGCCGCGCCGAGCCGCAAGAAGGCGGCAGCTACAAGGTCTTCGGCACCAAGATCTACATCACCTATGGCGAGCACGACCTGGCCGAGAACATCGTCCATCTGGTGCTCGCGCGCGTTGCCGGCGCGCCAGAAGGCGTCAAGGGCATCAGCCTGTTCGTGGTGCCGAAGTTTCTGGTCGGCAAGGACGGCGCGCTCGGTGAGCGCAACGACGTGCAGTGCGTGAGCATCGAACACAAGCTCGGCATCAAGGCGAGTCCGACCGCCGTATTGCAATACGGTGATGCGGGCGGCGCGACGGGCTTTCTGGTCGGCGAAGAGAACCGCGGCCTCGAATACATGTTCATCATGATGAACGCAGCCCGCTATGCGGTCGGCATGCAGGGCATCGCAATCGCCGAGCGCGCTTACCAGCACGCGGCCGCGTACGCTAAAGACCGCGTGCAGAGCCGCCCCGTCGATGGCTCGATGAAAGTCAGCGCGACCATCGTGCATCACCCCGACGTGCGCCGCATGCTGATGACGATGCGCGCCAACACCGAAGGTTGCCGCGCGATGGCGACCGTCGCGGCGGCGGCCTACGATGCGGCGCATCACCACCCCGATGCCGATACGGCCAAGCGGAACCAGGCCTTCTACGAATTTTTGGTGCCACTCGTGAAGGGGTACAGCACCGAGATGAGCATCGACGTTGCGTCGCTCGGCGTTCAGGTGCACGGCGGCATGGGTTTCATCGAAGAAACCGGCGCCGCGCAGTATCTGCGCGATGCGCGCATCCTGACGATCTACGAAGGCACCACCGCGATCCAGGCCAACGACCTGGTCGGCCGCAAGACCGCGCGCGATGGCGGTGCGGTGGCCAAGGCGATCGCAAAGCAGATCGAAGCCACCGAAGCCGATCTCGAAAAGCAGGGCAGCGCCGACGCACGCGCAGTGCACAAGCGCCTGAAAGCGGCGCGCGAAGCCTTCGTCGAGGTGGTCGAATTCATCGCCGAAAAGACCAAGGCCGACCCGAACGCTGCTTTCGCTGGCAGCGTGCCCTACCTGATGCTGGGCGGCAACCTGATGGCCGGCTGGCAACTCGCGCGCTCGTTGCTGATCGCGCAGGACCTGGCGGCAAAGGGCGAAGACGAGGCCTACATGCAAGCCAAAATCGCGACCGCACGCTTCTATGCCGAGCACATCCTGACCAAAGCGCCAGCAGTTCGCGACAGCATTGTCGAAGGTGCTGAAAGCGTGATGGCGATGGCGATGGAGGCGTTTTGAAATCGGGGCCGGACTTCCAAAGCGGACTTCCGGACGTAGAAGGCGCAAAAGCAACGCAGAAGTCGCAGAAAAAACAAACAAGGCTTTTTCAAATTCTTCTGCGCTTTCTGCGTTGCTTCCGCGTGTTCTGCGTCCGGCTGCCCGATTCCGCATTTGCTACAGAATAGATAGCTGCTTGCGCACGATCCTTGGGCGTTTCAGGCACTTTTCTCTTAAATTCTCACCAGACTACCCATGTCCAACTTGCCTCCCGTTCTCGCCAACCTGCCACTGCCGATCATCGGTGCGCCGCTGTTCATCATCAGTAATCCGAAGCTCGTGATCGCGCAGTGCGTCGGTGGCATCGTCGGCTCTATGCCGGCGCTCAATGCGCGACCGGCGTCGCAGTTGGACGAGTGGCTGGCCGAGATCACAGAAGGGTTGGCAGCGCACGACAAGGCGCATCCTGACCGGCCCGCCGCGCCGTTCGCGATCAACCAGATCGTGCACAAGAGCAACGACCGGCTCGATCACGACATGGAGATGGTTCTGAAGTACAAGGTGCCGATAGTCATCACTTCGCTCGGCGCGCGGGTCGACGTCAACGAGGCGGTGCATGGCTATGGCGGCATCACGCTCCACGACATCATCAACAACAGCTTCGCGCACAAGGCGGTCGAGAAGGGCGCCGACGGCATCATCGCGGTCGCGGCCGGCGCGGGCGGCCATGCCGGCGTGAAGAGCCCGTTCGCGCTGGTGCAGGAAATTCGCCAGTGGTTCGACGGGCCGATTGCGCTCTCGGGCGCGATCGCGACCGGTGGCGCGGTGCTTGCCGCGCAGGCGATGGGCGCCGACCTGGCCTATATCGGATCGGCTTTCATCGCAACCGAAGAAGCGCGTGCGAGCGATGCGTACAAGCAGTCGATCGTCGACAGCACATCAGACGACATCGTCTACTCGAACCTCTTCACCGGCGTGCACGGCAACTATCTGGCGGCGAGCATCGTCGCCGCGGGCATGGACCCGGCGAACCTGCCGCAAGGCGATGTGAAGACGATGAACTTCGGCGGTGGCGAAGGCAGTAAATCCAAGGCCTGGAAAGATATCTGGGGTTGCGGCCAGGGCATCGGCAGCATCGATCAGGTAGCGAGCGCCGGGGCTCTCATCGATAAGCTCAGGCGCGAATACGGCGCAGCGCGGCAACGGATTGCGGCCTGAATCACGAACGGCATCGGTAGCCGGAGTCGCCATGGTCCCGCCGCTGCCCAAACTCGCCGTCGAAGCGCACGCGCCGGTTGATCCGCGCGACATGCGGGCGGAGCGGCTGCCGTTGATCGACGCAGTCAAAGGCTTGGCATGCCTTGCCATCGTCGGCCATCACTTTGCGTTGTACGGGCCATTGTCCGAAGAGGCGCAGGTGCTGGCACCGGCCATATTCGACTGGTTCGTGCGGGACGGCCGATTGGCGGTTCAGGTGTTCCTGGTGCTCGGCGGATTTCTCGCTGCAGCCAGCCTGGCGCCCGATGGTTTGCTCCGGCGTGGTGGAAACGCGCTGGAACGGATCGCGCAGCGTTATCTGCGATTGGTCATGCCCTATCTGGTTGCCTTGATGGCCAGCTTGCTGGTCGCTGGTGTGGCGCGACCATGGCTCGACGACGAACTGGTGCCCGGTGCGCCGGGGCTGCTTCAATTGGTCGCGCATGGCCTGCTGCTGCAGGATCTGCTGGGTCAAGACGCGCTGTCGGCAGGCGTGTGGTACGTGGCGGTCGACTTCCAGCTTTTTACGCTGGCGCTGTTTGTGTTCTGGATTGCCGACCGTTCGCACCATCGTTCGCGCGATCGCTTTGGCGGCGACGACACGCGTTCGCGCTGGATCTCGCTGTCACTGGTGCTGGCCGGCACGGCGCTGTCGTTGGCGCTGTTCAACCGGTTGGCCCGATTCGACGTCACGGCGTTCTATTTCTTCGGCGCTTACGGCCTGGGCATGCTCGCGTTCTGGCTCGGCCGCGTCCGGCGGACGGCCCTGTGGCGACTGGACGTTGCGTTGCTCGCCGCGATCGGATTGGCAGCGCTGGTCCTCGACTGGCGATCACGGATTGCGATCGCTCTGGTGACAGCGCTGGCGCTCGCGGCGCTGCAACGCGCCGGCGCGCTCCAGAAGGTGCCGCAGCGTGGCGTGCGCTGGGTCATGTGGCTCGGGCGCGTTTCGTATTCGCTTTTTCTGATTCACTTTCCGGTGCTGCTTCTGGTCAGCGCCATCAGCGTCAGACTCTGGCCGGTTGAGCCGCTCCAGCCGCTCGGCGGGCTTGCGGGCCTCGGGCTGGCCTTTGCACTGGCCATCGGCGCTGCAGCGCTCATGCACCACTGGATCGAACAGCGACACGCCACCTGGCGCGTCTGGCTGGTGCTCTCGGCAGGGTTGTTGCTGTGCGGCGCGATCGGCGACATGCTGTCGAGTTGATCGCTGACGGCGCCGGCGTTCAGTGCAGCTTGCGGCCTGACGAGTTATCGGTGCGTTCGGCCATGACTTGGCCAAAGTCGATTCGATCGAGTTCATCGGGCCGGGTTTCGGAGCGCTGCTCGACGTACGGTGCGAGCACCAGATTGGCATGGCCCGGCGCAATCGAATCGAGCGGCAAGCCGAGCCGAATCGCGACGCAGCGCCACCGCAGCACTTCGATCACGGTGACCTCGGCCGCCAGCAACGCGCGGCGGGCTTCGATCCACGCCGCGAAGCCGTCCACCTTGGGCCAGGTTTCGATCGGGCGTGCTGCCCAGAATGCTTTCGTGTCGGAGATGATGGCGTCGTATGCCACCTGATCGGCGGCCTGTGCGAGGCCCAACCCGTCAAGCGCCCGCGCGTATTGCTCTTTCCAGTGAGTCATGGCGTATAGAAGTCGATGCCTTGAGTATCGTTTGTCACTATAGGTAACTATGTGACATTTCAGACAATTTTTGACATTGTTTCGGACGCGTTGCGAGAGGGTAGAACTTTGTAATTAGTCAGTCGATGTTCGTTGCCGCCGATGCGACCGCTGCGCCTCGTCCGCGCAGCAATTCCGGCGTTGATAATCGTTGTCATGAGCGGCAATACCTTCGGCAACCTGTTCGCGGTAACCAATTTCGGCGAATCGCACGGCCCGGCGATCGGCTGCGTGATCGACGGATGCCCACCCGGCATGTCGCTTTGCGAGGCCGATATCCAGCACGATCTGGACCGCCGACGTCCGGGCACGAGTCGCCATGTCACCCAGCGCAACGAGGCCGACGCGGTCGAGATCCTTTCAGGCGTTTATGAAGGCCGTACGACAGGCACGCCGATCGCGCTGTTGATCCGCAACACCGACGCGCGCAGCAAGGATTACGGCGCGATCGCCGATCAATTCCGGCCCGGGCACGCCGACTACACCTATTGGAAGAAGTACGGCTTGCGCGATCCGCGCGGCGGCGGGCGCTCGTCGGCGCGGCTTACGGCGCCGATGGTCGCCGCCGGAGCGGTCGCTAAAAAGTGGCTCAGGGAAAAATACGGAACGCTATTTCGCGGCTGCATGGCGCAGATCGGCGAGATCATGATTCCCTTCGAAAGCTGGGAGCATGTCGCAGCCAATCCCTTTTTCGCGCCCGTCGCAGACACGCGCGAGCTCGAGGCCTATATGGACCGCCTGCGCAAGGCCGGCGATTCGTGCGGCGCGCGTATTCGGGTCACGGCATCCGGCGTGCCGGTGGGCCTGGGTGAGCCGCTTTTCGACAAGCTGGATGCCGACATCGGCTGGGCGATGATGGGCATCAACGCGGTCAAAGGCGTCGAGATCGGCGCTGGCTTTGCGAGCGTCGTCCAGCATGGCAGCACCCACGGCGACGCGATGCGGCCCGACGGCTTCGAAACCAATCATTCGGGCGGCACGCTCGGCGGCATCAGCACCGGCCAGGATCTGGAAGTGGCGATTGCGATAAAGCCGACCAGTTCGATCATCACCCCGCGTCGCTCGATCGACATTCACGACCAGCCCGTCGACGTCGTGACCAAAGGACGGCACGACCCCTGCGTTGGTATCCGCGCAACGCCGATTGCCGAGGCGATGCTCGCGCTGGTTGTGATCGAGCATGCACTGCGGCATCGCGCGCAGTGCGGCGATGTGGCGGTGGGCGCCACCGGTGCGACCGGCGGTCCAGCGTCTCGGGCAGACAGTTCAGCGGGCGAAGACGAAGACCCGCCCGGCGTTGCCGACGCCGGGCTGCAGGCCTCCTTTCTCTGATCGGCCCGATCTCGTTCGCCATCGGCACCGGGCCATACGGGAACACCCGGTGGCGCGCAGTGTCGAACCGCCTAAACCACCGTCTGCCAGCAAACTTGCACCCCGGCGAGGCGCCATTCGGCCATCGGCAGCGGCAATCGCTGCGCACTTGAACCTCTTTCAATCATGTTTTCCATTCCACCCGCTACACGCTCGCTGATCCTGTCGTGCGTCATTGTCTTTTTGATGCAATCGCTGGCGGTTTTTCCATCGGCGATGTTCGCGCTGTGGCCCATCGGTTCGGGCGCTTTCATTCCGTGGCAGTTGCTGAGCTACGCATTCCTGCATGGCAGCCTCTCGCATCTTTTCTTCAACATGTTCGGGCTGTGGATGTTCGGCTCGGAACTCGAAAGGATCTGGGGCTCGCGCCGGTTTTTGGCGTTCTTCGCGGTCAGCGTGCTCTTCGCGGCGCTCACGCAGCAAGTGGTGGCCGTCGTGGCGGGAAGCGGCAGTCCCACGATCGGCGCGTCGGGCGGCTTGTTCGGATTACTGCTCGGCTTTGCGATGTTGTTTCCGAATCGGCGCATCGTGCTTTTGATTCCACCGATTCCGATGCCGGCCTGGCTGTTCGTGCTGCTTTACGGCGCGATCGAGTTGTTCCTCGGCGTGACCGGCCGCGTCAACGGCGTTGCGCATTTCGCGCATCTGGGGGGTGTTTTGGGTGGGTGGTTGGTGTTGCGGTATTGGCGGGGGCAGATGCCGTTCGGGGGTGGGCGTTGATAGTGTCGGCATTGGGCGCCGGCTGAAGAGATAGGTCTATTCACGAAGTGCGATTCGGATCGGTTGTGTGCTTTTGATGAGTCTGAGGCCGGGATGTCCGCCCGGCGGCGGACCTACTTCTCTTTTGTGTCGCCGAAAGAAAGTGACTGCGCCGCCGGGCGCACATCCCGGCCAGCAGCCTCAGCAAAGTTCAAAGCCTTTTAACCCCAAACCCGTTATCAGACAAGCGCAGACAGCTATCAATAAAATAGCAATCGATTCCAACCGTCCACGTGCAAAATCAAGCCAATGACCCCATCCCCGTACCCCATCGACGTCCGCGAAGTCGAATTCACCGCGGTGCGGGCCCAGGGCGCGGGTGGCCAGAACGTCAACAAGGTTTCGAGCGCCGTGCATCTGCGCTTCGACATTGCGGCATCGTCGCTGCCCGATCCGGTCAAGGAGCGCCTGTTCGCGCTGCGCGATCAGCGGATTACCAACGACGGCGTGGTCGTCATCAAGGCCCAACAGCATCGCAGCCGGCCGATGAATCAGGCGGCGGCGCTCGAGCGGTTGCAGGCGCTTGTCGACAGCGTCGCCGCAACGCCGAGCGAGCGCCGCGCGACCAAGCCCAGCTACGGATCGAAACAACGCCGCCTCGCCGGCAAGCGCGAGCGCGCTGAACTCAAGCGTCTGCGTAGCGGATCCTGGGAGTAGCGCCTCTCAGAGTCAAAGGGGTGTTAGCGGTCGCTGGATTGCGCCAGCGACGATCGAAAAGACTGCGCGGCACTCGAGGCTGCGCGACCGGGCTCGTCTTGCATCGGCGGCGAGGCGGTTCGGGTTTTCCCGCTGTGTGTGGGTTATCGAATGCCTTAACGTATACGTTGAAGAATTCATAGCATTCTCCTGCACGGGTGGTTGCAAGACCCCCGCAATGGGACGCAAGACATCCGAGACACGCACCATTGATCAACGCTGACCTGTCCCTGCCCGCAGCGCCGATAGCGCTGAGCGACTTGCGTTTCTTCGGCAAAAACCTGTTGCGTCCCGAATGCGTACTGGCAACCCGCGCGGGCCAGCTCTACAGCGCGGACTGGCGCGGAGGCGTGGCAATGACCGACACCGAAGGCTGCTCGTTGCTGTACCGGGCCAAGGCCGATATGGCGTCGCCCGCGCACCGCGCGTTGCGCCCGAACGGCATCGCATTGCGTCGCGACGGCAGTTTTCTGCTGGCCGACCTGGGTGAAAGCGCCGGTGGCGTTTTCCGCCTCGCGCGCAACGGTCAATTGCGCCCGTTACTCGAGACGGTCGATGGTGTCGATCTCCCGCCGACCAACTTCGTGTTCGAAGATTCGAGCAGCCGCACCTGGATCACCGTGAGTACCCGCGCGGTTCCGCGCGCGGCGGCGTACCGGGCCGACGTGGCCGACGGTTTCATCGTGCTGCTCGATTCGCGTGGCGCCCGCATCGTGGCCGACGGGCTCGGCTATACCAATGAAGCGATGCTGTCGCCCGACGGCGCGTGGCTCTATGTCAACGAAACTTTCGGGCGACGACTCACGCGCTTTCGCGTTGCGGCCGACGGTTCACTCGGCGAGCGCGAAACCGTGACGCATTTCGGCCACGGTAGCTACCCGGACGGGCTCGCGTTCGACGCCGAAGGTCATGCCTGGATCACCAGCATCATCAGCAACCGCGTGATTCGTGTCGCGCCCGATGGTGGGCAGCAGCTGATGCTCGAAGACACCGATCCGGCGCATGTCGTCTGGTGCGAAAACGCTTATCTCGCCGGAACGCTCGGCCGTCAGCATCTGGACAAATCGGCCGGTCGCCTGCTGCGCAACATTTCGAGCCTGGCATTCGGCGGGCCCGATCTGCATACCGCCTACCTCGGCTGCCTGCAAGGCGATGCGATCGCATCATTTCGCGCGCCAGTCGCGGGTCATCCGCCTTTTCACTGGACTTATTGATCGTGTCCTCGGTCGACTCAGCGCGACAGGCCCTGCCAACGGTTACGCCGCACGCAGGCGCATTACCCGCGCGCCGTGGCACTTCAGCGCGAACCGATCGGTCGCCTGCGCCACGCACCACGCGGGTCGATCACGCTTACGCGCTGCTGCGCCGCCGCATCCTCGACAACGTTTACCCGCCTGGCCATCAAGTACTGGAGAACGAGCTGGCAGAGGAGCTGGGCATCAGCCGCACGCCGATGCGCGAGACGTTGATCCGGCTGGCCAACGAGGGTTTGATCGAGGTCATTCCGCGCCACGGCATGCGCGTGTTGCCGGTATCACCCACCGACATGAACGAGATTTACGTCGTACTGGCTGCGCTCGAATCGTTGGCTGCCGAGTTGTTGGCGCTGCGTCGCCCGAGCGATGCCGAGCTCAAGCCGCTGGTCGACGCCACGCGCGACATGACACGCGCCCTGAAGGCCGACGACCTCGACGCCTGGGCGGTGGCCGACGAGCGCTTCCACCACGGACTGATCGTGCTGGCCGGCAACCGCACGCTGATCGATGCCGTGCAGCGCCTGGCCGACCGCGCGCACCGCGCACGCATGTTCACGCTGCGGTTGCGGCCCAAGCCGGTCAATTCCACCCGCGAGCACACCGCGCTGCTCGATCGCATCAGGGCCGGCGACGCCGAAGGGGCGGTGCGCGTGAACCGCGCCCACCGCGAGCGCGCCAGCGGCGAGCTCATCGCGATCTGCGAGCGCTATCGATTCATCCAGCTCTAGCCAGGGAACCATTCTTCGTGACCGACAAGACCATCTTCGACATTTGCGTGCTGCCTGGCGACGGCATCGGCGTGGACGTGATCGACGCCACGCTACCGATTCTGGAAAAGGTTCAAAAGGACGCCGGCTTCACGCTGCACTTCAAGAGCCGAAATGCCGGTGCCCAGCATTACAAGGAGAGCGGCGAGGCACTACCGGAAGCCACGCTTGAAGCCGCACGCTCCGCCGACGCCATCCTCTTCGGCGCCATGGGCTGGCCCGCCATCCGGTACCCCGACGGCACCGAGATCGCGCCGCAACTGGATTTACGCGTAGCGCTCGATTTGTATGCGGGCGTACGTCCGGCGCGCGCTATCCCCGGTATTGCGCTGCCGCTGGCCGATCCGCGCGCCAGAAACATCGACCTGGTGCTGGTGCGCGAATCGACCGAAGGGCTGTTCGTCTCTCGCGGCAAGGGCACGGTTAACGCGGACGACACCGAGGCGCGCGATTCGATGCTGATCACCCGCGCCGGCTCCGAGCGGGTGCACGATTTTGCATTTCGCCTGGCGCAGAAGCGGAAAGACCGGCGTGGCACGCCGGGGCGCGTCACCTGTGTAGACAAGGCCAATGTGTTCTTGTCGATGGCCTTCTTCCGCAAGATCTTCGACGAGCGCGCCAAAAACTTTCCCGATATAGAGGCGCGGCACCACTACGTCGACGCCACGGCGCTCGATCTCATCCGCAAACCATGGGACTTCGACGTGATGGTCACCGAGAACATGTTCGGCGACATCATCTCCGACCAGAGTGCCGCGCTCGTCGGCGGCATGGGCATGGCGCCTTCGGCCGACGTGGGTGACCACCACGGCCTGTTCCAGCCCTGCCACGGCTCGGCGCCCGACATTGCAGGGCAGGGCAAGGCCAACCCGACGGCCACCATTCTTTCCGCCGCCCTGATGCTCGACTGGCTGGCCGAGCGCAGCGGCCTCACTGCGATGGCCGATGCGGCGCAGCGCATCGAGCGTGCGGTCGATCAGGTGTTCGTCGGCGGCAAGCTGCTGCCGTTCGAACTGGGCGGGAACGACGGCACCTCAGCCATCGCCGACGCGGTGGCTTCCAACCTCTGATCGGCAACCGGCGATGTCCCGCATGCGTATCCTGGGCGTCGGTGCCGGCTACTTCAGCCAGTTCCAGTACGTGGGCTGGCAAAACATAGCGGATGCCGAATGCGTAGGCATCGTCAACCGCGATCTGAACAAGGCGCGCACGTTGGCTGACCGCTTCGGCGTGCCGAAGGTGTACGACAACCTCGACGCCGCCATTGCGGCCGAGCGGCCCGATTGGATCGACCTGATCACACCGCCCGAAACCCACGCGGCGATTCTCGAAAAGACCATCGCGCACGGTTTGCCCACGATCTGCCAGAAGCCGTTTGGCCGTTCGTTCGACGAAGCGGCGCGCCTGACTGAACTGGCCGAGCGGGCCGGCGTGCCACTGGTGATCCACGAAAACATCCGGTGGCAGCCCTGGTACCGCGAAGCGAAGCGGCTCATCGACGCAGGACGGCTAGGCGCCCTGCATTCGGTGGCCTTCCGCCTGCGGCCCGGTGACGGCCAGGGCCCGCGCGCCTATCTCGACCGCCAGCCGTACTTCCAGACCATGCCGCGCTTGCTGGTGATGGAAACTGTCATTCACTGGATCGACACCTTTCGCTTCCTGATGGGCGAGATCGACAGCGTCTACGCGCAACTGCGGCGGCTCAACCCGGTGATCGCGGGCGAGGACGCAGGTGTCATCGTCTTCGGCTTTGCCGCTGGCGCCAGCGGCCTTTTCGACGGCAACCGCCTGAATGACCACGTAGCCACCAACCCGCGCCGCACCATGGGCGAGATGTGGCTGGAAGGCGCGGCTGGCGTGCTGAGGCTCGATGGCGAGGCGCGCTTGTGGTTCAAGCCGCACCAGCAGGACGAGCTCGAGCATGCCTACGACCGCGGCCCGGAAGATACCTTTGGCGGCGGCGCCTGCGAATGGTTGCAGCGCCACGTGGTCGAGCACCACCTGACCGGCAAGCTGCTGGAAAACACGGCCCGCACGTACCTCGAGAACCTGCGTATTCAGGAGGCGGTGTACGCCTCGGCCGCGAATGGCCGGCGCATAACCCTTTCCACCTTCGATCCACTGCAGCCGGACGCGGTCACCGCCGGCGCAGCCCCTGTATGACCCCGACCGCAACCCTTCAGGAGACTTCCATGCAACGCAACACTTTCGTCCGACACCTGATTGGCGTGGCCGCTGCCGGCGCCATTTTCTCGCTGGCCGGGCTTGCGCACGCGCAGACCGTGCTCAAGTTCAGCCACACCGACCAGCCCGGCGGCGCGCGCCAGAAGGCCGCGGAGTTGTTCGCCGAAAAGGTCGAGAAGTACACCGACGGCCGTTACAAAGTGCAGGTCTATCCGGCCGGGCAATTGGCCAACGACCCGAAAGCGGTCGAGCAACTACAGCTTGGCGGCATCGATTTCACGGTCACAGGCACCGGCACGTATGCCACCCACATTCCCACGCTCAATCTCACTGCCCTGCCTTTTCTGGTCGAGAGTTATCCGCAGGGCTGGAAGCTCTATGACGAATCCAGCTGGATGAAGGCGCAATTTGCAAAGGGGCCTGCAAAGGGCTTCCGTTTCCTGTCGCCGTTCGAGGCGGGTTTCCGATCGATGACCACCAAAGATCCGCTCGTGACGCCCGCCGACGCCAAAGGCAAAAAACTTCGCAGCTTTCCGAACGAAATGATGCGCTGGCAACTGGACGCGATGGGCTTCAGCGTGCAGATCCTGCCGCTGCCCGAGGTTTATCTCGCGATCCAGCAAGGCGCCGTCAGCGGGCAGGAAAATCCGATCGACACCATTTATGCGAACAAGTTCTACGAAGTCGCTCCCTACGTTACTTTGACGCAGCATGTCTACAGTCCGATTCCGATGGCGATTTCGGAAAAGACCTGGCAAAAACTGTCGCCCGCGGATCGAGAGGCGATCGCCAAGGCGTCGAAGGAAGCTTCCGACTGGAGCCGCAAAGAGGTCAGCAGCAACGACGATCGGCTGCTTGCGGACATGACCGCCAAAGGCGCCAAAGTCTCGCGTCCGGACCTCGGGCCCTGGCGCGAAGCCGTGAAACCGGTCTACGCCAAGGCTCGCGAAAAATACGGCGCCGACGTGGATGCGATCCTCGCCGACGCCGATGCCGTGCGCAAGGCGATACCGGCCAAATAAATGGCGGCGTCCGACTACGACCAAAGGAACAAGCTGATCGCCGACGTACCGTCACCGGGCAAGCCGCGCGGCGGTCTGCTTCCGTCCGGGCCGTGGGCACCGGCGCCGATCCGCTGGCTCGGCGTGGTGGTCGACTGGGCCATCGTGTGCATCGGCGCGCTGATGGCCTCGATGATCTTCGCCAACGTGGTCGTACACAACGTATTCGACGGCGACGTGGCATGGACCACCGAGCTGGGCGAACTGCTCATGGTCTGGGTCACCTTCCTCGGCGGTGCGGCAGCGACGCGGCGCGGTGCGCACATGGCGATCGGTGAGGTCATCAGCCGGCTTGCCGGTGGGCCGCGGCGCTTCGCCGACGCCGCGATCCAGTGCGTGGTGCTGGTCACGCTCGCGTTGCTGGTCTGGTATGGCATCGGCATCGCGCAGGCCGGGCAGACGAGCCAACTCACCGTGCTGGGCTGGCCGATGTCGACCCAATACGCAGCGCTGCCGGTGGCATCCCTCATCACGATGGTGTTCGTGCTCTGGGATCTGGTGCAGATCCTCCGCGGGCGCACTGCACAGGAGCGATACGGCAGCAGCGAATCATGATCCTGTTCCAGACTTTCGGCGTGTTCATCCTCGCCACTCTGCTGGGCGTTCCGCTTGTCTACGGCCTGCTGTTGTCGACAGCAGGAATGATCTGGTACTTGAATCTCGGCCATCCGCTGACCTCGGTTTTCCTCAGTTACATCGGTGGCGTCGAGCCCTTCGTGCTCATTGCAGTCCCGTTGTTCATGCTGGCCGGCGAAATCCTTTCGCGCGGCGGTGTCGGCATGCGGATCGTCGCCTTCGCGACCAAGCTGCTGGGCTTTCTGCCGGGGGGGCTGGGCATCGCGACCACCGTTTCGTGTCTGATCTTCGGCGGCGTTTCCGGCTCGGCGATTGCCGATACCGCTGCGATTGGCTCTGTGATGGTGCCTGCGCTGAAGCGCAAGGGGTACAGCCCGGCGTTCGCCGGTGCACTGATGTCGACCGCCGGCACGCTCGCGGTCGTCATGCCGCCGTCGATTCCGATGCTGGTCTACGCCTTCGTCTCGGGCGCGTCGGTGCGCGACCTGTTCGTCGCCGGTGTGGTGCCGGCCGTGATCTTTGCGATGGGACTGTCGCTCGACTGCGTGCGCACAGGCCGCAAGACGGGCTGCGACAACGGCGGCGACCGCGCACCCGCGCGTGAAATCTGGAGCGCATTTCTGGCCGCGTTCCCGGCGCTTCTGATGCCCGTCATCATCCTGGGCGGGATCTGGTCGGGCTATTTCACGCCCACCGAAGCCGCGGCCGTCGCGGCCGCCTACGGCTTGTTCGTGTCAATGGTGATCTACAAGGACTTGAAGCCACGCGACCTGCCCGCGCTGCTACTCAAGTCCTTCACCACCAGCGCTGTCGTGATGGTGGTGATCGGCGCCACGGCATGCCTCGCATGGCTCATCACGGTGGAGCAGGTGCCGGTGCAGATCGCCGCGCTGGTGACCGAGTACGCGACCTCGCGGTGGATGTTCCTCCTGATGGTGAACCTCGCGATGCTCGCGCTCGGCTGCTTCATCGAGCCGGTGCCGGCGCTGATCCTCGCCGCGCCGCTGCTGGTGCCGCTTGCTTCCGCTTTCAAGATCGACACGGTTCACCTGGGACTGATCATGACCTGCAACCTCGCCATCGGGCTCTACACGCCACCGGTCGGCGGCACGCTGATGGTCGGCGCACGACTGGCCGGCGTCGGTATGGCCTCGGTGGTGCGCGCATTGCTGCCGCAGATGGCGATCAGCGTGACGATCCTGCTTGTGATTACGTATGTGCCGTCGATCAGCATGGGGCTGGTGCGCGCCTTGCGATGACGCGCCGGATAACAATTTCTACGTGAGGTCTGTGGTGTATGTGATCACAGTTGAGTTCGAGGTCGAGCCGCAGCATGCAACCGAGTTTTGCGCCGCAGTCGTCGACAACGCGCGGCGCTCCCGCAGCAGCGAGCCCGGGTGTCGGCAGTTCGACGTATGCGTCGCGCCCGACGATCCCGGCAGATTTTTTCTGTACGAGGTCTACGACGATCGCGCTGCTTTCGACGTGCATCTCGCAACCCCGCATTTCCGTGCTTTCGACCCAATGGTTGCGCCCTGGTTAAGGCGCAAAACAGTGCGAACGCTGCTGCGGGTCGATTTGGCGCAAATGCAGGGCGATTCTGGCTGAGCGTTTTGAACAAAAAGTGACTGCACCGTCCACTGGCTGAGCGCTGGCAGCTATCAAAAAAGTAGCGCACGACAATTCGTCGAATCAGGGCGTGCGGGTCTGCTGCGGCGTTCTGACATCCTCACGCCGCCAGCCATAGCCGATCAGCCGTGCGGGCGCGTTGCGCACAACGCGGAACTGCAACAACCAGCCGAGCCACGCGGGCACTGCGATCGGCTTGTCGGCTTGTTCGAGCGCGCGCGAGATGACGCGTTTCTGGACTCTCAGTTGCACCCATTGAATCAGTCGTGTCGGTGGCGTCCGGCACTTCTGGATCGCGGCCAGCGACGCGTCGTCAATCGGCTCTTTGCCATGCATCAGCGGTGCAAGTGCGTTCGCGGCCGCGACCGCATCCTGAATCGCGAGGTTGATGCCGACACCACCTATTGGCGACATCGCATGTGCGGCATCGCCGATCAAGAGCAGACCCGGGCGGTGCCACCGGTCGAGCCGATCGACATGTACCTCGAGCATTTTCACCGCATCCCACGATGCCAGCGCATCGACGCGATCGGCCAGAAACGTCGCCAGTTTGGCGATCGAATCGCGCAGCATCGCGATCGGCTGCGCGCGCAAGGCGTCGGCGCCGCCTTTGGGAACCAGGTACGCGGCCTGCCAATAGTCGCCGCGGTCGAGCAGCACCATCATGTGGCCCGACTCGATGATCCCGAAGGTGTCCGGCGGATCTCTCTCGTAGCGCGGCAGCCGGAACCACAATACGTCCATCGGCGCGCCGAAATCGCGGGCGACCAGCCTGGCCGAATCGCGCAGGATCGAACGGCGGCCGTCGCAGGCGACGACCAGGTCAGCATGGATTTCGAAAACACTCTGCTCTGCCCGCACGCGCACGCCGACCGTTCTGCCACCGCGTTCGATCAGCCCGGTCGCCTCATGCGACATGCGCAGATCGAAATTCGGATAGCCGCGCGCCTCGTCGGCGAGCAAGTTAAGCAGGTCCCACTGCGGCACAAGCGCCAGATAGTCGAACGGCTGCAAGCCACGAAAATCGATGATCTGCTGCTCGCGACCCGAAACGATGCCGCTCAGATGACTGACCCGGCGCAGTGGGAGCTGGTTGAACTTTGCCAGCAGCCCGATCTGGTCGAGCACCATCAGGGTCGATGGATGGACCGTGTCACCGCGGAAGTCGCGAAGGAAGTCCGCATGCTTTTCGAGCACGGTGACTTGGGCGCCCGCGCGCGCGAGCAACAGACCGAGCATCATGCCGGCCGGGCCGCCCCCGACGACGCAGTAACGGGTGTGCGAGGCTTTTTCGGGCAAGTCTTCGTTCATGTCGGGAAAGTTCGCCTCCACTCGCAATTCGGTGCCAAAAGTGCCCGCAGCACTTGTGGGTATTGCGCAGACAGCTATTAATAAGCTAGCAAATCGCTGTATGTCGCACCTGTCCGTGGCGCATCGACACCTTGAAGTGCGCGCGGTCGGCGCCAAAGTGAACAATAGCGATGTTGCATCTACCAGAGCGCTCGGCGCCAAAGACTTCATGACTTCCAAACTTCACATCGATTTTGTCTCCGACGTCGCATGCCCTTGGTGCGCCGTCGGCCTTGGCGCGCTCGAGGCGGCGCTCGAACGGGTCGCGCCCGATGTCCAGGCCGATCTCGTTTTTCAGCCCTTCGAGCTGAACCCGCAGATGGCGCCTGAGGGTGAGGAAACGACGGCGCATCTACGCGCGAAATACGGCATTTCCGAAGCCCAGGTCGAGGCCAATGCCGAGGCGATCCGCGAGCGCGGCGCAGCGGTCGGCTTCACCTTCGGCAAGGGCCAGCGCAAGCGCATCTACAACACCTTCGACGCGCACCGGCTGCTGCATTGGGCCGAAGGCGAGGGCGAAGGCCGCCAGCGTGCGCTGAAGAAGGCGCTGCTCAAGGCCTACTTCACCGACGGCGAGAATCCATCCGATCATGAACTGCTGGTGCGCGCCGCGGGCGAGGCCGGTCTCGATGCGGCACGCGCGCGCGAAATTCTGGCGAGCGATGAGTTTGCCGCCGAGGTGCGCGAACGCGAGAAGATCTACACCGACGCGGGCATCCATTCGGTGCCGGCCATCATCATCAACAACCAGCACCTCATCTCGGGTGGCCAACCGGTCGAGGTCTTCGAGCGTGCGTTGCGCCAGATCGCGGGTGCGGAGCCACAGGCGGTGGCGGTTGCCTGAATGGCTTTGCCGCGTCGATAAAGGCCAGGTAAAGCGCGGCATGTCGCGTCAACCACGTCGCCACGGAGGCAGTTGAGGGAAGGCCTTGGCTACCTGATCTTCGCAATGCCTGTGTCGCCCCGCCGCCTATTCCTGCAGAAAGCGTTCGCGCTCCCGCTCGCGCCACTCCTTGCCGGCACACCGCAATTCGCCAGCGCCCGCACGGCCGAATCGACGGCAAAAAGGGAGGTTACCGGTAACGCTCAGCGTCTTGAATGGTTGAATCGCATCGGATGGGGTGCGACCACTTCCGGCCTGCGCGAGATCGAACGCACCGGGTTGCAAAGATGGCTCAAAGACCAATTGCATCCGCATCCCGCGCCTCTGCCAGCAACGGCGCAAGCGCAGATCGACGCCATGGCGATCACCCGAACGCCGGCCGCCGAGCTGGCGATCGCGCTCGAAGCACAGCGCCGCGCGCTCAATGATCTGGCAGACGACGCGGCCAAGATGGTGGCGCGCAAGGCCTATCAACAGGAACTGACCCGACTCGCGCGCGAAGCGCAGCAACGATTTCTGCTCCGCGCGCTCTATTCGCCGAATGCGCTGCACGAGCAGATGACCTGGTTCTGGATGAACCATTTCAACGTCAACGCACGCAAGGCGAACATTCGTGCACTGGTCGGCGACTACGAAGAATCCGCGATCCGCCCTCACGCGGTGGGCCGCTTTCGCGATCTGCTAGTCGCCACTGCGCGCCATCCGGCGATGCTGCGCTATCTCGACAACGCGAACAACGCGGCCGGCAAGATCAACGAAAACTACGCGCGCGAGTTGATGGAGCTGCACACGCTCGGCGCGGGCGGCGGCTATTCGCAGACCGACGTGCAGGAGCTGGCGCGCGTGTTCACCGGCGTCGGCATCAACCTGCGCGACACCGCCGACAGGCCGCGAGTTCGCCCCGCATTGGCTGCGCAGTACCGCCGCGACGGCTTGTTCGAATTCAATCCGAATCGTCACGATTACGGCGACAAGGTCTTCCTCGGTCAACCGATCCGGGCCAGTGGCGAGTCCGAGATCGACGAGGCGCTCGACCGGCTCGCGCGTGCGCCGGCGACAGCACTCTTCGTTTCGGGCAAATTGGCGGCGTACTTTTTGGCCGATGCGCCGGCGCCTGCGCTGATCGGGCGCCTGGCCGCCACTTTCGAGCGCAGCGACGGTGCGATCGCCACCGTTCTGCAAACCTTGTTCGAGTCCGATGAATTCAGCGCGTCGCTCGGTCGCAAGTTTCGCGACCCGGTGCACTATGTGGTCGCTGCGGTGCGGCTCGCGCCGGAAGACCGCTTCGTTACCGACCCGGCGCCATTGCTCGGCTGGCTGCAACGCACGGGCGAGCCGCTCTACGGCCACGAAACGCCCGATGGCTATCCATTGAACCGCGAAGCCTGGGCGAGCGCCGGGCAGATGGCGACGCGCTTCGATATTGCGCGCGCCATCGGCAGTCGCAGTGCAGTGCTTTTTGGCAACGCCGAAAGCCCATCGTCCGGGCAGGCGCCGCCGCCAACGCTCGCTAAATCGGCTGTGGTGCAGGCGATGCTGCCGACGCTCGGCCGGGCCACGCGAACCGCATTGGAGAAGGCTGATTCGGTCGCCGACTGGAACACCTTTTTTCTGGCTTCACCGGAGTTCATGAATGGCTGAAACAATGGTTTCGATGCGCCGTCGCCGGCTCGTGCAGTCAATGGCGGCGGCGCCGCTCGGCGGCGCGGCCGGGCAACTTTTCGCGGCGCCTGCTGCGCGCGGCACGAAGTTGCTCGTGGTCTTTTTGCGCGGTGGTTACGACTGCGCCAGCCTGCTGGTGCCGTATGCGAGCCCGTTCTACTACGAGGCGCGGCCGAAGATCGCGATCGCCCGGCCCGGCGAGGCCGAAGGCGCGCTGCGGCTCGATGCGCGCTGGGGCCTGCACCCGGCGCTGGCCGCGAGCGTGATGCCGCTTTACACGAGCGGCCAGGCAGCGTTTCTGCCTTTTGCCGGAACCCACGATCTGAGTCGCAGCCATTTCGAAACCCAGGATTCGGTCGAGCTCGGCCAACCGCCCGATCGGCATCGAGACTATGGCTCGGGCTTTCTGAATCGGCTGGCCGGTGTGCTGACCCGCGGCGGCGCTGCGCCGCAGACGATGGCGTTCACCGACCAGATGCCGCTCGTACTGCGCGGGGCTGCCATCACGGCCAACATGGCGCTCGGTCGGTCGGGCCGCGGCGGTGTCGATGCAAGGCAGAGCGAAGTCATCGCGTCGATGTACCAGGGAACCGATCTGGCGCGGCCGGTCGCCGACGGATTTGCGCTGCGAGGCGAAGTCGCGCGCGCGGCTGAGAAAGACATGGCCGCCGAGATGGTGGCTGCCAATCGCGGCGCAATCTCGGCCAAAGGTTTCGAGGCTGTCGCGCGGCGTATGGCGCGGCTCATGCGCGAGCGCTTCGACATCGGTTTCGTCGACGTCGGTGGCTGGGACACCCATGTGGGGCAGGGCGCGAGCAGTGGCGCTCTGGCGCGCCGGCTCGAGGAATTCGGCCGCGGCATGGCCGCCTTCGCCGAAGAATCAGGCGATCCGGGGTGGCGTCGGAGCGTGATCGTGGTGGTCAGCGAATTCGGCCGCACCTTCCGCGAGAACGGCAATGGCGGCACCGACCATGGCCACGGCACGGTCTACTGGCTGCTTGGCGGCGGGCTCGCCGCGACAGCGGGCGGTCATGTCGTCGGCGAACAAATCGAAGTGTCGCGATCGACTTTGTTTCAGGACCGCGATTTCCCGGTGCTGAACGAGTACCGCAGCGTGCTTGGCGGTCTTTTCCAGCGGCTCTACGGCTTGTCGGCAACTCAGCTCGGCCAGGTATTCGAAGGCGTTGCGCCGCGCGATTTGAAGATCATCTAGACATCGCGCTGGTCTGCACGACCCACGCGATGCGCGCACTCGGCCCGGCGCTGTGCGAGCCGTTCGCCGATGTTGCATCCGGTTGCGAGCGTGCTCTGTGAGAAAGGGGCGATAGCGGCAATCCGCTCTCGGCAAGTTGCACAATAGTGGCGATATACGCGGATGGGCCTGAACAGTGAGCGCTCGCCGCGCGGGTCAGAACGCAGAGGATCGCCACCATGACGCCAGAAGAACGCGCAGCCTACCGGCCTCGCCGGGGCAGGACCGCCGCCATTTTGATTTTTTTGCTGCTCGCGCTGGCTGCGGCCTTCTTCGGCTTCTATGGCTGGCAATGGTCGCACGATCAGTCCACCGCGCCTGCATCGGTCGGTCAGCAAGGCGCAACAGGCGCGCCGATGGGGCCTCAGGATGGCGAGCCCCCGGTCGCTGCGGCAGCGCCTGAGACGCCGCCAGTCGAGCCGCCGAAAGTGGCCGACGCCGAACCCAAGTTCCCGATCGCGCCGCCGCCATCGGCGCAGAAGCTGCCGCCCCTGCCCGATGCCGATGCGCGGGTCGAGGCCGATGTCGACAAGATCGTCGGGCGCAAGTCGGCCGAGTCGCTGCTGCAGATGGACGGTTTCGTGCGGCGCATGGTCGCGACCGTCGACAACTTGCCGCGACAGGTCGCGCCCGCCGTCCGCTGGCCGGTGCAGCCGACCGGCCCGAAACTCATGACGCATCGCGAAGGCGACGCCACGGTGATCAGCCCCGACAACGCCGACCGCTACAAGCCACTGCTCAGGCTGGTCGAATCGGTCGATGCCGCGGACGCGGCGCAGGTCTATCGCAAGCTCTATCCGCTTTTTCAGGAGGCCTACCGCGAGCTCGGCTTTCCGAGCGGCAACTTCAACGACCGGCTCGTCGAGGTCATCGACCACTTGATCGCGGCGCCCGAACCGGCGGCGCCGCTGGCAGTGAAGCTCACCGAAGTCAAGGGCGAGTACGCGGCCGCCGCAGCAGCAGCGCCGACCTGGACCCGCTACGAGTTCGTCGATCCCAAGCTCGAATCGCTGTCTTCAGGCCAGAAAATCATGGTGCGCATGGGCCTTGCGAACGAAAAGCGCATGAAGGAAAAGCTCGCGGCGTTGCGGACGCAATTGATTGCGTCTGGCGCGGGCAAATAGCGCGGGAAAGGTGCGCGGACGAATCGCGCCGGCAAGTCGTGCGCCCGCACAGCGAGCCGGCTCTCTTTAGTCGGCCAAGCTGAACCAGCGCCGCAATCCGATGCCGACCCAGGTGCCCGGCAGGGCACAGGCGATCCACAGCCAGCCGTGCAGGCTGCCCGATGCCACACCGGAGAAGAACGCGCCGATGTTGCAGCCGAAGGCAATCCGCGCCCCATAGCCGATCGCGAGCCCGCCGAGCAGAGCCGCGGCGAACGACGGCCAGGGCATGCGCAGCCGCGGCGCGAAGCGTGAAGCCAGCGCCGCCGCGCAAAACGCGCCGAGCATGATCGCGAGGTTCATCAATGAAGTGCTGTCTGCGAGCAGCCCGCCATCGAGCGCCGCGCGCTGGCTTCCGTCGCGCCAGAACCAGCTCGTCGCCGGATCCCAGCCGGTGAGCAGGGCGGCTTTGGCGCCCCAGAGCGTGAATCCCCAGGTGATGCTCCAGGGTCGCCCATCGATCAGCAGTGTGGCGAAGTTGCCCAGGGCCAGCAGCACCGCCGCCAGCGGTAGTGGCCAGGTCCCCGTCCAGAAAGCGCTCCGAGCTTGCGGGGCGACAGGAGCTCTGAGTGCCGACCGGTGCATCGGTCGCAGCAGCAGCGACAGCGCACCGATCACGGCCAGCTCGATCATGACGGCCGCCGGCCAGCCGAGCTGCCTGCCGAGCACGATGGGTGCGAGCGACGGCAACTGCTGCCACCAGCCAAGATGCAGGCTGGCCCAGAAAGAGCCGGCGCAAGCCGCGGCCAGCGCCGCGACCATCCGCACGCTGCCACCGCCCGCCGTAAAGAGCGTGCCCGATCCGCAGCCGCCGGCCAATTGCATGCCGATGCCGAACAGATAAGCGCCCACCGCCACCGAAACACCGACCGGCGCCCAGGCGCCGCTGACCCGCTGGCCGAACACCTCGCCGGCCGCCAGCACGGGCGCGAACAGCACCACGGCCAGCGCGAGCATCAGCAATTGCGCTTGCACGCCGCGCATATCGCGCAGCGCGAACATGCGCCGGTAGCCGTTCGCGAAGCCGAACGACGCGTGATAGAGCGCCATGCCGAGCATCAGGCCGACAAGCGACAGAGCGGCCAATCGCCAACCGTCGCGGGCGGCAGCGAGCGTCAGCAGCGCGAAGGCTGCCAATCCCGATGTCAGCGGCAGCGCCTGAATGCGCGCGCGGTGCGCGTCATTGGCCGGTGGCATCGCTCGCGATGCGCTCGAAGACCGGATCGAGTTCCTTCGCCATTTCGTCGAGCTTTGCGCTTTGATACGGCGCAAAAACCGCGCTCGGCGTGCGATAGCGCAGGCTCGCCGTGTCATCGGCGTTCTCGGTCACGTAGAGGTGGATCGGTGCTTCGATGCCGGCCGGCACGCTGGCTTCGAGCATGCGCACCGCGTAGTCGTTGCGAAACACCATCAGCACCGCGTTGCCCGCAATCTTGATGTCGCGGCCGGCCGCGCCGCGGCTGGCGCTGGCCGATGCCACGAGCCCATCTTGTTCTTTTCGACCGCCTTTTCGACCGACTGCACGAGCGCATCGAAGCCGAACTTGCTCGCCATCACGCGGGTTCCGGGCGGGCCGGTGTCTTGCGCCAGCGCGGCCTGGGTCATCCAGCACAGCGCGGCAAGCGCCAGCGGACGCGAGAGGGTCATGAACGCGCGTGCCACTGCTTTACTGCTCATTTTTTCAGCAAGCCATCGAACTTCTGGTCGGCTTGCTTGATGTAGCCGGACGTGTCCTGAAGCCATTTTTTCTGGACGTCGGCGTTGTAGTTGAGATAAAGCTTTCCGTCGATGACCTTGAACTTGTCGGGCTCGATGCTGACCAGACCGTCTTTGGCGACGCCATAGGCGCAATAGCCGCCGTATTGGGGCGCGTATTTTTCGGGGTTGGCCTTGAAAAGGGCGAGGTTCTCCTCGGAGGAGAACTTCCATTTCGCGCCCATCCATTCGGTCGTGAATTCGTCCTGGCCCTTGACCGGTTTGCCGGCGGTGAAATAGGCGACCGGGTCGTAGCCGACGATGGCGGCGTCGCCGTTGCCGCCCTTGAAGAATCCGGTCTGGCCCAGCGTGTTGATCGGCGGTGCAGCAAACACCGCCGAGCTCGCGAAAAGCGCGAGTGCGCCGATCGCAGCGCCGAAGCGGCGCCTCGATACGAATGAAAGGGAAGCAATCATGGCAATTCCTTTGATAAACAAGGTTGAGGGTGTGGTTGGTTTCAGGATCCGCGCCGAGCGACTTCTGCCTGCAACGCATCGAGGTCGGCACTCCAGTCGATAGCCGCCTTGCTCAATGTTTCGAGTCGTCGGTCCTGCAATGCTTCGGCGCGGTCGGGTCGGCGCGACAGCCGGCTGTCGCGCGCGGTCAGCAACTCGGCAATCAGCGGTTCGTACATGCGCACGAAGCTGGTCAACCAGCGGCACGAATCCGCGTGGCCCTCGATCGGGTCCAGACCGAAGCGTCGAACCTGCGCCAGTGTGGTCGCCGCGTCGAACCAATAGCCGCCGGTGACCCAGTGGTTGACCGTGAACAAACAGACCGGCAGTCCCCGCGCGTCGAGCGAAATCGCGACCAGATGCGACGGTGCCGTGCGCGCCCAGCGCCGTTCGCCAGCGCGCGCGTAACGCCGTCGTCCGCCCGCCGTGGCATGCCAGAACAGATGCAAATGGCCGTGCTCACGGCCGTCCATGCGGTGCGAGTGATAGTAGAACTGCGAGCCACGGCGTTGGTCGATCAGTTCGTTCGCCGGGTAGTGGTCGTTGGCGACGACCTCCCGGCCGGCAATCCAGCTTTGGAGCAACGAACCCGCGCTTGCAGTGGCAGCGCCGAAGGCCGCTACGCTGGCTTGCGCCTCGTGCTGGATTCGCGTCAGTTGCGCGTCACTCGCTCGGTGCCAATGACGGCGCAAGGCAGTTGATCCTGTCATGCCGGAGGCCAGAGAAGAATAGGAAAATTGAGCGGGACAAGGCGCCTCCGCCGGAAGGGACGAAGGCGCGTCTCGAGGGCTTACTTCTTGGCGCCGCAAGCACCGCACTTGGCACCGCACTTGGCGCCGCACTTGGCACCGCAAGCGGTCGAAGTTTGCTTGGCGCCGCATTTGGTCGTCGCGCAACAGGCTGCCAGAGCGTTCGCGCCAGAGATGGCGGCAGCCGTCACAACGGCGGAGGCGAGGGCTTTGGAGAGGGTCGAAGAAAGAGAGTTCATGATGATTCCCAAGGTTGCATGGAGCGAACAAATAACCCGCCGCAGCCGAAGCCCCGGGGGCCGGTATGCATGGACAGTGCTCGCGCACCGGCCACTGCATCGGATCGAAGGTCGCCGGGCGGCACCTCGATTGGACCTATTTCGAATCGACTCGCAGGCGGGTTACATGGCATCCGCAATCGTCTTGCCGGATTTACCGAATGAAGTTGGCCCCGGCGAGAAATTTTAATAAAAAGTGGCTGAAACGCTTACTGGACGCGCGCAGAAAGCTATCAAAATGATACTAACTCGCTGCTTCGGGGTGGTTGGTTTTTCACGCTGCACGGCACGTGCGACCCGTGCCGTGGCGAGCGTCGATGCTGCGCGTGCAGACGCAGACGCAGATGCGAGAGGCGCAAATGCGCTTTGTCGCGGGGTGAGTCAGTTGCGGTGACGTAGCCGGCTGGCAGCAACCAACAGCCAACCGCTCAGCGCAGGATCAGCACCGGCACCGGGCTCACGCGCAGCAGATGCGCGGTGCTGCCGCCGATGAGCCAGCGGCGGATCCGGCTCTGGCCGTGGGCACCCATCACCATCAGTTCGGCCCCGAAGGACTGGACGGCAGCGGGCAGCATGTCGTCGGGGTCGCCGGTGACCATTTCAGCGCTGCAATCGAAGCCAGCTTGCGCCAGCTTCTGCCGCGCGGCTTCGAGTTCGGCCATCGCCTCGGGCGTAGCGTCGCCAGCGCGCACCAGATGCAACGGCAAGCCGGCCAGCAGCGGGCTCGCTGCCACCCGATCGACCATGCGGTTGGCCGTCTTGCTGCCGTCCCAGGCCAGCAGGCAGCGTGTGGGCGCAGCGAAGGATTCGCCTTGCGCCACCAGCACCGGTCGATCGACCGAGCGCACCACCTGCTCGACCCGATGCGCGAGCGAGCCGGGCGCTTCGTCGGCGCCGTGGCGTTGCAGGCCGAGCACCAGCAGGCGCGTGTCGGCCTGCATCTCCTGTAGGTTGCCGACCAAATCGCCGTGGCGCAGCAGGGTTTCGGCTTGCGTTGCGCCAGCGTCGGCGGCGTACTGATGCGCGCCGGCCAGCATTTGCCGGCCGGCTTCGCGCGCCAGCTTGCTGCGTTGCTGATCGAGATCGCCGAGTTCCTGCAGCAGCGACGATTGTGCGTCGAGCCCTATCGCGCCGCTGTAATCGGCGACTTGCGCGCGCTCGGGGTGCCGGTCGAGCACATGTAACAGCACCAGGGGCGCGCCGAGCCGCATGGCCGACCAGGCGGCCCAGTCGACCACGGTCGCGGCCAGCGCCGAGCCGCTGGCGTCCAGGCAAGCGATGACTTTGTGGGCGGGGTTGTTCATGGCTCGTCGCTCCAGGTCGTCAATGCATCAGTTGTTCGACCGCGCCGGGCTTGTCGTGCGTTCCGAAGCGGTCGACCATCGTGGCGCTGGCGGCGTCCAGGCCAGTGACCTGCACATCGGCGCCCTCGCGTTTGAACTTGAGCACCACCTTGTCGAGCGCGCTGATCGCAGTGATATCCCAGAAGTGCGCGCGGCTCACGTCGATGGCCACGCGCTCGACCACTTCCTTGAAGTCGAACGCGCCGACGAAGGCTTCGGACGAAGCAAAAAACACTTGGCCAATCACCTCGTAAGTGACCGTGGCGCCGTCTTCGCCGAGACTTCGATCCACCCGAAGCACGCGACCGACCTTGTGCGCGAAAAAGATGCCCGAGAGCAGCACGCCGACGAATACGCCCTTGGCCAGATCGTGCGTGAACACGGTGACCAGCACCGTGGCGATCATCACGATCGACGAACTGGGCGGGTGTTCCCGCAGCTTGATGATCGATTGCCAGCTGAAGGTGCCGATGCTGACCATGATCATCACCGCGACCAGCGCGGCCATCGGAATCAGCTTGACCAGCGGGCCGAGAAACACGACGAGGATCAGCAACACAACGCCCGCCACCAGGGTGGAGAGCCGCCCGCGCCCGCCCGATTTCACGTTGATGACCGACTGGCCGATCATCGCGCAGCCCGCCATGCCGCCGATGAAGCCGGTCGCGATGTTGGCCACGCCCTGGCCCATGCATTCGCGGCTTTTGGGGCTGGGGGTGTCGGTCAGCTCGTCGACGATCGAGGCGGTCATCATCGATTCGAGCAGGCCCACCACGGCCAGGGTGGCCGAATAGGGCAGCACGATCATCAGCGTTTCGAAGTTCAGTGGCACGTCGGGCAGCAGGAACACCGGCAGGCTAGACGGCAGCTCGCCCATGTCGCCGACGGTGCGGATGTCGATCCCCATCGCCACGGCCGCGGCGGTCAGCACCACGATGCAGACCAGCGGCGACGGCACGGCCTTGGTGAGGTAGGGCAAGCCGTAGATGATGCCGAGGCCCGCAGCGGTCATCGCATAGACCACCCAGCTCACGTTGGTGAGCTCAGGCAGTTGCGCCATGAAGATCAAGATCGCCAGCGCGTTCACGAAACCGGTGATCACCGAGCGCGAGACGAAACGCATCAGCGCGCCGAGCTTGAGCGCCCCGGCGATGACTTGCAGCACGCCGGTGACGATGGTCGCCGCCAGCAGGTATTGCAGCCCGTGGTCCTTCACCAGGGTCACCATCACCAGCGCCATCGCGCCGGTCGCCGCCGAAATCATCCCCGGCCGTCCGCCCGCAAAAGCGATCACCACCGCCATGCTGAAAGAGGCATACAGCCCCACGGCCGGGTCGACCCCCGCGATGATCGAAAACGCAATCGCCTCGGGAATCAGGGCAAGGGCGACCACCAATCCCGCCAGCACATCGCCACGGGTGTTGGACAGCCAGGTTTGGCGAAAGGAAGAGATCTGCATGCGGCAAAGGTCGAAGGTCGGAGAACAAGAGGCGCGACCAGGCGGAGCCGGTGCAGGAGATAAGGCGGGAGCGGACAGCCGAACGCAGAAAAAAATACCAAAAGTTTCGCAGAGAGCGCAGAAGAGTCAGAAGAAAAAAGGAAGTCTTTTGGGGTTTCCTTCTGCGCCTTCTGCGAAACCTCTGCGCGCTCTGCGTTCGGTTGCCCGCTTTCGATTCCGGTTCCGCCGTCAGCTCGCCTCGTCCGCGTATGCCTCGATCGGCACGCAGCTGCAGAACAGGTTGCGGTCACCGTAAACATTGTCCACGCGCCCGACCGGCGGCCAGTATTTGTTGGCTTGCTTCAGCGACGCCAACGGAAACGCGCCGAGTTCGCGCGAATAGGGACGCGGCCATTCGCTGGCCAGCAGCGCCGCGGCTGTATGCGGCGCATGCTTGAGCGGGTTGTCGTCCTTTGGCCAGACGCATTCTTCGATGCGGCGGATCTCGCCGCGGATCGCGATCATCGCGTCGATGAAGCGGTCGAGTTCGGCGAGCGGCTCGCTTTCGGTCGGCTCGACCATCAGGGTTCCAGGCACCGGAAAGCTCAAGGTCGGCGCGTGAAAGCCGTAGTCGATCAGGCGCTTGGCAACGTCTTCGGCGGTGACACCGCTCGACTCTTTCAGCGGACGCAAGTCGAGGATGCATTCGTGCGCGACATGGCCGCGGCCTTCGGCGCTTTGGCTCGCGTACAGGGTCGGGTAATAGTCGCGCAGGCGAACGCTGATGTAATTGGCTGAAAGGATCGCGACTTCGCTTGCGCGTCGTAGCCCATCGGCGCCCATCATCCGCATGTACATCCAGCTGATCGGCAACACGCCGGCATTGCCGAGTGGCGCGGCTGAAACCGGACCGACCGCGCCAACGCCGGGCTCGCTTGCACCGTCGGCCGATGTGGACGGGGACGGCAGGAAAGACGCCAGGTCGGCCACCACGCAAACCGGTCCGACACCCGGCCCGCCGCCGCCGTGCGGGATACAAAATGTTTTGTGCAGGTTCAAGTGGCTCACATCACCGCCGAATTCGCCGGGCGCCGCGACGCCGATCAATGCATTCATGTTGGCGCCGTCGATGTAGACCCGGCCGCCGTGCGCATGAACCAGCTCGCACAGTTCGCGCACCCGCGACTCGAACACGCCATGCGTGCTCGGGTAGGTGATCATCACCGCAGCGAGCTCGGCGCTGTGTTTTTCGCAAGCGCGCTTCAAATCGTCGAGGTCGACATTGCCTTGCTTGTCGCAGGCCGTCACGACCACCTGCATGCCGGCCATTTGGGCGCTCGCCGGATTGGTGCCGTGCGCCGACGAAGGAATCAGGCAGATCGTGCGCTTGCTTTCGTCGCGCGCCGCATGAAAGGCCTTGATCGCGAGCAGGCCGGCGTACTCGCCCTGCGAGCCTGCGTTGGGTTGCAGGCTGATCGCCGCATAGCCGGTCGCTTCGCAAAGCCAGTCGCGCAATTGCCGGTCGAGTTCCGCATAACCCGCGTGCTGCCCGGCCGGCGCGAACGGATGAATGTTCGCGAACTCCGGCCAGGTGATCGGCATCATCTCGCTCGCGGCGTTGAGCTTCATGGTGCAACTGCCGAGCGGAATCATGGAGCGGTCCAGCGCCAGGTCCTTGTCCGACAGGCTGCGGATATAGCGCAGCATCGCGGTTTCGCTCTCGTGCGTATTGAAGACCGGATGGGTCAGGAAGGCGCTTGTGCGACGCAGAGCTTCGGGAATGAGCGATGCGGCTTCATCGACCAACTGTGCGAATGGTGGCGCAGGCGCATCGGACCGCTGAAACAGTGCCCACAACGCCTCGACGTCGCTTCGCGTGGTGGTTTCGTCGAGCGATACACCGACTCGTCCGCCTGACAACTGCCTCAGATTCATGCCGGCGGCCTCGGCGCTCGCGTTGAGCGCAGCTGCGTTGTCGCCCGCATCGAGCGTCAGCGAGTCGAATGCGGTGTCGTTGACCGGCGCAAACCCGAGCTGCGCCAATCCTGCTGCGAGCGCAGCCGTGAGTCGCGCCACCCGCTCCGCGATCCGCGTGAGGCCACCGGGTCCGTGGTAGACCGCGTACATGCTCGCAACCACCGCGGGCAGCACTTGCGCGGTGCAGATATTCGAAGTCGCCTTTTCGCGCCGTATGTGCTGCTCGCGCGTCTGCAATGCGAGTCGGTAAGCCGGTTGCCCGTGCGCATCGACACTGACGCCGACCAGCCGGCCTGGCAGCGATCGCTTGAAGCTGTCGCGACAGGCCAGAAAGGCCGCATGCGGTCCGCCGTTGCACATCGGCATGCCGAAGCGCTGGGTGCTGCCGCAGACGATATCGGCGTCCCATTGGCCGGGCGGCACCAAAAGCGTGAGCGCGAGCAGATCGGCCGCAACGCAAAAGGCCGCGTCGGCGGCGTGCGCTGTCGCTGCGAGCTCCCGCAAGTCTTGGATGGCGCCGGTGCTGGCCGGGTACTGCGCGAGCACGCCGAAGTAGTCGCCGCCGACCATGAGTCGATCCGGCCTTTCGCCTTCGGGGCAGACCCGCACTTCGATACCGAGCGAAGCGGCCCGGGTGCGAAGCACCGCGATCGTCTGCGGATGGCAGTCGCCTGCGACCACAAACACGTTGCCCTTGCTTTTGACGCTG
Source organism: Variovorax sp. (assembly GCA_965218415.1). Lineage (GTDB taxonomy): Bacteria > Pseudomonadota > Gammaproteobacteria > Burkholderiales > Burkholderiaceae_C > Variovorax. Next base: position 1,711,788 of record CBDCKT010000003.1, read on the forward strand.
CGCCGGGCCAGTGTCATCGCTTCGGCTGCGGCGGTCGCTTCGTCGAGCATCGACGCATTCGCCACGGCCATCGCCGTGAGGTCGCAGACCATGGTCTGGAAGTTGAGCAGCGCTTCGAGCCGCCCTTGCGAAATTTCGGCCTGGTAAGGCGTGTACGCGGTGTACCAGGCCGGATTTTCGAGCACGTTGCGCAAGATCACGGCGGGCGTGAAGGTGCCGTGGTAGCCCTGACCGATAAAGCTGCGCATGACCTTGTTCTTCGCCGCGATCGCGCGCAGTTCGCCGAGCGCGGCGTGTTCGCCGATGGCAGGCGGCAAGTGCATCGGCGTCGATCGCCGGATGGCGGGCGGAACGATCGCGTCGATCAGCTCGCCGCGGGTCTTGCAACCGATCGCTTCGAGCATCCGGAGTTCGTCAGCCGGCGTGATGCCGATATGGCGCGGGATGAATTCGGAAGCGCTGTCGAAGTCGTTTGCTGGCTTGTTAGGCATGGAAAAGTGAATTCAAAAGCGGGCTACCGAACGCGAAGGACGCCAAGGTTTCGCGAAGGACGCGAAAAAAACCGATATAAATTTGAATAAAAATGGCTGAAACCGTTGATGGACGTGCGCACACAGCTATTGTTTTAATATCAAACAGAAATCTGCCTCGGGAGCACCTGCCATTCACGCCGCGCTCGAATCGCCCCCCGCGCCACTTCACCCCGATCAAAACAAATTTGGTATTCCTTTCGCGCCCTTCGCGAAACCTTCGCGTCCTTCGCGTTCCGGCTGCCCGATCCCGCATTTGATCGCCCGATCCCGCATTCAGGCATCCTTCGAAAACTGCGCGTAATCCGCTTCGCTCATCAAGGCGTCGAATTCGGCCGCATTGCCGAGCCTGACTTTGAAAAACCAGCCCTTGCCTTGCGGGTCGCTGTTGGCCAGCGCCGGGTCTGCGCGCAATGCTTCGTTGACTTCGGTGACTTCGCCCGAAACGGGCATGAAGACGTCGGCCGCCGCTTTCACGGATTCGACCACGCCGGCGATGTCGCCTTGCGCGAGGGTCTTTCCGACGTCGGGCAGGTCGACGAAAACCACATCGCCGAGCGCGTCCTGCGCATGCACCGTGATGCCGACCGTCGCGACCGCGCCGTCGGATTCAACCCATTCATGTTCCTTGGTGAACTTCAACGTCATGCCTGCTCCTCTAACCAAACAGCCAAAATTTACCCGCGAAAGTAGCGGTGATTCACAAAAGGGATTTTGCTGACTTCCATCGGCACCGGGTTGCCGCGCACGACGGCTTGCAGGCGCGCGCCCGGCGCAACGAATTCCGGCAACACATAGCCCATGGCGATCGGACGATTCAGCGTGGGCGATAACAGTCCGCTCGTCACGAAGCCGATCGGTGTGCCGTTGGGCGATTGCAGCGCGGTGTCGTCGCGCACCGGAATCCGGTCGAGTGCGAGGATCCCGACCCGTTGCCGGTTCAAGCGCGCGTCTTCCGCCGCTGGCCTATGGGCAGCGGATGCAGCGATCTGCGCGGTGACCCTGTCGAAACCCGGAAATCCGCCCGCGCGTGCGCCGCCCGCGCGACGTATTTTCGGAATCGCCCAGCCGAGAGAGGCTTCGATCGGCGTCACGCTCGCATCCATATCACGGCCGTACAGACACAGGCCCGCTTCGAGCCGAAGCGAGTTGCGCGCGCCGAGGCCGATCGGTTGCACCGCAGGCTGATCCAGCAGCAGTCTGGCCAATGGTTCGGCGTCGGTTGCGACGACCGAAATTTCGAAACCGTCTTCGCCCGTATAGCCGCTGCGCGTCACCAGCGCGTCGATGCCGTCGATCGAGATTTCGCCGCCGGTCATGAATACGAATCGCTCCGCATTCGGCGAGAGCGCGGCCAGCGTGGCGGCCGCAAGCGGCCCCTGCAATGCGAGCAAGGCCCGGTCGGGAAGCGAGCGCACCTCGCAGCGCGAACCGATCGTCGATTCGAGATAGGCCAAGTCACCGCTCTTGCATGCGCCGTTGACGACGACGAGAAATCTGTCGTGCGCCTGTTTGAACACCATCAGGTCGTCGAGGATGCCGCCGTCCGCGCCCAGCAGCAGGCCATAACGCTGTTTTCCGACGGCCAAGTCGACGATGTCCGCAGGAATCAGGCTTTCGGCGGCCATCGCGGCTTCAGGGCCAACGAGCTCCAGCTGGCCCATATGCGAAATATCGAACAGACCGGCCGCCTCGCGCGTGTGCCGGTGCTCGGCCAGCAGGCCGGCGGGATACTGCACAGGCATCGAATAGCCGGCGAAGTCGACCATCCGCGCGCCGAGCTCGAGGTGCAGGTCGTAGAGCGGCGTCGTGAGCGGTTCGGCAGATGCGTTGGCCATATAAGCAGTTCCTCCGGTGGTCGCAAGTCCATCGTGCGAGCGCCATGATCCGTCGCCGCGCAAGTTCTACGCGCGTCGGGTCGGCAGAAGACTCGCCTCTTGTGCCGTCATCCTAACGGGCGCGGCGAGGGCCCGGCTTACCTGGTGTAGACCCAGTCGCGCAGACCGAGCGATAACCCCGGCAGGTATGTGATGACCATCAGGCAGGCCAGGATCACGAGCACGAACGGGACCAAATCCCGGATCATGCGGTCCAGCGAAATCCGTGCCACGGTACAAGCCGCGAACAAATTGACGCCGAAAGGCGGTGTGATCATGCCGAGCGCAAGGTTGACCACCATCACCAGTCCGAAATGCACCGGATCGACGCCGAAATGCTGCGCTACCGGCGCCAGAATCGGCGCCAGCACGATGATCGCAGCGCTGGTCTCGATGAACATGCCGATCACGAACAGCGCCGCGTTGACACCGAGCAAAAAGTAGCCGGGCGACTGGAGCGCCTGTTCGAGCCAACGGCCGATTGCATCGGGCACACCGGCCCGCGTGATCAAAAAGGCGAACAGCCCGGCGTTGGCGATGATGAACATCACCACGGCGCTAGACAACACCGACTTGCGCAGGATCCGGTACAGGTCGGCCAGCTTGATCTCGCGGTAGATCAAGAGGCCGACGACCAATGCGTAGAACACCGCTACGGCCGAGGCCTCGGTCGGCGTGAAGATGCCGCCGTAGATGCCGCCGAGGATGATCACCGGCATGAGCAGCGCCCAGCCGGCCTGCAAGGTCGCGCGGCCGAAGGGCAGCCTGCCGTCGCCGTCTTCCTTGCCCCAGCCACGCCAGCGGCACCAGGCCCAGACGAAGAGCATCAGCGCGCCGCCGATGAGCACGCCCGGGCCGAAGCCCGCGATAAAAAGCTCGCCGATCGACACTTCGGCGCTGACGCCGTAGAGGATCAGCGGAATCGACGGCGGAATGATCACGCCGAGTTCGGCGCTGGTCGCCTGCAGTGACGCGGCCCAGGTCACCGGATAGCCGTGCGCGATGAGCGCGGGAATCAAAATCGCGCCGATCGCGAAGGTGGTCGCGACCGACGAGCCCGACACCGCCGCGAAGATCATGCAGGTCAGCACGCAGGTCATCGGCAAGCCGCCCTGCACGCCGCCGACGATGCTTTTGGCGAATTCGACCAGGCGCCTCGAGATGCCGCCGGTTTCCATGATGTTGCCGGCCAGGATGAAAAACGGAATCGCGGCCAGCGGAAATTTGTTGATCGCGTTGAACATCTCCTTGACCGAGATCAACATGTTCGCGTTCGTCACCTGAATGCCGACGATCGACGCGAGCCCGATCGATACCGCGACCGACACCGTGAGCGCGAAGCACAGCAGCATCGTGGTCAGCATCGCGGCGGTCATGCGCGCACCTCGCGAGAGGCGATGGCCGCGTTGTTCGATGCGCTCACTGCGCCGTCTCCAGTTCCATCCGCTTCGGGTCGAGCCAGTTCGCGGCGATGCCGACCATGCTGAACAGGCCGCCGACCGGCAGCGCCAGATAGGCCCAGAACATCGACACCGATTCGAGTCCGGCCATGCTCTGAACGCTGCCGCGCTGCGCATAGTCCCAGCCCCACCAGACGATGATGCCGACGAGCACCAGCGCGGCCAGGCTGACCACCGTGTCGAACACGCGTTTGAACCGCGGCGGGCTCCAGCGGTACAGCACGTCGACGCTGACCATCGCGCCGAGCCGGAACGCCGCCGGAATGCCCATGAACACCATCCATATCAGGCTGACTCGGATCAGGATTTCGGACCATTCGGCGGGTTGCGCCAGGACGAATCGCGTGACGATCTGGAACATTCCCAAGCTTGCTGCGATGGCCATCATGGCGCACGCGACGGCCATCGCGAAGCCGGTCGTCCATCGGTCGATCGCGAGCACCGCGTTTTTCATGCTTGAACGAGATTTATAAGAAAAAGGCCTGAAACCCTTACAGCGCATGCGCAGGCAGCTATATAATTAATAGCACCCAGCGCTCCGGCATCATTTGTAATTACGGATCTTGTCGAGCGCTTCCTTGCCGAACTGCTTTTCGAACTGGGCTTCGACCGGCTTGAGCGCTTCGACGAATTTGGCCTTGTCGATGTTCTCGGTCACCTTCATGCCGCGCTTGCGCAACTCGGCCACGCCGGTCTTGTCGTCTTCGTCGACGCGCGCGCGATTGGCTTTCACGCCTTCTTTCGCCGCATCGAGAAACGCCTTCTTGTCGTCGGCGCTGAGTTTGTCGAAATCGCCTTTGTTCATAAGGAAGATCGCTGGCGAATAGACATGGCCGGTGAGCGACAGGTATTTCTGCACCTGATCGAACTTGGCTGAAAGAATTACCGACAGCGGGTTCTCCTGCCCGTCGACAGTGCCCTGCTGCAGCGCGGTAAATACCTCCGGGAAAGCCATCGGCGTCGGCACGATGCCGAATGCCTTGTACGCGGCGATGTGCACCGGGTTTTCCATGGTTCGCATTTTCAGGCCCTTCAAGTCGTCCGGCGTCTTGATCTCGAGCCTGTTGTTGGTCATGTGGCGAAAGCCGTTCTCGGCCCAGGCCAGCGCTTTGAAGCCTTTGGAGTCGAACTTCTTGAGCAGGTCGTCACCGATCGGCCCGTCGAGCACCGCACGTGCATGTGCCTTGTCGCGGAACAGGAAAGGCACGTCGAGCAACTTGGTTTCGGGCACGAAGTTCGGAACCGGGCCGGTCGAGGAAAACGCCAGCGCCTGGGTGCCGAGTTGCACCGCTTCGATCGATTCGCGCTCGCCGCCGAGGGCGCCGTTGTAGAAGGTCTCGATCTTGTAGCGGCCGTTGGTGCGAGCCGCCACTTCTTTCGCGAAGGTATCGATCGCGATGCCCTGATGCGAATTCTGAGTGGTCGAGATGCTGATTTTCATGACGGTCTGCGCCTTGGCCGAGCAGGCGAGGGCGAAGCCAACCGCAAAAGCGGCGGCGATTCGGGTCAGTTTCATGTGTGGGTCTTTCCAGGTCATTGATGCGCGCATGGATTGATGCGCGCGAGTAGGTCGCGAGGGGAGTCGAATGGTATGCGACGCCGGATCGCTTTTGCGCCCCGGCGCGCTCGGGTTTTCCATCTGTAGGTATCTGGTTAAAACCCGCTTGCGAGAACCGTATGCAGTAATGCTTGTCGGCGAGGACGTCGCCCGGTCCCGATCGAATTTCAAACAAGGAGACATGGCATGCGAGTGATCGACATTGCTGCGCGGGGCTCGGCCCCTGCCGATGCGTGTGGAGAAGAGAGCGGCGAAATTCCCAAGCTCGACCTGCCGCTGGTGCGCCGCAGCTTTCTGAAAGGCTCGGGCATTCTGATGGGGACGCTCGCGGCCGGCTCGGCCGTGGCGCTGCTCGCGCCGTCGCGAACCTGGGCCGTCGAGCTTCAGAAATTGAGTCAGAGCGACGGCGAAACCCTGATGGCGATGGGCCGCGTGCTGTATCCGCACGAAAAGCTGCCGGATGCGGTGTATGCATTGCTCGTCAAAGACCTCGATGCGAAGGCGGCGAAAGACGGCGACTCGATCGCGTTACTGCAAGGCGGCATCGCCGCGCTCGACAAAGCCGCGGACGGCAGCTTCGCGAAGGCGTCGGCAGACAAGAAGCTCGCGATCGTGAAGGCCATGGAAGGCCAACCGTTTTTCAACGCGGTGCGCGGTCAATGCGTGACTTCGCTCTACGACAACGACATGGCCTACACCGTCTTCGGCTACCAGGGCGCATCGTGGGACAAGGGCGGTTACATCACGCGCGGCTTTCAGGATCTGAAGTGGCTGCCCGACCCGCCCGATGCGGCAAGCCCGCCGCCGTACTTCGGCTGACCCCGACTTTCATTCAACACAAACATTCAACCGGCTCACGAGGGCAGGAGACAAAACATGGCGAAGTTCGAAACAAGCGACGACTCGGTGGTCGTCATCATCGGTTCCGGCGCGGGCGGCGGCACCCTGGCCAACGAGTTGTGCCAGAAGGGCGTCAAGGTCGTGGTTCTGGAGGCAGGCGCGCAGCAGTCGATCGCAACCTTCGTGAACGACGAATGGAAGTCGTTCGCGCAGATTGCGTGGCTCGACAAACGCACCACCTCGGGCGATTGGCGGGTCGCCAAGGACTTTCCGAATTTGCCGAGCTGGATCTGCAAAACCGTCGGCGGCACCACCACGCACTGGGCCGGCGCGTCGCTGCGCTTCCAGGAGCGCGAGTTCAAGGTTCGCACCGACTATGGCGACATCAAGGGCGCGAACCTGATGGACTGGCCGCTGACACTCGCCGAGATGGCGCCTTACTACGCCAAAGCCGAAGACAAGATGGGCGTCACGCGCACCAACGGCATTCCGGGCCTGCCGGGCAACAACAACTTCAAGGTGCTCTACAACGGCGCGAACAAGCTCGGCTACAAGGAAGTGCATACCGGCAACATGGCGATCAACAGCCAGCCCCGCGACGGCCGTGCGCGCTGCATGCAGATCGGCTTCTGCTTTCAGGGCTGCAAGAGCGGCGCCAAGTGGAGCACGCTCTACACCGAAATTCCGAAAGCCGAGAACACCGGCAACCTCGACCTGCGGCCCGAAAGCCATGTGACCCGCATCGAGCACGACGACAAAGGCAAAGTGACCGGCGTCGTCTATTTCGACAAGGACGGCAAGGAGCAGCGCCAGAAAGCCCGCATCGTTTGCGTCGCGGGCAATTCGATCGAATCGCCGCGCTTGTTGCTGCTGTCGGCCTCCAACATGTTCAAGGATGGCCTGGCCAACAGCTCGGGCCAGGTCGGTCGCAACTACATGCGGCATTTGACCGGCACCGTCTACGGCATGTTCAAGCAACCGGTTCACATGTACCGCGGCACGACGATGGCGGGAATCGTGCGCGACGAGGCGGTCAACAACCCCAAGCGCGGCTTCGTCGGCGGCTACGAACTCGAAACGCTGTCGCTCGGCGTACCTTTCATGGCCGCGTTTTTGAACCCGGGCGGCTGGGGCGCCGATTTCGCCGAGTACATGGACAACTACGCCAACCTGGCCGGCATGTGGATCGTCGGCGAAGACATGCCGAGCGAGAACAACCGCGTCACGTTGCATGCGAGCGAGAAAGACAAGTGGGGCAGCGCGATTCCGAACGTCCACTACGACGATCACGCCAACGACCTCGCGATGCGCGAACATGCGTTCGCCCAGGGTCAGCGTATCTACGAGGCTGCAGGCGCGATCAAGTCGTTTCGCACGCCGCCATATCCGTCGACCCACAATCTCGGCACCTGCCGTATGGGCGCATCGGCCAAGAACAGCGTTTGCAACAAATACGGTCAGACCCACGACGTTGCTAACCTGTTCATCAGCGACGGCAGCCAGTTCACCAGCGGCGGCGCAGAGAACCCCACGCTTACCATCGTGTCTTTGGCGATCCGGCAAGCCGACTACATTGCCAAGGAAATGAAGGCCCGCACCATCTGACGGGTCACGTCTTACGAATCGAGGAGACAAGCATGTGCGAATTTTTCGTCAAAGCCGACCCGATCCAGTACGAGCAGCGCTCGCGTACCGTGCGCATCCATGGCGTGCTGACCAGCCTGCGACTCGAGAACATGATGTGGGACACACTGGCTGAAATGGCCGAGGAAGAGGGCTGCACGACCAACGCGTTGGTCGCGACCTTTCACGACGAAATCCTCATGCATCGCGGCGAGGTGCCCAACTTCGCCTCGTTCCTGCGCGTGACCTGCATGCGCTACCTGCGCCGGCGGCTATTGGCGAGCGAGCGGGCCGCGAGCACGCTGGAAGCGGCGCCGCCCAAGCTGAGCGCCTTGCACCCTTTGGCGGTCGCCCGGTCCCGATAGAGATCCAATGACTTTCACCACCGAAACCCATCCGGGCGTCGAGCCACGGCCGAGCGATTCATCGCGTGGCTTCGTGCTCAACCACACGATGCTGCGGGTCAAGGACCCGAAAGTCGCGCTCGACTTCTACACCCGCGTTTTCGGCATGCGTGTGCTGCGCAAGCTCGACTTTCCGGAGATGAAGTTCTCGCTTTATTTTCTGCATCGCGCGGCAGGCGGCGACGCGCCGCCCGAAGATGCCGGCGAGCGCACCGCGTGGATGTTCGGCCAGCGCGGCATTCTCGAATTGACCCACAACTGGGGCAGCGAAGACGACGCCGACTTCTCATACCACGACGGCAACGCGAAGCCGCAGGGATTCGGCCACATCTGCTTTTCAGTGCCTGACTTGGGCGCCGCGATCCGCTGGTTCGACCAGAACGAGGTCGCTTACGTCAAGCGGCCCGAAGAAGGCAAGATGAAAGACGTCGCCTTTGTCAAGGACCCGGACGGCTACTGGATCGAGATCGTGGAGCCGGCGCGGCTCAAGAAGCTCGGGCAGTCGTAGCCGGTCTTGCCCGATTTGGCCCGACCCGGCACCGCTACATCCCCACGTAGTTCGGCCCGCCGCCGCCTTCGGGTGTGACCCAGACGATGTTCTGCGTCGGGTCCTTGATGTCGCAAGTCTTGCAATGCACGCAGTTTTGCGCGTTGATCTGCAATCGCTGCTTGCCGTCCTTTTCGTCACTCCTCTCGTCGGGCACGTACTCGTAGACGCCAGCGGGGCAATAGCGCTGCTCGGGGCCTGCGTACTTCGGCAGGTTGATCTCGGTCGGCACCGCCGGGTCTTTCAGGGTCAGGTGCGCGGGCTGGTTCTCTTCGTGGTTGGTGTTGCTGATGAACACGCTGGTCAGCCGGTCGAAGGTCAGCTTGCCATCGGGCTTGGGGTAGGCGATTTTTTCGTAGTCGGTCGCGGGCTCGAGCTGCGCGTAGTCGGGTTGGTCACGGTGAATCGTCCACGGAATGCGGCCGCGGAGCACGAACTGCTCGATGCCGGTCATCAGCGTGCCGACGGCCTGACCCTTCTTGAACCATTGCTTGAAGTTGCGCGACTTGTTGAGTTCGTCGTGCAGCCAGCTTTTCTCGAACGCTGCCGGATAGGCGTCAAGTTCGTCGTGCTGGCGGCCCGCGACCACTGCATCGAATGCCGCGTCGGCCGCGAGCATGCCGGTCTTGATTGCCGCATGGCTGCCCTTGATGCGGCTCGCGTTCAGGTAGCCCGCTTCGCAGCCGACCAGCACGCCGCCCGGGAACACGGTTTTGGGTAACGCCAGCAGCCCGCCCGCGGTGATCGCGCGCGCGCCATAGCCGATTCGCTTGGGCGCTTTATGGCCCTTGTCTTCGCCTTCGAAATACCAGCGAATTCGCGGATGGGTTTTAAAGCGCTGGAATTCCTCGAACGGGTTCAGATACGGGTTCTGGTAGTCGAGGCCGACCACATAGCCGATGATGATCTGGTTGTTTTCGGCATGGTACAAAAACGAGCCCCCGTAGGTATCGGACGGCAGCGGCCAGCCGGCGCTGTGCAGTGCCAAGCCTGGCTGATGGCGGGCGGGGTCGATCTCCCACAGCTCCTTGATGCCGATGCCGTAGCTTTGCGGATCCTTGCCGTCGTCGAGTTTGTACTTCGCGATCAACTGACGGCCGAGGCTGCCGCGCGAGCCTTCGGCGAACACGGTGTACTTGGCATGCAGTTCCATGCCGAGCTGAAAATTGTCGGTCGGCTCGCCGTTCTTGCCGATGCCGAGGTTGCCGGTCGCGACGCCGCGCACCTTGCCGTCGTCGGTGTAGAGCACTTCGGCCGCAGGGAAACCCGGAAAAATCTCGACGCCGAGTTCTTCGGCTTGCTGCGCCATCCAACGGGTCACATTGCCCAGGCTCACGATGTAATTGCCGTCGTTGTGAAAGCACGGCGGCAAGATGAAGTTCGGCGTGCGCGTGGCGCCGGTTTCGCTCATGAAAAGGAATGCGTCCTCGGTCACTTCCTGCGTGATCGGCGCGCCCTTTTCGCGCCAGTCGGGAATCAATTCGTTCATGGCGCGCGGGTCCATGATCGCGCCCGACAGAATGTGGGCGCCGGGCTCCGAGCCTTTTTCGAGCACCACGACCGAAATTTCCTTCTCGTTGAGCGCGGCCATCTGCTTCAAGCGAATCGCGGTCGCGAGCCCGGCCGGACCGGCGCCGACCACGACCACGTCGTACTCCATGGCTTCGCGCGGGCCGAATTTGGCGAGGATTTCGTCTTGGGTCATCTTTTTTGTGTCTCTTCGATAATGAGGCGGCTCCATTGGTAAGACCGCGCTGTGGATTCATTCTAGGCGGCACGTCACATGGCTTCCTGTCGCGATTGGGCACGGCTCGGGAGCATCGGCCTGGGCGCTGCGTTAGTTCTGCAGCTAGCGCGTTAAATTTATGGGAAAAGTGCCTGTAGCGCCCGCTGGTACTGCGCAGGCAGCTATTGAAAGTGTAGCAAAAAGCGTATTGCGTCTTGCCGAAAACCCTCATCCGAAGCATGAAACTCGAAATTCCCGAACAAAAAAAGCTGGTCTTCGAAATGTCGATTCCGATCCGCTGGGGCGACATGGACGCGATGGGCCACCTGAACAACGCGAGCTACTTCCGCTACATGGAAACCGCGCGCATCGACTGGTTCACCTCGATCGGCGTCGGTGCCGATCGCGAAGGCGAGGGCGTCGTCATCGTCAACGCGTTCTGCAACTTCTACCGCCAGCTCGAATACCCCGGCCAGGTGGTGACGCGCATGTACGTAAGCGACCCGGCGCGCACCACATTCGAAACCTGGGTCACGATGGCGCGCTCCGAAGCGCCCGACGTCATCTGCGCAGCCGGCGGCGCGACCACGATCTGGGTCGATTTTCCGAAGCAGAAAGCGATGGCACTGCCGGACTGGCTGCGCGAGATCGTTTCGTAGCCCGAGGGGCGCGGCCTTGGCGCGGCCCTGGCGAGGTCTTTTCGCAGCAGGCGGCGTTTTGATCCAAATGTGCTTGGAACGCCCACTGGACGAGCGGAGAAAGCTATCGTTTCGATAGCGTTGCTCCTTTCGAGTCCGACGCGGTGTCACTCTGGTAGCGCTATCCATCGCATAAGATGAGGTGTGGACGCAACCACCCCTTCTCCATCGAAGCGCAGCCGACGCGGCAGCGGCAACGTCACCCTGCACGACGTGGCGCGCCTGGCTGCGGTGGCGCCGATCACCGCCTCTCGGGCGCTGAATACGCCGGGCCGCGTCTCTCCGGAAGTGCTGCGCAAGGTGACCGAAGCCGTTCGCCGCACGGGGTATGTTCCCAACCTGCTGGCCGGAGGCCTTGCGTCGGCGCGCAGCAAGCTCGTCGCAGCCCTTGTCCCGACCATCGCCGGGCCTGTGTATTTCCGGACCGTTCAGGCTCTGACCGCAGCGCTCGACGAGCAGGGCTATCAATTGATGCTCGGCCAGAGCGGCTATGCCGACTCCCGCGAAGACGCGTTGCTGGAGGCGATCATCGGCCGGCGCCCCGACGGCATCGTCCTGACCGGAATCATGCATTCGACGCAGGGGCGCAAACGGCTGCTCGCGGCGGGAATTCCGGTCGTGGAGACCTGGGATCTGACCCCGAATCCGATCGACATGGTGGTCGGCTTTTCGCACGTCGACATCGGCCGGGCAGTGGTCGGGTTCCTGCACCAGAAGGGCCACCGCCGCCTCGCAGTCGTGGCCGCCGACGACGAACGCTCCGAGCGGCGCCATGCGGCCTTCTGCGACGCCGCGAGGGCGCTGGGTCTGCCCGAAGTAAAGGTCGTCGTTGTCCCGGCGCCCGCCACTTTGGGAAGCGGGCGCGGCGCGCTCGATCGTCTGCTGCGGGAGGGCGGCGGGGTCGAGGCGGTTTTCTGCAGCTCGGACCTTTTGGCCCTGGGCGTGATCACTGAAGCTCAGGCGCGCGCCATTTCGATCCCGGACCAACTCGGCGTGGTCGGCTTCGGCGACATCGAATACGCCGCCGACCTGCATCCCGCGCTGACCACCGTACAGATCGATGGAGCGGCCATCGGCAGGCAAGCCGCGCGCTTCATCGTCGACCGTGCGCAAGGCCGCGCAGTCGATCGGCGAGTCGTCGACATCGGTTTCTCGATAGTCGATCGCGCAGCGTTTAAATAGGGTAAACCCCTAAAAGTTGGGACTTGTGACGCCGTTGAGGTAGCGCTACCATTGGAAGAACTCGTGGTAGCGCTACCGTAGCTGCTGCGGGACTTCAACCAAGCACAGGAGACACCCCGATGCCAGGCACGCCGACCATCACCGCACTGCGGGTCGTTCCCGTCGCGGGCCGCGACAGCATGCTGCTCAACCTGAGCGGCGCACACGGCCCGTTCTTCACCCGCAATCTGCTGATCCTCACGGACAGCGCCGGCCGAACCGGCGTCGGCGAAGTGCCGGGCGGCGAGAAAATCCGCCAGACCCTGGAAGACGTGCGCGTCCTTGTTGTCGGGCAGCCGCTCGGTTCGCAGCAACGCCTGCTGCAAGAAGTGCAGCGCCGGTTCGCCGACCGCGATGCGGGCGGCCGCGGCCTGCAGACCTTCGATCTGCGCACCACGATCCATGCAGTCACCGCGGTCGAGTCGGCCCTGCTCGATTTACTGGGCCAGCACCTCGAGGTGCCCGTAGCCGCCTTGCTCGGCGAAGGCCAGCAACGCGATGCGGTCGAGATGCTCGGCTACCTCTTCTTCGTGGGCGACAAGTCCAGGACTGATCTGCCGTATGCGAGTGAACCCGATGCCGACAACGCATGGTCGCGGCTGCGGCACGAAAAGGCGATGACGTCCGAGGCGATCGTGCGGCTGGCCGAAGCCGCCTACGAGCGCTACGGCTTCAACGACTTCAAGCTCAAGGGCGGTGCGTTGCGCGGCGACGCGGAGGTCGAAGCGATCGTGGCCCTGCACGAACGATTCCCGAAGGCCCGCGTCACGCTGGACCCGAACGGTGGTTGGCTGCTGAAGGATGCGATCCGCCTGATGCGCGACATGCGCGGCGTGGTGGCCTATGCCGAAGATCCGTGCGGCGCCGAGGACGGTTTTTCAGGTCGGGAAGTGATGGCCGAATTCCGCCGCGCCACCGGCCTGCCCACGGCCACCAACATGATCGCGACCGACTGGCGCCAGTTGACCCACGCGCTGTCGTTGCAGTCGGTCGATATTCCGCTGGCAGATCCGCATTTCTGGACCATGGCCGGCTCGGTGCGCGTGGCGCAGACCTGCCGCGATTGGGGCCTGACCTGGGGTTCGCATTCGAACAACCACTTCGACGTGTCGCTCGCGATGTTCACTCACGTCGGCGCTGCCGCACCGGGCAAGGTCACCGCGATCGACACCCACTGGATCTGGCAGGACGGTCAGCGCCTGACCAAAGAACCGTTCCGGATCGACGGCGGCATGGTGCAGGTTCCGAAAAAACCCGGTCTGGGGGTCGAGCTGGACATGGCCGAAGTCGAGAAAGCGCACCGGCTCTACCAGCAACACGGCCTCAGCGCCCGCGATGACTCGGCGGCGATGCAGTTCCTCGTTCCGGGCTGGAAGTTCGACCCCAAGCGCCCCGCGCTCGACCGATAGGGATCGCCAGTTTTTCCCAGCTTTCGCAAGCGCGAAGCTTTCGTCTTTCCGAGGAGACCCCATGAGAGAAAACTGTCTGCGCGCGATCTGGCAGTCGGAAGTCGCTGCCGTCAACGGCTGGCTCGCCATCCCCAACAGCTTCTCTACCGAGACCATGGCGCATCAGGGTTGGGACACGCTGACCATCGACCTGCAGCATGGCGTGGTCGACTACCAGGCGATAGTGCAGATGCTGCAGGCCATCTCGACGACCGACACCGTGCCCGTGGTCCGTGTGCCTTGGCTGGAGCCGGGCATCCTCATGAAGACGCTCGACACCGGCGCCGACGGCGTGAACTATGGACGAAACAGCGCGCAAGGTCTCGCTCGATGCGCGAAAGCGATTCTCGTGGTCGGTCTTCAAGGGTCAAACCGTCAACCTGATCCGCTCGTCGTCCCTCGGTACTTTCATCGGGCTTCTGCCCGGCGTTGGCGGCAGTGCGGCTTCGGTGCTGGCCTGTTCGCAAGCCAAGAACTTCTCCAAAGAGCCCGAGAAGTTCGGCACCGGCCACCCCGCGGGCCTTGCCGCGTCGGAGTCGTCCAACAACGGACTGACCGGCGGCGCGCTCATTCCGCTGCTGTCGCTGGGCATTCCCGGTGACAGCACCACAGCGGTGCTGATTGGCGCTTTCACCTTGCAGGGCATCCAGGTGGGGCCGCTCTTCATCGCGGAGCATGGGGACATATGGAACGTCATGATGGTCGGACTGATCATCGCCAACCTGCTGATGTTTGTGATCATGTTCTACGCGATCCGCTACATCGCCAAGGTCATCATGATCCCGAAGTACCTGCTGTAGCCGGGCATCATGATGATGTGCGTCGTCGGCGCGTATGCGATCAACAGCGGCATCATGTTCGATGTCTGGACGCTGTTTCTCTTCGGCGTGTTCGGGTGGCTGGGTACGAAGCTGGGCCTTGAGATTGCGCCGTTCATCATCGGGTTCATCCTGGGGCAAACTGCCGAGGTCTATTTCGTGAAGAGCATCGAGTCGTTCGGCACGCTCACCATCTTCTTCACGAAGAGCCCGATCGCCGTGTTTCTCTGGGTGCTGATCGCGCTGTCGGTCGGGTACTCGGTCTACAGCGCGCGCAAGAGCCGGCGAATCGATGCCGCGGCCTCCGATCGAACCGCCGTGAAACACGGCACATGAAGCCGCTTCGTCAGGCAAACGAAAGAGGGATTGCATGTCTTCATCTCCGCTGACTATCCGCATGAACGATCTCGACAACGTCGCGATCGTGGCCAACGACGGCGGACTTGCTGCCGGCGCCGCACTGGCGTCGGGTCTGGTGCTGGTCGATCGGGTACCGCAAGGCCACAAGGTGGCGCTGACCGACATCGCGGCTGGCGCTCCGGTGTTGCGTTATGGCATCGCCATCGGATACGCCATCAAGGACGTTCGGGCGGGTAGCTGGGTGCACGAACGCTTGCTGGACATGCCCGGTGCACGTTCGCTCGACGGCCTGCCGATCGCGACGGTCAAGCCGGGCGCCGCCGCGCCGCTGGAGGGCTACACCTTCGAGGGATATCGCAATGCCGACGGATCGGTCGGCACCCGAAACATCCTGGCAATCACGCAGACCGTGCAATGCGTCGCCGGCGTGACCGAGTTCGCCGTCTCACGCATCAAGGCCGAACTGCTGTCGCGCTTTCCCAACGTCGACGACGTGGTCGCGCTCGAGCACGGCTACGGTTGCGGCGTGGCAATCGACGCGCCCGACGCGGTGGTGCCGATTCGCACACTGCGCAACATCAGCCTGAATCCCAATTTCGGCGGCGAGTTGATGGTGGTCAGCCTCGGTTGCGAAAAGCTTCAGCCCGAGCGGCTTCTGCCGCCCGGGAGTTTTCCGATCGTCGACGAGCGTAACGTCGCCGACATCGGCGACACGGCTGAGCCCAAGCTGGACGTGGTCTGCCTGCAGGACGACGCGCACATCGGCTTCATTTCGATGGTCGAATCGATCCTGCGCCAGGCCGAGGTTCATCTGGAGCGCCTCGACGCTCGCCGACGCGAAACCGTGCCGGCGAGCGAACTCGTGGTCGGCGTGCAGTGCGGCGGCAGCGACGCGTTCTCGGGCGTCACCGCCAATCCGGCTGTCGGTTTTTGCACCGACCTGCTGGTGCGTGCCGGCGCCAGCGTGATATTTTCCGAAACCACCGAAGTGCGCGACGGAATCGATCAGTTGACCGCGCGCGCGGCCACACGAGAAATAGCCGAAGCCATGATCCGCGAGATGGCCTGGTACGACGCCTACCTCGCACGCGGCAGCGCGGACCGCAGCGCGAACACCACGCCGGGCAACAAGAAGGGCGGTCTGTCCAACATCGTCGAAAAAGCGATGGGATCGATCGTCAAGTCGGGATCGGCGCCGATCACCGGCGTGCTGTCGCCCGGCGAAAAGCTCAAGAGCCGTGGCCTGACCTTTGCCGCCACACCGGCCAGCGACTTCATCTGCGGCACCTTGCAGCTCGCCGCCGGCATGAACCTGCACGTATTCACCACCGGTCGCGGCACGCCTTACGGGCTGGCGGCAGTGCCGGTGATCAAGGTCGCGACCCGCAGCGATCTGGCGCGACGCTGGCACGACCTGATGGACCTCAATGCCGGACGCATCGCGGACGGCGCCGCTACGATCGAAGAACTCGGCTGGGAGCTGTTTCGTCTGATGCTCGAGGTGGCGAGCGGCCGCAAGAAGACCTGGGCCGAAGAGTGGAAGCTGCACAACGCATTGGTGCTGTTCAACCCGGCGCCCGTGACCTGACATGGCGGGCCGGTTGCCGCTGCCGCGTCAGTTGGCCTTTTTCTCTCGCGGCACCCTGCCCATCAGGAAGAACTCCGGATTCGGCTGCATGTCGGAGAAACTCGCCATGCGGTTCGACAAGCCGAAGAACGCGGTGATCGCGGCGATGTCCCAGGCGTCTTCGTCGTCGAAGCCGTGTGCGCCGAGCGCGGCGAAGTCGGCCTCGCCGATTTGGTCGGCATGCTCGCAGACCTTCATCGCAAATTCGAGCATTGCCATCTGGCGGGGTCCGATATCGGCTTTGCGCCAGTTGACTGCGACCTGGTCGGCGACCAGCGCTTTTTTCTCGTAGATGCGCAGCAACGCGCCGTGCGCGACGACGCAGTAAAGGCATTTGTTGACTGCGCTGGTCGCGGTGACGATCATCTCGCGATCGCCTTTGGTCAACGAGCCCGTCTCCTTCAACATCAGTGCGTCGTGGTACGCGAAGAACGCGCGCCACTCCGCGGGCCGGCGGGCGAGCGCGAGGTAAACGTTGGGCACGAAGCCGGCTTTTTCCTGCACTTCGATCACGGCGCTGCGAATGTCGTCGGGCAAATCATTCAGTTCGGCCAGGGGATAGCGCTCGGCCGCGAGAGCTGCATTGGCATCGTTCATCGGGATATTCCTTCGAGGTGAGGGGATGTTCTTTGACCGGGTCATGCAACCGGATGTGTCTTCAAGCCATTTATGCCCGCAGCGCCGGCTGCGTAAGCGCAGTCAGCTATCAAAACAGTAGCAAATCGAATGCAGAGCGCGCCGCTGGCAGTTGCGATAATCATGAACCGCCTCGCGTCGAGGTCACGTCAAGGAACCAATGTGCGAATCTTCGCCTGCGCCATTCTCGCCACCCTGATTAGTGCGCCCGCTGTCTGGGCGCAAAGCGAACCCGTCAAAACCGACAGCGGCCTCGTCTATCGGTCGTTGAAAGAGGGCGCCGGCGCTTCGCCAGCCGCGACCGATACCGTCACTGTCAACTACCGGGGCATGTTCCCCGAAAACGGCAAGGAATTCGACAGTTCCTACAAGCGTGGCGAACCGACCGAGTTCCCGCTCAATCGCGTGATTCCTTGTTGGACCGAAGGCGTGCAGCGCATGAAAGTCGGCGGCAAGGCGAAGCTGACCTGTCCGCCTTCGATCGCCTACGGCAGTCGTGGCGCTGGCGGCGTGATTCCGCCCGACGCGACGCTCGATTTCGAAATCGAGTTGCTTGCCATCAAAGGCAAGTAGTCCTGCGCCAAACGATCGGCACGACAAGCTGTCGCTGCGCGTTCAATGCGCTTTGGCATCCGGGCCGAGCCGTCGCTTGAGCGCGCGGGTGCCAGCTGCCAATGCCGCTTCGTACGAGTCGACACCGGCATCGGCGGACTGCACCTCGTGCTCATCGGAGCCGTCTTCTTCGGACTCCATCAACGCCCAGACGAAATCGCCGGGATTGGGTTCTTGCACTACCAGTTTTACGTGTGTCATCGCAGCATCTTGAGCCGGTGAGCAGCGCATTTCTGTAGGTAATCACCCCGAGGGATGGGCCGATTCAAGCGGGCCGAATCGCGCTTGATTGCGCTTGATTTCGGCGTCGAACGCTGTCGAACACGTTCGATCGCCGGCCGACGCCGAGCCGGGTCGTAGTATCGTCATCGCTCATGTTGCGGCAGCCATCCGTGCCGTAACCGTTTCCAGAAAGAACTCAATGGCAAACAAGATTTATACCGACGCCGATGCGGCGCTCGAAGGCGTGATTGCCGATGGCCAGATGCTGGCCGTTGGTGGTTTCGGCCTGTGCGGCATTCCCGAAGCGCTGATCCAGGCGCTTCACGACAGCAAAGTCAAGAACCTGACCTGCATCTCGAACAATGCGGGTGTCGACGGTTTCGGGCTCGGCAAGCTGCTCGAAACGCGCCAGATCAAAAAGATGATTGCGAGCTATGTTGGCGAAAACAAGGAGTTCGAGCGCCAATATCTGGCGGGCGAACTCGAGCTCGAATTCACGCCGCAAGGCACGCTGGCCGAAAAGCTGCGCGCGGGCGGCGCCGGCATTCCGGCCTTCTACACCAAGACCGGCGTCGGCACGATGGTCGCCGAGGGCAAGGAAACCCACGAGTTCGACGGCGAGACCTTCATCATGGAGCGCGCACTGGTGCCGGATGTCGCGCTGGTGAAGGCCGACGTGGCCGACAAATCGGGCAACCTGCGTTTTCGGCTCACCGCGCGCAACTTCAATCCGGCTGCTGCGATGGCGGGAAAGGTCTGCATCGTCGAGGTCGAAAAGATCGTCGAGGTCGGCGAACTGGCGCCCGACGACATCCATTTGCCGGGCATCTACGTGCACCGGATCGTGCTGAACGCGCATCCCGAAAAGCGGATCGAGAAGCGCACGTTGAGCGCCGCGGCGCCGGTCGACAAGGAAGCCGCCAAGGTGGAAGCGCAAGCCGCGATCGCGCAAGCCGCGGCCGATACCGAAATGCCGGTGCCCAAAGTGCCCGTCAAGGGCGTGGCCAACCCAACCGAAGGAGTTTGAGATGCCCTGGACGCAAGACCAAATGGCCGCACGCGCAGCGAAAGAGCTCGAGGACGGCTTCTATGTCAACCTCGGCATCGGCATTCCGACCCTTGTCGCGAACTTCGTCGGCGACAAGGAAGTCTGGTTGCAAAGCGAGAACGGCATGCTCGGCATCGGCGCCTTTCCGACCGAAGACGAGGTCGACGCCGACCTCATCAACGCCGGCAAGCAGACCGTGACCACCTTGCCCGGCAGCGCGATCTTCGGCAGCCACGACAGCTTCGCGATGATCCGCGGCGGCAAGATCAACCTATCGATCCTCGGCGCGATGCAGGTCAGCGAGAAGGGCGATCTCGCCAACTGGATGATCCCCGGCAAGATGGTCAAAGGCATGGGCGGCGCGATGGACCTGGTCGCTGGCGTGAAGCGCGTGATCGTTCTCATGGAGCACGTCGCAAAAAAGAAGGACGGCTCGGAAGACTTGAAGATCCTCGAGCAGTGCACCTTGCCGCTCACCGGCGTTGCGGTGGTCGACCGGATCATCACCGACCTCGCGGTGATGGACGTGACGCCCGGGGGGTTGAAAGTGGTTGAACTGGCCGACGGCGTGAGCTTCGAGGCGGTGCAGAAAAAGACCGGGCCGAAGTTAATTCAAAGTTGATTCAATAAGTAGCCCAGTCCATTTCAACCCCGTTGACCAGGGCAGGACCGCGGGAGCGGCCCTGCCTTTTTCATTCACGGAAACGGCTCCGCGCGGTGTTCTCTCATCGACCCGGGCGCCGGTTGCTGCGTTGCTTTTTAGCGCCACCCTGCTTGTCGAGCCGATCGGAAAATCTCACGATTCAGTGCGTGGCCCGTAACCCGCGCCGGCAGGCGGGTCGCCCAGTCGATACCAACAGCAACGAGGAGCAAGCCATGGAAATTCGCAATCCTTCCCCCGGCCTCTACAACGAAGATCTGGCGCCTGCCAAAGAACGTCATTGGGGCGCGTTCAGCATCTTCAATGTCTGGACCTCGGACGTGCACAGCCTCTGGGGCTACTACCTCGCGGCCAGCCTGTTTCTTTTGTGCGGCAGCTTCATCAACTTCATCATCGCGATCGGCTTGAGTTCGCTGGTGATTTTTGTGCTGATGTCGTTGATAGGGTACGCGGGCGAGAAAACCGGCGTGCCTTATCCGGTGCTCGCGCGCGCGTCCTTCGGCGTATGGGGCGCGAATCTGGCCGCGATGGTGCGGGCGATCGTCGCATGTTTTTGGTATGGCGCGCAGACGGCAGCCGCTTCGGGCGCGATGGTCGCGCTCTTGATCCGCAGCGATGCGATGCTCGAATTTCACAAGAGCTCGCACTGGCTAGGGCATTCGGGGCTCGAGGTGATTTGCTATGTCGTGATCTGGGCGTTGCAGCTCCTGATCATCCAGCGCGGCATGGAAACGGTGCGCAAGTTTCAGGATTGGGCCGGCCCGGCCGTATGGATTGCGATGCTGATTCTGGCGGTGGGTCTGTGCATCAAGGCCGGTGGCTTCTCGTTCGATCACGACATTCCGATGAACCTGTTGCTGAAGAAAACTGCCGACGCCGGCGTCAACGGCGAGCCGGGATCGTTCTGGGCGTTGATGGCTGTGGGCGCCACCTGGATCACCTACTTCGCGGCGCTGTACCTCAATTTCTGCGACTTTTCGCGGTACGCCAAGAACCGCAAAGCCGTCACCACCGGCAATCTGTGGGGTCTTCCCGTCAATCTGATCGCATTTTCGCTGGTGGCTGGCGTCACGACACTCGCTGCGTTCAAGGTCTACGGCGAAGTGTTGCTCCATCCCGAGCAGATTTCGGCCAAGTTCGACAGTTGGGTGCTCGCACTGATTGCGGCGGTGACTTTCGCGGTGGCGACACTCGGCATCAATGTCGTCGCCAATTTCGTCTCGGCCGCGTTCGACATCTCGAATACCTTCCCCAAACAGATCAGCTTCAAGCGCGGTGGCTACATTGCAGCGGCGATCGCGTTGGTGCTCTATCCGTTCGCGCCGTGGGAGGGCGACGCGTCGCACTTCGTCAACGCGATCGGCGCGACGATGGGCCCGCTGCTCGGCATCATCCTCGTCGACTATTACATGGTCGCCAAAGGTCGGATCAACGTCGCGGCGCTCTACCAGGAGCACGGCGAATACCGCTACGAAGGCGGCTGGAACGTCAATGCGCTCGTCGCTGCGGGTATCGGCAGCGTGTTCTCGACCTTCCTGCCGAACTTCACGACACTGCTGCCCGCGTGGTGGAACACCTATGGCTGGTTTTTCGGCGTTGCGATCGGCGGTGGCGTTTATCTGGCGATGGCGACGATGAGGCCTCGGGCAGCGGTTGCGCCAGCGCGCGCATGAGGACTGCTCGCCGCTGGCGGATAGACTTCCAGGGATCGAATTCCGCATCGACAGTGCTATTTATTCGATAGCTGTCTGCGCACGAATGACGGGGGCGGTTTCAACTCCAAGTGCAACAGTCGAGCAGCTTACTGAATCGACTGGTCAGGCGTCTCCAGGCGCTTGAGCCACTGCGAGTACACCTGCAGCGGGGAGGCAAAGCCCAGCGTCTTCCTGGGCCGGTTGTTGATCTCATCTGCAATCGCGTCCAACTCCTCCTGGCTGTAAACGGATAAGTCAGTGCCCTTGGGCAAATATTGGCGCACCAGGCCATTGGTGTTCTCGTTGGAGCCGCGCTGCCACGGGCTGTGCGGGTCACAGAAGTACACCGTGACGCCTGTTTGTTCTGTCAATTGCCGGTGATAGGCCATCTCCCGGCCCCGGTCGTAGGTCAGCGTCTTTCTCATCGGCTGGGCAATAGCCCTGAGCTTGTCGCCGAACGCCTCGAGCGCATGCGCTGCCGTGGCCGGATGGGGATGAGGCAGCTTGACCAGCAGCAAAAGCCTGCTGGTGCGCTCCACCAAGGTTCCCACTGCGCTCGCGCCGTTCGCGCCCTTGATCAGGTCGCCCTCCCAGTGGCCGGGGAACTGGCGGTCATTTACCTCGGGCGGGCGCACATGGATGCTCAGCAGATCGACGATCTGGCCCCTGCGGTCCACCCCGCGCGAGCGCGGCCAGCGCTTGGCGCGCGCCATGCGCAGGCAGGCGATGAGCTCGCGGCGCAGCTCCCCGCGCGGCTGGGCGTAGATGGCGTTGTAGATGGTTTCGTGACAGACCCGGTGGCTGGCCTGATGGGGATTGAGCATAAACAGGTAACCGGCGATCTGCTGGGGCGACCAGTGCAGGCGCACCAGCACGCAGACAAGGGCAAACAGCTCGCTTTGCGGGTGCAGCTTGGGCGCGGGCCGGCCAGCTCGGCGGCGGCGCACGCAGCGCTGCTGGGCATACTGGCCGCTGTAATGTGGCCCGGGCGCATTGCGCGACACTTCACGGCTGATCGTGGAAGGCGCGCGATTGAGCATCCGGGCAATTGCCCGGATGCTCAATTCATGCTCGAGGCCAAAGGCAATGAAGTGGCGCTCGTCGATGCTGAGCTGTTGGTAGTTCTGGTCGGATTTCATGGCAACACCTTAAGGGGATGAAACAAGGGGGTGTTGCACTTGGGATTTGAGAGGGCCGGGCATTTCAGCCACTTTTTGTATAAATTCCAGAGCAACCAGAAACTGCCGCGCGAGATGCGCTGCCGGCCCGATCCGCGCGCGCAGCCGCCGGTGGTCGCCGCTACAACGAGCGCTTCGCCAGATAGACCGCCAGCCGCTGCAGCAACAGCAACACGGCGGTCATCCCCACCGCCATCCCGAACAGCAAGAGGTTGCTTTCGTCGCCGGCGCGCAAGCCGAAGCTGAGCGCGGTCGACACGGCGGGCGGATGCATCGCGTCGAGCGACACCATGCCGCCGATAACCAGCACCATCGCCAGCCCTGCCGAAACATAGCCGGGACCGAAAATCAAATAAGCGGCAAGCCCCAGCAGCGCCGCGCCGGTCTGCGCGAGAACGAGTGTGCGGACGCTGTTGACCTTGCTGGTCGGGTCCAGATAAATCAGGAAAGCGCTCGACGCGAGCGAGGCGAACAACAGGCGTTGCTCGGTCAAGGCTTCGACGAAGGCGAGCACCAGCAGGATCGTCGCGGTCGGCATCACCGCCAACAGCAATTCGCGCTTGATGCCCAGGCGCTTGCGCTCCGGAACTTCGACGGTGGTCCCCGGAGGGTCTGGTGTGTCGGTCATGGCTCGGCATAGTCCGGCAGCGTGAACCGATCCGTCAAGCTGCGCTCGGCCACGAGCCTGGCGACCGGCGCGAACCCCATCGCGCGCGTGACCAGGTTCCGCACGAACAATCCGAACGCGGTGCGCGGTGCGAAAGCGCCCGCGAAGTTGGCTGCGGCATGCTGCTTGCGCTCGATCAAAGCGCGCAGGCGGTCTTCGAAAGTGCGCAATGCGACGGTGTGCTCGCCACCCGCCGCCAACGTTACGTCGATGCCGCTGTCGTCCTGGGAAATCGCCTCGATCGAGTCGCCGAAGATCGCTTCGACCTGACCATCGAGTGCGCCGTAGATCGTTTCGGCCAGATCGCCGCGCGCAATGCTCAGGTAGCGGCCCTGCGTCGCATCGCGAAACGCGTCGGCAGAAAATCCGGAGATGTGCGCGCCGTCGCTGGCGACAGCGCGCACCTCCTGGATGGCGTAGCCGAGCGGCCTGAGCTGCGGCAGGAGGCCCATGCGTTCCGCAACGTCGTAGCCCGTGCCCCAGAAATCGATGATGTAGCCACCGGTGCGCAGCGCCGGGGCGCGTTCGACCAATGTCGGCACAAAGCCATGGCGGCGCAGCCAGTAGGCCAGCGTCGGGCCGGCGATGCCGGCGCCGCTGATCAGAACATTCGAAGCCCGCATTGATTCAGAACCTCCGTTAGACCTCCGTTAGACCTCTGATGGCGCCGGTCGGCCGAAAAGCGCCGATAGCGCTGAACATTGTGCGCCGGGCCTCATCGAATGCGCCGCGCTTCGGGTCATTGCCGATGACAAGTCGAAGACGACGGACCACGATGAAAGGCCATAACACCCACCAGAACGCCTGCAAAAGCGGTCAACGGTTGCCTTGCGCATTTCACCCTCAGGAGACACCTATGCCTATTTCTTCGATCAAAACATCGCTGGTCACGAGTGCGTTGCTCTGCTGCGCCGTCGGCGCCCAGGCCCAGCAGGTCAGGCTGATGACCGGGCCGCAGGGCGGCTCGTGGTATCCGCTCGGCGGCGCGATCGCCAATATTGCCGATCAGGCCGGCATAATGGTGCAGGTGCTGCCGGGCGCCGGCATCGCCAACGTGAAGGCGGTACAGGGCGGCAAGGCCGACATGGGATTCGGCAATTCGATCTCGACGGTCGACGGCGTCGCCGGAAACCCGCCGTTCGATGCGAAGGCCGACAAGGTCTGCAATGTCGCGAGCCTGTATCCGCAGTATTTTCAGGTGGTGGCCAATGCCGATTCCGGCATCACGTCGATCGGCGACCTGAAGGGCAAGCCGGTCGCGGTGCAGCCCAAAGGCAACACCGCCGAATTCATCAGCCAGCAGGCGCTCGATGTGTACGGGCTCAAATACCCCGATCTGGGCCGGGTGAGCTATGTGTCGTACACCGATGCGGTGTCGCTCATGAAAGATAACAACGCGCAAGCCTTCACCCTCGGCACCACGGTGCCGGCGTCGTCGATCATGGATCTGGCCTCGGCACGCGACATCAAGCTGATACCGATTCCCGAAGAAAAATTCCAGGCGATGAAAAAGCTCAATCCCGGCTACACCAAGCTCGTGATTGCGGCAGGCAGCTATCCCAAGCAGACGCAGGACGTGCAGACCATCGGCTATGCAACGCATCTGATCGCGCGGTGCGATCTCGATGAAGCGGTCGTCTACAAAATGCTCAAGGGCATCGTCCTGCACAAGGCCGACTTGGCCGCGATCGCCAAGGCGATGGCGCCGACCACGCCGAAGATGATGGCCGAGGACATCGGCATTCCGATGCACAAGGGGGCAGAGCGCTACTACAAGGAAGCCGGCGTGCTCTGACGCCAAGGACACTTCCGATACGGTCCCATACGTCCGATAGCGCCTCGTGACGATACCGCCGGTGTTCTCGCGTCGCCTCGTCACCGCCATCGCGGTGGCGATGTCGGTGTTTCATTTGTACGTCGCGTTCGTCGGGCCGCCTGACGCGTACGTCTTTCGCGGCACGCATCTCGCGTTCGCGCTGGCGCTTGCCTATCTGATCATGCCCGGCTGGCGGGGTCGCGCCGAGCGGCTCGACTGGCTCGACTTGTTGTTCGTTGTTGCAGCGATTGCCGCTGCGATGTACCCGAGCGCGGTGCTGAGCTACATCCAGAACCGGATGTACTACGTCGACGACCCGCGCTTTGCGGACTACGTTTTCGGCGGGTTGCTCATCGTGATGATCATGGAAGCGACCCGTCGCGCGACGGGCTGGGCCCTGCCGGTTACGGCGCTCGTGTTCATGGTCTACGGGTTGACGCTCGGCCACCAGTCGGTCGGGATCATGCTCGACCAGCTGTACCTCACGACCGAGGGCATTTTCGGCATTCCGCTCTACGTGTCGGCGACCTACGTGATGCTCTTTATCCTGTTCGGCTCGTTCGTCGAGAAGAGCGGTGCCGGGCAGTTGTTCATGGATTTCGCACTCGCGCTCGCAGGCCATACGTCAGGCGGGCCGGCCAAGGTCGCGGTCATCACGAGCAGCTTGTTCGGCACCGTTTCGGGCAGTGCAGTCGCCAACGTCATGACCACCGGCACCTTCACGATTCCTTTGATGATCCGCACCGGCTACCGGCCCGGCTTCAGCGGCGCGGTGGAAGCGGTCGCTTCGACCGGCGGTCAGTTGATGCCGCCGATCATGGGCGCCGCGGCGTTCGTGATGGCCGAGTTTCTCGGCGTGTCCTACCTCACGGTAGCGGGCTTCGCGTTGCTGCCGGCGCTGCTCTATTACGTGGCGGTTTTCATGGCGGTGCATTTCGAGGCACGTCGAATCGGACTGGTCGGTTTGCCGAAGGCCGATCTGCCGCGGCTGAAGGAGGTGCTGGTCGAGCGCGGTCATCTGTTCCTGCCGTTGGTCGTGATCGTCGCGGTGCTGCTTGCCGGCTACAGCGCGGCCTTTTCGGCGTTGTGCGGTATCGGCTCGGTGATTCCGACCACCTGGCTGCGCGCGAGCACGCGGCGCACTTTCACGCTGTCAACGATTGTCGATGCGCTCGAATCGGGCGCGCGCAACACCCTGGTGGTGGCGCTCGCCTGCGCTTCGGCCGGCATCGTGATCGGCACCATCACGCTGACCGGACTCGGCCTGCAATTCACCGGCATCGTGCTCGCGTTGTCGCAAAACTCGCTGATCCTCGCGCTGGTGTTGACCATGCTCGCGGGCATCCTTCTCGGCATGGGTTTGCCGACCACGCCGGCCTACATCGTGCAGGTCGCGCTGCTCGTGCCGGCGCTGGTCAAGCTGGGGGTGCAGGTCGAAGCGGCGCACCTGTTCGTTCTGTATTTCGCCGTGTTGTCTGCCATCACGCCGCCGGTCGCGATGGCGGTTTACGCAGCCAACGGCATCTCGCGCGCGACGCTGATGGACACGAGTTGGGCGGCTGTCAAGCTCGGACTGACCGGCTACATCATTCCGTTCATGTTCGTCTTCGCGCCGTCGCTGCTCCTGATCGGCGACATACCGACCGTGTTGCTGTCGATCGTCACGGCCACGCTCGGCGTGATCTGCCTCGCGGCCTCCCTGCACGCGTATTTTTTCTTCGGCCCGGCGCGCGTGTGGGAGCGGATGCTGCTCTTTGTCGCTGCGCTGGTGTTGATCAAGCCGGGCTGGCTCAGCGATCTGGTCGGGCTTATTTTGGTCGGCGTGACGATTGCAAGCCAACACATGGTGCACACCGCCGACAAGCAAGCCTCCGGCAAGCCCGGATAGCCAACGAGGCGAATCAGAAGATCGATTCGGCGAACCTGGTGATTCGTCGCCGGTCAGCCCGGCATTCGCTAGCATGTCAGCATCGACTCAAACGGAGAACCTCTCATGGATGCCACCACCAACCCGAACACCCAGGTTGCCACCGTCAAACTTCTCATCGCCGGCCAGTTCATCGAATCGAAGAGCACCGAGTGGCGCGACATCGTCAATCCGGCCACGCAAGAGGTGCTGGCGCGCGTGCCGTTTGCGACGCCCGAAGAAATTGACGCGGCCGTCGCATCGGGCAAGGCGGCCTTCAAGACCTGGCGCAAAACCGCGATCGGTGCGCGGGCCCGCATTTTTTTGAAGTACCAGCAACTCATCCGCGAGAACATGGGCGAACTCGCGGCGATCCTCACGGCCGAGCAGGGCAAGACCCTGCCAGACGCCGAAGGCGACGTGTTCCGCGGCCTCGAAGTGGTCGAACATGCGGCCGCGATCGGCAATCTGCAGCTCGGCGAGCTTGCGAACAACGTCGCGGGCGGCGTCGATACCTTCACCTTGCTGCAGCCGCTCGGCGTTTGCGCGGGTATCACGCCATTCAACTTTCCGGCAATGATTCCGCTGTGGATGTTTCCGATGGCGATCGCGACCGGCAACACCTTCGTGCTGAAGCCGTCCGAACAGGATCCGATGGTCACGATGCGTTTGTGCGAACTGGCGCTCGAAGCCGGGATTCCGCCCGGTGTGCTCAACGTGGTGCATGGCGGCGAGGCCGTGGTCAATGCAATCTGCGATCACAAGGACATCAAGGCGATCAGCTTCGTCGGTTCGACCAAAGTCGGCACCCATGTCTATCACCGCGCATCGGCCAGCGGCAAGCGCGTGCAATGCATGATGGGCGCGAAGAACCACGCTGTCGTGATGCCCGATGCAAACAAGGAGCAAACGCTCAATGCGCTCGCCGGCGCGGCGTTCGGTGCTGCCGGGCAGCGCTGCATGGCGGTGTCGGTCGCGGTACTGGTCGGCGATGCGCAGAAATGGATTCCCGACCTGGTCGAGAAAGCCAAATCGCTCAAAACCAGCGGTGGCACCGAGAAGGGAGCCGATCTCGGCCCACTGGTTTCGCGCGCTGCTTTCGATCGCGTGACGGGCTTCATCGAGCGTGGTGAAGCCGATGGCGCCAAGCTCGAACTCGACGGCCGCAAGCCAAAAGTGGCCGGCTACGACAAAGGCAACTTCGTCGCGCCGACCGTGTTCTCGGGTGTCAAGCCCGGCATGACGATCTACGACCAGGAAATTTTCGGGCCGGTGCTGTGCGTGTCCGACGCTGCAACCCTCGACGAGGCAATCGAACTGATCAACGCCAACCCGAATGCCAACGGCACAGCGATCTTCACCCAATCGGGCGCGGCAGCGCGCAAGTTTCAGGAAGAGATCGACGTCGGCCAGGTGGGCATCAACTTGCCGATCCCGGTGCCGGTGCCATTGTTCTCGTTCACCGGCTCGCGCGGCAGCAAGCTCGGCGACCTGGGGCCCTACGGCAAACAGGTAATCCTGTTCTACACCCAGACCAAAACCGTGACGCAGCGCTGGTTCGACGACGACACGGTGTCGACCGGCGTCAACACCACGATCAGCCTCAAATGACGCGCCTTCATCGCTGCGCCGCGCTCGCTGCCATGCTGATTTGTATTGCCGCGCCAGCATTGGCAGCGGATCCGCCGCCGTCCCCGTTCGCATGCCGGCCCGATGGCAATCAGCAGGAGATGAACGCGTGCGCCGACCAGGATTTCGCCGCGACTGACAAGCGGCTAAACGCGACCTATCAGGGACTCGTCAAGACACTTCCGCCCGCCGAGGTGATCAAACTTCGCGCGGCGCAGCATGTCTGGCTCAAACGCCGCGATCCGACCTGCAAGCAGCGCACGAAGGGTTCGGAGGGTGGTTCGATCTGGCCGCTCGAATACCAGAGCTGCCGCACTGAGCTGACCGAAGCGAGGGTCAAGGTGCTCGAGGCGATGCGAAGAAACACACAGTAAGGCAGCGCCTTGAATTTCGAACCGAGCGACGAGCAGCGTGCCTTTTCCGACAGCGCGCGCGCCTTTGCAGAAGCCGAATTCGCGCCGCATGCCGCGCGATGGGATGAGGAAGCGCACTTTCCAAAAGAGGCGATTGCGCAGGCCGGCGAACTCGGCTTCTGCGGCCTCTACGCACCCGAGCGGATCGGCGGACTCGCGCTGCCACGACTCGACGCGGCGCTGGTGTTCGAGGAGATGGCGGCTTTCGACCCATCGACCACTGCCTTCATTTCGATCCACAACATGGCGACCTGGATGCTCGGCACCTGGGCGAGCGACGCGGTCTGCGCCGAATGGGGCGAGGCGCTGACCAGCGGACGCAAGCTCGCCTCCTATTGCCTGACCGAGCCCGGCGCAGGCTCAGACGCGGGCGCACTCACGACCCGCGCGGAGCTGCAAGGCGGCGATTACGTTGTCAACGGCGGCAAGGCGTTCATCTCGGGCGCCGGTGCAACCGACGTATTGATACTGATGGCGCGAACCGGTGCAGCCGGCGCGGGTGGTGTCTCGGCTTTCGCAGTCCCGGCCGACTCGCCCGGCATCAGCTACGGCAAGAAGGAACGAAAGATGGGCTGGAACAGCCAGCCGACACGCGCGATCAGTTTCGACAATGTTCGGGTTCCGGCAGCGAACCGGCTCGGCGCGGAAGGCGAAGGATTCCAGATCGCGATGAAAGGCCTCGACGGCGGCCGCATCAACATCGCGGCCTGCTCGGTCGGTGCCGCACAGGGCGCGCTGGATGCGGCGCGTGGCTATCTGCACGAGCGCAGGCAGTTCGGCAAACCGCTCGCGAGCTTTCAGGCGCTGCAGTTCAAGCTCGCCGACATGGTGACCGAACTGGTCGCCGCGCGCCAGATGGTGCGGCTCGCTGCGAGCAAACTCGACGCCGGGCACGTCGACGCTTCGACCTACTGCGCGATGGCCAAGCGCTTCGCGACCGACATCGGCTTTTCGGTCTGCAACGATGCGCTGCAGATGCATGGCGGCTATGGTTATCTTTCCGAGTTCCCGCTCGAACGACTGGTGCGCGACACGCGCGTCCATCAAATTCTCGAAGGCACGAACGAGATCATGCGGGTCATCGTCGCGCGCAAGATGCTCGAAGGCGATGCGGAGATTCGCTGAAATGCAGGGTCGGACAGCCGAACGCAGAAAAAATAACAAAACTTTCGCAGGGAACGCAGAAGGAATTCCAAAGCAGGTTCAGAAGCTTGTTTGCGTTTTCTGCGAAGTTTTATCGTCCTCTGCCTCTGGTAGCCGCACTCAATAGGGCAATGAACGATCCCGTCGTCCTGTTCGACCATCTTGAAACCGCGAGCGGCCATCGCTTCGGCGTGGCGACGCTGAACGAGCCCGCATCGCTCAACGCTTTGTCGTTTGAAATGGTGAAGCTGCTCACACCGCAGCTGCGCGCCTGGGCTGACGACGACAAGGTCTTAGGTGTGCTGCTGCAGGGCAGCGGCGACAAGGCTTTTTGCGCCGGTGGCGATTTGCGCAACCTCCATTCCACCTTGGTCGAATGCGGCGCGGGCCGCAATCCGTACGTGGAGGAATACTTTCGCGCCGAATACGAACTCGACTATCTGATCCACAGCTACGCCAAGCCGATCCTGTGCTGGGGCCACGGCATCGTGATGGGCGGCGGCCTCGGGCTGATGGCGGGCGCCGCCCATCGCGTCGTCACGCCGCAAAGCCGGCTTGCGATGCCCGAAATCGGCATCGGCTTCTACCCCGATGTCGGCGGCAGCTGGTTTCTGCGCCGCATGCCCGGGCGGGTCGGACTTTTTCTGGCATTGACCGGCGCGCCGCTCGATGCAGCCGATGCGATTTTTTGCGGATTGGCAGACCATTTCATCGATCACTCGCAAAAATCGAAGGTGCTGGCGAAGGTCGCTGAAACGGACTGGCATGCCGAGCCGAGCGCCGACCGCGCGGCACTCGCGCGATTGCTCGCGGATCAGGCGGGCTCACACAGCGGCGATATGTGGCCGCAACGGTCCCGGGTGCGAGCCCATTTCGACACGATCAACGCGCTGATGGCCGGCGAAAACCTTTCGGAGATTGCCGGGCGCCTGCGCAACCTGAAAAGCGACGACGCCTGGCTGCAAGCAGCCGTCGCAGGTTTCGCCAGAGGCTCGCCGACTTCGGCTGCGCTCGCTTTCGAGCTTTGGCAGCGCGTACCGCGCATGTCGCTGGTCGAAGTGTTCAGGCTCGAGTATTGGGCTTCGCTCGGCTGCTGTGCGAACGACGATTTTCGCGAGGGCATTCGCGCCTTGCTGATCGACAAGGACAAGGCGCCGAAGTGGTCGCCGTCGACCCTGGACGCGGTGACGCGCGCCCACATCGACGACCACTTGCGAGCCCGATTCGACAGCGCGCATCCCTTGGCGACGCTGGACTGAAGAACCCAGACTTCCGGACGCAGAGGACGCAAAGGTTCCGCAGAAGTCGCAAAAGTGAATGCTAAAGAGGTTTCAGTTTTCTTTTTGCGTTCACTACGGAACCTCTGCGCTTTCTGCGTCCGGTATTCGGCCCCGTATTCGACAACCTTTGGAGACACTCCCATGAACATCGCATTTATCGGACTCGGCAACATGGGCGCGCCAATGGCCCTTAATCTGCACAAGGCAGGCCATGCACTCAAAGCCTTCGACCTGTCACCCGAAGCCTGCGACAAGGTGCACAGTGAGGGCGTTGCGATCGCCAGCAGCGCGGCCGAAGCACTGGCCGACGCGGACGTCGTGATCAGCATGCTGCCGGCGAGCGCGCATGTCGATGCGCTGTACTTCGGGATTGACGGCACGGCGGGCATTCTGGAAAAAATCTGTGCTGACGCATTGGTGATCGACTGCAGCACGATCGCCGCGGCAACCTCGATCAAACTTGCCAAAGCATCCGAGGCGCGCGGCCTGGGCGTGATCGACGCGCCGGTATCGGGTGGCACCGGCGGCGCCATCGCCGCGACGCTTACCTTCATGGTCGGCGGCAGCGAAGCCGACCTCGAACGCGCTCGGCCCCTGCTCGAGCAAATGGGCGCCAACATCTTTCACGCGGGCGCCGCGGGCGCGGGTCAGACCGCCAAGATTTGCAACAACATGCTGCTCGGTGTGCTGATGATCGGCACTTCCGAGGCGCTCGCGCTCGGCGTCGCCAACGGGCTCGATGCCAAAGTGTTGTCCGAAATCATGCGACGCAGCTCCGGCGGCAACTGGGCACTGGAAAAGTACAACCCGATGCCCGGCGTGATGGAGAACGCGCCCGCGTCGAAGAACTACGCCGGTGGCTTCGGCACCGATCTGATGCTCAAGGATCTGGGCTTGTCACAGGAAAACGCGAGCGCTGTTCGCGCAGCGACGCCTCTGGGCGGCATGGCGCGCAACCTCTACGCAGCGCATAGCCTGGCCGGGCATGGCGGGCTCGATTTTTCCAGTGTGATCAAGTTGCTGCAAAAATCCTGACGTTCCAATCAAGTTCGCGCCACGCATGTCCTGGAAACGCCGCGGCTTGAACGCGTCGATTGCGTGCCTTCAGTTTCCGCGCGCCGAAACGAATCGCTAAGCAGTGTCGACTTTGGCTCGCAAGGTTTCGTAGCCATCGAAGTCCGGGCTGGTGGGCTGGCGGTAATCCTGCCCGATTCGCCGGTCGTTTATTCCACCGTCACAACGATTTTGCCTCGCGTATGCTCGTTCTCAAGCCAGCGTTGCGCCTCTGGAATCTGCGCGAACGAGAAGCGCTTCTGCTCGATGACCTTGACCTTGCCTTCGGTCATGAGCAGCGCGACTTGTTCGAGTTGGTCGCCGCTCGGTTTCGCCATGTAGTGCGCGGTTTTCACGCCGCTTTTGCCCGACGCGTTTGCATCAGGCATTTGCAACGTCGAGACGAAGCGCCCGTTGTCCGCGACGACTTTCCAGGCGGCTTCCTGCGCCTTTCCGCCGAGCAGGTCGTAAACCAGGTCGACCGGCCCGCCGATGACCTTTTGTAAATCGGCGTCGGCGTCGATCGCCTGCGCGCCGAGGCTTTCGAGAAACTGCCGATCCTTCTCGCGCCCGGTCGCGAATACGGTCGCGCCGGCATTTTTGGCGAACTGCACTGCAAGGTGACCGACACCACCGGGTGCACCCAGAATCAGCACCCGCTCGCCCGACTGGAGGCCGCCTTCGTCGAACAGACCTTGCCAGGCGGTCAAAGCGGCGAGGGGCACGGCAGCTGCGAGGGTCAGATCGATGCCGTCCGGTACATGCGCGAGCTCATCGGGTTTCATGACGATGTAGTGCGCATAAGTGCCACGTTCGATACCGGGCATGCCGTAGACACGTTCGCCAGCCATGAACTTCCCACTGTCGGCCTCGA
Organism: Variovorax sp.; assembly: GCA_965218415.1. Lineage (GTDB taxonomy): Bacteria > Pseudomonadota > Gammaproteobacteria > Burkholderiales > Burkholderiaceae_C > Variovorax. Next base: position 1,745,357 of record CBDCKT010000003.1, read on the forward strand.
CCCTGCCAGCGACGTCGCGTCCGAGCACGACCGGCAACTCGTCTTCCCCGATCGGCGGAAAACTGCCTTCGCGGGTTTTGTAGTCCACCGGATTGATGCTGGTCGCCAGAATGCGGACGAGCACTTCGTCGCCGCTGGTTCGCGGCTGTTCGATGTCATCGAGCGTGAGAACTTCGGGGCCGCCGAAGCGGTGAATTTGCCAGGCTTTCATGATGATTTCTTTCAGTTTGATCTGGTGGTGTCGACAGTGTCGATTCGCATCGCGGATGCGAGCGAAAGACGCTTTCAATGAATCTCTGTTGCTATCATATAAATAGCTATCTGCGCATACCGGACGGGCGTTTCAGCCACTTTTCTCTTGAGAAAAAAGTGGACAACACAGCGAGATTCACGCGGCCGGCTCGACTCCGCGTGCGCATCAATGCTGCGCTGGCAAGCCCGCGAGCAACTTGTCCAGCGTGACCGGAAAATCGTAGACCCGCACGCCCGTGGCGTTGTAGATCGCGTTGTTCACCGCTGCGCCGATGCCACTGATGCCGAGCTCGCCGATGCCCTTGATCTTGAGCGGGTTGGTCTTGTCGTCGCGCTCGGGCAAGAAATGGATGTCGATGGCCGGAATATCGGCGTGGACCGGCACGTGGTATTCGGCCAGGTCATGATTTACAAAATTGCCATAGCGCGTATCGGTTTCGCCGGCTTCGGTGAGCGCGCCGCCGACGCCCCAGATGATTCCGCCGATGAGTTGCGAGCGCGCCGTCACAGGATCGAGAATTCGCCCCGCGGCGAACACGCCGGTGATCCGACGCACCCGGGTTTCGCCGGTCACAGCATTGACGCCGACCTCGACGAAATGCGTGCCATATGAAGCCTGATCGTATTTTTCTTCCATCTTGCCGGGCTCGATATGGCCGATGGCTTCGATCGGCGCGTCGATCAATTCGGTGATCGATACTGTTCGGCCACCCGCTTTCGCATGGCCGTCTTGAAGCGTCAATGCATCGCGCGAGACGTCCATCTTCCTGGCCAACGTTTCTGCGATGTTCCCGGCGGCGAGTGCCACTGCTGAGCCCGAACTTGCCGCACCCATCGAGCCGCCCGAACCGAAGGCTTTCGGAAACTTCGAGTCCCCAAGCCGTACTGTCACGCGGTCGATCGGCAAGCCGAGAATCTCGCCGGCGATCTGCGACAGGATCGTGTAGCTGCCGGTCCCGATGTCGGTCATGTCGCATTCGACGATGGCGCGTGCCTCGCCATCTGTGTCAATTTGAAGCCGCACCCGTGCCTGCGCCTCACTGAGCTGGTTGATACGGATGCACGACGCCACGCCGTGGCCGATGAGCCATTCGCCTTCTCGGTTCGAGCCCGGCTCGGACTTTCTGCGTTCCCATCCGAAGCGGCGCGCGCCTTCTTCGAGGCATGCGACAAGATGCCGCTCACTGAAGGGCCGATCGCGGCTCGGGTCGTGGTCGGGCTCGTTCAGCTTGCGGAACTCGACCGGATCGATGCCGACTCGTTCGGCCAGCTCATCCATCGCGCATTCGACCGCGAGCATGCCGACCGCTTCGCCCGGCGCGCGCGTCGAGCCGGTTTCAGGCAGGTCGAGCGTCATCACGCGCTGGGTAAAGCTGCGATTCCGGCCGCGGTAGAGCGCGATGCTGCCGAACGCGACCGGCTCGAAAAAATCGCGGCCCGGCTTCTGACTCACGATAGAGTCGTGGCCGAAAGCGCTGAGCCGCCCGCTGGCATCGCAGGCAAGCCGGATACGCTGCGAGGTTTCGGAGCGCCGATAAACCAGGTGGAAAAGTTGCTGGCGCGTGATGGCCATCTTCACGGGGCGCCCGACCTTGCGTGCGCCGAGCGCGGCCAACACCGATTCGACTCCGAGCCCGCCCTTGCCGCCGAAGCCACCGCCGACGAACGGCGACATCACATGGACTTTTTCGGCATCGATGTCGAGCGACTTCGCAAGCATCGACTGGGCGATCGACATGATTTGCGATGCGTTGTAGACGGTGAGCTTGTCGCCCTCCCACCAGGCGATCGCCGCATGCGGTTCCATTGCCGCGTGGATGTGTGAGGGCGTCGTGTAGGTCCGGTCGAGCTTGTGCGCAGCCTGCTGCATGGCCTGGTCGACATCGCCGATCACCTTGTCAGGCAACGAAGCGTCCTCTGCGGTCGGCTCGGCGGTGTCGTGAGATCCGGCCGCGTCGAACCGGCCGCGCTCTCGCGCATATCTCACCTCGACCGCATTCGCCGCAGCGCGTGCCTGTTCGAAGGTATCGGCAATCACCACGCCGAGCGACTGGCCGTAATGCTCGACGACGTCGTTGCCGCGCATCAGTTGACCATCTGAGAATCCGCCGGTTTCACGCGGAATCAACGGATCGTCAGTGATGACCGCAAGCACGCCCGGCATCGCTTCGGCGGCTCGTGTATCGAAGCCTTCGACCCGACCGCGGCCGATGGTGGCGCAGATCGCGTAGCCGTGTACCAGTTGGCCTTCGACGCGATGGTCGAGCGCGTAAGGCGCTGTGCCGGTGACTTTTTTGCCGCCATCGACACGCAGGACCGGCTCGCCCACCAGATGCTGCGCGCCGTGGTCGAGCGCTGTGTCGCCGACCGGCTGGTCCATCTTGAGTTCGGCTTCGCTCATGCGGGTGCTCCTTCGGACCGGGTCGACTGTTCGAGGCAAGCGATCAGGGTTCGCCTCGTGAGCGGGATTTTGAAATCGTTGCTGCCTTGCCCTTTCGCAGATGCGAGCAATGCGTCGGCGGCGCGTACGAACAATCCGGCCGAAGGTCGCTGTCCGACCAGCAATGCCTCCACCCTTTCGTCGCGCCACGGCACAGGTGCCAAACCGCCGAACGCGAGCCGCGCCGCGCTGATGCGTTCATCTTCTACCGAAACGATCGCGGCCACGGAAACCAGTGCGAACGCATACGACGCCCGATCACGCACCTTGCGATAGCTCTGCCGGCCCGCTGGCGGCGGCGGCAACGCGACATGGGTGATGAGTTCGCCCGATTCGAGCGTGGTTTCGGTCTGTGGTGAATCACCCGGCAGGCAATAGAAATCTTCGAGCGCGATCGACCGTGTCATACCGTCGGCGCGAAGTGTTTCGACCCGCGCGTCGAGCGCACGCATGGCGACCGCCATGTCCGACGGATGGGTCGCAATGCAGCGCTCGCTGCCACCCAAAATCGCATGGATCCGATTGAAGCCGCCGATCGCGTCGCAACCCGACCCCGGTGCGCGTTTGTTGCAGCGCATTGCGGTGTCGTAGAAGTAGTAGCAGCGCGTGCGCTGAAGCAGATTGCCGCCGGTGGAGGCCTTGTTGCGAAGCTGGCCCGAGGCGCCCGCGAGCAGCGCGCGCGAGAGCACCTCGTAACGCGCCCGTACCGCCGCATGCGCTGCAAGATCGCTGTTGGAGACGAGCGCACCGATGCGCAACCCGCCATCGCTGGTTTCTTCGACGCGATCGAGCCGCAAACGGCTGATATCGACGAGCTTCTCGGGGGCTTCGATCTCGAGCTTCATCAGATCGAGCAAGTTGGTTCCGCCGGCGATGAAGCGTGTGGCCGCGCCATCCCGAACTGCGGCGCAAGCGCCAGCTGCATCGGGCGCCTTGACGTATTCGAATGTTCTCATGGCTTGGCTCCGGCCGATCCCGCGACGCCAGCCACTTCGGATATCGCGTCGACGATGTTCGGATAGGCCGAACAGCGGCAGACGTTTCCGCTCATTCGCTCGGTGATCTCAGCGCGGTCCAATTGCGCTTCGGCGCCGAGCGATTCGCTGACATGGCTCGGCCAGCCATCGCGCACCTCCTGGAGCATGGCGGTCGCCGAACAGATCTGGCCCGGCGTGCAAAAGCCGCATTGGTAGCCGTCGTGCTCGAAAAACGCCTTCTGCATCGGGCTCAGATGGTCTGGCGTGCCAATGCCCTCGATCGTCGTGACTTCGTCGCCGTTGTGCATCACCGCCAGCGTCAGACAGCTGTTGATGCGGCGGCCGTTGAGGATCACGGTGCAGGCGCCGCATTGGCCATGGTCGCAGCCCTTCTTAGTGCCGGTGAGGCCGAATGTTTCGCGCATCAGGTCGAGCAGCGAAGTGCGCACGTCGGGGTCTGCCTGGCGCTTTTCACCGTTGACGGTGAGTTCGATCATGAATATTCCTTTTCGAGGAGGGCGTTCCGGGGACCCTGCAAGTTGATCGGCGTTCGGCTCGCGCGCCGATCCGCGCCGGCCGCGCGACAACGAAGGAGAGCATGGCAGAAAAGCGTAGGAGCGAGCCGACGTGGCCAATGGCCGGGTTGCCGCTGCGAACGTGCTTGCAAAAGCAATCGGCACGAGCGTGCCACGGCGCGCCGCGGCGTAGGTAATGAGTCGATAGCGTTCGGCGCGCGCTCGGCGCACAGCCGCTTCAGCGTGTGCGGTCGGCAGCCGCCTCGCGGCGCTGGCGCTGGCGCAACGCCACGCAGCGCGGATGCCTGTCGTAGCCGGCCCGATAGCACATCTCGGAGACGCAGCTCGCGGTCGCGGCTGGGTTCGCGCTGGCACAGACCCGACCCGGATCGAAGGCCGGATCGAGCGTTCCGGTAGCTGCCGGGCCGGACGTGGATGTCGTCGCGTTGCCGGTCGGCACCGGCGGTCCGATCGCAAGCGACTCGGCGCTTCGCGCGCGGGGCTCGACTGCGCGAATCGGCGGCGTCGGCGTCAGCGGAATGGCAGCGATCGGGCCGAGTGGCGCTTCGGGGCGGACCGTGCCCGAAGAAACGATCGCGGCGTTGGCCGGCAATGGCGGCCCGAGTGCGAGCGATTCGGCGCTGCGCGCGAGCGGCTCGGCATCGGTCGCAGCGCGCGCAGGGTCCTGCGACGCACTGCCTCGCCGCGGCCCGATAATGAGTGAGGGCTCCTGCTCCGGATCGAATGCCCTTGCGGGCTCCGCGTTCTGTTGCGCTGATTCTTCGGCGCGCGGTTGCCGCGTTTCCGTCGTCGATGCTCTGACTGAATCTCTCGCTGAATCTCTTGTTCTGCGCGCATCCTTCACGCTTGCAGATTCTTTCTGTTCCCTGGCTTCCCTGGGCTCTCGCCGAGCTGCAACCGTCGGTGACGAGCGCACCATGCTTGCGGGCGCCGACTGGCTTGATGGCTCGGCTGTTTCGCCGCGCGCGACCGGTGCCGCCTCAACCGGCGACGCGTTCTGCATTTGTGCAGGCGCGACCGAAGCCACGCCCGCCGCTGCATCGGGCTTTGCATCGAATGTTGCGATGGTCGCAGCAACAACCGGGTCAGGCTTGGGCGGAATTGTTATCGATGCCTCGGCCGACACAGCGGGTGGTGCGACAGGCGTACGCGGCGTGATCGGCGCAATGGATGGCGCAGCCGCCGGCGCGGGGCTCGGAGTGCTCGTTGCAGCTATCGCCGATGACGCATCAGGCGGCGGTGCGGGCAGCGGCGCAGGCACCGGTGCGACCACCCGAGGCGCAGGCGATGTGCCCGGTGCGCTCGGTGCGTTCGGTGCGTTCGATGTTGAAGCGGGCTTCACCACCGCTGCAGGCGCCTGCGAAACTTGCCTGGATGGCGTCGACGGCTGCCCAACCGGCCGGGTGATCCACGCATACCAGCCCACCAGCGCCATGCCGAGCAAGGCGGCAAGCACCATCAGGCGCGTCCAGAAGCCTTGCATCGAGGGCGGCAAGGCCACCACGCGGCGGCGCGCCGGCTGCGGCGGGCGCGGCAGGGTCTGCAGCATCGAGGGACCGGTCGGCGAGAAAGCCGGCAGCTTGCTGAGGCAACCACGACAAAACATGGCGTTCTCGCGATTGACAACCTGGCATTTGGAGCAGACCACGGACATGAGGGATTCTTCGACCTTTATGAAAACTGGATACGTCGTGGAACCGTCCTGGAAACGTTCGAACGGTTGGTACCGAAAGCGCCTTGCGATTATCGAGGCGGAACACCCTGCGGATGTGTCTCGCCAGCGAAGGTCTGTGGCAACTTGTGGCTATCGGGCGGAAAGCGGTAACCCGCTCTCACACTAAAGTGTTAAGAACGAGTTTCAACTCGTGTGCAGCCACGGTCGCGCGCAGGCGCCGAAGCTCCTGGCTCAGGTCGAGAATCAGCGCGACCGCTTCAAGGTTGATCTCGAAATCGCGCTCGAGCCGACGCGCTTCGAGCGCCCTTTTCAAATCGGTGCCGGCGAAGCGCCAATCGGCTGGTGGCCGGTCTGCCGCCGGTGGCGAGACGATGCCGATTTCGGTGATTCGCACCACCCAGTCGATCCGGCAGCCGCAAGCGCGCGCCAGGTCGTCGGCGCCGATTGGCTGGGCATCGACAGTAGACATTGGCATGTGTTCTGGCGAATCGGTCATATTCAAACTCCGAGGCCGGCGCGCGGATCGAGCGGCGCGGCGCTGGCCAGTTGACGATAGGCATCGCGCGCCGCGTCGGTGTCGGCGCGCGGCAGCACGATGTCGATCAGCAGGAAAAAATTGCCCGGCGGATTGCCCGCCGCATTCCCTGCAAACCCGCGGCCCTTCAAGCGCAGCTTGAGGCCATTGCGTGCGTTGGGCGGCACCGTCACCTCGACCGCGCCGCCGCCCGGGGTCGGCACCCGCACCTGGGCGCCGAGCGCGGCTTCGGTCGGCGTGACCGGCAGCGTCATGTAGATGTCGCGCTCCTCGATGCGGAACAGCTTGTCCGGCGCGATCCGAACTTCGAGGTACAGGTCGCCGGCCGCTTCGCCGCCGTGGCCCGGCATGCCCTGTTTCGCAAGCCGTATCAACTGGCCCGGATGCACGCCGGCCGGAATCTTCACGCTCAATGTGCGGTTCTTCCATTGCGGCATGCCCTGGTCGTCGATCACTTGCGAGCGCAAGCTGATTTCGCGCTCGGCGCCTGCGAGCGCATCCGCGATCGATATTTCGATCGCCGCATGATGGTCTTCGCCTCGCGCGCGAAAGTTCTGCCGGGCTGCGCTGCGGCGCTGCGCTGCGCCGAAGACCGACGAGAAGAAGTCGCTGAAGTCGGCCTCTTCACCCATGCCACCCGTTCCGCCCGTGCCACGGGGCCCTCCTGCGCTGCCGCGATGAAACTCGAAGCCTTCGTCCCAACCCGGCGGTGGCTGGAAGCCACCACCCATGCCGCCAGCACCCGCACTCATCGGCTCGCCGCGCGCGACGCGGTCGGCCAGCGCGTCGTAGGCAGCGCGCTTTTCCTTGTCGGTGAGTACGTCGCGGGCTTCGTTGATGTCGCGCATCTTTTCCTGCGCGTCGGCTTCCTTGCTGACGTCGGGGTGGTACTTGCGCGCCAGCTTGCGATAGGCCTTTTTGATTTCGTCGTCCGACGCGCCGCGCGCGACGCCGAGAGCGGCGTAGTAGTCCTTGAATTCCATGAGCGTAGGTGGTTGTTTCAGGCGATCGCCGCGGGTGCGTCGGACGCTGCTTGCAACGATCGTACGTGCCAGGCCCGATCCTGCCGCTCGAAGCGCAATGGCTGCGCATTGCCGAGCACCGACAAATCGATCGCGACACCCAGCAGTGCGGCCAGTACATAAAGCGTGCCGCCGTGCGCGACCAGCAGCACCGGCGCGGGTGCCGCGAGCGCCACTGCTAGCGCGGCGCGCTTGCGCAGAACGAACTGCGGCAGCGTTTCGCCGCCTTCGGGCGCGCACGACCAGTCGATTTGCGCCGACGATGTACCGATCAGCGCGCCGAAATGGCGTTCGCGCAGCCCCGCCTGGGCGAGCGGCGTGATCCGGTGTGGCTCGGCTACCGCGCGTGCCGTCACGTAAGCGCGCTGCATATCGCTGCAGACGATGCTGCGGATCGGCTCGCCCGAGAGCAGTCGGGTCGCGGTCGCGGCCTGCGCGAGGCCGAAGTCCGACAGCGGTTCGTCGGCCAACTGAAAAATTCGCTCGGCATTGCCACGCGTCTGGCCGTGCCGCAGAAAGTAGAAGTGATCGCAGGGCGCGTCGAGTGGCTGCGCGGCGGCCAGACGCAGCAACTCTTCGAGGCCGCCATGCGACAGGCGAGTCACTGCGCCGACCGGGCCGGCGGTGGAGTCGGGTTTGGACATCGTGCTCGGAGGCGCGCTCGGACGTTCGTCAGGCATATTCAAATTCATCAATTGCTATTGAAAATATAGCTGACTGCGCAAGTGCAGCGGGCGTTTCAGCCACTTTTTTCTTAAAAATCTGCGCGATCCTGTCAAACCTCCGGCTTGAACGCCTTCGGCCGGCCGACAAGTCGATCGACGAATTTGTCGAGCCGATCGCTGCCTGTTTCCTTGCCCCACATCCGCATCCACATGAACATCGATCCGACCATCACATCGGCTGCGCTGAACCGCGCGCCGAACAGCCAGGGGCCGACGCCGAGCTGGTCTTCGACCACTTTCAGACAATGGTCGAAGTCGATCCAGCCGCGCGAACTGTTGTCGCTCTTGACGTTCCCAAGGTGGTCACCCATTGCAGGTTCGAGCTGCGAGGTCGACCAGACCATAAATGACAGGTAGCGGCCCCGGTCGGGTGAGCCGGGCGGCGGCGCGAGGTCGGCTTTCGGGAACTTTTCGGCGAGATAAAGGCAAATCGCGGCGTTCTCGAACACCGTGCTCGTACCGTCGACCAACGCCGGCAACTTGCCCGCGGGATTGATCTGCAGGTAGTCGTGCGACTTCTGTTCGCGCTTTTGAAGATCGATGGCCTCGAGCTTGTATTCGGCGCCGCATTCGTCGAGCATCCATCTGGCGACGACGGCGCGGCTTTTGGGGTTGAAGTAGAGCTTCATCATTCGGCCTGACTCCTCAAGGGATTTTTCCAGTTGACGCTGATATTCGATGATGCCGCAAGGGTCGATTGGCGAATGTCAGCGGCAGTCGTATTCTTCGCAGGATGAGCACGGCCCACCGCAATGCGAGCGCAATTCCGGCCAACCCGGTCGACTGGGGCGGCATGCAGTTGAGCGAAGCGATTCATTCCAGACGAATTTCCTGCCGCGAAGTGATGGCCGCGCATCTGGCGCAAATCGACCGGTTCAACCCTCAGTTCAACGCGATCGTGAGTCGGGTGAGCGAAGACTCGCTTCTATCGCAAGCCAACGAGCGCGACCGCGAACTTGCCGCCGGCCAGAGCCGCGGCTGGATGCACGGCTTTCCGATCGCGGTGAAGGATCTGAGCGCAACCGCCGGCATCGCCACCACGATGGGCTCGCCACTGCTCGCGCGCAATGTGCCTGCGCAGGATTCGATCATGGCCGCGCGCATGAAAGCCGCCGGCGCGATCGTGATCGGCAAGACCAACACGCCCGAATTCGGCCTGGGTTCGCAGACCTACAACCCGGTGTTCGGCGCCACGCGCAACGCCTTCGATGCTGCGCTTTGCGCCGGCGGCTCGAGCGGCGGCGCGGCGGTAGCACTTGCGCTGCGCATGCTGCCGGTGGCCGACGGCAGCGACATGATGGGGTCGCTGCGCAATCCGGCTGCTTTCAACCATGTCTTCGGCTTGCGCCCGAGCCAGGGCCGGGTGCCGAACGGGCCGCTCGGCGAACAGTTCGCAGCGCAACTCGGCACCGAAGGGCCGATGGCGCGAACAGTCGACGATCTGGCGCAGTTGCTCGCGGTGCAAGCGGGCCGCGACGACCGCGCACCGCTGTCGATCGCGGGCGACTGGTCGGTGCCGTCCTTCGAGCGGCCACTCGATCTGCGCAGCGTGCGGATCGGCTGGCTCGGCGACCTGAACGACCATTTGCCAATCGAGCGCGGCATCCTGGACGTTTGCGAATCTGCTTTGGCCCGGCTGGCGGGCGAGGGCGCTTCGGTCGCGCCGATCGGCCTCGGCTTCGATCCGGCGCGTGCCTGGAACTGCTGGCTCACTTTGCGCGCCTGGCTGGTCGCCGGCCGCCTTGCGCTATTCGTTGCACAAGCCGATCGGCTCAAGCCAGAAGCGCAGTGGGAAGTAGCGCAGGGCCGGGGTCTGGCCGCGGGCGACGTCTTCGCGGCCTGCGACGAGCGCACCGCGCTCTATCAACACCTGCGCCGCTTGCTCGAAACCCACGATGCGCTCGCGCTGCCGAGCGCGCAAGTCTGGCCCTTTGCGCTCGAGCAGCACTGGCCGCGCGAAATCGAAGGCCGCGAAGGACGCCGATCGATGGACACCTACCACCGCTGGATGGAAGTCACCATCTACGCGACCCTCGCCGGTTTGCCCGCGATCAGCGTGCCGGCGGGTTTCAGCGAAAGCGGTTTGCCGATGGGCCTGCAATTGATCGGCCGGCCGCAAGGCGAATCGGCATTGCTCGAAATCGCGCATTGCTACGCGCAACTATCCGGCGATCTGCTTGCGCGGCGGCCGAAGGTGCTCGACGCGCTGTGAAAATCGGAAGCGGGCAGCCGAACGCGAAGAACGCGAAGGACGCGAAGGACGCGAAGGACGCGAAGGACGCGAAGGACGCGAAGGACGCGAAGGACGCGAAGGTTCCGCGGAGGGCGCGATAGTAACCAGAATTTTGTTTTCTGTTTTTTTGCGTCCTTCGCGTCGTTTTCGCGTCCTTCGCGTTCGGTTGCCGGTATTCGGCGTTCAAGGTGCTAGCTAATTAATAGCTGTCTGCGCACGTCCAGCGGCCGTTTCGACCACTTTTCTTATAAATTTTCCAGTGGCAATCAAAACTTCGGAATGCGCAACGTCTTGCTGATCATCAGCGTCCCCGACAGCGCAAACAGCAGCACCAGCGGATGCAAGGTCCACGGCCCGATCGCCCAGGCGCCGCCCCAGATTGCGTCGCCGATGCTGCCTCGCGAAGCCGCCCAAGCAAGCACGCCGACCAGTGCGACACTGGTCGGAATCGGCGTGCCTTCGAAGTACTTGACCTTGTCCGCGCCCTCCGACAGCGCTTCGGCCGTGACGTTGTAGCGCGCGAGCCGACTGACGCCGCAGCAGACGAAATAGATCAGCACCGCCGCGTCCCAGCCGCCGCGCAATCCGGCCGCGAAGCCGAGCGCCGCGGGCATCACACCGAACGAGATCACATCGGCGAGCGAATCGAGTTCGCGCCCGAGCGCCGAATGGGTCTGGCGCCAGCGCGCGACGCGGCCGTCGAACACGTCGAACACGAAGGCCGCCGGCGCCAACGCGCAAGCCCAGTAGAAAGCGCCGAGTTCGCCGCGCGCGATGAACGCCATCGCGAGGAACACGCCGCCGACGCCGCAGGCGGCATTGCCGAGCGTGAACGCATCGGCCAGGTGAAAGCCGCGGATCATCGAGAAGTGGCGGCGGCCGGGCTTCGGCGAATTTGGATCTGACATCGTGAATCTTCAGAGCGGTTGATTGGAAGAGCGTGGCAGGGCGGCTCGTGTGGCGTCGGCCGGAGAAGTCGCATCGACGATCGCGCGCAGTTCGCGCGCCGTGGCGGCTACCACCGCTTCGCGGTGCGGCGCGGCGCTCCAGCGCGAGCGCAGGCCGTCTTCCCATTCGGGATGGCTGCGCGCAGGTGCGGCTTCGGCGACGACATCGCGCAATCGCGCGGCACGCGCTTCGCCAGCATCGGCTTTCAAGCTGACCTGTCCGATGGCTGCATGACCGCGCGATTCGAGCGCGCCGACCAGCGCCACCAGCCAGCCGGCGAGAACGATCAGCACCGCGTCGTCCACCGACAGCTCCTGCACGTCGCGCAGCAGGTTGGCTAGCTTGCGTCCGACCGGGCCCCAGCCCTGCGAGACCGCACCGCCGATCGACGCGCCGAGCGCAGCGCCCGCGCCGAGCGACAAGCCGGCCAGTGCCAGATCGGCGACCACGCCGACAGCCGCGCCGACAGCCGCGCCCTTGCCGAGCCGGATGCCGGCATCTTTCATCGCCTCGGGGCTGAAAAAGTCCATGCCCCAGCGGCCTTCGAGCAGCGGCAGAGCGGCCTCGCCCGCATCGCCTTCGCGAAAGCCATAGAGCGCGAGCAGGTCGTCGGCGCAGCGTTGGGCCCTGGTCGAAACCGTCTTCTGCAAATCGGCCACCAACTGACTGCGCTGCTCGGAATCCGCAAACGTGTGGCCTGGCACGCGTCGGCGCAAGGCCGTGGCATCGACCATCAGCTCGGCGATTCGCTCGGCTGCGGCGCGGCGCCGCACTTTGGCTTCCGATGCCAGCGCCTCCACCACCTTGCCCAATGCGTCGCGCCGGTCGCGCAGCAGCGTGCTCAGGTCCTGGTACAGCTCGCGCTCGGCGCCGACGAACGGGGCGGCCGCGTCGAAGCGCACGCTCGCATGCAGGCCGTAGGCCGACAGCAACTGCTTCCATTCGGCTTCGCGGCTCGCGTCGCTGGAGACGAAGTTGAGCACCGGCAGCACCGGCCGCGCGCAGGAATTGAGCAGCTCGATTTCGTCGCGGTATTTAGGCAGCACCGCTTCGCGCGCGTCGATGACGAGAAAGGCCGCGTCCATCTCGAGCAAAGTGCGCAGCACCTTGGCTTCCTGCTCGAACACGCGATGGGCTTCGGGGCCTTGCAGAAAGGCGCGAATGCGTTCGGGCGGCGTCGGTGCGTCGGAGAACTGTTCGAGGTGCTCGCGCAGCGCGACCGCGTCTTCGAGCCCCGGCGTGTCGAAAAAGCGCACCACAGCGCGGCCTTGCACCTTGAGATCGACGCTTTCGACATGGCGCGTGGTGCCCGGCTGCTGCGACACTTCGCCGAAAGCGGCGCGCCGCGTCAAGGTGCGCAGCAGCGATGTCTTGCCTGCGTTGGTGTGGCCGACGACCGCAATGTGGATCGTGGCTGCATCGGCGTTGGAATCGATCGCCGCAGACGTCGCGGTCATGCCGGCTTCCAGCCATTGAGCGCGGCGACCAGGTCGTCGCTGGCGGCGATGCGATCGAGTCCGACGTGCGCGAGCCAGTCGTGCCAACGCTGCGCCGGCGCCTGGCGAGCGTTGCCATCCGGCTGTATCGGGTTCGCAGCCGCATTCCCGACCAGCCAGAGCCGGCATTCGCCGCAGTGGCTCAGTAATTCGCGCAGCAGACGTTCGAGTCCGCGATCGGGGCTCGACGTGGCATGGCAAGCCATCAGCAGACGGCGCGGCCGCAGCCTTGCCACGGTGTCGAGCAACTCGCGCCGTTGCCGTGCGCTGCCATCGACTTGCAGCACCGGCGTCGCATCGGGTGGCAGATCGACCGGCGGCCAGCGCACCTCCTGCGGCAATTCAAAGCCGACGACCGCGAGCGCATCGGTGGCTTCCGAAGGCGCCAGTCCCGGTGGTGCCGCGGTATGCGCGGAACCCGGGTCGGCATCGAGGATGACCGTCGGCTCCATCGCATCGAAGCGCGCGACGAGCTTGCGGAATTCAGGCTGTTCGAAATCCGGTTGCAGCGCGGCTTTTCGGCGTTTCCACACTGTCCCGCTCAGTAGAACGAACAGCAGGCGCGGCAGCAATCCGTAGACCACGATGCAGCCGGTGAGCCACAGCGCCCAGTCGCGCTGCCCTGCCGCGTTGACCACGCCCGAAGCGGGCTCCAGCACAGTCGCCGCATCGGGTACCGGAAAGCCGAGCCAGCCCGGCGCGATGCCCAGCAGTTGCACCGTCCTCAGGAAAAAACCGGGCTCGAGAATCGTGGTTTCCCAGGTCAGTGTGTAGTTGCGGAAGGCCAGCGCAAACAGCAGGCTCGCGAGCACGACGATGAACGACAGCGACCAGATGCTGTGGCTGACGAAACCGAAGGCCCAGGGCAGCAACCGGGCTCGCGTCAGCAACCGCGTCGCGGCGTGCAGCAGCACCGGCGCTTGTCCCTGCTTGCCGCCGGCCATACGCGCGGTGAGCGCGAGCCAGAGCCAGCCGAGCGACGCATTGAAGGACGCGAGCGGCAGCACCAGCCCCAGCAACCACAAGAGCAGCGTCAGCAAGTGAAAACCGAGCAAGCTGACCAGCGCGACCATCACGTTGATCTGGCGCTCGCCGACCACGCTGCCCGCGAGGCCGAGACCCGCGATCACGATCAGCAAGGCCAGACCGAGACCGATCCAGGGCGCCCAGGCGCGGCATTTGGAAAGCACGGCCTGCAGCCCGATCCGCTCGCCGAGCAATTGCGCACGCCGCGTGATTCGGCCCTGCGGTGACTGCTGTTGCGCAAACGCCTCCCGCATCGCCGCTGCATCGTCGAGCGGACCCGCATGCTCGATCAGCGCGACCGCCTCGGTGATGACTGCGTTCGACAAGGCAGATTCGCGCGTGTTCAACCCATTCCCTTTTCTGGCGCGGAAATTATGCCTGTGCACCCGGCGGCGGTAACCGGCTGCAACACTCGGCTTCATCGCCGTTTCAAAGCGGTGGCAAAGATTCAGGCAAAGAAAAAGGGACCGAAAGCGGTCCCTTTATTAATCGGCATGGCTGCGCGCTCAGCGCGCTGCGAACGACTCGATAACAGCGGTTAGCGCAGTCCGAAAAACGAAAGCACCGCAACCACGACCACGACCAATCCGACGATGTAGATGATGGAATTCACTCTGCGCACTCCTCTTGTGTTGAACTTTTTTCACTATCGCACACGCGAGGCAAAAGGCTGTCGGCAATTGGCCGGGTGGGTTGTAGGACGCACCAGATTCGGCGGCTTGCGAGCATGTTGGCGCTTCAGGCAGACCCGCACCGACTCACGCTCGATGCTACAAATTAGATAGCTGTCTGCGCATGTAAGCCGGACGTTTCGATCGCTTTTTGTTTAAAACAACAGAGCTTGTCCTACGTGCGATGCGGCCTGATCGACACGCGGAAAACCGGGCAGGCAAAGCAGACTGAAACAACTGCTTTGCAACAAGGAGACGACATGACATTCCGCACCCATCCGACCCACACCACTCGCGCGATCGTTTCTGCGATCGCTATTTTGCTCGCCGCACCTGTCGCAGCGCTGGCGGCCGATCCCGTGACAACGGCTGGGCCAGCGACCGCGCCGGCTCAGGTTGCGCCGACACCCGGGCCTGCGCCGAGCGTCGCCGAACGAAAAGCCGCTGCGGCCGCGGCATCCGATCAGCCAGCCGACAAGTCCACCGTCAAGCCCACCGATACATCTGCCGAAAAAGCTGCCAATAAACCGGACGTGACCGCACCTGCCGTCAGCGATCAGAAAAGTATGCCTCAAGCCCAGGGGATCGCCGCCGATCGAATCATGCGGGCGAGCAAGCTGATCGGGAAAAACGTGCATGGCACGAACGACAAGAAAGTCGGCGAAATCAAGGATTTGATCGTCGATCTGAGCACCGGCAACGTGCGCTACGCGGTGCTCGCGTTCGATCCGGGCATGTTCAAAAGCGACAAGCTGTTTTCCGTGCCGCTCAACCAGTTGGCACCGGTCGTCGACAAGGATTATCTGAGCTACAAGACGATGTCCAAGGAGCAACTCAAAACCGCAGCGATGGACAAGACCGACTGGAAACAGGCGCTCACGAATCGCCAGTACCTCGAGGGCGTCGACAAGACTTATGGATTGGCAGCGCCGCCCGCCGCTGCGCGCGCTGTTGCGGCGAGCGACCTGATCGGTACCAAAGTGAAAAGTCGCGCGGGCAAGAGCATCGGCGAGATACAGGAAGTCGTGGTCGACATGACCAGCGGCAAGGTGCCTTACGCCGTGCTCGCGTTCGACCCGGGCATTTTTTCGGGTGAAAAGTTGTTCGCTTTCTCGCTGGCATCGTTTGTCCTGGGCCAGGACAAGGACAAGGACAAGGACAAGGACGACCTGATCCTCAACGTCGATCAAGCCAAAATCGCGGAGATGAAAAACTTCGGCAAGGACGATTGGGCCAAGCTCACCACGCCCGAAGGCAACGGCTATGTCAACAGCGTGAGCAAGTGAGCACATGCTTTTCGCGCACGGTCGGGTTGCGGAGCGTCGCCGGTCGTGACACCGCTTTTGCCCGTTTACTTCATCTCGCACGGCGGCGGTCCGTGGCCGTGGATGAAAAAGGAAATGGGCTCGACCTACGATCAGCTCGAAGCCGCATTGGCCGACATGCCGCGCCAATTGGCGCGCACGCCGCGCGCGGTGCTGATGGTGTCGGCGCATTGGGAAGCACCCGCATTCACCACGACCGCCCATCCGCATCCGCCGATGATCTACGACTACGGCGGCTTTCCCGAGCACACCTACAAGGTGCGCTATCCGGCGCCGGGCGATCCTGAATTGGCCAAGCAGGTCGAAGCGCTGATCGCCGATGCGGGTTTGCCGGCCGCGGTCGACGCCGAGCGCGGCTTCGACCACGGCATGTTTTCGCCGATGGTCGCGATCTATCCGATGGCCGATGTGCCGGTGGTTCAGTTGTCGCTCAAGCGCGGGCTCGATCCAGCCGAGCACTTGGCACTCGGCCGCGCGATCGCGCCGCTGCGAGGCGACGATGTGCTCATCGTCGGCAGTGGCCTTTCCTATCACAACCTGCGCAATTTCGGCCCCAATGCGCAGGCGCCGTCCAGCGCTTTCGACGACTGGCTGCACGAAACCGTTGTCGATGCGGCATCCGATGCGCGCAGCCGGCAATTGACCGATTGGGGGCGGGCGCCGTCGGCCCGGCTCGCGCATCCGCGCGAAGAGCATCTGATTCCGCTGATGGTGGCTGTCGGCGCTGCCGAAGCGGAACCCGCCGAACGCGTTTATCACGAAGACGCGTTCATGGGCGGCGTGGCGGTGTCGAGCTATCGTTTCGGCGCGGCCGGGAGCGCTGCGGGCTGAGCTGTCTCGCCGGGCGTCAAAGCCGACGTCAGAACGATTCCTTGCAACTGCGCAGTTCGATCTCCCAGCTCCACGCACCGCGCGGTTGGGCCAGCACCGTCATGTAGGTTCGCACGATAGCCTCGGGTGTGAGTGCGTCTGGATCGGTACTGTCCTGCTGCACTGCGCCGTCGATCACGAAATGCGCGACATGAATCCCTTGAGGGCTCAGTTCCCGCGCCAGGCTCTGCGCGAGGCCGCGCACCGCGAACTTGCCCATCGCGAACGCCGATGACTTGGCGAAACCTTTCACGCCAGCCGTCGCGCCGGTAAAAAAGATCGCACCGCGGCCTTTGGGCAGCATGCGACGCGCGGCTTCCTGCGCGACCACGAAGGCGCCGATCGCGGTGGTATGGACGGCGTCCGACACCGCCTGCACGTCGAGCGAGAGCAATTCGCCGCGCACCCGCGCGCTCGGGTTGAACAAGACAACTTCGGGCTCGCCGAGCGCGCGATCGACGTCGGCGAACAGCTTCTGCAGGCTGCCCGGATCGGCTGCGTCGGCGCTGAAGGGTTGAGCGCCGATTTCGTCGGCCAGCTTTTCGAGGCGACCCATGTCCCGCGCGGCCAGCGCGACCTGGTAGCCAGCCTTTTTGAGCGATTCGGCGAAGGTGCCGCTGATGCCGGGGCCGGCGCCGACGACGAGAGCGATGGGTTGGGTCATGGGAGAAATCCTTGGTTGATCCTGAAGGTGCAGTGGAGGTGCAGGCAAGCTGCTGCACGGATTTTTATTTTGCGCCATGATGCAGAAAATACTGTATAAAAATACAGTTTCAACGATTTCATCATGGGCCTTCCTTCCCTCGATCTTTCCTCTGCCGCGCGGCACAAGCTCTGGTATGGCGACCAGCTCGGCAATGCCGATGCCCAGGTCGTCGCCACCGGCTGTGCGGCGCTCGATGCGCAATTGCCGGGCGGCGGCTGGCCGGTCGGTGCCCTCGTGGAGGTGCTGCAAAGCTCGCCCGAAGCGCAAGTTTGGCAACTGCTGCTGCCCGCGCTGGCGCAGGCGGTGGCGACCCGCGGCGGGCCGGTGGCGCTGGTCGGCGCGCCGTTCGAGCCCTTCGGCCCGGCGCTGGCGGCGGGCGGGTTGCCGCTCGAAGCGCTGCTCTGGATCAAGAGCGAAGGGTCGCAAGGTCGGGCCATTCCACAGCGACAACAGCAACGGCAACGCGCCGCATCGGGCGTCGCCGCGATGCTATGGGCTTGCGAGCAGGCCTTGCGTTGCCGCGACGTGGCGGCTGTGCTGGCCTGGCTGCCGCAAGTGCGGGTCGGTGAACTGCGCCGGCTGCAACTGGCGGCGGCGCAGCATGAGGCGTTGTTGTTCGTGTTCCGGCCCGAATCGGCTGCCGATTCGGCTTCGCCGGCGCGGCTGCGGCTGAGCCTCGCGACCCGTGTCGACTCGAGCGGGAGCAGTGCGCAGATGGAAGTGCATCTGCTGAAGCGCCGCGGCCCGCCGCTCGCGGCGCCACTCAATTTGCCGGCGCGCAGCAATCGCATGACCGCGCTGCTCGCGGCCGGTCAGCAGAGGCGCAAGGCACGCCGCCACGAGCAGGGCGGGGCGCTGGTGGGAACGTTGGCCGGAACGCGGCCCGGGATATTGACCGACACGCTGACCGACACGTTGGATAGCGCACTGCCCGATTTTGCGCAGTCCGCCACCGTCGACATCCACCTCGCGCTGCCGAAGGAGCCAAAGGAGAAGCTGCATGCACTGGATCGCATTGCACTGGCCGGTTGACGGCGCGGCCGGCATGCCATCGCCCGAAGCGCTCGGCTGGTGGGCCTTGCAGTTCACGCCGCGGGTCGCCTGGGTCGACGAAGCGCTGCTGCTCGAAGTCTCGGCTTGCGAGCGGCTGTGGGGCGGACGACGTGCCTTGCTGCAGCAGATATCTAAGAGAAATCCGGCTGAAACGCCCGTCCGGTGTGCGCAGGCAGCTACGAGTTTGATAGCAATTGCACTGTTGCGATTGAAGCTGTCGAATCGGCTATCACGTGTCAATTCGCCTGCGGAACTGCTTTCCAATCTGCCCGCCGGACTGCCGCTCGACACCTTGAGCGCAGCGCGCGGCCATCTCGACCTGCTTGCGCGGCTGGGCTGCCGCAACTGGGGCGACCTGGCGGCATTGCCGCGCGGCGGCCTCGCGCGACGCTTCGGCGCGGCATTGCGCGAGGCGCTGGACATGGCGTGGGGCACGCGGCCTGAAAAACACCACTGGCTCGGCTTGCCCGATCGCTTCGAGCGCAAGCTCGAATTGCCCGCACTCGCCACCGGCGCGAGCGAGCTGATGTGGTCTGCGCAGCGCCTGCTCGGCGAGCTGCAATTGTGGCTGCGCGCACGCCAGTGCGGCGTGCTGGCGGTCGAACTCGAATGGACGCATGAGCTGCGCCGCGTCGATGGCGTCGATCTGCCGCCGACCGGCAGTCTGGTGCTGCGCACCGCCGAGCCGACGCAGGACATGGCGCATTTGCGCCGCCTCGCGACCGAACAGCTCGCGCGCACGCCGCTGGCCGCGCCCGCGAGCTGGCTTGCGCTGCGTTCACTCACGACTGCCCCGTGGGCCGGCGCCAGCACCAGTTTTCTGCCCGAAGACCATCGCCCCGGCGAGCGCTCTGCACGAACTGGTCGAGCGGCTCGGCGCGCGGCTCGGCGATGCGCAGGTGTTGATGGCGACCCCGCTGGCCGACCATCGGCCTGAGTGCATGCAAGCGTGGCATGCGGCGCGGGAGGTGGAAAGCGGTGCGGCAAATGGTGCGGCAATCGGGAAAGCAAGCGGTGCTGCAAGCGGTGCTGCAAAGGCTGCGACCGCGAAACCGCCCCGCGATGCGGCAAAAGCGCAGGCCGCCAAAGCGCCCCGCCAACCGCTGCCGTCCGACGCGCTCTATCCGCCCTGGCTGTTGCGCGAGCCGGTGGCGCTGGCGATGCGCGGCGAACGGCCGTACTTTCGCGGCGTGCTGCGCCAGCGCATCGGCCCGCAGCGGCTCGAAACCGGCTGGTGGAGCGCCGGTCATGGCGCGAGAGATGCGGCGACGCAAAGCGCTTCGACGTCACCCGCGCTGCGCGACTACTACGTGGCCGAAAGCCCCGGCGCGGGGCTGGTCTGGATTTATTGCGAGCGGCCGCTGGCTTCCCGAAGCCCGCAGTCGGCACGCTGGTTTTTGCACGGAATCTATGCCTGAACAACCCACGCAATTGCAGGGGCGGGTGGTCGCGCTGCCCGGTCGGCCTCAGCGGTTCGAATCGTCCCGCATCGGCAGCGGCGTCGGCATCGATCCGATCGCACAAGAGCCGCTTGCGCTCCAACCGATCGCACGCTACGCCGAGCTTCACTGCCTGTCGAACTTCAGCTTCCAGCGCGGTGCCTCGCATCCCGACGAACTCGTGATTCGAGCCTACGACCTCGGTTACGAAGCACTCGCGATCACCGACGAATGCTCGGTCGCAGGTGTGGTGCGGGCCCACGTCGCACTCGCCGAGCACATCGCCGAGCTCGAAAAGGAAGAAGCCGCGCAGCCCGGCATGCCGCCGTTGCGGCACCCGTTCCAGTTGCTGCTCGGCAGCGAATTCGCGTTCGAGGGATTCAGGCTGCTCGCGATCGCGCGCGACCTCGAAGGGTGGGGCGGGCTCTGCCGCTTCATTACTGCGGCGCGCACCACGGCGCCCAAGGGGAGTTATCGCGTGAGCCTCGAAGACAGCGATTTTTCGTTGCTGCGCGGGTGCGAGATCGTATTCGTGCCCGAGCGCGGATTCGGACAAGTCGGACAAGTCGGACAACTTGGCTCAACGCCGACCTCGCTTGAAGGGAACGAAACAGAAGCTTTGTGCCAACAGGTCGCTGCCATCGCCGCACTTTTCGACGCACCGCCGTGGCTCGCCGTCGAACTGTTCAACGAACTCGACGACGACCTCTGGCTCGCGACCTTGCAGCAAGTGCGCCTCGCCACGGGCGCGCCGCTGCTCGCGGCCGGCGACGTGCATATGCATGTGCGTTCGCGCAAACCGCTGCAGGACGTGATCACCGCGGTGCGCGAGGGTTGCACCGTGGCCGAATGCGGCTTTGCACTGCAGCGCAATGCCGAGCGCCATCTGCGCTCGCGGCTGCGGCTGGAGATGATCTATCCGCGCGCCTTGCTCGCCGCCACGCTCGAACTCGCGCGGCGCTGCCACTTCGGCCTGCACGAAATCGCCTACGACTATCCGCTGGAGAGCGTGCCGCCGGGCATGACGCCGGCCGAGGCCTTGCGCCGGCTCACGGTGCAGGGCATGCGAAAGCGCTATCCGAATGGCACGCCGTTCAAGGTGCGGCGGCAGATCATCCGCGAGCTCGAACTGATCGCGTTCAAGCGCTACGAGATGTACTTTCTGACCGTCGAAGACATCGTCCGTTATGCCCGCAGCCAGCAGATTCTTTGCCAGGGCCGCGGCTCGGCGGCCAACTCGGCCGTGTGCTATTGCCTGCATGTGACCGAGGTCGATCCGACGATGACCAACCTCTTGTTCGAGCGCTTCATCAGCCGCGAGCGCAACGAGCCGCCCGATATCGACGTCGATTTCGAACACCAGCGGCGCGAGGAAGTGATCCAGTACATCTACCGCAAGTACGGCCGCGACCGCGCCGCGATCGCCGCGGTGGTGGTGCGCTACCGCTCGCGCAGCGCGATCCGCGATGTCGGCAAGGCGCTCGGCGTGCCGACCGCGCTCATCGACGAATTCGCCAAAGACCACCACTGGTTCGACGCCGAAATTTTGCCCGGGCGCCTGCGCGAAGCAGGCGAACGCGCGGGCATCGACGTGTCGCCGCATCTCGTCGCGCAGTGGCTTGACCTGACGCAGCAATTGCGCGACTTTCCGCGCCATCTGAGCCAGCATGTCGGCGGTTTCGTGCTCACCCAAACCCAGCTCACGCGGCTGGTGCCGGTCGAAAACGCGAGCATGCCGGATCGCTCGATCATCCAGTGGGAGAAAGACGATCTCGAAGCCGTCGGGCTGATGAAGGTCGATGTGCTCGCGCTCGGCATGCTCAGCGCGATCCGGCGCGCGATCGACTTTCGCAACCTCTGGCGCGGTGGTGAACCCTGGGCGATGCAGCAAATTCCACGCGAAGCCAGCGAGGTCTACGACATGATCTGCGCAGCCGACACCATCGGCGTGTTCCAGATCGAAAGCCGGGCCCAGATGTCGATGCTGCCGAGGCTCAAACCGCGCCAGTTCTACGACCTGGTGGTCGAGGTCGCGATCGTGCGGCCCGGGCCGATCCAGGGCGGCATGGTGCATCCGTACCTGAAGGCGCGCGCGCGGCGCGCGGCCGGCGAGGAGATCAAATACATCAAGGACGAACTCGCGCCCGCGCTCGGCCGCACGCTCGGCGTGCCGATTTTTCAGGAGCAGGTGATGCAGCTCGCGATGGTCGCGGCGCGCTTTACCGCCGACCAGGCCGATGCGCTGCGCCGCTCGATGGCCGCGTGGTCGCGCAAGGGCGGCGTGCACCGTTTTCGCGAACCGCTGGTCGAGGGCATGACCGCCAACGGCTATCCGCTCGCGTTCGCCGAAGGCATCTTTCGGCAGATCGAAGGTTTCGGCGAATACGGCTTTCCCGAAAGCCATGCGGCGAGCTTTGCGTTGCTGGTCTACATCAGTTGCTGGCTCAAGTGCTGCGAGCCCGCGTGCTTTCTGGCGGCAATGCTCGATGCGCAGCCGATGGGTTTTTACACGCCCTCGCAATTGGTGCAGGACGCGCGGCGGCATGGGGTCGAGGTGCTGCCGGTCGATGTGACGCAAAGCGGTCTGGATTGCACGCTCGAAGTTCCATCGGATGATTCGCAACATCCAACGACACAGGAGCGGCGACAGTCAGCGGCGCAACCGATCGATCCGCAATTCGCCGGACGCCTCGGCCATCCGCACCAACCCGCAGTGCGGCTCGGCCTGCGCCAGATCGCGAGCCTGAAAGCTGCCGGCGCCGAACGCCTCGTCGCCGCGCGTGCCCAGGCGTCGTTCGCGAGCGTCGAGGATCTGGCCTTGCGCGCCGACCTCGATGCCGGCGACATGGCGGCGCTGGCTGCCGCCGATGCGCTGTATGCACTGGCCGGCCACCGGCGCCAGCAGGTCTGGGAAGCCACCGCGCAACGCCGCGCGCCGGCATTGCTCAAGGGCGTGCCGATTCACGAACCGTCGCTCGAACTGCCGGCGGCGGAAGAGGGCGAGGAAATCGTCGGCGACTATGCCGCGCTCGGCCTCACGCTCCGGCGCCATCCGCTCGCATTGCTGCGGCCGCGCTTCGAACGGCTGCGGCTGCTCACGGCCGCGCAGTTGCGTCCGCTGCCGCACGGCCAGTCGGTGCGCGCCTGCGGCATCGTCACCATGCGCCAGCGCCCGCAAACCGCCAAGGGCGTGATGTTCGTGACGCTCGAGGACGAAACCGGCATCGTCAACGTGATCGTCTGGAAAGACCTGGTCGAGGCCGAACGCGCGCCGCTGCTGCAATCGAAACTGCTCGCGGTGCAAGGCGTGTGGCAACGCGATGTCGAAAGCGGCGGCGAAGTACGGCACTTGCTTGCGCGGGGCTTTAAGGATTTGACGCCGTGGCTCGGGCGGCTGGCAGAGAGCCGGCGCAGCCGCGACTTTCATTGATGGCAGCTTGCTCAAGTGTCTTTGCCGTGGAAAGTTCTCGTATCAGAACCTTCAAAAATCGTTTCGATGCTACTTTATTAATAGCAGTTTGCGCATGCAGGACGGGCGTTTCGAGCCTGTTTGGCTTAAATTTTCGGCGTAACTTCAATGGGCACCATCGAAGCGACGGATCGTGCGTCAGTGGTGAGTGGACTCCTCAGGCGGCGATGCGGCTGCGAACCGTCCGTAGAGGTGCGCATCGAAATGCTCGGCTCGCGCGAGCGACATCTTTTCGTTAACCTGTGGGCATGCCAGAACCGATCCTCCAATACGCTGCACCGCCTCCCGTCGGACCGCCGCCACCGGCGCCCGATTTGCCATCGGCACCGCCCGCGCCACCGCCTCCGCCGCCCGAAGGCGACCCGCCTGTATCCGAGCCTCCGATGGGAGATCCCGGCCGCACGCCGTCGGTGACCGAGCCGCCGCCCGGCGCCAGCGCTGGCGGTCGCCTGATGACGGGGCTAGGCAGCGACCGCTCGCGCGATCGGCTCTACGGCCGCCGGTTGCGCGACATACATCGCTCCGCCGGCTGGCCTTGCTGCGATGCGATCGAAATCGACTTGCTCGCAGCCGGCTTGGTGCAACGCATGCTTTCCGCACAAGGGCACGAAACTTTGCGCTTGACCGACAGCGGCATCCTTTTTCTCGCGGCAACCCAGGTGCGCAACCGCAACGCGTTTTCAGCCCACGAGGCACTCGTCGAGCAGGTTGCGCTGGAAGCCACGCGCGGTGGCCGCATCGCCTGGCGTCGATTGACACTGCGTGCGCGCATTCCCGAGCAGCAGGCTGGCGACAAGCCGCGCTGGTGCCTTGCGCGCCCCGATGTGTTCTCGATTCGCAACACCAGCGTAGAGGCCTATGCCGAGCCGGTGGTTCACGAGGTGAAGGTCAGCCGCGCCGATCTGCTCGGCGATCTGCGCAAAACCGACAAGCGTGCGGCTTACCTCGATCTGGCGGCCGAATGCTGGTATGTGCTGGGTTGCGACGCGCGTGGCCGCGCGATTGCGTCGCCGGAAGAAATTCCCGCTGAATGCGGCGTGATGCTGCGCGAAGGCGCGCGCCTGAAGGTTGCGCGCGCTGCGCCTCGGCGCCGTGTCGATCGCATTGCGTTCCACGTTTGGCTCGCACTCGCGAAGGCTCAGCCGGCAACCGGCTTCGACGACACGGTTCAAAGCATGCTTGAACCCTGCGAGTCGGCCAGCGCTTCAACCGGAATGGAAAGCAACGTCGGCTCGGCGACGCTGCATTAGCTTTCGCCGGCCCCACCGGCTTTACCGGCTTCGTCGTCGAGCGCGTCCGTTGGAATGTCGAGATCGCGGTCGGGCAACAGATCGGCATTCGGTTTGACGCGTGAAGGCCCCGCGGCGGCGCGCTCACCGGTTCCTGCGGAATCGGTGTCGCTGCCGTGCTGAATCGGAATCGCGCCTTCCGAGCCTGCGTCGGGCAAGGCCGCCTGGTTCAAATCGGTCTGCACGTCACTGCCGCTATCGGAAGTGTCGCTCGGGCCGAGCGAATCGACGCCGGTGCCTGAATGCCGCTGCGGTGCGGGCGCGCCGCCGAGAATGCTGCTGGTTGCCACGGAAATCCTTGTTCTGACTACAAGGCACCATCCTCGCCGTGGAGCCGACTACGCCGCGTGGGCGTTAGGCCACGGTCACTGTCGGACCGCGTGCAACGAAAATTCGGTTTGTGGAGCGGGCGAAGGGAATCGAACCCTCGTATGAAGCTTGGGAAGCTGCCGTTCTGCCATTGAACTACGCCCGCGATGGCCCCAAGTCTATCGCTCGGGGAGTCACGACGGCTCGGAGCCGCCTCGCCGAATTGCGGGTGGGCCTGTTATCTTGATAGATAAATCGCAGTGCCAATGGTGACATGCGTTTACATTCGCACTTGCCGAGCCATTGAGACTGCCAGAGCGTGATTTTTGCATCAGGAACTCCTCTTGCGCGCCTTGCGGGTCCGACCCAATCTCAGGCGAAAGCGTCACACTGGTGGCTCCTTGTAACCCACTGACCGACAACCGCTGGCGACATCATGGATGGATGGGCTGAAGATTTACTGACTGCGGTCGAAGAGACGCACGACGAGCATGCGATCTTCGCGAGGGTGGAGAGCGCCGCCGCCGGTTTGGGGTTCGAAACGTGCTCGTACGGGCTTCGACTGCCATTGCCTTTGTCGAACCCAAAGGTTTTTGTCGTCAGTAATCATCCTCGAGCCTGGCAGGAGCGTTACATGCAAGCCGGGTATGTGACGGTTGATCCGACTGTTCTTCACGGACGCCGCACTCAAGCTCCGCTGTTGTGGAAAGACGATGTGTTTTCCGAAGCGAAGCCATTCTGGGACGAAGCGAGATCGGCAGGCTTGCGTTTTGGTTGGGCACAGTCGAGTCTTGACGGGCTTGGCATCGGCGGAATGCTGACACTGTCCCGATCGAGCGAGGCCTTGTCGGCAAGCGAACTGGCCCTCAAAGAATCCAAAATGCGCTGGCTCGTCAACATTGCGCATTTGACGTTGGCGCGAGCGCTTTCTCCCAAGCTTCAGCGAAATGTCGGCATTCACCTGACGCCTCGCGAAGTCGAAGTTCTGAAATGGACAGCCGATGGAAAGACATCCGCCGATATCTCGGAAATCCTCCTTATTGGGGTTGACACGGTGAACTTTCACGTGAAGAACGCTATCGTCAAACTGGGATCTCCCAATAAAACCGCCGCTGTCGTTCGTGCAGCAATGCTCGGATTGCTTCTTTGAAACAAAACGTTAGATTGCGTTTTTTGCCTTGACAGATATAACATGACGGGCCCTGTTCTCCGGCTGGCGGAGAATCAACTTGCCCTGAGGCGGGTTCGCACCCGTGCCCGACATGTCTGCTGTCACCGACGGATTCCTGCGTTTGCCGCTGCGTGCGATTCGACCTTCGCAGATGCGGCACATTCTCTCCGGCCTCGACGACGATCTATCCGGTGCGCAGTGCGGCGCTGCTACAGCAATCTCAGGCTATACCGAATGGATCAGCACCTTTGAGCCGACCGTGAGCTTGGGATGGGATTGGTCACTTGAGTGGCGCGACGGGCGGATGCGGTGCGTTCGCACCGGTCTTCCCCGAACCAACGTCATGTTGGTCGACGAAGCGTTTCGCGACATTGGATGGACTCAAAGCCTCGGCATCTTGGCGGACGTGGTCGATTCTTTCGGTTGGAGTGACAAGACCGAATTGGCTGTTGCCGAACGTTATTCGGGTTAGTCCGCCTACCAGCTCTGGTAGCTACGCTATGCGTTACAAAAAGTGAGAATTAGGCCTCTATTGCTCGAGGAGCTGAGGTGGAAATTCTTGCTGGTACGCCTGCATTGCTGTCAGCCGATGTCATGTCGGGTCTGGCTCGCTATCGACATAAAGTATTTGTCGAAAAATTGGGTTGGGAGTTGGCGTGTGAGGAAGGTCACGAATACGATCAATTCGACCACGACAAGACGACTTATGTCGTAGCACAGAGCAAAAATGGCGCCGTCGTTGGCTCTGCCCGGCTTTTGCCGACCAGTCATCCGTATCTTCTCGGGGAAATATTTCCGGAATTGATGGGTGGCTTGCCACTACCTAAATCCGACGATATTTGGGAGTTGTCCCGCTTTGCGGCAGTAGATTTCGATTCGGATTCAAAGGCAACTCCCATGCTGCAGTATTCGTCGCCGGTCGCGATTGAATTAATGCAATCTGTCATTCAACTCGCCGCTTCGTTCGGTGTGGAAAGGCTGATCGCCGTCACTCATCTGGGCGTCGAACGCTTGCTGCGCCGTGCTGGTTTTATCGCTCACCGCGCCGCGCCACCCGTGGTGGTCGATGGGCATCCATTGTTTGCGTGCTGGATCGAAGTTGGCGGCCATGCAAAAGCCGGCCAAGCCAATCAACCGAAACTGGATTCCTGATATGGCCATCTCTCATGCGACTGGACCGATATTCCGCTATCCGGGGTCTTCCGGTGTCGGGACTCCTGCGACCCATTCTTGGCACGAAAGTTTGCTAACGAGGGGAATGACCGCGTGGCTCGTCTCGTGCTGGCAGAAGTACTCAGACCTCATCTCATGTGGCCTGGTTGGCCTGGCTTTCTGTGCGATCGCTGCGAATTTCGGCAGCGTCGACTACAAGTATGACGATGCAGGCCGCATTGAGTCGGTGACTTACACCAGTGAACGCACGGTCACGACCCGCATATATGTCTACGACGCCCGCGGCAACGCCACGATGCATTTGCGTCGCGCACCGACAGGCGATCGCGAAACGGTTTAACGCGGTGCCCGCGGGCAGTTCATCGCAATCGCAATCGCAGTTTGTAGCTCGAATCGCCTTTCACAGCCCGCGGGACTTGCGCAGAGCGCTATTAAATAAATAGCATTCGCTCAGGGAAAACGCAGACACCGACAATGGTGTGCTGCATCAGGCGCCCTGCATCCCGCGGGCTGATCGCATAGGACAACGCTGCGGCGGGTGTTGTGAGTCGTGGCGTCATCCTTGCGGATGTGTCGTTGACGTGGCGCGCTCAACCGGCCGATGTGCCTGATCGGCGCTAATACCCAAAATGTCGAATTGCGCCGGGATTGCGGCGAAGCGTTCGACAGTGGACCAGGCTTTTTTACCGGGCGGCAGATGAACCCGACCGCACCTGCGAATCGTGATTCCAGGTGAGCCTCCTGCCGGTTCGGCAGACAACTTCATCAACGACACGCACCTCGTCGCGCTCGCGATCGAACACAATGCTGAAGTCGGCACCTTCGACTGCGCATTCAAGTCTTTGGCGGGCGTGCGAATCCAACTGCTCGGCGACCATTGAAATCTTTTTGCTCCTTCTCCATGAACTCCCGTAAGCCGCCCACTTCCGTTGCCGATATCCGCCAGACGTTCCTCGATTTCTTTGCATCGAAGGGCCATTCGATCGTGCCGTCGAGCTCGCTGGTACCGGGCAACGACCCGACATTGATGTTCACCAACTCGGGCATGGTGCAGTTCAAGGACGTGTTCCTCGGCACCGACAAGCGGCCGTACAGGCGCGCCGCGTCGGTGCAGGCCTGTCTGCGCGCAGGCGGCAAGCACAACGATCTGGAAAACGTCGGCTATACCGCACGGCATCACACCTTCTTCGAGATGCTCGGCAACTGGAGCTTCGGCGATTACTTCAAGCGCGAGTCGATTGGCTGGGGTTGGGAGCTGTTGACGAAGGTCTACGGCCTGCCCGCCGAGAAACTGCTGGTCACCGTGTATCACGAAGATGACGAGGCCTTCGACATCTGGACGCAGGAAATCGGCCTTGCGCCCGATCGCGTGATTCGCATCGGCGACAACAAAGGCAAGAAGTACGCGTCCGACAATTTCTGGATGATGGCCGACACCGGCCCGTGCGGCCCGTGCAGCGAAATTTTCTACGACCACGGCGAGCACATCGAAGGCGGTCCGCCCGGCAGCCCCGGCGAAGACGGCGATCGCTTCATCGAAATCTGGAACCACGTGTTCATGCAGTTCGACATGCATGCCGACGGCAGCCTGCACCAACTGCCCGCGCCCTGCGTCGACACCGGCATGGGCCTGGAGCGGCTCGCGGCGATCCTGCAGCATGTGCACAGCAACTACGAGATCGATCTGTTCGAGAAATTGATTGCCGCCGCAGCGCGCGAGACCGGTTGCGAGGATTTGCAAAACAACTCGCTCAAAGTCATCGCCGACCACATTCGCGCCACTGCGTTTCTGGTCGCCGATGGCGTGATTCCGTCGAACGAAGGCCGGGGTTATGTGCAGCGCCGGATTATCCGGCGCGCGATCCGGCACGGTTACAAGCTCGGGCAGAAGAAGCCGTTCTTCCACAAGCTCGTGCCCGATCTGGTCGCGCTGATGGGCGAGGCGTATCCGAAGCTGGTCGCGGACGAAACGCGGGTCATGGAGACGCTCAAGGCGGAGGAAGAGCGGTTTTTCGAGACATTGGCCAACGGGATGGAAATCCTCGACGCGACTTTGGCCGACGGCGCGAAAACGCTGCCTGGCGACGTTGCTTTCAAGCTCCACGACACCTTCGGTTTTCCGCTCGACCTCACGCAGGATGTTTGCCGCGAGGGGGGCGTTGCGGTCGACGAGGCCGGTTTCGACGCTGCGATGGAAAAGCAGAAGTCCGCTGGCCGCGCCGCCGGCAAATTCCGCATGGACCGCGCGCTCGACTATTCGGGCACGGGCAACGTCTTCACCGGCTACGAGCACCTCGAAGAACCGGCCCGCGTCGTCGCGCTGTACCGCGAGGGCACACCCACCGAGCAATTGCGAGAAGGGCAGAAGGGCATTG
The DNA here is from genome assembly GCA_965218415.1 of Variovorax sp. Taxonomy (GTDB): domain Bacteria; phylum Pseudomonadota; class Gammaproteobacteria; order Burkholderiales; family Burkholderiaceae_C; genus Variovorax. The sequence continues at coordinate 1,775,072 of CBDCKT010000003.1, forward strand.
TCGTGCTCGACACCACGCCGTTCTATTCGGAGAGCGGCGGCCAGGTCGGCGACCAGGGTGCACTAGCGGCAGAAGGCGTGATCTTCGGTGTCGACGACACGCAGAAGATCAAGGCCGACGTGTTCGGCCACCACGGCGCAATGACGCAGGGCGCGCTCAACATCGGCGACAGCGTCACCGCCAAGGTCGACGGCGCACGGCGCGCCGCGACCATGCGCAACCACAGCGTCACGCACCTGATGCACAAGGCATTGCGCGAAGTGCTCGGCGAACACGTGCAGCAGAAGGGCTCGCTGGTCGATGCCGACAAGACGCGCTTCGATTTCGCGCACAACGCGGCCGTCACGCACGCGCAATTCCTCGAGATTGAAAAGCGGGTCAACGCCGAAATTCTCGCCAATCACGCGACGAACGCGCGCGTGATGGACATGGAAGCGGCGCAAAAGACCGGCGCGACGATGCTGTTCGGCGAGAAATACGGCGAAACGGTGCGGGTGCTCGACATCGGCTCGAGCCGCGAGCTGTGTGGCGGCACCCATGTTGCGCGCACCGGCGACATCGGCCTGTTCAAGATCACGAGCGAGGGCGGCGTCGCGGCCGGGGTGCGACGGATCGAAGCGGTGACCGGTGGCAACGCGCTCGCTTATCTTCAGCAGCTCGAAGCGACAGTGCAAAGCGCGGCGGCCACGCTTAAAACACCTGTGTCAGAGATGCAAGGGCGGCTCGCGCAAGTGCTCGAGCAGGTCAAGTCGCTCGAACGCGAGGTCGGCGCGCTCAAGGGCAAGCTTGCTTCGAGCAAGGGCGACGAACTGCTCGCGCAGGCGGTCGACGTCGGTGGCATCCGGGTACTCGCGACCCGGCTCGACGGCGCCGACGCCAAGGTACTGCGCGACACCATGGACAAGCTCAAGGACAAGCTGAAAAGCGCCGCGATCGTGCTGGCCGCGGTCGACGGCGCCAAAGTGCAGATCGCGGCTGGCGTCACAGCCGACGCGATGGGCCGCATCAAGGCCGGCGAGCTGGTCAATTTCGTTGCGCAGCAGGTCGGCGGCAAGGGCGGCGGCAAAGCCGACATGGCGATGGCGGGCGGCACGGATGCGGCAGCATTGCCGCGCGCGCTCGATTCGGTGCGGGACTGGGTCTCGCAGCGGCTTTGACGCGTCCGCTTCGGATCAATCTTGAGGCGCGTCGACCGCCAGCGTATCGAGGCGCGCCGGCACTAGCGGTGGTTTCGGCGTCGAGGGTCCCCAACTGTAGATGAAACGGCACGCGGCGCCGCAGATGCGGCCCTGACACGCGCCCATGCCGCAGCGGTGTTGCAGCTTGGCCTCCGACCAATCCGCGCAGTCGCGCAGCGTGGCGTGATCGACGTCTTCGCAGCGACAGACCAGCGTCGCCGCGTCGGGCAATTGCCTTAGATCGTCGCGCAGCGCAAACGACTGATCCAAGCATTGTGAAAAGCGATTCCATCGCGATCGTTCGCGAAGGGCGCGCTGCGCAATGGGTGCCTCGGCGACCGCCGCCGTCCCTGCGATTTCCCCTTGCGCCAGCGCTCGTTCGCTGCCACCGATGCCGGTGCATTCACCGGCGGCAAAAATATCGGCGATCGAGCTTCGCTGGCGTTCGTCGATGGCGAGTGCCGCAGGTTGGCCGCGCGTGTTCGGCACCGTCAGCGCGCAACCGAGCAGTTGACCTAGCTCTGTATTGGGCACCATGCCGAAGCCGCAGGCGATGCGCTCGCACGCGATTTGCGAAATGCGTGAACCTTGCCGGATCTGTGCGGCTTCGACTTGTTGCGTGCCCAAGGCGGCCACTATTCGCGCATTGCCGCGGTAGTGGCGGTCGAACAGTAAAGCCGCCTGCGCAGCCTTCGCGGGCCGGCGCGCCAGTTGGGTCGCAAACCACAAAAGCGAACTCCAGGACGCCTGTTCGGCAACCATCACGACTTTTGCGCCAGCGCGACGCGCGGCGTCCGCGCTCGCGAGCAGCAGCGGGCCGCTGCCCGCGACCAAGATGCGTTGTCCGCGCACCGGCATCCCACCCTTGATCAGCGCCTGCAAGGCGCCGGCCCCGGTCACGCCGGGCAATGTCCAGTCGGGGAACGGCAGCAACAACTCCCTCGCACCGGTGCACAGGATCAGGCGTCCCCACTGCAGCCGCCAGCCGAGCCGGTCGTCTTCGAGCAGCAGTTGGTCGGGTTGAGGCGCTGCGACTACGCGGGTTCCCGCGCAGAGCCGCACGTTTGCGCTGCGCGCCAGCGTTTGACGCAATGCTTTTGCGACGGGAGGCTGCGCGTGGCCCGGCCCCTCGCGCCAAATCTGTCCGCCGGGCGCGGGATTGTCGTCGATCAACACGATGCGCTGTCCGCTCGCTGCGGCCGCAACCGCCGCGGCCAGGCCTGCCGGTCCTGCGCCGACGATCAATATGTCGCAACGCTGCGTTGGCTCCTGGCAGGCGGCGCTCGGATGTTCCAAGCCAGTCGTTTCCGAATTCACCGGCGGGGTCGTCATCGGGTGCGCACCTGCATTCCCTCGACGCAGGACGTTTGGCAAGCCAGCCGACGGGCACCGTCGATGCTGACCCGGCATTCCTGGCAAACGCCCATGCCGCACAGTGGTGCGCGCGGCTCGCCGCGAACGGATATTCGGGCAACGCCGCGTCCGCCGGCCGTAAAGTCGGCGAGTTGCAGCGCTGCGGCAACCGACGTGCCTTCGGGCACAGACAGCGACCTGCCATCGATCGCGATGCGGCATAAACCCGGCGATGTTTGCGTCATGCCGCAGCTGCGAAGCGATCGGGTCGAAACGGGTGCGGATCGAGCACGGGCGCAGCGCCCGTCATGAGCGCAGCGATGAGTTCCGCGCTGCCGGTGGCAGTGGTCACACCGAGCCCCTCATGCCCGACGGCCAACCATAGGCCCCTGCGCGACGGATGGCGACCCAGCAGCGGTAATCCGTCGGGCGTGGTCGGCCGCAATCCGGTCCAGCTGCGGATCGCTTGCAGCCCGGACAGCGCGGGCAGGTAGCGAAGCGCGCGCTCGACCATTCGCTGAATCATTCCGTGTTCGACCGCCTGATCGGTCCGGTCGAACTGGCGAGATGATCCGATCAGCAACTGGCCGGTCGGCCGCGGCTGAACATTGAACGCCACTGACGATCCTTCGCTCTGGTGGGCGCTGGCGGCATAACCGAGCTCGAGCAACTGGTGATGCACTTGCTTCGGATAGCGATCGGTGATCAGCAAATGGCCCTTCTTCGCGCGCATCGGCAACTCGGGACATAGCGATGTCGCCTGAATGCCGTTCGCCAGCACGATCTGGGATGCCTCGCGGGTGCTGCCATCGGCCAGCGTGACCTCATGATCGTTCAGGGACGTGACTTGCGCGCGTTCGACGACGATCTTCCCGCCGCTTTGCGCCAGCAGCCAGCGCGCAGCGCGTGGCGCGTAGACGATCGCATCGCCAGCGACGCGCAAACCGCCCGCGAGGCCCGGGCGAAGCGCCGGCTCGACCGCGCTGAGCTCGGCCGCATCGAGCCACTGCGCATCGACGCCGTGCGTGGCCAGGCGTTCGCGTTTTCGAAACGCTGCCTCCCGCTCGTGATCGTCGGCTGCGACCCAGAGCGTTCCGCAGGCGTCGAAAGCACATCCGGCATCCAGCCGCGGTCGCAGCTCGCGCCACAGTTCCAGCGAGCGGCTGCTCAGAGCCAGTTCCGCCGGGTCTTCGTCCATCACAACCAGATGGCCCATGCCGGCAACGGTGGCGCCGCCGCAGCCCGCGTCCAGCACATGAACTGTTTTGCCGGCCTGGGCCAGCGCGTGTGCGCAAGCGGCGCCGACGATGCCCGCTCCGATGACCAGCACATCCGCAGCGGGCGCCATTTCAGGTCACGATGCCCCAGGCAAACGGATCGGCTTCGTCGATCAGCAGTGTGGCTTCGGCGCAAATGTGCGCACGGCCGCGCAAGGTGGGAATCAACAGCTCGCCCTGGCGTTCGTAGCTTGCCTCGAACCTGCTCCCGATCACGCTGGCCTGGCGCCAGATGTCGCCTTCAGCCAATTTACCGTCGGCCGCCAGGCAAGCCAGCTTGGCGCTGGTGCCGGTGCCGCAGGGCGATCGGTCGTAGGCGTCGCCGGGACACAGCACGAAGCTGCGGCTGTCAGCGCCGCGGTCATCGTCGCCGAACAATTCGATGTGATCGATTTCGGCGCCGTCTTTGCCGGTGACGCCCGCAACAGCTAGAGCGCGTCGAAGCCGCGATGCGTAATCAGTGAGCACCGCCAAGTTGTCCGACGCGATTCGCTGCCCATGCGCGCTCGTCAGAAAAAACCAGTTGCCGCCCCAGGCGACATCGCCTACGACATCGCCAACGCCGGGGATCGTCGCGCGGACGTTGCGCAAATGCCGGTACGAGGGAACATTGCGCACGCTGACGTCGCCGTTGGCATGCAAGGTCGCTGTCACATCGCCGACCGGCGTCTCGATGCGATGGTCGCCCATGCCGATTCGACCCATATGCGCGAGCGTGGCAACCAGACCGATGGTGCCGTGGCCGCACATCCCGAGATAGCCGCGGTTGTTGAAAAAGATCACGCCCGCGGCGGCGTCGGGCGAGAGCGGTTCGCAAAGGAGCGCTGCGACCATCGCATCGCTGCCTCGCGGTTCGAGCACGGCGGCGCATCGCCATCGATCGTGCTGCGCTTTGACGAAAGCGAGCTTGCAGGCCATGTCGCCGGGGCCCGGGTCAGGAAAACCCGCCACCACCAGCCGCGTAGGCTCGCCGCCCGTGTGTGAATCGATGACCTGGATGCGATGCATGGGACGCGTCTTCGAAGGACTGGACCGTGATCACACGCCGCCGCGTGCTGCCAGCCAGGCGAGCAGCGGTGGCGCCATGCGATCAGCTGGGATCAATAGCTTTCGAGCGGCACGGGCGCTGCGTTCTTGAAAGTCGAGACCGTCACCGGCGCGTCTTTCAGGTTGCCTTTTTCGTCATAAGCGTAGGTGCCGACAATGCCCTTGTAGCTTGCGCTGTGCAGTTGCTCAGCCACTTTTTCCGGGTCGGTCGACTTGGCCTTCTGCATGGCGTCGGCGATGAAGTTGACCTGGTCGTAGAAAGACGCCGCATAGACATCGGCCGGTTGGCCGAACCGCTTTTGATAGCTCGCCTTGAAGGCCTTCCCTGCATCGGCGCGGTCCAACATCGAGCCACCTTGTGCGCAGTAAAGGGTTTCGTTCACGGCATCGCCGCCGAGCTTGCCCATCTCGGGGCTGCACAGCGTATCGCCGCCCAACAGCTTGGCCGGCATGGCCAGTTGCTTGATCTGCTTGATCATCGGTGCGGCTTGCGGCGCGTAGCCGCCGAAGAAGATCGCCTCGGGGCCTTTGGACTTGAGGTTGGTCAGGATCGCGGAAAAGTCGACCGATTTGTCGGTGGTGAATTCGCGTCCGACCAGGTCGAGGCCCTGCTTTTTCGCCTCCTTGGCAAATTCCTCCGCGACGCCCTGGCCGTAAGCGCTGCGGTCGTCGATGACGGCCACCTTCTTCACTTTGAGAACCTTGGCTGCGTAGATCGCCATGCTCGAACCGATCTGGCTGTCGCTGGCGACGATACGAAACACCCGCTTGAAGCCCTTCTCAGTCACCGCAGGGTTGGTGCCGACAGTCGACATGATGACGCCACCGCCGTCGTAGAGGCTTTCGGCCGGAATCGCCACGCCCGAACAGTACGGACCCATCACGAATTTCACGCCCTGGTCGACCAGCTTTTGCGCCACCTGCACACCGGATTTCGGATCGCATTGGTCGTCTTCGGACTGCAACGTGAACTTCAGGGTCTTGCCGCCGACCTCGATCTTTTTGGCCGTGAGTTCCTCGGTCGCGAGGCGGACGCCGTTTTCGTTGTCCTTGCCGGCAAACGCGTTGGCGCCCGACAGCGGACCGGTGTGGCCGATCACGACGGTTTGGTCTTCGGCGTGCGCGCCGGCCGCCAGCGTGGCGATTGCAATCGCCATTGCGCTGGCGAGGGTGGCTTTTTGAATGCGGTTTTTCATGGGGTTCCCGGAAAGGTTCGAAGGAAATAGGCGATTGCCGTCAGGCGACCGACTGGTATTGACACGGCCGGCTTGCCAGGGCTTTGGCAACGATCGCTTCAATGGCTTGGCGCTCGCTGCCGACCAGGGGCAGCCGCGGGCGACGCATATGTTCTGTACCGACGCCGACCAGCGCATCGATCAGCTTGAGATTTTGAACCAGCTTGGTCGACACATCGAGGTGCAGCATCGGCGTCATCCACTGATAGAGCTGGAGCGCCTCGGCGAATTGGCCGGCTTTCATCAGGTCGTAGAGCGCGACCGTCTCGCGCGGGAATGCGCAGCCGACGCCCGCGAGCAAGCCGTCGCAGCCGAGCGCCAGCCCCTCGTAAGCCAGATCATCCACGCCCAGAAAGAGTTGGTACCGATCGCCGAGCAGATTGCGCAGATCGGTGATGCGCCGGATATCGCCGGTACTTTCCTTGATCGCCACCACCCATTCGCAATCCGCCAATTCGGCCATGTGCGCGGGCTGAAGGTCGACCCGATAAGCCACCGGATTGTTGTAGACCATCACCGGCTGCTGCGCGGCCTCGGCAAGGGTTCGTACGTTTTGCATCGCCTCGCGCGCATCGGCCACATAGATGACCGACGGCATCACCATGAAACCCGCAACGCCTAGTCGATTCGCGCCCTCGATATAGCGAAGCGCCTCCCGGGTGCTCGTTTCGGAAACGTTCGCGAGCACCGGAATGCGGCCTGCTGTCGCATCCAGCGCGATTTTGGCCACCTCGAGTTTCTCTTCGAGCGTCAATGTGCTCGCCTCACCGAGCGAGCCGCAGCTGACCAGGCCATGAATGCCGTTGCGGATCTGAAAGTCGATATGCCGCGCGGTGCCTTCGCCATCGATGCGCTCGTCTGCGTGGAACTTGGTCGTGATGGCGGGAAACACGCCCTGCCAGATGGATTGCTTCACGGATCGACTCCTGAATGTGTTGATGCTCTGACGCCGCGGGGAACGGAACAGTCCAACCCGGCGCCATCGCCGGCACGGCTGCGACCGAGTCGCGAAACCGCCGTGGTGGCGCGGCATTCGATCGCATTATCGTTCGGGCCGCCGCGTCAAAATGCGCGGTTGCCCTCTGCCGCAAGCGCCACCACTTGTCACTTCATGATGAACCAGACCGTCGCCCTGAAAGAGAAGGAGCCGGACCCGAACGATGCACCCGGTTCGGTGCTCGTGATGGGCGCCGGCGCAATCGGCTGCTATCTCGGTGGCTGCCTTGCCGCCGCCGGCGCATCGGTCACGCTGGTCGGAAGGCCGCGCGTGCTCGACGCGGTGGCGCAGCACGGCCTTGTGCTGACCGACATGGATGGTGCGCGGCGCGAAGTCGCGGCCAATGCGCTTCAGCTTGTGCAAGAGGTTCCGAAGAGCGCACGACCCGCACTGGTGTTGCTTGCCGTCAAGAGCGCAGCAACCGCCAAGGCGGCGATGCAACTCTCGGCCGCGCTGCCAGCGGGCAGCTGCGTGCTGTCGATGCAGAACGGCGTATCGAATGCCGTGGTCGCGCGCGCCGCAGCGCGCGAGATCACGATTCTGGCCGGCATGGTTCCCTACAACGTCGCCGAGTTGGCGCCGGGTGCGTTCCATCGCGGCACCACGGGGCGGCTCGCGGCGGAGGACCATCCCGCGCTCCAGCCCTGGCTGCCGTTTTTCGAGCGCGCCGGCGTGCCGCTCGACGTGCATGCCGACCTGCGGCCGATCCAGTGGGGCAAGCTGCTGCTCAACCTCAACAACCCGGTCAATGCGCTCTCGGGCCTGCCATTGCGGGACGAGCTGATGCAGCGCGGCTACCGACGCTCCCTTGCCGCGCTGATCGACGAAGCGCTTGCTGCGCTCGACGCGGCCGGCATCGCGCCGGCCCAGTTGGCGGCGGTGCCGGCGCGGCATTTGCCTGGGTTGATGCGGTTGCCCGACTGGCTGTTCCGCATCGTCGCCGCGCGAATGTTGAAGATCGATGCCAAAGCACGATCGAGCATGGCCGACGACGTGGCTCTCGGCCGGCGCACCGAGATCGACGCGTTTTGCGGCGAAGTTGTTCGCCTGGCAAAGTCGCATCGGATGCAAGCGCCATGCAACGCGAAGATGGTCGAATTGCTCGATGTGTGGCCCGAAGCGCCGAAGCGGCTGACACCGAAGGCGATGGTCGCGGCGCTGCGCCTCTGAAAGGTCCTTGCGCGCCGACGCATGCGAAGAAGGCATCTTGACGCTATCGAAATAATAGCTGTCTGCGCAAGCAAGACGGGCGTTTCAGAGTCTTTTCTCTTGAAAACGCGGGGCAGGACTCAGGCTGCGGAAGTTGCCACGGTCGCGCTCTCGATGCCATGACGCTGCAACGCGGAAGCGACGAAGCCGCCGGATTTCATCTCTTCGACGAATGCGTGCAAAGCATCTGCCGCGGCGTCTCCGCGATCGGCTGGCAAGCCCATCGCCTGCTCGATCACCATGAAGCGACCCGGCAGCAGGCGCAATCCACCGCGTGCCGCGACCGCGTCTTCGAGCACCTTGCGAATGCCGGCCGCGACCTCGGCATGGCCGGCTTGCACCGCATCGAATACCGCTTCGGCGTTGGCGACGCGTTCGATCTGCGCATGCTTGATTTCGCGGGTCAAAAACAGGTCGTAAGCGCTGCCCGAGCCGACCGCGATGCGAACGCCTTCGCGATCGACTTCGGCGTTGTCCTGCAGCTTCGACCCACCGGGCACAAGGTAGCAGCCCTCGATCAGCACATAAGGCGCGGTAAAGCGCATGCCTTCGCCGCGCGCCGGATCGATCGCGAAAAACCCGACATCGGCGCGACCACCGCGCACCGCTTCGACCGATTGCGCCGCCTTGTCGACCACCACCAGTTCGATCGCCGTTGCGAGCCGTTCGGCCAGGGCACGGGCCAGATCGACCGACACACCGGTCGGCTCGCCGCCCTGCGACTCACGCTTGGCGAGGATCGGATTTCCGAGATTGATCGCGGCGCGCAGGGTGCCGGCGGGTGCAAGCGCAGCGCGCAGTTCGGGAGACATTGATGAGGCCATAGAAGACTCGATAGCGTTTGGATGCAAATCAGTCTACGGCAGACCATGCTGGATTCGGGCTATGCCGAGCCGCCCGTTCCATCATTAAAGTGCAGCATGAACGATGCATCCATCGATCTCGACCGCTTTGTGCAAGCGCAGGCGCCTGTCTACGAAGCTGTGTGCGCCGAACTCGCGGCTGGGCGCAAGACGAGCCACTGGATGTGGTTCGTCTTTCCGCAATTGCGCGCGTTGGGGCGCAGCAGCACCGCGAAACATTTCGGTCTGGCGAATCTCGACGAAGCCGTGGCTTATTGGCGCCATCCGTTGCTCGGCATGCGGCTCGAACAATGCAGCCGGCGGGTCCTATCGGTTCAGGGCAAAAGCGCGCACGAAATTTTCGGTTCGCCCGACGACCTGAAGTTGCGCTCGTGCATGACATTGTTCGAATGTGCAGCGCCAGATGCGAAGGTGTTTGCCGACGTGCTGGCGCGCTACGGCAGCGATGCGCGCGATACAGCGACGCTCGAATTGCTATATAAAAAATAGCTGTGTTCGCACGTCCAGCAAGCGTTTCAGCCACTTTTCTTATAATTTTCAGCAGAGTCGCCATAGGCCGAATCAACCGGCACCCAGACTTCACCGTCCATGAGTCGGCGCGCGCTGCGGCTCATCATGACCTTGCCGATCGCCCATTCGCTCGCAGTTTCGCGTGCCTCGGCACCGACCTCGAGCGTGCCCGATGGGTGGCCGAAAGTCAGTACGCGGATTGCCAATTGGATGTCCGGTCCGAGCAATGAGGCCACCAACGTGCCTGGCACCGCCGCAGCCGCCGCCAGCGCCACCGCGCCGGTGCCGGTCATCGCATGGTGCAGCTTGCCCATCGACACGATGCGCGCGACGAGCTGCACGTCTTCGGCGCGCACCGGTTTGCCGCTAGCCGCGGTGTAGGTCTGCGGCGGCGCGACGAAGGCGAGCTTGGGCGTGTGCGGGCGGTCTTCGCTCGCTTCCGTCGCGGTCGCAGCCAGCCCCATCGCGACCGCGCCGTGGGCCCGGATCGCTTCGCAACGCGCGAGCAGCGCGGCGTTCGCGTTGACATCGCGCTGCAACTCGCAGCCGGTCAAGCCCAGCGCTGCGGCATTGACGAAAACGGTGGGCAGGCCGGCGTCGATCAATGTCGCTTCGATGACGCCGACGCCGGGCACCTCAAGCATGTCGCGCGTCCGCCCGGAAGGAAACATCGCGCCGCCGGCGCCCGGGTCGAGAAATTCGAGCCGGATTTCGGCAGCCGGAAAAGTCACGCCGTCGAGTTCGAAATCTCCGAGTTCACAGACTTCGCCGTCTCGCATCGGCACCTGCGCGATGATCTTTTTGCCGATGTTGGCTTGCCACAGCCGCACGGTCGCCCAGCCGTCGCGCGGCGCACTGCAGAGGCCGCGCGCGATCGAAAACGGACCGATGGCGGCCGTCAGGTTGCCGCAGTTTCCGCTCCAGTCGACGAGCGGTGCACCGACCGCGACCTGGCCGAACAGATACTCGACCTCGCAATCGTCGCGCGCGCTCTTCCTGACCAGCACGACCTTGCTGGTGCTCGACGTCGCGCCACCGAGGCCGTCGATTTGCTGGCCGTACGGGTCGGGACTGCCGATCACGCGCAGCAGCAGCGCGTCGCGCGCCGGGCCGGGTCGGCGTGCGGGCTCGGGCAGATCGTCTTCGACGAAGAAGATGCCTTTGCTCGTGCCGCCGCGCATCCAGGTCGCGCGGATCGGGCATTGGCGCAGCCCGTTTGCTCCCGACGAGTCGGCTGACCGTTCAGCCATAGCGTGTGTCGAGCGCGTCGAATTCGTCCTTTCGCACCAGCGCCTGGCGCTCGGCGAAGGTCGCGACCAGCCCGCTGGCTTCATCGAGTCGGCCGTCGATTTGCAGCGCTTGCATTGCGGTCGTCATGCCGCGTACCGCGCCCTGCAGCGCGGCGTTGGCATAGAGCACCAGCGCGAAACCCATCGCCGCGAACTCGCTCGCGGGGTATGTCGGTGTCTTGCCGCCGATCACGACGTTGACGATCTGCGGGCAGGGCACTTCGAGCGGAATGCGTCGCAGCGCGTCGCGCGATTCGGGCGCTTCGACGAAGGTCATGTCGGCGCCGGCTTCGGCATAAGCGACGGCACGCGCGATCGCGGCGTCGATGCCCTCGATCGCGGCCGCGTCGGTGCGCGCGATCACCAGGAAGTCGGCGTGCGTTCGCGCATCGAGCGCCGCCGCGATCTTGCCGAGCATCTCGTGCTGCGAAATGACCGCCTTGCCTTCGAAATGCCCGCATTTCTTCGGGCTCACCTGGTCTTCGAGCTGGATCGCATTCGCGCCCGCCCGTTCGAGCGTTTGCACCGTGTGACGCACGTTGAGTGCGTTGCCGAAGCCGGTATCGGCGTCCACGATGATCGGCAGCGCCACCGCCTGCCGCAACGCAGCGGTGTGCTGCGCGACGTCGGCGAGGCTCGCGAAGCCGAGGTCGGGCAGGGCGTAGAAGGTGTTCGAGAGACCGGCGCCGCTCAGGTACACCGCTTCGAAACCGAGCTGCTCGATCACTCGCGCCGCGAGCGCATTGGCTGCACCGGGCACCAGCAGGCCGCGACGGGCACTTATTTTTTCGCGCAGCAGTGTGCCTGGATTGCGTGTGTCGCTCATGCGGACTCGTGAAGTGGTGCGGCCATTGTCGCGCCGCACGCGTGCAGTCGCGCGAGCATGTCGCTCGCGCAGTAGCATTCGCTGCGCTTCAACAAAGGATAGCAACCATGAAACGTTTCATCGCACTCGGCAGCTTGATCGTCGGTGTCGGCACCCAGGTGGCGCTGGCGGCCGATCGCCTGCCGACCATCCCGCCGGCCCAATACGACCAGGAGCAAAAACAGGCTGCCGACGAGTTTCAGACAACGCGAAAGCGCGCTGTTTTCGGCCCCTTCGAGCCACTGATGCACAGCCCCCAGGTCATGAGCCAGGCCCGCGCGATGGGCGATTACCTGCGCTACAAATCGGCGCTCGGCAACACGTTGAGCGAACTCGTGATCCTGATCACCGCGCGCGAGTGGTCGCAAGACTACGAGTGGCAGGTGCACCATCCGATCGCGCTGAAAGCCGGCATCAAGCCCGAGGTCGCGGCAGCGATCGCGGACGGCCGCAGGCCCGACGGCATGACCGAGGACGAAGCGATCGTCTACGACTTTTCGACCGAACTGCATCACAACAAGCGGGTATCGGATAACACCTTCGCGCGCGCCGAAAAGCGTTTTGGAAAGAAGGGCGTCGTCGACCTGACCGGCATCAACGCGTACTACACGTTGCTCGCGATGCAGATGAACGTCGCGCAATACAAGGACGCGAAAGAGACCCCCGAGAGCGAGCATTTGCCTCGCTTCCCCGACTGACGTCGACCGATGGCGCGGATCGCGGCCGGACGCGCACCGCTCACGTCGCGGTCCCTGCGACTGTCGACTATTGCTTGTACCTGTCGTCGACCCGATCGAGCTTGCGGATCAGCGACGGCCAGACGAAGCGCCCGCCCATGCCGTCGGTCTGCACTTTCATCGCCTGGCCGACGCCTTCGACGATCTTGGGATTGACGGTCGTCAGCTCGCCGCCACCGGCTTGCGCGGCGATCTGGATCTTGCAGGTGTTCTCGAAGGTGTACATCGACAGGAACGCATCGGCGATCGTCTTGCCGACGGTCAACAGGCCGTGATTGCGTAGCATCAAAAAGTTGGCGTGGCCCATGTCGGCCTGGAGCCGAGGCTTCTCGTCGTCGCGGAAAGCCACGCCTTCATAGTCGTGATAGGCGAGCGAGCCCAGCACGAAAGTCGATTGCTGGCTGATCGGCAGCACGCCGCCTTTTTGCGCGCTCACGGCGATGCCCGCGGCGGTGTGCGTATGCAGCACGCACACGATGTCTTCGCGAGCAGCGTGGATCGCGCTGTGGATCACGAAACCGGCCGGGTTCACCGGGTAGGGCGAATCGATCATTTTGTTGCACTGCTGATCGACCTTGACCAGACTCGACGCGGTGATCTCGTCGAACATGAGGCCATACGGATTGATCAGAAAGTGGTGTTCCGGCCCCGGAATGCGCGCCGAGATGTGGGTGAAGACCAAATCGCTCCAGCCGTACATCGCCACGAGGCGATAGCAAGCCGCGAGATCGACCCGCAATTGCCATTCTTCGGGGCTCACGGCTTTCTGGATTTCGCTGATTTCGGTTTGGGAGGTGGCATTCATGGTGGGGTCTCCTGAGGAGTTGGGTGGGGATACTAATTCAGACTACCGGACGCAGAAGACGCAGAGGTTTCGCAGAAGGCGCAAAAGGAATATCAAAATTTCTTTTGAATTTTCTGCGCCTTCTGCGTAAGTTTTGTCTTTCTTCTGCGTCCGGTAGTCCGAATTCAGGTCGTTTCCAGCGCCGCCTTGTAAATGCTCTGCTTCGGCTGCGCCATCACGCGTTCGAGCATCGGCATGAATTCTTCGATCGGCAGGGTTTTGGCGTTAGGGTCGAAGGCGGGGTTGTCGTAAAGCTCGCAGAACTCGGCGGTGCGCTCGTAGTGCGGATGGTCTCTGAACTGCTCGCGCATGTCGCGGTCGAGGCCTATGTGGTGAAAGAAGTAGTGCCCTTGAAAGATGCCGTGGTGCTGCACCATCCAGTGCTTTTCTTCGCTGACGAAGGGCTTGACGATCGCCGCCGCGATGTCGGGGTGGTTGTAGGCGCCGAGCGTGTCGCCGATGTCGTGCAGCAGCGCACACACCACATATTCGTCGTCCCGGCCGGCGTCGAGCGCACGGGTCGCGGTTTGCAGCGAATGGGTGTAGCGGTCGACCGGAAAGCCGCCGTAATCGCCTTCGAGAATTTTCAGATGCTTCACTACGCGATCGGGCAGGTCCCGCGAGAACTTCATGAACTCGCCGGCGATCGTTTGCCAGTCTTCACGCGTGCTGTCCTGCATGCGGGTGAAATTCGCTCTTGCGTTCATGGTCGGGTCCCCTATCGAATTCACCACACTTTAGCCCTCTCGCAGGCGTTGGGATGTTGCGAACCGGACAGGCGGTCCGCCACCGGCTTTGCGAATCTGCCGAACCGGTGCGGCGGGCAAAGGGTCTCGCCGACGTCGCAGATCGCTACGATGAAGTGCTACGCCCGGAGACACGCATGAACCCTCGCCCATTCGAACTGCATATCGCCGACGACGCGATCGCCGATCTGTGCCAGCGGCTCGCGCGAACCCGTTTCCCGGACCGCGCGCCCGGCGAGCGCTGGGCCTACGGCACCGATCCCGACTGGCTGCGCGAGCTGGTCGGCTATTGGCAAGGCGGGCAGGGCGGCTTCGACTGGCGCGCGCAAGAGGCGCGGATCAACGCCTGGCCGCAGTTCAAGGTGCCGATCGCGAAATTGGACGGCATCGACCTGCACTACCTGCATGTGCCGGGTGTCGGGCCGAAGCCGATGCCTTTGCTGCTCTCGCACGGCTGGCCCGGCTCGGTGTTCGAGTTTCTCGAGATCATTCCGTTGCTCACCGATCCGGCCCGTTTCGGCGGCGACGCGAAAGATGCGTTCACGGTCGTCGTGCCGTCGCTGCCCGGCTACGGACTGTCGTTTCAGCCCGGCCAGAAACGATTCGCCGTCGGCGAAATCGCCGATGGCTTCGCCGAACTCATGACCGACGTGCTCGGCTACGAGCGCTTCGGCGCGCAGGGCGGCGACTGGGGCTCGTTCGTCACCTCGTGCCTCGGCGAGGCGCATGCCGAGCGTTTGATCGGCATCCACCTGAACATGATGCCGCTGCGGCGCGACCTGAAAAACACCGACGCCGCCACACCTGAAGAAACGCGCTACCTCGGCGAGCTCGCGCATTGGCTCAAGGAGGAAATCGGCTACCAGGTGATCCAGGGCACGCGCCCTCAGACCCTGGCCGCCGCCCTCACCGATTCGCCGGCCGGCCTCGCCGCCTGGATCGGCGAGAAGTTCCGAGCCTGGTCCGATTGTGGCGACGACGTCGAAAGCGTATTCGGCAAAGACGCGCTGCTCGCCAACATCTCGCTCTACTGGTTCACCGGCTGCATCGGCGCTTCTTTCTGGCCCTACTACGCACGCCTGCACGGCCCCTGGCCGATCGGCAACGCGATCGAAGTGCCCACCGGCTACTGCGAATTTCCGCGCGAAATCCTGCGCCCGCCACGCTCGATGGCCGAGCGCGTCTACAAGGACATTCGGCGCTGGCGCGTGATGCAGCGCGGCGGCCATTTCGCGGCGATGGAGCAGCCGCGGGCGCTGGCGGAGGAGATACGGGGGTTTTTTGGGGCGCTGCGGTGAGGCGGGGTGGCGCCTTGGTGGTTACGGCAGGTTGCCTGTTTGCATCGACATCGCACCTGTGCCAAGGAACGGACGCTCAAAGCCCCCAATCGACTCGTTGCGTATAGCTGATCCGCTTGATTCAATGCTATTAATCAGGGGGTGCATCAACGGCGACCCCGGGCATCGAAGGCAACCAGTAGCTCCCATAAACTGGGCGCCATGAAGTTCCCGGTTCGCAGCGCTGTCCTCTCCAGCCCCGACTATCCGTTCCTGTCAATCGACGCTCCCGTCAAGCTTGATCAAAACGAGTCGGCAGAAGATTTCCCCGAGCCGCTGAAGGCCCTCGTCTTGCAGCGGCTCGCCGCAGCCCGGTGGCATCGATACACGGATCTCAACTCCGAGGCTCTGTGCGCCGCGATCGCCCGGTACGAGCATTGGTCACCGTCCGGCGTCGTCGTCACCACCGGCAGCAATGTGCTCATCGCACTGCTGATTCAGCTTGCGGCGCTCGACAAGAGGGTCGTCACCGTTACGCCCAACTTCGCCCTGTATGGCCTGGATGCCAAGTTACTCGGCGCCGCCCTGACGGAGGTACCGTTGCGCTCCGACTTCTCCGTGGACAGCGACCTCCTTATCGCATCGTTCAAAGACAACGCAATAAAGCCAGCCTTGCGGGGCGGCGTTGTCTACTTGCCGCAACCTCATGCACCCACCGGCTGCGCCGTCGTTGCAGGCGAACTGGAGCGGATCGCGATGGTCTCCGGCGAATGGCTGACTGTCATCGACGAGGCCTATCACCAGTTCGCGGGCACCGACTCAGCCGCCTTGGCGCGTCGTATACCGAACGTGGTGGTGTTGCGGACCTTTTCAAAGGCGTGGGGCTTGGCCGGCGCGCGCGTGGGATACGCACTCACATCTGATGCGGTGACGAAACAACTGCGAAAACTGGTGCCGCCCTTCGCCATTTCGGTGATGCAGACGATCACGGCTGAAGTGGCATTGTCCAACCCCGAGTACATGCGCGAGCGAGTGGAACGGACGATCCGAGAGCGCGAGCGCATCACGCTGGCGCTGAGTAAGCATCCGTCGTGGAAGACCTATCCCTCGGCAGCCAACTTTCTGCTCATTCGTACTCCGGATGCCGCTTACGCCAGCGACGAGTTCTTGAAGGCTGGTGAGCTGGTTCGTCGGCAAGACGCCTACGCGGGCCTCGCTGGGTGCATCCGTGTGACCGTGGGAACTCCTGAAGAGAACGATGCCTTTCTGCGCGCAGCCGGTGTCTAAACCGCTCGACTGGAAAGACCCTTTGAGCGTCCCACGGAGCAGCTGCAGCGTGAGCCTGTTACAGGCAATCTCCAAGCGACCGTTCGCGACCGTCTGTGGCCTTCCGACAATTGCCGAACGACCGGTTCCACACACTCGAAGGACCACGATGGGTCGGTCGACGGCGAACAACAACCAGCTTGCCTCGGCGAACCGTCCATGCCAGACGATGCGGGTTACCGCTGTCGGTCGCCGGGTGTTGCCCGGTCATGTCGTGTCGGGTTTTCTCGTCCCGATCCGTGCCAGCGTCTCGGTCTGTCGCGAAACTTCGCCTGAACCGTTGCCAGTGTCGGGAAACCTCGCTGCGATGATGACCCTCCGGCGCTGGACGGCCGCCTTCGGCCACAACGATCTCGATGCGACGATCGATGCAATGACGCGGCGCAACGCCTTCGAAAAATCTTTGGCCAAACATCGATTGCGCAGGTCAGAAGACCTGAATGGCGAGGCCAGGGCGGACGTACGGGCGTACCGCTCAACCCCTCCGCTCGAAAACCAGATCCCAAACCCCGTGCCCCAGCTTCAGCCCGCGGATCTCGAACTTTGTCATCGGCCGATAAGCAGGTTTGGGCGCATAGTTCTCGGCTGTGTTCACGAGTAGCGGTTCGGCGGCGAGCACTTCCAGCATTTGTTCGGCGTAGGGTTGCCAGTCGGTCGCGCAATGCAAAGTGCCACCGGGCGTCAGATGCTCGGCGAGCTTGCGCGCGAACGGCGGCTGGATCAGGCGGCGCTTGTGATGGCGCTTCTTGTGCCAGGGGTCGGGAAAGAAGATGTGGATGCCGGCGAGGTGACCCGGCGCGAGCAAGTGGTCGAGCACATCGACCGCGTCGTGCGCGACGATGCGCACGTTGGCGATGCCTTGCTCGCCGCAGCGCTTGAGCAGCTTGCCGACGCCGGGCTCGTGCACTTCGCAGCAAAGAAAATTCTTTTCGGGCATCAGCGCCGCGATGTGCGCGGTGGCCTCGCCCATCCCAAAACCGATTTCGAGCACGGTCGGCGCATGGCGGCCGAAAGCCTGGTCCAGATCCATTGGTTGGGCGCGATAGGCGATCAAATACCGCGGGCCGAATTCTTCATAGGCGCGGGCCTGGCCTTCGGTGGTGCGTCCGGCGCGCCGGACGAAACTTTTCAGGCGCCGATGCAATGGATGGGAAGGGTCGGTCACGGGCGCGGATTGTAGAGAGCCCGCCACGCTTCGACCCAAGTGGCGAGCGCATCTGCAATGGTCGTACCGGCGGGTGCCGGCAAGCTCAGCACGTTGGCGGCGGCGCCGAGTGCGTTCAGCGCGGCAACCGGCGAATCCGTATCGATCGGCGTCGCGCCATTTTGTTTCGACAGCTTCTGCCCGTCGGCGGCGAGCACGAGCGGCGTGTGCAGATAGCGCGGCGTCGACAAGCCGAGTGCGCGCTGCAAGAGAATCTGGCGCGCGGTGTTGTCGGCCAGGTCCTCGCCACGAACGATGTCGGTGATGCCTTGATCGGCATCGTCGACCACGGTTGCGAGCTGATAAGCCCACTGACCGTCGGCGCGCCGGAGAACGTAGTCGCCGACCTCGCGTCCCGCATCCTGCTGTTGCGGGCCGAGCCGCCGATCGGTCCATTGTGCTGATGACGCTATTGATTCTATAGCTGTCTGCGCACGTGCAGTGGGCGTTTCAATCACTTTTCTTATAAATTTACCAGTTGCGAAGCGCCACACGCGCACCGGCTTGCCGTGAAGGCCCTCGCGGCAAGTGCCGGGATACACGCGTTCGACATGTCGTTCACGCGATTGCCCTTGCCGCGCCAATTCGTCGTCGATCTCCCTGCGCGTGCAGCCGCAGGGGTAGGCGAGGCCGGCGGCGACGAGCCGATCGAGCGCTCGCGCGTAGAGCGCGCCGCGTTGCGATTGCCAGATCGGCGCTTCGTCGGGCGCGAGGCCGCAGGCTGCAAGCTGGCCGAGGATGCGAGCGCCCATGCCGGGCAAGCTGCGTTCGGTATCGGCATCGTCGATGCGAACCAGCCATCGCGCTGACGCATTGCGTGCCCGCACGTCGAGCCAACTCGCGAGCGCCGCGACCAGCGAGCCGGCATGCAGCGGGCCGGTCGGCGAGGGCGCGAAGCGGCCGATGTCTGTCAAGGGGATCGAGGCTATTCGGAGCGCACGATCAGATGGAATCGAGCGCCAGCGACAGCCCTGACAAAAACGCATCCTCGACCCGATGCCCCATGCACCAGTCGCCTGCGACGCCGATGCGCGCTTTCGCATCCCACAGATGCGGTTGGCCGAGCGGAATTTCGGTTTTGGCCTCGGACCAGAAACGGCTTTGCACATGCGATGGCTGGGCATGGACACCGGTGATTTCGGCGAATGCGCGCAGCAGCTTGCCTTCGATGCGCGCCGGGTCGTCGCGCCGGTGTTCTTCTGACCAGGCGGCGCTGGCCTGAAGCGTCCAGCGCTCGATCGTGTCGCGACCCGGCTTGGACGATTCGCGCGCCAGCCACGCCACGCGGTGATGGGTGCTGCGGGCCGCGTTCCACTGCGGCCCCAGATGTGCAAGACCGGGCTGTGCGGCCTGCGGGAACGCGATCATCAAGGTCCAGCAGGGCGCGATGCGAACGCCGGCCATCGCATCCAGCAGTTTCTGACTGCCATCGGCGCGTTCGAGCAGCCTGCGGGCAGCGCCCGCCGGAACGGCCAGCATGACCGCATCGAAGCCCGAATGAACATGGTGGGTGAGGTTCGCGCCTTCGACGCTCTCGGTTTGCAGTTGCAGGCGGGTCGGTGCGAGCGCATCGCGCTCGATCCGGGTCACGCCGCAATTCGTCACCAGCGCTGCATCTGCAAACGTCGTAAGCGGCGCGGCCCAGTGCGCGACCAGCGAATCCATGCCGGGTAACGCGACCCAGTGCGGCTCGTGCGTCGGCAATGCGGCCTCGACCGTGCGGCCGAAAGCATCGAGCACGCGCACCGCGTTGGCGCTCCAACGCTTGCACATCGTCGGCGCGGTTTCCAGCGCTTTGGCGAAGCGCGGGTCGCGAACGGTGAAGTACTGCGCACCGCTGTCGAAGCGGCCGAAGGGCGTGCGCTCGCTCGCCATGCGACCGCCGGGTGTTGCTTCACGCTCGATCAGCGTGACCCGATGCCCGGCCTGGAGCAGGGTGCGGGCGCACGCCACACCGGCCATTCCGGCGCCGACGACAGCGATATGGCGGCGGTCGCCATGAGAATTCGTCGCGCTGCCGGAACGTCGATGGCGATCGGTCGGGAGTTGTGCGGTCATGAAAGGCTTTCGTTTTTTCGGCGGGCGGTTTTGGCGGAGCTGAAGCGAACGCAGACTCTAACGCTCGTCTTCCACTGCGGACTCGCAGCTTCGCAGCATCAAAAAGCGGCGTGCTGCTCCAGCAGCGCAAGCCGGGTTCCGTCGTGCGCGAGTTGGTCCAGCCACCACTGCAAAGCGCGGCCTGGTCGGCCGGCTCCGGATGCGCGCCACGCGATGTGCAATTGCGCCGGCGGCCATGCCGTTTCGGTACGCCGCATGAGCAGGCGACCGGAGGCGATCCACGGCCGCGCCAGCGGCTCGGGCAGGAACCCACCGCCGAGGCCCTGAAGCTGCGCCGCCAGTTTGGTTTGCAGACTCGGGACCGTGAGCACATCCTGCCCGCGGGCCAGATGCACCGTCATGCTCGGTCCGAAGCGCGACGAATCGGCCGCAGCCACCGCGCGATGCGCGCGCAAAACGGTATCGGAAAGCGGCTCGGATTCCCTGGCGAGCGGATGACCCGGCGCCACGGCATAGACGAATTCGAGGCTCCCCAAAGGACGGCTGCGAAGCCCGGTGCCCGTGAACGCCAGCCCGGCCGCGTCGAGCACCGCACCGATCGCCAGATCGGCTTCTCCGCGCGCCAGCGCTTCGACCGTGCCGAGCAAGGTTTCGTCGCGCAGTTTCAGGCGGGTGGGAGCGCCGGTCGCATAGAAGGCCGCAGCCAGTTCGAGCACCGGGGTGCGTGCGATGACGCTGTCCAGCGCGATGGTCAGCAGTGGCTCCCAGCCGGTCGCGACGCGCTTGACCCGATTGGCGACCGCGTCCAGCTCTGCCAGCAGTCGCGGCGCTTCACGCAGCAACTCGGCGCCGGCATCGGTCAACCGGGCCTGGCGCGCACTGCGGTCGAACAGCAGCACGTCGAGCGCCTCCTCGATCTGGCGAACCCGGTAGCTGAGCGCGCTCGGCACCAAGCCTTGCGCACGCGCTGCGGCCGCAAAGCTGCCGGTGCGCGCCACGGTCTGCAACATGGTCAGCGCTTCGGGCGTCAAGACGTCTGTGGCTTGGATCACTGACGATCGATTCATCAAAAAAACTGAATGGTGCCATCAAAGCAGGACGGCGATGAAGCGCTCTTTCGCCGAGAGACTTGCGTTTTCGTTCACCTTCAAGGACAGATATCACCATGACCGCTTCCACTTCGATCACCGCCGGGTACCCGGGCACCACCTCATCGGGTTCGCAGGATTTGCTCGCGCTCGCCGGCAGAGCGTTGCTGGCGCTGCTTTTCATCCCGGCCGGGATCGGCAAGTTGACGGGTTTTGCGGCCACCGTCGGTTACATCGCATCGGCCGGCTTGCCCCTGCCGACCGTCGGCGCAGTGATTGCGATCGTGGTCGAAATCGGCGTGGCGGCTGCTTTTCTGGCCGGGTTCAAAACCCGCGCCAGCGCGTGGGTGCTGGCTGTGTTTACATTGGTAGCGGCGATTACGTTCCACAACTACTGGGCGATGCCGGCCGACAAGGCCTACGTGAACCAGTTGATGTTCTTCAAGGATCTGGCGATCGTCGGCGGATTTCTCGCGTTTGCCGCATTCGGCGCGGGGCGTTTCAGCGTCGATCGGCGCTGAGGTGGTTTGGTCGGCCGCTCAGTCAACCAATTGATCTGGAAATTCAATGTCGAAAATCACTGTCGTATTTCATTCCGGCTACGGCCACACGCAGCGCGTCGCACAAGCCGTGGCCGATGGTGCGGATGCAGAACTGCTCACCATCGATGCCGACGGCAATCTGCCCGAAGGCGGTTGGGAAACGCTGGCGTCGAGCCGCATGATCGTGTTCGGCTCGCCGACCTACATGGGCAGCGCGAGCTGGCAGTTCAAGAAGTTTGCCGAAGCCTCGTCGAAGGTCTGGTTCACCCAGGGCTGGAAAGACAAGCTGTTCGCCGGCTTTACCAACAGCGCGAGCATGAACGGCGACAAGTTCTCGACCATCGCGTACTTCTGGACGCTCGCCATGCAGCACGGCGGACTGTGGGTGAGCCAGGGGATGATGCCGAGCAACACCAAGGCCGCCCAGCGCAACGACGTCAACTATCTGGGCAGCTACGGCGGGCTCATGGCGCAGTCGCCATCGGACGCGAGTCCGGCCGAAATGGCGAAAGGCGATCTCGAAACCGCGCGTTCGTTCGGCGAGCGGCTGGCCGACGCGGCCAAGCGTTTCGGCGGTTGAACTTTTGCGGTCGGCGAGGAGATTTCCGATGCAGTCAATGCAATTGATCCACCCGGCGGACAAGGACCTGGGCGGCGACTTTCACGTGCGGCGCGTGCTGCCGTCGCGTGAGCGCCGCTCGGTCGGGCCTTTCGTTTTCTTCGATCACTTCGGTCCGGTGACCGAGGGTCCCGGAGATTCGCACGACGTGCGGCCGCACCCGCACATCGGACTGGCAACCGTCACCTATCTGTTCGAGGGCGCGATGATGCATCGCGACAGCCTCGGCAACGCGCAGGAGATTCTTCCGGGTGCGATCAACTGGATGACCGCGGGCCGCGGCATCGTGCATTCCGAGCGCAAGCCCGATCGCTTGCGCAGCGACGTTTTCACGAACCACGGCCTGCAGTTGTGGTGCGCACTGCCGCTCGCGCACGAAGAAACGGCACCATCGTTCGCGCATACGCCGGCCGATGCGATTCCGGCGATCGTCGAGCAAGGTGCGTCGGTGCGGCTGCTGGTCGGCAACGCGTTCGGCGCGCGTTCGTCGGTCGGGACTTTGGCGCCGACGCTTTATCTGGACATCCAGTTGCCGGCGGGCGGCGCGTTCCAACTACCGTCGCTTGCCGACGAGATGGCGGTGTACGCCGTCGACGGGCCGCTGAAAGTCGATGCAATGCAGGTACCGGCTCAGACCATGGCGGTGCTGCCCGATGGCGCCGGTGGGTTGCTGCGCGCAGATGATGCGGCAGTCCGGCTGGTCGTGATTGGCGGCGAAGCGCTCGAAGGTGAGCGTCACATCGTTTGGAACTTCGTCTCCAGCCGACACGATCGCATTCTGGCCGCCGGCGCCGACTGGGCCGCGCAGCGCATGGGCCAAGTGCCGGGCGAGACCGAATTCATTCCGCTGCCCGAGAAGCCGTTCGGGGCGCAGCCGGCGGACGCCAGGACGACGCCGGGCTGATTTCGGAGGCCTGAATTCGGGCGGCCGGACGCAGAAAGAAGACAGGAGCAACGCGGAGACGCAGAAAAAGACGAACGAAATTTCGGTTTTCCTTCTGTGATCTCTTCGCAGCCTTAGTGACCTCGTCGCTTAGCTGCCCGCCTATCCAATGCAATGGTCAAAATGGCCGTAAACGCCCGACCTGCATGCGCAGCAAGCTCACGTTTTAATAGCAAAATCCGGGTCATCGGACCTTCGCGCACTGGCATGTGCGTCACGCGCGGTGAGGTCGGGCGCGAGCGCGCCGCGACCGTCGAACACGAAACAGTCGCCGTGAAAGTGGGCGCCGCCAACTTCCTCGAAATATTGCAGGATTCCGCCGTCGAGTTGCAGTACTTCGTCGATACCGGCTTCGCGCATCAGCAACGCGGCCTTTTCGCAGCGAATGCCCCCGGTACAAAAACTCACGACCGTCTTGCCTACGAGCGCATCGCGATGAGCGGCGAGCGCTGCGGGAAACTCGGTGAACCGGGCGATTCGCCAGTCGATCGCACCATCGAAGCTGCCGTGATCGACTTCGAAGGCATTGCGCGTGTCGAGCAGCGCCAAAGGCTTGCCGGCGTCGTCGTGACCCTGATCGAGCCAGCGCTTGAGCGTTGGCGCATCGACGCTCGGCGCGCGTGCAGTGCCCGGCTGAATCGCCGGATGGTCCATCCGGATGATTTCCCGCTTGACCTTGACGAGCATGCGTCGGAAAGGCTGCGCGGCTGACCAACTCGGCTTAACTGTCAGATCGGCAAAACGGAGGTCGGCGCGCAGGTTTTCGAGCAGTGTCCGCACCGCATCGGGCGCACCGGCGACGAACAGGTTGATGCCTTCGGTCGCGAGCAGGATCGTGCCCTTCAGATCCTGTGCCCTGGTCGCTTCTTTCAGGTGCGCTCGCAATGCGGCCGGATCGTCGATGGCAACGAATTTGTAAGCTGCGACATTGAGAAGCTGATTCACGCCGAGCGATTCTAGGGATGTAGAACCCACATCATGGGCTTCCCGTTTTCTACAATGCCGTCATGTTCGTTCACCTGCGCCTGCACACCGAATTTTCAGTCGTCGATGGCACGAACCGGATCGATGAAATCGTTGCAGCAGCTGCCGCGGATGCCAGCCTGCATTGGCGATTACCGACCTCGGCAATCTGTTTGGCGCGGTCAAGTTCTACAAGGCTGCGCGCGCGCAAGGCATCAAGCCTTTACTCGGCGCCGAAGTCTTTGTCGAACGCCTGGGCAGCGATCCGGCGGCAGCGACTCGGATGGTGCTTTTGGTGCAGGACGCAACCGGCTATCTGCATCTGTGCGAGTTGCTGGCGCGCGCATGGACGCAGAACGAAGGTCGCGCAGCGGCGCACGCCGTTTGCAAACTGGCGTGGCTCAACGAGCTGGGCGCGGGCCTCGTCGCACTCTCGGGTGCGCAGGCCGGTCCGCTCGGTCAGCCTTTGCTTCAGGGCGGCGACAGCGGCCGCGCCGATGTGGTGGCACGGCAGTTCGCCGCCATGTTCCCGGGGCGCTTTTACGTCGAGTTGCAGCGCGCAGGCCGGCCCGACGACGAGGCTCACGTGGTTGCCGCCGTGCAGCTCGCGTCGCGCCTTGGACTGCCGGTGGTGGCGACGCATCCGGTGCAGTTCGCCGGCCCTGACGACTTCGAGGCCCACGAGGCCCGCGTCTGCATCGCAGAAGGAGAAATTCTCGGTAACCAGCGCCGGGTGCGGCGCTTCACGCGCGAGCAATATTTCAAGTCGTCGGCCGAGATGGCGGTGTTGTTCGCCGACTTGCCGAGCGCGCTCGCGAATACGGTCGAGATCGCGCGCCGTTGCAGCCTGAGCCTGACCCTCGGCAAGCCTCGGCTGCCGGACTTTCCGACGCCCGAAGTCGACGGCGCACGGATGCCGATCGACGATTATTTTCGGGTGGCTTCGGAGCACGGGCTCGAGCAGCGCCTCGCGCATCTGTACCCCGACGGTAGCGAGCGGGAAGCGCAGCGGCCGAGGTATGCGGAGCGACTCGAATTCGAAATCAGGACCATCGTGTCGATGGGCTTTCCGGGCTACTTTCTGATCGTCGGCGACTTCATCAACTGGGCCAAGGCAAATGGCTGCCCGGTCGGGCCGGGGCGAGGTTCGGGTGCGGGTTCGCTGGTCGCGTATTCGCTCAATATCACCGACCTCGATCCACTTCAATACAAGCTCTTGTTCGAGCGCTTCCTGAATCCCGAGCGGGTCTCAATGCCCGACTTCGACATCGACTTCTGCCAGAGCAATCGCGACCGCGTGATCGATTACGTCAAAGACAAATACGGCCGTGACGCAGTGAGCCAGATCGCCACCTTCGGCACGATGGCCGCGCGCGCCGCGATCCGCGATGTCGGCCGGGTGCTCGACATGAGCTACACCTTCTGCGACGGCATCAGCAAGCTGATTCCGAACAAGCCGGGCCAGCCGGTGACATTGCAATATCCACCGAAGCCCAAGCCGGAAACCGACAAGACCAACTACGCGATCGACATGGAGCCGCAACTCGCCGCGCGGATCGAGCGCGAGGAAGAGGTGCGCACCCTGGTCGAGTTGGCGCAAAAGCTCGAAGGCGTTGCGCGCAACGTCGGCATGCACGCGGGCGGCGTGCTGATCGCACCGGGCAAGCTGACCGACTTTTGCCCGCTGTATCAGCAGCCGGGCAGCGACTCGGCGGTGAGCCAGTACGACAAGGACGATGTCGAAGCGATCGGGCTCGTCAAATT
The DNA here is from genome assembly GCA_965218415.1 of Variovorax sp. Classification (GTDB taxonomy): domain Bacteria; phylum Pseudomonadota; class Gammaproteobacteria; order Burkholderiales; family Burkholderiaceae_C; genus Variovorax. Next base: position 1,801,006 of record CBDCKT010000003.1, read on the forward strand.
CGACTTTCTGGGTCTGGCGACGCTCACGATTCTGGAGATTGCCAAAGACCTGATTCGGGCCCGGCACGAAATGCAACGCGCGTTTGCTTACGAAGGCATAGCGCTCGACGACGCCGCAACCTACAAGCTCTTTGCCGACGGCAAGACCGAAGCGGTGTTCCAGTTCGAATCGCGCGGCATGCAGGGCATGCTGAAGGAAGCGCGGCCGACCCGGCTCGAAGACCTGATCGCGCTCAACGCGCTGTACCGGCCCGGGCCGATGGACTTGATTCCAACCTTCGTCGCGCGCAAGAACGGGCGCGAGCCGGTCGAGTATCCGCATCCGCTGGTGGCCGACATGCTCAGCGAGACCTACGGCATCATGGTCTATCAGGAGCAGGTGATGCAGACCGCCCAGATCCTGGGCGGCTACTCGCTCGGCGGCGCCGATCTGCTGCGCCGTGCGATGGGCAAGAAGAAGGCCGAAGAGATGGCGCTGCATCGCCAGATCTTTCGCGATGGTGCGGCGAAGAACGCGATTGCGCAAAAGCAGGCCGATGAAATCTTCGACCTGATGGAGAAATTCGCGGGTTACGGTTTCAACAAGTCGCATGCCGCTGCCTACTCGCTGCTCGCCTATCACACGGGCTGGCTCAAGGTTCATTTCAAGGCCGAGTTCTTCTGCGCGAACATGACGGTGGAAATGGACGACACCGACAAGTTGAAGCTGCTCTACGAAGACGCGGCGAAAAACTTCGGCATCCGCTTCGAGCCGCCCGATGTCAACCTCGGTGTGCACCGCTTCGAGCCGGTCGACGACGAGGCGATCCGCTACGGTCTCGGCGCGCTGAAGGGAACCGGGCAGGGCGCGATCGAGGCGATCGTCTTCGCACGGGAAAACAAAGGCGCATTCACCAGTCTGTTCGATTTCGCTGCGCGCATCGACCGCACCCGCGTCAACAAACGCGCGGTCGAAGCGCTCATCAAGGCCGGCGCATTCGATTCACTCGAGCCGAATCGCGCCTCGCTCTGCGCATCGGTCGATCTGGCTTTCGAGTTCGCGAATTCGGTGGCGGCCAACGTCGATCAAGGCGGACTCTTCGACATGGGCGGCGCCGATGCGCACGGCGCGAGCACGCAGGAGCCGGCGCTCGTTCCGGCGCCTGCCTGGGGCGCGAAGGAGCGGCTGACGCTCGAAAAGACCGCCGTCGGCTTTTATCTGTCGGGCCACTTGTTCGACGAGGTCGCGGCCGAAGTCCGGCACTTTGCCAAACGCGCAATCGGCGATCTCATCGACAGCCGCGAGCCGCAATTGATCGCCGGTATCGTGAGCGGCCTGCGCGTGATCAACGGGCAGCGCGGACGCCTCGCGCTGTTCGTGCTCGACGACGCGACCGACAGCATCGAGGCCACCGCCGACGAAACGGTGCTCAACGCGAATCGGCATTTGCTCAAGGACGACGAACTGGTCATCGTGAGCGGACGACTGCAGCCCGGTCGAGGCGGTTTCGACGCGCGCTTTCAAGTGCAGCAGGTTTGGGACTTGGCCACCGCGCGTTGCCGTTACGGCAGTTTTCTGCGCGTGGCGGTGAACGGCACGGCGCCCGATATCGCACGGCTCTTGAAAGACTTTCCACCGCGCACCGAACGCAGCGATGAAGGGGATTTGGTGCGCGGCTTGCCGGTGCGCCTCACCCTCGCGCGCGACGGCGTCGAAGTCGAGCTCGCACTCGGCGACCAGGCGAAATTCTTCCCGACCGACGCCGCGCTTGCCGGCTGGATGGCCCAAGCCGAGCGCGGCCGGGCGGCGATCGTCTACGAGAAGTGATTTATAAAAAAAGTGCCTGAAACGCTTGGTGGGCGTGCGCAGACAGCTATTTAATGTATAGCATCAGGTTGCCGGTAACGAATGGCAATGGGCTGAAAATAGATTATACGGATCAGTCCGGAAGGCGACATGGCAGCCGATGCTCATGCCGTCAAACCCGCACTCGGCGACGAGTTCAGCGCTTGGGCTGCAAGGCAACAGTCAGCGAAGGAAAAATGCGGCCGTCGACGTCGCGCGGCAGCTTTTCGGTCTTTTGCAAAGCGCGTTTGGCCGCTTCGTCCCAGCCAGCCACACCGCTCGACTTCATGAGCTTGACGTCGACGATGGTGCCGTCGGGCGCCAGCTTGACGGCGAACTCGGCAGTGGGATTGCCACGCACCAGGTCCGCGTCGGGATAGACGACATTGGGCCGCACGACCGACGCGATGCGCGCTGCATAGCCACCCGACGGGCCCGACGCGCGCTGGGCCGAGCCCTTCGCATCGTCGCCACCGGTGGCGCCGGCCATGGCGCGCAGGCGATCGAGCTGCTTTTTCTTGTCGGCGGCCTCGGCCGAAGCCGCCGCAGCCGCATCGGCGCGCTTCTTGTCCTCGGCCCTCTTTTCGTCGGCGCGCTTCTTGTCTTCGGCGAGCTTGGCGTCGGCTTTCTTCTTTTCTTCGGCCGCCTTTGCCTCGACCTTCTTCTTTTCCTCGCTTGCCTTGGTTTCGGCTTCCTTCTTTTTCTGCTCCGCGAGCTTGCGTTCTTCGGCCTTTTCGCGCTCCGCTTCCTTTTGCGCTTCGAGCTTGGCCTGCTGCTCTTTTTTCTGTTGCTCGACGCGTTTCGCCTCCTGCGCCTTCTTCTCTTGCGCCGCTTTCAATTCGGCGTCTTGCCGCTTGATGGCTTCGGCGCGCTGCTGCTCCAGCTCGCGCTCCTCTTTCTCTTCGCGCAGCTTTTGTTCCTGCAATTTCTTTTCGCGCTCGAGCGCAATGTCCGGCGGCGGTGGCGCAGGAGGAGGTGGCGGCGGCGGCGGCGGCGCGGGCGGTGGGGGAGGTGCGGGTGGTGGCGGTGGCGGCTCGGGCGGCGGGGGCGGAGGTTTGGGCTCGGGCGGCGCGGGCGGCGGTGGCGGTGCGGGCGGCGGCGTGGGCGTGGGCGGCGCCTTCGGCTTCGGAGCGGCCTGCTGCACGGTTTGCGACCAAAGCTCTGCTTCGACCGCGTCGCCCGACGATTCGCGCTTCCAGCGCACCCCCCAGGTCAGCGCCGCGATCAGCAGCGCATGCGCGACCAGCGCCAGCAGCACAGCGCGGATCGTGCCGCGTTGCGGTGGCGGCGCAAATTCGTTGCGCTCGGGAACGTCGTGCAGCATCGAAGCGAGTCGTTCCTACTTTGCGCCGGTGGTCACAACCGAGAGTCCGACCCGCTCGACGCCGCTGCGTTTGAGCTGGTTCATCGCGTTGACAACGGTTTCGTATTTCACCGCCTTGTCGGCGCTGATCACGACCGGCCGGCTCTGATCGCCTTGCTGCTCGGCCTTGACGGCCTGGCCGATCTGCGACATGGGAATAGAGATACCGCTCGTGCCGCCTTGCGGATCTTTCTTGAGCGTGATTTCGTCTTCGCTCTTGATCGTGATCTCGATCGGCTTTTCGGGCGCCTTGTTGGCGCGGTCGACACTCGGCAAATTGATGACGCTCGGCGCGATCAACGGTGCGGTGACCATGAAAATGATCAGCAGCACCAGCATCACGTCGATGAACGGCACCATGTTGATTTCGTTGATGGTGCGGCGACCGCGACCGCGGCTGGCAATGGCTGGCATGAGTGCCCTTTCCGATCCGATGCGTTGTCAGTGGCCCGACGAGGTTCCGCCGAAGCCGCTGCTGGCAGCGAGATTGCGTTGCAGGATATTGGAGAACTCTTCGATATAGGTTTCGAGCGCGGTCGCAATCTTGTCGAGTTCGCGCGCAAAGCGGTTGTAGGCGACAACCGCCGGAATCGCCGCGAACAAACCGATCGCGGTGGCGACCAGCGCCTCGGCAATGCCTGGCGCGACGGTCGACAGCGTCACCTGCTGCAGACTCGCAAGACCGGTGAACGCATGCATGATTCCCCAGACCGTGCCGAACAAGCCGACGTAGGGCGAGACCGAGCCGACGGTCGCGAGGAAGGACAGGTTCTGCTCCGCGGCATCGAGTTCGCGCTGAAAACTCGCCCGCATCGCGCGGCGCGCGCCGTCGAGCAAGGTGGCCGGATCGACGATATGGCGCTCCCGCAGTTTCTGGTACTCGCGCATGCCCGAAGCGAAGATCCGCTCCATCGGGCCGGCGAGGCGGGCGTTTTGCGCTGCCGAGGCGAACAGCTCGTTCAGGCTGGTGCCCGACCAGAACTCGCGCTCGAAATCGTCGTTGAGCGATCGCATTCGCCGCAGCGAGAAGTACTTGCGAATGATCGCGGCCCAGCTCGCGATGGAGACGACGATCAGCAGCAGCATCACCAGCTGAACCACGAAGCTGGCGTGGAGAACGAGAGTGATGATCGAGAGGTCTTGGTTCATGGCTGTAATGGCTGGGACTTGGCGCGCCCGGGGTGCGTGAGCGCTTCAAAAACATGGCTCGGGATGCGCGCCGGTCGCAAGGTCGTTGCATCGACCCAGCCGATGCGAACGGTGCCTTCGCACAGCAGGTCGCCCGATGCGGGATTGCCACCGCCTGCATTCACTCCGATGGACTTGTCCGGCGATGCTGCGGCTTGCGACGCTGATTGCATGCCGACGCGTTGCGCGATTATCAACGACGCTGCGCGCTGCTCCGCGAGCATCGCCGACACCACCAGTCGATCATCGAGTTGTGCGGGCCGGTGGTATCGCAGTTGCACTTCGCTCACGACGAACATGCCGCCGGTCTGAACCCGCAATTGGCGTTGTTCGATCCCGAGAGAGCGCAACCATTCGGTACGGGCACGCTCCATGAACTTCAGGTAGTTGGCATAGAACACGATCCCGCCCGCGTCGGTGTCTTCCCAGTAAACGCGCAATGGGAACTCGAAACTCATGCCGCTTGCGTTACGGGTGAGGCGCTCGAATCGATGGGGGCAGCGCTACCCGCCAGATGGGCGAGCGTTCGCATTCGCGCGACGGCTTCTCGCAAATGATCCATCGAACTGGCGGTGGAAAAGCGCACAAAGCGTTGCATGTTGGTCTGGCCGAAATCCCGGCCGGGTGTGATGGCGATGTGCGCTTTACGCATGAGTTCGAACGCGAAATCCCAGCTTCCGTCCACGCCAAGCTTCTCGCACATCGCAGAGCAGTCGGCCCAAGCATAGAAGGCGCCGTCCGGAACCACGGGCACCTCGAGGCCCAGCGCATCGAGTTGCGGAATAAACCAGTCGCGCCGGGTTTTGAATTCCGCCCGGCGGCGCTCGTATTCGACAATGCTTTCGGGCTCGAAGCAGGCGAGCGCCGCATGCTGAGACACGGTGCTGGCGCAGATGAACAGGTTCTGCGCCAGGCGCTCGACGACCGGAACCAGCGCATCGGGCACGACCAGCCAGCCGAGACGCCAACCGGTCATGTTGAAATATTTGCTGAAACTGTTGATGCTGACGATCTGGTCGTCGATGGCGAGGGCGCTCTGACTGAAGGCGTCGTCGTGCGACAGCCCGAGGTAAATCTCGTCCACGAGCGTGATGCCGCCGCGAGTAGCAACCACTTCGTGAATACGGCGCATTTCGTCGAAGGCGATCGAAGTGCCGGTCGGATTGGAAGGCGACGCGAGCAGTACGCCGCGAGTCGATGGGCTCCAGTGCGCCTCGACCATGTCGGCGCTGAGCTGAAAGCGATCCGCGGCAGTCGTCGGCAGCAACACCGCACGCCCATCCGCTGCGCGCACGAAGTGCCTGTTGCATGGGTAGCTGGGATCGGGCAACAGCATTTCGTCACCGGCTTCGATGAGCGTCAGGCAGGCTAATTGCAGCGCAGCGGACGCACCGGCCGTGATCACGATCCGCCGCGCCGGTACGTTGAAGCCGAAGCGCTGCGCGTACCAGTCGCTGATTCGCTCGCGCAATGGCTCGAGGCCGGTGGCCTGCGTGTACTGGGTTTGCCCATCGCGCACGGCGCGCAGCGCTGCTTCCTGCACCAGTGGTGGCGCGGTGAAGTCAGGCTCGCCGATGTTCAGGAAAATCATCGGCTGCGCGCTCGTCGCAGCTTCCCGCGCGAGCCGGATGGCCGTCTTGGCGACTTCCATGACGTAGAACGGTTCGATCGCTTCGGCGCGTTGAGTGGTTCTCATGCGTCTAAATTTTCAACCGCGAGCGCGGCCGCTGACCCGATCGGCCTCGACTTCACCGCCGCGAAGTGTCGGCGCGAGCGCATTGAGCACGGCATTCACGTATTTGTGACCATCGGTTCCGCCGAATTCCTTGCCGAGTTCGACGCACTCGTTGAGGACGACGCGCCATGGCACATCCGCGCAATGGCGCAGCTCGTAGGCGCCGATCCACATGACGGCGTGCTCGATCGGTGAAACCTGCGCCATCGGGCGGTCGAGCAGCGGTCTGATCATGTCGTCCTGCTGCGCTGCCTCGTCGACGCACCCCTTGAGAAGCCTGGCGTAGTGGCTTTCATCGGCCTTGCTGAAGCCGGCCAGGTCGCGCGTGAACGCATCGATCGCGTCTGTCGCGTTGCGGCCGACCAGATGCTGGTACAGGGCCTGCAAAGCAAACTCGCGCGCCCTGCTACGCGCCGATCGGCCGGGCAGTTTGCGCGTGCCGCTGTGCTTCGGCGAACCGGACGAGGCCGCCAGGTCGTCCCCGCTCATGCGACCGAGCCCAGAAGTCGCGCCATTTCGACCGCCACACGCGCAGCATCGCGCCCTTTTTCTTCCTGCCGCGCGGTCGCCTGCTCAACGGTCTCGGTTGTGAGGATCGCGTTGGCGATCGCGATGCGTTGATCGAGCGCGATGCGGCTGATGGCAGCGCCCGATTCGTTGGCCACCAACTCGAAATGATAGGTTTCGCCGCGAATGATGCAGCCCAGAGCGATCAATGCATTGAACCCGCCGCGCAGCGCCAGCGACTGCAGCGCGACCGGAACTTCGAGCGCACCGGGCACTTTCCAATGCTCGATCGCCGCGTCTTGGACGCCCAGCGCGGCCAGTTCCGAAAGACATGCGCCGGCCAGCGCATCGGTCACTTCGGCATTGAACCGGGCCTGCACGATGCCGATGCGCAATCCCTTCCCGTCGAGCATCGGCACGATGCCCTGTTTTTCTGTGCGCATCCGGTTTCAGTCTTTCTGCAGATAGCCGACGATTTCAAGGCCATAGCCGTCGGTCATGCTCGGCATCCGGCGCGGGTGACCCATCAGCTGCATCCGCCTGACGCCGCATTCGCGCAGGATTTGCGCGCCGACGCCGTAGCTGCGCAGGTCCATGCGACCGCGCTCGGGCGCCTGTGCCGGCCGTGCGGTGCCCGCAAACTGAGCCAGCAATTCGGAGGCCGATTCGCCGCAGTTGAGCAGTACGGCGACGCCTTGCCCCGCGTCGGCGATGTGCCGAAGGCTCGCGTCGAGGCCCCACGAATGCATGGGTCGACCGACCTCGAGTGCGTCGAGCAGGGAAAGTGGTTCATGCACCCGGACGGGCACGGCGTCGTCGGGCTGCCACTGGCCGCGAACCAGTGCCAGATGCACGCTCTGACTCGGCTTGTCTGAAAAGGCATGGGCCGTGAACCAGCCGAATGCCGTTTTTATTTCGCGACTGCCGACTTTTTCGATCAGTGACTCGGTTCGGCTGCGATGCTCGATGAGCGCCGCGATGGTCCCGATCTTGAGTCCGTGTTGTGCAGCAAAAAGGCGCAGTTCGGGCAGGCGTGCCATCGTGCCGTCGTCGTTCATGACCTCGCAAATCACCGCTGACGGGGAACAGCCGGCGAGGGCGGCGAAGTCGCATCCGGCTTCGGTGTGGCCGGCCCGCATCAATACGCCGCCTTCGATGGCCTGCAAAGGAAAGATATGCCCGGGCTGAACCAGGTCTGCGGCGACTGCGTTGCGCGCGACCGCCGCTTGCACGGTGCGTGCCCGGTCGGCCGCCGAAATGCCGGTCGTCACGCCCTCGGCTGCCTCGATCGACACCGTGAAAGCCGTGGCGTACTTGGTGCCGTTGTGCGCAGCCATCGGAGGAAGCCGCAGCCGCTCGCAGGCTTCGCGCGTGAGCGTCAGGCAAACGAGGCCACGCGCGTGACGCGCCATGAAGTTGATGGCTTCGGGTGTGACATGGTCGGCGGCCAGCACGATGTCGCCTTCGTTCTCCCGGTCTTCTTCGTCGACCAGAATCACCATTCGGCCCGCACGCAAGTCGGCGATGATTTCGTCGACCGGTGAAACAGGCGCCGGAAGCCCGGACCGCTCGCGAGGCGCGTTGATGGCGGTGACGGAAGCATTCATGCGACAACTTTCGAGAAAGATGCGGAAGGTGCCGGGGCTTGCGCGGTGTCCGCAGCAGCCGAGAGCATTCGTTCGACATAGCGCGCGACGGTATCGATTTCCAGGTTCACGCGGCTGCCTTTGCGAAGTCGGCCGAGCGTCGTGTGCCGGGTCGTATGCGGAATGAGATTGATGCTGATTTCACAGCCGTCCGCAACATCCGATACCGCGTTGACGGTGAGGCTCACGCCATCGACTGCGATCGACCCTTTAAAAGCGAGAAAACGGCCGAGTGCTGCGGGTGCGATGACGCGCAATTCCCAGCTTTCTCCGACCGGCTCGAATTGCCGCACGACGCCGACGCCGTCGACATGGCCTGCCACCAGATGTCCGCCAAGACGGTCGTTTGCGCGCAAGGCTTTTTCTAGATTGATCGAACCGGCCGCATCCAGTCCGGCCGTTTTGGCGAGGGATTCGGCCGATATGTCGACTTCGAAGCTCTTCTCGCCGGGCGCGGTCGAAACCACCGTCATGCAGGCGCCGTTGAGCGCAATGCTGTCGCCGCAAGCCACGTCGTCGAGGTAGCCATCAGGCGTTTCGACCCGCAGGCGCTTTCCGTGACCGGACGATGCGCCAAGGTCGCGCGTAGCGGCAATCCGCCCAACGCCAGTGATGATGCCGGTAAACATGGACTCATTTTCGCAGACTGCGGAAGGCGCGCTTCGCTTGTCAAAAATCGCTGTGTCCCGGCATGCGCGCAAGGATGCGCAGATCGGGTCCAAGCATGTCGACGGAGGAAAATTCCAGCGGAATGGCGCCGGCCAGCGTTTCAAGCGGCCCGCCCGGGTGGATCCGGCTGGCCATCGATTGTCCATCGCCGATCAGCTTGGGTGCCAGATAAACCAGTAGTTCGTCGACCAGTCCTTCGCGCAGAAAGGAACCGCTGAGTTTGTGACCGGCCTCGACATGAAGCTCGTTGACTTCGCGCCGCGCCAGGTCGCGCAGCATTGCCGACAGATCGACTTTGCCGGTCGCATCCGGCATGCAAAGCACCTCTGCACCGCGCGACGCCAGACTCGATTGTTTAGCATCGTTTTGGGCTGCAGCGTATATCCAGAGCGCGCGTCCAGCTATGAAAATGTGAGCATTAGCCGGCGTCTGAAGCCGGCTGTCGACAACGACGAGCGGTGGCTGGCGCGGCGTTGCGACATGTCGGACGTCAAGGCGAGGGTTGTCTTCGATCACCGTGCCGACGCCCGTGAGGATGGCGCCCGCGCGGGCTCGCCAGGCGTGCCCGTCGGCGCGCGCGGCCTCCGAAGTGATCCATTGGCTCGAACCGTTTTCGAGCGCCGTCTTGCCATCGAGCGATGCGGCAAGCTTCATGCGAACCCACGGGCGCCCGCGCAACATGCGGCTGAAAAATCCGATGTTGAGTTCACGTGATTTCGCTGCGCCGGGCCCCAACTCCACCTCGATTCCCGCCGCGCGCAGTCGCGCGACTCCGCGGCCCGCGACCTGGGGATTCGGGTCGATGATCGAAGCCACGACCTTGGCAACGCCTGCCTCGATCAACGCTTCTGTGCAGGGCCCCGTTCGCCCCTGGTGCGAGCACGGTTCCAGGGAAACGTATGCCGTGGCACCTTGTGCCGATTGGCCCCTCGAATTCGCGTCGCGAAGCGCCACGATCTCTGCGTGGGGGCCGCCGGCAGGCCGGGTGTGACCCGAACCGATGACCTGTCCATCAGCGCCGATCAGGACGCAACCGACGCGCGGATTGGGATCGGTTTGCCAGAGAGCGTCTTCGGCGAGCGCCAAGGCGCGAGCCATCGGCTCTGGCAAGTCATGCGGGCTCAAAAGAGCTTTCCTGGTTTCATTTTTGCAACTGCTTACAGTTCAGGAGATGTTCAAATTTGTGAACAAATGAGCAAAACGACCGTTCAGTACCCAAAAGCACTACGTTCGTCGGAATTTGTAAGACTTTGTCTCTAATCTGATCTAGATTCGGGCATGGGAAAAAAAGGCAGCGCGGGAGGATTTACGCTCATCGAGATGATGGTGGTGATCGCGATCACGGCCATTTTGCTCGGCATCGCCGTGCCTGCCATGCGATCGGTGATCGAGCGCAGTGCGGTTTCCGACAGCATGAATGCGTTCATTGGATCGGTGAGCTATGCGCGAAGCGAGGCGATCAAGCGGGGAACGCCTGTCGTCATGTGCGTGAGCAATAACGCCGATACGAACACCAACCCGACCTGCGCAAGCGGAGGCGGGACGCTTCCGGGATGGGCCAAGGGCTGGATTGTTTTCGCCGACCTCGATGGAAACGGGGCGCGCTCGAACGGGGACGTGGTGTTGCGCGTTCAAGGAGCGCTGGTGAAGAACGGCAATATCCTTCAGACGCCGAAAACACCTGTATTGACTTTCCGGCCTACCGGACTAGCCAGCTCTGGCGCTTCGGGTTTTGCGTTTTCATCCTTTTCCCAAGCGTCATCGCAACTGCGTTATGTCTGCTTTTCTTTCCAGGGCCGGACGCGAATTGCGGCCGAGGGCGACATTTGTCAGGGGCCACGCAGCGAATGACCCGTTCTATTTCCACCTCGAGGCTTCGGCAAGCGCGGGCGCATGCTCAGCAGGGCGCATCCCTGCTCGAAGTGCTGATCGCCATTCTGATCATGTCGTTCGGCTTGATGGCGCTCGCGGGGCTTGCCGCCTCGTCGCAGCAGTACTCGAAAATGTCCCAATTCCAGACCGTCGGCAGTCAGCTCGCGATCGACTTCGCCGAGCGGATGCGGGCCAACGTGGCCGGTTTCGAGCAGGGCTTCTACGACAAGACCGACGTCTACGTCAATTCGTCCGAGCTCGTCCCCATGCCGGCTTGTGCACTACCGACGCAATGCACTGCGCAGGAGATGGCTGCGCGCGACCAGGCTGATTGGCTCAACGATCTGCGTGTGCGACTGCCGGGCGGCGATGCCTTCGTCCAGCGCGACGTGTTCAATCCACTGGCGGCAGATGTGTGGGTCATGTGGCTCGATCCGACCCTGGTGACGGGTCCAGCTGCGGGCGACAACCTTTCTACCGGAAGCGCGGCTGATTGTCCGGCAGCGGCCATCGGAAGCGTTCCGGCAGGCGGCATGCCTCGATGCCTCTATTACAGGGTGAGCATATGAGGCACGGCCGTTGTTCGCTTGCGCGCCAGAGGGGTCGCAGTCTCCTGGAGCTGATGATCGCTATCGCGATCGGCTTGCTGGTCCTCGGCGCGATGTTGATCGTTTACATGGGCACGAACCGGACGAGCCAGCAGTCGACCGCCGTGACACGCATGAACGAGGATGCCGCGATCGCGTTGACCTACCTCGGCAGCAACCTGCGCATGGCCGGATTTAGTTTTCCGCGTGTCAATGCACCCGCCACCACCGCGACCGTCAACGGCATAGCCGTCGGAATGCCCGACAGCAATTTCGTCGGAGCGGGCATTCGTGGCTGCGACAACGGATTCGTCAATCCGGCGGTCGCGTTCGATGCCCTTGCCTGCGCAACCGCGCCGGGAGCCCCGGCGGCTTTTGCAGTGCGCTTCGAGGGCGATACGAGCAACACCACCGCGATCGGCGTCAATCCGAGCGACTGCTTGAGCCAGGGCGTGACTCTTGCGACGCCATCTGCCTACAACCCCGCGCTGACCTACAAATTGATCGAGTCCCGATTTTCGGTCAGCGTGGGCGGTGCGAGCGGCACGCCCGAACTTTTCTGCGCCGGCAACGGCAGCACGCCGGCGTTTGCGAAGCAGCCGGTGATGCAGTACGTGGAAAACTTGGTCATCGAATATGGCATCGCGCAAACGACGGCCAATCGGGCGATCGTGAATCAGTATGTCAATGCGGTCGATGTCGATGCGCTCGGCGGCACGGTGGACGAGCGTTGGGGCCGGGTCGTCAATCTCAAGGTGTGCCTGCTTATGCGAAGCGAACAGCGCGATCGCGCTGGCAGCGGCTCGTGGCGTGATTGCAATGGCAATGTCCAGCCACCCGCCGCCGACGGCCTGATCCGCCGCGCCTACAACACCGTCTATACGTTGCGCAATCGCGCAGACTTTGCCACCGCGCCGTCTTCCCCATCATCTCCATCATGAAAGCTTCGGCGCAAAAAGCTCAACGCGGCGTGGTCCTGATCATGTCGTTGATCCTGCTCGTGGTCATTTCGCTGATCGCGGTCATGGGCGTTCGCAGTTCGATTTCCGGCGAACAGGTTTCCAAGGGGCTGCGAACCAGTGTGGCGGCAACCCAGGCGGCCGAAACGGCGCTGCGCTACTGTGAAGACAACGTGCTGAGCGGCGGCAACCTGGTCAAGATCAATTTATTGCCGGTGACGGGCGATCCGGTGCTTTGGCAATCGCGCGCAAATTGGCTGATTCCGACACTCGTCACGCCCGTGCCGGAAGCAATCGTCAATTCGACCGACGCCAATGCCCGTCAGCTTCCTGCGAGCGCGCTGCCTCTGTGCATGATCGAAGAGTATCCGCTGCTCGCAATGAAGGGCGCCACGCCGCGCAACTCTTACCTCGTCACCGCGATCGGACGCAGCGCCGACTATCAAGCATTGGCTGGCAAGCTGGTTTCCGGTTCGGAAGTCTGGCTGCAATCGGTCATCAGAAGATGAACAGAAGTGAACCCATGAACAAAAAAATTGTGAGGCGCTTGTCGCTACTGCTGGTGATGGCGGGCTGCGGCACTGGCGCATTCGCCGCAGTGTCCCAGGTGCCCGTGTTGTCGAATGCAAACGCGGTCGCCCCGAACCTGATCTTTACGCTGGATGATTCGGGATCGATGGATTTCGAGTGCCTTCCCGATGCGCTTTGCACAAGCGGCTTGTCTAGGGTGGGCGCGGTGCCGGGCGCGCTGACTGGTTTCAAGACAGGTGTGGCCGAGTACGACAGCCTGTTCGGCGCGCGGCTGCGTACTGTCGAAGTCAATCCGCTTTATTACGACCCAGCGGTCCGCTACTTGCCATGGCTCAACGCCGACGGCAGCCGCCGGCCGCAATTTTCTGCCCGCGCCGCACCCGATGATCCTGCCGCGCCCACAATCAATGTGTTCGACCTTGCGTCTGTCCAGACCATCACCAGTAGTTGGTGCAGCTCGCAGGTTGCTTGCGCAACCGGAGCTCGTGACGTGCGCATCGCACAGTACTACCGGCTCAATCCAGGAGCGACCGGCGCGGCCCTGTCGGATTTCACGCAGACGCAAATCGTCGCCGGAGGCGTTTATCCGAAGGCAGCTACACGTGACGACTGCGCCGCGAGCACATGCAGCGCAGAAGAAGAACTGCAGAATTTTTCCAATTGGTTCACGTATTCGCGCTCGCGGCTGAAGGTGGCCATCGCCGGCACATCGGAAACCTTTGCAAAAGTGCCGGATTACTTCCGCGTCGGCTTCGGCACGATCAACTCGCTGGCCCACAATGTGGACGGCGTCACGACCGATACCCTTCTGCTCGGGGTCCGACCATTCACCGGGGCGGACAAGGCCGCTTTTTACACTTCGCTCCAGGCCGCCGTGACTGCCGATGGAGGAACGCCATTGAGGCGGGCGATGGCTGACGTCGGTATCTACTATTCGCGTACCGATTCGCGCGGCCCGTGGTCCGACTCACCGGCTTCGGGCAGGACGAAGCCCGATGTGTCGTGCCGCCGCTCCTTCAACCTGCTGATGACCGATGGTCTCTGGAATGGAACCGAAGCCGGTCGCGCGGGTCCGGCGGGGGCATCGTTGCCGCCTGACGTGGACAACACGACCGGCCCTCTGATCGCGGCGTCTGATGGCAGCAGTTACCAATATGTTCCCGCGCCGCCATTCGCCGGCCCTGGCGGCGGCACGCTCGCCGACGTTGCCATGTACTACTGGAATCACGATCTGCGCCTGGACCTTGCCAACAATCTGTCGGCCAGCAAGGACTTGACCGATCCGTTGGCCGATCCCGCGTTCTGGCAGCACATGGTCAACTACACAATCGCGTTCGGCGTTAGCGGCAAACTGAACAACCCCGCTGACCTGAACGCGCTGATTACCGGGACGAAGGATTGGGGTATGCCGACCGATGGAGGTCAAGAGGAGAACGTCGACGACTTGTGGCACGCTGCAATCAACAGCCGCGGCACTTCGGCGAACGCTGGCAACCGTGCCCAGTACGAGCAAGCCATCGACGGCATGCTGCGGGGGATTGAAAACGGCAAAGGCAAGGAAGCCGCTGTGGCGGTTTCCGCGCTCAGTGTGTCCACCGCAGCTCGCAAATATGTTCCCGAATACAAAAGCGGATGGAACGGCGAGCTTTCGGCGCTCGTCATTGGCGCCACCGATCCGGTCTGGAAGGCATCCGAGCATATTCCGGCACCGGCGTTACGGAACATCAGCACTGTCACCAAAGCAAATGCGGGCGCCGCGTTCACCCTGGCCGGGCTGGATTCGGCCAATATGACAACGCTATTGGGATCGCCCGACGCCGGTGCGCTGATCAATTATTTACGGGGTGATCAGTCCATGGAAGGCGCTGGGGGCGTATACCGCAAGCGCACCTCACTACTCGGCGACATCGTCAATTCATCGCCGCTCTACGTTCGCGATCAGTTCGACGGGCAATACGACTTTCTGGCGACCGGTACTCCCGGGCAAAGCATTTATCGCAAGTTTCTTCAAAGCAAGAAGGAGCGGCAGCCGCAGGTTTTCGTCGGCGCGAACGACGGCATGTTGCATGCGTTCAGCGATGCCGATGGTGCAGAAACCTTTGCCTTCGTTCCGCGTTCGGTGATCGGCAATCTCAAGGAGCTTGCCAAGCCCGACTACCAGCATCGGTTTTATGTCGACGGGCCGATGGTGGAAGCCGATATTTACGATGGTCCGAATTCGCAGTGGCGCAACATGGTCTTCGGCGGCAGTGGCGCCGGAGCGAAAAATCTGTTCGCGATCAACGTGCCGGTCAGTGCATATGGGCCCAGCGGTCCTGTGCCCATGTCACTCGACGCGTCGACGCCAAAATCCACCGACATTCGTTGGGAAATCAACGCCGCCGATCCAACTTTTGCAGAACTTGGCAACAACTTGCACAAGCCCGAGGTTGGCCTGCTTCGCGACGGCACTTGGGTGGTCATCGTCGGAAACGGTTACGACAGTGCGAGCCGCAAGGCGCAGTTGTTCATCGTGAATGCGATGACCGGCAAACTTGTCAAGGCGATCGACACCGGCGTGGGATCGACATCACAACCCAACGGTCTGGGTGGCGTGCGCGCGTTGCTCGACAGCCAGCAGCGCATCGTCGGCGTTTACGCCGGCGATCTGCGTGGCAACATGTGGAAGTTCGATCTTTCCTCGAGCGCGCAGGGCGACTGGTCCGTGGCGTTCGGCGGCCAGCCGCTGTTCACGGCAGTGAACGCGCTTGGTCAGGCCGAGCCGATCACCGCTGCGCCGACATATCAGAATCACCCGCTCGGTGGTGTAATGGTGCTCTCCGGTACCGGCAAGCTTTTCGAGACCAGCGACACGGCCAATACGGAGCAACGAACGTTGTACGGCGTTTGGGACAAGGTAACCGTTGGCAGTGCATCGACCAACTCTGCCCTGGCTCTGACAAATAATTCCGCGTTGGTTGCGCAATCGGTTTCCGCAACGCCTCTCGCCGGTACCGTCGGTGGAACCTTCTACACGGTGAGCGGCAACACGGTCGATTACGGCAGCAGCGCCAACAAGCGTGGCTGGAAATTGCCGTTGACGCAATCGCAAGGGCAGCGCCTGGTCTATGACCCCTGGCTGGCGGTCGGTCGGGCGTTCTTCGATACGCTTGTGCCGAGCGACCCGGGCGTGCCCTGCGTTCGCAGCGATAAATCGTTCACCTTTGTTCTGGATCCGTTGACCGGTGGTGCAGCCGAGGACGGCCCGACACTGGACACCGACGGCAACCGCGTGTTCGGCGTCGGCGACGTGAAGGCCGCCGCGGTTTTTGCGAGAGACGGAGCCGGTGGAACCTCCGGCATCCAGACCGAAAGGGCCGGAGAAATTCAGGTCGTCGGGTCGGGCATTGCGCCCACCGCGGTCAGCGGCGCCCGTACCACCGTGGCGCGCGCATGGCGTCAGATCGTCAGCCCGCCATGATCATGGTCGCGACCGAACCGAAGCAGATGCGCGCCAAAGGTTTTACGCTGATCGAAATCATGATCGTGGTGGCTATCGTCGCCATACTGGCAGCCATCGCCCTGCCGAGCTACCGCGAGTACGTCGCGAAGTCGCGTCGTGCCGAGGCGCGGGCACAGTTGCTGGATGCAGTTCAGTACATGCAGCGGTTCTATTCGCAAAATGATTCGTTCAGCAAAGCGGTTGGTTCGACCGTACCGATGACGTTGCCGGCTTCGTTGCAGCGCGTTCCCAGAGATGGCGGCACGCAGACTTACGCGATTGGTTTTGCGGCCGGTCAGCCGACTACAACTGCGTTTGTGCTCGATGCCATTCCGTCGGGTCCGATGCTGAGCGACAAGTGCGGCACCCTGCGCATCAACAATGCGGGTCGTCGGGAAATCAAGAGCCTACCGAGCGGCTCCAGTGCCACAGTCAGCGACTGCTGGCGATAGGCAGAAGATCTTCAGATGTCTTTCAGAAGTTGCCGGAACTCATCCACGTCCTCGAAACTGCGATAGACCGACGCAAAGCGAACGTAGGCAACCTTGTCGAGCAATTCGAGTTCGCGCATGACGAGTTCGCCCACCTTGATCGACGCCACTTCGCGTAGTCCGCTGGCAAGCAATTGCTGTTCGATTCGCAGCAAGGCGGCATCGACCTGCGCAATGCCGACGGGCCGCTTGCGCAAAGCCAGCATCATCGAAGCGCGGATCTTTTCCGAATCGAAATCGGCTCGACTGCCGTCCTTTTTAACCAGCGCCGGAAAGCTCAGATCGGCCCGTTCGTAAGTGGTAAACCGCTTTTCGCAGCGGCCGCATTGCCGACGCCGGCGGACAAAATCGCCGTCTTCAGAAACGCGAGTCTCGACGACTTGCGTTTCGGCGTGACCACAAAAGGGGCATTTCATAGGGTTGTAGGCAGCAAGCCCGGCGCTGCCAGGACGTCTTGAGGCGCGTGGTTTCCACTCGCAATCGGTTCAATCCTCGTTCGATCGCCGACGCGCGTTCTTGTTCCGCAGCGCATCTCGAAGTTCGCAGGCCGTCCGTTTGAACGGGGGACCAAGGAGCGAGCGTAACCCCGACCCTCGAACCGGCTTGTCTCCGGGCAGTCGCGCGTCAGCGCGCAGCCAACAGCGAAAGGAGCGCGATTTTTTCGCCATCGGTGGCCGATGGCGGCCTCGATCCCGTTTCGACGGGCGCTGACTGCGCATCCTTCGCTTTGGCGCGCACGCTGGCTCTTTCAGGGTCGGGGTAGGCAGAGGCCACCTCTTTGAGTTTCGCCCGCTCGGCGAGCACTTTGGCCGCGTAGCCACCATCATCCGCCAGATTGGCCGCGCCGACGTAATAACGCAGGCCGCCCTCCAGCGATCCCGCCCGGGCGATGCATTCCTGCAGCACCTTCACACCGACTCGCAAATTCGTTACCGGGTCGAATGCGGCGAGCGTTCCACCCGCACGATCGTACTTTTCACCGTGCACGCGCGTCATGACCTGCATCAGCCCCTGGGCACCGACACTGCTTTGAGCAAAGGGGTTGAAACTGGATTCCACTGCCATGATCGCGAGAATCAAGGTCGGATCGAGTCGGGTGCGCTTGCCGATGTGATAGGCCTCCGAAACCAGCACGCTCAAAGGCTCTGGCGCGACGCGATACTTCTTGCTGAGCCAGAAAGCCACGGCCGCCTGCTGCTTGGGCAAATCCAGCGGACTTGCCGCAGTCGCACGCTCGATACCGCGCGGGTCGGGGTCGGTCGGCTCGGGTGGCGGTCTGCGCGATTCGAGCCAGCCATTCAATGCTTGCTCGCCGTGGTGCCGCAGATCAGGGCGCGCAACCAGCGTCACGAGCGCAAACACAGTGGCTAACCCCAGCAAAGCAAAGCCGTTGTGCGCCATCTCGAAGAAACCCGTGGCGATATCGGAGCCGAATGTCCTGACGGCCCGGCCGGCGCCGTTGAGCGCTCCATTCATATTTTTCCTTTTGGCCCAAACCTTCATGGGGGCTGTCGCTCAAGAGGCTCCGAGCGGGACAAGCTTTCCGGAAACGCTTGCATGACAACTGCCTTTCACGCGCAACGCCAAGCAACTCAAGTGCCGCGCAAGCCGGCCGCGATAAACGCCGAAAAAAGAGGCGAGAAAGTGTCGAAAATATCGAAAAGGCGGGTTTCTGGCGAAACCAAAAGTATTCTAGAAGTCGCCAAATAACGGGTCAACCCTGATCATTAGGGTCGTTATACCAATTTCTATCGATAAAAAGGGTGGACTGACAACGCAATTGCCTTGAAGTCGCGATGGCGCTGCAGCCATATGGCCGTAAGGTCCGAGAGCGACGAACGGCTGCCTTTTGCATTCAGACAGCCTCGACAGGGTCGCCAATGCGATCTTTTGTGGCGGGATTCCCGGATGCAGCAGCACAGCGTTCTGCGGCACACTCGCGGTCGATGAATGTCGCCGCGCTCAAAAACAACAAGTGGCTTCGCCGGGCGCTGATCGCGATCCTGGTCTGGCTGGCATTCTGGGCATTGCTCTGGGCTTTGGTCCCGCCGATCGGCAAGCACTACGCCCAGAAGATCGCCAGCGAGCAGCTCGGCCGGACGGTGACCATCGGCAAGATCGACGTCAAGCCCTGGACGCTGGAACTTGCGCTCGACGATTTGCGCATCAAAACGGCCGACGGCAGTGGCGATCAAGTACACATCCGACGCATCTACGTGAACGCCGAGGCCGAATCGGTCTTTCGCCTCGCGCCGGTGATCGATGCGGTCAGCATCGAAGCGCCAGCCCTGAAGCTCACAAGACTGGGTGATGGCAAATACGACATCGACGACATCCTTGCCAGGCTCGCGGTCGCTCCCAAGTCGCCGCCCGACAAATCCGATGAAAAGGCTGCGCGATTCGCTGTCTACAACATTGCCTTGTCGAACGGATCGTTCGACTTCATCGACAAGGCGATCGATCAAACGCACGCGTTGCGCGAGCTGACGCTGCGAATTCCGTTCCTCAGCAACTTTGATGCGAAGCGCGAAATCCAGACCGATCCGAAGCTGGCTTTCGTCCTCGACGGTACGCAATTCGCATCGAACGCCGAGTCCACGCCGTTTGCCGCGAACCGCAAAACCGACGCCCAACTCAATTTCGAAGGGCTCGATCTGGCGCCTTACCTCGGTTACATGCCGCGAGGTCTGCCGGTGCAACTTCAGGCCGGCAAACTCGATGCCGAACTCAAGATCGACTTCGAGCAAAGCGGTGCGACCGGGCTCAAGCTCTCGGGTCAAATCGCGGCGCGTGAGGCCAGGCTGGCAGATTCGGGCGGCGGCGACTTGCTGGCCTTCGACGCGCTGGTTGTCGAATTGGCCGACGTTCGGCCTCTCGAACAGAAGATTCATCTCGCCAACGTGACCTTGATAGCGCCCCGATTCAGCGTTCGAAGGGATGCGCGCGGTGGCATCAATCTGCTGGAGTCTCCAAAGGCGGCGGGCGAAAAAAATGCGCAGGCAACGCCCGGGCCGGCATCGCAACAGGAACCGCAAGCAACGCCAGGCGCTACAAAAAATGTAGCTGCCTCCGCAGATCCCTCGGGCGCTGCAGCCACAAAAGACCCAAAATCAGAAGAGACTGCGGGCAGCCTGGCGTTGCGCGTGGACAAGATCGCGGTCGAAGGCGGCCAGCTCGACTGGCGGGATCAAACCACCGATCCGGCGGCAGCGGTCAAGGCATCCGATTTGAAGTTTGAAGTTCGCGGTGTCAGCTGGCCGATCGACAAGCCCGCTGCCTTCGAAGGCGGATTGGCGCTCGAAGGCGTGCCGATCACTTTTGGCGGGCAGGCGACCGACAAGACCGCACAACTCAATGCCGATATCGGTGCACTGCCGTTGTCGCTGGTCGCGCCATACCTTTCGCAGACTCTGACGCCAAATATCGAGGGCAAGCTGAGCGCCAAACTCGACGTCGACTGGCAGGCGCCAGCACTGCGCATTGTCGCGAAAGAGGTGCTCGGCGACTCGTTGGCGCTTAAGCAGGGCAAGGAATCCCTGGCCAGCATCGACAAGCTGAAGCTGACCGATGCGCAGGTCGATCTGGGAAAAAACACGTTGGCGATTGGGTCGATCGCCATCGAGCAACCGAAGACCAGCGTCGAGCGCGACAAGAACAACCGCTGGATGTTCGAGAGCTGGCTCAAGAAGGCGCCTGCGAGCGATTCGGCGGAGAAGCCTGACGAGGGTGCTTCCAACAGCGCTAGCGCCAAAAAGAACGCATCGGATGCCTGGCAAGTGCGAATTGCCAAACTCGGCGTCGAGGGCGGCGCCATCGCTTATGCCGACCGCGGCGCAAAGATTCCGGTGCTGTTCGACATCAGCGGATTCAAGCTGGCAGCCGAGAATATCGCTCCGGGTGTCAAAGGTGCGATGAAGCTGAACACGTCGGGACAGATCGGCACCGGCGGCCGATCGAAGCCGGGCCGGTTCGGCTTCACCGGCTCGGTGGGGCTCGAGCCGGTGATTGCCGAAGGAAGGGTCGATCTGAAGGATGTACCGGCGCATGCGTTCAAGAATTACTACGCCGACCTGCTCAACAACGTCGATATCCGGCGTGCGCTGTTCGGCTACAGCGGCAAGCTGCGCTACGCCGCATCGCCGAAAGGGCCGGATCTCCGGTTGACGGGCGACACCTCGCTCGAGGAACTGCGCGCGGTCAGCAGTACGCTGAGCCAGGCGCGCGGCGTCGGCAGCAGCAACCAGTTGCTGCGGTGGAAGGCGCTCGGCTTGCGTGGGCTCGACGTACGGCTCGCGCCGGGCAAGCCGCCGGTGGTGGATGTCAAGCAGACGTCGCTCACGGATTTTTTCGCGCGGGTCATCATCGATGAAAACGGCCGCATCAACCTGCAAGATCTGACCAGTGCCGATGGCAAGAAGGGCGCCGGCACTGAGCCACCGCGCACCGCAGCCCAACTGGCAGCGGCACCGACCGGAAGCGGCAGCGCGGCGATCGAGATCGATCGGCCTGGAGAAGGCGCAGACGGCGCGCCGCCTGTCCAGATCGAAGCCGGCACCGCGCCGGCCGAAATAACCACGGACCGCGACCGCAGTGGCACGACGACAACGACGCGCAAGCCTGCGGGCTCCAGCGCCGCCGCGCAAGCCAGCGGCCGCCCCGTGCCCGCTGAAGAGCAGGTTGGCGCAGCTGCAGATGCACCGACATCGCCGGCTCCAGCACCCAAAAAGGTAGCGAAGGGTCCGCAGCCGGTGATCCATTTCGGCCCGATCAGCCTGACCAACGGTCAGATCGATTTCACCGACAACTTCATCAAACCCAACTATTCGGCCAACCTGACCGAGTTGGACGGGAAGCTCAGTTCGTTCTCGTCCGAAACCGCCGAGGGCCAATCGAAAATGGCCGACCTCGAACTGACCGGCAAAGCCCAGCAGACCGCGGCGCTGAACATCACCGGTCAGCTCAATCCGCTGGCCGATCCGCTCGAACTCGATATCAAGGCCAAGGTCACCGATCTCGACCTGGCGCCGCTATCGCCGTATTCAGTGCGCTACGCGGGGCATGGCATCGAGCGCGGCAAGCTCAGCATGGACGTCGAATATGCGGTGAAGGCTGACGGGCAGCTCACCGCGACCAACAAGCTCGTACTCAATCAGTTGCGCTTCGGCAACGAGGTCGCAGGCTCGAAAAACAGCTTGCCGGTCAAGCTGGCGGTCGCGCTATTGGCCGACCGCGATGGCGTGATCGACCTCGACCTGCCGCTCAGCGGTTCGCTCAACGATCCGCAATTCAGCATCGGCCCGTTGATCTGGAAAGCGCTCGGCAATCTGATCGTCAAGGCAGCAACCGCGCCGTTTGCGCTGCTCACGGGCGGCTTTGGCGGCGGCAATGAAGCCAGCGCTGTCGAGTTCGCCCCGGGCAGCGCCGAGTTGTCGGACGACGCCAGGAAGAAGCTCGACAAAGTCGCCAAGGCACTCGCCGACCGGCCCCGGCTCAAGATGACGGTGGCTGGCACCGCGAGCCTCAAGGAGGAAGCGGATGCCTACAAGGAACGGCGCCTGAAAAAGCTGGTCCAGGCTGAAAAGCGGCGTGAGGTGGCGCGATCGGGCAAGGATGCCAAGGATGTCGCTCCCGTGACCGATGCCGAATATCCCAGGCTGCTGGCCGAGGTCTACGACCGCAACGACAAGGTCGAAAAGCCGCGTAACTTCATCGGGATCACAAAAGACGTGCCGGTGGCGGAGATGGAAAAATTGCTGCTTGGTGGCATGTCGGTCGATGAGAACGCGATGCGCGACCTGGCCGTCGAACGCGGCACTGCGGTGCGCGACTACCTGCTCGAAAAGCAACTCAAATCCGATCGGCTCTTTCTCGGCGCCGTGAAAACCGGCACCGAAGATCCCAAGTGGAAGCCGCGCGCCGACTTGAGTCTGGAAACCGGCTGACGTGCTGCGCGTGCGCCTCGGTGAAAATAGCGGGCTGCGCCGTCGCCCGGCCGCAGCCTGCAGACTCCCTCATAGACCAAGACCCGAGCCGTGAACCAAGCATCTTCGCGATCCACCGATATTTCTTCACTCGACGCATTGACCGGAGGAGCTTTTACGGCGCCGACTTCGGGTGAGCGTGCCGCGCGGGTGCGCGACTGGCTGGCCTCGGAGCCGCGCATCGAGCAAATGCAGGAAGTTTTCAAAGAGCTCAGCGCGCGCGACAAAGGTGCCGCCAAGCCCCTGCGCGAAAAAATTGACGAAGCCAGGCGCGCCAAAGGCAAGGAAGCGGCTGCGGCCGAGTGGACTCAAAAGGCACAGGCGCTTCTTGCGCAGTCCAAACTGAACATCGCCGACGCGATGGCCTGGCAGCGCGACGCGGCCAAAGCCGGGGCGCCGCTCTCGCGCGAACCGCTGGCAAGCTTGCGCGCTCAACTCGCCGAGCGGGTGAAGACCGTCGAAGAATTGCAACACCGCGCCCAGGTGCATCGCGAAGCGGCGGTGTTGCTTGCACAGCGCTTTGACGTGCTGTCGACCAAGAGCTGGAAAGACGCGCGGGCTGTTGCCAGCGCCCTCGCGGCCGACGTCGATCATTGGCGGCAGGAAGCCGACACACTGGCGAAGGATCCGCTCTGGTCGAGCCTCGATCCGAAATTCGCACCCCAGTTGGATGCTTCCCGGGTCCAACTCGCGACCGTGGCCGATGCCTTCGAGGCGGCACTCTCGCAAGCTGCCACGGCGGCAGACGACCGCGAGGCAGCATTGCCACCCGTCCCCGTTTGGGCCGACGAGCTTCGCGCCGGGCGTGGTTTGCCATCCGAGAATGCACCCCCGGCCAAAGCGGCGGGCCCCAAGGTCGACCCGGCGCGTCGGCAAGCGGCTCAGCAGGCCGTGCAGGCGGGACTCGAACAGCTCGAACGCGAGACCGCCGAGGGTCACGGCAAGGCCAGCGCCGGCGCTGCAGCCGCGTTGCGATCGACCTTGAAGACGCATGGGAAACTGGTCGACGCGCCCCTCGAAGCCCGGGTCCACGCCGCATTGGTCGCCGCGGGCGAACTCGAAGGCTGGCAACGCTGGAGCGCCGACAAGGTCCGCGAAGATCTGGTTGCCAAGGCCGAAGCATTATTGAAGCGCCCCGAAGGCCAGGCGCTCGGCGGCAGGAAGATGCAGGAAACATTGCGTGGCCTGCGCGAACAGTGGAAGCAGGCCGACCAGGGCGGCGCTGCGAATCATGGGTTGTGGAAGCGTTTCGACGAAGCCTGCAACGAAGCCCACAAAGTGGTCGAAGCATGGCTCGAGAAAGTGCGTGCCGACGCAGCCGAACATCGGGCCCACCGGCTTGCGCTCGTCGAGGAAGTCAAATCCTGGGCCGAGGCCAATGCACAACCCGCTGACTTGAAGGCGCATCTTCGGGCCCTGCATCAGTTTGCCGACCGGTGGCGCGACGCCGGCCATGTCGGCGAGAAGATGTTCGCTGAGCTGCAACCGTTGTGGAACGATGCCTTCGGCGCAGCGCGCGCGCCACTGGAGAGCGCCCAGGATGCCAGCGTGGAGCGGCGCAAAGCGATGATCGGCGAAGCCGCCGAGCTCGGTGCATCGCCGATGCTGCGCATTGACGCGGTAAAGGCACTGCAGCAGCGCTGGCAGGCCGAGGCCCAGTCGGTTCCGATCGATCGGCGGCAGGAACAAAAGATGTGGGACGCATTCCGGGCCCCGATCGACGAAGCCTTCAACCGCAAAACCGTCGAACGCGAGAAAGCCGCGGCTGCAACGAGCGAGTACGACCGCCATGTGCTGGCGGCGTCGAAAGCGCTCGCTGCAGCCAACGCGAGTGGCGATGCCCAGAAAATCCGCCATGCGATGGCGCAACTGGAAGCCGCGACGCGCGGCGAACCGGTCGCCGACCTCGCCGAATCGCCTGCCCAGCCCGTTGCCCAACCTGTTACCAAACCGGTCGCGACCACAACATCGCATGCGAACACAGCGCAGCCGATGCTGCCCGAGCAGATTGCAAAAGAGGCAGCCGAACTCGAATTCTCCGAGGGTGCGGAGCAGGCTCCGTCGCCCGAGGAGATCGAGCCGGCCGAACACGCCGTGGCGCCCCTGGTGCCGCCGACAGCAGACTTGGTGGCACCGATCGGCTCGGCCGACGCCAGCGCGCTGTCCGACGCCACGCCCGAAGTTTTAACTGAAGCCCGGCCCGAGGGGCTGACCGAGACGGGCTCCGAAGATGTCGGTGCGCCATCCGGGCCAGTGACCTCCCCGGAAACAGCGCCGACTCCGGCAACTGAGGCAATTGAGGCAACCGAGGCAACCGAGGCAACCGAGGCAACTGAGGCGAATGCGCTGGCTGAGCCCGATGCGCTCTCCGATGGCCAGGCGCAAGTCGCCGAGCCACCCAAACCGCCGCCCAAACCCGTCGTTGCGGTACGCGGCGACGATCGGCCCGGTGCCCGGCGGCCTGACACTTCCCCGGTCGGGCGCGGTGGGCGGCCCGGCGATCGGCAGGGCGATCGGCAGGGCGATCGCGGCGGCCGGGGCGGTCCTGGCGCCGACCGCGGCGGGCGCAGCGGCGGCAACGATCGCGCCGATCGTGGTCGGCCTGCTGGCGCGGGACCGGGCCGAGGCGCCGAGCGCGACAGCGGTCGATTCGGCGACCGGGCGCCGCGCTTCGAAGACCGCGGACCGCGTCTGGGCGACGCGGCTTTCCGGGCCCAGCGCGATGCGGTCGAACAGGCGCAGGCCACGCTGCGCAAGTTGGCGGCGCAGGCGCATGGCGAGGCACTCGCGCAACTCATCCACGCATGGGAACAGCGCGATGCCGAGCAGATGCCGAGCGCGCAGACCTTCGGTCGAGGCGTGTCTTCGGCGCAGCGCGGCGCCTGGTCGCGCGCGATCGGTGCCGAACCAGCAGCCTCCGCGAGCAGCGTTCCGGAGGCGCTGCTGCGACTCGAAATGGCGGCCGAACTGCCGACGCCGGCCGAGCATCTAGCCGCACGGCGCGCGCTGCAGCTGCAATTGCTGACACGCCGTGGCGATCCGGCGCCAGCGCAGACGTGGGGCGAAGATGCAGCGCGAGTGCTCGCGTCGCAGCACGATGCCGCAAGCGCCCGTCGGCTGCAGAACGCGCTCAAAAATCTGATTCGGGGTTGAACGCGATGAGGATCGCCCGCAGGAAGGTCGAATCGAATGCGGCCAGACCTGCCGGAAATCTTGCAAGGCGTCTGGCAAGACACCTGACAAAGCGCGGGCCGACTCCTGCGCCGGCCCTGACCGGGCTCACCGCCATCACCGCCATCACCGCCATCACGCTAGGGCTCGGTGGGTGCGGCATCCTGCCCGACTGGCTCAAACCGAGCGAGCCGCCTTCGTCGGACAACGCTTCGCAGACCACAACGCAGCCCGGCGAGTCGATTTCAGCGCAGACACCGGCTATCAAGGCCTATCGCAAAACCGGTGCACGATCCATTTACGCCAAATACAAGGACAGGATCTTCAAGGGCAAATTGCCACCGCTGGTTTATGCCGTGGCGGTCGTCGAAACCCAGGTCGATGCGCAGGGCAACGTCAAATGGGTTGCTTTTTCGCGCAAGCCCGAGCAGGCACCCGAAGTGCCGGTCGAAATTGCCGCGATGATCCGGATGGCTTCGCCGCTGCCACCGCCGCCTGCCGGCATCGGCGAGCACACTTATGTGGACACCTGGCTCTGGGACAAGAGCGGCAAATTCCAGCTCGATTCGCTGACCGAGGGCCAGCGCAGCCGTTGAGTCGGCATTGCTTTCGGTCTGCAAATTGCTACTGTTTTAATAGCTGTCTGCGCAAGTCTGGTGGGCGTTTCAGCCACTTTTTATTTAAACTGCGCAGCGGTCTTCAACGCGCGTGATGGGTAGGAGCCGCTTCGTACACCGGTGTGGGTAAACCTTCCATCCTCGCTTTCAATTGCAAGGCGAGCGAGAGCGAATAGTGGCGCGACTGGTGCAAGTTGCCGCCGTGAATCCACAGGTGCGGCACCTGGGTGGGCTTCCACATGTTGCGCAGTTCGCCTTCCCAGGGGCCAGGATCTTTGGGCGTTTCGGAGCCGAGTCCCCAGACCTTGCCGACCTTGTCGGCGACCTCAGGCGAGATCAGATCGGCCAGCCAGCCGTTCATCGAGCCGTAGCCGGTGGCATAGACGATCAGGTCGGCCGGCAGTTCGGAGCCGTCGCTGAGAGTGACCGAATGCGGGTCGATCCGCTCGATGGTGACGCCGCTTTTGAGCTTGACGCTGCCGTTGGCGACCAGTTCCGACGCGCCGACGTCGATGTAGTAGCCCGAGCCGCGCCGCAGGTACTTCATGAAAAGGCCCGAACCGTCGGGGCCGAAATCGAGCATGAAGCCGGCCTTTTCGAGCCGCGCGTACAAGTCGGCATTGCGCTTTTTCATCTCGTCGTAGATCGGCACCTGCATCGGCGCCATGATCTTGTAGGGAATCGATGCGAAGATCAGGTCGGCCTTGTCGGTCGTGACGCCGGCTTTCAATGCCGCTTCGGAATAGAGCCCGCCAAGCGCCAGTTCCATCAATGAATCCGATGGCGCGATGTGGGTCGAGCTGCGCTGCACCATCGTCACGTCGGCGCCTTGCTCCCACAGCGCGGCGCAAATGTCGTGGGCCGAGTTATTGGACCCGAGCACCACGCATTTTTTGCCCTCGTAGGCTTCGGGCCCCGGATGCGCGCTCGAATGGTGCTGATCGCCTTCGAAGCTGTCGGCGCCGGGGATTGACGGCGTCACCGGATAACCCGACACGCCGAGCGCGAACACCAGATCCTTCGGCCGCAGCGTAACTTCCTTGCCATCGCGTTCGACGGTCAGATTCCATTCCATTTTTTGCGCGTCGTAATGCGCCTTTTTGGCGGTGGTCGAACCCCAGTAATTGAGCTCCATCACCTTGGTGTACATCTCGAGCCAGTCGCCGATCTTGTCCTTCGGCGCGAACACCGGCCAGTGGTCGGGGAAGGGCAGGTAGGGCAGGTGGTCGTACCAGACCGGGTCGTGCAGGCACAGACTTTTGTAGCGCTTGCGCCAGGAATCGCCGGGGCGCTCGTTGCGTTCGATGATGATCGTCGGTACCCCGAGCCGCTTCAAGCGCGCGCCGAGAACGATGCCGCCCTGGCCGCCACCGACGATCACGACCTGCGGTTGCTCATCGAAACCAAGCCGGGTCGACTCGTCGTTCCGCCGTTCGAGCCAGCTCTTGCGGCCCGCTTGCGCGCCGTGCTCGGCGCCCTTGACGCGGCGTTCGCCGGTTTGCTCCTCGAAGCCCTTCAGTTCGAGCATCGTCGTGAGTAAGGTCCAGGCCTTGTCGCCGCGCAACCGCAGATGGCCGCGGCCACGCGCGACCGCGGTCTCGAAAGTGAACCAGGCCTCGGTCACGCCATCGGCTTCGCTCGCATCACCCTCGATCTGGAAGTTCGATGGCTTCGTGTCGGCCAGACGCGCCTCGAGCATCGCGCGAATGGCGGTGGCGCCTTCCTGCGTGCGGATGTTCCAGGTGAAGGCGACCAGATCGCGCCAGTAGCTGTCGGGCTCGAACAGCGCAACGGTGGCGTCGACGTCGCCGCGCTCGAGCGCCGTGTTGAAATCGGCCAGCCAGGCGCTCGCGCGCTGGGTCGGATGGGTCGAAAGATCGGTCATGGCGTTGTCTCCGTTCGGGCGCTGTTCGTCTGCGGCGTCTGCGAGCGAAGAGTACCCTTTTTGCGCTCACGTGCAACTGCGCAAGTGCCGCGTCGGCGGTCGCAGCGCTAGCTTCGAGCCGTTGGCGACGCTATGGAAATAATAGCTGCTTGCGCAATAGCTACGGGGCTTCAGGCCCGATTCACCTCAAAAAAAAGATCGAACAGCGCCAGCAGCTTCGGATAGTGCTCAGCGAAGCGCGCGCGGTTCACGAAATAGGCCTCGCAAGCCACCGCGAAAAACTCGGCCAGCGAGGTTGCGCCATAGGCGTTGAGCCAGGGTGGCTCGGCGCCGAACCGTTCGGCACGCACAGTGTCCTCGCGGAAGTCGTTGAAGGCCGGCTGGATCACATCGAACCAGGCGGCGCGCGCGGCACGGTGGTTGTTGGTTCCGGCAAAGCCAGGCGGCAGTGGCGGACAGCCGTCGGCGGTGCCTTCTCGCATGTCGATCTTGTGGGCGAATTCGTGAATCACGAGGTTGTAGCCCTTTGCACCGGTCACGCTGCTCGCGAGCACGTCCTGCCAGCTCAGCATGATCGGGCCCCGGTCCATGGCCTCGCCGGCAAGGATTTCGTCGTATTCGTGCACCACGCCGGCCGCATCGACCGCGCTGCGCCGGGCGACCGCCTCACCGGGATGGACGACGATGCCGACGAAATCGTCGTACCAGGCGAGTCCGCCGTGGAGGTGCAGCAGCGGCAGCACTGCCTGCGCCGCAATCGCAAGCGCGACTTCGTCTGTGATGACGAAACCATGCGCGCCATGAAATTCCTTCTCGCGCAGGAATCGCGCCGTGAGGCAGCGCAGCCGTTCCAGATCGGGTGCCGGCCGGAGGGCCAGAAAGTGGTAGCGCGCGATCGTGGCTTGCCAACCCGCTTCGGGGATCCGCGGCGGGGCGCGAAAGTTGCGCAGCCAGCGGAACATCAGCGCGCCCTGGTCAGCGTAAATCGACGCGTCGCTCGCCCGCGCTGGACAAACACAGCACCTGGGCGCGCGGTGGCCGCGCTTCAGCGTCCCAATCGCTCAGAACAACGCGTTTCAAACCATCGCCGAGGTCGTGTTCGGCCGGGCGGTGGGTATGGCCGTGGATGAGCGTGGGCGCATCTGCGTCGCGCAGCCAGCGCCGTGCCGCGGCCGCGTCGACTTCCGCCAGCACCACTCCGGGTCCACGCTGGTGTTCGATGCTCGCCGCGCGCATGTCGCGTGCGACGGCACGCCGTGCGGCTAGCGGTCGCGCCAGAAAAGCTTGCTGCCAGGCCGGATTGCGCACCTGTTTGCGAAAGCGCTGGTATTCGGTGTCTTCCACGCAAAGCCAGTCGCCATGACTGAGCAGCCGGCGTTCGCCATGCAGCACCAGCACAGTCGGGTCTTCGAGCAGGGTGATGCCGCAACGCGCCGCAAAATCGGCGCCGACGAGGAAATCACGGTTGCCGTGCATGAAATAAATCGGCCGGCGCTGCGCTGCGCGTTCGAGCGCCGCAACGCAATCGGCCTCGAAGCCCGGCATGGCGGCCGCGTCGTCGCCGACCCAGACCTCGAACACGTCGCCGAGCATGAAAATCGCGTCGGCCGGCGACGTTTGCAAGTAACCGAGCCAGGCCTTGAGCGTTTCGGGCTCACTCGGTTGCAGGTGCAGGTCCGAAATGAAATCGACGGCGCGCCAGTGATCCGGCGCGACCAGCTCGGCAAACTCGCTCACCGCGTCACTCAAGAATGGTTGCTTTTTCGATCACCACGTCATCTGCCGGTACGTCGTCGTGCATGCCCTTGCGGCCGGTCTTGACGACCTTGATCTTGTCGACGACGTCCTTGCCTTCGATAACCTTGCCGAAAACCGCATAGCCCCAGCCCTGTGCCGAAGGTGCGGTGTGGTTCAAAAACGCGTTGTCGGCGATGTTGATGAAAAACTGCGCGGTCGCCGAATGCGGTGCGCTGGTGCGCGCCATCGCCACCGTGTAGTTGTTGTTCTTGAGGCCGTTGGTGGCTTCGTTCTCGACTTCGGGTGCCGTAGGCTTTTGTTTCATGCCCGGTTCGAAGCCGCCGCCCTGAACCATGAAGCCGGGAATGACACGGTGGAAAACCGTGTTGTCGTAATGGCCCTTTTTGACGTAGGTGAGAAAGTTCTCGACCGATTTCGGCGCCTTGTCTTCGTCGAGTTCCAGCGTGATGTCGCCGTAGTCCTTGATGTGGAGTTGGACTTTAGGGTTGCTCATGAAATTTTCCTTGTCTGGATTGATGGATTACTGCGCGACAACAGTGGCAGATTCGATGACTACGGGTTCGAGCGGCACGTTCTGCATGCCGCCCTTGTCGCCGGTCGCGACACCGCGAATCTTGTCGACCACGTCTGCGCCCGAAACCACTTTGCCGAACACCGCATAGCCGTGGCCGTCAGGCTGGGGCGCGTTCAGCATCGCGTTGTCCTTGACGTTGATGAAAAACTGCGAAGTCGCCGAATCGGGATTACCGGTCCGCGCCATTGCGATCGTGTATTTATCGTTTTTCAAACCATTGCCGGCTTCGAGCGGAATGGCTGCGCGCGTCGGCTTTTGCTTCATGTCGGGCGTGAAGCCGCCGCCCTGAATCATGAAGCCGTCGATCACACGATGAAACACGGTTCCATCGTAGTATTTGTCAGCCACGTACTGCAGAAAGTTCGCAACGCTCTTCGGCGCCTTCGCCGAATCGAGCGCGACGACGATGTCGCCGGCCGACGTCACGAACTTGACGCGCGGCGCTTGCGATGCGGCGTGCCCGCGCGAATCGGAAAACGCCGTCATGGCAAAGACAGCGATCGCGCCGACCGCGATAACTGCCCGGCGGCGAGATGAGGCCGCGCGAAATTCAACGTTCAAAGTGTTCTCCTCGTGTGCCATGGACGCTGGTCGCACTCGCCATGGATTCATCGTTTGACAGGCTTGCGCGGCGGCGTTGGCGCCGGCAGGGGTGGCGGCGGCAACGCCGCTGGAGTCTGCGCCGTTGCAGCACCACCGGTCAGCTGACGCACCAGCGCCAGTTTGGGTGGGATGCCTCCATCGCCAGGACTGAGCTGCTGCGCATGCCCATACGCCTGACCTGCCAGGCGCGCATAAACGTCGCCGAGGTTTTCGTAGGCGGTCGAGTAACTGGGGTTGCGCTTGATCGCGGTTTCGAGTGCATCGCGGGCCTGGTCGAACTTGCCCTCTGACGCATAGATGGTCGCAAGGTTGTTGTAAGGCTCTGGTAACTCCGGAAAATCCCGGGTGAGCTCACTGAACACCGCGAGCGCCTCGGTCTTGTTTCCCTGGTTTGCAAGGATCACGCCGCGCAGGAAGCGCATTTGCGGATCACGCGGGTGGCTCGCGATGTAGGCGTCGGCCTTGATCAGGGCCTCGCGCCCATTGCCCTGCCGCGCCAGATCGGTGACGTCCGAGTAGCTGTCGGCCCGCGCTGCGCCAGTGCCTAGCGAAAACACGAGGAGCGCCATGCCGAGCCAGCGCGAAGAGAGGAGTTGGGTCATCAAGACAAGCGAAGATTCGGCGATGTACAGGCAACGCATCGATGCCCGACAAAACGATCGATACAAGGTGATGTCAGCGGGAAAGCCGCGAAAACCCGCCGTTTATACTGCCTGCGATTGTAGCGGAGGGCATCGTTCGAAGGCATCGATCCACTCTTGTCGTTTGTCGCGCTCACAACCATCCAGAGTCTTGCGCGGACCTTCTCGGCGCTTTCCATTCCTCTGTAATTTTCGCAGGTGTTGTCTTGTTCGCTGTCGGTCTGCCTCTCCTGCTTTTGCGATGACCTTGCGCATTCACAACACGCTGTCGCGTGCGCTGGAGGTGTTCGTTCCGATCCGTGCTGGCGAGGTCCGCATGTATGTATGCGGCATGACGGTCTATGACTTGTGCCACATCGGACACGCCCGCATGGTGATGGCCTTCGACGTCGTTCAGCGCTGGCTGCGCGCCAGTGGATGGGTCGTGACCTATGTGCGCAATATCACCGACATCGACGACAAGATCATCGCGCGCGCAGTCCAGCGCGGCATCACGATCCGCGCGCTGACCGACGAAACGATCGCGGCGATGCACGCTGATTTCCGCCGACTCGGCGTTGCGCCACCTGACCTCGAGCCACGGGCCACCGAATACATCACGCAAATGCTGGGCATGATTGAAGTGCTTGAGAACAAGGGACTGGCTTACCGCGCGCCCGAAGGCGACGTGAACTACGCGGTTCGCAAGTTCCCGGGCTATGGAAAGCTGTCGGGCAAGTCACTCGACGAGTTGCACGCAGGCGAGCGCGTCCCAGTCGATCACGGCAAGCACGATCCGCTCGATTTCGCGCTCTGGAAGACGGCCAAAGACGATGAGCCCGACGAGGCGAAATGGCACAGCGCTTTCGGCTGCGGCCGGCCCGGCTGGCATATCGAATGCTCGGCAATGAGCTCGGCAACGCTCGGCGAAACCTTCGACATTCACGGTGGCGGCGCCGACTTGCAGTTCCCGCACCACGAGAACGAAATTGCGCAAAGCGAAGGTGCGACCGGCAAACCGCTTGCGCATTACTGGATGCACAACGGATTCGTGCGCGTGGACAACGAGAAGATGTCCAAGAGCCTGGGCAACTTCTTCACCATTCGCGAAGTTCTGGAAAAGTACGAGGCCGAGACCCTGCGCTTTTTTCTGGTTCGAACCCACTATCGCAGCCCGCTCAACTACAGCGACAAGCATCTGGACGATGCGCGCAATTCGCTCCGGCGGCTGTACACGGCGCTCGCGGCCGTCGCGCCGGACGCGCGGGAAACCCGTTCGATCGACTGGTCCGACCCCTACGCAGCGCGCTTCAGGTCGGCCATGGACGAGGACTTCGGCACGCCTGACGCCATGGCGGTGCTGTTCGACTTGGCCGGCGAAGTCAACCGGAGCCGATCGCCCCGAATGGCCGGCCTGCTCAAGGCGCTGGGCGGCACGCTCGGGCTGCTTCAGGACGACCCGCAGGCTTACATGCAAGCCTGCAGCGCGCTCGATCCGGTCGAGATCGAATCGCTGATCGCGCAGCGTGCGACAGCCAAGAACGACAAGAATTTTGTCGAAGCCGACCGCATCCGTGCGCAGTTGCTGGCGGGCGGCATCGTGCTGAAGGATTCGCCTTCAGGCACGACCTGGAGCGCGGCCTGAAGCCGGGCGCAGAGAACGAGTCCGTATCGTGCCGACAGCAACCAAAAAAATAACCATCGAAGTCTTTACACCTGACTACTGGGAGGAAGCCTGCCGGCATCTGGCCAAAAAAGACCGGGTCATGAAGCGCTTGATTCCCCGGTTCGGCGATGCATGCCTTCAATCGCGCGGCGATGCGTTCACCACGCTCGCGCGAAGCATCGTGGGTCAGCAGATTTCAGTGAAGGCTGCGCAATCGGTCTGGGACAAGTTCGCGAAGTTGCCGCGCAAGATGAGTTGCGCGAACGTGCTCAAGCTCAAAGTGGACGACATGCGCACCTGCGGCCTGTCGGCGCGCAAGGTCGAATATCTGGTCGATCTGGCACTGCACTTCGACTCGGGCGCACTGCACGTCGAAGCCTGGAACGACATGGCCGACGAGATGATCATCGCCGAGCTGATCGCGATCCGCGGCATTGGTCGCTGGACCGCCGAGATGTTCCTGATGTTCCACCTGATGCGTCCCAACGTTTTGCCGCTCGACGACATCGGCCTGGTCAACGGCGTGAGCCGCAATTATTTTTCGGGCGAGCCGGTGAGCCGCAGTGATCTGCGTGAAGTAGCGGTGGCCTGGGCCCCTTTTTGCAGTGTGGCCACTTGGTATATTTGGCGCTCGCTCGAGCCCGTACCGGTCGCTTACTAGCATTCGATAACAACCCAGAGGAGCTTGGCTTTGGCCAAAAGAACTTTCCTCGATTTCGAGCAGCCGATTGCGGAACTCGAGGCCAAAATCAACGAACTGCGCTACGTGCAGACCGAGTCTGCAGTCGATATCTCGGAAGAGATCGACCAGCTCGGCAAGAAGAGTCATCAGCTCACCAAGGACATATACAGCAACCTGACGCCGTGGCAGATCACGAAGATCGCGCGGCACCCCGAGCGGCCCTACACGCTGGACTACATCGGCGATCTGTTCACCGACTTCGTCGAACTGCACGGCGACCGGCACTTTGCCGACGACATGTCGATCGTCGGCGGGCTGGCCCGCTTCAACGGCACGGCCTGCATGGTGCTCGGCCATCAAAAGGGCCGCGACACCAAAGAGCGCGCGATCCGCAACTTCGGCATGAGCAAGCCCGAGGGCTACCGCAAGGCGCTGCGGCTCATGAAAACGGCCGAAAAATTCAAGCTGCCGGTATTCACCTTCGTCGATACGCCGGGTGCCTACCCCGGCATCGACGCCGAAGAACGCGGCCAGTCCGAGGCGATTGGCCGCAACATCTTCGAGATGGCGCAGCTCGAAGTACCGATCATCGTGACCATCATCGGCGAGGGCGGCTCGGGCGGAGCGCTTGCGATTTCGGTCGGCGACCAGCTCGTGATGCTGCAGTATTCGATCTATTCCGTGATCAGCCCCGAGGGTTGCGCATCGATTCTCTGGAAGACCGCCGACAAGGCGAAAGACGCCGCCGAAGCGCTCGGCATCACGGCGCACCGGCTCAAGGCGCTCGGCCTGGTCGACAAGATCGTCAACGAGCCCGTCGGGGGCGCGCATCGCGACCATCGCCAGATGGCCACTTTCCTCAAGCGAGCGCTCGGAGACGCGTTTCGCCAGGTTGCCGACTTGAAGCCCAGGGAATTGCTCGAACGACGCTACGAGCGGCTTCAGAGCTACGGCCGGTTCACGGATACGACGGCTGACGAGAGCAGCTCGTAGCAGCCCATAGCCGCCCAAAATCGAATTTGCGGCGCGAGCGGCCCAGGCCGAGCGCGCGAAGATAAATGGCATTCCGCGCAGCAAAATCGGGCGATGACAACACCCAAAGGCTTCGAGGCGGCAATTCGTGCCTTCGATCCGGCGTTGCCACTGGCGGTGGGATTGAGCGGCGGCGCCGATTCGACAGCGCTGCTCGCGGCCTGCGCTGCGCGCTGGCCCGATCGAATCCATGCCTTTCATGTCCATCACGGTTTGCAACCCGCCGCCGACGAATTCGAACGCCATTGCCAAACGCTGTGCGAACGACTCGGCGTGCCGTTGCGGACGATTCGCGTCGATGCGCGTCATGTCGCCGGCGAAAGCCCGGAGGCTGCGGCGCGTCGGGCGCGTTACAAGGCTTTTGAGGCTCTAGCCTTACTGCCGCATGCGCAGACAGCTATTAAATCGGTAGCAATTGCGCACCATGCCGACGATCAGGTCGAAACGCTGCTGCTCGCGCTCTCGCGCGGCGCGGGTCTTGCGGGGCTTGCGGCCATGCCGGCAGAGTCGCTGCGCGGCGAACTGCGCGTTTACCGACCGTTGCTCGGCGTCGCGTCAGCAGAAATCCGCGCATGGCTCGCCCGGCATGACTTGCCATGGGTCGAAGACCCGACCAACACCGACTTGCGCTTCACCCGAAATCGGATTCGGGCCGAATTGCTGCCGGCGCTCAAAAACACCTTCGCGACCTTCCGCGCCACCTTCGCGCGAAGCGCCGCCCACGCGGCAGAGGCGCAAAGCCTGCTCGCCGAATATGCCGCTCTGGATCTCGTACAAACCGGCGATCCGCCGCGCATCGCTGCACTGCAAATACTCTCGCGATCGAGGCAGGCCAACCTATTGCGTCACTGGATGTCGAAAAGCCACGCACGGGCGCCGAGCGCGGCGCAAATGGCGCAATTGCTCGATCAGATCGACACCTGTAGAACCCGCGGCCACACGATCCGGATCAAGGTGGCAGACGGGTTTTGCGAGCGCGCTGGCGAAGTCTTGCATTGGTACAATCCCGCGCCTTCGCCGCCTTCGCCGCCTTTGCCGTCTTCGAACGATGTCGCGCCCAAGGCTACCTTGACGCCTCTTGCAGCTTTGCGCTCGAAGGCGCCGGCGCTTCCAGGTCGATTCTCCAGTCAGCACGCAACCTCGATATTTCGACCCTCCTTCCAGATGGCACTGATCGTTCATAAATACGGCGGCACTTCGATGGGCTCGACCGAGCGCATCAGCCAAGTCGCGCGTCGGGTCGCGAAATGGGCCCGCGCCGGTCATCAGATGATCGTGGTGCCCAGCGCGATGAGCGGCGAGACCAATCGTCTGCTGGGGCTCGCGAAAGCGCTGGCGCCAGGTAAGCCTGATGCGGCTGTCGACCGCGAACTCGACATGCTCGCCGCCACCGGAGAACAGGCGTCCTCGGCACTTCTGGCGATCGCATTGCAAGCCGAAGGCGTCGCGGCAGTGAGCTATGCGGGCTGGCAGGTGCCGGTGCGAACCGACAACGCCTACACCAAGGCGCGAATCGAGACGATCGACGATGCCCGCGTGCTCGCCGATCTCGCGGCCGGGCGCGTGGTGGTTATCACCGGCTTTCAGGGCGTCGATGCCGAAGGCCACATCACGACCCTGGGTCGCGGTGGCAGCGACACTTCGGCGGTAGCGATCGCCGCGGCGATGAAAGCGGCGGAGTGCCTGATCTACACCGATGTCGATGGCGTCTACACCACCGATCCGCGGGTCGTGCCCGAAGCGCGGCGCCTCGGTACGGTGAGCTTCGAGGAAATGCTGGAGATGGCGAGCCTGGGCTCGAAGGTGCTGCAAATTCGCTCGGTCGAATTCGCAGGCAAGTACCGCGTGCCGCTGCGCGTTCTGTCGAGCTTTACGCCGTGGGACATCGACATTCACGACGAGGCGCTGTCGGGCACGTTGATCACATTCGAGGAAGACGAAAAAATGGAACAAGCCGTTGTGTCAGGCATCGCGTTCAACCGCGACGAGGCCAAGATTTCAGTCCTCAACGTGCCCGATACACCGGGCATCGCCTACACCATTCTCGGAGCGGTGGCCGATGCCAACATCGAGGTCGACGTCATCATCCAGAACTTGTCGAAAGATGGCAAAACCGACTTCAGCTTCACGGTCCATCGCAACGACTATGCGCGCGCTGTCGATCTGCTCAAGGCCAACGTTTTGCCGACCCTGGGCGCGCAGGAAATCGTCGGCGACACCCGGATCTGCAAGGTCAGCATCGTCGGTATCGGCATGCGCAGCCATGTCGGCGTGGCGAGCAAGATGTTCCGGGTGCTGAGCGAGGAGGGCATCAACATCCAGATGATCTCCACCAGCGAGATCAAGACATCGGTCGTGATCGACGAGAAGTACATGGAGCTCGCTGTGCGGGCGCTGCACAAGGCGTTCGATCTGGACCAGCCCGCAGGATGAACTGGCATAATCGAGTTTGGCGAAGGAGCTGTGACCGAGTGGCCGAAGGTGCTCCCCTGCTAAGGGAGTATGGGGTGTAGAGCCTCATCGAGGGTTCGAATCCCTCCGGCTCCGCCAGAAATCAAAAACCCCGCACTGCGGGGTTTTTTTATTGGAGCGCCTGGGCGCGAATCAACCGCTCGTCGAATCGTCGCGGTCCTCGATCTGTCGCGCCGCCGCTCTTGCCTTTGCACTGAGGGCCTGGATCGCATCGTCGTGGCGGCCGACTTCATCCTCCAGCGCCTCGCTGACTTCGGTCAAGGTTTCTGCCGACTCGGCGAGCTTTCGCTCGAGTACCTCGGTCTGGGCAATCGCCTGGGCCACATCGCCGACCTGGGCCTCCCTGGGCACGCCTTGTTCGAGCACGGTTCCGACCACCGCGACCTGCTGTGCTGCCTGGCGCACGTCTTTGGTCACAATTTCGGTCTGGTCCAGCGCTTTTTCGAGCGGTCGGTCGCCCGACGCGGGGCGAACCCGGGTCGAAGTATTCATGTTGGGTCTCTTGGGAGGTGAGGGGAGGGTCTGC
The DNA here is from genome assembly GCA_965218415.1 of Variovorax sp. Classification (GTDB taxonomy): domain Bacteria; phylum Pseudomonadota; class Gammaproteobacteria; order Burkholderiales; family Burkholderiaceae_C; genus Variovorax. Next base: position 1,839,447 of record CBDCKT010000003.1, read on the forward strand.
GAACTGAATTGGACCGGCATCATCCTACATTCGGCGGGTCACTCGATGACAATTCCTTTGAGCGCCGGATTGGCCGACGGCGCTTCGGGTTCCATCTTCTCGAGCGTTTCGACCAGCAGGTGCGCGATCATCAAATTGCGATGATCCTTGCTGTCGGCGGGAATGACATGCCATGGCGCATGGTCGGTCGAGGTGGCCGTCAGCGCTTTTTCGTAGGCATGCTGATAGTCGTCCCATTGCTTGCGCACCGCGATATCGCCGAGCTGGAACTTCCAGTTCTTGTCGGTTTCGTCGATCCGGTCCTGCAGGCGCTCGCGCTGCTCGTTCTTGCTGATGTGCAGCATGCACTTGATGATCGTGGTGCCGGTTTCGCTCAGCATCCGCTCGAAGTCGTTGATTTGTTCGAAGCGCTGCTTCGTTTCGTGCTTGTCGATCCAGCCCTCGACCACCGGCACCAGAACATCCTCGTAGTGGCTGCGGTTCCAGACCGCGATCTGGCCGTTTGCCGGGACCACGGCATGGCAACGCCAAAGAAAATCGTGCTGCTTCTCCCACTCGGACGGCGCCCGAAAAGCCGCCACCCGCACGCCGAGTGGCGATGTCCGCGCGAAAACCCATCGAATGGTGCCGTCCTTGCCGCTGGTATCGGTTCCCTGCAGGACCAGCAGCACTTTGCGCTGGCCCTCGGCGTGCAACCGGTTTTGCAATTTGTCGAGTTCGTCGGCGAGGTCATCGAGCGCGTCTTTCTGGTCTTTCTCGTCGCCCTTGAGAAACGGTGTTTCGGCCGGATCGATCTTGTCGAGCTTGAATTTCTTGCCGACGCGGTATTTTTTGAAGCTGGGCATGGAATTGGGCTTGAAGGGCCTCGAAGCAGAAAGCAGGCAGGTTACGCCAAGCCGGCGCGGCAGTCGCACGTCATGCCACCGGCCGCTCGCGCACTTCAGACTTTCGAATCGAGCGAGGCGCTCCAGCGCTCGTCCCACCCGTGCTGCGTCGCGCTTTCGAGTTCGCGCCGCTGGCGCTTGGTTGGCCGGCCTTGCGCGATCGTCAAACCCGGCTCGCTGCCCATGCGGCGCTGCTCGCGCGCGGCAGCCAGGGCCGCGATGCTGTCGGGCGTTTCCTCGTATAAAAGCTGCGCCACCGGCGCGGGGCCGCGATGCGCGCTCAGGCCGCGCACCTCGACCTCGCGAACCACGGGACCCGATCGAATCGAGACCTTGTCACCCAGCTTCAGTTCACGCGAGGCCTTGATGAATTCGCCGTTGACCTGAACCCGGTTTTTGCCGAGTTCTTGCGCGGCCAGCGAGCGCGTCTTGAAAAAGCGCGCGGCCCAAAGCCACTTATCGATCCGCAGGCGGTCCATCGAGAGTGCAGTCGATCAGGCAGCGGTCGCAACGCACGCGTGCGCGACTTGCCAAGGTCCGCAAGAACTCATTGGCGAGTCGGCCGGTCGGCCGGCAACACGATCGTTGCCCGGCCATCTGGCGTTTCCACGGTTTTGAGCCCGCTGGTCGGCGCTGGCGCAGCATCAGGCGTGACAACCACCGCGCGTCCGCCGGCCGCTTCTTTCGCTTCGGTCGGCGGCGGGCCGCCACGGTTCCGGTCAAGCGCGGCCCCTGCCGCGCGAATACAGGCTTCCTTGCGCGGATCGGGCAGGCCCGAACTGTTGCAGGCTGCGACGCTCGCTTCGTAGCGCGACTGGGCCGCGGCGGAGGCTGCGGATGTCTCGACCTGCGCCGACGCGGCAACCGCCACACACAGGCCAAGCGCTGCGGCCGCGCCATTGATCGCAAAAGCAGACTTCATAACCACTCCCCACATTTCAAAAACGCCATCATCGTCTTTTCGCCGCTCATTTCATGTCAGACCGATACGCGTCGCGTGAACGTCTCTGTTTTTGGTGCAGCGCCTTCAGGCACGCGTCGGCTCGACGGACGGGGATGGATCGGACCGTGCGTCTTGACCGGTCTGCGGCTCGCTTGTCCGGCCGCGCATCCGACGCACCATTTTCTTCGCCCACTGCTCGATATCGTCGATGTAGGTGAACACCGAAGGCACCACCAGCAGGCTCAGCACGGTCGATGTGATCAGCCCGCCGATCACCGCGATCGCCATCGGCGAGCGAAAGCTGGTGTCGGCCGTGCCCAGCCCGATCGCGATCGGCATCATGCCGGCGCCCATCGCGATCGTGGTCATGATGATCGGCCGCGCGCGTTTGTGGCAGGCGTCGCGCAGTGCGTCCCAGCGACTCATGTGGTGGTCACGCCGCGCGACGATCGCGTATTCGACCAGCAGGATCGAGTTTTTGGTCGCAATGCCCATCAGCATGATCAAGCCGATGAGCGATGGCATCGACAGTGCCTTGCCACCGAGCAGCAAGCCGACGAAAGCACCACCGAGCGCGAGCGGCAGCGCGCAAAGAATGGTCACGGGATGCAGAAAGTCCTTGAAGAGCAACACCAGCACGATGTAGATGCACAAGACGCCGGTCAGCATCGCAAGGCCGAAGCTCGCGAACAGCTCGGTCATGACTTCGGCATCGCCGACTTCGGTCACGCGCACGCCGGGCGGCAGATTGCGGATCGACGGCAGTTTTTCCACATCGGCCTTGGCTTCTCCGAGGCCCAATCCCGCCAGTTCGATTTCGAAATTGACATTGCGCGACCGGTCGAAGCGGTCGATGACCGCCGGCCCGCCTTCCATCGTGATGTCTGCGACCTGTTCGAGCATCACCGGCCCGCGCGCGCCGGGCACCGGAAGCCGCTTGAGCAACGCCAGATCCTGCCGCGCTGAATCCTTCAGCTTGACGACGATCGGCACCTGTCGTTTGGCGAGATTGAGCTTGGGCAGCGCCACGTCGTAATCGCCGAGAGTCGCGACGCGCAGGGTCTCCGCGATCGCCGCGCTCGTGACACCCAGGTCGGCCGCGCGCGCGAAGTCGGGCCGCACCGTGATCTCGGGCCGGATCAGGCTCGCGGTGGATGTGATGTTGCCGAGCCCCGGCACCGTCCGCAGGTCGCGCTCGACCGCGCGTGCCGAGCTGATCAACGCCTGCGGATCGTCGCCGCTCAGCGCGAGGATGTACTTTTCGCCAGAGCCGCCCAGGCCGACCGTGCTGCGCACACCCGGCAGGGTTTCGAGCGCGAGCCGAATCTTGTTCTCGATCACCTGCTTGCGCGGCCGCTCACTGCGCGGATCGAGCTGGATCGTGAGCGTGGCCTTGCGCGTTTCCGGCGTGCCGATATTGGCGAACGGATCGCCGCCGGCACTGCCGCCACCGACGGTCGTGTAGACGCTCTTCACATGCGCGATCTGCATCACGCGGAGCCGGGTTTCTTCGGCCATGCGCGTGGTTTGGGCGAGCGTCGCGCCCGGCGCCAGCGACAGGTAGATCTGGGTCTGCGAGTTGTCGTCGGGCGGGATGAAGCCGGTTTTCAACAGCGGAATCATCGCGACCGAACCGAGAAAGAACAAAGTCGCGAGGATCATCGTCATAAGCCGATGTCGCATGCACCAGCCGACGGTCGTCATGTACCAGGTGAGCCAGCGCGCTTCCTTCTCCTCGGTCACGAGCGGCTTCAAGATGTAGGCCGCCATCATCGGCGTCAGCACCCGGGCCACGACCAGCGACGCGAACACCGCGAGTGCAGCGGTCCAACCGAACTGCTTGAAGAATTTGCCGGCGATGCCGCTCATGAACGCGGTGGGCAAAAACACCGCGATCAAGGTGAAAGTGGTCGCGATCACCGCGAGCCCGATCTCGTCGGCTGCTTCCATCGCGGCCTGATACGGCGATTTGCCCATGCGCAGATGGCGCACGATGTTCTCGACCTCGACGATCGCATCGTCGACCAATATGCCGACGACCAGCGACAGCGCGAGCAGCGACACCACGTTGACCGAAAAGCCGAGCAAATACATGCCGATGAACGCCGGAATCACCGACATCGGCAGCGCGACCGCTGTCACGAAAGTCGCGCGCCAGTTGCGCAGAAACAAGAAGACCACGATCACCGCGAGGATCGCGCCTTCGTAGAGCAGGTGCAGCGAGCCTTCGTACTCCTCCTCGACCGGCGTCACGAAGTTGAAGGCCTCGGTCAGCGTGACGTCCGGATGCTGCGCTTTGAGTTCGGTCAATGCCTTTTGAATTCGCGCGCCGACTTCGACTTCACTCGCGCCGCGGCTGCGGGCGACTTCGAAGCCGACGACAGGCTTGCCATTGAGCAGCGCCGCCGCGCGCGGCTCGGCGATGGTGTCGCTGATCTTCGCGACGTCGCCGAGCCGGATGCTGCGCCCGTCAGACAGCGGAATTTGCATGGCCGACAGCTGGTCGGCCGATTTGACCGTCGCCAATGTGCGCACGGGTTGCTCGCTGCCGCCCAGGTCGGTGCGGCCGCCCGCGCTTTCGGTTTGCACGTTGCGCAACTGGCGCGTAATGTCCGCGGCGCCCGCGCCGAGCGCCTGCAACCGTGCCGGGTCGAGGTCGACATGCACCTCGCGCGTGACGCCGCCGACCCGGTTCACGGCGCCGACGCCTGACAACGCGAGGAGCTTTTTCGTCACTTCGTCGTCGACGAACCAGCTTAATGCTTCGTCGTCCATGCGGCTCGACGCGATGGTGAAAGCGAGCACCGGCTGGCCCGCGAAATCGAGCTTGGTCACGACCGGATCGCGCAGGTCGGCCGGCAGGTCGGCGCGCACCCGCTGCACAGCAGAGCGAACGTCGTCGACCGCTTCCTGCACCGGCTTTTCGAGCCGGAACTCGACCACCAGTGACGCCGCGCCGTCCTGCAGCTTGGTCGTGATGTGCTTCAAGCCCTGAACGGTCGCGATCGAGTTTTCGAGCTTGCGCGCCACGTCGTTTTCGAGCTGCCCCGGCGCTGCGCCGGGCAAGGCCGCTGTCACTGTGACAGTCGGCAAGTCGATGTCGGGAAAGTTCTGCACTTTCATCGCGTTGAACGACAGCAAGCCGCCGAACGACAGCAGTACGAACAGCATCACGGCCGGAATCGGATTGCGGATGGACCAGGCGGAGACGTTCATAGGAGCCTTCTAAAACGGGAGCGGACGACAGGACGCAGAGGTCGCAAAGGTTTCGCAGAAAGCGCAGAAAAAAGCGAATGAATAATTTGGTTTTTCTTTTTGCGACTTCTGCGTAACTTCTGCGACCTCTGCGTCCGGAAGCCCGAATTCATCGACTTCAATCGCACTCATCGCTCTTTATTTGATAGCTGCCTGCGCAGGACTGGCGGGCGTTAGAGGCTCTTTTGGCTTGGAATCGGGCAGAGCGTCGACGACCCGGACGAGGTCGCCGTCGTTGAGGAATCCGGCGCCTTGCACGACCACTTTCGCGTCTTTGGGCAGCTCGCTCGTGATCTCGATCCGATCGCCCAGGCGGCGGCCGGTTTCCACTTTGCGTTGCGCGACGCGGTTGTCGGGTTGCAGCAGCAGCAGGTAGTTGAAACCGTCGCGCGGCACCACCGACGCTTGCGGAACCGTTGACGCGTTGCTGCGACCGAGATTGAATTCGCCGCGCGCGAACATGCCGGCCTTGACACCGTTGGCTTTGGCTTCTTTGGGCAAGTCGACGTACACGAGCGCCTCGCGGGTTGCCGGATCGACCGTCGGTGCAACCTGCCGCACCTGGCCCTCGACCGGTTCGCCGCTCGCGCCGGTGACGACCACGGGTGTTCCCTTGCCGATGCGGCCCAGCTCGGCGGAAGTGACCTGCGCCCGCCATTCCAGCCGGCCCTTGCGGATCAAGCGGAACAATTCCATGCCGGCGTTGACGACACTGCCGACGGTCGCTTCGCGCGCCGAAATCACGCCGTCATCGGGCGCGCGCACGGTCGTGTTCCGCCCTCGCACCTGTTGCGCTGCGAGCCCTGCCTCGGCAGCCTCGACCCGCGCCTGCGCGGTCTGCGCCGCGGTGCGGTACTGGTTGATCTGCTGCTGGCTCAGCGCGCCGGTTTTTTCCAGGGTTTTGGCGCGCTGCGCGTTGCCGGCCGCATCTGACGCGGCAGCTTTCGCCTCGGCCAGCGCAGCACGCGCCTGCGCTACGTCGGCTTGCACGGTTTCGCCGGTAAAGGTCGCGAGCACCTGGCCTTTTTTGACGGTGTCGCCGACATTGACCCGCACGTCCGACAGTCGCAGGCCGCTCGAATCCGAGCCGATCGTCGCTTCCTGCCAGGCCGCGATGTTGCCGTTGGCCGCAAGCGTGATCGGCAATGCACTTTGCATCGGCTCGGCGACAGTCACCGTCATCGACGGTCGCGACGGCGCGCCTGGTTCGGTTTTGGCGGGCGCATCGGCCGCGCGGTTCATGGCGTCTGCCCGAGTGTCTTGCGCGTTGCGCGACGGCACGGTCAATACAAAGTACAGCGATGCGAGCAGCGCGACGGCCAAAACGACGATGACAATATTTTTCTTCATGGAATCTTGGGGTTTTGCGCCGCGTCGGCGGACGAAGCCAGGCGGCGCACGCTGTCCGGATCATTGCCGGTGCGCGACCAGCCGCCACCCATCGCGCGGTACAGCGCAACGGCCGCTTCGGCGCGTTCGCGGCGCAGCGCGACCTGCGCGGTCTGGGCTGCGAAGAGCGTCCGTCTGGCCTGTTCCAGATCAAACAGGCTCGCGAGGCCTGCGTCGTAGCGCGCGCGGGTCGCGTCGAAAGACGCCTGATAGTTGCTGACCGAAGTTTGCGCATCGCCCGCCCGGTCGGTGGTGCTCGCCAGATTGATCAGCGCTTCTTCGACCTCGCGCACGGCTTGGCGGACATTGGCGCGATAGGTTGCTGCGGCTTCGGCATAGCGGCCTTCGGCCGCGCGCTCGTTCGCCGCGATCACGCCGCCTTCGAAAATCGGCACCGACAACGCGAGCGGGCCGATGCTCCAGGTATCGAGCGATTGGCCCAAGCCGCTTGTTTCCAGGTGCAGGCGCCCGACCGATCCGCTCAGCGAAAGCCTTGGAAAACGTTCTGCGCGTGCTTGGCCGACCGCGGCGCTCGCGGCAGCCACATCGCGTTCCGCAGCGAACACGTCGGGCCGCTGCGCGAGGGCTTCAGCCGGCACCGATGCTATTGAAATAATAGCTGGCAGCGCTGGCTGGACGGGCGCTTGCACTATTTTTTGTTCAAGATCGCGGGATTCGAAACCGGTCATCGCGACCAACGCCTGAACCAGCAAAGCGCATTGGGCGCGCTGCTGCTTCAAGCGCGCTGCGGAATCGGCGGCGCCCGCGCGCACCAGCGCGGCGTCGGCCGGCGCGGTGAAGCCGGCGCGCATCGACAGCTCGGTAAGCCGCAGTGTTTCGCCGCGCGAGCGCGCGTCGGATTCGGCGACTGCCAGCTGCCGCTCGCAAGCGCGTTCGGCGAAGTAGCTGTTGGCTGTTTCGGCCGCGACCGAAACGCGGGCCTGGTGCCAGCGCGCATCGGCGCCCGCGAGGCGCGCGTCGGCCACATCACGGCCCGCGCGCAGACGGCCGAACAGATCGATTTCCCAACTGGCCTGCAAGCCCGCCTGGTAGGTCGTGATCGGCGGCACGGTAAGCGTGCCGGACCCCGATGTCGCCGCTGCATTGGTGGTGCTGGATGTCGCTTCCGCAGCGCCGAGCGCTGCCGCACCGCCCGAGCTGCCGCCCTGGCCGTTGCTGCGACTGGCCGAGAGCATCCCCGCCAGATTCGGCAGCAATGCCGCATCGGCCGCCACACGCGAAGCGCGCGCTTCGCCGATGCGCGCTGCCGCGGTTGCGATCGTCGGGCTGGCCGCCTGCGCGGCGTCGATGAGCTCGAGCAGCAGCGGGTCGTCCCAGCGCCGCCACCACTCGCTGAGCGCGGCGAGCGATGCACCGGCCTGCGGATCAGCCGTCGGCGGCAGGGTATGTCGCCACTGCGCGGGCACCGGCGCCGCCACCTGGCTGGCCGGCCGGACGGCGCTGCAGGCCGGCAGCAACAAGATCAGCACCGCCGACGCGGTCATCGCCGCTGCCAGACTCAATTCGGCTGCGGCCACGGAAATGACCCGTGCCGCAGCGACGTTCCCGCCGATTGGCGTGGCTCGGAAAAATTCAAAAAGTTGGCGTTTGGCCCGACGGCTTCTCATGGTCAATTTTGTCGAAAGTTGCATGCAACGCAGCCGATGGTGCTCGCCGCCTCGGGCAATGTGTTTTCGGCGCGGTTGCCGAGTGTTTCGTCATATTGCAATTGCGCAAATAGCGAGCCGCGATACCCACGATTTTGCGGCGTCCGGATCGCTCGCAGCTGCAAACAGAATTCGCAGCAAAACAGGCCACAATGCCCGTAGATCCTGCGCAAGAAGCTATACAAATTATAGCAATTCAAATGGCGACCCATCATTTTGCCTCCTGTTTCCGCCCGGTCGGAAATACCGGTTTCAGAATCGGTCTGTGTCGCGGCCAGGGCAATCGCCCGGGCGCCTGACGGCGCAGCAAGTCTTTCGACTACGTAACCATGCTGCGATTTCGGCCGGTGACGGACGGCATCGGGTCGATCATCACAGCCTGTTATTTCTCGGAGAAGCCGTCATGCCACCAAACCAATGGAGCGCCAAACGCGAGCGCCAGTACGAACACATCAAGGACGGCCTCGAGGAGCGTGGCCGCAGCGAAAAAGTGGCCGAGGAGATCGCCGCGCGCACGGTCAACAAGGAACGCGCGCGGCACGGCGAATCCGAGACTGCAAGCAAAGCCTCGACCGACGATATTTCATCGTCGCGCCGCGGCGGCTTGCGCTCGCACGAGGGGCCCGCGGGCCGCACCAAGGCGCAGCTTTACCAGGAAGCGAAGGACAGGAACATCGAGGGCCGCTCGAAAATGACCAAGGCGCAGTTGGAGCGGGCGGTCGGGCGTTGAACGGGGTTGCGCTCGATTCGACGCGGCCGAGTTGCGCCTGGACAAGCCCCCGGTTGCGAAGGAAAACGCAAAAATCATAGCTGCTTGCGCAGGCACCACGGGCATTTAAACCACTTTTTATTCAAATCCTGCGCTTGACGTTAGCCGCCGGGCCTGCAAACCGCGATCTGCCCGTTTCGGTCGATACAAAACGCCTCGCCGCCTTTGTAGACGTGGTGCTCGCCGAGGTTCACGCTGCGGCAGCCGATGCACACCCAGGCGCGCCCGACTTCGAACGGCAGGCAGCCGTCGAAACGCGGCGCGATCGAGCGGTGGTGGCCCGACAGCGCTGCGTAGCCGCATCGGCCGTCGCGCTCGAAGCGCACGAAACCGTCGGCGATGTAGTCGGCGCCTTTGTCCATCAGCATCACGCCCCGCGCCACGACCGTGCCGCGCCGGTCGACGTAGACCCAGCCGTGGTATTCGCTGAAAAGCGTGGCGAACCGGCCGTCGAAACCGAGCTTGCGCAGCAGCGGCGGCTGCACCCGCAAGCTTCCATCGGCGCGCAGGCTCAGACAGTTCGGGTGCTTCTTCAGTCCGTCGCGGTCCCACCGCGAACACGCGTTCTCACCCGCCCACGTCAACGGCATGACGCTGGCCGGAAGAACGGCTATCCAGGTCCGAACCAGCCAACGGGTCGTGCGCGCCGACCGATGGCGATCGATTTCGCGCGCCTTCAGTCGCATGCTTCATCCAGTGCGACGATCTGCCAGCGCCGGCCATGCACGGCCTAGGCCTTCGCTGCGCAAATGCGCGCGCTAAGCGGCACCGTGAACGTTGCAAAAAGTATAGCGCTCTGCGCAGGCTCGAACGGCTTTTCGTTCATTTCGGGCCAGGTCGGCAGCCGCCTTGACGGCTCGGCCGAACCCGAACTTGAAGCGCAGGTGCGGCGCGGGTTCCGGAACCTGGTCGCGATCCTCAAAGCGGCCGGCTGCACCTTCGACGACGTGATCGACGTCACCGCATTCATCGTCGACCCCGAATTGAATTTCGACACGGTCTGGAAGGTGTTTCCCGAATTCCGGGGCGAGGCGCCACACCCGACGCTGACGGGCGTCGGCGTCACCTGGCTGTACGGTTTCAAGTTCGAGATCAAAGGGGTTGCGTGGCTGCCGGAGGCTGGCGAGCAATAGGGCGATTGGCTTTGCCGGCGCCGCGTTCGCCGCGAAGCTGCGTCGGCAGACCGGGCGCGCCAAAACGGAACTGCAATTTTGTCTTTTGCCATGCGGCTCACCGAGGCCAAATCGACCGTCAGCGCTTTAGCCAGGCTCGCAGTTCGAGAATGCGTCGGTCGTACAAATCGATCAGGCGCGCAAGCTCCACGTTGTTCCGATCGGTGCCATTGCCCACCAGCAAGCGTGCTGCCGCGCATTCGTGGGCTGCGAATGCTTGCCACTGCCTTTTTGCCGCTCGCAATTCTTTTGAATAGCCGCGGCATCGATATCGGCGCCCGGTGCATCGCGCTGCGAAGAGCGGGCAAATGCCAAGGCTTCGCCGAAAAAGTTTTTCTGCCCGGGCCGTGCGGCGATCCAATCCGGGTTGCAGGCAATCCACCGCGATGCGTGCCGACGGCGCCTTTCAACCGTCGGTCGGCGATTCGGCGACGGCTGCCTGGGTTGCTACAAAACAACCAGCCGCAACGAGCAGGCGAAATGGCTTCAAAAGGGGCTCCGGTCACGAACGGCGTCGAACTAACTTGTAATGCATGGGCCGCCTCGCGGGATCAGGAGCGTGGCCAGCGTGGCGGTGCGAACCGACATCGATAAGGCAAATTGCCGACCGTTGATGGAAACACAAGCGCTTCGATCGCTATCAAAACCGTAGCTGTATGCGCAAGCAGGATGCGCGCTGAGGGCTCTTCTGATCATAAAAAACGCCGGGAGACGCAACCGCTGCGGCGAGACGGCTGCGCAAAAACATTCAGCCCAAACCCGGTCGGCCACGTCCGGCCGGCGGAAGCGTTGTCGCCTGTTCCGGGCAGACCGCATTCGGAGCCGTGCGCACCTTGGTAGCGTGTACCTATGCCGCCGCCATCGACGAACGCACCGCCGCCATCCGCCGCTCACGATGCGGCCAGTTCGCTGCGAACGCCGCGCAATACCAGTCGAGCCACTGCGACGGCCCCATTTCCTCGATCGGCGACATCGTTCCGGCTTCGAACACGGGCGATGCAACGCCGCGGTGGCATTCGCCGACCAGCCGCGCGTCCTGCGCATTGGTGGCGATCCAGACGGCGGTGAGCATGTCGTTTTGGAAATCGCGGCCCTCTTCAGCGTCTTTGTGGACCAGCCATTTGGTCGTGACCTGGGTGCGATCGGGCGCCAATGGCGTCACGCGAAAGCTGATGACGTAGTCGGCCATGACGTGGTTCCAGGTGCTCGGGTAATGGAAGTACAGGAGGTTGCCGGTGTTGATGCCTCGCGGATCGGTGAGCAGATGGTTTTGCACCACGTACTGGCCGTCGAGCGATTGACTCAGGGCTTTGCCGGTGAACGGTATGCGCACGATCCGGTACTGGCCGTCGTCGGCGATCCGCAGGGCTGACGGGAAACCCGCCGCTTCGCAGCGCTCGGTGAACGCTCGTTCCTCGTCGGCTTCGCTGCCCTGCAAGCCGGCGACGGTCAGGGTTTCCCTGAACGAGTTCATCAGCTCAGGATGATTTGCGTTGCAGTGATAGCACTCGCGGTTGTTTTCCCAGACGAGCTTCCAGTTGCCGGCTTCGATGACAGTGGTTTCGTGGGCGACCCGGGCATCTTCGAGGCCGTAGGGCGCCAGAAAGCGCGTCATCTCGGATTCGAAGGCGTCGAGCGACTTGCGCGGTTCGCGGGCGAGGCAAACGAAAACGTAGGTGGCGACCACTTGGCAGTGCACTCTGCGCAGGCTGTGCTGCGTCAAGTCGAAACCCTCGCCCATGTTCGCGGCGTAGATCAGTTCGCCGTCCAGGTTGTAGGTCCAGCCGTGATAGGGGCAAACGATGCGCCCGACGTCGCCGCGCTCTTGCGGGCATAAGCGGCTGCCGCGGTGCCGGCACATGTTGACGAAAGCGTTGATGTCGCCTTGTTCATTGCGCACCACGACGATCGGATAGTCGCCGATCTGAAGCGTAAAGAACTGGCCGTCTTCGGGAATCTCGAAGCTGTGCCCGGCGAACACCCATTCCTGATACCAGATCGCTTCGAAATCGGCTTCGTACATCGCGCTCGTGACATATGCCTCGCGCGGAAGCATCTGGCCAGGGCGGCGGGAATTGACGACTTGTAGCGGGTCGATCGGTATTGGCATGACAACCTCCTCGAAGGCGGATCGGAATGGGCGAATGGGCGATCAGCGGCCAGCTTGCATGCCGCGCGTTATTTTTCCGCGCCCCCACGCCGCTCGCGCCGACCGATGATGCGGTTGGCGGCCCAGGTCGTCCAGGGCCCGGGCGGCATCCAGCGAGGCGGCAGTTGGGCCAGTCGATGGCGAAGGGCAGGGCTGTCGACATCGCAGATCAGTTCCGCCGCGAGGATGCCGGACAAGGTGCCTTGCACCGTGCCCAGGCCGTTCTGGCAGCAGGCCGAGTACAAGCCCTCGTCGATCCGGCCGAAGGCGTTGACCTCGTTGGCCGAAAGGCACAGATGGCCGCCCCATGCGTATTCCATCTGCACGTCGTCGAGCATCGGAAAGCGCGCGTCGAAGCTACGTCGATGGTCGGCTTTCGCAGCCGCGAATTCGCGTTCGCTCGGCACCATGCCGGGCGCAAAAGTCGAGCGGTTGCGCACCACGATACGCGTGCCTTGCGCCGATTCGATCCGGCGCACGGTGGTGCCCATCGGATCGGCCGAGGTCAGCGACCAGCGTGTCTCGCCGCCGAGCGCCCGGGCCTGCGCGTCGCTCAAGGCACGCGTCATCGAGGCATAGGTGAACACGTGCATGAGTCGATGACGATAAAAACCGAACGATTCGGCGTGGCCGTTCACGGCCAGCACGGCGACCGGCGCGGCGACGCTGGCGCGGACTGTTTGCACCTGCCACGAAGCACCTTCGCGACGCAGCGCAATGACGCCAGAATGCTCGTGCAACTCGACTGCCGGCGTGAGCCCGGACGCCAGCGCCTGCACGAAGCGCGCGGGTTGCAGCATCACGGTTCCGGGCGTGAAAAGACCGCCCACGTAGTGCGTGCTGCCGGTCGTGGCGCGCATTTCGACCGCATCTAGCAAACGATGTGGCTCGCCGATCGACTGCAGCCATTGCGAGTAGCCGTGGTTCTTGGCCATACCGGCTTCGGTTGCGGCGGCGTTGATTTTTCCGCATGGGTCGAACGCGTCACGACCGATATCGAACTCGCTCGCGCACGCGGCTGCATAGTCGATCGCGCGTCGGTTCATCACGATTTGGAGTCGGTCTGCGTCGGCCTGGCCGTGGTAGCTGTCGCTGTTGAGCGCATGCGGCAGGTCGATCATGAAGCCCGAATTTCGCCCGCTCGGACCGTCGGCGATGCGGTGTGCCTCGAGCACCACGATGCGCCAGTCCGGGCGCAATGCACTAAGGCGATGGGCAACGAAGAGGCCGGCGAAGCCGGCGCCGACGATCACCGCGTCGGCCTGAATGTCGGCGTCGAGCGCCGGCCATTCGTGCAACTCGTGCGGCATGAGCAGTTCGCGCCAGCCGGCCGGCCCGGGATTGGTCGGCATGCGCTGGGCCGTGTGGACTTGCATGCGATTCGGCGACGACATCGACTCCGGATTGACCCGTGGTGCGTCGCGCAGTACCGGAGTCATGCCGAAAACTCGACTTCAGCCGAGCGATTGGTCGGGCGCCGGATCGGACAGGTCGATCCAGATCGTCTTCTGCTCGGTGTACTGGTCGTGCGCGGCGAGTGACTTGTCGCGCCCGCCGAAGCCCGATTGCTTGTAGCCGCCGAACGGCGTGGTGACGTCGCCCTCGCCGAAGGTGTTGATCGTGACCGTGCCGGCACGGATCGCGCGCGCGAGGCGCAACGTGGTCTTGCCGTTGGCGCCGTAGACCGACGCCGCAAGCCCGTAAGCCGATGCATTGGCAATCTGCAGCGCCTGGTCGGGTGTGTCGACGGTGATCACGGCGAGGATCGGCCCGAAGACTTCTTCGCGCGCCAGTCGGTCGTCGGGTTGCACGTCATCGACCAGGGTCGGATACACGTGCGTGTCACTCGAACCACCACCGGCCACGATGTGGCGCTCGCCGGCCAGCCTCAGGTACTCGCTGACCTTGGCATGGTGCTCGGCATCGACCAGCGCGCCGATCCGGGTTTGCGGATCGAGCGGATCGCCGACACGCAGCTCGCGCATCTTCTGCGCGATCTGATCGAGCAGCGCACCCTTGACGCCGCGCTGCACGATGAGGCGCGAAGTGGCCGAGCAGTTCTCGCCCATGTTCCAGAACGCGCCGTTGACGATGTGGCCGGCGACCAGATCGAGGTGCTCGGCATCGTCCAGAACGATCGCGGGGTTCTTGCCGCCGCATTCGAGCACGATCTTCTTCAGATTGGAGTCGGCCGCGTAGTGCAGGAAGCGTCTGCCGGTATCGGTCGAGCCGGTGAACGAAACCATGTCCACGTCCGGATGCCGACCCAGCGGTTCGCCGACGTCCGGGCCGTTGCCGGTGACGACGTTGAACACGCCGCGCGGCACGCCGGCCTCCATCGCCAGTTCGGCGACGCGCAGGGCAGTGAGCGAAGTTTGCTCGGCCGGCTTGACGATGACCGAGCAGCCTGATGCCAGCGCCGGTCCGATCTTCCAGGCCAGCATCAAGAGCGGGAAATTCCAGGGCAACACGAGTCCGACCACGCCGATCGGCTCGCGCACGATCATCGCGACGGCATCGGCTTGTGCGGGCGCGGTCTGGTCGTAGAGCTTGTCGATCGCCTCGGCGTGCCACTGAATCGTGCGGATGACTTCGGGGATATCGATCAGCGCGTTGTCGCGGATCGGTTTGCCTGAATCCAGGGTCTCCAGCACCGCCAATTCGCGCCGGTTGCGCGCGATGAGCTTGGACAGGCGGATCAGCACCGTCTTGCGCGCTGCCGGTGGCATCTGGTGCCAGCGCCCGTCGTCGAAGGCTTCGCGCGCCTTCGACACGGCGAAATCCACGTCCTGCGCATCGCAGGCCGCGACATGGGCGATGGTCTGGCCCGTCGCAGGGTCGAGGGTGGCGAAGGTGCGACCCGAGCGGGCCGGACGGAAGGCACCGTCGATGAACGCGTTGCAATGGGGGCGCAGGCTCTCGGCGATCGCGCGGTATTCGTCCAGGGTCAGCAGGTCGCTCATGCGTAGTGCTCCGGCGCGAGCCGCGCGATGGTCTTGTTCATGGTGGTGATCACCTCGCGCAGCAGGCGCTTGTCGTCCTTGTTCAGTGGTCGCAACGGTGCACGCGGATTGCCGCCCGGCAGGCCGGCGAGTTCGAGGCCGTACTTGATCGCCTGGACGAATTTGCCGCCTTGCTCGAGCGCTGACATCAACGGCAGCATCGCGCTCATGATGCGGCGCCCGAGCTTGAAATCGCCCTTGACGACGCAGGCATCCCAAAGCGCCAGATGCGCTTGCGGAGCGAAGTTGGAAGCAGCGCAGACCCACGATTGCGCGCCCCAGGCAAAGAACTCGAGCGCCTGATCGTCCATGCCGCAAGACAACTGAATGTGCGGGTAGTCGCGCGCCAACTGGTGCAGGCGATTCACGTCGCCCGAGCTTTCCTTGATCGCGCAGAAATGCGGATTGGCGCCGACCCGATCGAGAAATTCGGTGCCCATCGACGTCCCAGTTCGACCGGGATAGTTGTAGAGCATCACCGGCATGCCGACGGCGCGTTCGACCCGAAGCGCATGGATTGCGTTTTCCTGTTCGGTCGGCAGCGAATAGGGCGGGGTGGAAATCAGAATCGCGTCGAAGCCGGCGTCCCTCGCGGCTTGCGCATAGCCGATCGAATCTTCGGTGCGCAATGCGCCGGTGCCGCCGATCAAGGGCAATCGGCTGCCGACGACCGCTTTCGCACGGCGAAAAGTCTCGACCCGTTCCTCGCTGCTGTGGGCGTAGTACTCGCCAGTGGTTCCGCCGACCACGATGCCATGCACGCCCGAGGCGAGCAGCGATTCGAGCACCCGCGCGAAGGCATCGAAGTCGATGCTGCCGTCGGCAGCCAGCGGTGTCGCTGCCGGGGTATAGATGCCGCGAAACTTCACGATCGGACCTCGCCGTAACCAGACGTCGGCATTATCGACATCCCCAATGAAAAATGGCCCCCCGCATCGCTGCGGGAAGGCCATTGCATCAAAGAAGCTGAAGTCGATCAGCTTTTTGCCGCAGCGCGCGCGTCGGCAAGCCAGCCGTCGTAGGTCTTTTGATGGGCCTTGATCCACTGGCTCACGTGGTTGTCGATGTCGGCGCTCGATTTTTCGCCTTCGTTCATGCGCAAATTCTCGGCGTTGATGTCGCCGACCGGCAGCTTCATTTCAGAGAAGAGTTTTGCCGCGGCCGGATTGGCTTCTGCGAACTTCTTGTTGGCCACGATTTGCTGGCTGTTCACCTCGAAGCCATAGTCCTTGCCATTGGCCAACTTGGTGCTCTTGCCCGCAGCCACGCCCGGCAGCGATGAATGCGGCACTTCGAGCCAGATGACGTCCTTACCGGGAGTCAGCACGCCCGACACCCAGTACGGGGTCCAGGTGTAGTAGAGCACCGGCTTGCCAGCCTTGTGGCGGGCGATCACGTCAGCGATCAGCGCGGCGTACGCGCCCTGGTTGTGCGTCACGGTGTCGCGCAGCTTGAAGTCGGTCAATTGATGCTCGATGACTTTCTCGCAGCCCCAGCCCGGCACGCAACCGGCCAAATCGGCCTTGCCGTCACCATCGGCATCGAACAGCTTGGCGATCTTCGGATCCGTGAGCTGGCCCAGGTTCGTGATCTTGTATTCGTCGGCTGTTTTCTTGTCGATCAGGTAGCCCTGCAGGGCGTTCTCGGAGTAGGCACCCTTGCGCCACAACTTGTCGTCGCCGCCCGCGTTTTTGTAGAAGTCGGCGTGCAGCGGGTTCCAGCTGTCGGCCATGAAAGTCACGTCGCCATTGGCCATGGCCGGATAGATCGTCGCGTAGTCGACTTCCTTGGTCGACTTGACGTCGTATCCCAGATCCTTGAGCGCATGGCTGACGAGCCGGGTCTGGAAAGTCTCTTCCTGGATCGTGCTTTGGGCCGGCGTGACTTCGATGCCCTTGCCCGGCATGGAATCAGCGGCAAAGCCGAGGCCGCAGCCCAAAAGTACGGCCGAGGCCAGGGCGGTTTTGCCCATCAATCGAAAACGTGGATTCATCCTGTTAGCTCCTGTTGTGAAAAATTGGTAGGGGTTCGGATCGGGTTGATGGCCGTTCGTTCCCCGCAAGCGGAAATGACGCGCCCTCGGAACGTTTGCTGAAAGCGCATGGCAGTTGCTTCTTCGATGTCAATGGGTTGCGGGGGTTGCGGGGGTTGCAGGGGTCGCGGCACTGGCATCGCCTCGCGCCACCACTGCGGCGGCCTGCTTCCTGCGCATAAAGGCGAAAGCGGGCGGTCCGTCGCGCTTTCGGCCCATGGCTTGCGTCATGCGGTCGAGCACGATCGCCATCAGCACGATGCCCAGCCCGCCGACAGTCGCCAGGCCCATGTCGAGCCGGCCGATACCGCGCAGAACCATCTGGCCGAGACCACCGACCGCGATCATCGAGGCGATGACGACCATCGACAGCGACAGCATCAAGGTCTGGTTGACACCCGCCATGATCGTCGGCAGCGCGAGCGGAATCTGCACCTTGAACAGCATTTGCATCGGCGACGCGCCGAACGAACGGGTGGCTTCGATCAGGTCGGGCCGCACTTGCCGAATACCCAGACTCGTAAGGCGAATCAGTGGCGGCAGGGCGAAGATGATGGTCGTCACCACGCCCGGCACGTTGCCGATGCCGAACAGCATCACCACCGGCACGAGATAGACGAAGGCAGGCGTGGTCTGCATCGCATCCATGACCGGCCTGAGGAAGGACTGAACCCGATCGCTGCGCGCCGCGAGAATGCCGAGCGGCAAACCGAGCAGCACGCAAAAGCCGACCGAGGTCAGTACCAGCGACAGCGTGACCATCGCCTGAGGCCATGCACCGATGAGGCCGATCACGATGAAAGAGAACACCGCGCCGATTGCCAGCCATCGGCCGCTGAAGAAATAGGCGAGCAGGCCGATGATGACCAGCATCAGCGGTTGCGGCACCGCGACCAGCCCGGTTTCGACTGCCCGGAGCGTGGCGTCGATCGGCACGCGGATCGCCTGAAACGCCGGCCGGAAATGTTCGACGATCCAATTGAGCCAAGTCGTGACCCAATCGTTCAGCGGAATGACCTGCTCCTTGAACGGATGCCAGATGTCGAAATTCACTGCCGCGTGTTGGGTTTGCCCGGCCGGCGCGAGAAAACTGCTGGCCGCATCGGGATTGGCAGCCGGAGCCGCCCACGGATTGGCAGCAGCGTCAGCCGGCGCCACCGCGGCAGGCGTGCCCGCCGGCGCGGCGGAAGAGGCTGCGGCGGCCCAGGGATCGGCAGCGTTGTCGGCCATGGTTTTTATTCCTCTGCTTGTGGGTTTTCAGGCGACGCGAGCGTCAGTGCTGCACGGGGGCGGCGGCTTCGGCGGCGTTCGCGTCGCGCTGGCCCAGAAAGTCGATCACGCGGCCCTTGCTGACCACGCCGTGGAAAAGACCCGCATCGTCGACCACCGGCAGGTCGTGCGCACTGGCCGCGAGCTTTTGGTAGAGCTGCGAAATCGGCGTTTCCGGTGGCACGGCATCGGTATCGGGAAGATAGGCCGACTGCAAGCCCGCACCTCCGCCATTGCGCAAGCCCGCGCGCAGGCTGGCGACCGAGATCACGCCGCGGAAGCTCTCGCGCTGATCGCACAGGACGAAGGCATGCTCGTGGCCGCTGTCCGACAACCGCTCGAGCGAACTTTCGCAGTCTGCCGATTCGGTATAGACGTCGCCGGCGTCTGGCATACGGCTCAAATCGCGTGCCGCGAAAACATGGCTGGTGTCGACGTTCTTGAAGAAGTTGCGGATGTAATCGTTCGCCGGGTTCCGGATGATCTCCTCGGCCGTGCCCACCTGCACGACGATGCCGCCTTCCATGATCGCGATCCGGTCGCCGATGCGAAACGCTTCCTCGATGTCATGCGAGATGAAGATGATCGTGCGCTTGTCGCGCTCCTGCAGCTTGATCAGCTCACCCTGCATCTCCATCCGGATCAGCGGATCGAGCGCCGAGAAGGCCTCGTCCATCAGCAGAACCGTCGGGTCGTTGGCGAGCGCCCGGGCCAGCCCGACGCGCTGCTGCATGCCGCCGGAAAGTTCGTGCGGATAGCTGTTGCCGTATGCGCCCAGTCCGACTTGATGCAGCGCCTTCATCGCCTTTTCCTCGCGCTGGGCTTTCGGCTCGCCGGCCAGTTCAAGGCCGAATGCGGCGTTTTGAACCACGCTCAGATGCGGCATCAGCGCGAACGACTGGAACACCATGCTCATGTGCTTGCGCCGCAGTTCGCGCAAATCGCGGTCGTTCATTTTGGCGATGTCGGTGCCGTCGAAAAGTACCTGGCCCGCAGTCGGATCGATCAGCCGGTTGAGCAATCGCACCAAAGTCGATTTGCCCGAGCCCGAAAGACCCATCACGACGAAAATTTCGCCCTCGCGCACCGTGAAGGATGCGTTGTTGACGCCCAGCGTATGGCCCGTGCGCGCAAAGATTTCTTTCTTGTCGATGCCCTGGTGCACCATCGCCATCGCTTCGTCGGGACGGTCGCCGAACACCTTGTAGAGGCCGTTGACAACGAGTCGGTCTTGCATGAATCGGTTTCCAGTCAGTACGGTTTCGCCGCGATATACGGGGAGCAATGTGCGTGCCAACGAAGACGAAGGCCGACTGCTCACCGGGAATGGGGGAGGCCACGACGTGCGAGCAGCGAATGTACAAAGCAAGCCGGGAAAAAATTGGCTCGACGCGACCTGGATATGCGATTAGTCGCCATTAGGTCGTTGAGCGGATCGGGACAAACCCGATGCAGAGTCGCATAACACCTTAGTTGGCGTACGCATGTGTGTCAACCCGGCCTGCTTCGAAAAGCAGTCTTAGGCGATGTCCGAGTGACGCGCAATCGCCCTGCCTATTCGCGCTGTCCCGAGTTTTGAAATTTGGATGAAAAGTGCCCAAATCGGTTGTGGGATGAGCGCAGATAGCTATCGATAACATAGCAAATGATCCGTCTTGTCAAGCCCATTTTTCAGGCCCATCTATCAGACCCTTTCGACAGGTCGGGTCTTGCCGCGATCGATTCCGCCTGGGTCGGCCAGCCGGCGAGGTGCCGGATCGCGACCGCGCTCAATGCTTCCATCCATGGCGCGCTGTCGTTGAGGCACGGGATGTAGCGGAACTCCCTGCCGCCGGCGTGCATGTAGGCGTCGCGACCCTCCATCGCGATTTCTTCCAGCGTTTCAAGGCAATCGGCGGGAAAGCCGGGGCACATCACATCGACCTTGCCGACGCCGGCCTTGCCGAGTTCGCGCAGGGTCGGCTCGGTGTACGGCTCAAGCCATTTGGCGCGGCCGAAGCGCGACTGGAAGGTGACGCGGTAATCGCCCGACGCCAGTTGCAGACGCGCGGCCACGGCATGCGCGGTTGCAAGGCACTGCGACTGGTACGGATCTCCGCGCGCGATGTTGCGCGCCGGAATGCCGTGAAAGCTCATCACGAGCACGTCGCTGCGGCCATTGTCTTGCCAGTGCTTCTCGACGCTTTTGGCCAACGCCGCGATATAGAGCGGCTCGTCGTGATAACTGTTGACGAAACGCAACTCGGGCAGCCGGCGCACGTCACGCGTCCAGTCGTTCACGGCATCGATGACGCTCGCGGTGGTGGTCGCCGAATATTGCGGATAGGCCTGCAACACCAGCACACGCGTGACGCCGTCGGCCTTGAAAGCGTCGAGCTGCGAGGCGATCGACGGGTTGCCGTAGCGCATCGCGGCACGCACCAGCACCCGATGGCCGCGCTGGCCGAGCCAGCCCGACAGCAAAGTCGCATGCTTCACGCTCCAGACTTTGAGCGGCGAGCCTTCGTCGGTCCAGATGCGCTTGTACTTGGCCGCCGATTTGGCCGGCCGCACGCGCAGGATGATGCCGTGCAATATCCAGCACCACACGATGCGTGGAATCTCGATGACCCGGTAGTCGTGCAAAAACTGGAACAGATAGCGCCGTACCGACGCCGCGTCGGGCGCGTCGGGTGAGCCCAGATTGCACCAGAGCACGCCGACCCGTTCGAGGTCCGGCGACGGAGCAGGGGGCTCGGGTCGAAATGTTGTCATGCGATATTCTGGTTCATGACAACCGAAGACGCGACGACGGGCCTGGACGTGCGGCGAATCGCCGGCATTTCGCTCGACCTGGACGACACCCTGTGGCCGATCTGGCCGACCATCGAGCGCGCCGAAAAAGCCTTGCAGCGCTGGCTCGCGCAGCGCGCACCGCAGACCGCCGAAGTCTGGATCACGCCCGGCATGGCGCAACAGTTTCGCTCGGCAACCGCCAAGGAGCGCTCGGACCTCGCGCACGACATGAGCGCGCTGCGGCGCGAGACGATCCGTGCCGCGTTGCGTCACGCCGGCGAGGAACAGTCGCTGGCCGAACCCGCATTCGACATTTTTTATGCCGAGCGCCAGCGGGTGCAGCTCTACGACGATGCCTTGCCCGCGCTGCGCTGGCTCAGCGAACGCTATCCGCTGGTCGCGATCTCCAACGGCAATGCCGATGTCGCGCTCACTGGGGTCGGCCGCTGGTTTCGCACCGCGTTCTCGGCCCGCAGTTTTGGCAGCGGCAAGCCGCAGGCACCGATCTTCCGGGCCGCGGCGAATTCGATCGGGCTGCTGCCGCGCGACATGCTGCATGTGGGCGACGACGCCGCGCTCGATGTGGCCGGCGCGCAGGCCGCCGGAATGCAGGCCGCATGGCTGGTGCGCGAGGCGCGGCCGTGGGCCGAAGGCGCGCGACCTGAAGTGACCGTGCCGGACCTCGGCGCGCTGTGCAAGGTGCTCGACGTCAAGCGCCAGGCGGGCAAGACATCCTGACGTAATAGCATCGTGTCAGCGTGGTCGCGGTGATCGCGCGCCGTCGCCCCCATCGAGTTGGCGGCTTTTTCATGCACATGACAGGAGCTTTTTCGGATGACTGGAACCCGGCGACCCCGCCCCTTTTCGACCTTGTTGAACCTCGTTTTCGGCGCCTTGTTGGCGCTTTCTTCATTCTTTTTATCGGCTCAGCCCGCGCAGGCGCGCGAGATGGTTGCGATCGCGGGACAGAACGTGAATATGCGCAGCGGCCCCGGCGTGAGGCACCCTGCCTTGTATGGTCTCGCGCGCGGTTATCCGCTCGAAGTGATCGGTCGGCGCGGCAGTTGGGTTCAGGTCAGGGATTTCGAAAAAGACAAGGGCTGGGTCGCGCGCTCGCTCACGAACCGGGTGCCGCATTCGATCGTCCAGTCGAAGATCGTCAACCTGCGTTCTGCGCCGAACACCCGCTCGCGCGTGGTTGCCAAGCTCTCGTACGGCGATGTGTTGCGCACGCTCGAAAAAAAACGCGATTGGATCAAGGTGCGCGATCCGGACGGCAAGACGGGATGGGTGTCGCAGGGTCTGGTCTGGGGATGGTAGGCAAGCGTTCGCAACGCCGCCGCTTCAGCGCTGCCCCACGGCACGCGCAAGGCTGTCGTTCAACGTGCCCTGGATATTGAGTCCCTTGATCATGCTGACAGCGTTGGTGCTGGCATCGATCACGGTCTGATTGACGATGTGCTGGTTGTCGCGCGTGTTCTGGATCACGGTCGCGAAAGCGGAACCGCCAGGCCCGGGCCGGTAGACATTGCCCGGTCCGTTTTGAACCACGCCCATTTGTGAGACCTGAGCACTCAGCAGCGCGCCCTGCGCGGGCGTGAGTTTCCCCAGATCACCGAGGTTGAGCGTGGTCTGGGTGACCATATCGCCATTGATGTAGAGCGTTCGAGTGATTCCGAAGTGGGCGACCAAACCCGAGCCCAGGTCAAAGCCGCCGCGAAGGCGGTCGAGCGCGCGGTCGCTCACGGCCATCCAGACCGATCCAGTGGGTGCTGCGGGCCCGGAAACGCGCTCGACGGCGGATGCCTGCGCGGTGAGGAAGACCGTCATCGCAGCCGTGAAGCCGAGCTGCAGCAGAAAGGGCGCACGGTTTGGGGAGCGCATCAAAAGTCTCCCGGCCCGAGTTTGGGCATTGCCAGGCCGGGCGTGCTGTCGCGCCCCAGACCGCGCGCCAGCGGTGCCCGGGGCGCCACGCGCCAGTCGGCCGCGAGATTGAATCGCGCCGCATCCATCCGGTTGTGAATGACGAACAGCAAATGCCCCTGCCACATCGTTTCGAAAGCGATCCGGGAGATTGCGCGGGTACCACGCGCCGGATCGCCGATCAGAATCCGGTCCTTCTGCAACCCCTTGACCACGACGAAATGGTGATAGCCGTTCTCGTTGACCAGCACGATCGCCGGAACGCGGGCCTCCGCCAGCTTCTCCAGTGGCTGCTCGAAACCGTCGGCTTCGAAGCCATGCGCGGCCAGATAGCGCTTCATGTCGAGTAACGAGAATCCCTCGCTCTGAATCTTGCGCTGGTCGCCGTTCGAGAACATTTCTTCGAACACTTCCTGCTCGTTGACCCGAGTCGCGTAGTGGTGCGTGAGCAGCGTGGCGATCGCGGCGGAGCCGCAGCTGAAATCGTACTTCTGGAGCAGGGTGCCGGTCAGCATGGCGCCGCGCATGCTGACCACCGGCATCGCAACATCACCTGCGGCGCCCATGGCGGGAAGATGCGCACGCTGTGCATCTGCGCAGAAAACCGCGATCGTGAGCGCGATGAATACGATCGGGCGGCGCATGGGACGGCTCCGGTGACGGGCTTGCTCAGTTCATCTGCAGGTTCAGGATCACGGCGTTCTGAATCAGCACGTTCGCGCCCGAATTCTGGATGGAAACAGCCAGCCCGCTCATGTTGGAGAAAGCGCCGGAATCGATCGCATTGACGCCAGTGACGACATGGTCCGCAGTGTTTCCGGCCGTCGTGCCCGCGAGCCGCATATCGTTTTGAGTGGTCAGCGTTCCGCCGCGCAACCGGTCCAGTGCCGCCGATGCGGCCGGCCTGCCGAAAGACGCCTGGGCCGGCATCACCGCCGATGCGCCGGTTTCCTGCATTTCTGCAGCGACCGGAACCGCCCACAAGGACGATGCCGCCGCGCAGCACAGCCAGCAAAGCTTGATCGATTTCATGAAAGCCTCCGGTCCGGTTGGTCCAGATTCTGCGACTCACCCCGATCGCGCTGCCCGCATTCAGCAGGCGGCGCGATCGTGGCAAGGCTCAGTCGCCTGGCGCGTTATTTGCCGACCGACAGGTTGGCTTGCACGTTCACGCTTTGCTGCGTGAGCGAAGAGAAGCCGCTGTTCTGGCTTGCGATCAGCACGCCCGCGGCCGACTGCCCGACGCTCGTCATGTGGTTGGACATGTCGAACTTGCCGGCCGAGACTTTGACGCTGCCGCCGTCGCCGCCGTAGCCGCCGCTGCCCTTGCCGCCGTCGCCAGCGGTCGCCGTATTGCCGCCACCCGCGCCATAGCCGCCGTTGCCGCCGGAGCCGTTGCCGGCCTCGGCATAGCCGCCGGTGCCATCGCCGCCGGAGCCGTTGCCGCCCTCGGCATAACCGCCATTGCCGCCGGGGCCATTGCCACCGCTGCCGCCGTTGGCATAGCCGCCGTTACCGCCAGCGCCATAGCCACCGTTGCCGCCGTTGCCGGCTTCCCAGTCACTGCGATGGCCGCTGCCATTGGACTGGCTGAAACCGCCGTCGCCGCCGGCGCCCTTGCCGCCGTAACCGCCATCGGCAAAGCCGCCCTTGCCGCCGGTACCTTTGCCGCCGTTGCCGCCGTCGGCATAGCCGCCGGTGCCTTTTCCGCCGCGACCATCGCCGCCGACCGCATAGCCGCCGGTGCCCTTGCCGCCTTTGCCACCGACGCCGATGCCTACGGCAAGCGCGTTGCCGCCTTTGGCGCCGTTTCCTTCGGCGCCCTGGCCGCCATTCGCATTACCACTGTTGGTTGCGTAGTTGCCGATCTGATAGGCGGCATTGCCCGTGACGGTGCCGATCAGCTTGCTGCTCGCGACCACGGTGGTCCTGTTGAATGCGTTGGTGAAGGTACCCGTCGAGCCATTGTTGATGGCAGCGGATTTGTCGGTCGCCGAGGCATCTCCGGTCTCGATCCGCGTCTTCGAGTGGTCGCTTTTGTCGGTCGACGTACTCGTACTGGTTTGAGTACTCGTACTGCTGTTGTCGCCGCGTTTGGTAACTTGCTTCACGGCGTTGTCTTGGTCAGTGTCGTTCGCGAAGGCAGCGCCGGCGAAGCCGAACGCAACCGCAAGGGCCGAAGCCAGCAAAGTCTTTTTCATAGAACCTCCAACAGTTGAGAAACGGCATAGCCGGTATTGATCGCGTCAACGCGAATCAGTCGCTTCACAGCAACAACGGTGCCAACTTTTTTAGTAAGCCTTCGAAGACCGCGTTCCCTGCAAGAAACTCCTTTGCGCAAAGCTGCACAGCGAAATTGTGTCTGTTTGTCAGGTCGTGTTTGATGCCGGCGCAGGCCTGCCCTTGAGCGAAAACTGTCACAAGGACGTGACAGTCGGAATCACTGCCAAGGCGACACCGCCGCAATTTTTCAACGGAAATCAGGATTCGGGGCGATCACGCTCGTGCATAAGCTGTAGTGCAAATGGCCGTCTCATCGTTGGGGCGAAGAGATGGATGGCAGGCGTCATCACCGCACCCGTGCGCTCGGCTCAGCGTCCACCCATAGCGACCCTGGCACGCTGTGTTCAAACCGGCCGGGGTGCGGCCCGAAGTGTCACCGCGCCGATACATGGCGATGACTCGCGTGACGCGAAGCAACGTTTCTTTGCATTTTTTTAGTTGACCATGAAGAGATGATGGGAATGACCTATTTTCAATTCTTGAGGACTAACGTTCAAAAACGCGCATAAGTTCGAGAAATGACTTGAAAAGTCATCCAGCACGGCGTCTGAAAAAAGATTGCGCGCGAGGAGTCGACCATGAAATCGAGTTGCCAGAGCGGCGCTTCGGCGCTGCTTGCCAGCCTTGCATTGACGCTATGCGCGGCGCCCGCAGAGGCCCAACCGGGCGGCGGCGTGAAGAAGGAGGGAAAGCAGAAAAATGGCGCTTCCGCCAGCACGAGGGCGGGGCCGACCCGCAACACCGACCCGCGCGTCACGACGTTGCAGCAACGCGTCGAGCAGTACGGCCAGCAGGTCGAAAACCTGCGACGGCAGGTTTCCGATCAGGAAGCGAAGTACCGCGAACTACAACGTTCGATCGGACCGGCTAAGCGCACACCTGCGCAGGCCGAGGACGCAGGAGCGACGCTGGCGAATGCGCCAGTCCGATCTGCGCCGGCCGACCGGGCGGCGCCTGCGGTACCGGACGACAAGTCGCGCCCCGTGCAAGTCGGTGTCGCACCCAAATCGGAGGTTCCCCAGGCATCGGTTGCAGCAGTGATGGAGCAACCCGGCATCCTCACGGGCAAGGGGCACTACGTTCTCGAGCCGTCGCTGCAGTACGGCTATTCGTCGAGCAACCGGGTCGCGCTGGTTGGCTACACCGTCATTCCGGCCTTGCTGATCGGATTGGTCGATGTCCGCGAAGTCAAGCGCAATACGCTGACGGGCGCGCTGACCGGTCGCTTCGGCCTCAGCAACCGGCTCGAAGTCGAAGCCAAGGTCCCATGGGTCTATCGCTCCGACGCCACGGTGAGCCGCGAAATTTTCACCGGCAGCGCATCCGACAACGTCTTCGACAGCAAGGGCAAAGGCATCGGTGACGTCGAACTGGCAGCGCGCTACCAGTTCAACGCGCCCAGGGACAGCAATTCGCCGTACTACATCGGCTCGCTGCGCTACAAATCGCGTACCGGCAAGGATCCATTCGAGGTCGTGACCGACTGCACCACGCGCTGCGTCGGCAACACCACGGGCACCGGGCTGCCGCTCGACCTGCCGACCGGCTCGGGCTTTCAGTCGATGCAAGCGGGCGTGACGGGGTTGTTTCCGACCGATCCGGCCGTGTTCTTCGGCAGCCTCAGCTACACCCAGAATTTCGGCCGCGGCAACTTAAGCCGCAAGGTGCTGAACGATCAGGAAGAATTCATCGGATCGGTCAAGCCCGGCAATGTGGTCAGCGCCAATTTCGGCATGGGCCTCGCGATCAACGATCGCTCGTCGTTCAGTATCGGCGCCGACCTGCATTCGATCGGCCGCACCAAGCAGAACGGCACGCCGGTTCAAGGCTCGGTTCGCACCCAGCTTTCATCCCTTCTGTTGGGCTATTCGTATCGGTTCAGCGACCGGACGACGATGAACGTCAGCGTGGGCGCCGGCTTGACCCGTGACACGCCCGACGTAACACTCACCGTGAGACTGCCGATGACGTTCTGAGGCGATGGCCATGCCACAGCAGAGCATCCTTTGTTTGACCTTGGACGGCGATCCGGGCGGCGTCGTCGACCGGCTTCGTGCGCTGGGCTGGGAGGTGTCCAGGGCCAGCGACATCCCGGCTGCGGAGCGCCTGCTCGCGCGAAGGCAGTTTGCGGTCGGACTGCTCACGATAGGCACAACTACGCCAGCCGAAGACGATGAGCTGGAGCTCTGCATCAGGGCTTCCGGCAACGCCGAGTGGGTTGCCGTGTGCGATACGCAGGCGCTCGAATCCAGCGGTTTTCGCGAACTGCTTCTCGGCCGATTTTTCGATCATCAGTTGCCGCCCGTCGATTCGCACGATCTGGACCTCGTTTTGAAGCATGCTGCACAGCGTGCCACGCTGCTTGGTCTGCATCGGATGCAACTTCGGTCCGGCAACACCATGGGCATGGTCGGAAACGGCGCCGCGATCACCCGGCTGCGGCGCCAGATCCGCAAGGTAGCAGCCACCGACGCACCGGTGTTGATCGGCGGCGAAAGCGGCAGCGGCAAGGAGTTGGCAGCCAAAGCGATCCATCAAGGGTCGCAGCGTGCCGACGGGCCATTCGTCGCCGTCAACTGCGGCGCCATTTCGCCGTCGTTGATTCACGCCGAACTGTTCGGACACGAGCGTGGCGCATTCACCGGCGCCTCGTCCGAACGCCGCGGCCTGATCGAGGCGGCCAACGGCGGCACTGTCTTTCTCGACGAGATCGGTGACTTGCCGGTCGAGTTGCAAACCAATTTGCTGCGCTTTCTTCAGGAGAAGACGATCACGCGCGTCGGCGCGGCGCGCAGCCTGCCCGTCAATGCACGCGTGGTTGCAGCGTCGCATGTGGATCTGGCCGAAGCGGTGGCGGTCGGCAAATTCCGCGAAGACCTTTTCTACCGGCTCAACGTTCTGCCGATCGAAGTTCCCGCGTTGCGCAGCCGGATGGAGGATGTGCCGATCCTTGCCGAGCATTTTTTCGCGCTTTGCACGAGCCAGGGCCACACGCGGGTCAAGGGCTTCAGCCGTCACGCGATTGCGGCGATGACCGCGCATGACTGGCCCGGCAACGTGCGGGAGCTCTACAACCGGGTCCAGCGCGCGGTCGTGATGAGCGACGACCGGATGATCGGGCCCGAAGATCTCGGCCTCGAACCCGCGCAAAGCAATGTCGGCCAGGCCCTCGACAACGCCCGCACCGCTGCCGAGCGCGACGCGATCTCGCATACCCTGGCCCGGGTCGGTCGCAACGTCACGCGCGCGGCGCGCGAACTCGGCATTTCGCGCATGACCTTGTACCGGTTGATGGAAAAGTACCGGATCGCATGAGCAGACGCTGCGTTGGCCGGGCAGTTTCGCCCATCGCGGCGGCGGAACGTTACAGCGCGGCCACGGCTGCCGCGGCGCTGCGAACCGCGCCTTCGAGCGTTGCGGGGTACGGCCCCGCCACATAGTCGCCACACGCGAACAGACCGTCGGCAATGCGCATGCGCGGGCGTTCGAGCGCGGGTGTGCAGGCGAAGGTCGCACGCCTCTCGACGACGGTGCGCAGAACGCGCAAGTTGTCCAAACCGAGCTGGTGCGCGGCTTGCGCGAGCACCTCGCGCGCGAGTTCCGCACCCGGCGCGTTGTTGGCGCTGACGACGAAGGCCAACAAGCCCGGCGGTCCACCGAGTTGCCCGCGGTCGAACACGAATTGCGCGGGCAGGCCGGGCCCGCTTCGTAACGCGAGCATCGGTGCGGCGAGGCGAGCCGATTCGTTGTGCGCGTAAACGGTCGCGATGGCTTCGAAGCGCAGCGCACCGGCGGTTGCGCACCAGGCGGTGGCATCCGTTCGATCGGTTGCTTTTGCGGATGGGGCGGCGCGCAGCAGTCGCACTGCGTCCCATGGCGCGCAGGCGAGGACGACCTGGTCGAAAAGCGCATGCTCGGACTGCGCAGCGGTCGGTGAGTCGGGCGAGTCTGCCGAGTCTGCTTTTGCGATATCGAGTTGCAAACCGCCGTCGCAGTGCACGAGCTGACGCACCCGTCGACCGACGTGGACGGACGCGTTGCGCGCTGCGAGCCAACGCCCTGCCGCCACTGGAAAGAGTGCGCCGAGATCGGTTCGCGGCAAGAGCAGGTTGGAGCCGCCCGCCGGCCCGAACATCGCGTCGCGCAAAACCCGCAGGAACACCGCGGCACTCGCATCCTCGGGCAATGTGTTGAGGGCAGAGACGCACAGCGGATCGATCAGCTCCGCGCGCACACATGGCGTGAGCCGGCTGCACAGCCCGGCCACCGTCTGGCTCGCGGCACAAGCAAACCCGGCGCGTTGCCAGGCGATCGCGGCCGTGAGTAGCGCAGCTTTGTCGCGCCACGACCAGCCGCGCGCACGGGCAATGCCCATAAGCGCGTCGAATGGCGCCGGCCAGCGCGGCAGCCGCAGGCCACCGCCATCGGGGAACACCAGCATCAGCGGCAAACGCAGCAATGCCGCATCAACATCGACACCGACCTCGCGCATCAAGGCGAGCGTTTCGGTGTACGCGCCGATCAGGATGTGCTGCCCGTTGTCGAGTCGCATCGACCCACCGCCCGGCATATTGAGCAGAAGCGTCCGCGCCCGACCGCCGAGCGCGCGAGCGGCTTCGAAAACAGTCACCTCATGGCCCGCTTGCGTCGCTTTCACCGCTGCGGCAAGGCCGGCCCAGCCCGCGCCGACGACAGCGATCTTCATGTCCGGAAATTTATAAGAAAAGTGGTTGAAACGGTTGATTTGCTTGCGCAGAAAGCTATCATTAACATAGCAATATGGTCACCTTGCAGGCACGCCTCACATCCGGCCCAGCGCCTGCACCCGCCATGCCAGCCAGAACTTGCGCACCGGCGTCAGGCTCACGCGCTGGTTCAAGACCGAGAAGCCGTCGGCCTCGATTTCGCGCAATAAAGTGCGGTAGATGCTGGCCATCATGAGGCCGGGTTTTTGGTTTCGCCGATCCGCTGCAGGCAGCATTTGCAGCGCTTCGTCGTAGCAGCGCTGCGCGCGTTCGGTCTGAAAGGTCATGAGCGCGACGAAGCGGTCCGTATGCACCCGATTCAGCAGCTCGTGAGCCTTGACGTCGAAGCGTTGCAGCTCGTCCATCGGCAGGTAGATGCGACCGCGCATCGCGTCTTCGCCGACGTCGCGAATGATGTTGGTCAGTTGCAGCGCGAGGCCGAGGCGGTGCGCGTAGTCGGTGGTCGCCGGATCGGTCTGGCCGAAGATCCGCGCCGACACTTCGCCCACCACACCCGCGACCAGATGGCAGTAGCGCTGCAGGGCGATGAAGTCCAGATAACGCGTCTGATCCAGATCCATCTGGCAACCGTCGATCACCTGCAAGAGCTGGCTCGCCTCGATGCCGAATTCGTGCGCCGCCGGCATCAATGCGCGCATGGCCGGATGGTGCGGCTCGCCCGCGAAGGCCTGGGCGACTTCGCTGCGCCACCAGGCGAGCTTGGTCGCGGCGATGCCGGGGTCGCGCGCTTCGTCGACCACATCGTCGATTTCGCGGCAGAACGCATAAAAAGCCGTGATCGCCTCGCGGCGCGGCTTGGGCAAAAACAGAAAGGCGTAATAAAAGCTGCTGCCAGAGGCAGCGGCCTTCTCTTGAACGTATTGCGCGGGCGTGCTCATGAGGCGAAAAACGGCATCGCGCGATTGTCGGCGACTGCGACCGGTCGAAAGTTTCGCAGCCTCGTTCGGTCTTGCGCGGTCTTGCGCCGTCTGGCGCCGTCTGGCGCCGTCCTGCGCGAATGCCGGCTGCCCGCTCAGCGCATCCGCAGCGCGCGCCAGGCGAGGCGCGGTGCGTCGGCGCGGCCGATCGTCGGTCGATGGCGCAAGGTGTCGAAGCCGAGCGCTTCGATCTTGTCGAGGATCAACAAGCCGCCCTGCACGACCAGCCGCAGCTCCCAGCCCGCGCGTCCCGGCAGCCGCAGCGCGAGCGGCGCGCCCGACTGCATCAACGCACGTGCCCATCGAACTTCTTCTGCTATTAACTTGATAGCTGGCTGCGCTGATCTGGCGTGCGTTTCAGCCACAAAACGTTTGAGATCGGCCGGCATCAGGCCATGCGCCACGCAATCGGCCACCGGAAAGTAGCAACGCCCGCGCGCCAGATCGGTGCCGGCGTCCTGCCAGAAGTTGATGAGCTGCAATGCGCTGCAAATCGCATCGCTCCGGGCCAGCGAAGGCTTGTCGGCAACGCCGTACAGATGCAGCAGCAGCCGCCCGACCGGATTCGCCGAGCGCTCGCAATAGGCAAGCAGTTCGCGGCGGTTCGCGTAGTGCGCGCCGTCGCGGGTCTTTTCGATGTCTTGCTCGAACGCCGAAAGCAGATCGGCCAGCAACGGCTCGGGAAGCCGAAAAATTCGCATCGCTTCGGCCAATGGCCCGAACACCCGCGGCCAGCGCGGTGAATGGGGCGCGCGACCGGAGATGGCTTTCAGATCCATGCGATACGCCGCGAGCGCGCCGAGACGTTCGCGAGCACTCGCGTCGCCTTCGTCGGCAATGTCGTCCGCGGTGCGCGCAAAGGCATAGATCGCGGCGATCGGCGGGCGCAGACGCGGCGGGCAAAGCCAGGACGCAACCGGGAAATTTTCGTAGTGCGAGGATGCCGACCACGGCTGCGCATCCGGCGATGCCGCCGCGGCGAAAGATCGGGGAGGAGGGGCCGGCGGCAACACGCCCCCATTGTCGATGACGGCGGCGTGAAGGGTTATTTCGCCCTGGAAGTTTTTGCGAGCCCCGGCCGGGAGTGCCTACACGCAGCGCGCGCCGTCGACTTCGATACAGACCCCGCTGATGAACGCCGCTTCGTCGCTCGCGAGGTACAAGGCGGCATTCGCCACGTCGAGCGCAGTCGAAAAGCGGCCGAGCGGAATGGTCGCGAGGAACTTCGCCCGGCGCTCGTCGGTCAGCGGCCCGCCCGCGAATTCGGTCGAGAGCGCCGTGTCGGGATTGAACACGGGGTTGATGCAGTTGACCCGGATGTTGTCGGGCCCGAGTTCGGCTGCAAGCGACTTGCTGGTCGTGATCACCGCACCCTTAGAGCCGTTGTACCAGGCCAGGCCCGGTCGCGGACGCACGCCGGCTGTCGATGCGATGTTGATGAAGCTGCCGCCGTGATTCGCCCGGAATGCGGGCACCGCATGGATCGTCGAGAGATAAATGCTCTTCATGTTGACAGCGAAGCAGCGCTCGAACTCATCTTCGCCGACTTCGAGCGCGGGCCGGTTGCGATGCGTCCAACCCGCGTTGTTGACCATCGCGTCGAGCCGGCCGTGGCGCGCGACGGCGGCGTCGACCAGCGCCTTCACGGCATCGGATTGCGTCATGTCGGCGGCGAAAAACGACGCCTGGCCGCCGTCGCGCTTGATCGCGTCGACCACCCGCTCGCCGGCCGCGGCGTTGATGTCGTTCACGATCACTCGCGCGCCTTCGGCCGCGAGTCGCATCGCGATGCCTTCGCCGATGCCGCTGCCGGCGCCGGTGACGATGATGGATTTGTCTTGCACGCGCATGATTGAAGTCTCCTGGAGCTATTATAATGATAGCTGCTTGCGCACGTGGGGCGGGCGTTTCAGGCTGATTTGGTCCGAAACGATGCCGCCCGCGGCACGCGGCGTGAACAGCTTCCTGGCACAGGATAGCCACTCCGCGCCGGCCGGTGAACCGGTGCCTTTGTCCCGCGTACCTGGGTCGTCAGGCTTTCGCGGTATCTGGATGCAGCAGCGCCAACAAAGCCTTGGCGCCTGCTTCGGACGATGCGGGGTTCTGGCCGGTCACGAGCAGCCCGTCGACTTCGACATGCGACTGCCAGTCGGCGCCTTTCGAGTAGTTGCCGCCGTGGCCTTCGAGCATGTCTTGCACCAGAAACGGCACCACGTCGGTCAAACCGGCAGCCGCTTCCTCGGAGTTGGTGAAGCCGGTCACCCGCTTGCCCTTGACCAGCGGTGAGCCATCCGGCGTCTTGACGTTGCGCAGCACGCCCGGCGCATGGCAGACCGCGGCAACGGGCTTGCCGCTGGCGATGGTTTTTTCGATCAGCGCGATCGAATCCTTGTCTTCGGCCAGATCCCACAGCGGGCCATGACCGCCGGGGTAGAACACCGCGTCGAAGTCGGCTGGCGACACCGAATCGAGTTTGACCGTGTCGGCGAGCGCGTTTTGCGCGCTGACATCGCCTTTGAAGCGACGGGTCGCTTCGGTTTGCGCGTCGGGCGTGTCACTCTTCGGATCGAGCGGCGGTTGGCCGCCCTTCGGCGATGCGATCGTCACGCCAGCGCCGGCATCCTTGAAGACGTAGTAGGGGGCAGCGAACTCCTCGAGCCAGAAGCCGGTTTGATTGCCGGTGTCGCCGAGTTTGTCGTGGGACGTCAGAACCATCAGAATTTTCATGGGTAGCACCTGGGAGAGAAAAAAGTGGGAATTTCGGCAAACGCCGAAGTGGGCAATCGCGTGGGTCGCGCGGCACGAACGCGGATTCAAGTGAACTAAAGCGCCTTTTGAGGTACTTTGCGAAGCGTGGACTCAGCGTAGACCGTGGCGGCGCGTTTTCCCGACGGGCGAAGTCGGCACTGACCGTAGGCCGATGCGCGCCACCTACGCCGCCTGGGTCGTCCACGTCGTCCACGCGTGCGCGAAGTCAGCGGCGGCACCGGGCGCCGCGACTGCAGCGTATGCGACGGGTTGCGATGGGTGTCGGCGGGATGACATCGCCTGATGCACTTCTCGATCCGCAGCGATGGACTACAGTTTTCCATGCGGGCCCTTCCGTTGAGCGCGGGCCGCTACGCCTATCCTGTAGAGCCGCGCAAACCGATCGAATGCACCCGATCGCAGTTCCATTCCATGTTCAAAAAACTTCTGACGATCGCGTTGAGCGCGTTGATTGCGGTTGCCGGCGCGATCATCGTCGCCAATCTGGCACTCGGTAACAAGAAGATCGACGCGCCGATCGCGCAGGTGCCGGCGGTGGACGATCCGCAGTTCGAGCGGGTGATGGGTTCGCTGTTAACGCCCGGCCTGGTGGCGGGCAACCGCGCGCAGGAATTGCTCAACGGCGTGCAGATTTTCCCGGCGATGCTCGATGCGATCCGTTCGGCCGAGCGAACCATCACGCTCGAAACCTACATCTACTTTGCGGGCGATACCGGTGCCAGATTCTCGGCCGCGCTGCGCGAGCGGGCACAAAAGGGCGTGAAAGTGTATTTGCTGCTCGACTGGTACGGCGGCCAGATCGACGAAGAGATGCTCGAATCGCTGCGGCGCAGCGGCGTGCAGGTACGGCGCTACAACCCGCCGATTTGGTACAACCTCGCGTGGATGAACAACCGCACCCATCGCAAGTTGATGGTGGTCGACGGCAAGATCGGTTTCATCGGCGGTGTCGGGCTGGCCGACCAGTGGAGCGGCGATGCGCAGGGCCCGGGCCATTGGCGCGACACGCACTTCAAGGTCGAAGGGCCGGTCGTCGCGCAGATGCAGTCGGCCTTCGCCGACAACTGGCTGCAGACCACCGGCCAGTTGCTGCACAGCGATGCGTATTTTCCGGCGCTCGCCGAACAGGGATCGACCCGCGCGCAGGTCTTTCGCGCCGCGCCGGCCGGCGCAGCGCAAAACATGCAGCTGCTCTACCTGATGTCGATCACCGCGGCGGCCCGGTCGATCGATTTGTCGGCGTCCTACTTCGTGCCCGACGAAGTCGCCAGGCAAAGCCTCGCATCCGCCGCAAAGCGCGGTGTGCGGGTGCGCATCATCGTGCCGGGACCGCACATGGATCAGGCGATCGTGCGCCATGCATCGCGCAACAACTGGGGCGAACTGCTCGAGGCCGGCGTCGAGATCTACGAATACCAACCGACCATGTTTCATTGCAAGGTGATGGTGGTCGACGCGCTGTGGACGACGGTCGGCTCGACCAATTTCACCAGCCGCTCTTTCAGCGTCAACGACGAAGCGAACATGAACGTCTACGACAGCGCGTTCGCCGCGCGCCAGGGCGAGGTGTTCGAGCAAGACTTGGCGCAATCGCAGCGCATCACGCTCGAAGCATGGCGCGAGCGCCCGTGGACCCAGAAGCTGCTCGACTGGGCGGCTTCGCTCACGTCTTCACAACTCTAGAGGGCCTATGGAACACATCCTTTTCAACGGCTGGACCGGCCCGCTGCGCACCCTGGTGATCGGCGTACTGGCCTATGTGATGCTGATCGTGTTTCTGCGGTTGTCGGGCAAGCGCACGCTGTCCAAGATGAACGCGTTCGACTTCGTCGTCACCGTGGCGCTCGGCTCGACCTTGGCGACCATCTTGTTATCGCGCGATGTCTCGCTGTCGCAGGGCGGCGTCGCGCTCGCGATGCTGATCGGGCTGCAGTTCATCGTCACCTGGTCGAGCGTTCGGGCACCGTGGGTTCGGAAACTGGTCACTGGCGAGCCGTCTTTGCTGCTGTTTCGCGGCGAACTTTTGCCCGAAACCATGCGCCGCTGCAGGATCACCGAGGCCGATGTGCGCACCGCGATCCGCTCGGCCGGCCTGGCCGGTTTCAGCGCAGCCGAAGCCGTCGTGATCGAAACCGATGCGTCTTTCAGCGTGATCGCGCGCGGTCAAGGCAGTTGGAGCGACAGCGACATCGCGAGTTTGTCGGACGTCAAGCGTCCTTGAGTTTCGGCCACCGGCCATCAGGTGGTGTACCGGATTGCTATCTATTTGATAGCTGACTGCGCAATACTCACGGACCTTAGCGGTCTTTTTTCTTTGAATTTCGTACGGGCGCTTCGTTGCAGATGGCAAACGACCGGGTTCCGCCATCGGCGTCGTAGAACGCGCACGCGGCCACCGCGCGATAACGCGAGCCGTCGAAGGCGTGGTAGGTCAGCTCCGAGTCGAACGCACCTCGCACCTGGGTCGCAAAAAGGGGTTGTCCGTTGTCCTTGCCGGTGACGGTCTGCGGCGAACCGTCGGCGGCGAGCCAGAGCCGCCAGCGCGCGTCGGCGTTTTGTCCGAACAGCCAATGCGGACCGTCGATGGCGGCCAGATCGGCTGGCTCGGCCACGATGTATTTCCGGTCGGCCAGCCGAAGCTCGCGCCAGGTCAATCCGGCGTCGCGATCGCGCGCGTCGATCTGCCGCGCGAGTTCGCGTTGCAATGGCTTCGGTACGGCCGCGCCGATGCGCAGATCCGCGGACTTGACGCATTCGGGCGCGGCAAGGATGCGGCCGGCGAACGCCTTCATTTCGGTGAGCACGGCGCGCTCGTCGGTTGCTGCGCGCACCGCGCGCGCGTAAGCCTTGTGCAGCGCCATCACCGGGCGTGGATCGCAATACAGAAAGCCGGCCAGCTTTTCGAGATAGGTCTTTTCGACCGCGCGCGACGCTTCGCGCAGTGCGTTCGAAGCGCAGATGCGCTCGAATGAAGGATCGAGCTTCGGTTGCTCCGATGGTTCGGCCGCTGGATCGGGATTCACGCAGCCGTCGATCGCCGCGACGACTTCGTTCTGCAGTTCGGCGCGTGCGGCCAATTCGGGAAAGAGCGTATCGAAGCGCGCCAGCGTGCGGCCATCGATACCGATCAGCACCGGCTTTCGATCGGACGTCTCGGCCAGCGCGGCGCCGCCCGCGAAGGTGCCGGCGATCGCCGCCAGTTCCTCGGGCGGGCGTTGCAGCTTGCCGTCGCTGTCGACCAGCGCCACGGTGCTCTTGCCGTCCTTCTCCTGATGGGCGCGCCAAAGGCCGTCTTGCGCGTTGAATAGCAACACCCGAAAGTCGGCCGGCAGCACCACGCGGCCTTGCAGGTCGAGCAAGCCATGTTTCTTGCCGCCCGGCGCGTCGACTTCGAACTCCAGCGCGTCCGGCGCTGTTTTGCCGGCACGCATCAGCGGGCGCCGGGGCAGCGCGCCGACGCGCAGATCGAGGTCGGTGCCGTCGGCCCGAAACAGGCGGTAGTGGCGGCCATCGGCTTCCTTGAACGCCAGCAATTGCGCGGACAGCACCTGGCCGTCTCGGTAAACCGGCGGTATGCGCCATTGCCCTTTCGCGTCGAGCAGGCCGACCCGGTTTTCGGCGACGCTTGCAATAAATGCGTCTTCAAGCAACCCGGGTGGCTGGCCACCCTCTTGATCCAGGGTCCGGATCCACTGATAGCGTGCCGGCAAGATTTCGCGGCCGCTGCGATCGACGATGCCGAAACGCCGGCTCGCGCGCGGGCCGGCGCCGAAGCGAAGATACTGGCGATTGAGCGGGGTCAGCTCTTCGTGGATGGCCGGCACGATCAGGCGGCCGTCGAGATCGACGGCGCCGGTCCGGCCGTCGGCGCCATGTACCGTGAAATAGTCCAGCGACCGGCCGTGATCTTCACTGAAAGCGCACAGTCCGGCCGGCATCGCCACCAGGCTGCCATCGCGCAGCAGATGGTCGCCGCAGTTCTTTTCACCCGGTTTGAATGCGGTGATGAACGGGTCGTCGTCGCTGAACGGTATGTGAACGGCGTCGTAACGGCCGGCCTCGACCACAGTGCGGCCTTGCCGGTCGATCACCGCGGTCGCGCCGTTCGCAAGCGTCACGCGGCCGAGTCCGGTTTTGGAGAAATCGACGCTCGCATACTTCGGCTCGACGACGAATTGCAAGGCTTCGTCGACCAGTCCGTAGCCATTTCGGCCGTCGCTTTTTCTGACGGCGGCGATCGCGTAGCCGGCCAGCAGGCTCGGCGTGAAGTAGGTGAAGGCGACCTCGGATTGGCCGGTAAAAAACGCCGGAAAGCGAAAGTTGCAGGCCGCCGCCGGGTTCTCGGTGCACCGATCGTTCAGGACCACCCGACCGGTGCCGTCGTTGTTGCCGGGCCAGGCACCGAAAGTCGTGCCCGCGCTGTCTTGCAGCAACTTCCTGCCGCTTTCGTCGTACAGCGTGACCGTCGGCGGTTTGCCTTCGACCGGGGACGGGTCGTAGCCCATCAGCACGCCGGACGCGTAGTGAATGAGTTCCTTGTGCGTCGGCGCGACCGCGGTACGGCCCGAGCGGTCGACTGCGCCTTTCTTGCCGTCGCGGGTGTAGACGATCGATGCGGTCGTGATCGCCTGGCCTGGCGATTCGTCGATGGCGTCGAACACGCGATCGGTCACCGCCTGCCCCTTGGCATCGACCAGCGCGCACCAGCGCTCGCAGAGAGCGAACAGCGGTGCTTGCTCGATGGAGGATTCGACTTGCGCCGCGGCAGGAGCGGGCCATGCGACTGCAACGGCGAGCAGCATCGCCACGATGGGCCCGAAAACAGCGCGGTAAGCCGATGCGACCGGGCGCGATCTCTCACCCATGCCGCACGGCCACCGTCTTCAACGTCGTGAACCCGTACAGCGCCTCGAAGCCTTTTTCGCGCCCGTAGCCCGACGACTTGACCCCGCCGAACGGCAGCTCGACGCCGCCGCCGGCACCGTAGTTGTTGATGAAGACCTGGCCGCTTTTCACGCGCTTCGCCATCCTAAACTGGCGTCCGCCGTCGCGCGTCCAGATGCCGGCGACCAGGCCGAACTGCGTGGCGTTGGCGAGTTGCACGGCTTGGTCCTCGCCCTCGAACGCCATCGCGGCGAGCACCGGGCCGAACACTTCTTCCTGCGCGAGCCGGTGATCTACCGGCACGTCGCGCAGCAGAATTGGCGCCTGATAGAAGCCGGTGTCGGGCGCATCATGGGCCACTTTGCCTTCGGCCGCGACTTCGATGCCGGCGTTGTGCGCATCCGATAAGAAATCCCACACGCGCTGCTGCTGCGTCTGGCGGATCAGCGGGCCGAGGTCCAGATCCATCGCCGCCGGGCCGACGCGCAAGGCCTCGAAGGCGACGCCGAGTCGTTCGAGCAGCGGCTCGTAAATACTGCGCTCGATCAGCACCCGCGAACCGGCCGAGCAGGTCTGGCCGGCGTTCTGCACGATCGCATTGATCAGCACCGGAATCGCGGCGTCGAGATCGGCGTCGGCAAAAACGATCTGCGGGCTCTTGCCGCCGAGTTCGAGCGTGACCGGGCAATGCCGCTCGGCCGCAATCTGCTGGATCAGGGTGCCGATCTTCGGACTGCCGGTGAAGCTGATGTGGTCGATGCCCGCGTGCCGCGCGAGCGCGTCGCCGGCCTCGTGCCCGTAGCCGGTCACGATGTTGATCGCGCCGGCCGGAAAACCGGTTTCGGCTGCGAGCTGCGCAACGCGGATCAGCGACAGGCAGGCGTCTTCGGCAGGCTTCACCACGCAGACATTGCCCGCCGCCAGCGCGCCGCCGACGCTGCGGCCGAAGATCTGCATCGGGTAGTTCCAGGGAATGATGTGGCCGGTCACGCCGTGTGGTTCCCGCCAGGTGAAAACGCTGTAGCCGTCCTGATAGGGAATGGTTTCACCGTGCAGCTTGTCGCACGCGCCGGCATAGAACTCGAAGTAGCGCGCGAGCGCTTGCGCATCGGCGCGGGCTTGCCTGGTCGGTTTGCCGCAGTCGCGCTGTTCGAGCGCGGTGAGTTCGGCTTCGTGCGCGGCGATTTTTTGCGAGAGCTTGAACAGGAGCCGGCCGCGCTCGGCCGCGGCGAGCTTGTGCCACGCACCATCGAAGCACGCGCGCGCGGCGCGCACAGCGGCCTCGATGTCGCGCGCATCGCTGCGCTGGAGTTGATCGAAGGGCTGGCCGTCGGAAGGGTCGATCACCGGCAAGGTTCGGTTCGACGCCGAAGGAACCGACTCGTTGGCAATGAAGTTGAGCTGCATAAATTTATATAAATAGTGGCTGAAACGATTACTGGACGTGCGCAGACAGCTATTAAACTAATAGCATTCGACCTCAGGGCGAGATGATCTCGAGCTTCGGAAAGTAATGCGAATAGCGCCCCGCGTCACGCGTCAGCAACCGAAGGCCGGCAACCATCGCGTGGGCGCCGATGTAGAAATCGGGCAACGGCGAACGCGCGCGGCCGGTGTCGGGACCGGGCGCGCCGCGATAGGCCTTGAAGGCCTGACCGGCGAAAAAAGCCGCGTCCCAGGGCAGCGGCTCGCGTTTCAGGGGCACGGCGGAAAGCGCTGCTTCGAGTTCGGCAGCGCGCTCGTAGCGCGGGCTCAATTCGGCAAGGATTAGCGGATTGATCACCAACGCGGCCTGCTGACCGAGCCGGTCGAGCGCATCGAGCGACCAGTCCGCCCACACCGCGTCGTCGGCGAGCACGTCGACGAGCACGTTGGTGTCGACCAGGGTCGCGGGCGGTTTTGCCAGATAACGCGCGTCGGGTTCGGCGACGCGATGAGGCCAGTCGTCAGGGCTGCCTGGCAACTCAGCCTCGCAGAAAGCGCATGAATTCGTCTGTGCCCATGCCCTTGAACTGGGTAGCGGTCGCGCTGCCTCGCACCCGCTCGAACGCGGCGCGAACGTTCGAAACCGGCGCTTTGACCGGTCGCAGCACCACGTCGCCATTGGCGCGAACTTCGAATTCAACTTCGCTGTTCGGATGCAGGCCAGCCTGTTCGCGCACGGCTTGAGGAATCGTGACTTGGCCTTTGCTGGTGATTTTCATGTGATTCTCAGTGTTCTTACGGTGAAGGAGTAAGAATCTTACTGAAATTGCTCTGGTTAAACCACTTGTTTTCCGGGCGTCCCGAATCACTGCGTTTGCCCGGCACAATCAGTAACGTTTATGGCACAGGTCTTCGAATCACTGTCGTTTGCCGAAGTCATGGCGTGGGGCCTCGCTTTCTTCGGCGGCATCTACTCCGCGTTCGGCGCGCTGAACTGGCTGCTCACGCGCCGCCTGCCGCCGGCGCTCGGCATCGGCCGACGGCTCGATCCGCGGCCGGTCGCGCCGGGGCAGTTGCGGCGCGAACTGTTGCTGTCGTGTGGCTCGATCGCGATCTTCGGGCTCGGCATGGTGTTCCCCTGGGGTTTGCTGCAACTCGGCTGGGCCC
Source organism: Variovorax sp. (assembly GCA_965218415.1). Classification (GTDB taxonomy): domain Bacteria; phylum Pseudomonadota; class Gammaproteobacteria; order Burkholderiales; family Burkholderiaceae_C; genus Variovorax. The sequence goes on from CBDCKT010000003.1 coordinate 1,880,887, forward strand.
GGCTCGCGGTCGATCCATCGGGCTGGCAGATCGCGCTCGAGATCGCGGCGCTCGCGTTCTGGAACGATGTTCATTTCTGGATCAACCACCGGCTGCTGCACACCCGGTGGCTCCGGCGTTTTCACGGGCAGCATCACCGCTCGGTGGTCTGCACGCCGTTTTCGACCTACGCCTTTCATCCGGTCGAGGCGCTGATGCTCGGCAATGTGATCCTGCTGCCGATGCTGGTGCACGACTTCAGCTTCTGGGCGTTGGCGTCGGTGCCGGTGTTCAGCCTGTTCTTCAACAGCGTCGGGCATTCGAATTACGACTTCTTTCCGCGCGCCTCGTACGGCCATTGGTTCGCCGCGAGCCGGCGCCACCATCTGCACCATGCGGCGCACGGCGGCAACTACGGTTTTCAATTCGGCTTCATGGACCGGCTGTTCGGCACCCGGCTCGCGCCCGATGCAGCCGAGCCGCAGTTCGTGGCGTTTCGAAAGAAGCGGCGTGCGGATGAAGCGGCGGCCTGAACGCATGCCGAGCTTGCAGCCATTGCCGCGGTTGCGCCATTGGCGCGACTGGCAAAGCCTGGCCTACATCGTCGCGCTGCCGCTGCTGGCGGCCTGGCAGTGGCAGCACGGCTTTCGCTGGTGGCTGTATGCGCCGATGCTGTTTTTGACCCTAGGCATCGGCGTGATTCACCACAACCACACGCATGTGCGGATGTGGCGCGGGCGGCGGATGAACCGGGCGACCGATCTTGTCGTCACCTTGCTGCAAGGGCATCCGACCTTCGTGTTCTGGCCGGCGCATGTCGCGAACCACCATCGGTATCGGCACGGTCCGCTCGACCTGGCGCGCACCTATCGCTTTGCGGGCGGCGATACCAATCATCTCGCGGGCTATCTGCTGCATCCCTTGCAGGCTGCGACGGTGCTGTATCCGCTTTTCATCGGCTGGCTCGCGAAATTGCGGCTGAATTCGCCGGGTGCGTTCCGCTACTGCATGGCGCAGTACGCGGTCTGGCTCGGCAGCTGGGCGCTGCTGCTGGCACTCGATTGGCGGCGCGCGTTGCTGTTCGTGATCGTGCTGCAACTGCACGGGCTGCACTGGCTGCTCGCGACCAACTACCTGCAGCATGCGCATGCCGATGGACGGTCGGCGGCGAAATCAGGCGCATCCGGCGATACCCAAGGGTGCGCCTTGAACTACGCGCGCAACTTCGGCGGCTGGGTCAACCCGCTTCTGTTCAATATCGGGCTTCACACCGCACACCATGAACACCCGCATGCGCACTGGTCCGAACTCACGCGATTGCACGCCGTGCACTACCGCGCGCGGGTCGATCCACGGCTCGACGAAGCGGCGCTCGTGCCCTACATGCTGCGGGTGTTCGTGCTCGGCACTTTCATGCCGCGTTTTCGCAGTCGTTCGCTGATGCCGGTGCAAGGCGTCGAAAACTGAAAGCCCGCTTCCATGCCTGTCTCATTCGATGATGTCTATGTTCGCGGCAGCGGCTTCTTCATGCCCGGTGAGCCGGTCTCGAACGCGCAGATGGACGCCTATATCGCGCCCCTGAACCGCATGTCGCCGCGCATCCAGCGCCGCATCCTGGCCGAGAACGGCATCCGCGAGCGCCACTACGCGATCGATACCGAAGGCCGCACCGTATTCAGCAACGCGCAGATGGCCGCGCATGCGATCCGCGACTGCCTGCAGCGCGGCAACGGCGATCTGAGCGACGTGTCGCTGCTCGCGAGCGGCAGCTCGGGCGGCGATGCGCTGATGCCCGGCTTCGCCAACATGATTCAGGGCGAACTCGCGGCACCGCCGATGGAAACCTTGTCGGTTCACGGCATTTGCGCGGCGGGCGTCGGCGCGATTCAGGCTGCGGCGCAGGGCATCGAACTCGGCGCGCATGCATCGGCGCTGGCCGTGGCCAGCGAGTTGCCCTCGCGGCTTTTCAAGCGTTCGCGCTTCGCGGCGCGCGGCTACGAGACCGATTTCGATTCGCACTTCCTGCGCTGGATGTTGTCGGACGGCGCGGGCGCGATGTTGTTGTCCAACCGCGCCACGCTCGTCGGCCGATCGGGACCGCGGCTCAAATTGAAGTGGATCCACCAGCGCGCTTTTTCGGGTGACTATCCGGTCTGCATGCAGCTCGGGTTGTCCGAAGACCGCGAGCGCGGCCATCTCGACTACGCGTCCTGGGGCGAAGCCGAAGCCGCCGGCGCACTCTCGCTAAGGCAAGACATCCGGCTGCTGCCGCACCTGTTCGACATCGGCATTCACGAATACGCGCATCTGGTGCGCGGCGGCTGGCTCGATCCGGCGCGCGTCGATCACTTTCTTTGCCACTACTCGTCGGAAAAATTCATTCCAGTGGTCGAAGACCTGATGGCCAAGGCCGGCCTGTCGATCCCGCGAGAGCGCTGGTGGAGCAACCTGGCATGGCGCGGCAACACCGGCGCGGCGTCGATCCTCATCATGCTGGCGGAGTTCATGCGGACCCGGCCGATCGCGGCCGGGCAGCAGATTTTTTGCTATGTGCCCGAATCGGGGCGCTTCATGGCCGCCTACATGCTGTTCGAGGTGGAAGAGGGCGAAGGCGCATCGGGAGCGACCATTACCGACACTGCGCTTCGTGCGGGACTTGAGCTTGCGATCGACCTCGTCGGCGGCGAAGCCATTGCGCCGCCACACGATCCCGCCAACGCGCCGCCGGCACTCGGCAGCTTGCTGACCGAGCTCGCGTCGATCTGGCACGACTACCGATCGAAAGTCTGGCGTACCCCGCTGGTTCGGCAAATCCGCGAGCGCCGGTTCGCACTTGCCGACTACCTGAACTGGATGGAAAACTGGATTCCGCAAGTGCGCGAAGGCAGCCTCTGGATGCGCAAGGGCGCTGCATCGCTTTCGACTCCGTTCGAAGCTCTGGCCGCGCTGATCGACCTGCATGCGGGCGAAGAGCAGCATGATTTCAAGATCCTTTTCGACGACTACCGCAAGGCTGGCGGCAACGTTTCCGACATCGACGCGCTGCGCCGCAATCCGGGCGGCGAGGCGCTCAATGCCTACCTGCATGCGCTGGCTGCGCGTCCGAATCCGATCGGCTTGCTCGGTGCGATCTACATCATCGAAGGCACCGGGCAACGAATCGTGCCGGCGCTGCTGCCGCTGATCAAGGCTGCAACCGGGCTGCCGCCCGACGTGTTTCGCTTCCTCGAATACCACGGCCACAACGATGAGAACCACCTGGCGCGCTGGCTCCGTGCGGCGGAAATGGCGATCGCGCTCGATGCAAGCGGCCGCGCGGCGGAGCAGATCGTGCAGACCGCGAGGCAGACCGCGGCGCTCTATCTGATGCAGTTTCAGCAAGTGAGCGAAAAAGTCACCGAGGGCTCGCTGCGATGAGCGCCAGGACACCCGAATTCATTGAGCCGGCATTTCTGTCCCAACCGTGGGACGAACGCGATCCGAGCCCGTGGCTTGCCCTTTACCTCGACCAGAGCACGCCGCTGCCCGAAGCCGTCAAAGCCGCCTGGCTTGCCGATTCGAGTTCGGCTTCGCGCCAGTATCTGCTGCCGTTCCTGCGGCCGCTGGCGCGCGCTTTCATCGTTCTGATCCAGATCTGCAAAGTGTTCGTGCCGCGCAACTGGTCGCATTCGCGGCTCTTGCACCGCGTACTCGCGTGGGGCTTGAAGCGCTTCGTCTCGCCGGAGGCGAACTGGCTGATCCTGCGCCACTTTCATCTGGGCTCGCAGGTGCTGGCCTTCATCGGCCGCAATTCGCCGGCGCCGGTCGCGACCCATCCGCTGGAGCCTGCGGACATCGACGCACTCAAGGACGACATGTTTTTGAAGCACGATCTGAACCTGTTCAATTTCGTGATCCGGCTGAACAAGGCGTTGCGCGACGGCGGACTCGAATTGAAGCGACCATCGCACCCTGATTTTTCAATGGTTCGCGATCCCGGCCTGCGGCTCGAAGACATGCCGCGCGGCCGGCTCAACTTCCTTGATCTGCAAAGCGCGATCGAGCTCTTCACGCCGCTCTACCAGTTGATGCTGACCGACAACGACTTCTGGCGCGCGGCCAATTCGCTCCAGCTCGACGAAACCATCGGCATCTACGCCGCGACCTTGCTCGGCGCGCCCGAACACCTGGTGCTGGTCAATAACAAGCATCCGCTGGTGCCACTGTCGACTTTGCGCGCGGGGCATCGGTTGGTGATTCACGGGCTGTCGACCGAAATGCTGCACAGCCTGCTGGAGCGCTTCAAGCTCGCGCAGCAGGAAGGCGAAGCGGTCAACACCACCAGCGGGCCGACACGGGTCGGTGCGTGATTTCTCAAGCAAAAAAGGCCTGAAAGCACCATGGATAGTGCGCAAACAGCTATCTAAAAGATAGCACCAAGATGGCCTGCGCTGGCCGCGAATTGCCCCGTCGGCGCCTACTTTCTGGCTTGTTGCAGCGCCTTGACCGCTTCGAGCATCCGCTCGACATGCTTGGCCGGATTCAAATTCAGGTAGTACGACGCGACCGTGCCGTCAGGTGCGATCACGTAGGAAATGCGGTTCGCATAGGCGGGCTGGGTTTGCATCACCGCGTCGAACTGCTGGGTAATTTTGCGGCTCTGATCGGATGCGACCGGAAATTTGCCCTGGCAGGTCTGGCTCGAAAATTTCGCGAGGATTTCAGGATCATCGGTGGAAACGCCGATCACACTCGCGCCTGCGGCTGCGAATTGCTCGATCGCATCGGCGAAAGCATGGGCTTCGATCGAGCAGCCGACCGAGAACGCGGCAGGAAAGAAGTACAGCACCACCGGGCCCTTGGCGAGGGCATCGGCGAGCGAATAGACGAACGGCTTGCCGTCGAGCGCGGCCGGCGCGGTGAAGGCCGAGACCTTGTCGCCTATGTCGAGCGCTGCCAGCGCCGGCTGCATGGCAGTAGAGAGCCAGATGAACACTGTTGCCATCGTGGCAGCGCCCAAGCGGGCGCGCAGTCGTAAAAAAAGAGCCATCGTGTGCACCTTTGCGATTCGGTAGCGCAAATTCTAGGTTCGCGGCGGCGCCGCATGTGATTTGTGCAACCAATGACCGCCCCGCGCCGTACTATCGGTAACAAACCTGCTGTGAATGAACCAATTCCGATGCCTCTACCGATTTCATTGTTGCGCCTGCTGATCGCCGGCTTTCTCGCGGTGATGCTGGGCGCCTGCGGCACCTTGCCGCCGCCGCACGCGCGGCCCGCCGAGCGCGCGGGTGAGGTGCATCCAGACACCGCACTCGCAAAAATCGTCGCGGCATCGACTCCGCCGGGTGCGCATTCGGGTTTTCGGCTGATGCCGCTCGGCGTCTATTCGCTCGATGCGCGCATTCAACTCGTACGGCGCGCCGAGCGGTCGGTCGAGGTTCAGTACTACGTGCTCGACAACGATCCGGTCGGCCGCTTGCTGTTGCGCACCCTGCGGGAAGCTGCGCAGCGCGGTGTCAAGGTGCGGATTCTGGTCGACGACTTGTACACCCAGCACAGCCAGCCCCTGCTGCTGGCGCTCGCCGCTTCGCCCAACATCGAGGTGCGGCTCTACAACCCGTTTTGCTGTGCGCGGGGCAGCGGCGCGGCCGGGCGACTCGCGGCATCGGCGTTCGATATTCCGCGGCTCAATCACCGCATGCACAACAAGCTGCTGGTTGCCGATGGCGTGATGGCGGTGACGGGCGGTCGCAACATCGCCGAAGAATATTTCGTGCTCAGCGAAGCCAAGAATTTCATCGACATGGACGCGCTGGTGGTCGGCAAGGTCGTGCCGCAGCTCGAATCGATCTTCGACGCGTTCTGGAACAGCGTGCAGGTGTATCCGATCCGCGAAGTCGCGGGCGCTGGCAAGGCCGGTGAGGCCGGTAAAGCCAGCCAGCCGACGCTGGCCAATTTCGACGATGCGGTCGGCATGGCCGCGCCGCCGCCCAAGATCGTTCTGCCGCCGGTCGATTTGCTCGGCTACGGACCGATCGGCGAGGAGCTCGACGCGGGCCGCATGGGTCTGTTGTGGGGCAAGGCGCAAGCGGTCGCCGACCCGCCCGACAAGCCGACCTACATGACCGAAGACGAAGCGCTTGCGACCAGCGTCACGATGCAAGTCTGGGATTTGCTGCTCGATGCCAAAACCGATGTCGAGATCACGTCGCCTTACCTCGTGCCGGGCAAAAAAGGCCTGGCGGCGCTCGAAGCGCTCGACGCGCGCAAGGTCAAGCTGACGTTGCTCACCAATTCCCTTGCCGCCAACGACGTGCCGCTGGTGCACTACGGGTACTCGCGCTACCGGGTGCAGCTACTCGAAAGCGGCGCCAACCTGTACGAACTGAGCCCGCAACGCACCATTGCCGGCAAGCGGTTCGGCAGTTTCGGCAAGTCGCTCGGCCAGTTGCATGCCAAGAGCGCGGTGATCGACGGCAAGCGGCTTTTCATCGGCTCGCTCAATCTCGATCCGAGGTCGGCGACGCAGAACACAGAGATGGGCATCGTCATCGACAGCCCGCAGCTCGCACGCGAAATGCTGCGCATCGTCAACATCAACAAAGAGCAGAACTCCTACCAGGTCCGGCTCGCCGACGACGGCCGGACGCTGCAGTGGCTCTCGGACGACAACGGCAAGGAAGTGATCCTCACGACCGAGCCCGAGTCGACCTTTTTCCAGCGCTTCTACAACGGACTGGTCGGGCCGTTCGTGCCCGAGATGCTGCTTTGATAAATTTATAAGATAAGTAGCTGAAACGCCCTATGGACGTGCGCAGACAGCTATCAAAAACGTAGCGAAATCCAGGGTGTGTGCGAGGCGGCACAGGACCGAATGCCAGAATAAGAAGACATGTACGCACCTTCTGAAACCTGCCCGGCCGGCCCCACGATCCCGATCGTCATCAGCCCCGCGTTGAAGCTCGCCTGCTCGAACTGCATCTTGCGCGACCTGTGCCTGCCGGTGGCGCTGTCCGAAGAGAACCTGGAGCGCCTCGACACACTGGTGACGCGCCGCCCGACGATCAAGCGTGGCTCCGCGTTGTTTCATGCCGACGATGCCTTCGCGGCGGTCTACGTGGTGCGCACCGGCTTTTTCAAGACCGCCATCGCAGCGCAGGACGGTGCGGAACAGGTCGCGGGCTTTTTCATGGCCGGCGAAATTCTGGGCCTGGACGGCATCGAAAACGATCGACACACCTGCGACGCGGTCGCGCTGGAGGATTCGCAGGTCTGCGTCATTCCGCTCGACGAGCTCGAAGCCTGTTCGCGCGAACTCGCGCCGTTGCAGCGGCGCTTTCACCGCATGATGAGCCGCGAAATCGTGCGCGACCACGACGTCATGCTGCTGCTGGGCAGCATGAGCGCCGAAAAACGGCTCGCCGCGTTCCTGCTCGATTTGATGCGGCGTCTTCGTGAACGCGGGTTTTCGTCTTCCGAACTGGTGCTGCGCATGACGCGACGCGAAATCGGCAGCTACCTCGGGCTCACGCTGGAAACCGTGAGCAGAGCGTTTTCGCGCCTGCAGCAGGAAGCGATGCTCGAGGTGAGCCATCGCAACGTCAGCATCCTGCGTGAAGAAGCGCTGAAAAATCTGGTCGAGGCGAGGGGCTGAGCTTCCGGCTTGAGCTTTCGGTCCGAGCTGCGAGCCGCGCGAGAGCAAGCGGATCGGAAGCGGGATCGATCGTTCGCTTCCGTTTGCGTCAACGAGGCGCCTCATCGCGCAGCGCAAATCGGGCAAACATTGATCCACATCAACGTTTGGAAGCGCATGATGGGCGCATCGCCAAGTAAGGTCGAAAGTTGGAGAGAGCGGATTGCGGCAACGCAATTTCGCCTTCGATCAAAACCCGACCGACTTGCAACACCCCGCGATTCCAGACATGACCGACGGCCACAAAAAGCGAATAGCGAATGTCGTCATAGCGAGCATCGTCGCCTTCGTAGCAGGTCATGCGATGGCGCAAGCGTCGGCGCAAAACCACAACGACGCCATTCCCGCTTTCGACAAGCTCGACTCGATGGAAGCCCGGGTCCAGGGCTGCGTCACATGCCACGGACAAAACGGGCAGGGCACCGGCAGTCATGGCTACTTTCCGCGCATCGCGGGCAAACCCGCCGGCTATATCTACAACCAGCTGGTGGCGTTTCGCGACGGCACGCGGCGCTATTTGCCGATGAACTATCTGGTTGCGTACCTGCCCGATCCCTATCTGAAAGAGATTGCCGAATACTTCAGCCAGCAGCGTCCAGCCTTCGCGCCACCACAGGCGGCGAGGGCGCAGCCGCAGGTGCTGACGCGCGGACAACAACTCGTCACAGACGGTGATCCGCAAAAAGGCGTTCCGGCTTGCGTCGCATGCCACGGCGGCGGATTGACCGGCATGACACCGGGCATTCCGGGATTGGTCGGCTTGCAGCCCAACTACATCGCTGCCCAATTGACGCGCTGGCGGGTCGGTGAACGGCATGCGATGGCGCCCGACTGCATGAAGCGTATCGCCACGCGACTGGCGGACACCGACATCACGGCGGTCGCAGCCTGGATCGGCACGCAAGTGCCGCCCGCCGATCCGGCGCCCGAACCGTCGAACCTCGTGCGGATGCCGCTCGCGTGCGGCAGCCAGAAGTAGCCGCCATGAAGCTGCGTTCGTTGCTCACATTCATTCTGCTGGTGCTTCTCTTGGCCGCAGGCGCGGCGTATTTCTTTTTGATGCCGGGCGCCATGCCGGCGCGGCCCACGGTGCCCGGCACCGCCAACTCCCCGGCGGTCGCCGCCATGACGAAAGTGATCACCAAAGGCGAATACCTGGCCCGCGCCGGCGATTGCGTGGCCTGCCATACGGCGCCCGAGGGCAAGGTGTTCGCCGGCGGGCGTGCGATGCCCACGCCGTTCGGCGCGCTCTATGCGCCGAACATCACGCCCGACGACGACACCGGCATCGGCCAATGGAACGCCGACGAGTTCTACCGGATGATGCACAGCGGCATATCACGCGATGGCGCGCTGTTGTATCCGGCGATGCCGTTCGCGTCCTACACCAAGGTTACGCGCGAGGATTCGGACGCGATCTACGCCTACCTCATGTCGCTGCCGCCCGTGAAGCAGAAGAACCGGCCGCACGAACTGCGGTTTCCCTACAACAAGCGCGAATTGCTGCTCGGCTGGCGGACGCTGTACTTTCAGGAGGGCGAATATGCGCCCGATGCGAAGCAGTCGGCTGAATGGAACCGCGGCGCCTATCTGGTGCAGGGGCTCGGCCACTGCGCGATGTGTCACACCGCGATCAACGCGCTGGGCGGATCGAGCGAATCGAAAGCCTTCGAAGGCGGGATGATTCCGAACCAGAACTGGTATGCGCCGTCGCTCACCTCGAACCGCGAAGCGGGCCTGGGCGACTGGAGCATCGAGGAAATTTCGGATCTCCTGCAGGCAGGTACATCGCATCGCGGCGCGGTCTACGGGCCGATGGCCGAAGTGGTCTACAACAGCCTGCAGTATCTGAGCGACGACGACGTGGCTGCCATGGCGACCTATCTCAAGGCGTTGCCGGAGCGCGATTCGGAACCGCCGCCGACCAGCCAGGCCCGGCTCGTGAGCCCCGACACGATGGAGTTGGGTCGGCGCACCTACGCGATGCAGTGCGCGATGTGCCACGGCGACGAAGGCAAGGGCAAGCCGCCGGCCTATCCGCCGCTCGCCGGCAACCCCTCGATCACGATGGCATCTCCGGTCAATTCGATCCGGATGGTTTTGAATGGCGGCTATGCGCCGGGCACCATCAAGAACCCGCGGCCCTATGGCATGCCGCCGTTCAATCACATCCTCGATGACAAGGAGGTGGCGGCAGTCGTGACCTATATCCGGGTTGCCTGGGAAAACAGCGGCACGCCGGTGTCGGCTTCCCAGGCGAATGATTTGCGCAAGGTATTGCCCGAATGACCGAAAAGCGCATGAGCGAGCGCGATGGCGCCTCAGCCGAGCCCGCGATGCACGAAGACGCGCGCGTCGACGAAATCGTCGGAGAGGGACCGTCGGGCACCTTCGCCGTCGCGGGGGTGGCGACCGCGATTGTCATTGCCATCTGGTTCGCGTTCTACTTCTTCGTCTTTCTTCCGCGCGGAGCGGTGCAATGAGTGCCGCCGGATCGTCTTCGGCCGGGCCCGGCGCCGCGCCGCACAACTCCGAAGCTGTCGCCGTCGCAGCCGAACGCCGCTGGGCGATCATCGTCGGCCTGATCATCGCGGTGTTGGTCGCGATGATGGTGGTGACCGGCCTGCATTGGGCCGCGATGCCGCCGTCGCGCGTCGAAACGGTCGATGTGAAAACGCTGCACATTCGCGGCGAATTCGTCGAAGCCAATCTCGGCACCGAGCGCGGCCGCGACGGCAAAGTGACGGTGCGGATGATCGCGCAGCAATACTCGTTCGTGCCGCAGTGCATCGTCGTGCCGGCCGAAATGCCGGTCACGTTCCGGGCCACGGCCACCGATGCGATTCACGGCTTCGTGATCGGGCGGACCAATGCCAACACGATGTTGGTTCCCGGTTTCGTCGCGACTTTCACGACCACCTTTCCGAAGACCGGCGAGCAGCTCATGCCTTGCCACGAATACTGCGGTACCGGTCACGAAGCGATGTGGGGCCGGGTCCAGGTGATGGCGCCCGAAGAGTTTCTCGCGAAGTCGGGCGCGGGTGAAAGGCTGAGCTGTGTGGCGCGCTAACAAGCTGGTTCTGGCGCACCTCTGGGTCGCACTGGTCGCGTTCCTCGCGGCGATCTTTCTGGGCGAATGGCAGATGTTCGTGCGCAGTCCGATGTCGGCCTGGGTCAACAATCCCGAGCATTACTACCGCTCGGTGACAGCGCACGGAACCGTCATGGCCTATGTGATGCCGACGCTCATCGCGATGGGCTTCGGCTACGCGATCTGCGAACTGGCGCTGAAGAAACCGCTGATCGGCCTGAAGTGGGCCTGGGCCGGGTTCTGGCTCGTAATCGGGGGCACCGTGATCGCGTCCGTCACGATGGCGATCGGCAAGGCGTCGGTGCTCTATACCTTTTATCCGCCGATGATCGCGAGCCCGTTCTATTACATCGGTGTCGTGCTGGTGGTGGTCGGCTCGTGGATCTGGGTCGCGTTGATGTCGATCAATCTGCGGGCCTGGAAAAAAGAGCATCGCGGCGCGTCGGTACCGCTCGCGATGTTCGGCAACGTGGCCGGCGCGTACCTGTGGGCATGGACCTCGGTCGGCGCCGCGATCGAAATACTGGTGCTGATTCTGCCGGCCTCGCTCGGCTTGACCGACACGATCAACGCCGGCTTGGCGCGCGTGTTCTTTTCGTGGACGTTGCACGCAATCGTCTATTTCTGGCTCTTTCCGGCCTACATCGCGTTCTACACGCTGGTTCCGCGCGCGATCGGCGGGCGCCTGTACAGCGACACCATGGCGCGCGTGAGCTTCGCACTGTTTCTGGTGTTCTCGATGCCGATCGGCATTCACCATTTGTTCGCCGACCCGCAGGTCGGTGCCGGCTTCAAGTTCGTGCATGCGGCGATGACCGCGATGGTGTCGGTGCCGACCCTGCTCACGGTGTTCACGGTGGTCGCGTCTGTCGAGATCGCGGCGCGGTTGCGCGGCGGCAGGGGCGCGTTCGGCTGGGTCAAGGCGCTGCCGTGGGATCGGCCGATGATGCTGGCCGTCACCTTCGCGTTCGTCATGCTCGGCTTCGGCGGCGCGGGCGGCATCATCAACATGAGCTACCAGCTCAACGAGACGGTGCACAACACCCAGTGGGTGACCGGGCACTTTCACCTGATCTTCGGCGGCGCGATCGTCATCATGTACTTCATGGTGGTCTACGAGCTGTGGCCGCAACTCACGCGCTGCGCGCCGTTGTCGCCCGCGCTGATGCGGGCGCAGTTGTGGCTCTGGTTCGTCGGCATGATGGTGCTCACGATGCCCTGGCATTTGGTCGGCTTGCTCGGTGCGCCGCGGCGAATGGCGTATTTCGACTACGCCCATCCCTTGATTCAGCCCCAAGCCTGGACTGTCGTCGCTTCGACCTTCGGTGGCTTGCTGCTGGTGGTATCGGCAGTGCTTCTGGTCTGGATTCTCGCCAGCGCGCATCTGAAAAGCAGGGCCACGACCAGCGCCGCGCCCGCGCCCTTCACCTTCAGCCACGCGGCGCACCCGGTTGCGCATACGCCGGCGTTGCTCAATGGCCTCGGCCTTTGGGTCGTGATGATGATCGCCTTGACGCTCGTCAACTACGGCGTTCCGATCGCGCAGCTCGCGGTGCTGAAAGATGCCTGGGTACCGGCCATTCCGATCGGGAGTCGGTGATGGAACAAGGTTCCGCAATTTCGTGGCGCAACCCGTGGTTCAGGCGTTGCGTGATCTCGCTGGTGCTGTTTACCGTGGGGTCGTTTCTGGTCGGATTCATCGTGCTGCCATCGGTGCACGGCGACTTCACTGCGCGCGGTTTGTGGGACAGCATTTGCCAGGCGGCCGGCGCGCCGCGCAGTTGGGCTGCACAGGATGCCAACATCGCGCGCTCACCGCGATCCACCGAGGTGGTGCTCGAACGCGCGATGGCACGTCCGGCTTCCAGCGCCGCTGTCGGCCGCGGCGCGACATTGGCGCTCAACTGCACCATGTGTCACGGCGCGCAGGGAATGAGCGCTTCGAACGCGCCGAACCTCGCAGGCCAGTATCCCGAAGTGATCATGAAGCAACTGCACGATTACAAAAGCGGCAAGCGCAACAACGCGATCATGCAAGCGCTCGCCCATGGGCTCGACGATTCGGCCATCGATGATCTGGCTGCCTACTACGCCTACCTGCCGAAAGCGCGAACCGCACCGACCACCTACGACGAAAACCTGCCGGCGCTGGTGCGCGTCGGCAGCCCGATGCGCAACATCGCGCCCTGCATTTCGTGCCATGGCGGCATCGATCAGAAACTCGGTGCGCCCTGGCTCGAAGGGATGCCGAAAGACTATCTGGTCGAGCAACTGCTGGGCTTCCGGGCCGGCACGCGGGGTAACGACGCCCAAGGGCAGATGCGCACGATGGCGCGGGCGATGACCGATGCGGAAATCCAGCAGGTCGCCACGTTCTACGCGCGCAAGGCGGTCAGCGGCGAGGCGCAATAGTCATAGAGACCGCGTCTAAGCGCGAACGATGATTTGAATAAAAAGTAGCTGAAACGACCATTGGGCGTGCGCAGACAGCTACATTTATGATAGCAATCGCCGCGATGGCTCTGGCATGGGTGGTCCACCTGGCGGCGCGATAGCGCCCTGCGCCCGCCAAGTAGCAGCGTTAAGCTCCGTTGCGTCGAGCGATATCGGAGCACCGCATGGCCACTTCATCGAATTCATCGTCTGCCGCCGCTGCCGCACGGCCGCTCGCGCAACCGGTGGTGCTTGTCGTCATGGGTGTGTCGGGCTGCGGCAAGACCACCGTCGCCGAGTTGCTCGCGAAGCATTTGGATTGGGCATTCGAGGAGGGCGACGCGCTGCATCCGCAAGCGAATGTCGAGAAGATGCACGCGGGCCATCCGCTGACAGACCAGGATCGGGCGCCGTGGCTCGATCGCATTGCGACCTGGGTGGCGGGCAAGCTCGATGCGGGCCAGAACGGCGTCATCACCTGTTCTGCCCTCAAGCGCGCGTACCGGGACGTGATCGACCGGCGTGGTTCAGGCGTTGTTTTCGTGTATCTCGCGGGCAGCAAGGAAACGATCGCCGAGCGGCTCCAAAAGCGCCGCGGCCATTTCATGCCGCCCGCGCTGCTCGACAGCCAGTTCGCCGACCTCGAAGCGCCGGCCGCCGATGAGGATGCGATCGAAGTCGATGCTGCGCCCGCGCCCGATGTCATCGCCCGCAATGTGCTCGCGGCGCTGAGCCTGAACGTTTGAAGGTTTGAATAAGGGCATGCTGCGATGGCCGCAACTGCTGCAAATATTCCGTTAGATTCCGCCTCCGGTGCCGCTGCCAGCCTGACGCAGCGACTCCTGACCAGCCACGACACCCAGCTGCTCGTGGTCGCGGCATTCGATACGGGTGATGGGATTGGCTGTGACGCTGGGCCTGTCGCTGTTTTCTGACCCGGGCGTTCCGCCGCGTCAGGCTTCGGGAATCAGCTTGCGCTCGCGCATCTGACGCAGATGCGCGATCAGCGACTCGGCCGAATTGCGGTTCATTGCATCGAACCCGGCGCGGCGTGCCTTGTTCACGTCGAAGATCGCGTCGCGCTCGACATGGAAGATGAAATCGCCGAAATTCCATTTACCCAGGCGCTCCAGCTCAGGCTCGATCAAACCGTGCCGATCGGCGAGTGCGCGCCATGTGTCGCTCTGTACTTTCATCGCGCCGGCCAGTTCGATGGGCTGCGGCTCGTCGGCTTGCAGCCCGAAAAAATCGGCGATTCGTGGCCACACGTGCTTCCAGCGAAACACATCGCCGTTCGTGATATTGAAAGCGCTGTTGCGCGCCGCGTCGCTGTTGAAACTCCATTCAACCGCCTTCGCGACGATGTCGGCATCGCTCGCGTTGACCAGCACCTCGTACGCCGCCGGCGACCCCGGAAATTTCATCGCCACACCGTGCCGTTTGCAAAGCGCGCCGTAAGCGCCGATCAGGTTACCGAGATTCATCGCGCTGCCGAGGGAATGTCCGATCAGGATGTCGGGCCGCAGCGCGGTGTAGCCCCAGCCTTTGTCGGCTGACCGCGCCCTGGCGAAATCTTCTTGCTCGAAGTAGAGGTTGGGCGGGAAATGGCGCGAATCGTCTTCCTTCGCAGGCGTTTTGTAGACGCCGAGCTGCGCTCCGTAGACTTTCCCGCCCTGAAGAAAGCTCAGATGGCGAAAATCGGATGACGCCTTTTCGACCGCGTCGATCAGGTTGCGCAACATGGCGCCGTTCTCACTGGCTTCCAGCGCCGGGTCTGGATTCGGCTTGAGCGCGGCGTAGAAGACGTGCGTCACGCCTTCGAGATCGCGCTTTTCGAGCGACGCCGGATCGAGCAGATCGGCCTCGATATGCGGCGCCGAAAAGTCGTATCCGGGTTTGGAGCGCGAAAGCGTCGTCACATCCCAGTCGGGCAATGCCTCGAAACGGGTCGTGACTGCAAAACCATTGACGCCGGTGCAACCAACGATGAGAACCTTGTTTCGGGACACGCGATGCCTTCCTTGCGGGATTTATGTCGATAACCCGATTGGAAGGCGTATTGCGCATCCTGTGCGTCGGACGGGAGCCAATGCGCCGGGACGCAACGGCGCAAAGTCCGGGCGCCTACTTCAACGTCACTTCGACCCGCCGCGCTTCCGCCGCCGGCCCGCCGATTTGCGTTTCTGCCGGCTTGGCCAGCTCCACCTTGTCGGCCGGCGCGCCGGCCGAAACCAGTGCCGCCTGCACCGCCATTGCGCGCTGCTTTGCCAGCTCGGCGTTCTTCGCCGCGTCGCCACTCGCATCGTGATAGCCGCTCACGAGCGCGGTCTGGCCGTCCTTGGTCGCTTTCACCACGCTAGTAAGCGCTTCGGCGCTGCCGGGTGCGAGGTCGGCCTTGCCGGTCACGAAGTAAAACTTGACGACGCCGTTCTCCGATTTGACGCTGGCCATCTCGGCTGTCGTCGCTGCCGCCATCGTCGCGCCAGGCAATGGCGCCGTGATCACGGGCACTGCAGGCATCACCACGGTCTTGACTTCGTCGCCGTGAAATTTGACGACCAGCGGAACGATCAATAGCGCGACGATATTGATGATCTTGATCAGCGGATTCACTGCCGGGCCGGCCGTGTCCTTGTACGGGTCGCCGACCGTATCGCCGGTCACCGCGGCCTTGTGCGCCTCGCTGCCCTTGCCGCCGAAGTTGCCGTCCTCGATGTACTTCTTGGCGTTGTCCCAGGCACCGCCGCCGGTGCACATGCTGATCGCGACGAAAAGGCCGGTGACGATCGTGCCCATCAGCAAACCGCCGAGGGCGCGCGGGCCGAGCGCGAGGCCGACCACGATCGGCACCACCACGGGCAGCAGCGACGGAATCATCATTTCCTTGATCGCCGCGCCCGTCAGCATGCTCACCGCCCGGCCGTATTCGGGCTTGGCCGTGCCTTCCATGATGCCGGGAATGTCGCGAAACTGCCTGCGCACTTCCTCGACCACCGAGCCGGCCGCGCGGCCCACGGCTTCCATCGCCATCGCGCCGAACAGGTAGGGAATCAGCCCGCCGATGAACAAGCCGACGATCACCATCGGGTCGCTCAGATTGAAGCTGATCGCCGAGCCGTACGCGTCGAGCTTGTGGGTGTAGTCGGCGAACAGCACCAGCGCCGCGAGGCCGGCCGAGCCGATCGCGTAGCCCTTGGTCACCGCTTTGGTGGTGTTACCCACAGCGTCGAGCGGGTCGGTGACAGCGCGCACGCTGTCGGGCAAGTTGCTCATCTCGGCGATGCCGCCGGCGTTGTCGGTGATCGGGCCGTAGGCATCGAGCGCAACCACGATGCCGGCCATGCTCAGCATCGCGGTTGCGGCGGTGGCGATGCCGTAAAGGCCGCCCAGTTCGTAGGAACACAGGATCGCGATGCAGACCAGCACCACAGGATACGCGGTCGAGCGCATCGACACGCCGAGCCCGGCGATGATGTTGGTGCCGTGGCCGGTGGTCGACGCGCGCGCGATGTGTTGCACCGGCTTGAACTGGGTGCCGGTGTAGTACTCGGTCACCCACACCAGCGCGCCGGTCAGCGCCAGGCCGACGAAACAGGCGCCCCAAAGCCGCCAGACGCTGCCCGATTCAGCCACCGCATTGCCGGGAATCAGCCACCACGTGACGAACAGGAACAGGATCAACGACAGGCCGCCGGCCACCGCGAGCCCCTTGTAGAGCGCCGGCATCACATTGACCATGCCCGGCGACGCCTTGACGAAGAAGCATCCGACGATCGAAGCCAGGATCGAAACCGCGCCGAGTGCGAGCGGATACAAGACTGCGCCGGCTGGTGCATTGGTGATCGTCAGCGCACCCAGCACCATCGTCGCGATCAAGGTCACGGCGTAGGTTTCGAACAGGTCGGCCGCCATGCCGGCGCAGTCGCCGACGTTGTCGCCCACGTTGTCGGCGATCACGGCCGGATTGCGCGGGTCGTCCTCGGGAATGCCAGCTTCGACCTTGCCGACCAGGTCGGCGCCGACATCGGCGCCCTTGGTGAAAATACCGCCGCCGAGCCGCGCGAAGATCGAGATCAGCGACGAGCCGAAGGCGAAGCCGATCAGCGGGTTGAGCAATGTCGCGAGGTTGCCTCCGTCGCTGCCACCCGCGAGGAACCAGAAAAAGCCGGCGACGCCGAGCAGGCCGAGCCCGACCACCAGCATGCCGGTGATCGCGCCGCCCCTGAACGCGACGTCGAGCGCGGGGCCGATGCCCAAGGTCGCGGCTTGCGCGGTGCGCACGTTGGCGCGCACCGACACGTTCATGCCGATGAAGCCGCAGGCGCCCGAAAGCACCGCGCCGATGACGAAGCCGACGGCCGTCGTCAGGTCGAGAAAGATGGCGATCAGCACCGCGAGCACCAGTCCGACGATCGCGATCGTCGTGTATTGCTTGGCCAGATAGGCGGCCGCACCGGTCTGGATCGCGGCGGCGATCTCCTGCATGCGCGCGTTGCCCGCGTCCTTGGCAAGAATCCAGTTGCGGGCCCAGAAGCCATACCCGACGGCCACGAGGCCGCACAGAATGGCGAGGACGAGAGGGGTATGGCTCATGCGGGGCTTCTCCAGTGCTTTGTCCAGACATGTCGTGGTGACGACAACGATCAGCGGGAGCACCAGCCGAAAGCGTGCAGGGAAAGCAACGCGATGGGACGGGAGCAGCCGCCGCGTTGCTTCCTCGAAGCTCCGTGCAAATAAGTATCGGAGCCGATTGGCCAACGCGCGGAATTTACATGCAAAAGTGCGGGTTGCCCGTCGGCGCATGCCGGCCGATGGCTAAACTTCGGGTTTCTCCGCAGCCACGGTGCGACTGCGTCCCTATTTCTCTTTAAAAAAACCATGGCTTTCGAAAAAGTATCTCCGGGCAAATCGATTCCCGACGAGTTCAACACCGTGATCGAAATTCCGATGAATTCCGACCCGATCAAGTACGAGGTCGACAAGGAATCGGGCGCAATCTTCGTCGACCGCTTCATGACCACCGCGATGTACTACCCGGCGAACTATGGCTATGTGCCGCAGACGCTGTCCGGCGACGGCGACCCGGTCGACGTGCTGGTCATCACGCCGTACCCGCTTCATCCCGGTGTCGTCGTGCCGTGCCGGCCGCTCGGCATTTTGATGATGGAAGACGAAGCCGGCGTCGACGGCAAGGTGCTCGCGGTGCCGACGACCAAGGTGTTGCCGATTTACAGCCACTGGATGAAGGTCGACGACGTGAACCAGATGCGCTTGCATGCGATCGCGCATTTCTTCGAGCACTACAAAGACCTTGAAGAAGGCAAGTGGGTCAAGGTGCTCGGCTGGGAAGGCGTCGATGCCGCGAAGAAGGAAATCATGGACGGGATTGCGAATTACAAAAAGTAGGCGCGCCCCGCTGCGCTTCGACAAGATGCCCGCCCGGAATTCCGCAGCGGGTTTTTTTTGGCAGCGGTCGGAGGACGCGAGCAGCAACAGAGGGACGCCGCATCTCGCGCTCGCACTATCAACTCGATCGAACAATGACCATTTGGTATTTGTGTGAACTCATTGGTTTATATTGCAGTCACACCAGTTCTGGTGTCATTGCTTTTTCAATATTTCAAGGAGATTCCCTATGAAGAAAACCCTCGTCGCACTGGCCATGGTGGCCGCTAGCGCCACCGCGTTTGCGCAAGACATCGTCGATACCGCCGTCAAGGCTGGCAACTTCACGACCTTGGTCACCGCAGTCAAGGCGGCTGGCCTGGTCGAAACCTTGAAAGGCCCGGGTCCGTTCACCGTGTTCGCGCCGACCGACGCCGCCTTCGCGAAAATTCCGAAGGCCACCCTCGACGGGCTGCTCGCCGACAAGGCGGCGTTGACCAGGGTACTGACCTACCACGTCGTTCCCGGCGCGGTGATGGCTGCGGATGTCAAGCCCGGCATGGTCAAGACCGTCGAAGGTCAGGAACTGAAGCTCGCCGCCTCGGGCGGCAAGGTGATGGTCAACGACGCCACCGTCGTCGCTGCGGACGTCAAAGCCAGCAATGGCGTGATTCACGCGATTGACACGGTGCTGATGCCGCCGAAGTGATTTCGCCGCGCGCGCTTTAAGCGACGCGCCGACAGACAGGGGCCGGAGTATTCCGGCCCTTTTTTTATTTGATGCGACCATGGCGACGAGCCGCCGGAAGCCTTCTGAACGCCGCCGAATCAGCCGGCGTGCTCTGCGCCGTGCGGCGCGGAAGGCACTGCCTCGCCAGCGCTGCGAAACGGACTGCGGCCCTCGAGATGCTCCATGTAGTTCTCGATCCCCGCGCCCTCGCGCTCCAGAAAGCGCTCGATCGCATCGGCGAACGCCGGATGCGCGAGCCAGTGGGCGCTGGTGGTTTTGACCGGCATCAGCGCGCGCGCCATCTTGTGCTCGCCTTGCGCGCCGCCCTCGAAGCGCGTGATGCCGTGCGCGATGCACCACTCGAGCGGCTGGTAGTAGCAGGCTTCGAAGTGCAGGCAGTCGACGCGCTCGAGTGCGCCCCAGTAGCGGCCATACGCGACGCCTTGCGCGGAATTTGAATCAAAAGTGCTTGAAACGTCCGATGGGCCTGCGCTGACAGCTATCAAACTCGTAGCAATCGGATGACCGTCGCGCTCGGCGATGAACATGAGCCAGGCTTCGGGCATGGTCTGCGCGGTGCGGCGGAAGAAGTCGCGCGTGAGGTAGGGCGCGTTGCCGTGCTCGCGGTAGGTGCGCGCATAGCAGCGGTAGAAAAAATCCCAGTCGGCGTCCGTGATGTCGGTGCCGAGAGACCAGCGAAAAGTAACGCCCGCGTCACGCACTTTGCGCCGCTCTTGCCTGATTTTTTTGCGTTTGTCGTGCGCGAGGCTGGCGAGGAAAGCGTCGAAGTCGGCAAACCGCTGCGGCGCGGCATGGCCGGGCACCGTCGGCGCGATGTTCTGCCAGTGAAACTGCACTGTGTGCCGCAGCATCAATCCGGCGTCTTCGCAGGCGGCAATGTCCTCGTCGGCTGCGAACAGCAAGTGCAGCGACGACAGTTTTTCCTGCTCGCACCATTGAACGAGACCATTGACCAGCAACACCCGGCTTTCGGCGTCGCGCGCAAGCAGCCGTGCGCCCGGCACCGGCGTGAACGGCACTGCGACCAGCGCCTTCGGGTAGTAGGCGAGACCGTGCTGCTCGTAGGCGTTGGCCCACGCCCAGTCGAACACGTACTCGCCGGAAGAATGCGACTTCAGATAGACCGGGCAGGCCGCTTCGATTGACTCGCCACGGTGCAAGGTGACGAACGCGGCTTGCCAGCCGCGCTCGGGCGTTGCGCTGCCGCTTTCGTGCAGCGCGCTCAGGTATTCGTGCCGCATGAACGGCGACGGGGATGACTGCAGCGCGAGCAGGTCGTTCCACGCGGCCTCGTCGATTTCCAACGGCGAGTGGTGAATGCGCAAAAAAAGATCGGTCAAATGCGGAATCGGGCGGTACGGCAGGAGGCGACAGTGTAGGAACGATTGTGAAACCCTGCGCCGCGCGGGCCGTGCGCCGAAGCTTCGATGCCGCCGCGGCACGCCGAATAAGATCGTGCTTCGCTTTTGCTCCTGACACTGCCTCGACCCGCTTGCCCATGCCGCTTCAATTCGCCATCGCCCAACTGAACTTCGTCGTCGGCGACATCGCTGGCAATGGTCGCCTGATCGCGCGCGCTGCGCGCGAGGCTTATGCGCAGGGCGCGCGCTTGCTCGTCACCCCTGAACTCGCGATCTGCGGCTATGCGGCCGAAGACCTGTTCCTGCGCCCGGCGTTCATTGCCGCTTGCGACGAAGCGGTGTTGCAGCTTGCGAAAGACCTCGCCGACTTGCCCGGCATGGTGGTCGTGGTCGGCCATCCGACCGGCGGCGGATTGCGCGGGCGATCGGTGCAGGTGCAGCGGCGCTACAACGCCGCGAGCGTTCTGCGCGACGGCCGCGTGCTCGAAACCTATGCCAAACGCGAACTGCCGAACTACCAGGTGTTCGACGAGCGGCGCTATTTCGCGCCGGGGTTGGGCACTTGCGTTTTCGAAGCGGGCGAGGGCGCCGACCGGATGTCGATCGGCTTGCTGATCTGTGAAGACGCCTGGTTCGATGCACCGGCCGAACTTGCGAAGGCCGCCGGCGCCGAACTGCTGGTCGTCATCAACGCCTCGCCGTTCCATATCGGCAAGGGCGGCGAGCGGATTGCGCGGATGGCCGAGCGCGCACGGGCGGTGGCGCTGCCACTGGTCTATGCGCATCTGGTCGGCGGGCAGGACGAAGTGGTTTTCGACGGCGGTTCGTTCGGATTGAATGCGAACGGTGAACTCGCCTTCCACGCCCAGCGATTTGAAGAAAAAGTGGTCACAGCGCAAGCTGGACGTGCGCAGACAGCTATCGAATTAATAGCGTCGGCTGACGATATGGAGCGCGCCCATGTGTTCCGTGACCCCGAGCGCGACCTGTGGGATGCGCTGGTCATGGGCGTGCACGACTATATCGGCAAGAACGGCTTTCCGAGCGTGATCCTCGGGCTTTCGGGCGGCATCGATTCGGCGCTGGTGCTCGCGATCGCGGTGGACGCGCTCGGCAAGGACCGGGTGCGCGCACTGATGATGCCGTCTCCCTACACGGCCGACATCAGCTGGATCGACGCGCGCGAGATGGCCAAGCGACTCGGCGTGCGCTACGGCGAAATTTCGATCAGGGACACTTTCGAGTCGTTCAAATCTGCGTTGGCCGACGAATTTGAAGGCCTCGCCGAAGACACGACCGAAGAGAACCTGCAGGCGCGAATCCGCGGCACGTTGCTCATGGCGATGTCGAACAAGTTCGGCTCGATCGTTCTCACCACCGGCAACAAAAGCGAAATGGCGACCGGCTATTGCACGCTCTACGGTGACATGGCGGGTGGTTTCGCGGTGATCAAGGATCTGCTCAAGACCAGCGTGTTCGCGCTCGCGCGCTGGCGCAATGCGCACGACCCCTATGGCACGGGCAGCGAGCCGATTCCCGAGCGCATCATCACGCGCCCACCGAGCGCCGAATTGCGCGCCGACCAGACTGACCAGGACAGCCTGCCGCCCTACGACATACTCGACGGCGTGCTCGCGCGCTACATGGAGGACGACCAGAGCATCGAAGAGATCATCGCGGCCGGTTACGACCGTGCGGTGGTCGAGCGGGTCGCGCGGCTGATCAGAATCAACGAGTACAAGCGGCGTCAGGCGCCGGTTGGCATTCGCGTAACGCACCGCAGTTTCGGCAAGGATTGGCGTTACCCTATCACCAGCAAATTCAATGAAGCGGCCCTGCGGCCCACCGGAGACCCGAAGCCATGAAACAGATCACCGCCATCGTCAAACCGTTCAAGCTCGACGAAGTGCGCGAAGCGCTGGGCGAAATCGGCGCCACCGGTTTGACGGTGACCGAAGTCAAGGGCTTCGGCCGGCAGAAAGGGCACACCGAGCTCTATCGCGGCGCCGAGTATGTGGTTGATTTTTTGCCCAAAATGAAAATCGAGCTGGTCGTCGAAAGCGATGCGGTAGAGCGCTGTGTCGACGCGATCGTCACCGCCGCGCGCACCGGCAAGATCGGCGACGGCAAGATTTTCGTCACCAACATCGACCGGATCGTTCGCATCCGCACCGGCGAAGAGGACGAAGCGGCGATTTGAGGCCGCCTGCGTCAACCAATTCCAGGCTTCAGATTTTTTCGGCCAGCGCTCCGGGTGGATGCGCATCGCCGCCGCGCAAAACCAGCCACTGAAGCAGCGCTTGTGCATCGTCGTCGACACGCACCAGCCCGCGCTGCCATTGGCCCATGAATCCGGCTTCGATGCTCTGGTCGATCAAGACTAGCAGCGGGTCGTAGTAGCCGGCCATGTTCAGGATGCCGATCGGCTTGTCGTGATAGCCGAGCTGGCGCCAGGTCCAGACTTCGAACAGCTCCTCGAAAGTGCCGATGCCACCCGGCAGTGCCAGAAACGCATCGGCGCGCTCGCCCATCATCGCCTTGCGCTGATGCATGTTGTCGACCACGTGCAGTTCGTCGCATCGGGCGTTGGCGACTTCCTTGTCGACCAGTGCCTTCGGAATGATGCCGACCACCCGCCCGCCTGCTGCCCGCGTGGCCTCGGCGACCGCGCCCATGAGCCCGGTGCGGCCGCCGCCATAGATCAATTGGCCGCCGCGTTCGCCGATCCAGCGACCGACGGTCTGCGCCGCTTCGGTGTGGAGCACATCCCGACCGGGTCGCGAACCGCAATAAACACAGAGCGAAAACGCCGGGCTTGGCGCTGTTGCTTCAGATTTCGGGTCGGTCATCGTGCGGCGCTCACGAAAGAAAGCGCTGCCAGAGCGCCGCCAGCCAAATTCCAGCGCACAAGAGCAGCGACAGCAGAACCGCGGCGCTGCCCATGTCCTTGGCGCGCTTGGACAGCGCATGCCATTCGGGCCCGACCCGATCGATCGCCGCTTCGACCGCGGTGTTGAGCAACTCGACGATGAGCACCAGCAGCGCGCTGCCCGCGAGTACCGCGACCTCGACCCAGCCGCGGCCGACCCAGAGCGATAAGGGCAGCAACACGATCGCGCCGATCGCCTCCTGGCGGAAGGCGGTTTCGCCGAGGCCGGCGCGCAACCCGTCCAGCGAGATCAGCGTGGCATGCCAGACGCGGTGCAGGCCGGTTCGTCCCGCCTGTGGATTGGCAGGCGCAGGTGCGTTCGAATGGTCGGTGGATTCGCCGCGCTTGGAGTGATTCATCCATTTCGTCGCATCTTGGCGCTTCGGCTTCAAACGCCGGCCGGCGAACGCTTGTCCGATGGAATCAGACGCGTGCCGGCCCACACGTCGTGCCAGAACTGGCCTTGAGGCTGAAAGCGCGACAAAAGCGCCCAGACCGCGACCCAGCCGGACACCAGCAGCGCGACTTCCGCGCCGGACAGCGCGAAAGGCGTCACCGCCGCCAGCGGCGGCAGAAACCAGACCCAGCAGAGCAGGTAGCGCCGCAGCGCGCGCCATTGGGTCAGCGGGCGGCCATTCGCATCGACGATTTGCACGCCCCAGGTTTTCATCGCCAAAGTTTGCCCCTTCGCCCAGAACCAGGTGAAGTAAACGCCGAACACGATGAAAACGAAGGCCTGGAGCAGATGCCGGCGTGCATCCATCGCATCGCGCATCTGGCCCAACGTGCTGAAAAGCCAACCCGCGACGAACACCACCGCGAACAGCAGCATGCCTTCATAGAGCCAGGCGGCCATTCGACGCCCGAGCCCGGGCGCTATTAAATCGATAGCTGTCTGCGCACGTCCAGACTGGGCTAAAGGCCTTTTTGATTCATAAATCTCGGATTTTGGAGGCAGCGCGTCGTGATCGGACATCGCTGCGACTTTATCGCGGGTCGGGCGTCGACCGGGTCGGAATGTCGCGCGGACTGGCGTCGAGCTCGGCCGGTTCACGCTCGCCCCGAAGCGCCGGCGGCTGCGCGCGCTGAGCCGCGAGCGGCGGCCCGAGCTGGATGCGCGCGCTGTGCGCACCGCGCCCCGATGCCGGCGGCGGCAACTGGATTTGCTTTTGGGCCGACGCCGGCCGGGTCGCGACTGCGGCGCCCCGTGGCGTTTGTGCTGCCTTGGCCGCCAGGTCGTTCTTCTGCTTTTCCGACAGCGCCTGGTAGGCCGCCCACTTTTCCTTGCGATCCTGCGGCGAAAGGCGCTTGACCTCGGCGAAGTTGAGTCGGGCCTGCGCGCGCTGCCGCGGACTCAAGGCAGCCCAGTCGGTCATGCGGCTGTGCAGCATCGCCTGCTCCGGGGCCGGCAAGTCGGCGAAGTCACGCGACAACGCGAGCCACTTGCGCTTTTGCGGGTCGCTCAGCAGATTCCAGTGGGCGGCGAGCGGCTGCAAAGCGGCTTTCTGGGCATCGGTCAGCTCCGACCACAGCGGGCCGGAACGCGCCGTTTTCGATGGCGCTGCATTGGCCTTCGGGCTGGTTGGCGCAGCCGCTGCCGCGCTGGCGGGCCTGGCTCCGCTCACTGCGGTTGCCGCAGCAGGCGTGGCCGGCGCGGCAGCCGGCTGCGCGTTGGCCGAGAACGCGATCAAAACGCAGCCCGGCAAAGCGGCCAGTACCAGCCGACGAAAGTGTCGAGGTTCCGTCGTCAGGCGCACAGGCATCGGCGCGTCCGGGTCGGTCAGCGCGCGGAGCCGCTGGTCTTCAGGAACTGCGCGAAACCGGGATCGGTGAAGGCGGCCGGAGGCAGATCGCCGGTGAGCAGCGCGATATCGACTTCAGCCGCTTCGCTTGCGCGGTTGTCGTCCTGCAAGGTGTCGATCGCGATCAGGCCCGCCACCAGCGCGACCAGCGGAAGCGCAAAGCCGATCCGCGTCCACCAACCCGAAAACCCGCCGCTCTGCGACGCACCGGCAGCCGAGGACACGACCGCCGCGGAAGCAGGCCGCAACGCCGAACGCGGGGAGGGCGCCAGCTGGCGTCGCGCGAGCGCCTGGACCCGGGCCGCGCGAAGCCTTTCAGCCACGTCGTGCGGAAGATCGTCGGCGCCATTCGACAGGCGCGCTGCAATCAGGCGGCCGAAGCGTTCTTCCGAGGTCGCCTGAGCCGGCGAAACTGTGATGTTCATAACGCGATTCCCTTGGCCTTGAGGGCTTTGCCGAGCGCCCCGACGGCGCGCGAGCAGTGGGTTTTGACGCTCCCCTCCGAGCAGCCCATGGCGGCCGCCGTTTCGGCGACATCCATCTCTTCCCAATAACGCAGAAGGAAGGCTTCACGTTGACGCGCCGGCAACAAGGCAATTTCGGCCTCGATCTCGCGGAAAACCTGAGCGCGTCGGGTCGTGTCTTCGGCGCTTTCGGATTCGCGCGAATCGACCGGCGCGTTGTAGCTTTCGAGCAGATTGAAATCGCCATCGTCGTCGGCTGGCTCGAAATCGCTCAGGTTCGAGAACAACGCGCGCCGGCTTTTCTGGCGCCGAAACCAGTCGAGCGTGCAGTTCGACAGGATGCGCTGAAACAGCATCGGCAACTCGCCCGGCGGCTTGGCGCCATAGTGCTCGGCGAGCTTCATCATGCTGTCCTGCACGATGTCGAGTGCGGCTTCCTGGTCGCGCACGTGATAGACCGAGCGCTTGAAGGCTCGCTTTTCGACGCTCCTGAGGAAGTCGGAGAGTTCTTGTTCGGTGGCCAAGCGTGAGGTGCGGCGGGTCTCGGCGCGAAAAACGCGCAACCGCAGGGCGCGTGGTGCGGCGCGAGCGGGGCGGATCGCTTCTGTTCTTCTGTGGAGGCGCGGATTATGGCATCGGGCATCCCGCTTCAACGCCCATCGGGTTCGGCTTGCACGCGCATCACGCGCATCACGCGCATCACGCGCAGCAGCGAAGCCGGGGAGGCGCAATGCCATAATTCCGCCTCGCGGCTCCAGCGGTCGCAATGCGCACAAGCAGACAGCAAACGGATCACGGTCCGGCGGAGCGATCCCTTCCGCCCATGGCCCTGGTCTCAAGTCCTGACGCGGTTTCACAAGAGCCGGCAAGGGGCACCGAAGGTTTTTCGTTCCCGAACAAACGCAAAGGTTCATCATGGAAATCTCAAGAGCGGAGCTCTCCTCCGCGGCCGCCGCATCCAGCGCGATGGCCAGCAATCCCGAACAGAACACCGAAGATTTGATGGGCGCCGAAGTGCTGATCAGGGCGCTTCAAGCCGAAGGCGTCAAGTACATCTGGGGCTATCCTGGCGGCGCGGTGCTCTACATCTACGACGCGCTCTACAAGCAGGACACTATGCAACATGTGCTGGTGCGCCACGAGCAGGCGGCGGTGCATGCAGCCGATGGCTACGCGCGTGCGACGGGCGATGTCGGCGTGGCGCTGGTCACGTCCGGGCCGGGGCTGACCAATGCGGTCACGGGGCTGGCAACCGCTTATATGGATTCGGTTCCAATGGTCGTCATCTCGGGCCAGGTGCCGACGCACGCGATCGGGCTCGATGCGTTTCAGGAGTGCGACACGGTCGGCATCACGCGGCCGGTGGTCAAACACAACTTCCTGGTCAAGGACGCGCGCGACCTCGCGATGACGATGAAAAAGGCTTTTCACATCGCGCGCACCGGCCGGCCCGGACCGGTGGTGGTCGATGTGCCGAAGGACGTGTCTTTCAAGAAGGTGCCCTATACCGGCTATCCCGACAAAGTCGAGATGCGCTCGTACAACCCGGTCAAAAAAGGCCACGGCGGGCAGATTCGCAAGGCGTTGCAACTGCTGCTGAATGCGAAGCGGCCCTACATCTATACCGGCGGCGGCGTGCTTTTGAGCAATGCTTCCACCGAGTTGCGCAGCTTGGTCGACATGCTCGGCTATCCGGTGACCAACACCTTGATGGGGCTGGGCGCGTATCCGGCGAGCTCTGCGAAGTTCCTCGGCATGCTCGGCATGCACGGCACGATCGAGGCCAACAACGCGATGCAGAACTGCGACGTGCTGCTGGCCGTAGGCGCCCGATTCGACGACCGGGTCATCGGCAACCCCAAGCACTTCGCGCAGAACGAACGCAAGATCATCCATATCGACATCGATCCGTCGAGCATCTCGAAGCGGGTCAAGGTCGATATTCCGATCGTCGGCGACGTGAAAGACGTGCTCACCGAATTGATCACGATGATCAAGGAATCGGCCGCGAAGCCCGATGCCCATGCCCTCGGCCAATGGTGGAACACGATCGAAGCCTGGCGCGGGCGCGATTGCCTCCGATACGACCGCGGCAACAAGGACGTCATCAAGCCGCAGATGGTGGTCGAGACGCTCTGGAACATGACCAAGGATGTCGATACCTACATCACGTCCGACGTCGGCCAGCACCAGATGTGGGCCGCGCAGTACTACCGTTTCGACGAGCCGCGCCGCTGGATCAATTCGGGCGGGCTCGGCACGATGGGCGTCGGCATTCCGTATGCGATGGGCATCAAGTTGGCCAAACCCGAGAGCGAAGTGTTCTGCATTACCGGCGAAGGCTCGGTCCAGATGTGCATTCAGGAACTGTCGACCTGCTTGCAGTACAACACGCCGATCAAGATCGTTTCGCTCAACAACCGCTACCTCGGCATGGTGCGGCAGTGGCAGGAAATCGAATACTCGGGCCGCTACAGCCACAGCTACATGGATGCGCTGCCCAACTTCGTGAAGCTCGCCGAAGCCTACGGCCATGTCGGCATGCTGATCGAGCGCCCGCAAGACGTCGAGCCGGCATTGCGCGAAGCCCGCAAGCTCAAGGACCGCACCGTGTTCATGGACTTCCGCACCGACCCGACCGAAAACGTGTTCCCGATGGTCAAGGCGGGAGCGGGCATCACGGAAATGCTGCTGGGCAGCGAAGATCTCTAATACGAACAGCCGAACGCGAAGGACGCGAAAACTACGCGAAGGACGCGAAAAACCGAACCGAAAAATCGATTTGGTATTCCTTTTGCGCTCTTCGCGAAACCTTCGCGTCCTTCGCGTTCGGATGTCCGATCCCGAATTTCAAATCCCAAAGACAAATCTATTGCCCGCCAAGCCCGCGCATCACCGTGCGCGGGGGAGGGCGGCGAAAAGAGGCGTCGCATCACCATGAAACACATCATCGCGGTATTGATCGAGAACGAACCCGGCGCGCTGTCGCGCGTGGTCGGTCTTTTCTCGGCTCGCGGCTACAACATCGAATCGTTGACGGTCGCGCCGACCGAAGATGCAAGCCTGTCGCGCATGACAATTCAGACGGCGGGCTCCGATGAGGTCATCGAGCAGATCACCAAGCACTTGAACCGGCTGATCGAGGTCGTGAAGGTGGTCGACCTGACCGAGGGCGCCTACACCGAGCGCGAACTGATGATGGTGAAAGTCCGCGCGGTCGGCAAGGAGCGCGAGGAAATGAAGCGCATGGCCGATATTTTTCGCGGCCGCATCATCGACGTGACCGACAAGAGCTACACCATCGAACTCACCGGCGACCATGCCAAGAACGACGCATTCATCGATGCGATCGAGCGCAGTGCGATTCTGGAAACCGTGCGCACCGGGCCGAGTGGCATCGGACGCGGCGAGCGCGTGCTACGCGTTTAGCCCACCTGATTCAACCTGTTCAACGAAGGAGAAAACATGAAGGTTTACTACGACAAGGACGCCGACTTGAGCCTGATCAAAGGCAAGACGATCGCGATCATCGGCTACGGCTCGCAAGGCCACGCGCATGCACAGAATTTGAACGACAGTGGCGTCAAGGTCGTGGTCGGCCTGCGCAAGGGCGGCGCTTCGTGGCCCAAGGTCGAGAAGGCCGGGCTCAAGGTGGCCGAAGTCGCCGACGCGGTGAAGTCGGCCGACGTGGTGATGATCCTGTTGCCCGACGAGCAGATCGCCGCAGTCTACAAGAACGACATCGCGCCGCACATCAAGGAAGGCGCATCGCTGGTATTCGCGCATGGCTTCAATATTCACTACGGCTTCGTTCAGCCGCGCGCCGATCTCGACGTGTGGATGGTCGCGCCGAAAGCGCCCGGCCACACGGTGCGCAGCACCTACACGCAAGGCGGCGGCGTGCCGCATCTGGTCGCGGTGCACCAGGACAAGACCGGCAAGGCGCGCGACCTGGCGCTGAGCTACGCCACCGCGAACGGCGGCGGCAAGGCCGGCATCATCGAAACCAACTTTCGCGAAGAAACCGAAACCGACTTGTTCGGCGAGCAAGCGGTGCTGTGCGGCGGCACGGTCGAACTCATCAAGGCCGGTTTCGAGACCTTGGTCGAGGCCGGTTATGCACCCGAAATGGCGTATTTCGAATGTCTGCACGAGCTCAAGCTGATCGTCGACTTGATCTACGAAGGCGGCATCGCCAACATGAATTATTCGATCAGCAACAACGCCGAATACGGCGAATACGTGACCGGCCCGCGCATCATCAACGACGAATCGAAAAAGGTGATGAAGCAGGTCTTGAAAGACATTCAGACCGGCGAGTACGCGAAGAGCTTCGTGGCCGAGAACATCGCCGGTGCGCCGACGCTGTTGTCGCGCCGCCGACTCAACAGCGAGCACCAGATCGAAGTGGTCGGCGAAAAACTGCGCGCGATGATGCCGTGGATCAAGAAAAACAAGCTGGTCGATCAGACGCGCAACTGATGACGCTCGATCGTCATGCTCCTGAATTGATAGCTTTCTGCGCACGACTGGCGGGCGCTGGAGCACTATTTTATGCATGACGATACTTCGTGGGACGAGCCCGTGCCGCGCAAGCGTCGCAAGGGCATCTACATCCTGCCGAACCTGTTCACCCTGGCGGCGCTGTTCGGCGGTTTTTACGCGATCGTGATGGCGATGAACGCGCGCTTCGACCAGGCGGCGCTCGGCGTCTTCGCGGCCATGATTCTCGACAGCCTCGACGGCCGCGTCGCGCGCATGACCAATACCCAGAGCGCGTTCGGCGAACAGATGGATTCGCTGTCGGACATGGTGTCGTTCGGCGCAGCGCCGGCGCTGATCGCCTACGAATGGTCGCTCAAGGGTCTCGGGCGCTGGGGCTGGATCGCGGCCTTCGTCTATTGCGCGTGCGCGGCACTCAGGCTCGCGCGATTCAATGTCAATACCGGCGTCGTCGACAAACGCTGGTTTCAGGGATTGCCGTCGCCGGCTGCTGCGGCGCTCGTCGCTGGCTTCATCTGGCTCGTCACCGATTGGGGTCGGCACGGCGCAGACTTCGCGTACGTGAGCTGGCGGCAAATCGGGTGGGTGACATTCGTAGTCACCCTCTACGCCGGGCTCACGATGGTGACCAACGCGCCGTTCTACAGCTTCAAGGACGTGCAGATGAAGCGGACGGTGCCGTTCGCGACGATCGTATTGATTGCGCTGGTGATCGCTGTTATCAACATCGATCCGCCGACGGTCTTGTTTTCGCTCTTCGTCATCTACGGCCTGAGCGGCTATGTCGTCTATGGCTGGCGCCGGTCCAAAGGCTTGCAGACCAGCCTGGTCAGCATTTCGACCGACGAGCCCGACGAGCGCGATTTGCACAAGTGAAGCACATGCTTATAATCTTCGCTCCCATGAAGCAATTTGCACTGGCTCTACTACTGACCTCCGACGGGGGGAGACGGTAGCGCACGCGCAAATTCCAGATCCACGGCCCGTTCGCACCAGCAACGGGCCGTTTGTTTTTTGGGGTTGCTGGTGGATTCATCCACCCATCGAGAACTCACCATGACCGACCAACTCATCATCTTCGACACCACCTTGCGCGACGGCGAGCAGTCGCCCGGCGCTTCGATGACACGCGACGAAAAGCTGCGCATTGCCCGGCAGCTCGAGCGCCTGAAGGTCGATGTGATCGAGGCCGGCTTTCCGGCCAGCTCCAACGGCGATTTCGAAGCCGTGAAGGCGATCGCCGACGTGATCAAGGATTCGACTGTTTGCGGCCTCTCGCGTGCCAACGACCGCGATATCTCTCGTTCGGCGGAGGCGCTCAAAGGTGCTGTGCGCGGTCGCATCCATACGTTCATCGCGACTTCGGCGTTGCACATGGAGAAGAAGCTGCGCATGACGCCCGAGCAGGTGTTCGAGCAATCGAAGCTCTCGGTGCGCTTCGCGCGCAATCTGATCGACGATGTCGAATTCAGTCCCGAAGACGGCTACCGCAGCGACGTCGATTTTCTGTGCCGCGTGCTCGAGGCGGTGATCACCGAAGGCGCGACCACGATCAACGTCCCCGACACGGTCGGCTATGCGGTGCCCGAGCTCTATGGCAACTTCATCAAAACCCTGCGTGAGCGCATACCCAACAGCGACAAGGCCATCTGGTCGGTGCATTGCCACAACGACCTCGGCATGGCGGTCGCGAACTCGCTCGCGGGCGTGAAGATCGGCGGGGCACGCCAGGTCGAATGCACGATCAACGGCCTCGGCGAGCGCGCGGGCAACTGCTCTCTAGAAGAGATCGTGATGGCCGTCAAGACGCGCAAGGACTACTTCGGGCTCGAGATGCGGATCGATCCGCAGCACATCGTTGCCGCGAGCCGGATGGTGAGCCAGACCACCGGCTTCGTTGTGCAGCCGAACAAGGCGGTGGTCGGCGCCAACGCTTTCGCGCATGCCTCGGGCATTCATCAGGACGGCGTGCTCAAGGCGCGCGACACCTACGAGATCATGCGGGCCGAAGACGTGGGCTGGAGCGCCAACAAAATCGTGCTCGGCAAGTTGAGCGGGCGCAATGCCTTCAAGCAGCGGCTCGAGGAACTCGGCGTCGCGATGCAGAGCGAGTCCGACGTCAACGCCGCCTTCATGCGTTTCAAGGAACTCGCCGACCGAAAATCCGACATCTTCGACGAAGACATCCTCGCGCTTGTCAGCGACGGCGACGTTTCGAGCGTTGATGAACGGTTTGGTTTGGTCTCCCTCTCCCAACGCAGCGAAACCGGCGAGCGTCCGCAGGCGCAAGTTGTATTCACGGTCGCAGGCAAGGAAGTGACGGGCTCGTCCGATGGCAATGGTCCGGTCGACGCGTCGCTGAAAGCCATCGAGTCGCATGTGAAAAGCGGTGCCGAGATGGTGCTCTATTCGGTCAATGCGATCAGCGGGTCGACGGAAAGCCAGGGTGAAGTGACAGTTCGGCTGCAAAACGCCGGACGGGTGGTCAACGGCGTGGGCGCCGACCCCGACATCGTCGTCGCGTCGGCCAAAGCTTATTTGAGTGCCCTCAATAAGTTACAGAGTCAATCTGAGCGAGTGGCCGCGCAAGGCTAGTTTGGCCGCGCTCCTCAATTCGGAGCGAGGAAAAACGCGCAAGTAACTGATATTGCGCGTGATTTACAAGTTGGATAAACTCGGCATCCATTCGCCGTTTGCTGGAGTTCATTCAATGCCGCACGTCTCGACTCTTGCAGGGTTCGCCCAGCGCCGGTTGCCCGCCATCACCGGCTTGCTCACTGCAGCCGTTTTCGCGGTCGCGCTGACGAGCCCTGCGGCAATCGCCGCAAAACGGGCGCCATCCGCAGTCAAAAACCAACAGAGCTCGACCGACAGCAAGCGGCGAATTGCTGCGGCACCGGCGAAAGCCGGCCGATCCGTGCAAAAGTCCGCACAAGCCGAAAAAACTGCGAAGAGATCGGAAAAGACCACCGTGCGGCGCGACTCGCGCAGCGCTCGGGCAGCGCAGGAGACACGCGGCAACAGCAGCAAAGTCGTGCGCGCCGGGCGCAACGTGGTCGCCGAAATCCGCAAGAAACATGGCCGTACCGAGGTCGTGGTGCAGCGCCGGTCGGTCGTTCGCGTCGCCGAACCTACGCCGCCGCGCATGTCCTTCGGTGAGCTGGCTGGATTGCACGGCTCTGAAGATGCGCTCGACCTGAAGTCCGGTGTGGCGCTCGTCATCGATCAGGACACCCACGAGGTGTTGTTTCGCAAGAACGACCGGGCCGTGCTGCCCATCGCATCGCTGACCAAGCTCATGACCGGTTTGGTGGTGAGCGAAGCGCGCCTTCCGATGGACGAACTCATCACCATCTCACAGGACGATGTCGACACCGAAAAGAACAGTCGCTCGCGTTTGAGCGTCGGCAGCGTGCTGCCGCGCGGTGAGTTGCTGCACCTGGCCCTGATGTCGAGCGAAAACCGCGCGGCGCATGCGCTCGGTCGGACCTATCCCGGTGGCCTTCAAACCTTCGTGAGTGTGATGAACGCCAAGGCCCGCATCCTGGGCATGAGCAACACGCGTTATGTCGAGCCGACCGGGCTTTCGAGTTCGAACCAGTCGAGCGCGCAGGACCTGGCGCTGCTGGTCAATGCGGCTTCGCGCGATGCGATGGTGCGCCAGTATTCCACCTCTTCCGAATACCAGGTCGAAGTCGGCAACAGGGTGCTCCAGTACACCACCACCAACCGACTGGTTCGCAACCCCGACTGGGACATCGGTGTTCAAAAGACCGGCTATATCAGCGAGGCGGGTCAATGCCTCGTGATGCAGACCCGCATTGCCGGACGCAAGCTGATCATGGTGTTCCTCGATTCGACCGGCAAGTTCAGCCGCATCGGCGATGCCGAGCGTGTGAGGCGCTGGATCGAGGGCTCGCATGTTGCAGCCCTGGCAAGCGCTGCGGGCTGACTTACCGCTGCCACGGATGATGATGCGCTGACGAGGCGCGAAATGCGGGCGAAAACCCGCTGAACCCGCCCGCTTAGAGTAGCCAGCGCGCGGCTACGCATTCGGAAAACTGCTCAGGTCGGCGGTTGCGCGCCAATCCCATGCCCGAGCGCGTTCGAAATTTCGTCCGCAGTCGCCTGCAGCTTCGGCATCCAGCTGTCGTCGAGCCGGTCGGCTGGCGCGGAGATCGACAGTCCCGCCACGAGCTTGCCCTGGTCGTCTCGGATGCCGGCGCCGATGCATCGCACGCCCAGCTCCAGTTCTTCGTTGTCTCGGGCCTGACCATCGTGCCGCGCCTTGTCGAGTTCGCGCTCCAGCGCAGACAACTGCGTGATGCTGTTGCGCGTGTGGCCGGCCAGCCCGGTTCGCGTGGCATAGCTGCGCACGCGTTGCGGCTCGTCTGCCGCCAGAAACAGCTTGCCGACCGACGTCAGGTGCAGCGGCGCACGCCCACCGATCGCCCGCACCACCTGCATGCCCGATCGCTCGCTATACGTGCGCTCGATGTAGACGATTTCGTCGCCTTGCCGCATGCTCAAGTTAACTGGCTGCTGGGTCAGTTTGTGCAGCTCGCGCATCGGCGCCAGCGCGGCGTCGCGCACGTTGAGGCGCCCTTTAACCAAGTTACCGAGCTCGAGCAACCGCATGCCGAGCCGATAGCTTCCCGCCTCGGGTCGGTCGACAAAGCGGCCCAATGCCAGGTCGTTGAGGATGCGGTGGGTCGTCGAAGGATGCAGCCCCGTCTTCTCGCTGATTTCTTTGAGCGTGAATGCTTCCTCGCGCGACGCCAGAACGTCGATGAGCGAGAACATGCGCTCGATGACCTGGATCACAGGCGCGGCGGGAAGGTCGGATCGGGCTTTGCTCATGCCGGCAAAAAAATCGGATGAAGTTCCGTCATTTTACTTCGTGAAATTACCGATTCCGGGAAATTACGCGGCTTCGTCCCGGGCGCGCAGTGCTTTTCAGTCCAACGCACCTGGCGGACCGCTTCGCCAGTGCCCATCGATCAAAAGTTCATGCGGCAGGAAGTGCGCCTTGTAATTCATCTTGCTACTGCCCTCGATCCAGTAGCCGAGATAGACATGCGGCAACTCGAGCCTGCGCGCCTGCGCGATTTGCCATAGCACGCTGTAGTTGCCGTAACCCGCGCCCCGCTCGGGCTCGTAGAAGGTGTAGACCGCCGAGATACCGTCGTCGAGCACGTCGAGGATAGAGACCATCTTGAGCGCGCCCGGGCTACCGTCCGGCTGCGGTGGATCGCGAAACTCGACCAGCCGCGAATTGACCCGACTTTGCAGCAGGAACTGGGTGTACTGATCGATGCTGTCGTGGTCCATGCCACCGCCGGCATGGCGCCCGTTCTGATAGCGCAGATAGAGCCGGTAATGCTCGGGCACGAAGCACAGTTTCAACACGCGGGTCTGCAGCGACGCGTGCCGCGCCTGCGCCCGGCGCTGGCTGCGGTTGGGCGCAAACCCGGCTGCGTCGACCCGCAACGGAATGCAGGCCTGGCAACCATCGCAATACGGTCGGTAGGTGAACATGCCGCTGCGTCGGAAGCCGCCGACCACCAACCCGGAATACACGTCGTTGTGGATCAGATGGCTTGGCGTCGCGACCTGTGAGCGCGCCTGCCGGTCAGGCAGATAGCTGCAGGGGTAGGACGCCGTTGCATAGAACTGCAACGTGTGGAGCGGAAGGTCCTTGAGGTCGGTCACGTCGAGATGGAAGGGCGCGCGGGAAGCAGTTCATTCCAGTATACGGATTCGAATTTCCATTCGGGTGCGACGAGATTGCGGGCCGCACCCACGTGACTGGCAAACGCTTCGCGCGAAATTTCATGCGCACCGAAACTGGCCAGATGCTGCGTGTTCTGCTGGCAGTCGATCATGGCGATGCCGCTTCGGCGGCATAACGCGACCAGCGCAGCGAGCGCGATCTTCGACGCATCGGGCCGAAGCGCGAACATCGACTCGCCGAACACCGCCTTGCCGATGGCCACGAAATAAAGCCCGCCTGCCAGTTCGCCGTCGATCCAGGTCTCGACGCTGTGCGCGTGGCCTGCGGCGTGCAGCGCCCGGTAGGCGCGCAACATGTCGGGCACGATCCAGGTGCCCGACTGGCCCGCGCGCGGCATCCGCGAGCAAGCGCCGATGACCGTGCCGAAGCTGTGATCGACGCGGATCTCGCAACCCGTCTGGCGAGCGAATTTGGCCAATGTCTTCCTGAACGACCGATGCACCCTGAATTGCGAGACCTCGAGCACCATTCGCGGATCGGGGCTCCACCAGAGGATCGGTTGGCCGTCGCTGAACCACGGAAAGATCGCCTGGCTATAGGCGTCGAGCAGCTGCGCCACATCGAGCGTGCCGCCGGCCGCGAGCAGGCCCGGCACCGGGTCGGCCTCGCTCCAGGCATTGCTCGGGTCGGGAAACGGGTCGCCGGGTGCGAGCCAGGGCAGTTTCATGGGCAGGAGGTATACACGGTCGAGCGCCCGGGCGCGTAGAGCAGATTCCCGGCGCGCCTTTTATAGTGGCGGCTCTGCGTCGTCTTCCGCTTCGGATCGCCGCCAAAACCACATTCCAGGAATCCCATGAATCCATCCGATGTTCCCGCCATGCGTTTCGGCAGCGGACAGGCCGTGCGCCGGCTCGAAGACGATGCGCTGCTGCGCGGTGTGGGCCAGTACACCGCCGACTTCGCGCCGACCGGCGAAGCTTTCGTTTCGTTCGTGCGCTCGCCGCATCCGCATGCCGAAATCGCTTCGGTCGACGCGAAAGCCGCCTCGCAAATGCCTGGCGTGCTGCGCGTTGTCACGGGCGCCGATCTGGCCCAGGCTGGTGTCAAGCCGATGCCCGGTCCGGCGGGCTTCAAGCGACCCGGCGGCGGCGATTGCGTTTCGCCGCCGCGTTGGCCGCTCGCGCACAAGCGGGTGCGCTTTGTCGGCGAAGCGGTCGCGGTGGTGGTCGCCGAAACGCAGCAGCAAGCGCGGGACGCGGCCGAAGCCGTCGATGTTCAGTACGAGCTGCTGCCGATTGCGATCGACATGGCTTCGGCACTCGCGTCCGGTGCGCCGGTGATTTGCGAGGAGGCGCCCGACAACATCGCCGCCGAGATGCGCCACGGCAGCATCGAGAAAACCAACGAAGCCTTCGCCAAAGCCAAACACTCGGTGTCTCTGCATATCGTCAACCAGCGCCTTGCTGCGCTCACGATCGAGCCGCGTACCGTGCTCGCGCACATCGATACCGAATCGAAGCGCCTGACCGTGCGCCTTTCCACCCAGATGCCGACCGGCGCGCGCGATTCGGTCTGCGATTCGCTCGGGTTGCCCAAGGAAGACGTACGGGTCGTGGTCGGCGATGTCGGTGGCGGCTTCGGCATGAAAACCGGCGCCTATCCCGAAGACATCGCGGTCGCGTACTGCGCAAAATTGCTCGACCGGCCGGTCAAATGGGTGTCGGAACGCAGCGAAGAATTCTTGGCGACCACGCACGGCCGCGATGTCGATATCAAAGCCGAACTCGCGCTCGACGAACACGGCAAGATCCTCGCGCTGCGCATCGCCACGCTCGCCAACGCGGGCGGCTACGCGACCGGCACCACGGTCGCGATCCAGCTTTTGATCGGCCCGTGGGTGCAGACCAGCGTCTACGACATTCAAACGATCGACTTCGACTTCAAGGCGGTGCTGACCAACACCGCACCCACCGGCGCCTACCGCGGCGCGGGCCGGCCCGAAACCATCCACACGATCGAGCGGCTGATGGACGAAGCCGCACGCCAGACCGGCATCGACCGCATCGAACTGCGCCGGCGCAACTTCATCCGCCCCGAGCAGATGCCTTACACGAATCCGATGGCGCAGACCTACGACACCGGCATGTTCGAGTCGATCATGGACCAGGGTTTGAAGCTCGCCGACTGGCAGGGCTTCGACGCGCGCGCCGCTGAATCGAAAAAACGCGGCAAGGTGCGCGGGCTCGGCATCGCGACCTTTCTCGAATGGACCGGCGGCAATGTATTCGAGGAGCGCGTCACGCTGTCGGTTCAAGCCGACGGCATCATCGAAGTGTTTTCGGCCGTGAATGCGATGGGGCAGGGCATCGCGACCACGCTCGCGCAACTGGTCGTCGATGCTTTCGGTGTGCCGATCGAGCAGGTGCGCGTGGTGCTAGGCGACACCGATCGCGGCACCGGTTTCGGCAGCGCGGGATCGCGATCGCTTTTCACCGGCGGTTCAGCCGTGCGCGTTGGCGCCGACCGCACTATCGACAAGGCGAGAAAGCTCGCCGCCGATCACTTCGAAGCGGCCGCCGACGACGTGCAATACGAAGCTGGCAATTTCAGCGTCGCCGGCACCGACCTGCGCATCGAACTGTATGAACTCGCCGGCCGCCAAGCCCACAAGCGCATCGACATGGATTCGACCAGCACCGTCGCCGGCCCGACCTGGCCCAACGGCTGCCACATCGCGGAAGTCGAGCTCGACCCCGACACCGGCGACGTGCAGGTCGTCGCCTATGCCTCGGTCAACGACGTCGGCAAAGTCGTCAACCCGATGATCGTGCGCGGCCAGCTCGAAGGCGGCGCCGTGCAGGGCATCGGCCAGGCGCTGTACGAGCACATGGTCTACGACAACGAAACCGGCCAGCCCGTGACCGGAAGCCTGATGGACTACGCCGCGCCGCGCGCCGATGTACTGGTCGATATCAAAACCGAAATGGACCCGTCGATCCCTTGCAAGAACAACGCGCTCGGCGTCAAAGGCGTCGGCGAACTTGGCACCATCGGCGCCACGCCCGCGGTCGTCAACGCCGTCGCCGATGCGCTCGCACGACACGGCCGCGCCGCGCTCGCACCCCGCTTGCAGATGCCGGCGAGCGCGGCGCGTGTGTGGGTGTTGCTGCAGGAAGCGGACTGAGAATTTAAGAGAAAAGTCGCTGGAACGTCCGGTGGACGTTCGCAGACAGCTATGTAAATGATAGCAACCGTCTGCTGCAGACCTCACGGCAGCCGAGCGCTGCTTCGTCGGCGGATGCGTTTTCTTGTCGCCGCCGGCCTCGAAGAGCCCACGTGACGCGACGTTATAATCGTTGGTTGCATTCCTCGATAGCTCAGTTGGTAGAGCGCCGGACTGTTAATCCGTAGGTCCCTGGTTCGAGCCCAGGTCGAGGAGCCAAAAAATCCAAGCCCCTGCAGCGTTCTGCAGGGGCTTTTTCGTTTCACCTTTTGACTTTGAACTTCCCGGTTGCATGGCCCGCAAAAGGGCAAGTACAGCGAAGACCACAAAGAGCAAATGATGGGTGTTGCAATTCGCAAACTGTCGCTGTCGGAATTCATGGCCTGGAAAGCGAACCAGGCAGGCCGCAACGAGTTCCATCGCGGCGAGGTGTTTGCCAATGTCGGCGGTCGTCGTGGCCACAGCCGCATCGTTGCCAACCTCACGCGGCATTTGGGCAACCACCTCGATGGATTGCCTTGCCAGGTTTTCAGAGGAGGCATGAAGGTGCGGATCGGCGATGACACTGTTGTCTACCCGGATGTTTTCGTGGGCTGTGACGAGCAGTTCAGGTTCGACGAGCAGGTGATCACCGAGCCCGTCCTCGTCATCCAAGTTCTCTCGCCCGGGACGCAGGCCTACGACAGGAGTGCGAAATTCGCTTCCTATCGGCGGCTGCCATCGCTGCGGGTACGCCCTGATCGACCCCGATACGCGCCGCGTCGAAGTGTTCAGGCCGGGCGACGATGCGCTTTGAAAACTGTTCGACATGAGCGACAGTGAAGCGCTCGAATTCGCCAGCGTCGGTCCACGCATTCTTTATTCGATGTTTTTCAGGGCATGGACAGCGACGGGCGCCGCAGTCGGCACAGGGCGTGACCTTTGTTCTTTGCGTTGCGAACTTCTTCGCTG
The DNA here is from genome assembly GCA_965218415.1 of Variovorax sp. GTDB lineage: Bacteria > Pseudomonadota > Gammaproteobacteria > Burkholderiales > Burkholderiaceae_C > Variovorax. The sequence goes on from CBDCKT010000003.1 coordinate 1,921,168, forward strand.
AGGACGTTCGTTGTCCGCCTGCCTGCTTCACTGCGCCTCGCGCAAAATTTAACATCCCGATCGTTCGGCGAAAAGTCAGGATTTAAGAGAAAAAGGTCCGAAACGCCCGATTGACGTGCGCTGACAGCTATTTATTTGATAGTAAACGCCCGGCCGGCGCCCGCTATCCGCCGACTTCATTGACCACATCCGCACCATCGAGCACGGTCAAAAGATTCCGGATCGCAGCGCCCCGCAAATGCGCGATCGACTCGTGCGAGACGCCTGCGACGTGCGGGCTCAAGATCACATTGGGCACATCGCGCCAGCGTTCCGGCGAGGCGGGTTCTTCCGCGAAAACATCGAGCGCCGCATAGCCGAGTCGGCCGTCACGGAGCGCGGCAATCAGCGCGTCTTCGTCGATCACGGTGCCGCGCGAGATGTTGACGATCAGCCCTTCAGGGCCGACTGCCGCGATGGTTCCGGCGTCAATCAGGCCCGCCGCATCGCCGCGCGTGGCGAGGATCAGCGCGGTGCACCAGTGCGCCAGATCGATCAGGCTGTCGCGACGCGGCCAGGCTGCGGATTTGTCGTGCGGCGACCACCACGCGATCTCGCTTCCGAACAGTGCTAGACGCTGTGCAATCGCGCTGCCGATGTTGCCGAGGCCGACGATGCCGAAGCGCTGGGCGGACATGGCGCGCCGACGCTTGGGAAGACCGGAGTGCAGCCATCGCCCATCCCGAACCCAGGCGTGCATTTCGGGCAAGCGATGGACCGCAGCGAGCGTCAATGCCACCGCATGATCGGCGACGTCGCCGCTGTGCGTGTTGCCGGCGTTGGCGACCTTGATGCCGCGTGCCCGGGCGGCGGCGACGTCGATGCCGTCGTATCCCGCGCCTGGTACCGCGATCAGACGCAAATTGGGCAGCCGATCGAGCATCGATTTGTCGAGATGGGTCGTCAGCGTCGCGATCACCTCGCCACCGCGCGCTTCGAGCGTCGCGCGCGGATCTTGCGCCTCCCACAGCCGGATGAAGTCGAAGCGATCGGCGAGTGCGCCGTCGAGCAGGTGTTCCTCGCGTTGATCGCAAAAGAGCAGGGCGGGCTGAGACATTCGGTTGCGCTTTTTCAGTCGAAGCTAGCTTCGATAACTCGCATCACGCCGATCCAGTTGCCGCACCAGGGCGTCGTACACGTCCTGCCCGGCGCCATAGCGCGGATTGAATTGAAGTGAATCGGTCGTCGTCCTCTCGGCGACCCCGAGCGGAATCGGAAGCGCCTTGCCGAGCGCTGCCTGCGCAACCTGAATCTCGCAAGCGCGCTGGAGCGTCCAGAGCCGCACGAACGCCAGGGGCAGGGTGACGCCCCACGCCAGCAAGCCGTGGTTGCGCAGGATCAGCAGCGGCTTGCCACCCATGTTCGCGAGCAGCCGCGGCGTTTCGCCGGCATGGATCGTGATGCCTTCGAACGGGTGATAGGCGACCAGATCGTGCAATTGCGCGGAATAAAAGTTGTTCTGCGCCAACCCCTCGGCCGTGCTGGCGACCGCGAGGCCTGCCGTGGTATGCGTGTGCATCACGCAATGTGCTTCCTCGACATGATCGTGAATCGCGGCATGCACCGTGAAGCCGGCGGGGTTGACCGGCCAGGGATTCGACGCATCGAGCTTGCGGCCTTCCAGATCGATCCTGACCAGATTGCTCGCCGTGACTTCGCTGTAATGCAGCCCGAAGGGATTGATGAGGAACTGCTTTTGCTTGCCCGAAACGCTTTCGGGCAAACGCACTGTGATGTGGTTGTAGATCATCTCGGCCCAACCGAGCCGATCGAAGATGCGGTAGCACGCGGCCAATTGCACGCGTGCGGTCCACTCCTCGGGATGAAAACTCCGTTCGCCGGAAGCCAGGTTCGTCATGAAGCATCTCCAGTTCACGTGCGGTGTCGAACTGCGCGCCGGTAACAGTTCGTGCCGACGCGCGCGCTAGCGGAACACGTTTTACAACCGAAACGATCGTTGTGGGTGGATGCGCGTTGCGCAGTCCGCAGGGAATGACGGGTTCCACACAGTTTCAAATAAAAAGTGTTTGAAACCTTTACTGGACGTGCGCAAGCAGCTATCCCTTTAATAGCATTACCCGTGTTGCGATCGATGGCTTTCGGCTCGACGACGGTCCGTGCGAAAGCTGCGCCCATGTGCCGGACGGCTCGCGATGCCGGTCTTGCGCCCCGATGCAAACGCGCCACTGCAAGCCGATAGCAGCATCGACTTCCGCGAATTGCGGCATGCGCCTACCTGCGCCGAGCAAGTGACTCCCGATAGTCCGGGATGGTTTTAAACATGGAACGCCACACCGCCAATGAGCATGCTGTCACGTAAGTTGCTGACGACAGATGAATCGGGTGCCGCCAACGCGTCACCGCGCCCTGTCGATCCGCTCGGCATCATTGCCGAGCGGTTGAACCAGATCGCGCAGCACGCCAGCGGCATGGCAGAGCTCGATTCCGGTTTCGTCGAGGCGATTCGACATGTTTCGCGGCTTGCAAACGGGTTGGCGCCCTACATGGCGGACTGCACGACACCCGAATCCGCTGCGTTGTCGGCGCTCGTCGCGCGCACGCAGTCGACGGATTGGGCAGCCCATTTTTCGCAGGGCGAGACCACCGTCGCGCTGGAGCAGGAGATGCTCTCGGGCCATGTCGAAGGCCAGTTCCTCAAGTTTCTGGTCGGCGCGATGCGGGCGAAGCGCATTCTCGAAATCGGGCTCTTCACGGGGTACTCGGCGCTCGCAATGGCCGAAGCCTTGCCAGGGGAAGGCCGCCTGGTCGCCTGCGAGATCGATCCCTTCGCCGCCGAATTGGCGCAAAAGGCATTCGATGCGTCGCCGCACGGGCAAAAGATCGAAGTGCATGTCGGCGATGCCGCTCGAACCCTGCAGCGCTTGAACGAAGAAGGAGCGAGCTTCGACCTGATCTTCATCGACGCCGACAAAGCCGCCTACGGGGCCTACTTCGACATAGTGCTCGGCGGCTCACTGCTCAGCGCACATGGTGCGATTTGCGTCGATAACACCTTGATGCAGGGCAGCCCCTGGATGCCCGAGCCGATGACGCCAAACGGATCGGCGATCGCCGAGTTCAATCGCATGGTCAGGGACGATGAGAGGGTCGAGCAGGTGTTGATACCGCTTCGGGACGGCTTGACCTTGATTCGCCGCCGCGAATCCGGGGCGCTGTAATCCGCATGGCAAGCGATCTAACCAGAACCGCTGGCGCTATCGGCAATGTCGGCAGCGTCCGCAAGACCGGCGGCGCTCGAATAGTCGCAAAAGATATTGCGACTTTGGCCTTGCTGACAGTCGCATTGCCGCTCAATTTGGGGCTCGTCGCGGGAGCTCTGGTCTGGCGCACGTTCCGAAAAGCATTGGGGCGTGACCGCCCGCGCGTGCCCGCGCGCGAGCCGAAATCGATTCTCATCAGCGGCGGAAAAATGACGAAGGCGCTGCAACTCGCGCGCTCGTTCCACGACGCCGGTCACAGGGTCGTCCTTGTGGAGAGCCATGACTACTGGCTCATCGGCCACCGTTTTTCGCGCGCGGTCGATCGCTTCTATACGCTGCCCAAATCCGGATCAGCGACCTATGCGCGCGCCTTGCTCGAGATCGTTCGCCGGGAGCGAATCGATGTGTACGTGCCCGTGTGCAGCCCGGTCGCGAGTCTGCACGATGCGCAGGCCATTGCCGTGCTGGCGCCTTATTGCGAAATCATTCATGTCGACTCGACGAAGATCTCGCTGCTCGACGACAAGTACGAGTTTTCGCAAGCGTCCGGAGGAATGCAGCTCTCTGTTCCCCGAACTTTCCGGGTCACGTGCGCCGACGACGTATTGCGATTCGATTTTTCCGGCGAGGCGCGGCGCTACATTTTGAAGAGCATCGCCTACGACTCGGTGCGGCGTCTCGACCTGACGCAGCTTCCAGCCGCGACGCCAGCGCAAACGGCGGATTTTGTGCGCTCGCTTCCGATCTCGGCATCGAACCCCTGGATCCTCCAGGAGTTCATTCCCGGCAAGGAATTTTGCACGCACGGCACCTTCAAACATGGCGAACTGCGGGTGCATGCCTGTTGTGAATCCTCTGCGTTCCAGATCAATTACAAGAACGTCGACAAGCCGGCGATCGAGGCGTGGGTCCAGCGGTTCGGTGCAGAACTCGCGCTGACGGGCCAGGCCTCCTTCGATTTCATCGAGGCCGACGACGATGGCCGGATCTACGCGATCGAATGCAATCCGAGAACACATTCGGCCATCACGATGTTCTACGACCATCCGGACCTGGCGGACGCTTATCTGGGCGAGCAGCCGCTGCCGGCCCCGATTCGTCCGCTGGCTTCGAGCCGCCCGACCTATTGGATCTATCACGAGATCTGGCGACTCCTCACGCGCGTGGGGTCGATGGCCGCCACGCGCGAGCGCCTGCGCATCATCCGCGGAGGCAAGGATGCGGTGTTCGACTGGCGCGACCCGTTGCCGTTTTTGATGCTGCACCACTGGCAGATTCCGCTGCTGCTGCTCAGAGATGTGCGCGAGCGGCGCGGCTGGGTCAAGATCGATTTCAATATCGGCAAGCTCGTGCAGTTGGGAGGCGACTGAGCCGTGCCGCTGCGTCGAATCCTGCACTTGGTCGGCTCGCCGACGAACGATTTCTTTTGCGAGCTTTCCGATGTTTACGCGAGAGCGTGCATCGACGCGCTTCGCGATCCGGCGCGCTATGCGTTCGTCATTGCACTTGTCACGCCTGACGGCCTCTGGCGCTTCCCCGAATCGCTCGAACGCGATGCGATCGACGCTTGCGAGCCTATGACCGTCGGCCCGGCCATCGCCCGCATCATCGGCGAGCGCATCGATCTGGCGCTTCCGCAAATGTTCTGCATGGCGGGAATGACGGCTTACCGCGCGCTGCTCGACATGCTGAAAATTCCATATCTCGGAAACCCGCCGGCGCAAATGGCGATCGCGGCTGACAAAGCGAAGGCACGGGCGATCGTCGCGAGCGCCGGCGTGCGCATTCCGCGCGGCGAGTTGCTTCGCGCAGGCGACGCGGTCACGCTGCCACCGCCCCTCGTCATCAAGCCCAATGATTCCGACAACTCCGACGGGGTTTCGCTCGCGCGCTCCACGCAAGAGGCAGCGGGGTCGTTGCGTGAAGCTTTTTCTTTTTCGGACCGCGTGCTGGTCGAGCAATACATCGAACTCGGGCGCGAGGTGCGCTGCGGCGTCGTGGTCGAAGGCGGCGAACTGCAATGCCTACCACTCGAAGAGTATTTCGTCGATACCGAAAAAAGGCCGATTCGCACCCGCGCGAACAAGCTCAGCCGCGATGCGGACAACGGCATGACACTCGCTGCCAAAGAAAGCACGCAGTCCTGGATCGTCGCCACCGACGATCCCATATTTCCCGCCGTGCGGGATGCTGCGCTGCGGTGCCACGACGCGCTCGGATGCCGGCAGTACAGCCTTTTCGATTTCAGGATCGATCCCGAAGGCAAGCCCTGGTTCCTGGAAGCGGGGCTTTATTGCTCGTTCTCACCCCAAAGCGTGCTTGCCACGATGATGAGCGCGGCCGGTACGCCGCTCAGTTTGTTTTTCTCCCGGGCAGTCGAAGAATTGCTGAACGCCGATCCGACGCGGGGCCGCTGATCGCGCTTTGCGTTTTTTCGCTCGACCGCTCCGGTCTGGTTTTTTCTAGTTTCACTGGTTCGCGTCGCCGCAGGGCGGCAATTTTCCAATCAAAGGTCTTGTGTTTTATGAGCAGCACGGTGCACGGTATTCAAAAGTTCCTCGACCGGTTCGACCATTCGGCATTGAACGGGGACGATCCGGGGCGCGATCTGATCGGGCTTGTCGCGTCTGAAGATTTCAGGCGCCTGTTGTCGACGCTGGTGGAGGCACCCGCGTTCTCGAATGCTCTGGGCGAAGAATTCGCTGCCGTCGGTGCGGTCGAAGGGATATCCGCGTGTCGCATGCTGCGCGGCTGCATGAATTTGTCGTTGCGCCGCTTCATCATGTTGCTGGCGCAGCTCCTGTCGTCGTTCGACAGCGCGCCGGAGAAGCCGGCGGTCGGCCCGGCCTGGAAGCGGTTCGCAGAGCGGATTCAGCAGGCGGAAGCGCTTCGGGACGAAAAACTCACCGACTACGCCGCTTCGCTTCAAAACGCATCCGACGCGGGGATTTTCTACGAATCGCTCGCGGTGCGGCTCGAGCAGACGAATCCGCATGCGATCTATCCAACCTCCAACTACCGCGAATCCGACGGCCATGCGGTCAGTACGGCAGACGACCAGACCATCGAAGCGGTGATGTCGGTGAGTACCTTTTCGAGCATCAAGATCGTCGATCGGTCGCTCGACCTGGATCAGCCGGTTCTGAAAGATATCTATCAGTCGCTCGGTCGTTGCGTCTGCCTCGTGGACGAAAGCGTCGAAGCGATTTATGGCGCGCAGCTCGAGCGCTATTTCACGCATCACGACGTGGTGCTGCACAAGCGTGTCTACCGCGCCATGGAGGCGGACAAGGGAATCCGAACGGTCGAGAAAATGCTGGGCGATTTCAAGGCGCTCGGTGTGTCCCGAAACGAGCCGGTTTTGATCGTCGGTGGCGGGGTGCTGGCCGACACCGGCGGATTGGCTTGCGCGCTCTATGGCCGCAATACCCCCTATGTGATGCTCGCGACGTCGATAGTCACCGGCATCGATGCCGGACCGTCACCGCGCACCTGCTGCGATGGATTCGGCTACAAGAATCTGTTCGGCGCGTACCACCCGCCGGTGGTGTCGATCACCGACCGGTACTTTTTCAAGTCGCTGCACGAAGGCTGGTTGCGTCATGGCATTGCCGAAATCATCAAGATGAGCATCGTCAAGAATGCCGAGCTTTTTGCCGATCTCGAGAAAGCGCAAGCCGACCTCGTGCGAACGCGATTCGGCACAGTCGAATGCGCCGGCGACGATGCGATTCGGAGCCTTTCGCAGAAAATTCTGGGTGGCGCGCTCAAGTCATATGTGGCGGCGGAATATGACAACTTGTATGAAACCCATCAATGCCGTCCGCACGCGTATGGCCACACCTGGTCGCCAGGTTTCGAGATTGAGGCCGGTCTCTTGCACGGTCATGCCGTGTCGGTCTGTATGGGATTCGGTGCCTATCTGAGCTTCAGGCTGCAATGGATTGAAAAAAGTGACTTCGAGCGCATCCTTAAATTGATCAGTGGTTATGGGTTGAGCCTCTGGCACGAAATTCTCGATCGCAAGGAAACGATCTGGAAAAGCCAGCAGGTCGTGATGCAAAAGCGCGGCCAAAACCTCGTGGCACCGCTTCCCAAGAATGCGATCGGCCAATGCGGCTACCTCAACAAGCTGACTCAGGCCGATCTGTATTCGGCTCTGGACGAATACAAGGCGCTGTGCAAGAGCTACCCCCGAATGGGGCGTGGCATCGATCCGCTGTGCAGCGATGTCGGGCTCGAAGCGCCGTCCACGGTCGGCGCGGCGTTGGTCGACGCATGAATCACCCAGTCGCAGATCACTTCAACTTTCAGGAGAACCAGATATGCCCAAATCCGCTTTGATGTTCGGCTCGATCGGGAGCATCGTCGAAAGCTCCGACATCCAGCGACGCGCTTACAACCAGGCACTGAAAGAAGCCGGCCTCGACTGGGAATGGGATCGCGACACCTATGCCGAACTGCTCAACCAGTCCGGCGGCAAGGAAAGGTTGTCGATGCTCGCCTCGGCGACCCACGCGGCGTTGTCTGCCGAAAAAATCGAAAGAATTCATGCGCGCAAGACCGAGATTGCATGCGAAGAGCTTGTTTCAAAAGGCATCAAGCTCAGGCCAGGCGTTTCGGAATTGATCAAGTTTGCCAAAGGCCAAGGCACGAAGCTGGCTTTCGTCACCAGCACGTATCAGCCGAATATCGACGCGATCTTCGAGGCGGCAGGGGCCGCGCTGGCGGCCAGCGACTTCGACTACATCGGTTCTCGCAGCGATGTGACGCAAGGCAAGCCGGCGCCCGACGCTTATCTGAACGCGCTCGCGAAGCTCGGCGTATCGGCAGCGGATGCGGTTGCGGTCGAAGACACGGCCAACAGCGTTATGTCGGCCAAGCGCGCCGGACTGTTCGTGATCGCGACGCCCGGCGAAGTCACCGCCAACCAGGATTTCTGGCAAGCCGATCTGCTTGCCGGCAGCTTGCTGGGCCCCGACGGCGCACTCGATCCGCGCGTTCGGGCATCGCTTCAATAAGCATGCAGCCGACGCCTCTTGCGCCGTTCGGAGCGCAAGTACACGGGTTGGACCTTCGTGCGGCTTCCAGCCGACAGATGGCCGAAATCGCATTTCTGATTGCGAGCGCCAGAGTGGTGGTTTTCCGCGGCCAGCAGGCCGACGATGCCCAGTTCGTTCGCTTCCTTCGCGGGCTCGGCAGGCTCACGTTCACGCGCGGTGAGACGCCGGTAGAAGGCGCGCCGGATCTGAACATCGTGACGAACCTGGGGCGGTCAACGCCGCCACGCAGCGTCTTTCACACCGATTCGAGCTACATGGCAAGCCCGCCCTCATTCACTGCGCTTCGCCCGGCGCAGTTGCCGAATGCGGGCGGGCAGACCCTGTTTTCAGACCAGGTTCGGGTGGCCAGCGAGTTGACACCCGCCGTCAGGCGATGGCTCGCGGGGCGACGCGTGCTGCATCGGTCGACCGGGATCGACAGGGAAACCGAATCGCACTGGCATCCACTTTTCCGTCGTCATCCATTGACGGGCGAAACCGCGTTGTTTTTGTCGACGCCGCAGCGCTGCGTCGAACTCAGCGGCGCCGATCGAGCGACCGCGCAGCGCGTGATCGGCGCGTTGTACCGACGCAGCACCCGGCCTTCGAGGCTCTATCGCCATCGATGGCAAGCCGGCGACATACTTGTTTGGGACAACCGCGTGACGATGCACCGCGCCGATCATGCGGACGTCTCGGGCGCACGCGTGCTGCATCGTGGCATGGTGGCTGGAGAGGTTCCGCAAGCTGCCACAGAGTAGCCACGTCGCCATCCGCAGGGGTCGCAGCGCTTCAGGCAGATTTTGAAAGAATAGTGCTTGAAACGCCCGTCAGTCTTGCGCAGACAGCTATAACTTTAATAGCGTTTCAATGGAGAAACAGAGCAGGGCGCAAGCTCGGTCCTCGCCATTTTTCAAGGTCTGTGCCCCGGTTCCGGATACACCCACGTGCCGAGCCCTTCGCGCTTGAACGGTTTCCAGTCGTCTTCGGGCTGCGCCAAACGATCCGCCACCGCATACAGCACGGCGGGGTTCGCGCCGAGGCCCAGATGGCTCGCATGCACCTCGACGTTTTCGGCCTGCGGTCCGACTATTTCGATGCTGCCTTGCCAGGCGACAATGCCGTCGGTGCGGCTGTAGATCGAGGTGAACGGAACGCGTGGCGTGGCTTGCACATCGCGCCAGCGAGTGGGATCGTCGGCGCGCTGGCCGCTGACGCCTTCGTAGACCTGCCAGGCATTGGTCGAACGCGGGCCAGCCGAGAAAGGGCTGCCGAGCGTGATGACATTGCGCACGAGTTCGGGCCGGCGTGCGGCCAGCAGCCGGGCGTAGGCGCCGCCCAGGCTCCAGCCGATCAGGCTCACTTTGCGCCCGTCCTGCCCATGAAGCTGTTCGAGCTTGTCGAACATGCCTTTTTCGATGCCGGGCCGCGGGCCGAGGTTGCGGCCGAGCCCCCATCCCTGCACGTCGTAGCCGCGCTCGCGCAGGTAGCGGCGCAGGATCCGGGTCGAGCCGTCGCCGGCGATGAGGCCCGGCAGCACCAGCACCGGATGACCGTCGCCGCGCGGCGCGAGACTCAGCAGCGGCCAGAGCCAAATCGTCGCGCCGAGCTCCCAGAAGGCGCGGCCCTCGGCCAATTGAAGCCAGCGGGAAGGCGCGGCGATCGACTCGGGCGAGGCGCGGTCGAAGGCAGCGTTGGACATAGTGGCGGTCATGGAGGACTCCTTTTGGGGCTGGTCGCTTGCAGATACCGGCCTTGCCGGTCTTTCCGGTCCTTCCGGTCGTGACAGTCGGTCAAGCAAAAGCACAGATTCATCGAATGTATTTGCTGCGCAGGTAATCGAGATAGCCTCGCGAGCCCGGATCGACGTACGGCGCGAGCAGGGTCAGCGTGTAGTACGCGGCAAGACCCGTGTCGGACGCGACCGCGTTGCCATCCGCCGACCGACGTGCCGCCACCAAACGTTCGAACGAGAGCCACGAACTGGTCGTGAAAACGATTTGCAGCGCGAGCATCTCGGCTTCGTCTTGTGTCGCGTTCAGCACGCCAGCCTCGGCCAGACGCTCGCACAAGGCACGTGCACCGAGCAGGTTTTTCGCGACCAGCGCGCGCGCCTTGACCGCCGTGGCAGGGTATTCGGCCTCGATGTGCGCGATGTCGCGAAACACGAAGCGGTAGACGTTCACGGTCTCGAAGGTCAGATGCAATGTGAGCCACAGGTCGTCGATCGCGCGGACCGAATCGGCCGAGTCCGCCAGTTCGAGCAAGCGCTGCTCGAAGCGCCGGTAAAGCCATTCGACGAGCAATCGCTTCGCCTTGAAGTGGTAGTGCAGATTGCCGGGGCTGATGCCCATTTCGGCGGCGATTTTGTGCGTCGACACCGACGGCAATCCATGCGCGTTGAAGAGCTGGAGACTGGTTTCCAGAATGCGGTCGCGCGTGCTGGAGCCGGCCACGGATCGATTCGGGTTGCGATTGCCAACGCTCAGCGCTTGTCGGAACGCGGCTTGCCTGGCTTGGCCAACTTGCCGGATCCGGATTCGGCGCCAACCGCAGGCTTGCCGGTCAATTGGTCGAGCTGCCGTTGCAACGCTTCGAACTGCGCGGCGCTCGGCACACCGAGCCGTTCGAGCGCGGCGGCGATGCGCTGGTCGAACACGTCTTCGATCTTGCGAAAACCGAGCGGATCGAACGATGCCCGGGACACTTGAGATGGCTCGGGAGCCGACCGCCCCGAAGCCCGCGGCTGCGGCAGCCCGAGCAGCGTTTCGACGACCCGAGTCTGACGTTGCACCACACCGTCGCGCACGTCGCCGAGTGCTCGCAAGCCGGCACGCAGCAACCCGTCGCGGGCTTTGGGTGCGGCAGGCGATTTGGCGACTTTCGCCGATGCCTGTGCAGGCCTCGCAGACTGCGCAGAGCGCGGCACGACCGGCGCGTTGACCTTCTTGCGCGCCGGACTTGCCGCTGCCTCGGTGCGCGCGGCGGCAGCAGCCTTCGCGGGACTCTTGACAGCTAGCTTGCCTGAACGCTTGTCGGTCATTGCATCTCCGGTTGCCGCGCAGTATGGCTTACTTGCGCGCAGCGCGGCGGGCCGGCTTGGTAGCGCGCTTGGGCGTCACGACGACTTCGATTTCCGTCGAAACAACGCGCGCCTCAATCGCCTTCGCGCCTTGCGCAACCTTCTCGGCGACTTGCAATGCGAGGTGGGCAGCGGGCAGGTTGACCTGGCGCATCGTAGCAACCGCGGTCGGCGACACGTTGAAGGCCATTTCGACGCGGCCGGCGGTGTTGCCGAGGGCGCTGATCGCACCCGAAGTACGGCTGGTCATGCTGTCGACGGCTTGAACGCTGCGGCCGGCTGCCGCATGTACGCCGTTCAGGACGATGCCCGAAATGCGCTCTTGCGCTGCGACCAGATCGGCCTTGACTTGCTCGCTCACGAACGGAATCGAGCGGGTCTGAACGAAATTCGAATAGCGCTCGCTGGCGCCACCGATCATGCGTGCGAGGCCGCCGTGCCAGGCTTGCGCCAGATGCTTGCCGGCATTGCCGTACTGGTCGACGACGTTCAGGGCGACGGAATTGAGGGTTTGAGTAGAAGTAGACATGTTTTTCCTTGAGGCGCTGGTTGAGCTGAGTTGGTAGATATCGTTGTTCGAACAGCGCCACTGTTCAATCAGTGACCGCTTTTCGAAACGACCCGGTAATGGTCTCGCCAAAGCACTGGTCGATAAAAACTAGAACAGCGCGATATTTAGGTCAACTGCCCCAATTCGGGCTGTTTTGCGCCGGCGAGCTGCTTATTCTTCCGGGGCTACCTGCGTTTGCGCGCGGCGCTTGGGGTTGCAACCCGGTGGCAAGCCTCGCGAGCCCACGTATGCTCGCACCTACGAGGAGAACGCCCATGTCCGGTCATAACCCGCTTCATCCCATTCCGCACCCGCCGCGCAAACCGATCGTCGGCAACCTGCTGTCGATCGGCTCGGATTCGCCCGTGCTCGACATGTGGAAGATCGCGCGCGATCTCGGCGGTATTTTCTGGCTCGACATGCCGGGCATGCCGGTGATCGTGGTTTCTTCGCCGGCGTTGGTCGACGAACTCTGCGACGAAAAGCGCTTCGACAAAAGCACGCGCGGCGCATTGCGGCGGTTGCGCGCGGCATCGCATGGGCTTTTCACGTCGGACACCGACGAGCCGACCTGGTCGAAGCCGCACAACATCTTGCTGGCCAACTTCAGCCAGCGCGCGATGCAGGCCTATCACCCGATGATGCTCGACATCGCGAACCAGCTGGTTACCAAATGGGAGCGGCTCAATTTCGACGACCAGGTCGATGTCACGCGCGACATGACGGCACTCACGCTCGACACGATCGGATTGTGCGGTTTCGGCTACCGCTTCAATTCTTTTTATCGCGAGGGCTTTCATCCGTTCGTCGACGCGATGGTGCGCACGCTCGAGACGGTGCAGGACCGGCGCGGCCTGCCGCTCGAAGAGCTGATGATGAAAAAGCAGCTGACCCAGCAGCGCAAGGACATCCGCTACATGCACCGGATGGTCGAGGACATCATCAAGGAGCGTCGCGATAGCGGCGCCGACATCGCGACCCGGCCCGACTTGCTCAGCTACATGATCGCTGGTGTCGACAAGAAGAGCGGCGAAAAGCTCGACGACAAGATGATCCGCGACGAGTGCATCGAGTTCCTGATCGCGGGGCACGAGACGACCAGCGGTTTGCTCTCGTTCGCAATGTACTACCTCGTCAAAAACCCTGAAATTCTCGCGAAGGCGCAGGCCGAAGTCGACACCGTGTTCGGCACCGATCTGGCCGTTGAGCCGACCTATGCGCAGGTCAATCGGCTGCAATACATCCAGCAAATTCTCAAGGAAGCGCTTCGGATGTACCCCACGGCGCCGGCCATCGCCAAGCGCGCGCTCGAGGACACGACGATCGGTGGGCAGTACACGATCAAGAAGCGCAACCTCGTGATCCTGCATGCGCTCGCATTGCACCGCGACAAGGCCGTCTGGGGCGAGGACGCCGACGAGTTCAACCCCGAGCATTTCAGCCGCGAGGCCGAACGCGCCTTGCCGCCGAATGCCTACAAGCCTTTCGGCACCGGGCAGCGCTCGTGCATCGGGCGCCAGTTTGCGTTGCAGGAGGCGACGCTCACGCTTGCGATGGTGCTGCAGCGTTTCGACTTGATCGACCACACCGACTACAAGCTGAAGGTGAAAGAAGCGCTCACGATCAAGCCGGAGCATTTTCATATTCAGGTGCGGCTACGCGAGGCGGTTGGCCGATCACCGGCTGCGCGTGCGCCCGCCGGCGCCGGTTCAGCGTCGGCGTCCGGTGATGCGCAGGCGCAGAGCGCGGTCGCATCGACCGCCGCGCCGCGCCACGGAACGCCGTTGCTGGTGCTGCACGGCTCGAACCTCGGCACCGCCGAAGACCTCGCGCGCCAGGTGGCGGAAGAGGGCACAGCACGCGGCTTCGCGGCCGAACTCGCGTCGCTCGACGACTTCGCGGGCACCTTGCCGGTGGCAGGCGCAGTCGTGATCGTGAGCGCCTCGTACAACGGCGTGGCGCCCGACAACGCAGGCGGCTTCGTGCGCTGGCTGAGCGACACCGACGCCGCGTTGAAGGGCGTGAACTACAGCGTGTTCGGTTGCGGCAACAGCGATTGGGCCGCGACCTACCAGTCGGTGCCGCGAGCGATCGACGAGAAATTGGCCGCGCTAGGCGCGCACCGGATGATGGAGCGCGGCGAGGGCGATGCGCGTGAAGACATGGACGGCGCATTCCAGAGCTGGTTCGGGGCGCTGTGGCCTGCCCTCGGCCAGACATTGAGCATCGCTGTCGATGCCGCAGGCGGGCGCAGCGAGCCATTGCTGCTAATCGAGGATGTCGCGCCCGCGGGCGTGCTTTCGCCTGCGGTCGCGCAAGGTTTCAGCCGGCTCATGGTGGCCGTGAACAGCGAATTACAGAGTTCGGCCGAACATGGCGAAGGCGCCGCTGCGACCGATGCACGTTCGACCCGCCATGTCGAGTTCGCGCTGCCCGAAGGCATGCGCTATCGCGCGGGCGACCATCTGAGCGTGGCGCCGCGCAACAGCGACTGGATGGTCGAGCGCGTGATGGCCCGTTTCGGCCTTGCGCGCGACGCACACGTGCGGCTGCGAACCGCGGCCGGCCGCAAGACATTTCTTCCGACCGACCAACCCATCGCAGTTCGCCGCTTGCTCGGCGAATTCGTCGAACTGCAGGACGTCGCGAGCCGCAAGAGCATTGCGGCGCTGGCAGAACACACCCCATGCCCGGTCACGCGCGGCAGGCTCGAGGCACTGACCGGTACCAGCGACGAGGCATCGAAGCTCTACAAGTCCGAGGTGCTGCAAAAGCGCAAGTCGGTGTTCGACCTGCTCGACGAATTTCCGGCTGCCGCGCCGCCCTTCGGTGCAGTGCTGGAAACGCTCGCACCGCTCGCGCCGCGGTATTACTCGATCTCGTCGTCGCCGTTGGCCGATCCCGCGCGGCTCGCAATCACGGTCGGCGTGGTCGCCGGCAAGGCGCGCTGCGGCGTCGGCGAGTTCGAAGGCGTTTGCTCGAACCATGTGCAGCGGATGCAAAGCGGCGATGCGGTTCATGCGCTGGTGCGCGAGCCGACCGTCGCATTCCGGCTACCCGACGACCCAATGCGGCCGCTCATCATGGTCGGGCCGGGCACCGGACTCGCGCCGTTCCGCGCCTTTTTGCAGGAGCGCGAAGCATTGCAAAAAGCCGGCACCGCGCTCGGGCCTGCGATGCTGTTCTTCGGCTGCCGCCATCCCCGCGAGGACTTCATCTATGCCGACCAGTTGCAGGGCTGGGCCGATGCTGGGTTGGTGCAGCTCTTCACCGCGTTTTCGCGTGAAAGCAAGCGCAAGGTTTATGTGCAGGACCTGATGCGCGAGCAATCCGAAGCAGTCTGGAAGCTGATCGATGCCGACGCTGTGATCTACATTTGCGGCGACGGCTCCCGCATGGAACCCGATGTGCGGCGCACGCTCGGCGAAATCGCGCGCACGGTCGGGCAGGTGGCCGATCCGGAGCAGTGGATCGAGAAAATGATCGCCCACGATCGCTATGTCACGGATGTGTGGACGGGAAATTGAAGGCCTGCGCCGGCGACCGGGAGCGAAGCCCGCCATCTCGGGAGTGGCTTCGCGGCTGGTTTATTTCGCGACCACCATCAAAAGTGTCTCGCCAGTCGCCACGAGCACTTCCTTCCCTTCCGATAGTGCGTACAACTCGCACGCCGTAAAGAACTGCGCTTTCCCCGGCTTGACGACGCGTGCGCGCGCAGAGAAACGCTCGCCGACCGCAGGGCGCAAACAGTTCACCGAGAAGTGCGAAGCCAGCAAATTGTTGCCTGCCATCGTTGCTGCGGCGTAGCCGCATGCCGTGTCGATGAGTGCGCCGACAAGGCCGGCATGCATGAAGCCGGTGTATTGACCGACCTCGGCGCGCCACGGCATTTCGATCGTGACGCGGCCAACCTCTGCGTCGATCACTTCGATCCCGCACCAGCGATTGAAAGCCGCAAGTTCGTTGAGAGATTTCAAAGACTGAAGGGGATTCGTATTCGCGTCCATGCGTGCAGCTCCTCCGGTTGGTCGTTCGGAGGGTAAGTCGCAACGGTTGGGTCAATCGTCGCGGCGGTGACAAGCGTTATGGAGGCAAAGGGCCAACTCGGCCGACGCCACAAGCGGTCGGCTGAAGCGATGCGTCAGTCGGTCAGGTCGATCAGCGCGTAGCGACGAGACAAGATGTTCAAATCCGCAGCGCAATCCCCACGAGCAATACGGGCAACCGCTATGAAATAAATAGCTGTTTGCGCACGTCCAGTATGGCTTAGAGCCCGATTCGACTCAAAACAATCCAAAGCGGAAGCGCCTCATTTCGGCCGAATCAACGCCACGTCCAGCCAATTCGCAAACTTGGCGGTGAAGCTCGCACGCAGGTGATCGGCGTCCTTGTAGATCGGTTTGCCATCGGTCGTGGCGCGGATGCATTTGTCGGCGATGCAGAGGGTTTGCAGCGGATCGATCACCGACACACCGGCCTGCTTCGCAATCTCCCGTAACCTCGTATTCAACTGCCGCTGCGCTTCGGGCAGCGGCGCGGTCGGCGTCAAGCGCGCGGCTTTCAAAGTGCCGAGCCGGCTGCCGCTGATGAGCTTTTCGGGGCCGAAGGCAGCGCCGACCGGCACGTCGAGCAGCAGGTAAACCTTCTTCTGGACCGACAGCAGCTTGAGCAGGCGCTCCAGCGATTCGAGCGCTTTCTCGACGCCGTCGCCATTCTGAAATGGATGCCTTCCGTCGGCGTCGACGTAGAAAAAGCCGACACCTTCGGGCAATTTCAGTGCCGGGTTGGCGAGCGTGACGAAGTAGCAGTTCCAGCAGCCGCCGACCACAACCGAGTCGACGTCGCGGCCCAGCGCGTATTGAATCATTTCCTTTCGGCGCGGGTCGCAAAACACGTTGTGACCGTCGACCACGCCGGGAATCGGCGGACAGCCGCCCCAGGTCGCAAAGAAAAGGGTGTTGAGCTGATCGGGCAACTCCTTTGCAAGCGCAACGGCGCGCGGGCCGTATTGCTCGATATGGCTGTCACCGAACAGCAGCACATTGCCGCCGCCCGAACCGATGCGGTAGATCAGCTGGTCGCCGATCTGCATCGGCGTCAAACCGTCGGGGTAGGTCCAGTCGCGCTTCGCCGCCACCACTTCGCTGATGTACGCATCGTTGTGCCGGTTCGGCAGCGCATGACGGTTCGCGAGCAAGCCGGCGGCGCCCAGTGTCACCATCGCGGCGATCAGCATGACAACGACCACCCGTCGTCCGTTATGACGCAATCGCAGTTCCAGCAACCGATAAGTGAGCCAGGCCAGCATGAAGCTGGCCAGCACGATCGCGAAACGTATCCAGAGATTCGGTTTGCCTTCGCCGACGATGCGCGCGAACACCAGCAACGGCCAGTGCCAGAGGTAGAGCGGATAGCTGATAAGGCCGATCCACACCAACGGTCTGGCCGCGAGCAGCTTGCGGTTAAAAAATGCGGTCGGCCCGGCCGAGATGCAATAGAAGGTGCCCACTGTCGGCAGCAAGGCCCAGGTTCCCGGAAAGGTTCGTCCATTGCGAATCAGCACCAGGCCGAGCACGATACAAAGCAATCCGAACACCGATTGCAGATCGCGATAGCGGGTCAGCCGATCGGGTCGGTTCTGCCGCCACCAGGCCAGCGCGCCGCCGATCATCAATTCCCAGAAGCGCGACAGCGGCGAGTAGAACGCCGCGGTTTGGTGGCTGTGAACGGTGGAGATATTCAACGCGAACGAAGCCGCTGCGAGCGCGCCGACCACGAACGACAGCCGCCACTTTCGCTTGTAGGCAAGCCCTAACAGCAGCGGCCAGACGATGTAGAACTGCTCTTCGATCGCGAGCGACCACAAATGGAGCAGCGGCTTGGTCTCGGCCACCGTGTCGAAATAGCCGGCCTCGCTCCAGAACGCGAAGTTCGACACGAACGCTGTGCCGGCAAACAGATGCTTGCCGAGCTGCACCCACTCGTGCGGCAACAGCACCCACCAGCCGATCGCCAAAGTCGCCGCTAGAACCAATGCCAGCGCCGGAAAAATGCGCCGAATCCGCCGCGCGTAAAAGGTTCGATAACTGAAACCCTGCGCCGACAGGCTGCGAAAGATGATCGAGCTGATCAGAAAACCCGAAATGACGAAGAAGACATCGACGCCGATGAAGCCGGCCCGCATCCATTCGGGAAAGGCATGAAAGGCGACCACCGCGATCACCGCGATCGCGCGCAATCCGTCGATGTCGGGTCGGTAGGTCGGATGGACGAGCGGCGGCGGGTCGGTGGTGGAATTCATTCGGGCGTCATTGTGCGCACAACCTTTTCATCGGTTTCGAAGGCCGGATCCGCTAAAGAGCGGCGCTCAGTCCCAGCCTCAGCGTGCGCGCCGAACCGGGAAACAAGTACACATGGCTGAACTGGGTCGGTGACTCTTTCCAGTAGCGGCGGTTCAAGACGTTCTCCACGGCCAAAGTCCAGCGCAGCGATGTGCCTTGCCATTTCGTGTCGTAGCGCAGCGCGGTGTCGAAACGCGTCCACGACGGCAATTCGATCGATCCATCGGCCAGAACGTTGCGCTTGCCTTCGTGCGAGAGCTGGCCTTCGATTTCGAGCCCCGGCACGCTCGCGAGCCGGTACGCGGCTTGCGCGCGAACCACCGCGCGGGGCACGTTGGTCGGCCGCTCGCCGTTGACGGCCGGGTCGGCGATGCTGCTTTCGCGCCTGGCGTCGAGCCAAGTGAGGCCGCTTGCGAGCCGCCATGGGCCTCGGCGCCATTGGCCGCTGGCTTCGACGCCTCGATGCCGCGCCGCGCCGTCGAAGCCGATCGTGCAGGCGCCTGCTGCGGCGTCGCAGGTGTCGAGGTTGGTGGCGGGGCGGCGAATGTCGAAGTAGGCGACCCGCCAATCGAATGCCGCTTGCGTTCCCTTGAGCCCTATTTCCCACTGGCGCGATTCGAGCGCCGGCAGTGCCTGGCCGGCGTTGCTGTAGATCGGCAGGTTCGGCACCAACTGCGATTCGACCCCTTTGCCCCAGCTCGCATAGGCCAGCAAATCGGGTCGCAATGCATAGCTTGCAGCCACCCAGGGTGTCGTGAAGGTCTGGCTGTAGGCGGTCGGGTTAGCGCCGTCGGTGCCGATGCTGGTTCGTGAAAGTCGGGTGTAGCGCACGCCGACCCAGGTCGTGAGCTGCTCGTTCCAATGGATCGCGTCGTGGACCGAGAACTCGGTCGAGCGCTCGTTGCGATTCGTGTTCGGCGTGGTCAGGCCCGGATCGGGCGGCACGATCGCGGTACCGACAATGTTGCCGCTGCCGACATAGTTGAACGCCGAATCATCGAAGCGATTGCGCACCTGGCTGCGGGTCAGGCCGAAAGCGAGTTCGTGCCGCACGCTGCCGGTCATCGCGCTGCCTTTGAGGCTCAGGTTGCCGGCAGTTTCGACGCGGCGTTCGTTCTCGCTGCGGAAATCGTAGAAGTCGAAAGTGCCGTCCGAGCAATAGCGGTCGAAGTTGCCTTCGGCGCCGCAGCCGAAAGGGAATGCGAGGCGGTCGTCGGTTTTGAGGCGTTGCCGGCCTACTTGCGCGCTCCAGCGCCAATCGCGCGCAAGCGCCTGGGTGAAGCGCAGGGTGCCGGTCAGCGCATCGAAGCGCGACGGCTGCGACCAGGGCTGATTATTCAGGTTGAGGTTGGGGTTCGGCACCGCCGGCAACACGTTGCCGAGCAGGCTGAAGCCGGCCTGGCTCGGCTGCGTCTTGTGGCTTTTCTCGATCTCGAATTCGACCAGCGAATCGCGCGTGACGCGCCAGTCGGCCGCGAGTGAAAACAGGTTGCGGTTGCCGTCGATGTTGTGCGTCTGCGGCTTCAGGTTCTCGAACGCGGCGTTGAAGCGATAGCCGAACTGCCGGTCTGCACCGAATCGGCCGCCGAGATCGACCGCGCCGAGCAGACTGCCACGGCTCGAATATTCGGTGCGGACTTCACGCAAATCCTTTTCGGTCGGCCGTTTGACGACGTAGTTGACCAGCCCGCCCGGCGCGCTGGTGCCGGCCTGAATGCCGCTGGTGCCGCGCAGGATTTCGACCCGCTCCTTGTTGTCGAGCGGAATCGAGGTTTCGGCGCTGATCGGCAAGCCCTCGCGCTGGTAGTTGAAGCGGTTGTCGAGTACGAAGCCGCGCACCGTCAAGAAGTCCCAGTAGCCGGGCGAGTTGTACGAATCGGTGACCGACGCATCGAACTGCGTGAGGTCGGACAGGCGCCGCGCGCCGCTTGCCGCAATTTGGCCGCTGTCGATCACCGTCGCCGAGATCGGCACCGCCGAGAGCGGCATGTCGCCGAAACCGCTGACATTGGCAGCAGGCGGCGGCGCATCGGCACTGACCGTCACCGCAGGCAAGGTGCGTTCCTGTGCATGCACCGACACCGCATTTGCTATGAAAATTAGAGCTGTCAGCGCACGCAGGACGGGCGTTTCAGCCCCTTTTTTCTTGAAAACCGGGTTGTACGAAGAAGTTGCCATGACGTTCTTTCGACGCAATGGCAGGTCGGCTTGCGATGCCCGAATGGCTGGCGAGATGGCAGCCGGGCTTTTTTGCATGCTTCCCTGCGCGAGGATTACCTCAATCAGGTTCAAAGGGACTTTCTCAGCCGTTGCGCAACCGGTTTGATTGCGCGTCGGCACCCCTAGCGATGTCTGCCGACTGTGCTCGGCGGACCGTTGAATTCTATGCGCCGCCTGCGAACGACACTTTCCCGCCAGACGCGACGATCGCCATCAATTGCGCTGCCGCAGCCTCGGGATCGGCCGCCGCGACGAGTCCGCGCACCACCCCCACCGAGCCGACGCCGGTCGCCAGCACCGCGGGCATGCGCTCGGCATCGATGCCGCCGATGGCAACTTGTGGATAGCCGCGCATCAGCCGCGCGTAAGCATCCAGCCGCGCGACGCCTTGCGGCGCAGTCGCCATCTGCTTGAGGGTCGTCGGGAAGACCGCACCCATCGCGATATAGCTCGGGCTTACCGCGTCGGCGCGGACCATTTCCGCATAGCCATGGGTGCTGACGCCGAGTCGCAAGCCGGCCGCGCGAATCTGGTCGAGTGCGCTTGCGGGCAGGGCGTCCAGGTCTTCCTGGCCCAGATGAACGCCGTATGCGCCGACGGCAATGGCAGTCCGCCAATGGTCGTTGACAAAGAGCAAGGCGTCGGTTCCGCGCACGGCATCGACCGCAGCGCCGACTTCCTCGATGACTGCTTGCGCATCGTTCGCCTTGAAGCGCAACTGCAATGTCGGCACGCCCGCGCGCGCCATCCGGGCGACCCAGGCGGCGTCGGGCAGCACGGCATACAGGCCGAGCTGTTCGGGGCAGGGCGCGAATGCATCGGTGCGCTCGGCGGGCGGGTATTCGCGCAGGCCGAAATCGGCGGGCGTGTCGGGCCAGTGGATCGCGTCGAAGCGGCCGGTTCGCCGGGTCTGAGCCTGCCAGGCATGGGCCAGCAGGTCGGCATCGGCTGCAATGAAACCGAGCGTGGCGCACGCCTGACGCGCGCCATGCAGAACGGGGTCGCCGTCGTTGACCCCAAGTTCGGTGTCGTTGGGCTTGGCGCTGCCGAACCGTGCCGTATGCGCCAGCACGATCGCAGCGGCAATCGATGCGGCGTCGCCAATCCGATCGTTCATCGCGATGCCTCCTGATGCCAGAACGGCGTTCCGAGCACCGGAGTGCTGGGCTGTGCCGCCTCCTGCGCGGTCATGGCCCCCGCCAGACGCGCTGCGCGACCGGCGCGCACCGCATCGGCAAAGGATCCGGCCATCATGACCGGGTCTTGCGCCAGCGCGACCGCGGTGTTGAGCAACACGCCGTCGTAACCCCACTCCATGACCTGACATGCCTGCGACGGCAAGCCGAGGCCAGCGTCGATCAGCATCGGCACCTCGAGTCGTTCGCGCAGCATCTGCAATGCATAAGGGTTGACCGGACCGCGGCCGGTACCGATCGGTGCCGCCCACGGCATGACGGCCTGGCAACCGACTTCGACCAGGCGCCGGCACAGCACCAGGTCTTCGGTGCAGTAGGGCAGCACCTGAAAGCCGTCGCGAATCAGTCGAGATGCCGCATCGACGAGGTTCAAAGTGTCAGGCTGGAGCGTGTAGTCGTCGCCGATCAATTCGAGCTTGATCCACGGCGTCTCGAACACTTCGCGCGCCATCTGCGCGGTTGTGATGACCTCCTCGATGCTGTGGCATCCCGCCGTGTTGGGCAGCACCGGCGTGTCGAGCGCGCGCAGCAGCGCCCAGAAGCCGTTGTCGTCGCCTGAAGTGCCGGCACTGGCCGACTGGCGGCGTAGCGACGCGGTGAGCATGGCGGGACGGGCCCGCCGCACGGCCGCTTCGAGCACATCGGGAGACGGGAAGCGCGCGGTGCCGAGCAGCAGACGGCTTTCGAACGACTGTCCGTAGAGCACCAGCGGGTCGCTGTGCGTTGATGATTCGACTTGATTCATGTTGGAGGAATTTAACCGCCGGTGACAGGCCGAATGACCTCGACCCTGTCGTCGGGCGCGAGGGTCCGGGTGGCATGGGCCGAGCGCGGAACGAAGTCCTTGTTGACCGCCACCGCGAACGGCGGCGTGGCTTTCAGCGCCTCCAACGCATCGGCGACGCAGGCGTCTTCGGGAAGTTCGTGAGATGTGTCGTTGATCAGGATGCGCATCGTGTTTCGTCCCCGTTAAGTTGCAGCCCCAGGCGTTCGGCGAGCGCCGAATGACCGGACCGCAGGATTTCAATTGTTATGTCGAGCAGCGCAGGCGCGACCAAAAAACCGTGGCGGTACAGGCCGTTGATCTGCAGCACCCGTTTGGCAGGCTGGCGGATCGCGGGCAAGTTGTCGGGCAGCGTCGGGCGGCAATGGGCTGCCATTTCGACGATCCGGGCCTCGGCGAAGCCACTGTGCACTGCGTAGGCGGCGCTCAAAAGTTCGAGCGCCGAGCGCACGCTTATCGGCGACATGTCGTCCGACTCGATCTCGGTCGCGCCGATCACGAACAGATGGTCAGGTTTGGGCGCGATGTAGAGCGGATAGCGCGGATGGACGAGTCGCGTCGGCCGCGTGAGCGGGACTTCGGGCGCATGGACCCGGATCACCTCACCGCGCACGCCACGAAGTGCCGGCCATTCACGCCTCGCGCCGAGTCCGCGGCAATCGATGACCCAGTCGGGCTCGCCGCGTTGGCCCGGTTGGCCGGGCCGGAAGTCCTCGAGCGCCCGCGCCGTCTGCCAATGCAAGGTGACGCGCGGATCGGCCTCGAGCGTCGCGAGCAGTGCGCCCAGCAGGGCGCGGTTGTCGAGTTGACCTTCATCGCGCAAGAAGATGCCTTGCGTGAACCGGTGCCCCAAGGACGGCTCGAGTGCTTCGATTTCATCGGCCTGCAACCTCTCCGGGCCCGGCAATTCGGGGATCTGCTCGGCAGTGCGCGACAGCACCTGGACGAGCCGCGTGGCTTCGGCGGCGTCTTGCCGATGCCACAGCATCAATGTGCCTTCGCGCTGAAAAAACACCGGCAACGCGAGCGTCTGCAAAAGCGCTGGCCAGCGCTCGATCGCGTGAATGCCCATCCGAACCACGGACAGCGGCGCAACGGCTGACTCGGCCAGCGGCGCGAGCATGGCTGCGGCGATTCGCGCCGCGGCGGTGCGCCCGTCGGACTCGCCTGCGTCGAACAAGTCCACCCGGCAGTCGGCGTGCGCGAGGCTGACCGCCAACAGTCGGCCCATCAGGCCGGCGCCGAGAATCGCGACCGACTCGAGCGGCAAGGCAGCGGGCATCTTCAGTCGCCCCTCGCTTCGAAGGTCGCGGCTCGCCGATACTCGGCCCGATGATTCATCCGCTCTCCACGCCATCCAATACGCCGACGCGATACGCGCGCGTGCTCACGATCGCCGGCTCCGACAGTGGCGGCGGCGCTGGCATCCAGGCGGACCTCAAGACTTTCGCAGCGCTCGGCTGCTACGGCATGAGCGCGATCACCGCACTTACAGCGCAAAACACGGTAGGCGTATCGGCAATTCATGCAGTGCCGCCGGCGTTTCTCGAAGCCCAGATCCGCGCGGTGGTCGAAGACATCGGCGTCGATGCGGTCAAGCTCGGCATGCTGCATGCGCCCGAAGTCGTCGAAGTGGTGGCGCGGGCGATCGACCGCTACCGGCTGCCGCATGTGGTGCTCGATCCGGTGATGGTCGCAACCAGCGGCGACCGGTTGATTGCCGAGGAAACGGTGCAGTTGCTGGTGCGCGAACTGTTTCCGCGCGCTGTGCTCGTCACGCCGAATCTCGACGAAGCGCAGCTTTTGATCGGCCATCCAATCGATGGGGTCCAAGCCTTCGAAAGCGCGGCCGAAGAATTGCTGGCGCTGGGCGCGCATGCAGTTTTGCTCAAGGGTGGGCATTTGCCCGGCGATGAGGTCGTCGATCTGCTGGCATCGAGCGACGGTAGCCGAAAGCGGCTGTCGTCGCGCCGCATCGAAAGCCGTAACCTGCATGGCACAGGCTGCACGCTGTCGTCCGCCATCGCGGCGTTCCTCGCGCTCGGCCATCCGCTCGTCGATTCGGTCGAGCGCGCGCGGGCTTACGTGGTCGGCGCGCTGCAGGCCGGCGCGGATGTGAAGGTGGGCGAGGGCCACGGTCCGCTCAACCACGGCTTTGCGCCAGTGCCGATGCACCGGTTGCCGCCGATGGCCGGCTGAGCCAGGCGGCGACGAAGGTCAGTGCCAGGGTCGGCAATGCCGAACCCCATTGCGGCGCCCATTTGGCACACCCGTGATAGACCGCGATGCCGGCAATCCAGATCGAAGCCGCCCGCCAGTCGACGCGACGTGCGCCGACCGCTATCGCTTCAGCGCCGGTGCCGTAAAGGCCGAGACGCCCGAGTATCACGCCGTACAACGGCACGAACACCGAACTGAGCAGCAGCAGAAAAGGTTCGAGCGAATGCATCGGCAGCACTAGCGCAAAGGCGATGCACAGGGCGGCGAGCAAAAGGCCCCAGCGCCTGACGCTCCAGCGCGGCAGCAGGCTGTGGGTCGACACCGCGCCTGAATAGACATCACCGTAGGCGTTGTCGAGTTCGTCGATGAGAATCAGACCCAGCGCCACCAGACCGCCTTGCGCGAGCAGCAAGGCTGTCACCAGCCCGGCACCCGGCTCGGCCGTGCTCACGACCATCACGCCGAGCGCATAGCACCAGATGTTGGCGAGCGCATAGCCGAGCCAGGTGCCGCTGAACGCACTGCCGAGGCCGCCTTTGGCACTGGCGCGCTTTCCGTGACGCGCATAGTCGGCAACTAGCGGCAGCCAGGACACCGGCATCGCGATCACCAGATCGAGCGCGCCGAAGACACCCATGCTGCCGTCGCCGGGCCGCGACCAGAACGCATCGAAGCCATTGGCCGACAAGCGTGCCGCAAACTGCCAAGTCAGCCAGATCAGCGAGAGGATCACGAGCGGCAAACCGAAACGGCTCACGAACCTGCGCACCAGCTTGACCATCGATCCCGCGAGCAGCGCCAGCAGCACCGCGCCCCAAAGCAGCGTGAGGAGCCCGGTGGCGAGCGGCGTTCCGAGTTGCGTGCCGGTCGCCCCGAGCGCTTTGCCGGCGATCGCCTGCGTGCCCTCGCGCATGATCACGATCTCGAAGGTGGTCCAGCCGACCAGCTGAACGATGTTGAGCAGCACCGGCAATCGCGCGAAGGCGCTGCCGTAGGTTGCATGCATCAATCCGGCGCTCGCGAGCCCGGTTTCACATCCCAGTCGGGCCGTCCATGCCAGCAGCCCGGCGCCCAGGCACGAGCCGATGACGATCGCAATGGTGGCGTCTCGCGTACCGACGGCTGGCACCAGATAGGCGCCGACCTGCATCACCAGAAGCCCAACGCCCAGGCTGAACCAGAGCGCAGCATGGTCGTGCCATCGGAAGACGCGCGCGTTGGCCGGCATCGGCGTCAACGCCTCGTTGGTGCCGGGAGAGGTTTCGATGTTTGCCATTCGTTTGCTCCAAAGCAAAGTTCTGGCAGGTGGGCAACAATTCAGTGGCTGAAATTCAACGAGAGAGTCGTCGCGGCCATCGAACCAGCTTCCCTGCGCGAGGATTACCTCAATCAGGTTCAAAGGGACTTTCTCAGTCGATTCCCACAGCCGAAGCCAGCGAATGACACCCCTAGCGATTGGCTTCACACCGACACGGATCGGCGCAAAGCTTCACTATCTTACGCAAGCTATGAATGCTTTACACAAGTGCATCGTCGGGATGCCCGGTCAAGCGCATAGTTGGCTGCAACTGAGATCTGAATGAAATACTCGTTGAGCACCCGCTATGTTGTCTGGACCGATATTGCGATCGCGGTCGTTGCAATCGTCTGGATCGCGCTGAGCCAGCCAGCCCCCCCGCCGCCTGAAACCGATACGCACGCGGCTCAGCCGACAACAGTGTCAACCGGCCCGGCCAAAGCGCCGGCCGCTGGCGCCCGGGCCGACATCATCGCCAGGACGGGCGATTAGCTGCAACGGGCGCCACCCCGAGCAGCTCGTGCAGGCGCGTACTCGTGGTCGTGTATTGCAGCTGCGCCGGCCGATCGGGATGCACGATTGTGCGGGCGCCCCAGGCCGCGAGCGTGGCTTCATGAAAGCCGCAGACGATCAGCTTTTTCTTGCCCGGATAGGTGTTGATGTCGCCGACCGCGAACACGCCCGGCTGGCGCGTTTCGAAGCGCTCGGTGTCGACCGGCACCTGCTTGCGCTCGAGTTGCAGACCCCAATCCGCAATCGGGCCGAGGCGCGGTGAGATGCCCAGCCATGCGAGCACCGTGTCGGCCTGAAGCTTTGTTGCGCCGCCATCAGGCGCGAGGACTTCGAGCCCGCGCAGGGCGCCGTCGTCGCCGCTGCAACCAGCAATCTGGCCGATCAGAAGCCGCAGTGCGCCTGCGTCGCACTGCTTGCGCATTCTGGCGACCAGCGCGTCTTCGGCCTGAAAGGCATCCCGACGGTGCAGGACGGTGATGGATGCCGGTTTCTCTTGGCCGGGGCTTCGTGTCGCCAGCGCCGTGGCTGCGTCGAGCACCGCGTCGTTGCCGCCGACGAGCACAACATGCCGATCTTCCAGACCATCGAGCTGCTCGGGGTGATATCGGACCTGCGTCCCTTCGTACCGGGCGAGTCCTTCCAGCGCGATCCGTTTCGGCATGAACGCCCCCACACCGCCCGCGATAATCGCGACCTTCGTGAGGAACCCGGTGCCGGCGGATGTGCCGAAGCGCATTCGCCCGTCGTCTTCGCGAGCCATCGTCGTCACTTGCTGGCCCAGATGCAGGGCAGGGTGAAAGGGCGCGACTTGATTCAGCAATGCATCCGTAAGGCCTTGCCCTGTGGTTGCGGGCAAGCCGGGAATGTCGTAGATCGGCTTGTCGCCGTACAGCTGCGCGCATTGGCCGCCCGCATGCGGCAGTGCATCGACCACCTGACAGGAAATTTCGAGCAGTCCGAGCTGAAACACCTGGAACAGCCCGACCGGACCGGCGCCGATGACGAGCGCGTCGGTTTCGATGGTCGCAGCGGACGCGCTCAGCGCACCAGCTCCGACAGCTTGTTCGGCACGTCTTTCCATTCGTCGGCGTCGGGCGGCGCGGGCTTGCGCCGCGTGATGGTTTTCCAGCCGTCGGCGTTCACGAGTTCGGCATTGAGCTTGATGAATTCCATCTGGTCGGCCGGCAGATCTTCTTCGGCATAGATCGCGTTGACCGGGCATTCGGGAATGCAGACCGCGCAATCGATGCATTCATCGGGATCGATGATCAGCATGTTCGGCCCCTCGCGAAAGCAATCGACCGGACAGACGTCGACGCAGTCAGTGTATTTGCAGCGGATACAGGATTCGGTGACGACGTGGGTCATGTTGTGAGGCGATGGTTCTGGCGCTCGTTGCAGCGCCGATTCCGGAAAAAGCAACTTATTTTAGAGGGGCTGCCGGCGCGTCGACGCGATGCGGTCTTTCCGAATGGCGCGCGTTCGATCAGCCTCGGCGCGCAACACGAGCCGCGCGACACATCCTCACCGTACCAGCACCGCGCCGGCGGTTCGATGGCTCGCCGTGTCGACCAGCACCAGCGACCCGAGCGCGCGCGATTCGGCGAACGGTCGCACGACCAATGGCTGCTGCAATGCAAGAACCACAGTCCCGATCGCGTTGCGCTCGAGTTGCGAGGCCGGCGCCGATTGCAAGCTCGCGATATCGAGCCGGCCCGCGATCCGCGCGACCTTCGCCTTCACCCAGCGGTGCCCTTGCAGTGCCCAGTAAACCCGGCCAACCACCAGCGGTTCATCGTCGAGCCAGGCGACGGTCGCATGCAGTTGGCGCACCGGCGCGAAACAGTCGGGCGCGAGTAGCCAATCGCCACGCGAGATGTCGAGCTCCCGGTCGAGCACGATGCCGCCGCTTCGTCCCGCGCTCACGGTGTCGGGTCGGCGCACATGGTCGAGCACACGGGCCACGATCGCCGTCTGTCCACCCGGCATCACTGTGAGCGGCTGGCCCGGCGCGATCCGGCCCGAGGCAACCCGGCCCCAGAAAATCCGGCGGCCTCCGGTCGTCTCGCTTGGTTCCGCTGCCTTCGACGCCGCTGCGTTAGACTCCGCTGCCGTCGATTCCGATGCTCTTTCGACCCACTGAACCGGAAATGCGCACGGCCCGCCGTTCTCCGCCGGCATCGACGGAAGTGCTTCGAGCAGCTCGAGCAGACACGGGCCCTGGTAGCCGCACCAACCGGCCTTCCGGCGAGCCACGTTCCAGCCTTCGAGCGCAGACACCGGAATCGCGGCGGCAGCCGACATTGCGGCTGCGTCGGCGAATTCGGCGAGCGCCGAAGCGATCCGGCGGAACGCCTGCGCCGCGTCTGCGATCGCGTCGAGCTTGTTGACGACGAACACGATCGAGGGCACGCGCAGCAGCTGCGCGAGGAGCGCATGGCGACGGGTTTGCGGCAACAGTTCGCCGATGTCACGATCGCCGGCGCCGGCCCAAGCGAGCTTGGTCGCATCGACCAGCACCACGGCGGCGTCGGCGCTCGACGCTGCGGTGACCATGTTGCGCGTGTACTGCTCATGGCCCGGCGCATCGCCGATCACGAACTTGCGCCGCGCGGTCGCGAAGTAGCGGTACGCGACATCGATCGTGATGCCTTGTTCGCGCTCGGCGGAAAGGCCGTCGGTGAGGCGCGCGAGGTCGATCGACTCGCCGTTGGCACCGCGTGTCGTCATGCCCGCAAGCTGGTCTTGCAGCACGGCCTTGCTGTCGACCAGCAGCCGACCGATCAAGGTGCTTTTGCCGTCGTCGACGCTGCCGCAGGTGATGAAACGCAGCGCTGCGGCGGTCTCGTGCTGTGCTCCAAAATTTGAAGAAAAAGTGGTCGAAACGCCCGTCCCACCTTCGCAGGCAGCTATCGAATCAATAGCATTCATCAAAAATATCCATCCTTCTTTCGCGTTTCCATCGAGGCATCGGAGGTTCTGTCGTCCATCCGCGTCGCGCCGCGTTCGCTGATATCGACGACGAGCGTCTCGCGCACCACGGCCGAGGCATCGGCCGCCGAACTCGCGACCGGGCAGGTGCAGGTCACATCGCCGACAGTGCGAAAGCGGACGTTGCGGCGCTGCACCGATTCGCCCTCGCGCGGCGGCGTGAGTTCGGTCACCGGCACCAGCAGGCCTTTGCGTTCGACCACCTCGCGTTGGTGCGCGTAGTAGAGCGAGGGCAGGGCGACGGCTTCGCGCTCGATGTATTGCCACACGTCGAGTTCGGTCCAGTTCGAGATCGGGAACACCCGAAAATGCTCGCCAGGTGCGATGCGGGTGTTGAAAAGCGTCCACAGCTCGGGTCGCTGGTCTTTGGGCTGCCATTGGCCGAAGCCGTCGCGGTGCGAAAAGATCCGTTCCTTGGCGCGCGCTTTTTCCTCGTCGCGCCGGGCGCCGCCGATCAGCGCGTCGAAGCGGAACTCTTCGATCGCTTCGAGCAAGGTCACCGACTGATGCACGTTGCGCGATTCGCCAGAATGCGCGAGCCGCACCGTGCCGCGCGCGATCGAGTCGTCGAGCTTGCGCACGATCAGCTCGCAACCCAGTTCCGCCGCGCGAAAGTCACGAAAGGCGGTGACTTCGGGAAAGTTGTGGCCGGTATCGATCATCAACAGCGGATAGGGAATTCGCCCGCGTCCGAATGCCTTCTCGGCGCAGCGCAACAGCACCAGCGAATCCTTGCCGCCCGAGAACAGCAGTGTCGGCCGCTCGAACGCGGCCGCGACTTCGCGCAGGATGAAGATCGTCTCTTCTTCGAGCGCGTCGAGATGGGTATTCGAAAGCGGCGCGGGCGATTGCAGAAGGTCGGGAGCGGTGCGGGCGTTCATGTTTGTTGGTTAGTTTCAGAGAGCGAACTTCCGGACGCAGAGGACGCAAAGGTTTTGCAGAAGACGCAAAAAAGAAAATTGGTCTTGGATGTGTCGGTTGTGGAACTCAGCTAATTCAGCTGTTCAGGGCGCAGACAGAAGACGCGGCTCGAGAAAAAGTTTTGGTATTCCTTCTGCGCCTTCTGCGAAACCTCTGCGTCTTCTGCGTCCTGTAGTCCGCTTTGGATTTCACGCGACTACCGCAATCGAAATCGACCCGCCCACATGCAGCCCGCATTCCTTTGCGCCTTCCTGCTCCCACCACCAGCGGCCAGAGCGAAAGTCTTCGCCGAGCGTCACGGCGCGGGTGCAGGGGGCGCAGCCGATGCTCGGATAGAACTGGTCGTGCAGCGGGTTGTAGGGAATGCCGCGGTACTGGATGTAGTGCCAGACATCGCCCCACGTCCATCTGGCGAGCGGGTTGAATTTGGCGAGCTTCGGGTTACCGTGCGACGCCACATCGGGACGCTCGAACAATTCCACTTTGGACCGGTCGCCCGACTGCTCCCGGCGCAGGCCGGTGACCCAGCCGCGCTTGCCGGTCAATGCGCGCGCGAGCGGCTCGAGCTTGCGCAAATGGCAGCAGGCCTTGCGCAGTTCGACGCTGCGAAACATCGGCGACTCACCCTCCGCGGCTTCGAAAGCGGCCACCGCAGCGGCATCGGGCCGGTAGCGCGACACCTGGATTCCATAGTGCGTTTCGACCCGGTCGACGAGCGCCAGGGTTTCGGCATGAAGCTTGCCGGTGTCGAGCACGAAGATTTCCGCCTCGATGCCCGAGCGATTCAGCAGGTCGGTGATCACCATGTCTTCGGCGCCGAGGCTCGATGCTTGCGTGATCGGCGCGTACTCGACAGCCGCTTGCTGCAGCAGCGCGATGGTTTCAGCCAGCTTGTCTTCGAAGTCTGGCGACGGATTGGCATGGAGCGTGATCGCGTTCATCTACATTGCCTTTCTCGCTGGACCGTGCCGGCTTTCATTGAGCCGAACCGAAGCTGCTGTCGCGCAGCAAACTCAAATTGCAATCGCCGAGTCGTGCGGATCGGCCATGCGCCGAAAGCGCGGCAACGGCTCTTGCGCGTCGCCCTGATAGAAGCTCGCGAAACGATCGAACTGCCGCTCGGCCGCATTCGCACTGACGTCGTCGCGCAGCACCGCACTCGAGAAGCCGCAACGTTGCATCTGCACGAGCTGGTCGATCAACACGTCGCCGGTCGCGCGGATCTCACCCTTGTAGCGCAGGCGTTGCCGCAGCAAATACGCCTGGCTGAAGGCGCGGCCGTCGGAGAACACCGGAAAGTCGAGGTCGATTCGTGTCACGTCGCCCAAGCAAGCGTCGATCGCGAGCGGATCGGCGTCGTTCGCGATTTGCAGCACGTTCGGTGTGCCGTCGTCGGTGTGCTCCTCGCTCGACAGAATGCGCAAAGTCCGGTTCATGCCGCGTGCTCCTCTTTGAATCGCGCGCCATTGGCTGCCGTCTTGAACGGATCGGGCCCGACCCGGCGCAAGGTGTCGATGAAGTTCTCGCGCCGGCCCTCGCTCGTCTGGCGCTGGTCGCGATAGGTGCCGAGCAAGGCCTCGATCACATCGGGCACTTCGGCCGCCGAGAACGACGGGCCCACGGTCTTGCCGGCTTGCGCGGCGCCGCTGAGCACAGAGCCGTCCGAGCCGCCGAGCGAAACCTGGTACCACTCCTTGCCGTCCTTGTCGACGCCGAGGATGCCGATATGCCCGCTGTGATGATGGCCGCAGGAATTGATGCAGCCGCTGATGTGCAGATCGATTTCGCCGAGGTCGTCGAGCTCGTCCAGGTCCTGGTAGCGCTCGGTGATCGCCTCGGCGATCGGGATCGAGCGCGCATTCGCGAGTGCGCAGAAGTCGCCGCCGGGGCAGGCGATCATGTCGGTGAGCAAATGCACGTTCGCGCTTGCAAAACCGGCTTCGCGCGCGGCGAGCCACAGCGCATGCAGGTCTTCGGCATGGACCCAGGGCAGCACGATGTTCTGGTCGTGGTTGACGCGCGCTTCGCCGCACGAAAAACGATCGGCGAGCTCGGCCAGGGTGTCGAGCTGGTCGGCCGATGCATCGCCGGGCGCCTGACCGCGCCGCTTGAACGACAGCGTGACTGCGCGCAAGCTGGCGTTTTTATGCGCCGCGACGTTGCGCTGCAGCCAGCGCGCGAACATCGGCTCCTCGGCCGAGGCGTTGCGCAGGTCGGTATCGGTCTGCTCCGCGCTCTGGAACACGCGCGCCGCGAGCGCGGGCGGGACGAACGACGCGGCGACCCGGTCGAATTCGGCTTGCGTCAAGGTATGCGAGGCACCGTCGTGTTCGATGATTTGGCGAAATTCGGCCTCGACGTCGTCGATGAAGCGCTGTCCTTCGGCCTTGACCAGGATCTTGATCCGCGCCTTGTACTTGTTGTCGCGCCGACCGTAGCGGTTGTAGGTTCGCACCACGGCTTCGAGGTAATTCATGATCTGCGGCCACGGCAAAAACTCGCGCAGAACCGTGCCGATGACCGGCGTGCGGCCCATGCCGCCACCGGCCATCACGCGAAAGCAGACTTCCCCACCATCGTTCTTGACCAGCTTCAGGCCGACGTCGTGCCAGGCAGTTGCCGCACGGTCTTCGTCGGCGCCGGTGATCGCGATCTTGAACTTGCGCGGCAAGAACGCGAACTCCGGATGCAAGGTGCTCCACTGCCGCAGGATTTCGGCGAAGGGCCGCGGATCAGCCACTTCGTCCACCGCGATGCCCGCGCGCTCGTCGGTCGTGATGTTGCGGATGCAGTTGCCGCTGGTCTGAATGCCGTGCATGTCGACCGTGGCGAGCAGGTCCATCACGTCGGCCGATCTGGCCAGCGGAATCCAGTTGAACTGCACGTTGGTGCGGGTCGAGAAATGGCCGTAGTGGGTCGGCAAATGGGCGGTGCCGAGGGCGCCCTGGGTTTCGCTCGCATGCCTATAGACCTCGGCTTCGGGCTCGTCGTATTCGCGGGCGATTCGCGCCAGAACCCGCAACTGGCGGCTGGCCAATTCGCCATAAGGCACCGCCACGCGCAGCATCGGCGCATAACGCTGCACATACCAGCCGTTTTGAAGCCGCAGCGGCAAAAATTCGGATTCGGAGAGTTGCCCCGCCTGCCAGCGCTCGAGCTGGTCGCGAAACTGCGCCGCGCGCTGGCGGACGAACTGGCG
The DNA here is from genome assembly GCA_965218415.1 of Variovorax sp. Taxonomy (GTDB): domain Bacteria; phylum Pseudomonadota; class Gammaproteobacteria; order Burkholderiales; family Burkholderiaceae_C; genus Variovorax. The sequence continues at coordinate 1,954,784 of CBDCKT010000003.1, forward strand.
ATCGAAATCGGTGTATTGGTACATGGGAGTTACAAGGCGTGCAGCGCCTTCGAAGGACCGCTGCTTTCCGATGAAACCGGAATGTAGCGACGGACCTTATGGATTCAAACGATTATTTTGTTCGCGCTTTATGCGGATAAGCATATGCGTGATGCGGGGTACGCGTTGCGGCGGGATCGAGAAGCCATCCTGTGTGCGCTGCCGCGGCGATCACGCGGCGTTCAACACAGGTTTCATCCGCATGCCGGCGGCAGCATCGGGTTCGCAGGAGACAGGCAGCGCCTGCACCGCCTAATTCAAGAGAAATATGCCACCAGCGCTTGCTGGACTTGCGCATCCAGCTATTGAAGTGATAGCGAAATAGCCTTGCTTTCTACCTTGAAAACTCAAATCCGCGGCGTCATCCGCAAGCTCCCGCGCGGCCGGGGGGCGCTGTCCGCGAGTGACGCGGTGGCGGGATGCAGCAAGCCGCCGACGCTGCGAAGTTCGTCGAGACACCGCTGCGCGTTGCCGCGGCGGCAGGGGTCGTAGTTGCGGGCCGATACGGCCGCCAGCACGCTGTTCCAGGTCGGGTCGGGTGGCTGGGTGTAGAGCGGCGCGACCATGGTCTCGACCGCGCCGAGGAAGGAGCGCAACCGCACATCCTGATGCTGCTTCCAGCCGTCGCTGACGGCACCTTCGATCGGGAAGAAGCGGTCGCCGAGGCGATCGGCGGCAAATCGGCCGGCCTCGCTCAGATGGTCGATGTCCTCTTTCGGCATGTTCAGGTTGAGGCCGCCTTCACCGTTGCGCTGACTGATCTGCACGATCCGGTCGCGGTAGCCGGGGTAGGGGAACAGGCTTTCGTCGCGCCAGTTCTGCATCGTCGAGACGATGCTGACGACGAAATCGATGAGCCCGCCGAAAGCCTGGTCGTCCCGCGGCGCTTTCCAGTAGCGCAACGCGCCGGGTGTGCCGTTCTCCTCGTCGGGCAGAAAAACGCGCCCGTCTTCGTTGGCTTTGCCGGGCGGCTCCTTGATGAGGTGGTCCGGATGCTCCTGCTTCAAGTCGACCGCGAAAGTCGGATGGCGCGGCAGCATCGCGTCGAAGAAATGAAGCGGCATGTTGCTTGCGATACCGCCGTCGGAAAACCAGACCCGCTTCGCATACAGATCGCCGCTACCCTTGTTTTTCACGCGGCTGCGATCGACCGCGTACAGCGGCAGCGCCGACAAGAGCAGCGGAAAGCTCAGGCTCATGCGCACCGCAAAAACCACCGGCAGATTCGCGTTGGCCGGCAGCAGCGACAGCTTGCGATCGGCCGCGCCGTCGATCCATACGGTTCGCTCCGATCCGAGCCGGCCCGCTGACTTTTCGGCCCTCGAAACGGTGGCTAGCCAATCGGCGATGCGGTTCGGAAACATCCCGTGCATTTCGGCCGAGTCGAAGTACAGCGACACGTCGTCGCGAAACGGAATCGCATAGCACAGGTGCTGGCTGACCGCGGTGGTCATCATCTCGAGGTTGACTTTGCGATCCTGCGGCGCGACGTCGCCGAACAGCGCACCGTCGCGCGGCGCACCCCAGAGATCGCCGAAGCACAGCGGGTGGTCGGCATTTTCGATGCCGGCCAGTTCATCGAGGTAGGTCGCGAGCCAATCGGTCAGGCCGGCGGGTGTTTTCGCATCGTTCTTCGGCTCGTCTTTGCGGCCGCTCTTCGCCACCACGGTGCGTCCGCTGCAAAGGCCCCAGCCGTTGGTGTGCAGACCCGCGACCAGCGTTGTCGCGAAGCGCAGCCCCGCGAGCAGCGCCACCAATCCGATCGTCAACGGCGCCGCGATGCCGGCAGCCACCGCGGCGGCCCACAAGCGAAGCCGATCGGGCGAATCGGTGACGAGGAACAGCGCAAGCGCGGTCACGGCAACGCCCGCCAGCCACCAGCCGCCGATCCAGAGCCATGGCGACGCCTTCAATTTCTCCAGCCGCCGCGATCCGAGAAAGGCCCAGGACCACCATGCGGCCGTGATCGCGAAGGCCCCCGTCGCAGCAGCCGGCAAGCTCGCCCCCGGCCATGCCATGACGACCACCGGCGTGAACAGCAGCAGAGCCAGCAGCAGGCCGAGACCCGCCGTGGCCCAGAACTGCCGCACCATCGCGATCGACGCCCGGCCGACTGCCGCGAGCGGCGAACTGTTCAGCATGCTCATGAGCACGGCGAAGTGGCTCGCCACCGCGGGCGCGGGTTGAAACAGGTGGAACAACATCGAGCCGACACCGGTACTGCCGGCCGGCGCTCCCAGCTCGTCCGGCAGCATGCCGAGCTTCTCGAAACCGCTCGCATCGCCCCGCGTGAGTCGGCGGTGCTCGGCCGCAGCCGCAGCCGCAGCCGCGATCGCGCCGGCCGAAGTGCCGCCGAGATTCTTGAACTGAAAACGACTGGCCAGCGCTTCGATCATGCGTGGATAAACCACGCCGCTCGTGATGCCGCCTTTCATCACGAGGTCGCAGGGCGCTTCGGGAATCGGGACATCGCTCATCAGTTTTCCTCCGGGCAGGGCAACAGCGTCAGGCCGGCCGACGCGATCGATCGCCGCTGAATTCGACGCACGCTTCGCAGGTCGGCGCGTCGGCCATTCTCGATTCGACCGCACCCCCGCGCATCCACCGCGGTGAGGAACATGCAGCTCAGCGGCAACTGTGCCAGCCGCCCGTCTCCAGATGGAAATGATCGCGATGGACCGCGTTGTAGTCGGGCCCGAGCACGCCGTCGAACCAGCGGCAGGCGCCGCGATGGGCTTCGCGCAGCAGCGCCGCGGCGGCACCCGAGCCGCTGCCAGAGCCTGCAGCAGCGCTGCGCCAGTCTTTCAGCACCGAAACACGGCTGCCGTCCGCCAACGTGAATCCTGCGATGTCGAACGCATTGGCCGTTGCATGGCGGCTGCGCCGGCCGCCGGCTGCATTCGGCGCTGCGCCATCGCCGGTGTTGACGTTGCGGCAGGCGTAGCTGCCGAAGTTGTCGATCGACACCACCGGCGCGCCGAAATAAAGCCGGGCCGCGGGCTGCAGCGCATGGCGTTCCCACATCGACAGCGACAGCGCCATTGGGCAGCTCAGTGTTAGCGGCCCGCCGAGGCTGATGGCCGGTCTTTCCAGGTTGTTTGCGCTGTTCGCATCGTTCACGCCGTTTTTGCCGTCGCCGCGCAGCCGCACCGCGTTCTCGAAGCCGCAACCCGGCGCGGTGACGCGATCGGCGATGGATTCGTAGCGCAGGCCGGTCTTCGCCAACGCGGCCAGGCAGGACGCGGGCGTGGCACGAGCGCGCGAGAGCTTGAATCCGGTCAAAAAATTCGGCGGCGCGTGCGTATCGAGCGGCGCCCAGGGGTTGAATCGATCGGGAATCACCAGTGCGCCGCTGTAGACACTGTAGGCCGCGCTTGCGGCAACCACGCAGCCGACGAGCGCAAGCCAACGGCCGAGCGGCGGTGCGGACGTGGCGCTACCGCGCTGTGGCGTCGCCGGGGTCGGCGCGGCCTCGTCGGCTTGCCGCGCAGTGCCGGCTCCGGATTCGGACGGCGCGCCGGATCCGGACGGCGAAGCGTCTTCCGCCCCCTCGTCCGACGCGCTTTCCGTTTTGCTTGTTGCCATCGTCCGATATGAGAAGAAAAGCCTTGAAACCCTTACTGAACATGCGCAAGCAGCTACTATAAACATAGCAACTCAGACGATGCCCGCCGCCACTTGCCAAATCGCCGAAGATCGCCGACCCTGCCTCAACAGACATTTCAATTCGAGAAAGGTTTCCCGGTATGGCCGATCGATTCGATCTTCGCTCCTATGGCCGCGCGCTGCGGGCGACCCCGCCATGAGCGCATCCGCCACGCTGAATCAGCTGCGCGAATTCGACGACCTGCCGGGTCCGCGCGGCGTACCGGTGTTCGGCAACTTGCTGCAGATCGACTCGACCCGGATGCACCTGCAACTGGAGCAATGGTGCAATGAATATGGCCCGATCTTCAGGTTGCGCCTGGGTCCACGCCGAGTTGTCGTCGTGGGCGACCACGAGTTGATCGCGACGGCCTTGCGCGATCGACCCGACGGCTTTCGCCGCACCAGCCGGCTCGAACAGGTGTCGAGCGAGCTGGGCCTGATGGGCGGCGTGTTCGGTGCCAACGGCGACACCTGGCGGCGCCAGCGCCGCATGGTGATGGCAGGCTTCGACCCGGGCAGCATCCGGCGCTACCACCCGGCGTTGCAACGGGTCGGAGGGCGCCTTGCCGATCGTTGGCAAACGGCCGCACGCAAGGGTCACACCATCGATCTGCAGGCCGACCTGATGCGCTTCACGGTCGACACGATCGCGGGTCTGGCGTTCGGCGCCGAAGTCAACACCCTTCAAAGCGACGAAGACGTGATTCAGAAGCACTTGAATCGCATTTTTCCGGCGCTCTTCAAACGCATCTTCATGCCCCTTCCGCTGTGGCGCTGGTTTCCATCGGCCGAAGACCGCCAATTGACCGCGAGCGTCGCCGAGGTGAATGCGGCCGTCGACGGCTTCATCGCCGAAGGACGCAAGCGCTTGCAGGCGAATCCCGAACTGCGCGAGCATCCGTCGAACCTGCTCGAAGCCATGCTCATCGCCGCCGACGAGCCCGGCAGCGGCATCGACGACAAACAGGTCGCCGGCAACGTGCTCACCATGCTGCTGGCCGGTGAAGACACGACTGCGAACACGCTGGCCTGGATGATTCACCTGCTATGGCAAAACCCCGATGCGCTGGCCAGCGCAACCGAAGAAGTGCGCAAAGTCTGCGCGGACGGCGCGCCGCCGACCATCGAGCAGATCGCTCAGCTCGATTACGTCGAAGCCTGCGCCCACGAGACCATGCGCCTCAAACCCGTGGCGCCGCAGAACAGCATGCAAGCCCTTCGCGACACGACGGTGGGCGACGTGCAAATCCGCACCGGCATGATCGTGATGGCGGTCATGCGGCGCGATGCGGTCAGCGAAGACCATATTTCAAACGCCGCGCGCTTCGAACCCGAACGATGGCTGGCCGACGGCCACGCAGGAGCGCATGGTCAGAAGGCCAACTCGGCGCGCCGCGTGTCGATGCCCTTCGGCGCCGGCCCGCGCATCTGCCCCGGCCGCTATCTGGCGCTGATCGAAATGAAGATGGCGATGTCCGTTTTGCTGAGCCGATTCGACATCGCCGACGTCGGCACGCTCGACGGAAACGAGCCGCGCGAATTGCTGCAACTGGCGATGGCGCCGGTGGGTTTGACGATGAAGTTGCGCGAGCGGCAGAGGAGCGTTGCAACCTGAATGCCGGGTATCTTTCGATCCCGAGTTGTCTCATTCATCGTTCGACGCCAAAACCATGACTGCCCTGCAAAACCCCTTCGGCCAACCCATCGGCTCCGCAGTGCCCGGCTGGACCGCGCGGCCTGTACCCCAACGCAAGGTCCTCGAAGGCCGCACCTGCCGGCTCGAACCGCTCGATGCGCAAAAGCATGCGGCCGATCTGCACCGTGCTTATTCGATGGCGCCGGACGGCCGCGACTGGACCTATCTTTTCGTCGAGCGCCACGACAATGTGGACGACTACCGCGCCTATGCCGAACAATGCGCCGCGAGCGCCGACCCGATGCATTTCGCTGTCATTGCCAAAGGCGCAGAGCACGCGGGCCACGCCGTTGGAACGATGGCGTTGATGCGCATCGACCCGACGCATGGCGCGATCGAGGTCGGGAATATCGCACTCTCGCCGCTCGTCAAGGCCACCCCGATGTCGACCGAAGCGCAGTTCCTGCTGATGAAGTACGCCTTCGACGAACTGGGCTATCGGCGCTATGAATGGAAGTGCGACAACTTCAACGAACCGTCGAAACGCGCGGCGAAACGGCTCGGGTTCGAATTCGAAGGCGTGTTCCGCCAGGCCGTGGTCTACAAGGGCCGCAGCCGCGACACCGCCTGGTTCGCCATCATCGATCGTGACTGGCCCGCGCTGCGCACGGCTTTCGAGCACTGGCTCGCGCCCGGGAACTTCGATGAACAAGGGCGCCAACGCGCGTCGCTCGAAAGTTTCAGAAGCCCCGGCCTTTGATCGCACCCTGGAGCTCGAGCATGCAGATCCGGATGATCGAAAAGGGCGACCACGACCAGTGGCTGCCGTTGTGGAAGGCCTACCAGGTCTTCTACAAAACCGATATTCCCGAAGCGACAACGCGCCGGACCTGGGCGCGATTTCTCGATTCGCAGGAGCCCGTTCACTGCGCGGTGGCCGAAATCGACGGTGCGCTGGTCGGCATCGTTCACTACATCTTTCACCGCAGTTGCTGGACCGAAGGCGACTACGTGTATCTGCAGGATCTGTACACCGACGTGGCCGCGCGAGGGCAGGGCGTCGGCCGTGCGCTGATCGCGCATGTGTATGCCGCCGCCGCGCGTGCGGGCGCATCGCGCGTGTACTGGCTCACCCATGAGAGCAACCGCGATGCAATGCATCTCTACGACAAGGTGGCGGACAAGAGCGGCTTCGTGCAGTACCGAAAGGTCATCGCACCGACGCAGTTGCCGATGCCGGGGGATGGCGATTTGCGTTGAGCGCGAGCCGGTGAGATTTGCCGCGTAGCTTCGGGATTCAGAAAATGGTAGCCTGAAACGCCCGCCGGTATTGCGCAGACAGCTATCAAAAGAATAGCATTCAGGTTTCAGCCCGATGGCCGATTCGCGTACCGATGCGACGGCGCACATGCCCGACAGACCTCATGGCGTTCGCCAGAGAAGCCGCTGGCTGTCTTGACGGTCAGGACGAAGAGCGGATCGTCGGTTGCGGAGACGGTCAGGGCAAAGCCGATTTCTGCGTAAGGACTCGTGATCGACAACTCGCTGTGGGTTGCTTCAAAGGCGAAGCACATGAGGAATTCGCATGCGTGCAAGCGCGCTTGCGCGCCGAAATCGATCGTGACGAGCCGCCAGCTGCCGGCATCTCTCGTCAACGGAATCAGGAGCTGAACCGCCCGCCGCTGGAGGTATGCGCGGCTCTGCACGATCGAGAGCGCCTTCGCAACGCCGATGGGGCTCGGCGCGCCGTCTGCATCGCCGACGATCACGTCGGCATGCGCTGAGATCGGAGCAACCCATTCTGCACCCCGGTGTTTGTCGAGCCCGATGCCCCTGACGAACGTCCCGAATGGCGCGGGTCCTGGGACGCCATGCGGATGGGAGGTCAGAGCGCGACCCGTGTCATGGTCGGCTCCAGGGTGGTCTTGAACAGCCATGCGTAAATCCCTCGGCGCCTGTGATGAATGACTTTGCAAAGGGCAGCGGTTTACAGCCTCTCTGTGAACCAAGATTAGTGAACGCGTGCTCGAAGCGCACTCCGTTTCTTGACGTCGAATGTCGACGCGCGTGGCGGACGGGGTCGAGGAACACCATTGGTGAATCGCATCAGGTGAATGCCGCAGCACTGCCGCAGCACTGCCGCAGGATCACGCGACATGAAGGGCAGCGCCGTCGCAATCGCTACCGCGCTCGCCGAAACGTCAGGTTGAAGCGAAGGTTGCCGGTCAACGCGTACGCATCCTCGCGCACCGGTTCGATGCCGTGGAAGTTCAGGCGCGACGCGCCGCCCCACACGACGACGTCACCGTGTTCCAGACGCACTTTGCGCGGCCGATCGGCGCGCGTGCGGCCGCCCCAAAGGAAAGTTGCCGGCACGCCGAGCGAAACCGACACGATCGGCTGGCCGAAGTCGCGTTCGTTGCGGTCTTGATGCAGTGACAGCCGGGCGCCGGGCTCGTAGCGGTTGACGAGGCAGGCGTCCGGCACGAAATGTTCGTAACCGGCCGCGCGTGCGGCGCGCATAGCCAGATCGACGAACACGCCGGGCAGCGCCGGCCAAAGGAGTTTGGACTGCGGATCGATCGCGTCGTAGCGGTATCCGGTTCGATCGCTCAACCAGCCAGCTTCACCGCAATTGGTCATCGCGACCGACATGCGCCAGCCGCGCGCCGTGGTCATGTGGCGCCAGGGCGCGGCCTGCGCGAGCCCCTCGATGGCGGCGAGCAAGGCGGGTGCCTCATCGATGGCGAAGGCACGAAGCACCACGGCACCGGGCGCCAGTTCCATGTCGGCGCGACGATCGGGCGCTTCCACAGCCGCGTCGAACAGCGCGCGTTGCGTCAGCCGATCAGGTCGCGTCATGAAAGATGATGCCGAGCGTATGCCGATGGCCATCAGTGACCCTGCTGACGCCGTGGCGCAGCTTGACCCGATAGTCGCCGCGGGTGCCGCGCACCGGCCGGCTGTTGACCGCGAACACCACGGCATCGCCTTTCGTGAGCGGAACCACTGCGGCGCGCGTCTGCATGCGCGGGCGCTGCTCGGTCAACACGAACTCACCGCCGCTGAAATCGCTCCGGGGTTCGGAGAGCAGCACCGCCACCTGGAGCGGGAAGACGTGTTCGCCGTACAGATCCTGGTGCAGGCAGTTGTAGTCGCCCGCGCCGTACTGCAGCAGCAAAGGCGTCGGACGCGTCTGGCCGGCAGCGGCGCAGCGAGCGATGAATTCTTCGTGCGAATCGGGGAAGCGCACATCCATCCCCATCCGCTCGTGCCACCGGTTGGCGACGGGGACCAGGCGCGGATACAGCCGCGTCCGCAATCGCTGAATCAGTGACGGCAGCGGATACGCGAAGTAGCGGTACTCGCCGCGACCGAAACCGTGACGCGCCATCACGACGCGACTGCGAAATCGATCGTCCTTGCCGTACATGTCTGCGATGCCGTCGCACTGCGGCGAAGTGAGCACATCGGGCATGACAGACCAGCCCTGGGCTTCAAGATCGGTTTCCAGCGCCGTCGTGTCGATTCGATCCACGCGCGAAATCACGTCGTCATGGGTCACGTCGTCACGGATCAGGTCGTCGCGCTTCACGCTGCGACCCCTTCCTCTCGATGCTCGCGAACGGTCGACTCGCGTGCGATCAGCGCGCGCTTGCGCTCGACGCCCCACCGATAGCCCGAGAGGGCGCCATCGGTCCGCACGACGCGATGGCACGGAATCGCCACCGCGAATGCGTTGGCCGCACAAGCGCCTGCAACTGCCCGCACCGAGCGCGGTGATCCGATCTTCTCGGCGATAGCGCTGTAGCTCGACGTTTCACCGGCGGGGATCTCGCGCAGCGCCGTCCAGACGCGCTGTTGAAATGCCGTGCCGCGCACGTCGAGCGGCAACGCCAACCCGCGCTTGGGCGCTTCGACCAGTCCGACCACTTGCGCCACCCGCTGCTCGTATTCCGCATCACCCCCGACCAGTCGCGCGTTCGGAAAGCGGTCTTCGAGGTCGCGCACCAGCGCTTCGGGATCGTCGCCCAGCAAAATCGCCGCGACGCCTTTGGCGCTCGAAGCAACGAGGATGGCGCCGAGCGAGCATTGGCCGACGGCGAAGGTGATCACCTCGTGCGCGCCGCCCGATCTGTAGTGGGTCGGGCTCATGCCGAGTACGCCGGCCGATGCTTCGTAGAAACGGCCGTTCGATCCGAAGCCGGCTTCGTGGAAAGCCTCCGTCACCGTCGCGGCTCTGGTCAAGCCGTCGCGCAATCGGTTCGAGCGCCCGGCGGTCGCGTAGGCCTTCGGCGTCAACCCCGTCGCCTTCTTGAACAGGCGATGAAAGTACTGCGGGCTGAGTTCTACGGATTCGGCGATTTGCGTCAGCGAAGGTGGCTCGATCGCTTCGTCGATGAGCCGGCAGGCCTTCGTCACGATCGCGGTGTTCGCTTCAGCTATCGACATGCCGCCCGGGTTGCAACGTCGGCAGGCCCTGAAACCGGCCGCCTCGGCCGCGCGGATGCTGTCGTGCAACCGCACGTTCTTCGGATTGGCCAGGCGCGACGGACACGAGGGCCGGCAGTAGATGCCGGTCGTCGCGACGGAGTACCAGAACGTGCCGTCCGCTGTCTTGTCGCGCGCGACGATCCTGGCCCAGCGCGGGTCTTGGGTGATGTCGGGTGAAGTCGCTTTCATGATGGTGCACTCGAAGTGGGTATGAGCCCAGTCTCTTCGGCGGCATCGTAAGGCGCACTCCGGGTCTTGCTTTTGAATCGAATTTCATGCCGCGACTGCGGGGCGCATCTCGCGAGCGAGCGCGGAACGCCTCCGCTTTGCGACCCAGCGCCGTGCGAGGAAGAGCGGTACCCTGCCGATGCGTGCTTTCGCGGCCTCGAATGCGTTGGAGCTGCTGCGTTTTGCCAATCAACCTCTTTGGAGTTTTTCCCATGATGAATGGAACCGATCCCGTCTGGCTGATCACCGGTTGTTCGACCGGCTTCGGCCGCGAACTGGCCAGGCTCGTGCTCGAACGCGGCTGGCGCGCCGTGATCACTGCACGCAATCCGGACCAAGTTGACCGACATTGCAAAAGGGCATGACGATCGCGCGCTCGTGCTGCCGCTCGACGTGAACGAACCTGCGCAGGTTCGGCACGTGGCCGTCTCTGAAGCGCAGCGTCGGTTCGGACGCATCGATGTGCTCGTGAACAACGCCGGCTATGGCTACCTCGCCGCCATCGAAGAGGGCGAAGACGAGGCTGTGCGCGCGATGTTCGAGACCAACGTGTTCGGCCTTGTCGACATGACCAAGGCGGTGCTGCCGGTCATGCGCGGGCAGGGCAACGGCCTCATCGTCAATATCTCGTCAATCGGCGGTCTGACCAGCTTCGCCGCCACCGGCTACTACCACGGCACGAAGTACGCGGTGGAAGGCATCTCGGAGTCGCTTGCGACCGAGTTGAAGCCACTGGGCATCGGCGTATTGATCGTCGAGCCGGGCCCGTTCCGGACCAACTGGGCAGGGCCGTCGATTAAAGAATCGGCGACCCGGATCGATGCCTATGCGTCCACCGCCGGCGAACGCCGCAAGCAGACCGCTGAACGCAGTGGCAATCAAGCCGGCGATCCGGTCCGCGGCGCGCAAGCGATCATCGACGCGGCGCTTTCGGACACGCCGCCGCTGCGCCTGCTGCTCGGCAAGGCGGCGCTCGACCTGGCGCGCAAGAAGCTCGAATCGATGCGGGGCGATTTCGATGCGTGGGAAAAAACGACGCTGGGGGCCGACTTTCCTGCGGAATAAGGGCAACGCCCGGACTCCTGAATCCCCCGGACGCTTCGGCGCTCACATGCGCTCAAACCAAAAACTTCGACCACTTCGATCACATCGACCCCATGCTCAAAATCCACCACCTCGGTCGTTCGCAATCCGAGCGCATCGTCTGGCTCTGCGAAGAACTGGCATTGCCATACGAGCTCGTGCACTACACCCGCGACCCCGTCACCAGGCTCTCGCCGCCCGAGCTCGTGGCGCTGCATCCACTCGGCGCGGCGCCGCTGATGGAGGACGGTGATCTGCTGCTGGCCGAATCGGCCGCGATCGTCGAATACATCATCATCAAACACGGCGGCGGTCGCCTCAAGCTCAGCCCCGAGCATTCCGACTACGCGGCCTTCCTCTTCTGGTTCCATTTCGCCAACGGCAATTTGCAGCCCGTGATGAGCCGCCTCATGATGGTGAGTCGCGCGAAATTGCCCGCGGACCACCCGGTGCAGGCGTCGGTGCAGGGCCGGCTGGATCGTGTGATGGCGCTCGTGGAAGCGCGGCTCGGTGAGGTGGCCTACCTCGCGGGCAGCGAGTTCACCGCGGCCGACATCATGAGCGTGTTCTCGCTCACCACGATGCGTCTCTTCCAGCCGGTAGCGCTCGCTTCGTATCCGAACATCCGCGCCTGGCTGCAGCGCATCGGCGAGCGGCCCGCGTATCGGCGCGCGATAGCCAAGGGAGATCCGGACTTGGAGCCGATGCTGAGTTGAGAGCGGAGGCAGGAACGCGGGCAAGTTCGTGCAACGCTGGCCGTGTCATCGCTGGCAGGACAAGACGCGGCCTGTCGCGAACTGCTTCTGCTGGCCGGCAGGACGGGTTGTCGATCACGGGCAAGCTCCGTTGACCAGGCTACCCTTACCCTTCCGCGCGCGATGCTCGTTCAGGTAAAAGACCCCCGAAACGTCCGCTGTACATACGCGGACAGCTATATAGAAGATAGCAACCGACGTGCGGAGCTTGCCTTGCAACCTTGACTACGGCACTGGCTCAAAGGGTGGTCGACGGTGTTCACAAGCATTGCCAAAAATGCGCGACCGACGCCAACGGAAACGGAAGTTGGAGAGGTCGATGCGGGGAGCGAACTTTTGCGTACCGGGGCGTCTTTCACTTCCTCCGCACGATTCGCACGATGGCGTCGTAGATCTCGTTCTTTGCATCTTCGGGAGTGAGCTCGCCCGCCGCCGCCGCGAACGACACAGCCTCGGCCGTACCCATGATCGCGCGCATTCCCGCTGGCCCGATAGGCAGTTTCGCGAATGGCTGCAGCGCATTCCGGCACTTCACCAAGAAAGCGGTATCGAGTTCTTTCTTCAAAGCGTCGAGCTCGGGTGACCCGGCCAACGCAGCGTTGACGCCGGGCATCTCGCGGCCCATCTCGATGACGCAGTTGACATAGGCGATGGCAATCACGTTTGCCACGGCTGACAGCGACTTACCCGAGGTCCGCAGGGCTTCGTCCATTCGTGCGTGCTGCCGACGATCGTATTCTGCGTAGAGGATGCGGAGCAGGCCGGTCCGTGTGCCGAAATGGTCGTACACGACGGGCTTCGTCACCCCCGCGCGCTCCGCCAGGTAGCCCAGCGTCAGCGCATCGCTTCCTTCGCTACGCACGACGGACCACGCAACATCCAGGAGCTGGCGGTTGCGCAGCGTCTTGGGAAGGCGCTTCTTCACCGCGGTTTCCACGACCGGCATTTTCTGCTTGCTTGACATGTTCAACCTACTAAAGGTAATCTACGAAAAGTAGCTTAAACCTCACTGTAATGGCTTCCGCATGCATGCACTCATCGTTGTCAGTCATCCCGATCCCCAATCCCTCACACACGCCGTTGCACGCGCGTTTGCCGAAGGCGTTGCGAAATCCGGCGATCACACGACCAAGATTGCAGACCTTTCCGCAGAAGGCTTTCAACCGGCTTTCAATCAGGCCGACCGCTTCGCCTATCTTCTTCAGGGCACCTTGCCATCGGACATCCTGCGAGAGCAGGAGCGTATCGACCGGGCCGATGCACTCGTGCTCGTCTATCCTGTTAATTGGTGGTCATTTCCTGGCCTGCTCAAAGGCTGGATCGACCGTGTGTTCTCCAACGGTTGGGCGTTCTCCGAGGCTTCGGACGGTGCGATCGAGAAGCGACTCGAGCGCCTGGCTGTCCATCTCGTCGGCATCGGAGGCGCGGACGGCGGCACCTATGCGCGCCACGGCTACGACAAGGCGATGCGAACCCAGATCGACCATGGCATCTTCGATTTCTGCGGCGCCCGGGTCATGACCTCGGAGTTGCTGCTCGACGCGAATGCGCAAGCTGCCGCGTCCCTCGTCGACACCGCGCGAGCCCTCGGCGGCAATGCGTTCGCGAGGGCCGCGTCCGAATCCGGAAACCGCCAGAGCGCAGCGCTCGAATCTTCGAAGAGCCAATGACGACGTCGGCCGCGATGCGGCGATGGATGGGAGCTCGATGCGCGGCTCGGGAATGTCGGTGATCGGTTCGCCGGCCCGTTACTTGCTGCTGACCTGTGCCGGCGATAGCTTGCCGAGCTTGGCTTTTTGTTCGGGCGTGGCAGGCGCGGCATAGCGGTCGTGTGGCTGGCTCCGACCCGAAGCTAATCCTCATGCTCCCTATTCGATACCGCATAGCGGACTGCTGAGCGGCGATACCGATCGTCATTCACGTCCATGTATGCGGGCGCATGACCTCGGATCAAAGCGTGCAAAAGGACGCGAGATTTTCGACTTACTAAGTAAGCCAAGCCAGGATGACGCCCGTTCAGCTGGTTAGAAGACCAATATGTCGTCGCTCCTGGTTTCCTCGAAAGGTCAGATCGTGTTGCCTGCCGCATTGCGGCGCCGGCTCGGCATGGGTGCGGGCGCCAGGATCGAGGTGGTCGAAGAATCGGACGGGCTGAAGCTGCGGGTCGTTCGTTCGGTCTCGACAGCGGACATGAGCGGATTGGCGGGCTTGGTCAAAGCGCCGGCGCGCGGTGTCCCGCGGCGGCTGGCGGACTTCGATCCGGCGTCGATGCTGACCCGTTCGCGGCGTGGCAAGCCTTGAAGGCCCTGGATACGAACGTCCTGGCGCGGTTCTTCGTCGACGATGCCGACGATGCACAGGCCGCCCAACAGCGGCCCGCGGCCATTGCAGCGCTCGCCGAACGATCGTTCGTTTCGGTGACCGTGCTGCTGGAACTGGAGTGGGTCATGCGCGGGTTCTATGAATTGCCAGCGAGGGATATTCCGCGCGTGTTGCGGGCGCTGGCGAGCATCGAACACATCACGCTCGAAGATCGGGACGCCGTTTTGGTGGCTATCGATGCGTTCGACAAAGGGCTGGATTTCGCTGATGCGCTGCACCTGGCGCGCAGCTCGCGTGCATCCGGTTTCGCGACATTCGACCAACGACTGGCGAAGCGGGCGAAAAGTCTCGCGCTGGCGCCGCCGGTGGAATTGCGGGTGTGAAGGGATGACTGCGGCGCCGACAGGTCGGAAGTGGAAGCTGCTCGGCCAGAAGACCGATCGACGCAGCGCTGACGGTCGCAGTCCTCGATGGAGATCGGATCGCGAACAGCAACCGGATTTGAGGCGCAACGCAATTTCAAGAAAATAATGCCCGAAACGCCCACTGGACGTGCGCAACCAGCTATCGAAAACGTAGCGCAGCAGATTTCAATCAGCTATTACCCCAACGCCGCATCCACCATCCCCTGCGCCTCCGCGATGATCCGCTTCAGGTGCGCCTCACCCTCGAAGCTCTCGGCGTAGATCTTGTAGATGTTCTCGGTGCCCGAGGGGCGGGCGGCGAACCAGCCGTTTTTGAAGACGACTTTGAGGCCGCCGATCGCGGCGCCGTTGCCGGGGGCGTGGCTCAGGATGGCGGTGATCGGATCGCCGGCGAGTTCCTTGCTGCGCACCTGCTCGGGTGAGAGCTTGGCGAGCTTGGCTTTCTGCTCGGGCGTGGCGGGCGCGTCGACGCGGTCGTAGGTGGGGTCGCCGAACTCCTTGGTGAGTCGCGCATAAGCTTCGGCCGGGTCCTTGCCGGTGATGGCGGTGATTTCGGCGGCGAGCAGGGCAGGCGCGAGGCCGTCCTTGTCAGTGGTCCAGACTTTGCCGCTCTGGCGCAAAAAGCTCGCGCCCGCGCTTTCTTCGCCGACGAAGCCGAGGCTGCCATCGAGCAAGCCATCGACGAACCATTTGAAGCCGACCGGCACTTCGAGCACCTTGCGGCCGAGCCTTGTGGCGACGCGGTCGATCATCTGGCTCGAGACCAATGTCTTGCCGACGGCGGCGTCGGCGCCCCAGTTCGGCCGGTGTTGAAACAGGTAGTCGATCATCACCGCGAGGTAATGGTTGGGCCGCATCAGGCCGCCGCTTTTGGTCACGATGCCGTGCCGGTCGTGGTCGGTATCGCAGCCGAAGGCGATGTCGTAGCGATCTTTCAGGCCGATCAGGTTCGCCATCGCGTCGCGCGACGACGGGTCCATGCGGATGCGGCCGTCCCAGTCGGCGGGCATGAAGGCGAAAGTCGCATCGACCTGGTCGTCGACCACCGTCAGGTCGAGGCCGTACTGCTCGCCGATTCGCGGCCAGTAGTGCACGCCGGCGCCGCCGAGCGGGTCGACGCCGATGCGCAGCTTGGAGGCCTTGATCGCATCCATGTCGATCATCGCGCCGAGGTCGGACACATAGCGGCCCAGAAAGTCGTAGCGGTGCGTGGTGTCGGCCTTCAACGCCTTGACGAGCAGCATGCGTTTGACGCCATCGAGCTTTGCGTGCAGGAATTCATTGGCGCGGTTTTCGATCCACTTCGTCGCGTCGCTGTCGGCCGGCCCGCCGTGCGGCGGGTTGTACTTGAAGCCGCCGTCTTCGGGCGGGTTGTGCGAGGGCGTGATGACGATGCCATCGGCACGGCCGCGCGCGCCGGCGTTCAGGTCGCGGTTGTGGGTGAGGATCGCATGCGACAGCGATGGCGTGGGCACATAGCCCTTCTTGTCGTCGAGCATCAGTTCGACGCCGCTCGCAGCGAGCACCTCGATCGCGCTGGCCGATGCGGGCTCGGACAGCGCGTGGGTGTCGATGCCCAGATACAGCGGCCCGTCGATGCCTTGCCCGGCGCGGTATTCGCAGATCGCCTGCGTGATCGCGAGCACATGCCACTCGTTGAAGCTCGCCAGAAAGGCCGAGCCGCGGTGGCCCGAGGTGCCGAACGCGACGCGCTGCGCAGCCACCTCGGGGTCGGGCTGAAGCGTGTAGTAGGCGGTGATGAGGCGCGGCAGGTTGGTGTGCAGAGCGTGCGGCAATGGCTGGCCCGGAACGGGCTGCGGGGTGACATCGGCTTGCATGGCGGCTCCTGGAAGGCAAAGTTTCGAATCCATCACACACGCGAAGTCGCACCGCGTCAAGCGGGCAAGACGCCGCTCGCGGATCGGTTTCAGGCGTTAGGCTTTGCGCTTTAACCGCAACACGCACAGGAGCCAGCGATGCAACTCGGAATGATCGGCCTCGGACGGATGGGCAGCAACATGGTTCGCCGCCTCGTGAAAGGCGGCCAGGAATGCGTTGTCCATGACGTGATGCCGCAGGCGGTGCAGGCGATGACGAAGGAGGGCGTGCAAGGCTACGAATCGCTCGCCGAGTTCGTTAAGAACCTCGCCACGCCGCGCGCGATCTGGATGATGGTGCCGGCGGCTGTCGTCGATACGACCCTCGATTCCCTGCTGCCATTGCTCGAAAAGAACGATGTGCTCGTCGACGGCGGCAACTCCTGGTATGTCGACGACATCCGGCGCGCGAAGCGGCTGGCCGATCAAGGCGTTCACTATGTCGATGTCGGCACCAGCGGCGGCGTCTGGGGCCTGGAGCGCGGCTACTGCATGATGATCGGCGGCGCAAAAGACCCCGTCGCGCGGCTCGATCCGGTGTTGGCGGCGCTCGCACCGGGAATCGGCGAAGTCGAGCGGACGCCGGGTCGCGCAAAGGCCGGTGAGGCCGGCGCGGTCGAACACGGTTATCTGCATTGCGGCCCGAACGGCGCCGGCCATTTCGTCAAGATGGTGCACAACGGCGTCGAGTACGGAATGATGGCCGCGCTCAGCGAAGGCCTCAACATTTTGCGCAGCGCCAACGTCGGCAAACGCGAACATGCGCACGACGCCGAAACCGCGCCGATGCGCCATCCGGATCACTACCAGTACGACATCGACCTGGGAGCCGTCACCGAAGTCTGGCGCCGCGGCAGCGTGATCTCGTCGTGGCTGCTCGACCTCACGGCCGCCGCACTGCTCGAAGACCCCGCCCTCGACAACTTCGCCGGCCGGGTCTCCGATTCGGGCGAAGGCCGCTGGACCCTGCAAGCCGCGATCGACGAAGCGGTTCCCGCGCCGGTGCTGACCAGCGCCCTGTTCGGCCGCTTCAGCTCGCGCGGCGAAGCCGAATTTCAGAACAAGCTGCTGTCGGCGATGCGCTACGAGTTCGGCGGGCATCGCGAGAAGCCGGATCAGGGCTGATACAGGCGCTGAGGCTGCTGCGTCGAATTTATAAGAAAAGTGGCTGAAACGCCCACTGGGCGTGCGCAGACAGCTACGTATTTGATAGCATCCGCCAATCGATCAGCCTTCGTCCAGGCTGACCTTGTCGTCTTCACGCTTGGCATCGGCCATCGCTTCGGGCTCTAGCTCTTCGGCGCGCCGGTTGTAGTGGATGAACAGGCCCCAGGCCGCGAGCAGCACCGCGGTCGCGACGATCACGCTCGCGGCGTAAGGCAGGTTCGACGGCTCTTCGTGCAGTGCCTTGAAGGTCGCGACCAGGCCTTCGATCGCGAGCGCGACGATGATGACGACAAAGAAGCGCGACAGGAATCGGCGCACCCGGGTCGGCGCCGAGATGTCGGCGTCGCGAATGATTTCTTCCTCGGTGATGGTTTCGGCAATCTGCAGCGCCACCACCGCGGCCGCGAGCAAGCCGACGGCTTCGATGATGAGCTGCGCCGCCGAAATATCGAGTTCGCCGGCGAACGCGATCCAACCGATCCGGGCCGCGATGGCAGTGAGCATCAGCGCGCCCGCCGCGAACAGCAATGCCATGACCGAGTGAACGGCCTGGAAGAAGTACATGATCCATTTCATGCTGCGGATCGTGGCACGGCGCGGTAGGCGCCGGGTGTCATCGGATGTCGCTTTTGCGCAATCGCCCGGTGCGGAAGGCGTCGGCCCTTCATCAACGCCCGCGGCGCCGCACTTCGACCTGCGCTTCCATCCCGATATAGGCATCGCTCTCGCCGAACCAACTGCCCGACACGGGCGCCGCGAAGGCCGGGTCGCGCGCAACGCCGACCCGGATCAGCTGGTTGCCGTCGAGCAGGTTGTTGGTCGGGTCGTAGGCGACCCAGCCCGCGCCGGGCAAATAGGCCTGCAACCATGCATGCGTCGCACCGGCGCCGGTGACGACCGTGCCGGGTGCGCTTTCCGCAATCGCCGCTGCACCGGCGTCGAGTGCGGCGTCGTACAGGTAACCCGAAACGAAACGCGTTGCCACGCCGAGTCGTCGCAATGCTTCCATCATGAGCAGCGCGTAGTCGCGGCAACTGCCGCTGTTGAGCGCCAGGGTTTCGAGCGGCGTCTGGGTGCCTTCCTCGTCGCGGCCTTCGTAGCGGATGTTCTGGTGGATGTACTCGTTCATCCGCCCGAGCAGTTCGCGGGTCGGCGTCGGGCCGACGTTGCCGAAAAACTGGTGCGACCAGGCGATCAGCTTGCCTTCGGGATCGTCGTGATGCGGGCGCAAATAGTGCTCGAGGTCGAGCCGGTCCTGCAGCGAATAGGCGAAGGGCAAGAATTCCGCCGCCGGCGACAGCAGCGACAAGTCCTGCTCGACATGGGCCCGATCGATCGTGAACGAACACACCAGCCGAAGCTCGCGCGCGGGCTCGAGCGGTTGCACCAGCGCGACCGAATTCGAATGCGGATCCTGAATCATCCGGATTTCGGACTTGGGGCTCACCTGCAGGTCGGTCGCGAGCACCCGCAGATCGTGGCTGTCGCGCGGCCGGAACATCACGCGGTGCAAGCCGAAACGAACCGGCGTGTTATAGCGGTAGGCGGTGGTGTGGGTGATGTCGTAGCGGGTCGGCATGAGGCGGATTGTGGGGCTCGCGGAGAACCAGTACGACAGTCAAAGCCGCGACGCATCCAGCGCACGCGCCAGCTTCGCGGGCAGCGGCAAAGGCTCGCCATGCCAGCGTGCCGCGAGCAGTTCGGCACAAAGGGCCGCGAACGTGAGCCCGCGCGAGCCCATCGCGGTGCTGACCCAGACGCCGGGACACTCGATTTCATCGAGCGGGCCGACCAGCGGACGCCGGTCATGTGAAGAACAGCGCACGCCGGTCCATGTGTGGAACGCGCCGCGCGCGATGGCCGGCGCCAACCCAGCTGCGGCACGCGGATGCAGAACGGCAAGCAGGCGCCGGATTTCGTCGACGTCCGGGGGCAGCGCTGCAAGATCATGCCGATCGCGCTCGAAAGTTGCGCCGGCGAGCCAGATCGCACCAGCCGGATCGGGCACATGGCCGATCAGGTAGCCGTGGCCATTGACCGGAATCGAAGGCAGCGCGCCGGGATCGTCGAGATCGCGCATCCGGCCCCAGAGCAGCGTGCCGTGCACGGCCTGAAGCGGCAGTCTCGGTGCGAGCGCGGCGCTCGCGGCGCCGGCGGCAATGACGACGCGATCGGCTTCGGCGAGCGTAGTGCCGTGGTCGCCCTGCAGTTCCCAGCGGCCGCCTTGTCGCTGCGACCGTTCCAATCGCGCAACCCGCGCACCGTTCTCGAACCGGATGCCCGGCTGGGCGAGCCACGTCGCAACGAGGCGTGCGGGGCGAACCCAGCCGGCGCCGCGGTGCCATAGCGCATCGGCATCGCTGTTGGTGCCTGATGGTTTGCCGAGTCCAACCATGGTGCGGTGCTGCGCGTCGGCAAACCACGATTCGTTCCATCCATCTGCGCACCAAGCGGCTGGCAACCGGGCCTGCGCGAGAGGCCGCTGCTCGATCACGCCTTGCGCGCGCCAACTGTGTCCGCGCTCGTGGCCAAGAACGGTTTCGACTTGCTGCAAGGTGGCACGGACGCCCGCGCGAGACAAGCGCGAAAGCAACGCGTCATCGGGCGACACATGCGGTGTGAGAACACCCGCGGGCAGGCCGGAGGCGCCTTGCGCGGGCGCATCGGCCGCGTCGAGCACGGTCACGCGCCATCCGCGCCGCGCGAGGCTGGCCGCCACTGCCGCGCCTGCGAGCCCGGCGCCGATGACCGCGCAGTGTCCTGGCACCACGCGTTGCGGCGGCGGGTCGCGACGGCGCACGGTCCAGCTCGGCTCGAAATGGCCTTGCCAGCCGTCGGCGATCGCATCGTTTTGGGGGGCCGACGGTGGATCGAAATGAAAGCCGCATTGCATCAATCCATCGCGCATCGCGTCGCTGCAGACCGGTTTCGCGATCGTGATCTTGGTTCCACGCCGTGCAAAGCGCGCGACCGCTTTGGCGATGTGCGTCGGCACCGCGGATGCATCGTGCGGAAGTTCGCGAATCAAAATGTGGTCGGCCTCGAAGCGCTGCGCCCGCAGCATCGGCAACAACGCGCCGATGCACAAGGTCAGCAGCACATGACCGTCATCGAACACCAGCCGATGAAAACCCGGCAGCAGCCCGTGCCATTGCGCCGAGAGCGTGGCGGCGAGAGGTTGCTGCGCAGGATCCCGCGCCGCGCCGCGAAGCACTTCCACCGAAACCGGTTCGCGCAACACCGCGACAAAGTGCAGGAGCCGCGGCCGCTGCGATTCGGCCCGCCACGCCGCCCAGGTTGCTAAAAAATCAGTCCCTGCGCCGAAACCAATCGACAGCCATGACCACTGAGGTTGCCCGCCCCAAACTCCCCGCAAACTGCTCGCGCCGGGATAAGTGCGACCCAGCCACAAAGCGTGTTCAGTCAAGGACCAGCCTCATAGTGATGCGCCAGTCAACGCACGCTCCCAAACCATATTTTTGGATGTTTTTCTGCGTCTTCTGCGAAACCTGTGCGCTTTCTGCGTCAGGTAGTCCGATTGCGAATGCCGGAGTCCACTTCCACCGGCATCTCGGAAGCCGCTACTCCGCCGGCGGCACATACCCCTGCGCCGCATCCGCGCCTTCGCCGAAGAAGTGCTTTTCCATCTGCCGCGCGAGGTATTGCCGCGCCCGCAAGTCGGCCAGATTGAGCCGGTTCTCGTTGACCAGCATGGTCTGGTGCTTGAGCCAGTCGGCCCACGCCTCTTTGCTCACGTTTTCCCACAGCCGCTTGCCGAGATCGCCGGGGTAGGGCGGAAAATCGAGGCCTTCGGCTTCCTTGCCGAGCTTGATGCACTGGACCATGCGTGCCATATCGTTGCCTTTGAAACTGGGGAACTGGCGAGCGCCATCCGATCGCTCGCACTGTATCAACTTTGCCTGTTCGCAGGCTTGCATCGGTTGGGAGCGCCACGGCGGCTCGCGAGCCGACGGGCTTTGGCAAGTGCCTGGAAAATTTATACGAAAAGTGGCTGAAACGACCAGTGGGCGTGCGCAGACAGCTATTATTTGAATAGCATTGATGCCGCCGTGGCAAGCCCATTCAAACAATGCGATGCTTGACGGCCCTTCAAGCCAACCGTCAAGAGGCACCGAATGACCATGCTCCAGGTCGATGAAGTCGTCACCGCGCTTCAGCAAGCGCGCACCGAATGGCGCACCTCGCAGCAACGCGACATGAATGGCGGCGAGCGCGTGTTGCCGTCGCGCGAGGTGATCGCCAGCATCGTCGAGTGCCTGACCGGCGCGCTGTTTCCGATGCGGCTCGGCCCGACCGATCTGCGCCACGAAGGCGAAAACTTCTATGTCGCGCACACGCTCGACAAGGCGCTGCGCGAATTGCTCTCGCAAGCGGTGCTCGAGCTGCGGCACGAGCGCCGGGAACAGCCGGAGCGATCGAATCCAAAAGCCGCGCAGGACGATCTCGCGGGCGATGCGCTGCAACGGGTCCGCAGTTTCGCTGCCGCATTACCCAACCTGCGGCGGATGCTCGACACCGACGTTCTGGCGGCTTTCCACGGCGACCCGGCCGCGCGCAGCGTCGACGAAGTGCTGCTGTGCTATCCCGGTGTGCTCGCGATGATTCACCATCGGCTCGCGCATCAGCTCTACAAGCTCGAATTGCCGCTGCTCGCGCGCATCGTGGCCGAGCGCGCGCATGCGCAAACCGGCATCGACATTCATCCGGGCGCGCAGATCGGCGCGGGATTTTTTATCGACCACGGCACCGGCGTCGTGATCGGCGAAACCGCGGTGATCGGCGAGCGGGTGCGGCTTTACCAGCATGTCACGCTCGGCGCCAAGCGCTTTCCGACCGATGGCGAGGGGCACCTCAAAAAAGGGCTGCCGCGCCATCCGGTGCTCGAGGACGAGGTCGTGATCTATGCCGGCGCGACGATTCTCGGCCGCGTCACGATCGGCAAAGGCGCGACCATCGGCGGCAACGTTTGGGTTACACAGGACGTACCGGCCGGCTGCAGCGTCACGCAAGCGCAGTCACGCGAGGTCACGCGCGAAGTGGTCACTCCGCCGCCAGCCTCGGGCTGCGGTCGTTGACGGGCACTCGACGGACGATGCGCTCTTATCGAAAAAGGGGGCAGCGTCGAAGCACCGACGATCGCTCGGGCTGACGGCACAGGGCACTTCGTCCGACACGCGCGGAGCGGGACCGATTGCATAGTGCAGGATGAATGTGGAATTGCTGGAATCACGCGCTCGCCGGGTTGTCACTGCTCCGGAACGGCGCCGCGCCTCTCTCATGAAACTGCGCAGCTTTCTGGTCGAAGACAACGCCTTGATCCGGGCCAACATGATCCTTGCGCTCGAAGAACTCGCCGAGGCCGA
Source organism: Variovorax sp. (assembly GCA_965218415.1). GTDB lineage: Bacteria > Pseudomonadota > Gammaproteobacteria > Burkholderiales > Burkholderiaceae_C > Variovorax. Next base: position 1,977,842 of record CBDCKT010000003.1, read on the forward strand.
GGTCGTTGCGGTCGCGGCAGGCGAGACCGAAGCGCGGCGCTGGCTGCTTGCGCATCCCGACGAGTGGACGTTGGTGGTCATCGATCTTTTCCTCGCAGAAGGAAACGGCCTGGGCGTACTCGAAGCCTGCCAGGGCCGGGATTCGGCACGCAAGGCCGTTGTGCTGAGCAATTACGCAACCGCCGAGATGCGTCGCCGCTGTCTGGCACTGGGCGCGGACGCCGTGTTCGACAAGTCGAACGAACTCGATGCGTTTTTCGACTATTGCAGCCTGTTGACGCGCACCGCCTGAAAACGCTGCGTTCAGCGTCGGCTCGTTATGCCGCATTTGCATTAGCAAACAATAGTTCAGTCGTTTGAGTTGTTTGCGGCCTTTTGCACAATCGCGGACGGTTGGGCACATCACTTGTGCTGCACCCGGCTTTTTCGGGCACGGCCCGCCGCCATTCCGATCGCTCCACAGCATGGCTCTGTCGATATGTCAAAAATTTTCCCGCGTTTTTCTTTTTTCCTCGGCGCCATGCTGCTGGTCAACGCGATGCCCGCATCGGCCCAGTCCACGCAGTTGCTCAATGCGTCTTACGACGTCGCGCGCGAGTTCTACAAGGACTACAACGCTGCTTTCGTTGCGCACTACAAAAAGGCCTCCGGCCAGGACGTCAAGATCGATCAGGCCCACGGCGGTTCCAGCGCACAAGCCCGCGCGGTGGCCGACGGGCTCGATGCGGATGTCGTGACGATGAACACGACAACCGACATCGATTACCTTGCGCGCGCCGGCGTCGTGGCGAAAGACTGGTCAAGCCGCTTTCCCGACAACGCCGCGCCGACCACTTCGACCATGCTGATACTGGTGCGTAAAGGCAACCCGAAGAACATCCATGACTGGAGCGACCTCGTCAAGCCCGACGTCAAAGTCGTCGTCGTGAACCCGAAAACCGGCGGCAATGGCCGCTATGCCTATCTGGCGGCCTGGGGTTCGGTCAAGAAGAAGGGCGGCAGCGACGCCGACGCAGCGGCTTTCGTCGGCCAGCTGTTCAAGAACGTTCCGGTGCTCGCACGCGGTGGCCGCGACGCCACCAGCGCTTTTTTGCAGCGCAACATCGGCGATGCGTTGATTACCTTCGAGTCGGAAGTCATTGCTATCGATCGTGAGTTCGGCGCAGGAAAGGTCGAGGCGATCTATCCGTCGGTGAGCATCCTTGCGGAGAACCCCGTGGCGATCGTCGAGCGGACTGTCGAAAAGAAAGGCACGCGCGAACTGGCGAAGGCTTACCTCGACTATCTTTATTCGCCCGAAGGCCAGGAAATCGCGGCAAAGCATTCCATTCGGCCGCGCTCGCCCGAGGTGTTGAAAGCGCATGCCGATCGGTTCAAGCCGATCGAACTCTTCACGGTGCAGCAGATGTTCGGAAGTCTCGGCGAAGCCCAGAAAGTGCATTTCGCGGACGGCGGGCAGTTCGACAAGCTTTATTCGCCCGGCAGCAAATAAGTGACACGGCCCGGATTGGACGGGTTGCCCGCTGGCGTGCCTGATGCGGCGGCGTTGGTCGTGCCGCTTCCCGCGCGCAAGGCACCGGGTTCAGGGCGGCGCGTGCTGCCAGGCTTCGGTTTGTCACTCGGCTACAGCCTTTTTTATTTGGGTCTGATCGTCCTGTTGCCACTCGCGGCGCTGGTGTTCAAGAGCTTCACGCTCACATGGGATCAGTTCTGGACCGCCGTGTCGGCGCCGCGCGTACTGGCTTCGTACCGGCTCACCTTCGGCGCCTCGCTCGTTGCAGCAACCTTCAATCTCTTTGCCGGCTTGTTGCTGGCATGGGTTCTGGTGCGCTACAAGTTTCCGGGCAAGCGCATCGTCGATGCGTTGATCGACCTGCCTTTCGCGCTGCCGACGGCGGTTGCCGGGATCGCACTCACGGCGCTGCTCGCGGGCAATGGCTGGGTCGGCCAGTTTCTCGAGCCGCTTGGCATCCAGCTCGCGTTCCAGCCTGCCGGTATCGTGATCGCGCTGATCTTCATCAGTTTGCCGTTCGTGGTGCGCACCGTGCAGCCGGTGCTCGAAGAAACCGAGAAAGAGCTCGAAGAAGCCGCCGTGTCGCTCGGTGCGACGCGCTGGCAGACCTTCCGGCGCGTGATCCTGCCCTCGTTGCTGCCGGCGCTTGCAACCGGGTTTTCGATGGCGTTCGCGCGTGCGATCGGCGAATACGGCTCGGTGGTTTTCATCGCCGGCAACGTGCCGATGGTCTCCGAGATCACACCGCTGGTCATCATCGGCAAGCTCGAGCAGTACGACATCGCGGGCGCCACCGCGGTCGCGGTGGTGATGCTCGTGATTTCGTTCGCGATGCTGCTCGTGATCAATTCGCTGCAGTCATGGCAGCGTCGGCGGGCATGAAGACGCCCGAGATTCGACGCGGAATTGCCGGTACGACCGAATCGGCATGGGTTCGAGCCGTTCTGATCGCGCTGGCACTCGGCCTGGTGGCGCTCTTTCTCGTGCTGCCACTTGCCGCGGTGGCGGTGGAGGCACTGCGCAAAGGCGTCGGCGCTTATCTGGCAGCCCTGCGCGAGCCCGACGCCTGGAGCGCGATCCGGCTCACGTTGCTCGTGGCGGCCATCACGGTGCCGCTCAACCTGGTGTTCGGCGTTGCCGCGGCCTGGGCGATCGCCAAGTTCGAGTTTCGGGGCAGGGCCTTGCTGACGACCCTGGTCGATCTGCCGTTTGCCGTATCGCCGGTGGTGGCCGGCCTCATTTATGTGCTGGTGTTCGGCGCGCAAGGCTGGTTCGGGCCCTGGCTCGATGCGCATGGCATCAAGATCATCTTCGCCGTGCCGGGCATCGTGCTCGCGACCGTGTTCGTGACCTTTCCGTTCATCGCGCGCGAGCTGATTCCGCTGATGCAGGCGCAGGGCAGTGAGGAAGAGCAAGCCGCGATCGTGCTCGGTGCGACCGGATGGCAAACCTTTTGGCGCGTGACCCTGCCGAACATCAAATGGGGCCTTCTGTACGGCGTGATTTTGTGCAACGCGCGGGCGATGGGCGAGTTCGGCGCGGTGTCCGTGGTGTCCGGCCATATCCGCGGCCAGACCAACACCATGCCGCTGCATGTCGAAGTGCTCTACAACGAATACCAGTCGGTTGCGGCGTTCGCGGTTGCGTCGCTGCTGGCGCTGCTCGCGGTTTTGACGCTGATCGTGAAGTCGGTGATCGAATGGCGCCACGAACGCGAGTTGCGGGCCCTCGCCGATTTACCGATGGAGCGACCTGCAAATAATTGAATCGGACAACCGGACGCAGAAAGCGCAGAAGCAACGCAGAAAGCGCAGAAAAGTCAGCTTTTATTTTTCTGATTCTGCGTCTTCTGCGTTGCTTCTGCGTCTTCTGCATCCGGCAGTCCGTATTCAGAATCGAAAGTAGACATGAGCATCGACATACGCCACATCAGCAAGCAGTTCGGCACTTTCCACGCGCTGCGCGATGTCGATCTGCATATCGACTCGGGCGAACTGGTCGCGCTGCTCGGCCCTTCGGGTTGCGGCAAGACGACCTTGCTGCGAATCATCGCGGGGCTCGAGGTGCCCGATGCCGGCAGCATCCTGTTCGCCGGCGAAGACACGACCGATCTGAGGGTGCGCGAACGCGGTGTCGGATTCGTCTTCCAGCACTACGCGCTGTTTCGGCATATGACGGTGTTCGAGAACATCGCGTTCGGCCTGCGAGTGAAGCCGCGCCCGCAGCGCCCGTCCGAGGCTGTGATCAAGGAGAAGGTGCACGAATTGCTCGACCTGGTCCAACTCGACTGGCTCGCCGGGCGCTACCCCGCGCAGCTTTCGGGCGGGCAACGCCAGCGGGTCGCGCTGGCGCGCGCGCTCGCGGTCGAGCCGAAGGTGCTGCTACTCGACGAACCCTTCGGCGCGCTCGATGCCAAGGTCAGAAAGGAACTCCGGCGATGGCTGCGTCGCCTGCACGACGAGCTGCATGTGACCAGCATCTTCGTGACCCACGATCAGGAAGAAGCGCTCGAAGTGGCCGACCGCGTGGTCTTGATGAACAAGGGCCGAGTCGAACAGATCGGCTCGCCCCAGGAAGTCTGGGACCATCCGGCGAGTGCGTTCGTCTATGGTTTTCTCGGCGACGTCAACCTGTTCCACGGGCGCGTCAACGAGGGCGAACTCGAGGCCGATGGACTGCGGCTCGATGCGCCGGAACAGCCCGAAGCGCAGAACCGCTTGGCCACAGCGTATGTACGGCCGCACGATTTCGATGTAGAGCCCTGGCCGGCCAATGACGCCGGCGGCCTGTCAGGCGCAGATCCGGAGGGCATCGTCGCCAGGCTTGCGCGCGCGATCGTGGTCGGTCCAACAGCCCGGCTCGAACTCGAGCCGACGCGCACGAACCCCGATAATCCGGGTTCCGGCATGCTCATCGAAGTGCAGATGCCGGCCGGGCAATACCGTTCGCTCGGACTGCGTGAAGGCGATACGGTGATCGCCGTGCCGCGCAAGTCCCGGGTGTTCGTCAACGAGGATTGGGTCTCTCCTTGATCGCATGGTTTTTCAACGTTCCGCGGCGTGCATGGGCGCTGATTTGCCTGGCATGCATCGGCATGCTTGCATTCGGGCTCTATCTGCAGCATGTCGTCGGATTGGTGCCTTGCCCGATGTGCATCGTGCAACGCTATGCTCTCATTTTAGTAGCTGTCTGCGCAGGACTGGCGGCGCTTTCAGGCATTAATGGCTTGCAAAAATCCTTTGGCGCGCTGGGCCTGGTCGCGGCGGTCGGCGGCGCATGGACCGCAGCGCGCCAGAGCTGGCTCCAGTGGTATCCGCCCGAAGTCGTGTCGTGCGGTCGCGACCTGTACGGAATGATCGAAACCTTTCCGCTCAAACGCGCGTTGCCGATGATCTTTCGCGGCAGCGGCGATTGCTCGAAGGTCGACTGGACCTTGCTCGGCCTGTCGCTGGCCAACTGGTCTTTCATTGCGTTCGCTGTGCTGGCGATTCTGGCGATCGTGCTGCTCGCGCGCGGCAATCGCGCGGCAAAGGCGCAGCAGAACATGCGCGCCCGGGCCCGCGCCTGACGAACTCCTGCTACAGAGGCAGAGTGTCGAACGCCGCGTAGACGTTCTGAAGCCAGGCCTTGACGCGCTGGCGCTCGAGCAGCCCGAGCGCATGCGGGCCTTCGCGGTCGTTGGCCGCTTTCCAGAAGCTCGAGTTCTGCGCGTCGATCCTTCGCATCGTCGCATCGTGCAGCCGCGGCAACGCGATGATCTGCGCGCCGTTGGCCGTCGCCTTGGACAGCGACTGAGATCCGAGCAGCAGAGCGAAGTCGCTGCCGCGGCCGTGGTTTTGCACCACCACGTAATTCGGCCGGTTGCCGAATTGGTCGATCAGGGTGCCGAGCAGATCGGTCGAATCCTTGCCATCGTCCAGCACATGCCACAGGTTGACCGGAATGCTCATGTCCCGGAAGACATCGAACAACTGCGATTCATGAATCCAGCGCGCGAGCGGGGCCTGGGTCTGCGCCGCCAGATCGACGATCACGCTGCGCTCCGGATTGCTTTCGAACCCGTTCACGACCGCATCGAGCCCGTCGAAGCTGTCGACTGCGACAGGCGATGCGAAGCCCTGATAGAAGCGCGTGAACGAACCGTGCGAGCGGTCGGTGTCGTAGCCGACGAACGGACGACTGCTGTCGATGAAGTACTGGGCCAGCAAGCGCGCCGTGACGGACTTGCCGACGCCACCTTTTTCGCCGCCAATGAAGTTGATGGAGCTCATGAAGGGCTTTCGGAACGGTCGTTGAGTCGTTGGGTTGTTGAGTCGCTGGATCGAGTCCGGGAATTCTAGGATGCCGCGGCTCAGCGCTGGCGCAGCACCATGAGCGGCCCGAGCCCGCCGAGCAGCCAGCTCTGGCTGAAATCGAGCGCGGCTCGGCGGTACTTTTCGTCGGCCTGCGCGGCCAGCAAGTCGAGCCGCGCGACCACCTTCGACAACTCGCGGTCGGCGACCAGATTGCGCCCGCTCGGGCTGATTTCGGTCGACAGGAGCAAGAGCTTGCCCTCGGCATCGCGTTTGGAGCTCAGCATCCAGAGCGAAATTTCCATGTTGCGGGCGGCGAGGTAGGCGTTCTCGGCGCCTACGCCGTCGAACAGGACCTGGTTCCAGGTGCCGCCGTTGGCATCCTTGAGCATCGATGCCCAACCGAAGACGAGTGCGGCGACCCGGTCACCCTCGAACCCCTGCGGGCCGGACTCGAAGGCGATCCGGATCGCGTCGATGCCGCTCGCGCCATGCAACTCAGGCAGCGACTGGTCCGCCAGCACCGCGGTCCAGACCTTGTCGATCGCCTCGTCGCGGCTCGCAGCCCAGCGGTGCCACTCGCGCGGATTGCGACGGTACAGCGACAACTGCACCCGGCGGATCGACTGGAGGTTGTCGCGCAGCGCAAGGTTGGCGCTGCGGTTGGCGGCGGTCTGCAACATCTCGCGGCCGTCGAAGCTTTCGGCGCGCCGGGTGCTGTCGAATGCGCCGCAACCCGCCATCGCCGCGCATACGGCAGTGACGAAGAGCGACGTCACCCCACGTGCAACACGAGGGGCGGGCTCGACGGATCGGGTCGGCAAATAGCGCACGGGCCGCACGTTATCATCCAAACCGCACAGGGCGGCACGCGAGCGGGCCGCTTTTTGTTGCCTTGTTCCAGCCACAGCAGGTCGTTCCGTTGCGTCTCAATTCCATCAAGCTGTCGGGCTTCAAATCGTTCGCCGAGCCGACCAATTTTCTGTTGCCGGGCCAGCTGGTCGGCGTGGTCGGCCCCAACGGCTGCGGCAAATCGAACATCATGGACGCGGTGCGCTGGGTGCTGGGCGAGTCGCGGGCCAGCGAGTTGCGCGGCGAGTCGATGCAGGACGTGATTTTCAACGGCACGGCGACTCGCAAGCCGTCGAGCCGGTCGAGCGTCGAGCTGGTGTTCGACAACAACGACCATCGCGCCGGCGGCCAATGGAGCCAGTTCGTCGAGATCGCGGTGAAGCGGGTGCTGACGCGCGACGGCACGTCGAGCTACTACATCAACAACCAGCCGGTGCGCCGGCGCGACGTGCAGGACGTGTTCCTGGGCACCGGCCTCGGCCCGCGCGCCTACGCCATCATCGGACAGGGCACGATCAGCCGGATCATCGAATCGCGGCCCGAAGAGCTGCGGCTCTTTCTCGAAGAAGCTGCCGGTGTCTCCAAATACAAGGAGCGGCGCCGCGAAACCGAAACCCGGCTTGCCGACACGCGCGAGAACCTGGTGAGAGTCGAAGACATCCTGCGCGAATTGACGGCCAACCTCGAGAAGCTCGAAAAGCAGGCCGAGGTGGCCGAGCGCTACAACCTGCTTCAGGCCGACGCGACGCAGAAGCAGCATCAGCTTTGGCATTTAAGGCGCGCCGAGAGCGAGGCCGAGCAGACGAAGTTGAAGGCCGACAGCGAGAAGGCAATCAATGCGCTCGAATCGCGCACCGCCGAGCTTCGCAGCACCGAAGCCGAACTCGAATCGGTGCGTCAAGCCCACTACGCAGCCGGCGACGAAGTCAATCAGGCCCAGGGGCGGTTGTACGAAGCGAGCGCCGATGTCGGCCGCCTCGAAAGCGAAATCCGGTTCGTGGTCGAGGGTCGCCAACGGGTCGAACAACGCCTCGTTCAGCTCAAGGAGCAACTGGCGCAGTGGGCGCTGCGGCGCGAAGATGCCGCGCGCGAAACCGAAGGGTTGGCGGCGCAAGCTGCGGAAGCTGGAGAACAAGCTGCCCAGCTCGCAGCCGAGCGGGAAGCACACGACCAGCAATTGCCCGAACTCGAACAGCGCCATCTGGCAGCGCAACACGAAGCCGATCGTCAGCGCACCGCGGTCGCCGAAGTTCAGCAGCAGCTTCAAGTTCTGGCAGCGGACCAGCGCAACGCCGCAGAGCGCAGTCGGCAGCTCGATCAACGCAGCGAAAGATTGCGCGCCGACCGGGGCGCGCTGGCCGCGCCCGACGAGGCGAAGCTCGCCCAATTGCAGTCTGACGAGCGTATCGCCGAGCAAGCCGCAGGCGAAGCCGAATCGCTGCTGCAAACGCTACAGACCCAGTTGCCGCAACTCGACGAAGAACGCCGCGCGCGCCAGCAGGCCGTCAATACCGAAGGCGCGCAGATGGCCGAGTACGCGGCCCGGCTCGGCGCGCTGAAAGCATTGCAGGACCGGGTCAAGACCGACGGCAAACTTGCGCCGTGGCTCGCAAAGCATGGGCTCGGTGGCCTGGCCGGCTTGTGGACCCGCTTGCATGTCGAAGCGGGCTGGGAAGGCGCGCTCGAAGCTGCGCTGCGTGAGCGGATGGGCGCGCTCGAAGTCAGCCGGCTCGAAACCGTTCGCGCCTTCGCTGCCGACGCGCCGCCTGCGAAACTGGCTTTTTTCAGCCCGGCGGTGCCGAACGGGGCCACGGGCGCCATGAGCGCGACGTTGCGGCTGGACTGCCCAGGCTGGCGTCACTGCTCCGCCTGCACGATGCGAGCTTGCAGGCGTTGCTGGAGAGCTGGCTGCACGGTTGCTTTCATGCCGCGAGTATCGAAGACGCTCTGGCGCAGCGCGCCCAGCTCGGTCCGGGCGACACCATCTACGTGCAGGGCGGACACGCTGTCGGCGCCCACAGTGTGAGTTTTTATGCGCAGGATTCAGAGCAGGCCGGCCTGCTCGCGCGGGCCCAGGAAATCGAGAATCTCGAGCGCCAATCGAAAGCGCAGTCCCTGATCAGCGAAGAAGCACGCCTGCTGCAAGCGCGCGCCGAGGGTGCCTATGGCAAAGCGGCGCAGCGTTTGACCGGTGCCCGTCAGGATGCAGCCGATCGCCGCGCGCGGGCGCACGAGATGCAGGTCGAAAGCCTGCGACTCGGCCAGCTTGCCGAGCAAACCCGTGCCCGGGCCGATCAACTGGAAGGCGACCTGGCCGAAGTCGAAGCCGAGCGCGAGGAACTGCAAGCCCGCATGACCACGCTCGAAGCGCGCTTCGAAGCGCTCGATATGCAGTTGGCGGACACCCAGGAGCGCCACGCCCGGCTCGCCGAGCGCGTGATCGAGGCAGCTCGTGCGCTCGGCGAGGCAAGAGAGCAGCATCGCGCTATCGAACGTCGGGCGCAGGAAGCCGCCTTCGCCGAGCGCACGCTCGAGGCGCGTCGCGCCGAACTCGGCCGCGCGATCGAAACGGCGACGCAGCAGAGCCTCGACTTGTCCGCAGAAGACGGGCGTGCGCGAGGCGAGCTGGCACGCCTGTCGGATGCTGCAGCGCAAGCCGGTTTGCAGGATGCGCTCGCGTTGAAACTGGAGCGCGAAACCCTGCTCGGCGGCACCCGCAGCCGCTACGACGACCTGAGCGCCAGCTTGCGCACCAGCGACGAGAAGCGGATCACGCTCGAGCGCGACCTCGAACCGATGCGTCAGCGAATCACCGATTTTCAACTCAAGGAGCAGGCTGCCCGCCTCGGCGCGGAGCAGTTCGCGCAGTTGTTGAGCGATGCCGGAGCCGACAGCGAAGCGCTTGCGCGATCGATCGCTGAAGACGAGGTTCGCCTCGCGTCCTTGCAGGGCGAGATCGACCGGCTGCAGCGCGCAGTGGCAGCGCTCGGCGCGGTGAACCTGGCTGCGCTCGACGAGTTGACAAGCGCCCGCGAGCGAAAAGCATTTCTTGATTTGCAGTCGACCGACCTGCTCGACGCGATCGGCACGCTCGAAGATGCGATCCGCAAGATCGATGGCGAAACCCGCGAACTCCTGGGCGGCACCTTCAACACCGTCAACGAACATTTCAGCCGAATGTTCCCCGAATTGTTCGGTGGCGGAAACGCCCGGCTTGTGATGACAGGCGACGAGATTCTGGATTCGGGCGTGCAGGTGATCGCGCAGCCGCCGGGCAAGAAGAATCAGACCATTCATCTGCTGTCGGGCGGCGAGAAAGCGCTCACCGCGATCGCGCTGGTGTTCGCGATTTTCCAGCTCAATCCGGCGCCGTTTTGCCTGCTAGACGAAGTCGATGCGCCGCTCGACGATGCCAACACCGAACGTTATGCGCGTCTCGTCACACGCATGAGCCACGAAACCCAGTTTCTCTACATCAGCCACAACAAGATCGCGATGGAAATGGCCGAGCAACTCATCGGTGTCACGATGCAGGAGCAGGGGGTCTCACGGATCGTGGCGGTGGACATGGAATCCGCGGTCGGCATGGCCGAGGCGGCTTGAGCAGGTTCAATCGATTTGTAGCGATCTGTACCGATCTTTTCTGATCCAAGTGGTATTCATCATTCAGCACGAACGGCGGACATGAGCAATCTCACTCTTTCGTTGGCGATTCTCGGCGCCCTGGTACTGGCTGGCGTGATCGGCTACAACACCTGGCTGTCGCGCCGCAACGCGCCGCGCCAGCCCGAACGCGATGGCGACGAAGGCGCGGGGTTCGACGAAGCGGGTCGCGAATCCGCGGGTCGCCACAAGTCCAGAATCGATCCACGCATCGAATCGCTCGGCGACCTGACGGCGGAACGCCACGAGCCGATGTTCGATCCCGATCTGCCGGCGCCGTTACCGCAAGGATCGGTGCCGCCGGAGCGGCGTGGCAGCCTCGATCCGCTCATCGATGTCATCGCGCCGATCGCGCTCGACATGCTGGTTTCGGGCGATGCGGCGCAGGCTGCCTTGCCGCCGACCCGGCGCGCGGGCACCAAGCCGGTGGCGGTCGAAGGGCTCAACGAATATTCGGGGCAATGGGAATCGCCGGCACCGGGGCAGCGCTACCGCGCCTTTCAGATCGGCGTGCAACTGGCCAATCGCACCGGCCCGCTCAATGAAATCGAGTACTCCGAATTCGTCATGAAGGCACAGGGTTTTGCAGACGCGGTGGGCGGCATCCCTGAATTCCCCGAAATGCTCGATGAAGTCGCACGAGGGCGCGAGCTCGACGCTTTCGCGAGCGCGCACGATGCGCAACTCGGCTTCGTGTTGCGTGCATTGCATGCGGCCTGGAGCCCGGGCTATGTGCAGCAAAACGCGGCTCGGCTTGGTTTTGTTCCGGGAATGATGCCAGGACGCATGGTGCTGCCGACGGGCGAAATCGGCTTGCCGCCGATCCTCGGGCTCGCGTTCGACACCCAGGCGGCACTGGCCGACGATCCAGCCCAATCGGCGATTCGCGAGCTGACCTTGAGCCTCGATGTGCCGCAGGTCGATCGGGCCGAGACACCGTTCGCGCGCATGCGCGAAGCCGCCGCAGCATTGGCGCGCGACATGGACGGCGTCATCACCGACAGCGACGGCCAGCGGCTTCTAACCGACACGATGGACGTGATCGGCGCCGACCTCGAGCAGCTGTACGACACCCTCGAAGCACGCGATTTGCCGGCTGGCTCGCTGTTGGCGCGGCGCCTGTTCAGCTGATCGAAAGCAGGCCGTTGAACCGGGTGCCGGGCACGTCATGAGCAAACGCGACGCCGCCCGAGAAGCCGCTCAGTTGCGCGCGAAGCTGCAGCACCACGCGCATCTGTATTACGTACGCGATGCGCCTGAGCTGCCCGATGCCGAATACGACAAGCTCTTCCAGCGTCTGTCGGCGCTCGAAACAGAACACCCTGAATTGCAAGCACCCGATTCGCCGACCCGGCGCGTCGGCGGCGCGGTGCTCGAAGGCTTCGCCAAGGTTCGGCACAAGGTGCCGATGCTGTCGATAAGAACCGAAACCGACATCACAGCCGAAGGCGCGGCAGCCTTCGACGCGCGGGTGCGGCGCGAACTCAAGCGCGGTCCCGATGCACCGCCTGTGGACTACGTCTGCGAACTCAAGTTCGACGGTCTTGCAATCAACCTGCGCTACGAAAACGGCGTGTTGGTGCAGGCATCGACCCGGGGCGATGGCGCGGTTGGCGAAGACGTGACGCAGAACATCCGCACGGTGCAGCAGATACCGCTGCGGCTGGTCGGCGACGCACCGACCGTGGTCGAAGTGCGCGGCGAAATTTACCTGAGCCGCGCGGCTTTCGAAGCGCTCAACGAGCGCCAGCGCGCAAAGATCGCGGCCGGACAAAAGAACGAAAAGCTGTTCGTCAATCCGCGCAACGCCGCAGCCGGCGCGGTACGCCAGCTCGATCCGAAGATTGCGGCCGAACGGCCGTTGAGCTTCTTCGCTTACGGCCTCGGCGAGGTAACGCCGGCTGCCGACGGCGGGCCCGACCATGCGAGGCAATGGGATTGGCTCACGCAGTTCAAATCATGGGGTTTTCCGGTTGCAAGCCAGACTGGACGTGCGCAAGGCGCTACGGAATTAATAGCATTTCACGAACGAATCGGGCAGCTGCGCGATGGCCTTCCCTACGACATCGATGGCGTGGTCTACAAGGTCGACAGCGTGGCGCTGCAACGCGAGCTCGGCTTCGTTTCGCGCGAGCCGCGCTGGGCCGTGGCACATAAATATCCGGCGCAGGAACAGTTCACAGAAATCGAAGCGATCGACGTGCAGGTGGGCCGAACCGGCAAGCTCACGCCGGTTGCGAAACTCGCGCCGGTATTCGTCGGTGGCGTGACAGTGACCAACGCAACCTTGCACAACGAAGACGAAGCGCGGCGCAAGGACGTGCGCATCGGCGACACCGTGATCGTGCGCCGCGCAGGCGACGTGATTCCCGAAATCGTCGGTGTCGCGCCCGAAAGTGCCGCGAAGTCAGACCGCGAACGCGGATCGCTCTTCAGCATGCCGGCGCATTGCCCGGTCTGCGGCTCCGATGCGGTGCGCATCGAAGGTGAGGCCGATCACCGCTGCTCGGGCGGATTGTTCTGCGCGGCTCAGCGCAAGGAGGCGATCCTGCACTTCGCGTCACGGCGCGCGGTCGATGTCGACGGCCTCGGCGACAAGCTGGTCGAACAACTGGTCGCGACCGACCGAATTCGCACCTTGCCCGATCTGTACCGGCTCGACGCGCAAACCCTGGCCGGGCTCGACCGCATGGCCGAAAAGTCGGCGCAAAAGCTCGTTGCGGCCCTCGAGCAGTCGAAAACGACGACCTTGCCGCGCTTTCTGTTCGGTCTGGGCGTGCGCCACGTCGGCGAGAGCACCGCGCGCGACCTGGCGCTGCATTTCGGCCGGCTCGACGCGATCATGGCGGCGGGCGAAGAGGCTTTGCTGGAGGTCGCCGACGTCGGCCCGGTGGTTGCGCAGAGCATCCGGACTTTTTTCGATCAGGCGCACAACCGCGAAGTCGTCGATCAGTTGCGCGCCTGTGGTTTGACCTGGGAAGAGGGAGATCCAGCGCCGCGGGCGACATTGCCATTGGCTGGCAAGACGTTTGTCATCACGGGCACGTTGCCGAACCTCGCCCGTGAAGACGCCAAGGAGCGGCTCGAAGCCGCGGGCGCTAAAGTCGCCGGGTCGGTCAGCAAAAAAACCGATTTCGTGGTGGCCGGCGCCGAGGCCGGCAGCAAGCTCGAGAAGGCGCGCGCGGCAGGTGTTGCGGTGATCGACGAGGCGCAAATGCTGGCTTTGATCGCGTCGGGATCCTGAGCGCGAATGCACGTCGCAACCCCGCTGCTTTACAGTGATTTACAAGGCTTCATACGGGCGATGCCCGCTGCGCCTCTAATGCATCTTTGCATCGGTCCATTCAAGGAGACCATCATGAACAGATTTCGACTTCTCGCTTGCTGCGGCGCGGCGACCGGAATGCTCGCGCTCGGCGGATGCGTCGGTGTGCCGACTTATGGCGATGGGTACGGCGGCTACGGTGCTGGTGGCGGCTATGGCTACACCGACGGCTATGGCTACGATGCGCCCGTCTATGGCAACCCGTACTACGTGAATCCGGGGCCGACGTACATCGCGCCTTCGGTCGGGATCGGCGTCGAGGGTGGAAGGCGATACCGCGACCGCGATTATTGGCGCGATGGGCGCCGCTACGGCGGCTATCGAGGCGGATTGCCAGGGGGTGTTCCCCCGCAGGTCGGCTTGTTGCCCGGACGACCGGATGTTCGGCCACCGCGCGGCCCGCGCGGGCCGACACCCAACGACGGCCGCGCACCCGGCGTGTACAAGAGCCCCAGAACCGGCTTGTACACCTCGCCGAACGGTGCGCCGGCGCAATCGCACGAGTTGCCCATCGGCGACCGGCCTTGAGCGCATGCCGAATCGCCGATAAGTCCGATCAACCTCCGCCGCTTTCAGCATGGCCGTTCATGACATTCTGAAAATGGGCGATCCGCGCCTGCTGCGTGTCGCCAGGCCGGTCGAGGCATTCGACAGCGAAGAACTGCATTTGCTGGTCGCGGACATGTTCGAGACCATGGGTGCGGTCAACGGCGCCGGCCTGGCTGCGCCGCAGATCGGGGTCGATCTTCAACTCGTTATTTTCGGCACGGACGTGCTCAATCCGCGCTACCCGGATGCGCTGCCGGTGCCCCGCACCGTGCTGCTCAACCCGGTTGTCACGCCGCTCGGCGAAGAAGAGGAAGAAGGCTGGGAAGGTTGCCTTTCGGTGCCCGGACTGCGCGGCGTCGTGCCGCGCCATGCCCAGGTCAGATACACCGGCTTCGATCTGTATGGCGACGCGATCGACCGCACCGTGAGCGGTTTTCATGCGCGGGTGGTGCAACACGAAGTCGATCACCTGCTCGGCGTGCTGTACCCGATGCGGGTCCGCGATTTTTCGCGTTTCGGCTTTACCGAAGTGCTGTTTCCGGGCCTGGACGCGCAGGAAGACGATTAGGGTTCAGCGCTCCGCCGCGGCATGGACTACTCGCTCAATTCAGCGGGCCATCGACACCGCCGACGCTGATGCGTCCGGCGCCGAGAAACACCAGCGCCATCGCGCCGAACAAGTACATGCCCTGAAGCTCGAGTTCCCAACCGCCGTTCTTGTTGAGCAAGCCGAGTTGCTGCTGGTGCACGAGCCATAGCGCCACCAGCATGTTGATGACGATCACGAGCGCGGCCGGCCGGGTCAGCAACCCGACGATGATCATCGCCGGCGCCAGCACCTCGCCGATGTAGACCAGATAGGCGAATTGGGCCGGCAAACCGTGCGCTGTCACCATGTCCGAGATAAATCCGATGCCGCCGGTCAATTTCGAAATGCCGTGCAGCAGGATCAGCACGCCCAGCGCGAGGCGCAGTATCAGCTTGCCGTAGTCGTCGGAACGGATCATGAATAAGCCCTTTCTGGTGGCGTCTTTTGGGGTGTTTCAAACAATCGGACGATTGGGATGAATCGCCGTGAATGCTTCGATTCTGCCAGCCGGCTGGCGCCGGCCGCAGCCGGGCGGAGCGGCGTGAAGCGCCAATGCGTCGATCCGGGTCGTTGCGCGCTGGCTGGCGCGTGATTGCAGCACCGAGATGCCGATAAGCCGACGATTTATGGCCGGTGCGGCCTCGAGCCGACATTGGTTTGCTATATTTACGATAGCTGTCTTCGCACGTCCGGTATGGCTTTGATCCGTATTTGATACTCAAATCGCGGCCAGAGCTTCGAGCAGTTCCATCTCGATCGTGAGTTGCGCGCGCTGGCCTTGCAGCTCGGGGCCGCTGATCAGGAACGTGTCTTCGACTCTTTCGCCGAGCGTCGTGATTTTGGCCAGAACCAGGTTCAGCTCGTGGCGCGCCAACACGCGCGCGATCGAATAGAGCAATCCCGCGCGGTCGCTGGCCGAGATGCTGAGCAACCAGCGCTGGGCCTTTTCGTCGGGCACGAGGCCGACGCGGGGCTGCACCGGATAACTGCGAACGCGGCGCGAAACGCGGCCTTTGGAAGGCGGTGGCAGCGGGCCGGCGGTGTCGAGTGTCGCGGCCAGCCCCGTCTCGACCATGCTGATCAGATCGCGGTAGTGCTCCGGCTTGAGCGACGTCACGACCTGAAAGGTATCGAGTGCCCAGCCGTTATCGGCCGTGTGGATCTTGGCGTCGAGAATGTCGAACGACGACTGGTCGAAGTAGCCGCAGATCCGGGCGAAGAGGTCAGCCTGGTCGGGCGCGTAAACCAGCACCTGAAGCCCCTCGCCGATCGGCGAAACCCGGGCACGAACGATGGCGCGAGGCGCTTTTGCACCAGCGACTCTGGAGGTTCCGAGCAGGCGCCTCAAAGGGCCGATGCGGGGCGGCACATGCTGCGCTATCTGCTTCGCATGCCAGGCGATCTCCGAAGCGTCGTGGCGCATGAAGTAGCCGACATCGAGGGTCGACCAGAGCGGCTTGTGCGCCTGCACGGGAAGCGTGTGCAATGCCATCTGCACCAGCGCGTCGCGCTTGCGCGATTCGACCTGGGCGGCGGGGTCGGGTGTGTGGCCGCCGAGCGCGCGCGCCGTGGCATGGAACAAATCTTCGAGCAACTTGCCTTTCCACGCATTCCAGACCCGCGGCGAAGTGCCGCGTATGTCGGCCACGGTCAGCAGGTAGAGCGCGGTGAGGTAGTGCTCGCTGCCGACCCTTGTCGCGAAGCGCGAGATCACCTCGGGATCGCTCAAATCCTGCTTTTGCGCGACGGTGCTCATGGTCAGGTGTTCGGCGACCAGAAACTCGATCAGTTGCTCGTCGTCACGATCGATTTCGTGCTGGCGGCAAAAACGCCGCACATCGCGCGCGCCGAGTTCGGAATGGTCGCCGCCGCGGCCCTTGGCGATGTCGTGAAACAGCGCACCGATGTAAAGAATCCAGGGCTTTTCCCAGCCGGCCGCCAGCTCGGAGCAAAACGGGTATTCGTGCGCATGCTCCGGGATGAAAAAGCGCCGCACGTTGCGCAGCACCATCAGGATGTGTTGGTCGACCGTGTAGACATGGAACAGGTCATGCTGCATCTGGCCGACGATGCGCCTGAACACCAGCAGATAACGCCCGAGCACCGAAGTCTGGTTCATGAGCCGGAACGCATGCGTGATGCCATGCGGCTGCATGAGCATCTGCATGAAGCTGCGATGGTTCGCCGGATCATGGCGAAAGCCGCTGTCCATCACATGGCGCGCGTTGTAGAGCGCGCGCAAGGTCCGCGCCGACAAGGCCCTTGACACCCGGTGTCGTCTGATAGAGCAGAAAGGTCTCGAGAATCGCTTCGGGATGCACCACGTACAGGTCGTCGCTCGCCACCTCGATCGTGCCGTTCTTCTCGAAAAAACGCGCGTTCAGGCGCCGGGGCTCGGCCGCCGGTGGCTGAAGACGCTCGGCGATGTTCAGCAGCAGGATCTGGTTGAGTTGCGTTACCGCCTTGGCTGCCCAGTAATAGCGCCGCATCAAGGCCTCACCGGCACGGCGCTGGCCTGCGCTCTGGTAGCCGAAGCTTTCGGCCACGGCCGTCTGCAAGTCGAACACCAGCCGGTCTTCGCGGCGGTTGGCGATCACATGCAGCCGGGCGCGAACCAGGCTCAAAAGCGACTCGTTGCGTTTGATCTGCAGGACTTCGAAAGCAGTTGCCAGGCCGTTGGCTGCCAGGTCGTCCCAACGCTCGCCCAGGCCGGCGGCCCTGGTCATCCAGAGAAGGACTTGCAGGTCGCGCAGCCCGCCTGGCGCTTCCTTGCAATTGGGTTCGAGCGCATACGGCGTGTCGTCGTACTTGCGATGCCGGTGGCGCATTTCCTGCGCCTTGGCTGCGACGAAGGCACGCGGATCGATCGCTGCCTTGAAGCGGGTGCGAAACCCGGCATACAGCGCTTCATCGCCCTCGACCAGGCGCGATTCGAGCAGCGAAGTCTGCACCGTCAGATCTTTCGCGCCTTCGGCCAGGCACTGTTCCACGCTGCGCACGCTCGATGAGATTTCGAGCCCGGCGTCCCAGCACTGGCTGATGAAACTCTCGAGCAAGCTGATTTGCGCCTCTCCCGATGCATGCGCGTCTTCGGGCAGCAACAGCAGCACGTCGATATCGGAAAACGGGAACAGCTCGCCGCGGCCGAAGCCGCCCACTGCCACGAGCGCGAAGTTCGAATCAAAACCGGCGTCGTTCCAGAGCGCTCGCAAAGTCCTGTCTGCAAGCGCCGACAGCTCGCGCAGGACCGCATGGACGTTGCGCACCGGTGCGCCCGAGCGCAAGCGCTCCAGGATGGCGGTCTTGCGGGTTTTGTAATCGCCGCGCAGCGATGCGACCTGATCGGCCGTCGCGATGCGCGCCTCGATCAGCGCGCTCATGACCCGTGCGTCACGCGGGAGAGGGCGCCTCGGCCGGCACCTGCACTGCTGTCTGCGAAAGCCGGCCCGATAGCTGACCCGATAACTCGCCGACAAACGCAGGCAGCGGTGGGCTGCCGGCCGATAGCGTCAGCACTTCCCAGCCCGTTTGAGTGACGAGCACGGTGTGCTCCCACTGCGCCGACAGCGAATGGTCGCGCGTGACGATGGTCCAGCCGTCGTAGTGGCCGCCGCGCGCGTCTTCCTTGATGTCGCGCTTGCCGGCATTGATCATCGGTTCGATCGTGAAGGTCATGCCGGGCTTCAGCTCTTCGAGCGTGCCGGGCTTGCCGTAATGCAATACCTGCGGCTCTTCGTGAAACCCGAGCCCGATGCCGTGGCCGCAAAACTCGCGCACCACCGAAAAGCCGTTGCTTTCGGCGAAACGCTGAATGGTGTGGCCGATGTCGCCCAGCCGCGCGCCGGGCTTGACCTTGATGATTCCGTGCCACATCGCTTCGTAGGTAAACGCGCACAGGCGTTTGGCCGCGATCGAGGCGTCGCCGACCACGAACATCCGGCTGGTATCGCCGTGCCAGCCATCCTTGATGACGGTGATGTCGAGGTTCACGATGTCGCCCTTTCTCAAAGGCTTGTCGTTCGGAATACCGTGGCAGACAACGTGATTGACCGAACTGCAAATCGACTTCGGGTAGGGCACCGAGCCCGCCCCCATGTAGTTCAGCGGCGCCGGAATCGTCCCTTGCACCTGGGTGATGTAGTCGTGCGCGAGTCGGTCGATTTCGTTGGTCGTGACGCCGGGTTTCACATGGGGCGTGAGGAAATCCAGCACCTCGGAAGCCAGACGACCCGCGACGCGCATGCCTTCGATGCCGGCTGCGTCCTTGTAGGTAATGCTCATGACGCAATTATCCCATCGGGCCCGCATAAAATCAGCGCGTGCTCCGGACGGCCCCAGTCAGCGGCTGTCGCCGGACCCAAGTTCAAAGTCTCTTTCCCGTCTTATCTCTTCAGATGGCCGCCTTCGGGCGCTCCGCGACCGTGACGCAATCCCCATCAGTCCCAGAATTACCCGCGATGATTTTTGGCGGCGGCAACGCGCTCAGCGATTTTCGGGCCCGCAGGTGGTTGCCGCAGCTCAAGGCGATCGATCCGCGCATCGACAACGTCTCGGCGCGCTTCGTGCACCTCGTGCTGCCTGGTGTGGTTGTGGGCGATGCAGCCGAAGCGCGTTTGCGTGAACTTCTGACTTACGGCGAGCCTGCTGCGCCTACGCAGCAGGCGCTGCCCGCTACGTCGTTCGTGGTCGCGCCGCGGCTCGGAACCGTGTCGCCGTGGGCATCGAAAGCCACCGACATCGCGCACAACTGCGGACTCGCACTGCGGCGCATCGAGCGTGTCACCGAATGGCGCCTGTCGATGCGCAAACCGGTGCTCGGCAAAGCGCCGCAGCCGGGCGATTCGGCGCTCACCGCCATCGCCGCGCTGCTGCACGACCGCATGACCGAGTCGGTGCTGCCGTCGGTCGAAGCGGCAACCGCGCTTTTTGCCGCGTTGCCGGCCCAGCCGATGGTCCAGGTCGATCTGCTCGGCGGCGGGCGCGCGGCGCTCGATGCAGCCAATCGCGATTTCGGACTCGCGCTCGCCGACGACGAAATCGACTATCTGATCGACGCATTCACCCGGCTCGGCCGCAATCCGAGCGACGTCGAACTCACGATGTTCGCGCAAGCCAACTCGGAGCATTGCCGGCACAAGATTTTCAACGCCGACTTCGTCATCGACGGCCAGCCTCAAGCGGCGAGCCTGTTCGCGATGATTCGCGAAACCGAGCGGCTCAATCCGCAGCACACGGTGGTCGCCTATGCCGACAACGCATCGGTGATGGAAGGCGTCCAGGTTGAAAGATTCATAGCCAAATCGGCTTCCAGCCCAAGCGGCGCAAGCGCAGGCAGCTATCAAAAGAGTAGCGCCTTGCAGCATGTTTTGATGAAGGTCGAAACCCACAACCATCCGACTGCCATTTCTCCCTTCCCCGGCGCGGCGACCGGCGCGGGCGGCGAGATCCGCGACGAAGGCGCAACCGGCCGCGGCTCGAAGCCGAAGGTGGGGCTGACCGGGTTCACAGTTTCAAAACTGTGGCCGGAAAAATCTGAGCAGGGCGCCTACGGCAAGCCCGCGCACATCGCGAGTCCGCTGCAAATCATGATCGACGGTCCGCTCGGCGGCGCCGCGTTCAACAACGAGTTCGGCCGGCCGAACCTGCTCGGCGTTTTTCGCGAGTACGAGCAGTCGGTGGTGAGCGACGGCGACACGGTTCAGCGCGGCTATCACAAGCCGATCATGATCGCGGGCGGTCTCGGCAGCATCGACGCGGCGCAAACGCGGAAGCACCGTTTTCCGGCCGGCACATTGCTGGTGCAACTCGGCGGGCCGGGCATGCGCATCGGCATGGGCGGCGGCGCCGCGAGCTCTATGGCGACCGGTGCGAACAAGGCCGCGCTCGATTTCGATTCGGTGCAGCGCGGCAACCCGGAAATCCAGCGCCGCGCGCAGGAAGTGATCGACCGGTGCTGGCAGCAAGCCGGGCAAAACCCGATCCTCGCGATTCACGATGTCGGCGCGGGCGGCTTGTCCAATGCCTTTCCCGAACTCGTGCACGACGCCGGCCGCGGCGCGCGCTTCGATCTTCGCGCGGTGCCGCTCGAGGAATCGGGCCTCTCGCCGAAGGAAATCTGGAGCAACGAAAGCCAGGAGCGCTATGTGCTCGCGATCGCACCCGAATCGCTCGCGCAGCTCGAAGCGATCTGCGCGCGCGAGCGCTGCCCGTTCGCGGTGGTCGGGGTCGCGACCGAATCGCCGCGGCTTCTGGTGGAAAACGACGATGGGGAGCCCGGTGTCGACATGCCGATGGAGGTGTTGTTCGGCAAGCCACCGAAGATGCTGCGCGATGTTCGCTCGGTGGCGCGCATTTTTCCGCCGCTCGACCTCGGCGATGTCGATTTGCAAAAAGCCGCGATAGACGTGCTCTCGCATCCGACGGTAGCGAGCAAGCGTTTTCTGATCACGATCGGCGACCGGACTGTCGGCGGATTGACGCACCGCGATCAGATGGTCGGTCCGTGGCAAGTGCCCGTTGCAGACTGCGCGGTGACGTTGGCTGATTTCAAAGGCTTCGCGGGCGAGGCGATGGCGATGGGCGAGCGTTCGCCTCTCGCCGTGCTGGACGCGCCTGCATCCGGCCGGATGGCGGTCGGCGAGGCGATCACGAATTTGCTCGCAGCGCCGATCGAACTGTCCAAAGTCAAGCTGTCGGCGAACTGGATGGCCGCTTGCGGCGAGCCCGGCGAGGACGCGGCGCTCTATGCCACCGTGAAAGCCGTCGCGCTCGAGTTGTGCCCGGCACTCGGCATTTCAATTCCGGTCGGCAAGGATTCGCTGTCGATGCAGAGCCAGTGGAAAGACGCCGATGGCACATCGAAAAAGGTCGTCTCGCCCGTGAGCCTCGTCGTGACAGCGTTTGCGACCCTGGCCGACGTGCGCGGCAGCCTGACGCCGCAGCTCGATGCCGATGAGCCCGACACGACCTTGGTGCTCATCGATTTGGGCCGGGGAAAGCGGCGGATGGCCGGCAGCGTCCTGGCGCAGACCCTTGGGCAAACCGGAAGCGCGGCCTGCGACGGTGTTCCCGATCTCGACGATCCGTCGCTGCTGGTCAAACTTGTCGCCGCAGTGAACGACTTGCGGGCGGACGACAAAATCCTGGCGCTGCACGACCGCAGCGACGGCGGGCTGTTCGCCGCGACCTGCGAAATGGCGTTTGCCGGCCACGTCGGCGTCGCCCTCAATATCGACTTGCTCATGACCGAAGGCGATGGCATCAGCGACAGCCGGGCCGACTACGGCGACGCGAAGAACTGGGCCGGCCAGATCAGCGCCCGGCGCGACGAGCTCAGCTTGCGCGCCCTCTTCAACGAGGAACTCGGCGTGTTGATGCAGGTGCGGACGGCCGAGCGCGATGCGGTGATGCAAACCTTGCGCTCGCACGGACTCGCCACCTGCAGCCATGTCGTCGGAAAGACCCGACCTCCCGCATCGCCGATCGCTGCGGGCAAAGGCAAGATCGAAATCTGGCGCGATGCGAAAGCGGTCTTCAGCGCGAGCCTGCAAGACCTGCATCAGGTCTGGGACAGCGTCTCATGGAAGATTTGCCGTGAGCGCGACAACCCCGAATGCGCCGATGCCGAGCATGCCGCGGCCTTCGAGGCAAAAGACCCGGGAGCGCACATCCATATTGCGCAGACAGCTATCGAATCAATAGCAGCGCCGGCTTTGAATCTGGCTCGCCCGAGGGTGGCGATCCTGCGCGAGCAGGGCGTCAATTCGCATGTCGAAATGGCGTATGCGTTCACCGAAGCGGGCTTCGAGGCATTCGACGTTCACATGACCGACCTGCAATCCGGTCGGGTCGAACTGGCGGAGTTCGCGGGTTTGGTTGCCTGCGGCGGCTTCAGCTATGGCGACACGCTCGGCGCGGGAGTCGGATGGGCGCGCAGCATCACGTTCCACCCGCGCCTCGCCGAACAATTCAGCACCTACTTCGCGCGCCCGGACACTTTCGCGCTCGGCGTGTGCAACGGCTGCCAGATGTTCGCGGAACTCGCTTCGATCATTCCAGGCGCTTCTGCCTGGCCGCGCTTCACTACGAATCGCAGCGAGCGCTTCGAGGCCCGCTTGTCGATGGTCGAAGTGCTCGATTCGCCGAGCATTTTTTTGAACGGGTTGGCCGGCAGCAAACTTCCGATCGCGGTCGCGCATGGCGAAGGTTATGCCGACTTTCGCCAGCGCGCCGACGCAGCCGAAGTCGTCGCGGCGATGCGCTTTGTCGACAACGCGGGTGCGCCGACCGAACGCTATCCGTTCAATCCGAACGGCAGCGCCGACGGACTGACGGGCGTGACTACCGCCGACGGCCGCTTTACCGCGCTGATGCCGCATCCCGAGCGCGTGTTCCGCAACATCCAGATGAGCTGGACCTCGCAGGATTCGAACGCATTCAGCCCGTGGATGCAGATCTGGCGCAACGCGCGGCGTTGGGTCGGTTAGCCGGATAGCCGTGAGCCGGGAAGGCGGGCGCTCGACGCTATTATTTACATAGCTGTCAGCGCACGCGGGTCGGGCGTTTCAGCCCTTTTTCTTGTTATTCGACCTTCGCCTTGGCGCGCAGGTCTTCCTGGTACTTTTGCAGTTTCTGCTGCTGCAATTGCTGCGCAATCTGCGGCTTGATCTCTTCGAGCTTGGGCATTTTGGCCTCGCGCACGTCGTCCAGGCGAATCACATGCCAGCCGAATTGCGACTTGATCGGCGGGCTGGTTTCACCCTTCTTGAGCTTGATCAGGCCTTCCGAGAATTCAGGTACGAAGCTCGAAGGATTGGCCCAGTCGAGATCGCCGCCTTTGGCACCCGAACCGGGGTCTTTCGACTGCTTTTTGGCCAGGTCTTCGAACTTGGAACCTTTTTTGAGGTCGGCTTCGATCTTTTTGGCCTGGTCTTCGGTCTCGACCAAAATGTGCCGCGCCTTGTATTCCTTGCCGCTGTTGGACGCAACGAACTTGTCGTATGCCGCCTTGATTTCGGCATCGCTCACCGGATCTTTTTTGCGCTCGGCTTCGAACAGCGCGCGAATCAGGATGGCCTGACGCGCGAGATCCATCTGGTTCTTGAACTCGTCCGACTTTTCGAGGCCCTGCTTTTGCGCTTCCTGCATGAAGACTTCGCGGGCAATGAGTTCTTCCTTGAGTTGTGGCTCCATTTCGGGCGTGACCGGCTTGCCGGCCGCCGCCAGTTGCTGCGACAGCACGTCCATCCGCTCTTTGGAAATGGGCTTGCCGTTGACCACGGCAACGTTCTGGGCGAATGCGCCAACAGAGGCAGCGCCGAGGACGGCGGCGAACACAGCCGATCCGGCAATGGTTTTGAACGATCGATACTTCATAGGTGAATTCTCGTGACTTGGGGGTGAATGCACACGCAGCGCGCTGGTGTGACGATAAAAGCGAGCGAAGCCCGCCGAAGGTTGAAGGTCTGTGGGAGAGAAGCAGAAGCCTAAGCGGGAAATTTCGCCCCGGGCGCCGCATGAGACCGCACGCGCGTCAAATCGTTTCAATTGCAATCGCGTGAACGCCGCGGGCGATGAAAAGATCGAGCGCATGATACACAAGCCGATGCCGCGCAATTCGCGATATGCCGTCGAAGCGCGGAGACGCAATCCGCACCCGGAAATGGGTGCCACGTCCCTCGGCATTGGCGCCTGCATGGCCGGCATGCGCAGCGCTTTCATCGACCACTTCCAGCACGGTCGGGGCCAGCGCGTCGCGCAGAGCGGCTTCGAGATCGGCCGCGTCGAACATTTCGGGCTGGGGCGGGGCGGAAACGGCGTTGTCGAGCATGGACATATCCTCAAGCGGCCGGCGGTTCTCCGGACTTCAGATGCGGCGTGATGTACAGCCCTTGCGCAATCAGAAACGCCAGCGGAAATACATAACCCCACAGCTTGAAATCGACCCACGCGTCGGTCGAAAAATAAAGGGCGACATACGCGTTGATGACCGACATGAAAAAGCAATAACCGATCCAGGCCATGTTCAGATTGGCCCAGATCCGGTGCGGCAACTGCAACTGTCCGCCCAGCATGTTTTGCAGAAAGTTGCGTTTGAAGCCCCACATGGCAACGACCAGGGCCAGCGCCATCGCTGCATAAAGGACGGTCGGCTTCCATTTGATGAAGCGCTCGTCGTGCAGCGCGAGGGTCAAGGTTCCGAACAGCAGGATCAGCACCAGGGTCGCCTTTTGCATCGGCAGCAAAACCCGCTCTCGGGCGTAGACGATCGCCATCTGGACCGCGGTGGCGGCCATCAGAACGCCGGTTGCTATATAGATTCCGTAAACCTTGAAAGCGACGAAAAACAAAACGATCGGAAGAAAGTCGAGCAGCAGTTTCATGCAGGAAAAAGGTTGGGGCTGGATGCGAAGGCGCCTGGGCGATCAACGGTCGGCGATCCGATCAACGGTCGGCCATCGGTAGTGGCGCACCACTGCATTGTCACAGGGCCGATCCGGCAAGATTTGGAGCGAGGACCAGTCCATCCGGTTCCCTATTTTGTTTGCGCTGCATTTTATGAATCAAATCGGTGTCAAGGCCATATGGCGCATGCGCAGGCAGCTATTTTTATAATAGCACTACAGGGCAAATTAAAGTCTCACGATCGAGCGGTTTTCGCGGTGCGACACAGTTCCTGCGCTGCAATGGTTACGGGCATTCCCCCATCGCGCAAAAAGGGCGTCGCGCAATACTTCGCTTTCGATTCCGCCCTCACGGTTGTGCGCGCGCCATGCGCGCTGAGCAAAATCCGTCTTCCCTGATTTTTTTGTTTTCTGGAGTGCCCGCATGCTCGGACTGATGCAAGACCAACCCCTTTTAATTTCGTCGTTGATCGATTTTGCCGAGCGCCATCATGGCGATGGCGAAATCATCTCGCGACGGGTCGAGGGCGATACTCACCGCTCGAACTGGCGCGACGTTGCAACGCGTTCACGCCAGGTCGCGAATGCGGTCGAGGCCGAGCATGTGGATTTCGGCGAGCGTGTCGCCACGCTGGCTTGGAATGGGTATCGGCACCTCGAGCTGTACTACGGTGTGAGCGGCTCGGGCCGGGTGTTGCACACGATCAATCCCCGCCTGCATCCCGACCAGATCGCCTGGATCGCGAACCATGCCGAAGACCAGCTCCTGGCCTTCGACCTGACGTTTCTGCCGTTGATCCAGGCTGTGCATGCGCAATGCAAGTCCATCAAAAAGTGGATTGCGCTGTGCGACGCAGACAAGCTCCCGGCCGACGCGGGCATACCGAATCTGGTGAGTTACGAAGCCTGGATCGGACAACAAGCGGTGACTTATGTCTGGCCCGGGCTCGACGAAAACACCGCATCCAGCATGTGCTACACGAGTGGCACCACCGGAAACCCGAAGGCCGCGCTCTACAGCCACCGTTCGACGATCCTGCATGCCTACGCCGCGGCTTTGCCCGACGTCATGTGCCTGTCGGCGCGAGATGCGGTTCTTCCGGTGGTGCCGATGTTTCACGTCAACGCATGGGGCATTCCGTATTCCGCCGCGCTGGTGGGTTGCAAAGTCGTGTTTCCGGGTCCGGCAATGGATGGCAAGTCGATCTACGAATTGATCGAAGCCGAACGCGTCAACTATGCGGCCGGTGTGCCGACCGTGTGGCAGATGCTGCTCAATCACATGAAGCCGGCCGGGCTGCGCTTTTCGACGCTCAAGCGCACGGTGATCGGCGGATCGGCCTGTCCGCCGGCGATGATCGCGGCCTTCCAGGACGAGTACGACGTCGAGGTGCTGCATGCCTGGGGCATGACCGAAATGTCGCCGCTCGGCACCTTGTGCACGCTCAAGAACAAGCATCTGACGATGTCGTCCGAAGCGCAAAACGCGATTCGCCTGAAGCAGGGGCGGGCGATTTTCGGGGTCGACATGATCATTGTCGGCGCGGACGGCAAGCAGTTGCCGTGGGACAGCAAGGCCTCGGGCGACCTGCTCGTCAGGGGGCCCTGGGTGATCAAGGAATATTTCAAGGGCGAGGGCGGTGATCCGCTGGTCGACGATGCCGACGGACAGCGGTGGTTCCCGACCGGCGACGTAGCAACCATCGACCCCGATGGCTACCTGCAGATCACCGACCGCAGCAAGGACGTCATCAAATCGGGCGGCGAGTGGATCAGTTCGATCGACATCGAAAACATCGCGGTCGCGCATCCGGCCGTCGCCATGGCCGCGTGCATCGGCGTGGCGCATCCCAAGTGGGACGAGCGCCCGATCGTCGCCGTCGTGAAGCGCCCCGATGCCGAGGTCACGCGCGAGGAATTACTCAAGTTCTACGAAGGCAAAACAGCCAAGTGGCAAATCCCGGACGACATCGTTTTTGTCGAATCGATTCCGATCGGCGCGACCGGCAAGATGCTCAAGACCAAATTGCGCGAGCAATTGAAAGGGTATGAATTGCCGAAAGCCTGAGCGTTTTCGCCGTCATGTTGCGGCGCTTCTTGGCGCAGATTCCGGCAGGGACCACGTAATGCCTTTGTCGCATGCGCGATAGCGGCAGGGCTGCGCCGGGCAAAGCTTACGGACATTCCCTTAGCGGCTAATGGGCAAAGGCTTGTACGCTTGGCAACACTTTGATTCACATCCTCCAAGGAGACTTTTCATGAAATTTGCGTTGAAGACCATTGCTGCTGTGGCGATCCTGGGTGCGGGGTCGATAGCGTTCGCCCAGAAAGGCGAAACCGTGAAGATCGCGATGATCGAAGGCCTTTCGGGCCCCTTTGCCAATGTCGGCCAGAACCAGCTCAAGTCGTGGCAATACGTGGCCGACAACCTCACGCCAGCGGAGAACCCGGCCGGCGTCAAGTTCCAGATTGAAGGAATGGACAGCAAGAGCTCTCCGCAAGAAGCCTTGAGCCTGCTCAAGTCGGCTGCGGATCAGGGCTTTCGCTACATCACCCAAGGCAACGGTTCCAACGTAGCGGTACCGCTGTCCGACGGTGTGCAAAAGTTCGACGATCGCAATCCAGGCAAGGAGATCATCTATCTCAACTACGCCGCAGTCGACCCGGTTCTCACGAACGAAAAGTGCAATTACTTTCACTTTCGTCTCGATGCGGACACCACGATGAAAATGGCAGCATTGACTTCTTTCATGAAGGACCGGCCGGAAGTCAAGAGCGTCTATTTGCTTAACCAGAACTATTCGCACGGCAAGCAAGTTGCCAAGTTCTTCAAGGAAGGCATCGAGCGCAACCGTCCCGATGTCAAAGTGGTTGGCGAAGACTACGTGCCGCTCGGCCAGGTCAAGGACTTTGCTCCTTACGTCGCCAAGATCAAGCAGTCCGGCGCAGACACCATCGTCACGGGCAATTGGGGCCAGGACATGACGCTCTTCATGAAGGCGTTGGGTGAGTCGGGCTTGAAGGTTCCGGTCTATGCGTACTACGCAGGCGTCTCCGGCACGCCAACAGCGCTGGCGGCCGTTCCGGGACTCGACGTTTATCAAATTGCATACAACAATTCGAACTACACGGGCCGGATGAACCAGTTGATGACGGGTTTCCAGAAGAAGTTCGGTGATGACTTCTATACCTTCTCGATCTATAACGGCCTGGTGATGCTCAGCCATGCGATGGCAAAAGCCAAGTCGACCGATCCAGTCAAAGTCGCCGCTGCGCTGGAGGGGCTCAAGTTCCAGGGCTTCAACGGCGAGAGCGAAATGCGCAAGTCCGATCACCAGATGCAGCAGGGCATGTGGATCTCGAAGTGGGAAAAAACCAACGCCAAGTACCCGTATAACGTCGAGAAGACGGGATACACCTTCGCGCCAGTGAAATATCTCGAGTCCTACGTAGCGAGCACGCCGACGAGCTGCCAGATGAAGCGTCCTTCCTGAGCTGAATCGAGCGGTCAGATACGCCGGAAGGCGACGTGAGTCGCCGACCGGCGTTGTTTTTGAGCCAGGCCGGCAGGCCTTCGGACACCATCGAACAACGGCAGCACTCACAGCGGCATCATGGAATTTTTCACCATCTCGTTGTTGAACGGGATCAGCTACGGCCTGCTCCTTTTCATGTTGAGTTCGGGGCTCACATTGATCTTCAGCATGATGGGTGTGCTGAACTTCGCGCACGCGAGTTTCTACATGCTGGGCGCTTACCTGGCCTACAGCATCTCGACTGTCGTGGGCTACTGGCCGGCGTTGTTTCTGGCACCGCTGGTCGTCGGACTGTTAGGAGCCGCTTTCGAGCGCTACAGCTTGAGGCGCGTGCACAAATACGGGCATGTTCCCGAATTGCTCGTGACCTTCGGTTTGTCCTATCTGATTCTCGAAGTTGTGCAACTCGTCTGGGGACGCGCAGTCGTCCCGTACGACCTTCCATCTCAACTGCAGGGATCGCTTTTCTCGCTTTACGGAACCCAGTTTCCCAAATCGCGCTCGTTCATCATGCTGGTCGCGCTCGTCATGTTGTTGTCGGTCTGGCTGTTGCTCACGCGCACCCGCATCGGGCTTGTCATTCAGGCGGCGCTTAAGCATCCGGACATGGTCGAGGCGCTCGGCCACAACGTGCCGCGTGTGTTCATGCTCGTCTTTGGTGGCGGCGCGGCGCTGGCGGGCCTGGCTGGCGTTGTCGGCGGCAACACCTATGTCACCGAACCGGGCATGGCAATATCGGTGGGCCCGATCATCTTCGTCGTCGTGGTCGTGGGCGGCATGGGATCGCTCGCCGGGGCGTTTCTGGCGTCACTGCTCATCGGCGTAGTGCAAACCTTTGCGGTGGCCCTCGATCAATCGCTCGGTTCCTTGCTGGAGGTTGTTGGCGTCAAGGTCACCGGCGATCACTTCGGCGCGACGCTTTTGAATTTGACGGTGTCGCAGGTCGCGCCGATCCTTCCTTATCTGTTTCTCGTGTTGATCCTTATCTTCCGGCCCAAAGGGTTGCTGGGCACGCGGGAGGATTGACCGATGTCGACCCATACACACCGCCCCCAGCGGCTTGACGCCAGCCGAATCATTGTCTGGTCGCTTTTCGCGCTGGCGCTGATCGCGGCGCCACTGTTTTTTCAGAGCAGCCTCGGCCGGTCGATACTTTCGCAGGTCGGCTATCTCATCATCATCCTGCTGTCCTACAACATTCTGCTGGGGCAAGGCGGCATGTTGAGCTTCGGCCATGCGGTTTATACGGGGCTGGGCGGATTCGCAGCGATTCATGCGATCAACATCTTCACCGACCAGAAGCTGCCGGTGCCGCTCATGGCGGTTCCATTGATCGGGGGATTGATGGGAGCCCTGGTTGCATTCGTGCTGGGTTATGTCACCACGAAGAAATCCGGAACGACCTTTGCGATGATCACGCTGGGCATCGGCGAATTGGTTGCAGCGATGTCGTTGATGTTCCCGAATCTGACCGGCGGCGATGCCGGCATCACGACCAATCGGGTCTATGGATCACCCTTTTTGGGTGCCAGCTTCGGGCCGCAGATCCAGGTCTATTACCTGATCGCGGCGTATTGCTTCGTCTGCACCGCGCTGATGTTCGCTTTTACCGGGACACCGCTCGGGCGCGTGCTCAACGCGGTGCGTGACAACCCCGAGCGGGTCGAGTTCATTGGCTACAACACGCAGCTCGTGCGCTGGTTTGCATTCATTGTTTCTGGCTTCTTCGCTGGCATCGGCGGCGCGCTCGCAGCCATCAATTTCGAAATTGTCAATGCATCGGATGTTCTCAGCGGCTTACGTTCGGGCAGCTTTTTGCTCTTTACTTTCCTCGGCGGGGCAGGGTTCTTCTTCGGTCCGATCATCGGCGCGGTATTGCTGGTTGTTATCTCCGTATTGCTGTCGGAAATTACCAAGGCCTGGCTGCTCTATCTCGGATTGATTTTCCTGTTGATGGTGATGTTTGCGCCGGGCGGAATCGCGAGCTTGATCATGATGAATTTGCGCGTCGTGCGTTTCGGCAAGTTTCGCCGTCTGGTCTGGCCGTACGTGGGCCTCGTATTGGCGGCGGTTCCCCTCATCGCGGGCATCGCCGCGCTGGTCGAAATGGTCTATCACATTCAATTGAATTCGGCGCAAGGACCCATGGTCGAATTCGGCGGGCTGGAACTCGATACGGCTGGCATCGCAAGTTGGGCGGGCGCCGTGGTCGCACTGGTTGTCGGTGCGGCATTGCTCGAAGCGGCGCGGCGCCAATTCGCACGCGCATGGGGGAGTGCCCAGGAAGAGATCGAAGTCGAAGTCAAGCAACTGGAAGCCAAAGCAGCATGACCAGCGCGCTGCAACTCAAGGATCTGCGCAAGAGCTTCGGCCGAACCGAGATCATTCGGGGCATCGACCTTGCAGTAGAGGCCGGCGAGCGGATCGCCATCATCGGCCCGAACGGCGCGGGAAAGTCGACGCTTTTCAACCTGATCAGCGGGCGCCTCACGCCGACGAGCGGCGAAGTGCTGCTCAATGGTCAGCGAATCGACACCAAAAAGCCGTTCGAAATCAATCGGCTCGGTCTCTCGCGAAGCTTTCAGATCACCAATATATTTTCGAAGCTCAGCGTCTTCGAAAACCTGCGTTGCAGCGTGCTGTGGAGTCTCGGTTATCGCTATTCGTTTCTTCGCTTTCTGTCCGGCATGCACGATGCAAACGACCGCAGTGAAGCCTTGCTCCATCAGATCGGACTCGACCGCAAGCGCGATGTGCTGGCCATGAATTTGACCTATGCGGAGCAAAGAGCACTCGAGATCGGCGTCACGATCGCTGGCGGCGCGTCGGTGATTCTTCTGGATGAGCCGACCGCAGGCATGAGCAAGACCGAAACCGCGCATTTCATTGCGCTCATCAAGGAGGTCACGACCGGCAAAACCCTGCTCACGGTCGAACACGACATGGGCGTTGTTTTCGGCCTTGCAGAAAAGATTGCTGTGGTGGTTTATGGCGAAGTGATTGCTTTCGATACGCCTGAAGCAGTGCGGGCGAGCGCGGCTGTGCAGGAAGCCTATCTGGGCTCGGCAGTGGCCGATGCCCAGGGAGCGGGGCATTGATATGTTGGAGTTGAAAGACGTTCACGCTTATTACGGCAAGAGCCACGTGCTGCATGGTGTGTCGTTCGAAGTCAACCCGGGAGAAATCGTTGCCTTGCTCGGCCGCAATGGTTCGGGTCGCTCGACGACGGCCAAGGCGATCATGGGCCTGGTGCATGCGGAAGGCGCGTTGGTGTGGAAGGGCGCGAGCATCCTGCGAAAGAAGGCTTATGAAGTCGCGCATCTCGGGATCGGTTACGTGCCCGAAAACCGCGATATTTTTCCAAAGCTCACGGTGCATCAGAACCTGATGCTCGGCCAGAAAGGTGCGGGTAAAGCCAGCCGGTGGTCGTTCGACGACATGTACACCCTGTTCCCGCGACTCAAGGAACGCCAGCACACCGAAGCCGGCGTTCTGTCGGGAGGCGAGCAGCAGATGCTGACGCTGTGCCGAACCTTGATGGGCGACCCGGATCTGATCATCATCGATGAACCCACTGAAGGGCTCGCGCCCAAGATCGTCGAGCTGGTCGGACAGTATCTGGTCGAGCTCAAGACGCGAGGTATTTCGGTTTTGCTGATTGAGCAGAAGTTGACCATTGCAATGGCCATCTCGGACCGTGCATTGGTCATGGGCCACGGCGCGATTGTTTTTCAGGGCACGCCCGACAGCTTGCGCGCGGATGCAGATACGCGCAAGGAATGGCTCGAAGTCTGACGGCCTGCGCGCGCGACCTGTCGATTTTCGATGCCTTGTCCCGGCAGCGACTGACGGGCTTGCACGGGTGAGCTGAAAGCCTAGAATTTTGGATCAAAGCCGGTTGCAGCCGGAAGTCCACTGACGTCGTTGCACTCGCCGCAGCGGCTGAACTCACTCTCAACCCTCGAAGGAAACCAGCATGAGCGCTGAATACAAGCTGCATGACGATGTGGCCGTCATCACGATGGCGAATCCGCCCGTCAATGGACTCGGCTACGCGACCCGACAGGGCATCGCCGAAGGCTTGGCCCAAGCGCAGGCCGATCAGAACGTGAAGGCGGTCGTGATTACCGGCGCCGGCAAGGCTTTTTCGGGTGGCGCCGACATCAAGGAATTCGGCACATCCAAAGCCTCGCAGGAGCCGAATCTGTTGAGTGTGATCGCTGCGATCGAGCAAACCACCAAGCCGGTGGTCGCCGCGATCCACACGGTGTGCATGGGCGGCGGCCTCGAGTTGGCATTGGGTTGCCACTATCGGGTGGTTGCGCCCGGTACGAGCATCGCGTTGCCGGAGGTCAAGCTCGGACTGCTGCCCGGCGCCGGTGGCACGCAGCGCCTCCCGCGGGTTCTGGGTGTCGAAACAGCGCTCAACATGATCGTGAGCGGCGAAACCGTCAAAAGCGACCTGCTGGCTTCTGCGCCGGGCCAGAAGCTTTTCGACAAGGTTGCGTCGTCGGCCGAATCGTTGATGGACGATGCGATCGCGTTTGCCCGTTCGGTTGTCGGGAAAGCAGGTGACGCGCTGCCGCAGGTGCGCAAGCTCCCCTGCAAGCATCCGCTGGGCGATGCCTACTTCGGTTTCGCCCGCAACATGGTCACAGCCATGTCGAAGAACTATCCGGCGCCGCTCCATTGCCTCGATGCCGTCAAAGCGGCCACCACGATGCCCTTCGATGCCGGAATGGCCGAAGAGCGCAGGCTGTTCACCGAACTCATGATGTCGCCCGAGTCGAGCGCATTGCGCCACTTGTTCATGGCCGAGCGCGCAGCATCGAAAATTCCGGATGTTCCCGAGGACACGCAAAAGCGCGAGATCAAATCGGTCGGCGTGATCGGCGCGGGCACAATGGGCGGCGGCATTTCGATGAACTTCCTGAACGCGGGGATTCCCGTCAAGATGCTCGAGATGAAGCAGGAAGCGCTCGACAAGGGCGTTGCCACAATCAAGAAAAACTACGAGGCGCAGGTCAAGAAGGGCAAGCTCAAGGAAGACAAGTACAACGAACGCATGGCGCTTTTGTCGACCACCCTGGCCTACGCCGACTTGAAAGATGCCGACCTCATCATCGAAGCGGTGTTCGAGGAGATTGGCGTCAAGGAAAAAGTGTTCAAGGAGCTCGACCGGGTCGCCAAAAAGGGCGCGATCCTCGCGTCGAACACCTCGACCCTCGATGTCGACAAGATCGCCTCGTTCACCGAGCGGCCGCAAGACGTGGTCGGCATGCACTTTTTCAGCCCCGCCAACGTGATGAAGCTGCTCGAGGTGGTGCGCGGCAAAAAAACCGGCAAGGACGTGCTCGCCACCGTGATGGCATTGGCCAAGAAGATCAAGAAGACGGCAGTGGTATCAGGCGTCTGCGACGGCTTCATCGGCAACCGCATGATCGAGCAGTACTCCCGCCAGGCCGGATTTCTGCTCGACGAAGGTGCGTCACCGCAGCAGGTCGACAAGGCGATGGAAAAGTTCGGCATGGCGATGGGTCCGTTCCGGATGGGGGACCTGGCTGGCAACGATATCGGTTGGGCGATTCGCAAGCGCCGCGCCACCGAGCGCGCCGAAATGAAGTACAGCAAGACAGCCGACAAGCTGTGCGAACTCGGCCGATTCGGTCAAAAGACGGGCGCCGGCTGGTACGACTACCAAGCCGGCAAGCGCGACGCGATCCCGAGTCCTGTCGTCGCCGAACTGATCGAAAAGCACCGCAAGGACGAGGGCATCACGCCGCGCAAGATCAGCGACCAGGAAATCGTTCAGCGCCTGGTTTACGCGCTCGTCAACGAAGGTGCGCACATCCTCGAAGACGGCATCGCGTCGAAGTCGGGTGACATCGACATGGTCTACCTCACCGGCTACGGCTTCCCGATCTGGCGCGGCGGCCCGATGCACTATGCGGGCCAGGTCGGCCTGTTCAACGTCGCACAATCGATGAAGCGCTTCGCGAAGAATCCGCACGACGACGGTGCTTTCTGGAAGCCGGCGCCGCGTATCGAAAAGTTGGTCGCCGAAGGCAAGAGCTTCGACTGAGACGACGCTTCGACCCGCCATCCATCTCCCCATCACAGTCAAAGGCATCTCCATGACGCAGGCCCTGATCGTTTCCACCGCCCGAACGCCGCTCGCCAAGAGCTGGAAAGGCGCTTTCAACATGACCCACGGCGCGACGCTTGGCGGCCACGCGGTGAAGCACGCCGTCGAACGTGCCGGCATCGATGGCGCCGAGGTCGACGACGTCGTCATGGGATGCGCGACGCCCGAAGGCGCGACCGGCAGCAACATCGCGCGCCAGATTGCCTTGCGTGCCGGCCTTCCGGTCACGGTTTCGGGCCAGACCGTGAACCGCTTTTGCTCCTCAGGACTGCAAACCATCGCGCTCGCTGCGCAGCGCGTGATCGTGGGCGAAGCCGACGTCTTCGTGGCGGGTGGCGTCGAAAGCATCTCGTGTGTGCAGAACGAGGCCAACCGGCACATGATTGCCGACCCCTGGCTGGTCGAGCACAAGCCCGAGATCTACTGGAACATGCTGCAGACGGCCGAGCAAGTAGCCAAGCGCTACAAGATTTCGCGCGAGGCGATGGACGAATACGGCGCGGCGAGTCAGCAGCGCGCCACCGCCGCGCTCGAAGCAGGCAAGTTCAAGGACGAGATCGCGCCAATCACCGTTACCGCGGGCGTCGCCGACGCGCAACTCGGCTTGCGTAGCAAGGAAGTCATGGTCGAGAACGACGAAGGCATTCGGCCCGGTACGACCAAGGAAGGCATCAGCGGCATCAAGCCGGCCATTCCAGGCGGCGTGATTTCGGCTGGCAATGCGAGCCAGTTTTCTGACGGTGCGGGTGCATGCGTCATCGTCAGCGATAAATACGCGGAACAAAAAGGCCTGAAGCCCCTCGGCCGATTTCTCGGATTCGCGGTGGCCGGTTGCGAGCCCGACGAAATGGGCATCGGCCCGGTGTTCGCAATCCCGAAGGTGCTGAAGCGGCTCGGGCTCAAGGTCGGCGATATCGATCTGTGGGAACTCAACGAAGCATTCGCGGTGCAGGTCATTTACTGCCGCGACAAGCTCGGCATTCCGGCCGACAAGCTCAACGTCGACGGCGGCGCGATCGCGGTGGGCCATCCTTATGGCGTCACCGGCCAGCGCCTGACGGGTCACGCGCTCATCGAAGGCAAGCGTCGCGGTGCAAAGAAGGTTGTGGTCACGATGTGCATCGGTGGCGGCATGGGCGCAGCCGGCGTGTTCGAAGTCCTGTGAACGTATTGCGCACGCCCGACGAGCGATTCGGGAACTTGCCCGGTTTTCCGTTCGCGCCGCATTATGCGGACGTGGGCGGCATGCGCATGCACTATGTCGACGAAGGCCCGCGCGATGCGAAGGCGACCGTGCTCTGCCTGCACGGTGAGCCGAGCTGGAGCTACCTGTACCGCAAGATGATCCCGGTCTTCACCGGCGCGGGTTTGCGCGTGGTGGCGCCCGACTGGTTCGGCTTCGGCCGCTCCGACAAACCCGAAGCCGACGACTGGTACAGCTTCGAGGCCCATCGCAATTCGATGCTGCAATTCATCGAGCAACTCGATCTGCAAAATCTGATGCTGGTCGTGCAGGATTGGGGAGGCCTTCTGGGTTTGACTTTGCCGCAGGCGATGCCAGAGCGCTTTAAACGCCTTCTCGTAATGAACACAGGCCTCGGCACCGGACACGTGACCGAAGGCTTCAAGCAATGGCGCGCCTATGCCAACACCCAGCCCGACCTGGCCTGCGGCAAGTTGATCCAGCGCGGAACGCCGGTGCTCTCCGACGCCGAAGCGGCTGCCTACGACGCGCCGTTCCCCGGTCAGCGCTACAAAGCCGGTGTCCGCGCATTTCCGAATCTGGTGCCCGATAACTCCTCCGATGCGCCCGACGCGCCCGGTGTGTCCACAAGCGTCGAAGCCGCCGAGTTCTGGAAGACCCGGTGGAGCGGCGACAGCTTCATGGCGATCGGCATGAAAGACCCCGTGCTCGGCGCGCCTGCGATGCATTCGTTGCACAAGCTGATTCGCGGTTGTCCGCCGCCGCTCGAAGTCGCCGAAGGCGGTCATTTCCTTCAGGAGTGGGGCGAGTTGGTCGCGCGCGCGGCGCTGGCGCATTTCAAGCTGGATTGATGCGCACTGCTGACTGATGCGGACCGCTGCGAACAGATGTCCCGAACGGCTGCCGCTTTTTCCTGAATTGATTCTTGCAAGCAACCGATGAGCTTTCGTTCCACCCTCGACTTTTTGCTCTATGACTGGCTCGATGCCGAAGCGTTGAGTAAGCGCCCGCGTTTCGCCGACCATGCGCGCGAAACCTTCGATGCGGTGCTCGACACCTGCGAACGCATCGCGCGCGACAAGTTCGCGCCGCACAACCGCATCGTCGATATCGAGGAGCCACACTTCGATGGCGAAAAAGTCATCTTGCCCAAGGCCACGCACGAAGCCCATGCGGCGTTCGCCGCGTCGGGCATGCTGAGCGCCGCGCAGGATTACGAGATCGGCGGCATGCAGTTGCCCTACACGGTGCAGGCCGCGGCGCACAGCTTTTTCGCAAAGGCGTCGGTCAGCATCGGCTCGGGCATGCTCACCACGGGCAACGCCAATTTGCTGCTCGTGCATGGCACCGATATGCAGCAGCAGGTGTTTGCCCTCAACGAGTTTTCGGGCCGCTGGTCGGGAA
The DNA here is from genome assembly GCA_965218415.1 of Variovorax sp. Classification (GTDB taxonomy): domain Bacteria; phylum Pseudomonadota; class Gammaproteobacteria; order Burkholderiales; family Burkholderiaceae_C; genus Variovorax. The sequence continues at coordinate 2,015,317 of CBDCKT010000003.1, forward strand.
CGATGTGCTTGTCAGAGCCGCAAGCCGGATCGAGCCTGAGCGATGTTTCGACCCGCGCCGTGCCCGATGGGCCTGGCTCCGATGACGATCCGCTCGGCCCGCGCTACCGGCTCACCGGCAACAAGATGTGGATTTCGGCCGGCGATCACGAACTGACAGAAAACATCGTCCACATCGTGCTCGCGAAGATTCCAGATGCCGAAGGCAAGCTCGTACCCGGCACGCGCGGCATCTCGCTTTTCATCGTTCCAAAGAAACTTGTGAACGAGAAAGGCGAACTCACCGGCGAGCGCAACGATGTTGCATTGGCTGGACTCAATCACAAGCTGGGTTGGCGCGGCACCACCAACACGCTGCTGAATTTCGGTGAGGGCAAGTACCCGGTCGGTGGCAAGCTCGGTGCGATCGGCTACCTCGTCGGCTCACCCGGCAAAGGCCTCGCCTGCATGTTCCACATGATGAACGAGGCGCGGATCGGTGTCGGCATGGCAGCGACGATGCTCGGCATGGCCGGCTACGAAGCGTCTCTCGACTATGCAAAAAACCGTCCGCAGGGCCGTGCACCGCAGAAAGCCAACGCCGACGGCAACGTGGTGAAAGATTCCACGCGCCCTCCGGTGCGCATCATCGAACACGCCGACGTACGCCGCATGTTGCTGGCGCAGAAGGCGTATTGCGAAGGCGCGTTAGCGCTGGAACTGTATTGCGCCCGCCTTGTCGACGAGCAGAAAACAGGCGAGCCGAAAGCAGCCGACGAAGCGCGTCTTTTGCTCGAGGTACTCACGCCAATCGCCAAGAGCTGGCCCAGCGAATGGTGCCTCGAAGCCAATTCGCTCGCGATCCAGATTCACGGCGGTTATGGCTACACGCGCGACTTTCCGGTCGAGCAGTACTGGCGCGACAACCGCCTGAACATGATCCACGAAGGAACGCACGGCATTCAAGCGGCCGATCTACTCGGACGCAAGGTTTTGATCGAGCAGGGCCGCGGTTTCACGTTGCTCGCAGCGCGTATTCGCGAGACGGCTGATCGCGCCGGGAAACGCAGCGAGCTAGCTGCCCATGCCGAGGCACTGCGCCATGCGCTCGACCATCTGGCAGAGGCGACGAAGGCCGCGTGGGCCGACGGCGATCCGCAGGCTGCGCTGGCGAATGCGGTGCCCTACATGCAGGCCTTCGGCCACACCATGATTGCCTGGATCTGGCTTGACGTGGCCGATTGCTCCCTCGCTGAAAACGCTACCAAAAATATAGCGGCCTGCGCAGGCCGGGCGGGCGCTTGCGACTATTTCTTTGAATACGAATTGCCGAAAATCGGCGCCTGGCTCGGCGTGGTCGAACGACGCGACATGACTTGCGTGGCGCTGCCCGAGGATGCCTTCTGATGGCGACTGCCAAAACGCGCCAGCGTATAGAACAGCTGATCTGGGTCCTGATCTACGGCGGGCTTTTCGCCGTGGCGCTCGGCATCGCCACGGGTCGTACCGAACCCGCGACCGGTTGGGCGATCGCGGTGCCGGGCGGTATTGCAGCAGCTGTCGGCATCGTGCTCATTTATGTTCGTTCACGCTTCAAGGAAAACCCATGATCAAACACCTGCTGATGTGGAAACTCAAAGACCCGGCCGACGCGCCGCGCTTCAAAGCCGCGCTCGAGCGCTGCATTGATCTGGTGCCGGGCATGCGCACATTCGAAATCGCGATCAGACAAGACGGGCTCGAAGCCAATTGCGACGTCGTTCTGAATTCGGCCTTCGATGACGCCACGGCGCTTCAGGCGTACATCGTTCATTCGGTGCATCAGGAAGTGGTCGGCGTGATCCGGCCACTGGCCGAAGCGCGGTACATCGTCGACTACGAGGTGTAAGCCGTATCCAACGCAACCGCATCCTTCTTTATGCGATAGCCCTGCAAACGAATCAGGAGACCATATGACCCCCCGCAACGTCAAAGACCTTTTCGACCTCAGCGGCAAGACCGCGCTCGTCACCGGCGGCTCGCGCGGCCTCGGCCTGCAAATGGCGCATGCGCTCGGCGAAGCGGGCGCAAAAATCATGCTGAGTTCGCGCAAGTCCGACGACCTCGAAAAAGCTGCGGCCGAACTGCAGGACGCCGGCATCGACGCGCGCTGGATTGCGGCCGACTGCGCGAAAGAAGATGAAACCCGGCGCCTGGCCGATGAAACCCTCGAGCGCATGGGCGCGGTCGACATCCTCGTCAACAACGCCGGCGCAAGCTGGGGCGCACCTGCCGAGAGCCATCCGGTCGAAGCCTGGGACAAGGTGATGAACCTCAACGTGCGCGGTTATTTCATCCTCGCGCAGCAAATCGCGAACGGCTACATGATTCCGAAGAAGACGGGCCGAATCATCAACATCGCCTCGATCGCGGGCCTCAACGGCAACCCGGCCGACATGACCACCTTGGCCTACAACACGAGCAAGACCGCGGTGATCGGCTTCACCCGCACGCTCGCAGCTGAGTGGGGCAAATACGGCATCAACGTGAACGCGATTTGCCCCGGTTTCTTCATGACCAAGATGGCCGCGGGAATCATCCAGGCGCTCGGCGAAGAGAAGATGGCTGCGGCCGCACCCCTGCGCCGGCTCGGCGACGAAGAAGACTTGAAAGGCATCACATTGCTCTACGCGAGCGACGCCGGCAAGCACATCACCGGGCAATGGATGGCGGTCGATGGCGGCGTCAGCGTGGTGCTCGGCGCGGCTTGAATGCGACTTTCGGGACACGATTGGTTATGAGCATCTCGTTCGGCGTCGCGATTCCGTTCGTCGACCACCTCGGCTTCAGCATGGAGCGCTTCGAACGCGGCGAATCGGAATTGCACTACGCGCCCGCGCCCGAACACCTGAACAGTTTTTTCGTGGTTCACGGCGGCGCACTCATGACATTGCTCGACGTGACGATGGCCACGGCCGCACGCAGCGCGCAAGGCGAAAGCGGCGTCGTGACGATCGAGATGAAAACCAGCTTCATGCAACCCGCGCGGGGCGCTCTGGTCGGCAAGGGCCGTTTGATGCACCGCACGGCGACGATGGCGTTCACCGAAGGCACGGTGTTCGACGCCGAAGGCCGCGCCTGCGCGCATGCGACCGGAACTTTCAAGTACGTCAAGCGGCTTCCGGTCGATGCAAGGAATGTCAACGACATGCAGCCATTGCCGACCGACTGAGATTCATCAAATTTAAGAAAAAAGTGGCTGAAACGCCGGCTGGACGTGCGCAGACAGCTATTTATTCGATAGCACCAAGGAGTATTTCATGCCAACCAACAAACAGATCCTGCTCGACAACCGGCCCGACGGCGAAGCCGTTGCCGGCAACTTCAAGCTCAACACCAGCGAGACGCGGCCGCTCCAAGAGAACCAGGTGCTGGTGCGGCATCACTATCTGACGCTCGACCCGTACATGCGCGGTCGCATGAACGATTCGAAGAGCTATGTCGATCCGCAACCGCTCGGCAAGGTGATGCAGGGCGGCACGGCCGGCGAGGTGGTCGAGAGCCAGCATGCGGACTTCGCGGTCGGCGACATGGTGGTCGGCATCGGCGGCTGGCAGCAGTACAGCGTGGTCGATGCGTCGCAGCCCGGCGCATTGAAGAAGGTCGACGCAAGCAAGGTGAAGCTCTCGCATTACCTCGGCGCCGTCGGCATGCCCGGTGTCACCGCCTGGTATGGCCTGGTCAAAATCATCGCGCCGAAGGATGGCGACACGGTGCTCGTCACCGCTGCCTCTGGCGCGGTCGGCAGTGCGTTCGGCGCACTCGCCAAAGCACGCGGTTGCCGCGTCGTCGGCATCGCGGGCGGACCCGACAAATGCAAGTACGCCACCGAGCAACTCAGCTTCGACGCCTGCATCGACTATCGCCAGCATGCCGACTTCAAAAAGATGAGCGCAGCGCTCAAGGAAGCCTGCCCTAAAGGCATCGACGGCTATTTCGAGAATGTCGGCGGCTACCTTTTCGATGCCGCCCTGGCCAACACCAATGCTTTTGCACGGGTCGCGGTGTGCGGAATGATCGCCGGCTACGACGGCGCGGCGCTGCCTCTGGCCGATCCGCGCCTGATCCTGATCAACCGCTTGCGGGTCGAAGGCTTCATCGTGAGCGAACACATGGAGGTCTGGCCCGAGGCTTTGAAAGAACTCGGCGGTCTGGTCGCGAGCGGCAAGCTCGATCCGCGTGAATCGATCGCCGAAGGCATCGAATCTGCGCCGGAGGCTTTTCTGGGCTTGCTCAAGGGCAAGAACTTCGGCAAGCAGTTGGTCAAGCTGGTTTAGGCCCCGGCAGACTGCCGGATGGCACGAGTTCTGGTTCGAAAAGAGGCTTGGCCATGACCTTCACGCACGAAGTCTTGAATCAACCCGCGCCGCTGGTCGACTACAACCTGTTCGACACCAACCGGCCGCTTGCCGACGCGCTGGCTTTCAATGCGCCGAACCTCGACACTGCGCCGCTGCGCGAACTCGGGGCACTGGTCGGCAGCGCCAAGATGCAAACGCATGCGCGGTTCGCCAACACGCATGCGCCGGTGCTGCACACCCACGACCGTTTCGGGCGCCGCATCGACGAGGTCGAGTTTCACCCGAGCTATCACGCGTTGATGACGGGAGCGACCGATGCCGGGTTGCATGCCACGCCGTGGGCCAGCGAGCATGTTTCATCGCCGCATGTGTCGAGGGCGGCTGGCTTCATGCTCTTCACCGAGCTTGAACCGTCGATTCTTTGCCCGATCTCGATGACCTATGCCGTGATGCCGGCCTTGCGCGGCAATCCTGCCATTCATGCCGACTGGGCGCCGAAACTCGAAGCCCGTCGCTACGACCCGCACTTGAAGCCATGGCGCGACAAGCCCGGCCTCACGATGGGCATGGGCATGACCGAAAAGCAGGGCGGCTCCGACCTGCGCGCCATCACCACGACCGCCGTGCGCGAAGGCAGCGATGCGTGGGGCGAGCGCTATGCGATCACCGGCCACAAGTGGTTTTTTTCGGCGCCGATGTGCGATGCGCACCTGGTGCTGGCACAGGCGCCCGGTGGTTTGACGTGCTTCTTCATGCCGCGCGTTCTGCCCGGATGGCTCGGCGCCGAGCGCAACGCGATCCGCATCCAGCGCCTGAAAGACAAGCTCGGCAACAAAGCCAACGCGAGCTCCGAAGTCGAATTCGATGCCGCAACCGCGTGGCGAATCGGCGACGAAGGCCGCGGCATTCCGCAGATTCTCGAAATGGGCACGATGACGCGACTCGATTGCGCGCTCGGCACCACCGGCCTGATGCGTCAGGCGCTGAGCCTGGCGCTGAACCACACGGCACAGCGCAGCGCCTTCGGCAAACCCTTGATCGCGCAGCCGCTGATGCGTAACGTGCTGGCCGATCTTGCTATCGAAAGTGAAGCTGATTGCGCTCTGTCTATAAGGCTTGCGCGGGCTTTTGACCATCAAGCTGACGAGCACGAGCGGCTCATGGCGCGGCTGCTCACGCCGATCGCCAAGTTCTGGATCTGCAAGCGCGGCGCGGCTTTTGCGCAGGAGGCGATGGAATGCCTCGGCGGCAACGGCTATGTGGAGGAGGGCGGCGAGGGCGTCATGGCGCGCATCTACCGTGAGATGCCGCTCAATTCGATCTGGGAAGGCGCCGGCAACATCATGGCGCTCGACTTGCTGCGTGCACTGCGCAAGGGCGATGTAGCTGCGGCGCTGGAACACGAGCTCACGCCGGCGCGCGGTCGGAACCAGGCCTTCGACCGTGCGGCCGACCTTCTGCCGACCCTGATCGACACTTGGAACGAAGAAAGCGATGCGCGCCGCCTCGCACGTGAAGTCGCGCTCGCGGTGCAGGCTGCGCTACTCGCGCAGAGCGCGCCCGAATCGGTATTTGACGCGTTCTGCGCATCGCGGCTGGGTGAGAGCGGCATGCAGGGCGGCATGCATGTGTTCGGAACGCTTTCCGGCGCACGAACGTCGTTCGACGAAATCATTTCCCGCGCGATGCCGCAAGGCGCTTCGCACTGAGCGCCCGGCGCTCTCATTCACCGCAAGGGCACCATGGCCGACCTGATCCTTCACCACTACGCGAATTCGCCGTTCTCCGAAAAGATCCGGCTCGTGCTCGGCCTCAAGCAGTTGGCGTGGAAGTCGGTCTTCATCCCGCCGATCATGCCCAAACCCGATGTGCTGGCGCTGACCGGCGGCTACCGCAAGACGCCGTTTTTACAGATCGGCGCCGACATGTATTGCGATTCGGCATTGATCTGCGATGTGCTCGAGCACCTCGAACCGTCACCGACGCTCTATCCGGAGCCTGAAAAAGGCCTCTCGCGCATCCTCGCGCAATGGGCCGATTCGACCCTGTTCTGGGCTGCGATGGCCTATAACCTGCAACCCAAAGGCGCGGCCGAAATGTTCGCGAGCGCGCCGCCCGATGCAGCCAAGGCCTTTGCCGAAGACCGCGGCAAGATGACCGGCAGCGGCATGACCCGGCTGCGCCCACCCGACGCGACCGCAGCCTACAAATCGTATTTGCGGCGACTTTCCGACATGCTCGACGACAAACCGTTTTTGCTCGGCGAAGAACCTTGTGTCGCCGACCTTTCTGCCTATCACCCGCTTTGGTACACGCGCCGGATCGCGGCGGTGAAGGGCATCCTCGACCTGACGCCCGCCGTCGGCGACTGGATGGACCGAGTCGCCGAAATCGGCCACGGAAAGAGCGAAAAATTCAGATCGGAAGAGGCCGTCGCGCTCGCGAAAAAATCCAGTCCGGCCGAGCTCGCCGAAGAAGAAGAGCCGGCCCAGGCGGGCGGCGCGCCGGTCGTGCTGGCCGACAACGTGTTCCAGGACGAACATGGCATACCCCTCGGCAGCCGCGTCACGATCCGGGCCGAGACATTCGGGCCCGAAGAAACCGAAGGCGAGCTGCTCGCCGCGACCCGCATGCACTACACGCTACGCCGCCAAGATGATCGCGCCGGCACGGTGCATGTCCACTTTCCGCGCATCGGGTATGTGCTGCGGAAGGTGGAGGGCTGAGAAAACCGGACTTCCGAACGCGAAGGGCGCGAAGGTTTCGCGAAGGTCGCAAAAGGAATCCTTAATTATTTTTTTTTGGTTTCTTTCGCGTCCTTCGCGTAGTTTTCGCGTCCTTCGCGTTCGGCTACCCGCTCCCATTCCCGCTTTTTCAAGGACTCACATGATTCAGAATTTCAAAGGCAAAACCGCCGTCCTCACCGGCGCTGCGTCGGGTTTCGGGCTCGAATGCGCGCGCATCGGCGCGGCGCGCGGCATGAATCTGGTGTTGGTCGATGTGCAGCAAGACGCGCTCGACCAGGCCGAATCCGAGATGAAGGCGGCCGGTGCTCAGGTGCTGGCGCAGAGGATCGATGTCGCCGATGCAACGCAAATGGAGACCCTCGCCGCGGCGGTGAAAGAACGTTTCGGCGCGCCGAACTTTGTCTTCAACAACGCAGGCGTTGGCGATGGCGGGCTGATCTGGGAAAACACCGTCGCCGACTGGAATTGGGTGCTCGGCGTCAACCTCTGGGGCGTGGTGCACGGGGTGCGCCTGTTCGTGCCGATGATGCTCGAAGCAGCGACAAAAGACCCGTCATACCGCGGCCACATCACCAACACCGCGAGCATGGCCGGCCTTCTCACGCCGCCCAACATGGGCATCTACAACACGAGCAAGGCGGCGGTGGTCAGCCTGACCGAAACGCTCTACCAGGATTTGAAGCTGGTGACCGACCAAATCGGCGCCAGCGTGTTGTGCCCGTACTTCGTGCCCACCGGCATCACGCAGAGCGAGCGCAACCGGCCGGGCACGCTCGCGGCGCGCTCCGAACTCACGCGCAGCCAGATGATCGGCCGGGCCCAGAGCGAAAAAGCAGTGAGCAGCGGCAAGGTGTCGGCTGGCGAAATCGCGCACAAGGTGTTCGAAGCCGTCAGTGCGAACCGGTTCTACGTCTTCAGCCACCCGAAGGCACTCGGCAATGTCGAGGAGCGCATGAAGCACATCGTCGCAATCGAGAACCCGGCCGATCCGTTTGCCGAACGGCCCGAGATCGGAGAGAAGCTGCGCGCCGAGCTGCGCGGCGCTTGAGGCCGATTCAAGTGCCAAATCGGGCTCCAGCGCCCACCGGCATTGTGCAAGCAGCTATGCTTTAGATAGCAAATCGCCGATTGCGGCGTTGCGCTCAGCGCACGATGTCCTCGGCGTGCTCGGCTTTGTGCATGCGCTTGGCATCGAGGAATTCGTGAGCACAGCAAAAAATGCTCCTTCTTAAATATTGTTCGGCGAAGTCCATCGCATGCCGATTCGCACATCGCACGTCGGGCGCGCACAGCTACGCTCAGACGGCCGATGGATGAGCGCTGTATTCGAGCATTGCGTCGCTGTCGCTGGGCACGTAAACCATGCCGTCCATCAAGCGGCGTGCCGTGCGAGTCAAGCCGAGCGCGTGGAACTGCGTTTGGGCCGGGTCGGCGCCGGCCTGCGTCACCACCTTGACTTCCATCACGCCGAGCGGATGCCCGATGCGCAAGGTTTCGCGCGCGGCGCGGCTGGCGCCCACGGCCTGGTGCACGACCGAGCCCGGCACGCGCGACGCTGCTGCGGTGCACATCGAGCCGGTACCGGCCATGCTTTCGTGACACTTGCCGAGAAAGACGAGGCGCGCGCGCAAATCCATCTCGGTCGCTTTTTGAGTCTCGCCGTTGGCGTCGCCGAAATCGGCCGGCGGTGCGACGATCACGGCCAGCGGAAGACCCGGCAGGTGCACTTGTCGCCAATCTTCATACAGGCCGATCTGCTGGCCGACCCTGGCCTGAATTTCACCGAGCGTTTCGACAAGCGCCCGATCGGCCGAAATCGCATCGGGCAGTTCGCTGCCGGTCAAGCCGAGCGAGGAAGCCGCGATGAACACGCACGGATTGGCCGTATCGACCACCGATGCTTCGATGCGCCGGCTATCTTCGAGCACGACGACATCGACCGCATGACCGGTCGGCAACAGTTTGCCGGTCACTGCGCCGACGGTGCCGGTGTAGTCCATCAGAATTTCCGCGCCCGTGCCCGGCACACCGGGAATCGCGCAATCGCCGAGCACCCGGGCCTTGCCTTCCTTGACCTGCACGCGCGACAACAAAAGCTTGTCCGTGTTCGTGTTGTAGATGCGCACAGTGGTGACCGGCTCGGCCGCATCGACCAGCCCTTCGTCGATCGCGAACGGCGCGACCGCAGACGAGATGTTGCCGCAGTTGGCGTCGTAGCCGATCAGGTCGCGATCGACGTCGACTTGCGCGAAGGTGTAGTCGATGTCTGCGTCTGCGCGCTTGGACTTTGCGATGATCGCAACCTTTGAGGTCACAAGCCGCGAGCCGCCGATGCCGTCGATTTGCAACGGGTCGGGCGTGCCCATGGCGCTCTTTAAAAAGCGATCGCGGGCCAGCCCCATTGGCGGAACGTCGGATTCGTGAAAGAACATTGCCTTGCTCGTGCCGCCACGCATCAGCACGCAGCGCACGGCAATTTGCTCGGCTGATCTGTTCGGCATGGCAGTTTCCTGAAAGTGTCAAAGCAACATCAAGCTCAACTGCGGCACGAAGATGATGAACAGCAGCGAGAACAGCCGCGCCAGGTAGAAAGGCCAGACGCCCTTGACGACTTCCTCGACGCGTATCTTCGCAACCCCGCTCATCACGAAGATGTTGAGGCCGACCGGCGGCGTGATCGTCGCGATCTCGACTGTGGCAGTCAGGATCACCGCGAAATGGATCGGATCGACGCCGTAGGCGCTGATCAACTGAAACAGGATCGGCGCCGTGAGCACGATCAGCGACACGCCGTCGAGGAACATGCCGAGGATGACGAGCAGCACCGCGACGATCAGCAGGAAACCCCAGCCCGGCAACCCGAGCGTCTGCAGCGTCGTCGCCAGATAGTTCGCAAACCCGAGTCTTGTCACCGCGAACGCGAGCAGGCTGCCACCGAGCACGATGCCGTAGAGCATCGCCGACGAGGCGATAGTGTCTTTGGCTGCGTGCCAGAAGTCCCTGAAGGTCATGGTGCGATAAATCCACAGCGACAGGATCGCTGCGTAAGCGACCGCGACCGCCGACACCTCGGTCGGCGTGAAGATGCCGCCGTAGATCGTGCCGATGATCAGCACCGGCAGGAACAGCGCACCCGAGGCCGGCAGAAACTTCTTGCCAAACTTCCCCCAGTCCGCCGGCTGTGGCGGCACGCCGTAGCCGCGCTTGCGCGAGATGTAGATCGTCGCGATGCAAAGCACGATTCCTTCGAAAATGCCCGGCATCACGCCCGCGATAAACAGCTTGTCGATCGGTAGCCCGACCATCGAGCCGATCAGGATGAACGACAGCGAAGGCGGAATCATGAGGCCCAGCGTGCCGCCGACGGCGACGATGCCGGCCGCGAACGAAGCCGGATATTTTTCGGCCTTCAGCGTCTCGACCGTGGCGCTGCCGATCGCCGCGGCCGACGCCACCGACGAGCCGCTGATCGCCGCGAAGAACACGCACGACAGCATTGCCGTGAGCGCGAGGCCGGCGCGGAACGTGCGCACGACCGATCCGATCAGTTCGACGATGACTTGAGCGATTTGCCCCTTGGTCAGCAGGTTGCCGGCGAGCACGAACAGCGGCACCGCGGCGAGCGAATAGCTGTCCATCGACTTGAACGCGACCTGGCCGAGGGTTGCGATCGGCACGTGTTCGACCACGAGCAGAATGTAGGTGGCCGTCAGGCCGAGCGCGACCGCGATGTGCGTGCCGCTGATGAACAAAACGACGAGCAGGAGCACGGAAAGGGCGAGCATGGTCGGTCCTGGGAAGAAAGAGAATGCGCGAGCCGATCGAACCGGCCTTTAGCCGGACGCTTCGATGTGAGAGCAGATGGTGAGCGCGCTGCAAGCGGCGCGGCAACCAAAGCTTGCTGAATCAGTCAATCAGCGGGATCTCGTGCGGCTCATCGGATGACTCGCGTGGAATCAGGCCGAACAGGCTCAGCAGGTAGTACATCCCGTATAGCGCGGCGCCCAGAGGTGCCACCAGAAAGATCACCCAGAGCGGTATCTCGAACAGCGCCTCGGTCATCATCTCGGTGTCGTAGAGCTGGTTCAACTGGATCAGCGCCCCGTACAGCAGCAGCGCGCAAAACAGCAGGCCGGCAACGTCGCCGATCACGCTGCAGACGCGCTGTACGGGTTTCGGCATCATGCGCAGCAGCAGGTCGCTGCGCAGATGCTGGCGCCGCACGCCGGCCAGACCGAAGCAGAGGAACACGATCCACAGCAGCGAATAGCGAATCGTTTCCTCCGACCAGATGTAGCTGTGGCTGCGCAGCGTGCGGTCGATCGCCTCCCCGAGCATCACGGTGCCAACCGCGAGCAACAGCACGGTCGCGAGCGGCCAGATCACACGCTCGTAGAACCAGGTGAACGGGCGGCCGACACCTTTGGCCGGCGCACTGGTCGCGGCAGAGTTAATTTCCATCTTGCTTCACGAGCTGTTGGTATTTGCTCATGACGTCCGGATAGCGCTTCGCGTAGGCGTCGATCGCCGGCTGCATCGCGTCGTGCCAGGGCTTGGTTTCGGCCTCGTTCGCGCGCCAGAACGTCGCGCCGCCGGCAACCATCTTCTTGATCTCGCCTTCGTCTTCCACGATGCTCTCTTTCCACTGGCCGCTGATGGTCTCGGCAATGCAGTTCTCGATCGCCTTGCGTTCATCGGCCGGCCGCGCCGCGAGCCATTTCTTGTCGACGGTAACGGCATAGGTCGCGATCGACATCCCGGGAACGGTCGTGCCCTGCTTCGCAGTGTCGCCGATGATCGTGCGCCAGCCTGCCGGAGACGTCGCGATGCCGTCGATCACGCCTTGGGCCAGCGCAGGCGCCATTTCTGAAGCTGGCAGCGCAACCGGGCTTGCACCCATTGCGACGTAGGCGTCGCGCCGATCCTTGCCACCCGGTGGCAGGCGCAGCTTTACGCCCTTGAGGTCCGAGGGCTTTCTGACCACCTTGTCCTTGAACACCAGGATGCCGTCGGTCGCGCGCAGCAGCCCGAGGATTTCCATGTTGCGCTTTTCGAAATTGTCCGACGCCAGCTTCGCGAGACCTTTCGCGAATGCAGGCTTGAGCATCAATTCGTCGGTGATCAGGAATGGCACGCCGAGCAGGCCCGCCTTGGGTTCGAGCAATTCGACCAGCGACGAGATCGGCCACACCATGTGGACGCTGCCAGTGCCGAGGTTCGAGAGCGCGTCCTTGTCGGTGTAGAGCTGGCCCGCGGGAAAGACCTTTGCCGTGAGCTTGCCGTCGCTGCGCTTGGCAATGCAGGTGGCGAACTCGTTGATATAGCGGCTTTTCCAGTGCGAGACCGGGACTTCGCTGGTGATGACCATCTCGTCGGCGAGCGCGTTAACCAATGCGCCGGCAGCGACTGCGGCCAGGGCGAGTTTCTTGAACGATTTCATTTTTCGATGTCTCCTGTTTCTATGGGATGGGGATTTCAATTCTTGCTGATGCACAGCACCATGATTTCGTCGAGCGAGGATTGCGAGTCAATGTTCAGCACCTTCTCGATCAACTGCTCGGCGGCCGGCTTGGCAATGGCGCGCATCGCGTTGGTCATGAATTTGGTTTTGATCGCGTCTAGCTTTAGCGGAACGTCCGGCGTGCCGAGGCTCGCGGGCTTGCGGCAGCGCAGCACGCGACCGTCGTTGAGGTGCACGATCACTTCGCCTGGAAAATGCACAGGGAAGTCGCTGTCCGGATCCTGGATGCAATGCGTTTTCGCAGCAACCTCGAGCACGTCCGGCGAATCGAGTGGTTCATCATGGAACGCCGCCAGATCGACGCGGCCGCGCGTGAACGCGAGTGCGACAACGTACTGCACGCTGAACAGCGCGCGGTAAGGGATGGCAGGCTTGATACAGGCCTCGCGCGGCTCGGCGACCATCTTGTGCAGATCGGGCGTGAGGGGGCATTCGATGCGCTTCACGTCCTTCAATTCGAACTGCCCGCGAAGTTCGAGCGCCGCATCGACGAACGCATGGATGAAGTGGCAGCAGGGGTATGGCTTCAATGCGATGCCGAGCGTCTGCCAGGTCTGACCCAATTGATGGCTGGGCAGCTTGTCTCCTTCGGGTTGGCGCTGGATGTGCGTCAGGTAGAAGCCGCCCTTGGGCGCTTCGAACACCTGCTCGGGGCCGATGAAGCCCGCGCGCGCAAGCGCAACCGCGGCGAGCGCGCTGTGCGCGGACCAGCCGGGGTGCATGCGCTTGAGCCAATGCAGGCCGCCGATCAGGATGCCTGATGCCTGACTACCGCACAGTCCGAGCGCCCAGACGAGCTGCTGCTGATCCGCCTTGTACAGGCGCCCCGCCGCTGCTGCCGCGGCGAAGGTGCCGCACAGCGCGGTCGGATGAAAGCCGCGGTTGTGAAAATCCGGTGCGCCGACGGTGCCGAGGCGGCAGCCGATCTCGAGCGCGGCAATGTAGGCGAGCAGCACGTTTTCGCCGCTGGCCTTGTTCGCCTGGCCCGCAGCGAACGATGCGGCCATCGCCTGCGCGCTTGCGTGGTAGATCGCGCCGATGTGCGTGTCGTCGAAGTCGATCGCGTGCGCCAGCACGCCGTTGACGAGTGCGGCCGACGCGGGAGGCAGTTTTGCGCCGCTGCCGATCGCAGTCGCCTCGCTACCCTCGCCCAGCTCTTTCGCGCCATGGAGCACCGAAGTGCCGATGTCGAATTTCGACGATGCGAGCGCAATGCCGATCACGTCGAGCAGGTGCTCCTTCGCGAGCGCGAGCACCTCGGCCGGCACGCCTTCGAGCCTCAGTTTCAGCGCGAACTGCGCGAGTTTTTGAGACTCGGTTTGCGTGGCGAGTGCCGCGGCTTCGTCTTTGGTGGTCGTATTCATGGATCGGTCTCCTTCAGGGAATGTCGATGGTCATCAAGGGCGCGTGCTGCTGCGCGCCGAAGGTGTCGCGTTCGCCGATGCTGCCCTGCGCCCAGCCGCGGCGCAGCGTGAACTTGAACGCCAGCGCGGGGTCGAAAAAGATGAAGGCGATGATGTCGGCGTCGGGCACGTTGTAGATGCCGCTGATCAGCTCTCGCGTGAGCACGCCGCTGTCCTTGACGCGCTGGTATGGCTTGCGGTCGTCGAAGATCACATCGAAGGTGATCTCGAACGGCCCCGAGTTCTTGCTGCGGATCACCTTGGCCAGTTGCTGCAGAGTCGTCATGCGGCAATCTCCACGACCCTGGATGGAAACAGCTCGGTCGGCGAGTCGACTTCCATCAGGTGATAGAGCGAGAACCGGCACACCGGCCCGATGGGGTTTTCCGGCGGATTCAGCGGAATCGCGAAATTGCCAGCGGTCGCCATCTGGTCCGGATACGGCATGTGCAAAACGCCGATGCGCGCGTTGCTGCAGATCGCGTTGGCCAGCTCCTGCGTCGGCGCGGTGACTTCGCCGAGGATGCCGATCTCGAGCGGAACAAAATCCTTTTGCGGCTCGAGATCGCCCATCACGCCGTTCTTGCCGTAGAGATGGAACACGACCTTGGCTTCACCCGATGCGAGCTGCGGATAGCCGGCGGCCAGACGCTTTTCAAGCGTGTTCAGAAAGGAATCGATCTGCGCGATCAGGATCGGGTCGCGGATGCCGCCGACGAAGATCGTGCGCTGGCCCGCGATTGCCGAGCCTTCGAGCTTGACCTGGTACCGCGGCGACGGGCGGAACGTGCTGCCGCTCACGCGCACCGTGCGCTCGTTCAACTGCTCGTAGCGCGAGGTCGTCAGATCGAGCAGGCCGCCGGGGCCGGCGAGCAGATCGGGCCGGGTTTTTTCATACAGCGTATGCGCGGCGACCGACAGCGTGGTGCAGCGCTCGTCCGGTGCCATCGGCTCGAGGTCGAAGCTGTCTTTACGCACGGTCGCGACGATCACGCGGCCTTTGGGTTCGGCGCAGACCGCGCCGCACTCCATGATCTTGCCCATGTGCCAGTAGATGCCCGGATCTTCGACGCCGTGCAATTGGCAGAAGGCGGCGAACATCGCCGGGTCGTAGGCGCGGCCCGCCACGATCACGTCGATGTCCGGGTGCTCTCGCAGCACCTCGAGAATCGGCTCGGCGCCCATCTGCGCCACGATGTTGGTCGACTCGTCGATGTCCTTGGCCGTGAGTTCCGGCGCCGATGCGCATGGCGTGATGCGACCTTCGGCGAAGCGCTTGCGCACCACGTCCGGGCTCACATCGGAATAGATCGCGGCGACCTTGAGCTTGTAGCCGTTCTCCTTGGCGATCGCTCGGATCATCTCGATCGTCCGGTCCACATGCGCGTTGATGCCAGGACCGCCGGCCGATCCCATCAGGAACGGCACCTTGGCTTTCACGGCGCCGGCCAGGCACAACGCAAGGTCCTTCCTGAGCGCGCTCTCCGACACGATCATTTTCGACAAGCCGAGCTGATACGGACCGGGGTCGGTCGAGCCCGCATCGACGACGATCGCGTCGATGCCGGCGTCGACGCCGCGCCAGAAGTTCGCATCGGGAATGCCGTAGCCGAGCATGCCGATCGGCGTGAGGATTTTGATTTCGCCGTTTTTCATGCGGCGACCGTCTTTTCAGCGTGCTTCCAATCGCCCGCATTCGGGCGCGGCAGGCCCAGGTTCTCGCGCAGCGTGCTGCCCGCATAGTCCTTGCGATGCAGGCCGCGCCGCTGTAACTCGGGCACCACCAGCCGCGTGAAGTCCTCATAGCTGCCGGGTACGTGCAGCGCCTGAATCACGAAGCCGTCGCACGCGCCGCCGGTGAACCAGGCTTCCATCTGATCGGCAACCTGGGTCGGCGTGCCGACGAAGTTCGGGCCTTCCTTGACCGTGCCGCGGCCCGAGGCCTCGACGAAATCCTTGACCGACGGATTCTTTTTGCCGCTGGCTTGAATCACCTTGTCGCGCAGGCTGTGCCACGAGACGGCGGCGAGTTCCGCGTCGGTGAACGGCTCTTCGTACGGGCGTGCCGCAAAATCCACGTTGAGCACCTCGCACAGCAGCGAAAGGCCGTCGATCGGGCGTGAGGTCGAGGCCGCGAGCGCGAGTTTGTCTTGCGCGTGTTGCTCGGATTCGCCGACGACGAACTTGACCGCCGGGGCGATCTTGACCAGATCCGGATCACGGCCCGCGTCGGCGATCGACTTCTTGTAGCTTGCGTAAGTCTTCTTGCCTGCTTCGAGGTTCGGATACGCCGCGAACACCAGTTCGGCCCAGCGCGAAGCGAAGGTCATGCCGCGCCCGCTCGCGCCGGCCTGAAGGATGACAGGATGGCCTTGCGGCGAACGCGGCACCGGCAGCGGACCCTTCGATTTGAAATACTTGCCCTGGTAGTCGAGCCGATGCACCTTGTCGGGGTCGGCGAAATGGCCGGTGGCCTTGTCGACGACCAGTGCGTCGTCCTCCCAGCTGTCCCAAAGGCCGAGCACGATCTCCATGAACTCGTCGGCGCGGTCGTAGCGCAGATCGTGTTCGAGGTGCTCCTCGCGGCCGAAGTTGTGCGCTTCTGAATCGTTGAGCGACGTCACCACGTTCCACGCGACGCGGCCCTTGGTCATCAAGTCGAGCGTCGCGAACAGCCGCGCGACGTGAAACGGCTCGTAATAGGTGGTCGAGTAGGTCGATCCCAGGCCCAGGTTCGTGGTCGCGCAGGCCATCGCCATCAGGATCGTGGCCGGGTCCATCTTGACCGCGCGCACGCCGTGCGCGACGGTCTCGCGATGGCTGTCGCCGTAGATGTCGGGCATCGCGAGCCGGTCGTCGAAGAATGCCATGTCGAACTTGCCGTCTTCGAGCGTGCGCGCGATGCGCTGGTAATACTCGGGCGTCATGAAGTCGGTCATACTGGCCGGATGGCGCCAGGAGCCAACGTAATTGCTGCAGTTCTGCGCCTGCAGAAAGGCGATCAGGCTCATCTGGCGAGGTGTCGATTGGCTCATTGTTCGTTCCGGTGAAGTGCTCGGTGGGCGAATTGCGTCGATGGCGGAAAGTCTGATGGCCGAGGGCGGTCGGCACAATTCGTTTGGCGCGATACACTTATTTGCTACGTCAATAGGTGTGATTCAGTGACTGCCAACCGCACGGACTCGACGCCCCCACCTTTGGCGGAAGAAGCGATCGGCATCGACCTGGCCGAACTCGAAACCTTTATGGCGGTGGCGCGGCTCGGCAGCTTCAGCCTCGCGGCGCAGCAAATGCACGTGACCCAACCTTCGGTGACCGGGCGCGTGCAGCGTTTGGAGGCGTCGCTGGGCACAGCGCTGCTGGTGCGCACGACGCGCAATGTCGAGCCGACTTCGGCCGGCTCTGCGCTGTTGACGGAGGCGTCGCAGGCGTTGGACGGCCTGCGCAAACTCGTCGGCAGCTTCCGCCGCCAGGCCCGGTTGGCGCGTCAGCGCGTGGTGGTCGCCGCCACACCGACGATCGCGGCGCGAACCTTGCCGGGAGTGATCCGCGACTATTCCGAGCGCTTTACTGATGTGCAGATCGTTCTGCGCGACTTGCGTTATGCCGAGGCGTTGGCGGCGCTCGAAGACGGCACCGCGGATCTGGCTGTCATCGCCTGGGACGGGCATGACAAGCGCTTTCGGGCCGAACCGCTGACCAGCCACGAAGTGGTGGTTCTGGTTCCCGAAAAGCACGCGCTGGCGAAGCGCAGGCATGTGACCGTTGCGCAACTCGCGCCACATCCCTTGCTGCTGGTCGAGCAATACCGGCCCATGCGCGAGCAAATCGCCGAGGCGGCCCAGCGCAGCGGCGTGGCATTGGTGGAATCGACTTTCGTCGACAACCTCAACACGCTGCTCGGCATGGTCGCGGTGGGGTGGGGTGCGACGCTGCTGACGCGCGAGATCGCCGAGCAGCGGCGCCACGCGCAACATGCGATCGTCGAGATTTCCGACCTGAAACTGTCCCGCGATATCGCCGTCGTCAGGGCCAGAAAGGCCACGCTCGGCACTGCGGCGGAGAGTTTCGTACGCTTTTTGCGCCAGTCGCCGCCCTGATCGTTTCTGCCCCCGTCTTTCGAACCACCATCTATCAGACTGGCCGATAAGCCGATCGGCAGTGCTGAATTGTTCGCGCCATCGATGCTGCCTAGACTGCCTGTCATCTACAGCGATGGAGACGCCAGTGTCAGATGCACCGAATTTCGACAAACGCCAACTGCGCGACGTGCTGGGCACTTTCGTCACCGGCGTCACGGTCGTGACGACCTATGACAAGGAGGGCAAGGCGCACGGCGTTACCGCCAATTCGTTCAGCTCGGTGTCGCTCGACCCGCCACTGGTCTTGTGGAGCCAGTCGCTGACATCGAAGAGCTATCCGGCATTCCGTGACAGCGAGCACTTCGCAATCAACATCCTGGCCGATGACCAGATTGCGCTGTCGAACCATTTTGCGAAATCGTCCGACGACAAGTTCTCGGGAATCGAGCACAGTGCCGGGCTCGGCGGAGTGCCGGTGTTGCACGGCGCTGCCGCGCACCTCGAATGCGTCAAGGTCGCGAGCTATCCGGGCGGCGATCACGTCGTATTCCTCGGGCGGGTCGAGCGCATGCGCCGATCCAGCGGACGACCGCTCGCTTTCGGCAGCGGGCGCTACATGGTCGCGTCGTCACACGACTTGGGGCCGTTGTCGCTGGGCGTCGGGAACTGGAAGCCTGCTCCGGTGGAAGCGATCGAGCAGGTGTCGCAGGCGCTGCCGGCGATCTGCGAGCGCGTAGGCCAGCACACGCTTTGTCTGGCCGTCTGGGGCAATCGTGGGCCGACAGCCATTCGCTGGTGGCCATCGGCGCAACCCGTCAGCGAGAACCTGCGCACCGGGCTGGTCATGAATGTGACCAAGTCTGCTACGGGGCGCGCGTTCGCCGCATTCCTGCCGGCGGAGGTTACCAAACCGTTTATCGATGAAGATTTGCGATTGTTCGCCAGCGCTGAAGCGGACGAGGCTGCGCTGCGCGAGCGCTTCGACGTCGAAATGGGCGACGTGCGTGAGCACGGCATTGCGCGTGCTGTCGGCGGAAAAGCTTCACCGCTGCATCAGATCGCGGTCAATGCGTTCAGCGCGCCTGTTTTCGACGCCGAAGGACACATGGTGTTGGCGCTTTCTCTGACGACGCCGGCATCCCGCCTCGACCCGGATTGGGCGGGTGATGTGCCGCAAGCCCTAACTGCCGCCGCGGCCGGGCTTTCGCAGAAGCTTGGATTTGCTGGCAAGTCGGCGGCCGCCGCGTAAGCGACGAGCCGTGGGATCGGCATATCGCGATTCTTGAAGAAAAAGTAGCGGAAACGCCCGCCCACCATGCGCACACAGCTATGTTTGTGATAGCAATGCGTGTGCGCCCGATGCCGCTCAGCGCACGATCTTCTCGGCGTGCTCGGCCTTGTCCATGCCTTTGGCTTCGGCGAAGCCTTTGGCGCCGCGGAAGATGGTTCCTTCGAGGTCGGCTTCCGTGAAGTCGGCGCCGGCGACGTCGGCGCCGCTCAGGTCGGCGCCACCGAGTTTGACGCGAAAGAAGTTCGCGTCTCGCAGATCGGCGCCTTTCAGATCGGCATAAGGCATCAACGAGCGGTTGAAATCCGCACCGGCCAGATTGGCGCCGGCGAGATTGGCGCTGGTCATGTCGGTGCGCATCTGGCCCATGCCCTGGTTCTTGATATTCACGCCGACCTTCGCGCCGCTGAAATTGGCGCCGGACAGGTCGGCGTTCGGCAGGTCGGCAATCATCTTCACGCCGGTCAAATTGGCATTCTTGAAGATCGGCATCTTCTTGACGCTGCCGCCGAGAATCACCACCGACAGCAAGCTCGCGCTTGTCAGATCGGCATCGGTGAAATTAGTGCCCATGAGCCAGGCGCCGTTCAAGATCGCGCCTTCGAGCTTCGCGCCACGAAAGTCGGTTTCGACCAGCTTGCTACCGAAGAAGCTGGTCTTTCGCGCGATGGCATTTTGAAAATCGAAGCCTGAAAGATCGAGATCGGACAGATCCTTGCCCGAGAAATCCGCGGGCGCTGCCACCGACGCGTTCTGGAGCAAGTCCCGCACTTCGCCTTGCGACAAGTCGGCCGCCACGCTCGTCTGGCACGCCAGGAGGATCCCGATGGCTGCCAGCAAGACGGCACGGCGTGGCAATGGGGCTTTCATGGAAATCCTCGTCTGGACTGTGGGAGACAGCGATGGTGACGCAGGCGCCCGGCTCGCACCATCGGGATCGACACGGGGTTCTTCGATGGCAGCAACTAACCAACTTGGCTCTGGGGTTATCCTCCGCGAGGCCGCGAAAGTGAATGGCAACGGCTTTTCGGCGAAACTCTGCGGTCGACAATTCAGGGAGCACAGATCCATTCATGGCTTCGATCTACAAGCAAATGGACCTCAACGCGCCGGCCGATCAGGTCTGGGAAGCGATCCGTGACTGGGGTGCGGTCCACAAGCGATTGGCACCGGGCTTCGTCAAGGCGGTGGAGGTCGAACCCAACGCGCGGGTCGTGACTTTCGGTAACGGCGCCAAAGCGCGCGAACTGATCGTCGGCGTCGACGATGCCGCGCGTCGGCTGGCCTATTCGGTCGCCGGCGGCCAATCGGCGCACCACAATGCCTCGCTGCAGGTCTTTCACATCGCGCCGGGCAAAAGTCTGTTGGTCTGGGTCACCGATCTGCTGCCCGATGCGGCAGCCACGCGCATGAACGCGATGATGGAAGAGGGCGCGCTCGTCATCAAGACGACGCTCGAACGCGCCGCGGCCCGTTGACCGGGCCCGCGACGGTGATGGCGCAGGGCGTTCGGTCGCGGCTGCGGCCGGGAAGAACCTTCGAGAACGGGCGATTCGATGGCCGTTGAAGACGGTCTGCCGCCGCGCGAACGCCGCCGCGCCATCGGCGTGGTGCTGCTCGCGATCACGATGGCGGTGCTCGACGGCACGATCGTCAACCTCGCGCTGCCCGGCATCGCGCAGGATCTGTCGGCCAGCGCATCGCAATCGATCTGGGTCGTCAACGCCTACCAGCTCGCGGTGCTCACGATGCTGCTGCCGCTCGCGACGCTGGGCGACCGCATCGGCCACCGCACCATCTACCTCGGCGGGCTCGCGCTCTTCACGCTCGCTTCGGCCGGTTGCGCCGCGGCGTCCTCACTGCCGGTGCTTGCCGTCGTGCGGGTGTTGCAGGGGCTCGGCGCGGCCGGCATCATGGGTGTCAACGCGGCATTGGTGCGGCGGATCTACCCGGCGACGCTGCTCGGCCGGGGCATCGCACTGAACGCGATGGTGGTCGCGAGCGCCACCGTCGCCGGGCCGAGCATCGCGGCGGCGATTCTTTCGGTCGCGAGCTGGCCCTGGCTTTTTCTGGTCAATCTTCCTTTGGGCCTCGTGACCCTCTGGTTCGGCCTGCGGGCCCTGCCGCCAGACGCGCTGCTTTCGGCCAACGCGCCCGGCCAACGCGGCGCGCGTCCGTTGAAGCTGCTCGACGTGCTGCTCAACATCGCGATGTTCGCGCTGGTTTTCGTGGCTGCCGATCTGCTCGGCGCACGCGGCGCGCCGAATGCTGCGTCGACCCATGCGGCCGCAGATGCGTCGGCGGGCAGCGGGTCGCTCTGGCCGGGTTTTGCGTTGCTCGTCGGGGGCGTACTCGCGGGATGGGTCTACGTACGGCGCCAATTGCGCGAGCCCTTGCCGCTGCTGCCGCTCGATCTGCTGCGCATCCCGATCTTTTCGCTGTCGATCTGCACCTCGATCGCGGCTTTCAGCGCCCAGATGCTGGCTTTTATCGCGTTGCCTTTCCTGCTGCTCGGCCCGATGGGGCGCAGCCATGCGGAGGCAGGCCTGTTGATCACCGCCTGGCCGCTCGCCATCGTGTTGATTTCTCCGCTTTCTGGCCGGCTGATCGGCCGCATCCCCGGAGGATTGCTCGGCGCGATCGGGCTCGCGCTGCTGTGCCTGGGCCTCGCGCTGCTCGCGTGGCTTGCGCCCGATGCAAGCAATACCGCCATCGTCTGGCGCATGCTGCTGTGCGGTGTGGGCTTCGGATTGTTCCAGTCGCCCAACAACCACATCATCATCACTTCGGCACCAAAGCACCGCACCGGCGCCGCCGGCGGCATGCTCGGCACGGCGCGATTGACGGGTCAGACACTGGGCGCGGTCATGGTCGCGAGTGCATTCAGTCTGTTCGGCACCGGTGGCGGTCGGGGCGCGTTCATCGCACTCGGCTGCGCCAGCGCGATCGCGGTGCTCGGCGCGCTGTTCAGCGCCGGGCGGCTCTCACCCTCGGCTGCCTTGCGGCCCCACGGACACTGAGCCACACGGCTTTCGGCACAATGCCCGCCATGGAAATTTCGAGTTGCCTGTTGCCGAGCGAAGTGTCCGCATGAACGAAGTGCCCGGTGTGATCGTTTGCGACGGTTGCGATGCCGTCTGGCGCAAGCCCGTACTGGCGCGTCATGAAATCGCGCATTGCGAGCGCTGCGGCACCGAGCTGGCGCGCCACCCGGGCGGGCAGGCGCAGCGGATCCTGCCGCTCACCGTGGCCTGCCTCATTCTGTTCGCGGTGGCGAATGTATTTCCGATCGTCGAGATCGAGCTGCAGGGCCGCGCGAGCCGGACCACCTTGATCGGCGCCGTGATGCAGCTCGGTATGGAAGGGCGTTCGCTGGTCGCGCTGCTGGTGCTCGCGACGACTCTCGCATTTCCGCTGGCCCAGCTTGCGATACTTTTTCACTTGCTGTTGCCGCGGCGCGCCGGTCGCCGCGCGTTGGGTTTCGCGTGGCTGGTGCGTGGGCTTCAGGCGCTGCGACCGTGGGGAATGATCGAGGTCTTCCTGCTCGGAGTGCTGGTCGCGATCGTCAAGCTCGCAGGCCTGGCTGTGGTGGTGGCCGGGCCGGCGTTATGGGCTTTCATCGGCCTTACCGTCTTGCTG
The DNA here is from genome assembly GCA_965218415.1 of Variovorax sp. Taxonomy (GTDB): domain Bacteria; phylum Pseudomonadota; class Gammaproteobacteria; order Burkholderiales; family Burkholderiaceae_C; genus Variovorax. Next base: position 2,038,315 of record CBDCKT010000003.1, read on the forward strand.
ACGGCGGTGCTGTCGTTCGATCCGCGCATGTTCTGGGAACTCGAATTCGGCCCGCCGATGGAGCCGCATCGATGAGGGCGAATCTCGCTGCGGACGATGCGTGGGAGGCATCGAACAACCCCGCCATCGCGGTCACGACCGCGCAAGCCGAGGGCGTGCTGGCCTGCGACCGATGCGCCGCGGTCTGGCGCGATGCGCACGAGGGCGAAGCCTGCGCGCGATGCGGCAACCGCCTGGCACACAGAAAGCCCGCGACTATTCAACGCACCTGGGCGCTCCTTATCGCCGCGGTCGTGATGTACCTGCCCGCGAATCTGCTGCCGGTCATGGTCACGCGCAGCCTCTTCGATACCCAGGAAAACACGATTCTGAGCGGCGTGATCTTCTTCTGGATCGAGCATTCGTACGGCCTGGCCGCCATCATTTTCATCGCGAGTTTCCTGGTGCCGCTGTTCAAGCTGGCCTCGCTCACGATGCTGTTGATCACGGCCCAGCGGCGCAGCACCTGGGCCCAGCGCGAGCGCAGCCGGCTCTATCACGTGCTCGAACTCATCGGGCGCTGGTCGATGCTCGACGTCTTCGTGGTCGCGCTCCTCACCGGGCTGGTGCAGATCGAGGGCTTCGCGCAGATCACCGCCGGCGTTGGCATCGCGGCGTTCGGCGGCGTGGTGGTGTTGACCATGCTCGCCTCGCAGAGCTTCGATCAACGCCTGATCTGGGACACCGACACCGACACCGACACCGACACCGACACCGACGTCGATAGCGATAGCGATAGCGATAGCGATTCGCGCCCGGCAGAATTCGCCGGCACGGCCGATATCTCCGTGCCCTCCGGACAAGAAAGCGAGCGCGTCGAAGCGCTTCGAAACCCAGCCGAAAGCCGCCCGCATGAGCGATGAGCCAACTGAGGGCGGATCTTCCAGGCCAGGGTCCGGGCCTGGCGCCGCGCCCGCACCGCCGCCGCGACCATCATCACCGCCCCCTCGCGCGCCGACGGTGGCCGAGCCGCGCGTGACGCGGCGGCGCAACTGGCTGCCTTCGCTCATCTGGCTGATTCCGATCGTCGCCGCGCTGGTCGGCATCACGCTGGTGGCGCGCATTCTGAACGAGCGCGGGCCCGAAATCGTCCTGACCTTCAAGACCGCCGAAGGCCTCGAGGCCGGCAAGACCGCCGTCAAATACAAGGATGTGCAAATCGGCACGGTCCAGCACATCCGGCTCGCGCACGACCGCTCGCATGTGCGGGTGCTGGTTCGGCTGAACAACGACGCCGATGCCTTCACCGCCGACGATTCGCTCTACTGGGTGGTGCGGCCGCGGCTCGACATTTCGGGTATCTCGGGGCTCAACACGCTCTTGTCGGGCGCCTACATCGGCGCCGACCCCGGCATCAAGGAACAGGAAAGCGACGAGTTCGAGGGCCTCGAAGACCCGCCGATCATCACGCGCGACGCGGACGGCCGCGCCTTCGAGCTGCATGCGAACGATGTCGGCTCGCTCGACGTGGGCTCGCCGATTTATTTCCGCCGCATCAAGGTCGGCCAGATCGCGTCCTACAAGCTCGATCCCGACGGCAAGGCCGTAACCCTCAAGGTGTTCGTGAACAGCCCCTACGACAAGTTCGTCGGCGTCAACACCCGGTTCTGGCAGGCGAGCGGGCTCGATCTGGCGATCGACGCGAACGGCCTCAAAGTGCGAACCCAGTCGCTCACCACCATCCTGCTCGGCGGCGTCGCCTTCCAGGCGCCGGAGGACGAATCGGGCGCGGTCGCAGCGCCGGGCACGAGCTTCGTGCTGGCTGGCGACGAAAGCAGCGCGATGCAGCCGCCCGATGGTCCGGCCCAGACCTTCGTCATGTACTTCAACGAGTCGCTGCGCGGACTCTCGCCCGGCTCGCCGGTCGATTTTCGGGGTGTGACGATCGGCTCGGTCAAGTCGATCGGCATCGATTTCGATCGTGGCAAGCGCGCCTTCTCGATGCCGGTGACCGTCCAGGTCTTTCCCGAGCGGCTGCGCCGGCGTGAGAACAAGCCGATGAACGAAACGCCCGAACAACAATTGCGGCGGCTCCAGATCCTGATCGAAGAAGGCTTGCGTGCCCAGGTGCGCACCGGCAACCTGCTGACGGGCCAGAAGTACGTCGCGTTCGATTTCTTCCCGAGGGCGCCGCGTATCAAGGTCGATCTGTCGAACAATCCGGCCGAACTGCCGACCATGCCGGGCGGCTTCGACGAGTTGCAGACCCAGGTCGAGCAGATCGCCGCCAAGATCAACAAATTGCCGATGGCCGAGATCGCATCGGAGTTGCGCACCTCGCTCAAGACCCTGAACAAGACACTGTCGAGCGCCGAAAAAGTCGCAACCAGCTTCCGCACCGAAATCACGCCGCAGATTTCAGCCGCGTTGAAAGACACCCGCAAGACCTTGGGCGCCGCCGAAAGCACGCTCGCGCAAGACGCGCCATTGCAGCAGGACGTGCGCCAGACCTTGCGCGAACTGACCCGCGCCGCGAGTTCGGTCAGGGTTTTGACCGACTACCTCGAGCGCCACCCCGAGTCGCTCGTGCGCGGCAAGCCGGACGACAAAAGATGATGATGCTGCTCGACCAGACCATTGGATGCCACCCGACGCGAGCCGCCGCACCCGTGCCCCGCTTTTCGATGACCGCGCTGGCGGCGGTGGCCTTGGCGGGACTCGCGGCCTTCGCAGCGTTGACCGGCTGCAGCACCCAGGCCACGCGCTTCTACACGCTGGCCGCGCCTGCAGTCGGTGCGGGAGCCGGCAGTGGCGGCAGTGGCAGCGGTGGCGGCAATTCCGTCGATGCCGGATTCGCGCCATCGATTTCGAGATCGCAACCTGCGCGCAGCGGGCTGCGTTTCGACCTCGCACCCATCGTGATGGACGAGCGTCTTGCGCGGCCGCAAATGGTGGTGCGCGAAGCGGCCGAAGCCGGCGCCCGGGTCGATGTGCTGGAGCAATCGCGCTGGACTTCTTCGTTCGAGTTCGAGTTGCGCGATGCGCTGGCGGCCGGAATCGCGCGTCGCAGCGGCGCGATCGACGTGACCCGCAGCGGCGCCGCACCCGGCCAGCCGGTTTGGCGGATCGGCGCGCAGTTGACGCGCTTCGACGCAATCGAAGACAGCCGCGTCGACATGGCGTTCGACTGGACCCTGCGCCGATCGGGGCGCGATGGTGCGACTGTTTGTCGATGGGCAACGAGCGAGCCGGTGGCCAACGGCATCGACGCGCTGGCGCAAGGCGCGCAACGCGCCACGGCGCGCGCCGCCGATGCGATCGCGCGTCAGATCTCGGCGCTCGAGGCCGATCCGCAGGCCGGATGCCTTCAGGGCGTCGCACCGCCTGTCTGAGCATTTTTTAAGCAAATAGTGCCTGAAACGCTTACTGTGCGTGCGCAAGCAGCTATGTAAAACATAGCATAGCGCGCCGGCTCTATCCGGTGCGAATATGGCGACGGCGTGGTGGCGGCGCTGGTCGCAGCCCGATTCGTCGAACGCCGGATGCGCAGGGTCGGGTTCGCACGTAGACCAGCGAAAGATCGCTCAACTCGGCAACACAACCTGCAGGACATCGAGGCAGATCAAAGCGCGACCCGTTCAGCTTCACCAGCGACCTGACAAAGCGCGGGAAGGGCGCGATCGCCGAAGCCGGCGAGCAACAGGTTCTGGTCGCAGTCGCGGACCGCGGCAGGTGCAGGGCGCAAGCGCGCTGTCGAGTCTGTCAGCTCGGCGCAAAGCCGACGAGACTGCGCATCACGCTGGCTAGCAGCAATTCGCATTCCTGCTCGAATTCAATAGAAAAGTAGCCAGAGCCCTTTGTGGACGTGCGCAGACAGCTATTATAAATATAGCAAACCGAAGCCTGAAAACCGACTCAAGGCGCACGCCGCAGCGACCGCCACCAGCGCCGTCCCGCCGTTTTGGCGCGCCGGGCCGCACGCCACGGCGCGCTGTCCCGCACCCTTGCGAGCACGCCGTCTTTCCAGGCTTTCCAGCGCGGATACCAGCGCGCGAACCAGGCCACGCGCATGAGGATCGGCTGGGTCAAGTGAAACAGCCGGGCGACGATCGCGGTGGCCGCGAGTTTCGCGCCCGCGAGAAACACGAAGCCGGTCGTGACATGACCGCGGGTGAAAAGATAAAGCGCGAACAACTTGACCGGCACCAGCAGCAAGGTCGGCAGGCAGAACACCACCATCGCGCCCCACGGCGGCAAGGCAACGATCCGACGCTCGAGCGCCGACCACAGCGGCAGCCGCGCGAGTCGGGCCATCAGCGCGGCGAGCGGCTCCCAGCCCCATTCCTCGAACAAAAGGATGGGGACCGCGAGTGCGGAGAAAAGAGGAAGGAGGATTCGTTTCAAGATTCGCGGGGATGTGGTGCGCAATCGACAGCAAGCAAGTCATCGGCTGAACGACCCATTTTGCGGTGAGAGGGGTTGGCGCGGCGCCCGGGTCGTCCGATCGATCACGACCGAAAATCGCGTCCGGCAATGTGTTGGTCCGCTATTTCCAGCCACCTCACGCATGGCAAACTGCCGCCTCCGCGAAAGCCCCGAACCGGCCCGCGACTTTCAACTTGCAGACAAATTCTCGATTCAATGCAGGAAAACAAAATCATTCGTCAGCTCGCCCTCGAAATCGGGCTCGAGCCGGCCCAGGTCGAAACCACGGTGGCGCTGCTCGATGGCGGCGCCAGCGTTCCGTTCATCGCGCGGTACCGCAAGGAAGCCACCGGCGGCGTCGACGACATTCAACTGCGTGCGCTCGAAGCGCGGTTGGCCTATTTGCGTGAACTCGCGCAGCGCCGCGAAGCCGTTCTGAAGAGCATCGACGAACAGGGCAAGCTCACCGACACGCTGCGCGCGGCGATCGACGCAGCGCCCACCAAGCAGGAGCTCGAAGACCTTTACCTGCCCTACAAGCCGCGGCGCCGCACCAAAGGCCAGATGGCGCGCGAGGCCGGCCTCGAGCCGCTTGCAGACATGCTCTGGCACGATCCCGCGCGCGATCCGCAGCGGGAAGCGGAAGCCTTCGTGAAGCCAGCCGCCGACGGACTCGATTTTTCGACCGTCGCGCTGGTGCTAGACGGTGTGCGCGACCTTCTTTCGGAGCGATGGGCCGAAGACGCGCCGCTTGTGCAGTCGCTGCGCGAATGGCTCTGGCGCGAGGGTCGCTTCAAATCGACTCTCGCGGCAGGCAAAAACGAAGCCGATCCGCACGTCGCGCGTTTTCGCGATTACTTCGACTATGCCGAGCCGATTGGCCGCGTGCCGTCGCACCGCGCGTTGGCGGTTTTCAGGGGCAGGGCGCAGGATTTGCTCGACGTGAAGCTGCTTTCGCCGGAAGTGCCGGAAGCGCCGGTACCGGTGGAACCCGCGAAAGCGGCGCTGCCACCGTCGGGCATACGCGCCGTCAGCCGTGCACAGCCACCCTCGCTGGCCGAAGGCCGGATCGCATCGCATCTGGGCTGGCGGCATGCGAATCGCGCCGGCGACGATCTGATCCGCAAGTCGATCGCCTGGGCCTGGCGGGTGAAACTGTCGTTGTCTATCGAGCGCGACCTGTTCGTGCGGCTGCGCGAATCGGCCGAGCAGGTCGCGATCAAGGTGTTTGCCGACAACCTGCGCGATCTGCTGCTGGCCGCGCCTGCCGGGCCGCGCGTGGTGATGGGGCTCGACCCGGGCATTCGCACCGGCGTCAAGGTCGCGGTGGTCGATGCGACCGGCAAGCTGGTCGAGACGGCCACCGTGTTTCCGCACGAACCGCGGCGCGATTGGCAGGGCGCGTTGCGCACGCTCGAAGCACTGGCGAGCCAGCATGGCGTCGACCTGATCGCGATCGGCAACGGCACTGCGAGCCGCGAAACCGACAAGCTCGCGGCCGAGCTGATCGAGCGTCTGGCGAAGGCGCCGAATTCGAATCGGCCGGAGATCCAACGCGTGGTGGTCAGCGAAGCGGGCGCGTCGGTCTATTCGGCCAGCGAACTCGCATCGCGCGAAATGCCCGATGTCGATGTGAGCCTGCGCGGCGCCGCGAGCATCGCGCGGCGGCTTCAGGATCCGCTGGCCGAACTGGTCAAGATCGACCCGAAGTCGATCGGCGTCGGCCAGTACCAGCACGACGTAAACCAAGGCGAGCTCGGGCGCACCTTGCATGCGGTGGTCGAGGATTGCGTGAACGCGGTCGGCGTCGATCTCAACACCGCGAGCGCGCCGCTGCTCGGCCGCGTCTCGGGCTTGTCGGATGCAGTCGCGAAGGCGGTGGTGCGCTGGCGCGAGGCGAACGGCGCGTTTTCCAATCGCAAGCAGTTGCTCGACGTGAGCGGTTTCGGCCCCCGGGCGTTCGAGCAGAGCGCGGGATTCCTGCGCATTCGCGGCGGCGCCGATCCGCTCGACATGACCGGCGTGCATCCCGAAACCTATGCGCTGGTCGAACAGATCATCAAGGTCACCGGCAACCCGGTGACAGAGCTGATGGGCCGGGCCGAGATGCTCGAGACGTTGCGGCCCGAGTTGTTCGCGAACGAAAAATTCGGCGTCATCACGGTCAGGGACGTCTTGGCCGAGCTCGAAAAGCCCGGCCGCGATCCGCGGCCCGATTTCAAGGTCGCGCGGCTCAACGACGGCGTCGAAAACATCGCGGATTTGAAGGAAGGCATGTTGCTCGAAGGCACCGTGAGCAACGTCGCGCAGTTCGGTGCCTTCGTCGATCTGGGCGTGCATCAGGACGGCTTGGTCCATGTCAGCCAACTCGCGAACAAGTTCGTCGCCGACGCGCGCGAGATCGTCAAAACCGGCGACATCGTGAAGGTCAAGGTGATGGAGATCGACTTGGTGCGCGGGCGAATTGGCTTGTCGATGCGGCTGGATGCGGCGCCGCGACAAGGCGGAGCGCGCGAGAACCGGTTTGAAGGCGCAGGGCGAGGGAACCAGGCGCGGGAGCAGGCACGCGGGGGTCAGCGAGATGCCGCGCAGCCGCCGGCCGGGCAGATGGCGAGCGCGTTTGCAAAGCTGCAGGGATTACGGAAATAGCTTTTTCGACTTCTCGCGCACCGTTCGCGCATTGGCGCGTGGTGCGAAAACCGTCATCGGCCGCCATCGTGCTGCGTTTGCAGGACAATGCGTGAGTGCTACATTAAATATAGCAGTCTGCGATTGCAGGACGGTCGTTTCAGCTACTTTTCTTATAAACTTTCGTTTATGAAAGCGTTACGCCTGTACGCCGGCCCACTGGCGCGCGAACACATCGCGCAGCATGGTTTGCTGCCGCAGCATGTGGGCGCGATTCCGGGCGCGGCCGGCGGGCCGAAGGGTTTGGTGCTGGGACCGATCGATCGCTTTTTATTCGGCGACTGGTTGCCGCGATCGAATCAGCCGATCGATCTGGTCGGTGCATCGATTGGCGCCTGGCGGCTTGCCAACGCCTGCCTGTCGGATTCAACGATTGCGCTGTGGCGCTTCGAGGACGACTACATCCGCCAGAGTTTCGACGTGCCGCAAGGTCAAAAGCGAATGACCGCGCGTCAGGTCAGCGCGAGTTTCGGCGCGAGCCTGCGCAGCTTCTATGGCGGGCGGGTTCACGAAATTCTGACGAATCCGCGCTTTCGCTTGCATGTGCTGACGTCGCGCGGCCGGCATCTGCTCGGTCGCGAGGGCAGAGCACGCACACCGCTCGGCTACCTCGGTGCCTACGCGGCCAACGCGGTGCATCGCCGCGGGCTTGGCGCGTGGCTCGAGCGCTGCGTTTTTTCGACGCCCGGCGCTGCGCTGCCTTTCGACAGCCGCGACTTTCCCACCCGCCAGATCAATTTGACCGAAGCCAATTTCGAGCCTGCGTTACAGGCCTCGTGTTCGATTCCATTCGTGCTCGAAGCCGTGCCCGATATTCCGGGCGCGCCGCCGGGCGCCTATTGGGACGGTGGCATCACCGATTACCACTTGCACCTGAACTGGCACTGCGAAGGGCTGGTGCTCTATCCGCATTTTCAGCAAGCAGTTGTGCCGGGTTGGCTCGACAAGCAGCTCAAATGGCGGCACGGGGCGACGCCGTTTCTCGACCGCATGCTGCTGCTCGCGCCCGACCCCGAATGGATCGCGCGGGTTTTGCCGAACGGCAAATTGCCCGACCGCAACGACTTCAAGCGGTATGCCGACGACGCCCCCGCGCGCGGCGCGGCCTGGCGCAAAGCGGCGGGCGAGTCGCAGCGGCTGGCGGACGAGTTCAGCGTGTGGCTGGAACGAGGCACCGTTGCCGATGTGCTGCCGCTTTAGGACGCGCCCGCAGATTGGGGTGCGGGGAGCAATGAAACAGTAAGCCGACTCAAGGATTGAATGAGCGGTCGAGTGCCCCCGAGTCCATCTGCCCGGCGTCTCCGAACGGCCACAGCTTGCCGTGCCCCGCAACCCAACACCCGCTACGGCGGCGCGTCACGCAACACAAGCGGCGCTGGTGGAACCGCGAGCGTTGCGTTATCGACCGGAAGCGCTCTTTCGGGATTCCATGGCTCGATCCCAAAAGGGCACATCGCCAAAGGTGCTCCGAAGGTGATCGATGAGCAGCCTGGCCTTCGCGTCATGCGATCGCCCTCGCATGCGCACGGCGTGGATTGCGCGCTCCGCGCCTTTCGGGTAGGGCGAACCTATGTCCGGAAAGAGCGAGACCAGATGGCCTGAAGCAATGTGCTCGCTGACCAACCAGCTGGCGATGTGGACGATGCCCCCGCCGGCGAGGGCCACCTCGCGCATGCTGTCTTTGTCATCGACGCGGATGTTGCCCCGCACCTTGTAAGGCTGGTTGCGATTCCAGCCCTCGAAACACCATGTCGACGCCGGCGCGACGCCGGTCGCGACGTCGATGCAGTTGTGGGCGAGCAGTGCGTCCGGATCGGTCGGGCGCCCGTGGCGGGCGAGGTAGTCAGGACTCGCGCACGCGATCAGTCGCATCGGCGCGAGACGCGTCGAGACCAGGTCGCTGTCGGGCAGGGCGCCGATCCGGATCGCGATATCGACGCGCTGCTCGGCGAGGTCGACGTACTGATCCCCCACATGCAGGTCGACCTCGATCAGCGGATACCGATCGAGGAAGCTCACGATCGCGGGCGCGACGAAGAGCCGCCCGAACGTGGCTGGGACAGTGACCGACAGCAGCCCGCGGGGATCGGCGTTCAAGGACGCAAGCGAATCCCGGGCCTCCGCGAATTCAGCAACGATGGTGCGCGCGCGGGGCAGGAAGTGCTCGCCGGCATCGGTCAGAACGACGCGCCGCGAAGTGCGATTGAAAAGGCGCGTTCCGAACTCGGCCTCGAGCCGCTCGATCTTTCGCGTGACGGAAGACACCGCCACGCCTTGCTGTTTGGCCACGTGCGAGAAGCCGCCTGCGGCGGCAACGGCGATGAAGTCGGTCAGCGCGTCAATCATGAGGATGTGCCTTCCGCGAGCCCGCCAGGGCCATTTTTTTGATTGCGTAATTCGCAAAGGTAGTTTGCGATATTGTCGATTGTTCTGTATTCGGCAACTGAACACAATCCTTTCACCAACCACCGATCTCCCACCAGCTTTGCTCAGAAGGGCTCTCAAATCATGTCTCATTCCTCCCGTTTCACCGCGGCGCTCCGCACATCTCTGCTGATCGGCGCGCTCGCCTTCGCTGCTTTTGGCGCCACCCTCGCGCCGACACCGGCCTCGGCGGCGGCCCCGATGGTCAAGACGCAGGCTCCTGGCTTCTATCGCGTGATGCTCGGCGACTTCGAGGTGACCTCGATCAGCGACGGTACGGTCGCGCTGGACGTCGCGAAGCTGCTGGCCGAGCCGCCGACCAAAACGGAAGCCGCGCTCAAGGAGTCGTTTTTGGCTAACCCGCTGGAAACCTCGGTCAATGCGTTTCTCGTCAACACCGGCTCGAAGCTCGTGCTGATCGACACCGGCGCTGGCACGCTGTTCGGCCCGACGCTGGGCAAACTGATCGTGAACCTGCGCGCCGCCGGCTACAAGCCGGAGCAGGTCGACGACGTCTTGCTGACCCATCTGCATCCGGATCACGTCGGCGGCCTGTCGGCGAATGGCGCGCTGGTGTTCCCGAACGCAACGATCCATGCCGACAAGCGCGACTCTGATTACTGGCTCTCGCAGGCCAACCTCGACACGGCTCCAGCCGATGCGAAGGGCTTCTTTCAGGGTGCGATGGCGTCGCTGAATCCATACGTCGCAGCGGGCAAGTACCAGGCGTTCGAGACCGACGGCGAACTGGTGCCCGGCGTCCGCGCCATCGCGAGCTACGGGCACACCGCGGGACATACGTCGTATGTGGTCGAGAGCAAGGGCCAAAAGCTGGTGATCGTGGGCGACCTGATCCACGTTGGTGCCATTCAATTCGATGACCCTGCGGTGACGATCGCGTTCGACTCCGATGCCGATGCGGCAGCGGTCTCGCGCAAAAAGGTCTTCGACGAGGTCGCGGCCGACGGGGCTCTGGTGGCCGCGGCGCATCTGCAGTTCCCGGGTCTCGGGCACCTGCACGCCGAAGGCAAATCGTGGAAGTGGGTTCCCCTGAACTACACGACGCAGCTGAAATGATTTTCTGCAGCGCGCTCGCGCCGCTTCAAAAGTGAGTCCCAAAGGCATCGACTCCATGATCAAGTTTTACGATCACCCCTCCCCGAACCCTGCCAAGGTGGCGCTCTTTCTGGAGGAGTCCGGACTCCCGTACGAGCTGGGGGCTGCGCACAAGTTCAAGACCGAAGTGGACAAGGAATACCTCGACGCGATGTATCCCCAGAACGCGCGCTTGAACGCAGGAGCTACCTGAGGTAACGAGGCGCAGAGGCCGCAATTCGGCGTGAACGACATCGCCGAAAGGTTGGGAATTACCGAGAGCCTGCTGTACAACTATCTTCGGCAGCGAGGCGTCGAATGGGGGGAAACATGCGCGTCGAACGGGTGCGTTCTATGACTTGCGAGCTATGGCGCGCCAGGCAACGCCAGCCGAAAATGGCGCTTTCGCCACACCCGATTCAAAGCGTGAACATCGAACGGATCATCGGTGCCGTGCAAGCCGAAGTCGGCGCTCAGGTCGACGGCAAGGCCGGGCCAGAAACCTGGCGCGCGATCCATGCGCGGCTGTTGCCTGCGAAGGGCATCGACGAAAGCGATCCGGCGCCCGATGAGACGGTCGACGCACGCAGCGAGACGATCATCGTCACGCTGCTGCCCGAGGTGCGGCCCTACGCGCGCGCACTCGTGCAACGGGTCCGGTCGGTCGCCGACATCAACATCAAGCTCGTGAGCGGCCTCAGAACCTGGGCCGAGCAGGACGCGCTGTACGCGCAAGGCCGCACCGCTGCCGGACCCAAAGTCACCAACGCCCGGGGCGGCTATTCGAACCACAACTTCGGTATCGCGTTCGACATCGGCGTCTGGGAGGGCCAGCGCTATCTGCCCGATTCGCCGAAGTACAAGGCGGTCGGCGCGCTCGGCATGACGCTCGGGCTGGAATGGGGCGGCCACTGGACGACGATCGTCGATCAGCCGCATTTTCAGTTGCGTCCGGCCTGGGCCGCGGGCCTGCGCGAGCGTGAGATGCTGGCCGAGTTGCGGGTGCGGGCGATTGCGCACCGACCCGTTTATTCATGAGGGCGACCGGCGCCGCTCCAATCAGCCGTGGTCCGAGGCGAAGTCCGCGGGTTGCAACACGATCGGCTGGCCATGCGGCGTGCGATGCGCTGCCCGGTCCCAGGCATCGCGGTGGCGCTTCAATTCGCGCGTGAGGTCATCGGCGGGCCCGGCCGTTTTGCGCGCCACCAGACTTTCCAGCGCCGCCAGCCAGTGGTGGTAATAGGTGTCCCCCCGGTCGGCATCGCCCGCTGCCTGGGCTGCGGCGATTTGCTGTGCGAGCGCGTCGGCCCATTCGGGCCAGGTGAATACGCCTTTGTCATGCAGCGACACGGCCATGCCGAACGCCTGCGCCTGCCACGGTTCGCTGAAAACCGGCTCGCCGTCCGATTCAGGCAAGCCGAGCGACGGCATCGCATCTCTCGTCGAAATCGATGTCGCGGCGACAGCGCCAACACATCCCTCGTGCTGCGATTCCGCGCGTTGATCCTGATGGCTCATGCGGGCTCCAGATAACTGTCCCAGGCATCGATCGCCACCACCGAACCGGGCGCGACTTCATCGCCCCAAAGCGCTTGACCATCGAAGGCCACCCCGTAGAGCCATTGCGGTTGCTCGCCGAGGCCCTGCGCGTTTGCATCGGCGAACACATGGACACCGTGGACGCGCTCGATCGTGCCGACCTTGCCGCTCGCGTAGCCGGGCAGCCGGGTGTGGTGGTCGACCGGGCCGGCGCGGGTTCGTACGTGGTCGCCAATGGCGAAGCGCGCTGGCGCGCTCGCCACGCGTTCGGTCGGCGAGCCAGCGGCGAGCGCGGCCGGAACCCGCGCTGCGGCGAGCACGCGGTCGACCGCAACCCGCGGATGGCGCGCTCGACCCGCCTCGATTTCGTCGGCGCTCGCGAGACCGCGCTGGGCCAGCAACTTTTCGAGCGCGGCCAGCCAGATCGCGTAGTAGCTCATCGCACGGTAATTCGGCAGGGTTTCGCGTGCCGCGCGGCTCTGGTCGATGTTCCAGCTGCCGGTGGCGCCCGCGGCCAGGGTGAGCGCCAATGCGCGCGGCTCCCATGGCGCGTGAAACCGCTCGCCTTCGGGTTCAAGGACGATAGCCTCGCGCACATCGGTGCCGCCGAGGTCGGCGTGCGATTGGTAGCTCATGGTGTTAGTTGCGCTGGTTGCGCTGGGTGTGCTGGTTGCGCTGATTCGGGCTCACGCGCCAGACCGCAGCCGATCATCGAATCGCGCGTGACCAATTCGGCAAGCGCTTCTTCGTTCCAGCCATCGGTGCCACCAGGCCGCTGCGGAATCACGAGATAGCGTACTTCGGCTGTCGAATCCCAGACCCGGATCGACGTGGACTCGGGCAGGCTGACGCCGAACTCCAACAGCACGCCGCGCGGATCCTTGACCGCTCTCGAACGATAGGGCGCGCTCTTGTACCAGGTCGGCGGCAACCCGAGCACCGGCCACGGATAGCAACTGCACAAGGTGCACACCACCATGTGATGCTGCGCGTCGCTGTTCTCCAGCGCGATCATGTGTTCGCCCTGCCGGCCGGTGTAGCCGAGCGACGCGATAGCCGCCGAAGCGTCCTTTCGCAACGCCATCGCCGAAACGCCGGATCGACCCATGCCCTGGCGACCACGCGCGCGCCGTTGCGGGGACCGATGCGGGTCTGGTAGGTGTCGATCAGAACATCGAGCGCGGCAGGGTCGATATAGCCCTTCTGTTCGAGCACGCTTTGCAAGGCGCGCACGCGCAGGTCCATCTCGCCGAGTTCGCTGTGATCGCTGTGATCGCTGTGATCGCTGTGATCGCTGTGATCGCTGTGATCGTGCGCGTGCTCGTGTGGTCCTGAAGCGTGATCGTGTGTCATCTGGTCGATGCTAGCGCCTCGCCACCTGGCGTGCAGCCACGCCATGTCGCCGCTAAGCTCGCGACTTTCATCGAGAAACCACGAAAGAAATCATCATGCCGCGCGCTATCCTTCCCGAATCCCGGATCCACCCCGCCATCCGCGAGAAAGTCGCAAATGATCGCTCGGACATCGTTCGCGAGGTGCAGGCGGCGACCGAAGCCCATGCGGTGGTGGTCGTCGGCATGGCCGTCAATCCTTTTCCCAAGAAGGCGCGGCGCGCGCTGGATGCGGCCGGCGTGCCCTATCACTACCTCGAATACGGAAGCTATCTGTCCGAATGGCGGCGTCGCAACGCGCTCAAGATGTGGACCGGCTGGGGGACTTTTCCGATGGTTTTCGTGCGCGGCACGTTGATCGGCGGCGCCGATGCGCTGGCAAAGCTGATTTCGAACGGCGAACTGAAGACGCTTCTCGCGAACGGCGGCGCTTCGCCCGCAGCTTAACCGCCCCGACTGACCCATTTAGCGCAGGAAGACGCTGTTCATGAAGCGCTCGACGGGAAACTGAACCACGCTTTGCATGCGGGGCGAAAGGCCGAGCGGACGCATCAGCATCTTGAGCGTGGTCGCAGCCTTGAGGTTTTTGCGCACCGTGGTGCTGATACGGCCGAGCGTCTCGCGTTCGAAGCGTGCATCACCGGCTCGCTCGGGCGACCGGACGTTGATCACATGTCGGACGGCGCAATCGCCATCTTCGCTTTTGAGTTCGAGCGTGCGGCGGGCGATGGTGGCGAAAACGCGGCGGCGCGCCGGCATTTCCTGCGCCTGATAGCGCTTGAATGCGCGATAGAAGTGCTTGTAATGGCGAACCTCGTCGGCCGAGATGAGCGCGGCCAAAGCCCGCAGAAAGGGCTCATCGACGCCGCGTGACAGCGCGGTGTAGTAGGTCGCCGTTCCGGTTTCGACCACGCAGCGCGCCGCCAGCTCCAAAGTACGCGTCGGCTCCAGCAGTTCGACCTTGCAGTAGTTGCGGTATTCGTCCAGAAAGCTGCGGTACGCGCTTTGCCAGTCGAACTCCGGCCAGATGTGGTTCACATAGGCGCGCAAGGCCCGGCCGTGCTGTAGCTCCTCGGGCTCCCAGCGGTTTTGAAGCCAGCCGGCCACTTCGTCGTCGCCCTCGAAAAAGCCGATCAGGTTGCGCGAGTACAAATCCGACCCGCTTTCGACGAACGACGCCGAAGCTGCCAGATAGAAGAGGTTGTCGTCGGCGTGGGCGCGGCGAACATCGATTTGACAAAAATCGAGATCGTCGATGGCCCAGTGCCTGCGTTCGGCATCGAACGGCGCGTCGTCGGCGTCATCGGGTTCCCAAAACGCGCTGGCCGACGAAAAGCTGTGATTTGCACGCGAACGGAATGAAGATGCGAGCCGAGTCAATTTTTGCGATGTAAGTGATTACCCGTACATTTTTGCGCTGTCGTCTAAATGCCGCGTGTAGGCCGCTGCCGACGATTGAACGCCGTTGTAATGAGGCGTTAATCAGGCCTTGTCGTAGTGCCAAGACCCTTATGACCCCGGCCAGAGCGGCGCCGGATACGATGGATCGCGGAAAACCGGCCGGCTTCCGCCCCGCATTGCATCGACATCGCGCCGGTCACGACATGGAAGGATTCGCATCATGAATACGCAAGAAACCGCCATCCTCGCAGGCGGCTGCTTCTGGGGCATGCAGGACCTGGTTCGCAAAATGCCTGGGGTTATCAGCACCCGCGTCGGCTACAGCGGCGGCGAGGTGCCGAACGCCACCTACCGCAACCACGGCAACCACGCCGAGGCACTCGAAGTGGTGCTCGATCCGGCCAAGATGTCGTTTCGCCAGCTGCTCGAATTTTTCTTTCAAATCCACGATCCGAGCACACCGAACCGGCAAGGCAACGACCGTGGCGCCTCCTACCGCTCTGCAATTTTTTACACCTCGCCCGAGCAGGAGCGGGTTGCGCGCGACACCATCGCCGACGTCGACGCGTCCGGCATCTGGCCCGGCAAAGTCGTGACCGAGGTGGCGCCCGCCGGTGATTTCTGGGAAGCCGAGCCCGAGCATCAGGATTACCTCGAGCGCTCTCCCGGCGGCTATACCTGCCACTTCGCGCGCCCGAACTGGAAGTTGCCGGTGCGCGCCAAAGCCGACGCGTGATGACAGCCGCGCAACCGACTGCGGACCTGCACGAGGCTGCGCATGCGTGCGGTGCGAACGACGGCAAAGATCGGTTGTTCGCGTTCGACAACAGCTACGCACGCGCGCTGGAGGGCTTCTACGTCTCCTGGCAACCTACGGCTTCGCCCGCGCCGCGGCTGCTGCGACTGAACCGCGCGCTGGTCGATGAGTTGGGGCTCGACGCTGATCGATTGGCTTCTGCCGAAGGTCTGGCGATCTTGTCGGGGCAAGAAGTGCCAGATGGTGCGGCGCCACTCGCGCAGGCTTATGCAGGCCATCAGTTCGGCGGCTATTCGCCGCGACTGGGCGACGGCCGCGCGCTGCTGCTCGGCGAGCTGATCGACCGGCACGGCCAGCGACGCGACATCGCCTTCAAAGGCTCGGGCCGCACCCCGTTTTCACGCGGTGGCGACGGCAAGGCCGCCCTCGGCCCGGTGCTGCGCGAATACCTGGTCGGCGAAGCGATGCATGCGCTCGGCATTCCGACCACGCGCGCGCTCGCTGCGGTGGCGACCGGCGAGCCGGTGCAGCGCGAAACCCTCTTGCCCGGCGCTTTGCTGGTGCGCGTGGCGGCCAGCCATTTGCGCGTCGGCACTTTCCAGTTTTTCGCTGCGGAGGCGGATCGCAGCATGCTGCGGCGGCTCGCCGATTACGCGATCGCGCGTCACTACCCGGCTTTGAGCGACGCCGACGACCGCTATCTCGAATTGCTTCGCGCGGTCGCCGAGCGGCAAGCCGAACTCATCGCGCGCTGGATGGGCATCGGTTTCATCCACGGCGTGATGAACACCGACAACATGACGATTTCGGGTGAGACGATCGACTACGGCCCCTGCGCTTTCATGGAAGCTTTCGATCCGCGCGCTGTCTTCAGCTCGATCGATACGCGCGGCCGCTATGCATTCGGCAATCAACCGGCGATCGCGCACTGGAATATCGCGCGCTTCGCCGAAACCTTGCTGCCGCTGATCGACCCGGATAAGGATCGGGCGGTCGAACGGGCGATGGCGGTGATCGAAGCGTTTCCCTTGCGCTATGCGGCGCATCAGCTCGCGGTCTGGCGCGCCAAGCTCGGCCTGGCCCGAACCGATCCCGAAAGCGATGCCGCCGCAGACGATGCGGCCGATCAGGCACTGGCCAGCGATTACCTGCAATTGCTGCATCGACATCGCGTCGATTTCACGCTCGGTTTTCGCCGCCTCGGCGACGCGGCGAAAGAGGGCGATGGCGCGTTGCAGATATTGTTCGGCGAAAACGAAGGGTCGGGCAGCGCGTTGACGCAGTGGCTCGCGCGGTGGCGTCGGCGCGCGGGTAGCGATGTATCGGACGGCGATGCGTTGCGGCAAGCGATCGCATTGGCCAATCCGATCTACGTTCCGCGCAACCACATGGTCGAAGAAGCGCTGAGCGCCGCAGTCGACGACAACGATCTCGCGCCTTTCGAGCGACTGCTCGCAGTGCTCGAAAACCCGTTCGTCGAGCGGCCTGAAAATGCCGTGTTCGCGCAACCCGCGCCAGCGGAAACAACTGCCTGCTATCGCACTTTCTGCGGTACCTGACTCGCAGCGAATGCTATATATTTTATAGCTGTCTGCGCACGTGCATTGGGCGTTTCAAGCACTTTTCTTTTAAACATTAAGTCTGACGATGAAACCAGGGATTCGATGCGCGCTGGTCGGCTCGCGCTACTTCGCGGCGACGGTGTTCGAGGCGCTGCGAAAAGAAGAGGGCGTCACGTTCACGAGCGTCGTCGCGCCGGCCGAAGACGACCGGCTCGCGCTGGCGGCGCGCGCCGCGGGACTCGATGTGCATGTGCTCGCGAATCCGAAAATCGTGCCGGCCGAGGCGATTGCCGAAGGCACCGATCTCATCATCGCGGCCCACACCCATGCACGCGTGAGCAACGAGGCGCTGGCACGGTCGCGCCATGGCGGGGTCGGCTATCACCCGTCGCTGCTGCCGCGCCATCGCGGCATCGCAGCGGTCGAATGGACGATTCTCGAAGGCGATGCGATCGCCGGCGGCTCGGTCTATCACTTGTCCGACGGCTGGGACAAGGGCGCGATCGCGGCGCAGGACTGGTGCTTCGTTCAAAAGGGCGAAGACGCGCGCCAGCTGTGGGAGCGCGCCCTGGCGCCGATGGGCCTCGCACTGCTCGCGCGTGTCGTGCGCGAGGCCCGCGACCAAAACCGTGTGCCGGCCATCGAACAAGATCCGCGTTTTGCAACCCGCGCGCCGATGATTCGCCGCTCCGTATTGCTGACCGACGACGGCCACGCCGACAGCACCGCATTCGTCGTGACGGTGGTGGGCCCAGACCGCCAGGGCATCGTCACCGCTTTGTCGGAGCGCGCCGACCGCTTCGGTGCCAACTGGGCGGCCAGCCACTTGACGCGCTTGGCCGGTGAATTCGCCGGCATGGTGCATCTCGAGGTGCCGCGCGGGCAGGCCGATGCGCTCGAGGCCGCATTGCGCGCGCTCGACAGCGACAAGCTGCGCGTGACGGTGACCCGCAGCGAAGCGCGCGGCATCGGCGGCGTGGACCACAGCGCCGAAGGGCCGCGCAGCGTCGAACTGCAATTGGTCGGCGACGACCGCACCGGCATCGTCGCCGCGCTGACCGGGCGGCTGTCGGCCAACGGCATCGGCATCGAAACCATGCAAACCGAGATCGTCGGCAACCCGGGTGAGGACCCGCCGACCTTCAAAGTCAATGCGCACCTGCTCGTGCCGGCAGCGGTCGACGATCGGCAACTGCACGCCGCGCTCGATCCGCTCGCGCGCGAGATGACGCTGGATATCGGATTGGGCGAGGGGAAAGAAAAGGGCAAGCGCAACGCGCAACGAAGGGATTGACACCGCCGCGCGGCTCGGGTGCGCCCAACTGGAATCAGATGCGCTGAGGTGCGCTCAGGGTTGCCACTCTCCGCCGGCCGAATGACCCAGGCGGCGGTTCAGAAAGTGCGCGGCGCTGATGAAAGCCAGATGCGTCAAAGCCTGCGGTGTGTTGCCGAGCGGGCGGCCCTGGCGATCGAGTTCTTCCGAATACAAGCCGAGGTGATTGGCATAGCGCATGCCTTTGGCCATGGCGAGCTGCGCCTCATCGAGCCGGCCGGCGCGTGCGAGGCATTCGACATACCAGAAGGTGCAGGTCGTGAACGCGCCTTCGCCGCCTTCGAGCCCGTCCGAATTGCGGTAGCGGCGGATCATGGCGCCGTCGCCGAGCTGTGCGCCGATCGCCTCCAGCGTCGCCAGCCAGACCGGATCGGTCGCCGACACGAATCGCACCAGCGGCATCATCAGGAGCGCCGCGTCGAGTTCGGTGCCGCCACTTTCCTGAACGAAATAGCCGTGCTCGGGATGGCGGAAATTGGCCCAGATATCTTCGGCGATGGCATCGCGCAAGCCGAGCCAATCGGCCATCGGCGCGGGCAGCGACCGCTTGTACGCAAGCCGGATCGCGCGATCGACCGCGACCCAGCACATCAACCTGGAATGCGCCAGATGCCGCTCGGCACCGCGCAATTCCCAGATGCCGGCGTCCGCCTCGTTCCAATGCTTGCCGAGGAACGCAATCAACGCCTGAACATGCGTCCAACCCTCGTGGCTCATGGCGGGCCCGTACTTGTTCGAAAGATAGGCGGTGTCCATCAACTCGCCATAGATATCGAGCTGACGCTGGCTATGCGCTGCGTTGCCGATTCTGACCGGCCGCGCGCCGCCGTAGCCGGCGAGATGGTCGAGAGTGACTTCATCGGCTGCCTCGCTGCCGTCGAGCGCATACATGATGCGCAGCGAGTCGACACTCTGAATGCCTCTTGCACGCGCTGAAATCCATTCCTGAAATCGGTTGGCTTCCTCGATATAGCCGAGGCGAATAAACGCATACACGCTGAACGAGTAGTCACGCATCCAGGTGGCGCGGTAATCCCAGTTGCGCCCGGCGCCGGTCGCTTCGGGCAGGCCGAAGGTCGCGGCTGCGGCGATGGAGCCGTGCTCTTGCGATGTGAGCAGTTTCAACGCGAGCGCCGAGCGCATGACCTCGTCGCGCCAGCGGCCACCGTAAGTAGATTGCGCCGACCACCGGCGCCAGGCGGCAATGGTCTGGTCGATGGTGCGCGCCAGATCGTCTGCGTCGGGTGCATGCGGTGCTTCGGCATCGATCGCCGAGAGCACGAAATACCCGACTTCGCCGACCTCGAGCGCGAATCGGGCGGTGGCTTCGTGTTCGCCGGGTTCGAGCGGCGATGTCGCGGTCAGCCGGATTTCCGACTCGGCGCCATCGCAGAAAAGTACACCGCCGTCGATGCGATGGACTTCGGGCAAGGTGCGCGCATAGTCGAAACGCGGGCTGCATTTGAGCGCGAAACGAACCTTGCCACGCGTTGCCTTGACCCGCCGGATCAGCATGCGGCAAACCGACCCGTTCACGTCGGGATGCGGCATCAGGTCGAGCACTTCGGCCGCGCCGTCTTCGGCCAGCCACTGGGTCGAAAGCACGTTCGTGTCGGGCAGGTACAGCTGCAGTGTTCTGGCGTCGGGCAGCTCGGGCACGATCGAGAACTCACCGCCGTTGTCGGGATCGAGCAACGCCGCGAAGAGGGTCGGACCGTCCAGATGCGGCCAGCACATGAAGTCGATCGTGCCGTCGGTCGCGACCAGCGCGGCGGTATCGAGGTTGCCGATGATGCCGTGCTCGCCGATCGTGCGGCCCGGCATCGGGTTGGAACGCTTGTTCATGGATGTGATGGAGAACGCAAAGAAGAGACCGGGTCGCCGATCGAACTTCGGTGACCTCCGTCGGACACCCGCTTCACATGGACGTTTCGAGCATCTGCCGGTAATCGTCGCGCGTTGCGAGCCGCGGATTGGTCTTGTGACAGTGATCGGCCAGCGCGCCGTCGATCACCTTTTCGAACATCGCGGATTTCACGCCGATCTCGGCCAGACCCTGAGGTAGATCGAGGCGCGCGTTCATATCGCGGATCGCCCCGGCGATATCGCCCGGTTGATCGAGGTGCATCGCGCGCGCCATGCGTTGCAGTCGCTTGTCCTTTTGCACCGATTCGGCGCCCGCATTGAAGTTGACCACCGCAGGCAGAAAGAGCGCGTTGAGCGTGCCGTGATGGAGTCGCGGATCGACCCCGCCGAGGCTGTGGCTCAGCGAATGCACGCAGCCCAATCCCTTCTGGAACGCCATTGCGCCCTGCATCGACGCGCTCATGAGGTTGAGCCGCGCATCGCGGTCGGCGCCGTCTTTTGTTGCGCGTTCGATGTGCAGCCAGGCGCGCTCGAGGCCGTCGAGCGCGATGCCGTCGGCCGGCGGATTGAAGGCAGCAGACATGAAGGTTTCCATGCAGTGCGCGATCGCATCGAGCCCGGTCGCGGCAGTGAGTTTGGGCGGCAGGCCGAGGGTGAGTTCGGGGTCGCAGATCGCGGCCTTCGGCATCAAAAACCAGCTGTGAAAGCCGAGCTTGCGGTGATCGTCCACGATCACGATCGCGCCGCGCGCGACCTCGCTGCCGGTGCCGGCGGTGGTCGGAATCGCGATCAATGGCGCAACCTTGTCGGTGATCTTCGGCGAGCCGCCTTCGATGGTCGCGTAGGTTTTGAGCGGACCGTCGTGCGTCGCCGCGATCGCGACGCCCTTGGCGCAGTCGATCGCCGAGCCGCCGCCGAGCGCGACGAGGCCATCGCATCGGTTGGCGCGATAGATCTCTACGGCGGCGCGCACGGCTGCTTCGGTCGGGTTCGACGGCGTCTGGTCGAACACGGCGGCATTCGCGTTGATGTCACCGAGCGCGTCCTGTGCTTTTTGCAACAGCCCCGCGGCGCGCACGCCCTGGTCGGTCACGATCAAAGGGCGCCGGATACCGACCCGCGCGCATTCCTCGGCGAGCAGGCGGATCGCGCCGAATTCGAACTGAATCTGGGTCAGGTAGTTGATGAGGGCCATGGTGCGGACGCGTTACGATTTGAATCGCCCAATCTAACAAACAGGAGATGCCCGTGCACACCACTCAGCCAACCTTCGTTGCACTTGCCGCACTTGCACTTAGCGGCTCGCTCACATTCCCGATCACGGCGCGCGCCGAATGCATGCGCGACGCGCAGGTGGCCGAACTGGACGCCGCGATCGTCGCGAAGCAGCCCGCGACCAACCCCGAAGGCTTGAACGACGCCGATGGCGCCTGCAGCCGCGCCAAGCTCAACAAGCTTCTGGCCGCCAGATACGGCGCGGTCGTCGGCTACAAAGCCGGCTTGACCAACCCCGCGGTGCAGAAGCGCTTCAATGCAACCGAGCCGGTCTGGGGCGTGCTTTACGAAGGGATGCTACTTCCCGACGGCAGCCTGGTCGATCCGAAGTTCGGCGCCCGGCCATTGTTCGAGGCCGACATGCTGGTGCGCGTGAAGAGCGCAGCGATCAACGACGCGAAAACGCCCGCCGAAGTCATGCAGCAGATCGACCAGGTCATCCCGTTCATCGAGCTGCCCGATCTCGTGGTCGCCGCGCCACCCAAGCTCAACGGCGCCGCGGTGTCGGCGATCAACGTCGGCGCGCGGCTGGGCATCAAGGGCGTGCCGATTCCGGTGCCCGAAGACCCAACGCAGCAGGCGGCCATGCTCGACGGCCTGCGCGATATGACGGTGCGCCTGACAGACGCAAAGGACAACACCGAACTCGCGCGCGGCAAGGGCTCGGACGTGCTCGAGCATCCGCTCAACGCGGTGGTCTGGCTTGCCGGTGCGCTGAAGAAGGAGGGTCTCGCGATGAAGCCCGGCGACCTGATCAGCCTCGGCTCGTTTTCGCCATTGCTGCCGCCGAAGCCAGGCCTGTCGGTGCTCGCGAGCTACGACTTTCTGCCGGGTGCGCAGCCCGTGGTCGTGAATTTCGCTGTAGACGAGGAAAAGAAAACCGACGCGATGGCGCAGCCGACCAGGTGAGCGCGATCCCGGTGCCCCGCGAAGCGGCGCGCAGGCCGGCGCTGACGCCGAAGATGGCTGGCGTGGTCGAACGCATGGCGCGCGCCGCGCATCCGCCGCTGCACACACTCACGCCACAGGCTGCGCGGGCGGCCTACGAGAAGGGCGCCGGCGTGCTCGAAGTGCCGAAGTCGGAATTGGCGCGTATCGAAGATTTCACGCTACCGGCCCGCGATGGTCATACGCTGCCTGCGCGGCTCTATGCGCCTTCGCACGACGTGTTGCCGGTGCTCGTTTATTTTCACGGCGGTGGTTTTACGGTCGGCAGCATTGCGACGCATGACACGCTGTGTCGCGTGCTGTCAGCACAAAGCGGCTGCGCGGTGGTTTCGGTCGGCTACCGGCTCGCGCCTGAACATCGCTTTCCGACAGCACACGACGATGCTTGGGACGCGGTGCAATTCGTCGCGGCCGAGGGCAGGGCGCTCGGACTCGATGCTTCGCGACTCGCGCTGGGCGGCGACAGCGCCGGCGGCACGCTCGCCGCCGTCTGCGCCATCCTCGCGCGAGACGCCGGGTTGCCGATCGCGCTGCAGATGCTGTTCTATCCAGGTACGACAGCGCATCAAGACACCGAATCGCATCGCCGTTTCGCGGTCGGCCCCTTGCTCGATGCAGAGCTCATCGCGTGGTTTTTCGACCAGTACTGCGACCGCGCCGATCGCACCGACTGGCGCTTCGCACCGCTCAATGCCGACGATGTCGATGGCGTTGCGCCGGCCTGGATCGGGCTGGCCGAATGCGATCCGCTGGTCGACGAAGGCGTCGCCTACGCCGACAAGCTGCGTGCGGCCGGCGTTGCGGTCGAGCTAGAAATTTATCGCGGCGTGATCCACGAATTCGTCAAGATGGGCCGCGCGGTGCCCGAAGCATTGCGGGCGCATGCCGATGCAGCCGGGGCGCTGCGGCGGGCGATGAAAGAAGCCTGAAATCGGGCAGCCGAACGCGAAGGACGCGAAAACTACGCGAAGGGCGCGAAAGAAGGCAAAAAGAGAAGATTTTGATTTTCCTTTTGCGTTCTTCGCGAAACCTTCGCGTCCTTCGCGTTCGAGTCCGTTTCGATCCATTGATAATTGCTATCGAAAATATAGCTGTCTGCGCATGAGGGACGGGCGTTTCGGCTACTATTCTTATAAATTCTGGAGCGAGCGATGACCCATGACGATTTCCGCTTTTTTCACCGCCTGCGGGTTCGCTGGGCCGAAGTCGACATGCAGAAGATCGTCTTCAACGCGCACTACCTGATGTATTTCGACACTGCGATCGCCGATTATTGGCGCGCGCTCGCGTTGCCGTACGAATCGGCGATGGAGAAACTCGGCGGCGACATCTATCTGGCCAAGACGACTGTCGAGTTCAAGGCTTCCGCGCGCATGGACGATCTGCTCGACGTCGGCATGAAATGTTCGCGCGTCGGTACTTCGTCGATGCTGTTCGAAGGTGGCCTTTTTCGCGGCGCCGAGTTGCTGGTCACGGGGCAATTGCTCTATGTCTTCGCCGATCCGGCCACCCAAAAATCGAAGCCCGTGCCGCCGCTGCTGCGCGAGATCATCACCGCGCATCAAGACGGCGAGCCGATGTGCAAGGTGGCGATCGGCGACTGGGCGACGCTCGGCGAGGAGGCAGGCACCTTGCGCCGCGCCGTGTTCATCGACGAGCAGCGCATTCCGGCCGATCTCGAATGGGACGAAGCCGACGCGACCGCGGTGCACGCCATCGCGCGCAACCGGCTCGGCCAGGTCGTCGCGACCGGACGATTGATCGCCGATTCCGATAGCCCCGGCCGACCCGCCGAACCCGTCCAACCTGGAACGGCGCGCATCGGCCGCATGGCGGTGCTGCGCGTCCTGCGCGGTTTAGGCCACGGCGAATCGGTGCTGCGCGCACTCGAAGTCGCCGCCATCGAGCGCGGCGACCGCGAAATATGCCTGCACGCGCAGCGCAGCGCCGAGCGCTTCTATGCGCGGCTCGGCTATCTGCCGCACGGCGAGCCGTTCGAAGAGGCCGGCATCTGGCATATCGAGATGCGGCGGAGTCTGTAGGCGTCCGTGGGCGGCGGAGGCCGCAGATTGAATCTGGATCAAGCGAAGGGCTGGACGCCACCAATAGATGTCATCCGCTTATATAGATTCGACAAACACAAAGCAGCCTGCTTTTGCAAAAAACCAATTAACTTCTCCCTATCAAACCTGCTCGCCGCAGACTGCCGCTGAGACTGCCAGCTTGCATCAGCGTGCTCATCGAAGCGCGATAGGCACTCGGCATACTCGCGTCGGCATCGATCGACGGCACCTTCGAATGATTCGTGCCATCGAGTCAGGATCGTCTTCATGGCGCTGCGCCACTCGTCAATACGCTCAAGGCCGCTATGGCTTCTTGCCGTTGTCGATCGCCACCGGTTTTTTTTGCGCGTCGAACACCTTGACGCCGTCGTCATCGATCTGGAAACGCATCAGGTCTTCGCCGAGCACCAGCGGGCCGTCGTAGGTGACACGCGTGCGCGCCAGTACTTCGGTCGGCGGAATGTCGAGCGGGGCATTCGCTTTGATGACGATGATGTGGGTGTAGGCCGCCAGCTTGGGCCGCGCCATCGCAAAAATTCGGCCGCCTTCTTCGGGCAACGTATGGTGCGCGCCGATTTCCTTGAAGCGCGGAAACTTCTGAAGCAGCTCGGGATCAATGTCGGCCACCTCGTGCAACAACAAGTCGGCGCCCTTGGCTTGCTCGGCCACGTGCACGTCATAGGTGGTGTCACCCGAGATCACGACCTTCTTGCCGTCGTACTCGATGACATAACCGAAGTTCGGATGAATCAGATCGCCATGGTGGGTAGTAAACGCTGTCACCTTGACCCCGTCGTGTTCGTAGGCCACGCCGGGGCCGATGTCGTGGGCGTCCCAGGCGATACCGGCCGGCGGCAGCTTCTCGTCGGCTTCGCGCGTCTTGATGTCCCAGGCGAACGCGTTCGTCAGGCCCTGGGTCATCGCGACCGTGCCTTCCGGCCCGTAGATCGTCAGCGGTTTGACGCGCGAGCCCCATGGTGTCGGCAGCCATCCGGTGGACCAGAGATCCTGCAGGCCGTCGACATGGTCGGTGTGCAGATGGGTCAGGAAGATGGCAGTCACGTCGCGCAGCGGCACGCCAGCCTGAGTCAGGCGAATCGTGGCGCCGCGGCCGGCGTCGATCAGCAGCTTGTCCTTGCCTGCCTCGACCAGAATCGACTGGCTGAAGCGAACGTTGCTGGGGACCGGGCTGCCGCTGCCGAGGATGGTGACGTTCAGCGCTGCGGCCTCGACCAGTGTGGCCGCCGTGAACAGGCTGGTGGCAAGGATGGCGCGGCGGAGCGATCTGCGGACAGACCAATGGAAATTGCTTTGGAACATGGGCTTCTCCTGAAACCGTGTGGAATTCAGCGCACCTTGGTTGGCGCGGTTTCCTTGAGCAACAGCGCGACCACCAGGCCGACAGCCAGCGCGACCGCGGCCAGATGCAGGATGTACTGGATGCCGTAGTGCTGCGCGACGTAGCCGGCAATCACCGGCGCGATGCCACCGCCGAAGATTTCGCCGGTGCCGACGACAATTCCCGATGCCGTCGACATCAGCTTGGCCGGCACCGACTCGGCACTGATCGGGCCTACGGTGAGGCAAATCATGCTGAAGACGAAGAACAGCGTGGTGCCCAAGCTCATGAACAGCCGGAACGGCTCGGCGCCGGTACGCATGAGGAAATACAGACCGACAGCCGCGCCGATGACCGAGATAACCATCACTGGCTTGCGGCCGAGGCGATCCGACAGCGCCGGCATGACCAGCGTACCCGCGGTGCCACCGAAGCCGATGGCCGACAGCACGTAGCCCATTTGTTCCAGCGACAGGTGCAGGTAGTCGATCAGGTAGCTGGGCAGCAGCGCACTGAGCACGACCAGGCAGGTCAGCCAACACAGCATGCCGACCATGTTGAGCGGGATGTTGCGGTATTTGAAAACGTCGCTCCACTTGTGCTCGCTGGCGTCGTGGGTCGAGGTGTGCAGCGCTGCAACCGCCGGTGGCGTATTGCGCAGCACGCGATGGAGCAGGTACGCGACGATCAGGCCCGGAATCGCGACCATCGCGAAAATCCAGTGCCAGGCGACCACCTTGAGCAACTGGGTGACCAGGATCGGCGCGATGCCGAGGCCGAACAATGGCAGCGCCGCTTGTTGAATGCCGATGTTGCGGCCTTGCCGCGTCGGCTTCGACGCGTCGAGCGTGGCGACGATGCTGGGCGGCGTGTAGGCGCCCTCGGCGAAGCCGATCAGGCCGCGGATCAGCATCAGGCTCATCACACCGACCGCCAGGCCGCTGAAGCCGGCCAGCAGCGAGAACACGATGATGGCGGGGATGATTACCTTGCGATGGCCGAACCGGTCCGACAGGTTTCCCATGAACAGCGCAGAGACGCCCCAGGCGATGGCCAGGATGCCGGTGATCTGCCCCAAGTCCTGGTAGTTCAGCTTCAGCTCCGGCGCGATCACCGGGAACAACGGCAGGATCATGAAGCGGTCGATGCCGACCAGGCCGAAGCCCAGGCACAGCAGGGTGACGGCTTTCCACTCGTAGCTCACATCCCAGCGCGAAGACGTGGCGACGGACTCATGGATGGCGATATTCGGTTGCATGACGGTTGCTCCAGTTCGGGCGATGTGGCTCAGGCGGAGACGCGCTCGCGCGACGATCCGAGATGGACGCCGTGGGCTTGCAGGTCAGCTGCCAGGTCGTCGATGAGTGCGTTGACGTCACCCTCTCGCGCGGCGACTCCGTACAAGTAGAAGTCCGGCCGCACCAGCATCGTGTCGATACCGTGTTGCTGCATGTAGGGGATGAACTTGTGGTCGAGATCGACCAGTGCGCCCGGCTCGGGCGCCGAAGCATCGGAGGCGATCACGACCCGTTTCGCACCGAGCGCATCGAGCACCTCGCGTTGCCGTGCGCCAAGCGCACGCTCGGTGGCGGCACTGCGCGACACCAACACGAATCCCAGCCCGACCACCTGATCGAAGCGGCCCTGCACCTGGCCGGCGCGCACCGTCCCGTGCGGTGCGAGCAACCCGGCCGGCGCCTGCACGGCGCCGTCGGCGCAACGGCGCAGCACACCGTCGCTCAGGCTGGGAAACGGCGGTGGCGGCGCGGCCTGGCCGCTGAAGAATGCCTCGTCGCGCTCGGCCGCTTTGGCGGCATCAGGAATGCAGATGATCTTGCCGAGGTACATCGACAAATCGATGACATCGCTGACGTGCGGCCGGCGTTCCGGCTGGTAGGTGTCGAGCAGGTCGTCATTGGCCTTGCCGTCGAGCACGAGATTCAGCTTCCAGGCCAGGTTCCAGTCGTCTCGCAGGCCAGAACACATGCCCTGGCCCATGAACGGTGGCATGACATGGGCCGCATCGCCGGCGATCAGCAGCCGGCCCTTGCGCCAGGTGTCGGCCAGCAGCGAACGGAAGGTGTAGACCTTGTGCCGCACGATGGTTGCCTGGTCGCGCTTGACCCAGGGCTCGAGCAGATCCCACGCCACATGTTCGTGCTCGAGTTCCTCGCGCGTTTCGTGCGGCAGTCGCATGAACTCCCAGCGGCGGAAATAGCGCCCGTTCTTGATGCCGGCCGGCACGATGGTCGTTGGCCGCGCCGGGTTGCAATACTGCGCGGCAGGCGGTATGTCGAGCGTGATGCCCTCGTTCGGCAGCACATCGATCACCAGCCAGTCGGCTTCGAAGCCGCGGTCTTGCTGGGTCGAACCGATCGCCTGGCGAACCAGGCTGTTGGCGCCGTCGGCGCCGATCAGATACCTGCAGCGCACAGTACGGGTTTCGCCGGTGTCGACTTCGCGCACCGCCGCTTGTGCGTAGTCGGCGGTCTGCGTCACCTCCACAGCTTCACAGCCGAGATTCAGATGCACGTTCGAGCAGGCCTGCACGACCTCTTCGAACATCTTCTCCAAAGTCGGCTGGTGCACGAAGTTCACTTCCGGGCCACCGGAGATCGACTCGGCTTTCCAGTCGATCGACAGCAGTTCTTTCCACTCGGCGTTAAACCAGCGGTAGTCTGGCCCGGCGTGGCTCACCGCCGGCAACTGCTCGCTCATGCCCAGTGCCGACAGAACGCGGTACAGCTCATGGTCGATGCAAACGGCACGCGGCAGTGCATAGCGCTCTTTCCAACGTTCGAATACGGCCACTTTGCGGCCCTGGCGCGCCAGTGCCAACGCCATGATCTCGCTGACCGGGCCGTAGCCGATCAGCACGACGTCGTAGAAAGGAATCTGATTGCTCATGAAAGTCTCCTGCGCCGGGCCGTCAGGCGGCCGGCAGTTCGTGGTTGACGATGAAATCCTCGGGCAGCGACGGCCCCCAGACGTAAAGAGAGTCCTCGCCGGGGTGGTCGGCGGCGGGCCATTCGTTGCCCACTGCGACGAAATCGATATCGAACGAGTACTCGGCGTAGCTGCCCCAGGGGTCGCGCACATAGCGGAAATAATTCGAACCCAGCACATGTCGGCCTACACCCCAGCCCTGGTCGTAGCCGGCCATGGCCATCTGCTGCGTACCCAGGCCCACCGCGTCCATCGATGGCACGCACCAGCTGCTGTGGTGCAGACCTGCGCCGCCCGACTTGGCGAGCGCGATCAGGTGATGGTCGCTGCCGTGCGGGCTGTGCATGAAGGCGATCACCGAGCCCGACTTGTCGGAAAGACGCAGGCCCAGCACACCTTCGTAGAAGCCCCTCGCGGCATCGACATCGGCGCTGAACAGCAGGATGTGCGACAGGTACAGCGGGCGCACGGATTGGATCTGGCTGCGGTTGGGCGCGCGGCCTGCGTTGCGGCATTCGGCCGTAAATTCGCGCGGTGCCGGCTCTGACGGCGAGCACTTTTCGGCCGCGCGCAATTGCAGCGGCAGGCCATCGGGCCCTTCGATCCACAGGCCGTCAGCATCGGCGGCTTCGGGCGGCTCGATGCGCGCGATGCCGCGTTCGGCCAGTTGTTGTTCGAAGCGCGGCCCGTCCGCCGCATGGATGCCCAGGCTCAGCCAAAGCAGCCGCTTGTTGCCGGCGCGTTGCAGCAGCCGCGCCCAGCGATGCGGGTGTCCGTGCGTGTAGAGCGCCAGCGTGCCATCTTCGTCACGCACGTCCAGGCCGAAGCTTTCATAGAAGTGGCGTGCCTTGGCCAGGTCGGGCACGCCGAGAACGAACTCGTCGACCGAGTGCACTGCGAGAAGGTCGGTGTTGGCGACTGTGTTCATGGTCGTCTTTCAAAATGGGGCTTGGCTGCGCTCAAGCGTTGACTGCCGGAGCGGTTGATCGAGGGGAGGCGTTCGACCAGGTCGAATGCGCTTCAGATCACGCGCTGGCGCTGTGTGCCGAGCACACCCGCACTCAGCGTCATCACATCGCCGCGGTTGAGGAACACCGGCTTCGGTTTGACGCCCAGGCCGACCCCCTCGGGTGTGCCGGTGATGACGACATCGCCAGGCAGCAATGTCATGAATTCGCTCAGGTAAGAGACGATCTGCGCCACCGGGAAGATCATGTCGGCGGTGTTGCTCTTTTGCTTGACCTCGCCGTTGACCGCCAGCTCGAGCGGGATGTTTTGCGGATCGTGCAGTTCGTCGGTCGTCACCAGCCAGGGGCCGATCGGCCCGAAGCCGTCGAAGCTCTTGCCCTTGCCCCACTGGCCGTTGCGTTTGATCTGCCACGCGCGTTCGGACACGTCGTTCGCAAGGCAGTAGCCGGCGATGTGCGACAACGCCTGGCCGACCGGCACCTTCTTCGCCTGGGTGCCGATGACGAAGCCGAGCTCGATTTCCCAATCGCCTTCGACCGAGCCTTCGGGCAGTTCGACATCGTCGTTAGGCCCGGCCAGCGAGGTCAGCGCCTTGGTGAAGACGACCGGCTCCTTCGGGATTTCCAGTCCAGACTCTGCCGCGTGCTTGCGGTAGTTCAGACCGATGGCGACGAACTGGCGCACACCTGTCACCGGCGCGCCGAGGCGGGTGCCTTCGGGCACCAAGGGCAAACGCGCCAAGTCGATGGCAGCCAGCGCCTGCAACTTGGCGGGCGCCATCCATTCGGGCGTGAAGTCGGGAATCAGCAGCGACAGGTCGCGTGCCCTGCCGTTGGCGTCGAGTGCGCCGGGCTTTTCTGCCCCAACGGGGCCGTGACGAAGCAATTGCATTTGCGAGTTCTCCTTAACGGTTAAAATTGAACGATATGTCAAAATGAACATTAATCGATCTGACGTAAACGTCAATATGACAAAGGAAACAAAATGGTAGGGATTTCCCTAGTACCGGAGGCGTCACAGTCCGTTGCGCCGACCAGAAAGCGCCATGCCGCCGGAGCAGCCGCGGCCGGCTCACTGACCGGGCGCGCCGAGCCGCGCGCGCCGGACCACCGGGTACGCGTCGGCGCCCAGCGGCGCGAAAAAACGCGATTGCGCCTGCTCGAAACCGCGCTGACGGTATTCAATGAAAAAGGGCCGGACGCTGCCGTGATCGACGATTTCGTTGCCGCAGCAGGTGTCTCGCGCGGCACCTTCTACAACCACTTCAAGACCACGCAAGAGTTGCTTCTGGCGCTGGCCACGGCGATGAGTGACGAAGTGCTGCGCGTCATCGATCCGCTGGTATTGCAGTTCACGGACCCGGTGCAACGCTTCTCGACCGGCACCCGGCTGTACATGGCAGCGGCGCTCCGCTATCCGCTGTGGGGGAGTTTCTTGACGCGTGTGGGTACGCGCATCGCTGCGCGAGGGCAGTTGATCGACCGCTACCTCACGCGGGATATCGGACTGGCGCTGAAAAGCAAAAGGATCAAAGCCGACAGCGTGCCGGTCGCGCGCGACATCGTGCTCGGTTCGATCTTTTATGGCATCGAGACCATGTTGACCGAGCCGACGCGAGACGGCCATCCCGAGCACATCATGCATTGCGTACTTGTTGGCCTCGGCCTCGATGTGAAGGACGCCGAAGCGATCGCACACATGCCCTTACCGCCTCCCGGAGCCGTCGACGCGCCGATCTTTTCAACGCTGGAGGCTGCCAGATCAGCGTTGGACGCATCGAGCAAGGCGAAGACACGAGCAAGCCAGCGGTGATGCCGGTGCAGCAGGAAAGATTACCGCTGTTCGAATCGAGCCTTTGACCCGGTCGTTTTCCACCGTTGATCGACGCCCGATGTGGTCGAACGCGCCATCCCGGTGAGGCAAGCGAATGCGGCCCAGAACGCCTTATTGGGCGACTTGCCAATGCATCCAAAGGCGGGCCGTTCCGTTCGACCTGCGCCGGGTTGCGTCTTTTATCAACGCATCTCGCTTTATTGATGAAAACCAGTCTCAAGGCATACCAGACCTGCGCAGCCAGCTACTATTTTTATAGCACTTCGATTTCAAATCCGGCGCTGCGAAGGTATCTGACGATTGCCTGAATCCAACCGGCAGTCGCATTTGCGAAGTAAACGTGTCAGTCGATGACGTTGCACCGGCAAGCTGTTTCGGCGCGCAAGAGAGGCTTGGGCGACCGCTGCCTGGCAGTTGAGTCCAGCATCGACTGCGTCGGACCTGACTGGTTCCCGGGTATGCCATCCTGGCTGCAAAGTGACGCTTCGCGAGCCTGCGCCATACCCGGCGCGATCCGACGCTTCCCGCCACTCGCCGCCGCGCAACCCCATGTCGCAAAACAGTCATCGAATGACGCAAACGATACTGTGAACACTGCAGCGGGCCGCGATGATTCGGCCTGCCCGCGATCCGCCATCGTCTATTCAACCGTGAGGACCTCCGACCATGTTCAGCTACAGCAAACAAACCCTTGAAACCGTCGATCCCGATTTGTGGGCCGTCATCCAGAAGGAGCACCAGCGGCAGGAGCAGCATATCGAACTCATCGCGAGCGAAAACTACACCTCGCCCGCGGTGATGGCGGCGCAGGGCAGCCAGCTCACGAACAAGTACGCCGAGGGCTATCCGGGCCGGCGCTACTACGGTGGCTGCGAGTTCGTCGATATGGCAGAACAGCTGGCACTCGACCGTGTCAAACAGCTGTTTGGCGCCGACAAGCACGGTTGGGCAGCCAATGTGCAGCCGCATTCGGGCGCCCAGGCCAACGAAGCCGTGTTCCTCGCCTTCATGAAGCCGGGCGACACTTTCATGGGCATGAACCTGGCCGAAGGAGGGCACCTCTCGCACGGCATGGCGCTCAACATGAGCGGCAAGTGGTTCAACGTGGTTCCTTACGGCCTGGATGCCGAGGAGGCGATCGACTACGACGCCATGGAAAAGAAGGCGCACGAGTGCCATCCGAAAATCATCATCGCGGGCGCCTCGGCGTACTCGCTGCGGATCGACTTCGAGCGTTTCGCCAAAGTCGCGAAAGACGTCGGTGCGCTGTTGATGGTGGACATGGCGCATTACGCGGGGCTGATCGCGGCGGGCGAGTATCCGAACCCGATCCCGCATGCCGACATCGTCACCAGCACCACGCACAAGAGCCTGCGCGGCCCGCGTGGCGGCATCATTTTGATGAAGCCCGAGCACGAAAAGGCCATCAACAGCGCGATCTTTCCCGGCCTGCAGGGCGGTCCGCTGATGCATGTGATCGCGGCCAAGGCGGTGGCGTTCAAGGAAGCGTTGACGCCAGAGTTCAAGGCGATGCAAAAGCAAGTGGTCAAGAACGCTGCAGCGCTGGCGGAGACCCTGGTCGAGCGCGGACTGCGCATCGTCAGCGGCCGCACCGAAAGCCATGTGATGCTGGTCGACCTGCGCGCCAAAGACATGACCGGCAAGGCCGCCGAAGCGCTGCTCGGCGAAGCGCACATCACGGTCAACAAGAACGCGATTCCGAACGACCCCGAAAAGCCGATGGTGACCAGCGGCATCCGGCTCGGCTCGCCGGCAATGACCACGCGCGGCTTCAAGGAAACCGAGGCGCGGCAAGTCGGCAACCTGATCGCCGACTTGCTCGACAAGCCGAACGACTCCACCAACGTGGGTGCCGTGCGCGACAAGGTCGCAGTGCTGACGCGCGACTTCCCGGTCTACCGTTAAGCGAGGCGTTCGTGGCTGTCAGCACCTTCGACCTGTTCAAGATCGGCATCGGGCCGAGCAGCTCGCACACGGTCGGGCCGATGCGTGCCGCGCGAATGTTCACGCAGCGGTTGCAACATGAAGCGGTGCTGAACCGCACCGCTCGCGTGCGCTGCGAACTCTTCGGTTCGCTCGGCGCCACCGGCAAGGGCCACGGCAGCGACAAGGCGGTGCTGCTCGGGCTCATGGGCCACGAGCCCGACACGGTCGACGTGGAGGCCATCCCGCAGATGCTGGAAACGCTGCGCGCGACGCGCAGGTTGCAGTTGTCAGGCGGGGAGACGATAGGCCCGGCGATCGGCTTCGACGAGAAAACCGACTTGCTCTTCAAGCGGCGCGAGACGCTTCCGTTTCATTCCAACGGCATGCGTTTCACGGCTTTCGATTCGGACGGCGAAGAACTGCAGTCGCGCACCTATTACTCGGTCGGCGGCGGCTTCGTCGTCAGTGACGAGCTGGCCCATGACGGATCGAAGCAAAAAGCCATCGTTCCCGACACCACCGTGCTGCCGCACCCCTTCGACAGCGGCGACGAACTGCTCGCTTTGACACGTGCGCACAACTGCTCGATCGCCGAAATCATGCGCCGCAACGAACGCCACTGGCGCACCGACGCCGAAATCGACGCCGGCTTGCAGCGGATCTGGCGCGTGATGCAGGACTGCGTGGTGCGCGGTTGCAAGACGGATGGTGTGTTGCCCGGCGGCTTCAAGGTCAAGCGGCGCGCGGCGACGCTGTACCGGGACCTCTGCGCTCACCCTGAAGCCGCGTTGCGCGACCCGTTGCAGGTGATGGACTGGATCAACCTGTATGCACTGGCGGTCAACGAGGAGAACGCCGCCGGCGGCCGCGTCGTGACCGCGCCGACGAACGGCGCCGCCGGCATCGTTCCCGCGGTGCTGCACTACTACACCCGCTTCGTGCCGGGTGCGAGTGACAAAGGCGTGGTCGACTTTCTGCTCACGGCGTCGGCGATCGGCATTCTCTACAAGAAGAACGCATCGATCTCGTGGCGCCGAGGTCGGCTGCCAGGGAGAAGTCGGCGTAGCTTGTTCGATGGCTGCCGGTGCGTTGACGCAGGTGATGGGAGGCTCGCCCGAACAGGTCGAGAATGCGGCCGAAATCGGGATGGAACACCACCTGGGCCTGACCTGCGATCCGGTCGGCGGATTGGTTCAGATCCCCTGCATCGAGCGCAACGCGATCGCGTCGGTCAAGGCCATCAACGCGGCGCGCATGGCGTTGCGCGGCGACGGCACGCACCATGTGAGCCTGGACAAGGTCATCAAGACGATGCGCGAAACCGGCGCCGACATGATGACCAAGTACAAGGAAACATCGCGCGGCGGGCTCGCGGTGAATATCGTCGAGTGCTGATCGGCACCGGGGCGCCAAGCGCGGCCCTTTGATTGCGGCGACTCAAATATCTTCGAGAAGCGGGTAGGGCAATGGCTCCAGCGTCAGCAACGGCCCCTGGGCGTTGCCCGCGTGGAGATCACCCCCATCGAGCGACTTGATCTGCAGGGAAACCATCGCGTCGTACCGGCCATCCGGCCCCGGCGCGACCTGAGCGACCATGCCGACGGGCTCGCCATCGGGTGCCGAGCCGGCGAAAACTTCCTGTCCGACCTCGATCGGTCCGTCCGCACGCACCAGATAGCCGCGCCGCTTGATCGCCCCGCGAAACTGGCTGCGCGCGACGATTTCCTGGCCCGGATAGCAGCCCTTCTTGAAGTTCACACCGCCGACCGATTCGTAGTTGAGCATCTGCGGCACGAAGGCCTCGACCACCGGCGCGCTCAAGGTCACGATGCCGCTGCGGACTTCGCTGGCGGCCCACAGCGCCGGCGCCAGCGCATCGCCCGTCGGCGTGGGCGCATCGACAGGCGCGATCCAGAGCGCGCGCGGCACGCCATCGGCCGGGTACAGCGCCACCGCGTTCGCATCGCCGAACTGCCTGCACTGGCCGGCCAGTGCCGCGGGATCGAGTCCGTTCGCAGTCAGCGCGTCGCCAATCAGGCCGAAAAGCGCGAAGTCGTCTGTCGCATCGCTCAGCTGGACTTTCGCGCGCAGAACATACATCTTGAGCCGCTTCAAAGTCGCGGCGAGCAGATCGCGGCTGCAAGAGAGAAGGATCAGCTCGGGGCGCGGCCGGATGCCGATGAAGCTCGCGATCATCCGGCCTTTGGCATTGCACAAGGCAGCCAGGCGTGCCTCGGCCGCGCCGAGTGCGGCGAAATCCTGCGTCAACTGGCCGTGCAGGAAGTTCGCTGCTTCGGGCCCTTCGACCCGTATCACGCCGAGTTGCGAGAGCGGTGCAACCCCGTTCAGGGCAGTAGTAGTCATAGACCCATTATCATGACCTGCGCCTTTCGGCTTCTGCCGCAGGGCTACCATCCGAGTCGCGCAAAATCCGCGCTTCGAACCATCTTCTTCGACTCGTGCGCCGCTTTTTTCTGAGCCTTTTTCTGGTCGCCGGCTTGTTCGCGCTCGGCGCGGCGGCATTCGGTTTGTGGTGGCTGCATCAGCCTTTGAAGTTGCCGTCGAAGGATGTCGATCTGCTGATCGAGCCGGGGGCGACGCCGCGTGCGGTCGCCAGGGCTGTCGCGACAACCGGAACCCAGGTCAATCCGGACCTGTTGTACCTGTGGTTCCGGTTTTCGGGGCAGGACCGGCAGATTCGCGCAGGCAGCTACGAATTGGAAGAGGGCGCGACGCCGCGGACGCTGTTGTCGGTACTGGTTCGTGGCAGCGAAGCGACCCGTTCGCTGGTCCTGGTCGAAGGTTGGAACTTTCGCCAGGTTCGGGCCGCGCTCGCGAAAGCCGATCAGCTCAAATTGGAAACAACCGGTCTGGGTGACGATGCAGTGATGGACCGGCTCGGTCAGCCTGGAACGAGTCCCGAGGGCCGCTTTTTTCCCGACACCTACACCTATTCAAAGGGCTCGAGCGACCTCGCGTTGCTCCAGCGCGCGATGCGCACGATGGACAAGAAGCTCGAAGCCGCCTGGACCGTGCGTGCGAGCGACCTGCCCCTGAAAACGCCGCACGAAGCGTTGGTGCTGGCCAGCATCGTCGAAAAGGAAACCGGCCAGGCGATCGAGCGAGCCGAGGTCGCGGCCGTGTTCGTGAACCGATTGCGAATCGGGATGCCGCTGCAGACCGATCCGACGGTGATCTATGGCCTGGGCGAGAGCTTCGACGGCAATTTGCGCAAGAAAGACCTGCAGACCGATGCGCCCTACAACACCTACACCCGCGTCGGCCTGCCGCCAACGCCGATCGCGATGCCGGGTCAGGCCGCACTGCTGGCGGCGGTCCAACCCGCTGCCAGCAACGCGCTCTACTTCGTCGCGCGCGGCGATGGCAGCAGCCAGTTCAGCGAAACGCTGGCAGCCCACAACCGGGCGGTCGATCAGTACCAGCGCAAACGCAAATGAGCCGATCCGCGCGACCCGGCTTTTTCATCACGCTCGAAGGCATCGATGGCGCGGGCAAATCGAGCCATCTGGACGGCATCGAGGCGGCCCTGAAAGCACAGGGCCGTGTCGTCGTTCGCAGCCGCGAACCCGGTGGCACCGCGCTGGCTGAGACGCTGCGCACCTTGATCCTGACCGAGCCGATGGACACGCTGACCGAGTCGCTGCTGGTGTTCGCAGCGCGGCGCGAGCATCTGCTGCAGGTCATCGCCCCTGCCTTGGCGCGAGGCGACGTCGTGTTGTGCGATCGGTTCACGGACGCGACTTTCGCCTACCAGGGTGCGGGCCGCGGATTCGACCGAGAGGTGCTATCGAAATTAGAGCTGCTTGCGCAGGAAGGACGGGCGTTTCAGCCACTTTTTTCTCAAAATTCAGAGGCCTTGCTGGAGCCCGATTTGACGCTCTGGTTCGATCTTCCGCCCGAGGTCGCGGCCGGGCGACTGACCGGTGCGCGGATGCCCGACAAGTTCGAGTCTCAACCGGTCGAGTTTTTCCGCCGGGTTTCCCAAGGCTACCGGGAGCGGGCAGCGGCGGCCCGATTCGAGCGCATCGATGCCGATCAGCCGCGCGATGCCGTGCACACGCAGGTCATCGAAGCGCTGCGACGTCGCGGGGTTCTGACGTGAGCGCTGGCGGCCCTGCCGTGGATCGCGATGAGGTCCACAGGTCGTCGCTGGCGCCCTGGCTCAAGCGCCCGCTGGCCGATCTGCTTCGACAGCGCGCCCATGCATGGCTTCTTCAGGGGCCGGCCGGGCTCGGCCAGTACGAACTCGCGCTTGCTGTCGCTTCGGCCTGGTTGTGCGAAACGCCGGGCGAGGAGGGCGCTTGCGGCCATTGCGCGAGCTGTCACGCGATTGCCGTACGCACGCATGCCGACCTTTGCGTGCTGATGCCCGAAAACGCGCTTCAGACGCTGGGCTGGCCGATCGACGCCAAGGTCCAGGCGGAGCTCGACGACAAA
Source organism: Variovorax sp. (assembly GCA_965218415.1). Classification (GTDB taxonomy): domain Bacteria; phylum Pseudomonadota; class Gammaproteobacteria; order Burkholderiales; family Burkholderiaceae_C; genus Variovorax. Next base: position 2,076,553 of record CBDCKT010000003.1, read on the forward strand.
AAGCGCAAGCCGAGTCGCGAAATCCGGGTCGATGCGCTGCGCGACGCGGTCGCTTTCGCCCAGCGAACCAGCGCGCGCGGCCGCGGCAAGGTGGTGCTCGTTTATCCGGCCGAGCGCATGAACGCGATCGCCGCGAATACGCTGCTCAAGACGCTTGAAGAGCCGGTCGGGGAAGTTCGTTTCGTGTTGGCGACCGAAGCCGCCTCGCAACTGCTTCCGACCCTGCGCAGCCGCTGTCTCGCCATCACGCTGCCGTGGCCGGACACCCGGCAAGCGCTGGCCTGGCTGGCGACGCAGGGCGTCGCCGATGCCGACAGCGCCGCTTTGTTGCGCGCCGCGGGTGGGCGCCCGCGCGCCGCATTGCAAATGGCGCAGGCCGGCCGATCGCCAGGCGGCTGGGACGACTTTCCCAAGGCCCTTCAACGCGGCGACGCCGCGGCGTTGGCGAACTGCTCGCCGGCCGAGGCGATCGACGCATTGCAAAAAGTTTGCCATGACCTGATGGCCGTGCGCTGCGGCGGTGTGCCGCGTTTCTTTTCCGGCCCGGATCTGCCGTCGGCGCCGTCGATGAGTGTGCTGGTGCGCTGGAGCCGTGCGCTGCTGCAAGCGGCGCGCACCGCAGAACACCCTTTCAATCCGGGATTAATGCTCGAAGCGCTGGCCAGCAATGCGCATGCCGCACTCAGAACGTTAGACTCGGCGCCGAAACGACCATGAGCACTACCAATTTGTCTTCCGTGCCCACCGCGCCGGCTGCAGCGCGGCCCAGCGTCATCCAGCTGGCGATCAAGGAAAAGGCTGCACTTTATGCGGCCTATATCCCGTTGTTTTCCGAGGGTGGCATCTTCGTGCCGACCTTGCGCGAATACAGGCTCGGCGACGATGTTTATGTTTTGCTGACGCTGCCGGAAGACCCGCAACGCTATCCGGTGGCCGGCAAGGTGGCCTGGATCACACCACAGCGGGCGGCTGGCAGCCGCTCACCTGGCGTGGGAATTCGCTTTCCTGCCGACGAAAAGTCGCGCCTGCTCAAGCAGCGCATCGAGGAAACGCTCGGCGGATCGCTTTCATCGGACCGCCCGACCCAAACGATTTAAGGCCTGTTCGCGGGACCGGCGCCTGGCGGCGCATCTGCTGCTATCGTGACAAGGCATGCCGGGTTGGCCTGAAACCGCCCGGTGGGTGGGGTGGACGCCAGCTGCCGCAAGCCCTGAATCACGGCGACGATCCGCTCATTGGCTCCCAAAGGGCCGATTTTTCCAGGCGACCGATCGGCGTCAAATCCCATCCGGCGCTCTGGCATTTTCATCTCATGTTCACCGATTCTCATTGCCACCTGACCCTGCCCGAACTGGCCGACCAGATGCCCGAAATCCGGGCCGCGATGGCAGCAGCGCAGGTCGATCGGGCGCTCTGCATCTGCACGACGCTCGAGGAATTCGACGCAGTACAGAGGCTGGCCGCGCGTCATGCCAACTTCTGGGCCAGCGTGGGCGTGCATCCCGACAACGAAGACGTGCGCGAGCCGTCGGTCGCCGACCTGGTCGAACGCTCCCGTGAGCCCAAAGTCATCGCCATCGGCGAAACCGGGCTCGACTACTACCAGATGGATGCGCGCAAGGGTGGCCGAACCGTGGCTGATTTGGAATGGCAGCGTGACCGATTTCGAGTACACATCCAGGCGGCGCGGCAAACCGGCTTGCCGCTGGTCATTCACACGCGTGATGCTTCGGTGGACACTCTGGCGATATTGCGGGAAGAGGGTGAAGACGGGGGACCGGGCGCCGCCGGGGGCGTTTTCCACTGCTTTACCGAGACGGCAGAAGTTGCCCGGGCTGCCCTCGACCTGGGCTTTTACATCTCGTTTTCAGGCATTCTGACCTTCAAAAAGGCGCATGAATTGCGTGAGGTGGCAGCTTTCGTGCCGCTGGATCGCCTTTTGATCGAAACCGACAGTCCCTATCTGGCGCCTGTGCCATTTCGCGGCAAAACCAACAACCCGTCGTATGTGCCGTATGTCGCGGCCCAGATCGCCGCGCTGCGAAATCTGCCGGTCCAGGCGATTGCACAAACGACGAGCGCCAATTTCGACACGCTTTTCAAGCCAGCCGATAAATGACAAATTACATTAAAAAACTGATCTATCTCGCTGTCATTTCAGCAAATTTTATAGCCCATGCCGGCTCTTTCGACGATTTCTTTCGCGCCATCAAGGGGGACGACGCGGGCGAGATCCGGTCGTTGCTCAAGCGCGGTTTCGACCCGAATACGCGCGACAAGAACGGGCAGACCGGGCTGCTGCTGGCGTTGAAAGAACCGTCCCTGAAGGTGGCCGATGCCTTGATCGCATCGCCTCGAACCGATGTCGACGCGCTTAACAACAGCGGCGAAAGCGCGTTGATGATGGCCTCGCTCAAAGGCCAGCAAGATCAGGTCAAGACCTTGCTCGCTCGCGATGCGGCCGTGAACAAGCCCGGCTGGGCGCCGCTTCATTACGCGGCGAGCTCCGGGCAGCTCAGCATCATGCAATGGTTGCTCGAGAAATTTGCCTTTATCGACGCGCAGTCGCCCAACGACACCACGCCGCTCATGATGGCTGCGATGTACGGCACGACCGAATCGGTGAAGTTGCTGCTCGACGAAGGCGCCGATCCATTGATTAAAAACCAGCTGGGGTTGACGGCAGCCGACTTCGCGGAACGCGGGAAACGACCCGATGCGATCGAACTGCTGAAAGCGGCTGTTCGTTCCAAGACCAATGCCTCCGGAAAGCGCGACATACCGGCGGATGCCCGGCAGAGGCCAGCTGACGGCAAACGGTGAAGCGACAGCGTTGCCGGCTCGAGACGGCAACGGCGCATGACATCAGCCAGATAAAACATACAATGTATATTGTCATTCGTTGACAATTGGCTTTTACAAGCCACCGCGTAAGACCATACTTCGGCGATGTGTTCTTGATTCGGTAATTTTAATTAGCAGGTCGGCGCATTGTAACTATTCCGGTGAATCGGTTTTCAACCAATTCAACGGGGTCTTCAATGCTTACGCTTACAGTCGTAGCCACCAAGGGTGGGGTAGGTAAAACAACATTGGCTGCCAACATCGGCGGCCTTTTATATGACTTGGGTCATCGCGTCCTGCTCGTGGACGCCGACGTTCAGCCTTCGCTGACGCGCTATTTCAAGATTTCAAAGCAGTCGCAGAACGGTCTGACCGCGCTCGTCATGAACGGCGCACTGACCGACGACTGCGTGTCCGAGATTGCCCTGCCTCCGGAAGGTGGCAACCGCGCATCGGACGCGGCCGTAGCCCACGCCGGGCGCCTCGACGTCGTTCCGTCCGACACCCGCGACGGCAAGCTGCAGGACTGGCTTGCGAATCGGCTCGACAATCTCGTTCGGATCCGCATGTCGATCAAGAATGCCGCCGTGATCGGCCGCTACGACGTCGTGATCATCGACACGCAGGGCGCCGTCGGGCACCTGCAGGACGCTGCGGTCAACGCTGCCGACATGCTGATCACGCCAGCCTCTCCCGACATCGTGTCGGCTCGGGAATTCGTCGACGGCACGCTCAAGCTGCTCGATCGGCACGATCTCCCGAACATGGGCTTCACCGTGCCGGCGATGAAGGCCATCATCAATCGCTGCGAGAAGACGGTCGACAGCCGGACGATGGCCGATCTGATCCGCGAGCAATTCATGACGATGCGCGGGCGCGTGAGCGTGCTCGACACGACCATCCAGTCGGCCGTCGCGTTTCGGAAGGCGGCGACCGAGCAGGTCCCCGTCCATTGGATAGAGCCCAACAAGGCTGGTGACGTCATGCACCAGCTGCTGTGGGAGCTGATTCCCTCGCTCCGAGGGAGATACGCGCCGAACCATCGCAACTACCAGGCCGACGCTCCGGCGTCCGGGCTGGTCGATGGTTCGACTTCGGTTTCGAGTTCCTGAAGTGGGTGACGTGTCATGCGCACCCCTGAAACGCTGACGGCGGCGCAACGCGCTGCGCGTCTGAAATTGATCGGTCGCGACTCGGACGGCGAAGTTGATGCACCAACCACGAAAGAGTCCTCCTTGAGCAGCAAGAACGATCGCTACCGGGACCAGGCGCGCGAATCCTTGAATCTGGGCACGCCGCGCAACGCGACGGCGAACCTGGATCCCAAGGCCGAGGCCAACCAGTCGTTCGCGCTCCTGAACATCACGGACATCGAGCCGTACCGCTACAACCCGCGCACGCTGCCCAACCCGCAGTACGAGCAGATCAAGGCCAGCATCCGCGCCGACGGCATCACCAACATGCTGACAGTCACCCGCGCACCGGGCGCGGCCAAATACTCGCCATATGGTGGCGGCAACACGCGCCTGAAGATCGCTCGCGAGCTTCTGCAGGACGAGGGAGATCGACGCTTCGAGCGCCTGCACGTCCTGATCATCGCGTGGCCCGGCGAAGCCGCTGTCATTTCCGCGCACCTCGCAGAAAACGAGAACCGCGGCGATATCTCCTTCTGGGAAAAAGCCAAAGGCGTCGCCGCATTCAAGCGGGAATTCGAATTGGCATCCGGTCGTGCCCTTGCCTCCAATGAATTGAACAAGGAGCTGAAACAGCTTGGTGTCAATTACGGCATCAAGATGATTCAGAACTTCGCTTTTGCTGTTGAATATCTGGAACCGGTGGGACCGTGGCTGAAGGCAAGAGAAGTAAATGAGACCTCCGGCCTAGCGCAGCCAGCCTGCTTGAATTGGGCAGCCGATTTGATCGGCCAGCCGACACACAGCAAGCGTTCGTCCAGATTCTCCAGAAGCACGCTGGCTATTTGATTTCTCAGGAACAGCGCAACGAAGAGCGAGACGACAGCGATCGCGTCCCCGTTGCGCTCGATGCCGCCGAATTGATGGCCGACCTGCAGGCAGCCGTCGCGAGCGCTCTGCAGGTAGAACCTGCCTCCATCGGGCTCATGGCATCCACGCTAGCGCAGAACCCCCGCATCGATGCCGAGAGCCTGCGGCGGGTCAAGCCCAGAAGCGTGTCGCCGCCTCCGGCGTCCATGCTCGGTCTGGGTGGGTCACCAGCCCCTCAAGTGCCCTTGGCCGGGATGCTGGCGCCTGTTCCACGGGCCGGGCCGTCGGCATCCGCGCCGCCGCCGCCACCTACTCCATCGTCCGGCGGCGGTCAGTCGAACGAGTTCGGGTATCAGCCGTACCCGCTGGAGTCAGCACCCGGCACTGAATCGCCCGAGGACGGTGGCGAGGACGCGCTTCAACGTGAGCTGGACGGCATCCATGCCTGCCTGCTGGCCCTGAACGAGCTGGTGCCGCTGTGGGACATGGTGAACACGGCGCCGGCCATGCCGTTCGGCTATCTGTGCGACTTCCCGCCGGATCACATCGGTGCTCTCGACGGCCAGCAACTGCCCCAAGCGGTCGAGGACTACCGCATCGTGTTGTGGAAGCTGCTGGTCATCCTCTCCGGGCAGCTGAACCACGACATCTGCAAGCGGATGTACACACCGGCGACGCAGCTGCGGTGGCTTCAGGCGCTCTCGCGCGGCCCGGAGGTCTTCGCCCAGGTCGCCCACGAGAAAGGTCACTCCGCGTTCGCGAACGGCGACATCTACGCCGCGGGCATCGAGTTCGCGATGCTTTTCAGTCACGAGCTGGTCGCACCGGCCGTGGTTCGATTGCTTTCCACCCTGCAGCGCTTCCGCGCGAGATACCCACAGAGGTTTCCGACGGAGCACGTTCCACTCTTTTCGAAGGATTGATCCTCAACTCATCACGTCCCAGGGAGGGATGAATGCTCTCGATCAATGTGACCAACCCTATCATCCAGCGGCTGCTGCTCGAACACGTCATCGAGACGATCGAGACCGAGAACGGTATCGACGCGCTCCTGCAGTCGGGCTGCAGTGCGGAGTTCATCGACACCATCCGGCACCGCCAGGCGCGCGATCTCATCAACGTGGCCAGCTCGCTCAAGACCATGCGATTCTCCATCTCGCCCAAGGAAGTGCTGAGCGAACTGCAGCACCTCGACCGGGTCCGACGGGATGCGGAGTTGCGCGAGTACTTCATCATCAACCGCGCGCCGCGGTCGATGTTGAACAAGGATTTCAAGATGAGCGCCGAGGAAGTCCGGCGCCTGCGCGAGCTGCTGCTGCCCGAAGGCGCGGCGCCGGCGGGTCGCACGCCGCTGCCGCCCTTGAAGGTACGCGATCAGATCCACGAGGCGTGGAGCGTGATCAACAAGGAGTTCGCCGACGAGCCGCAGCGCGAGCGCATGTACCGGCTCCACCAGCAGTTCCGGACGCTGACGATCGACACGCTGTGCCAGACCATCGACGAATTCGGCGAGCTGGTGCCGCCGACCCGGTCGGCTGTCCAGGCCGCGCTCGCGACCCGCTCCAACCTGATGACCCGAAGCGGCCCGTCTCCATCCAACCCATCAACTCAGATCGGATCGGCATGAACTCTCCCAACGTTGTCGAGCTGCGCGCCAACCGCGCGCGGCGCCGTCGGGCCCAGCGGCTGGCCAGCGCTCCGCTGCGAATGGCGCCGGCTGCCCCGGACGTCGATCGAGCCTTGCTGAACCAGGCCGTGATGCTGAACTGGCTGGGTCAGCAGCCCGTTTCCTTCCACCGCAGCTACGTCGACGTCACTGGCAGCGTTGTCGCCGCGCTGTGACTGTCGCACGCGATGGACAAGATGGCTGCCGCGCATCAGGGCACCCGTCAAGGCACCCATCAGGACGCTGCTCAGGGCGCTGTCGAGCCGCATGGCGATTACGTCTTCGCGATGACCGGCAAGGACTGCGAACAGGACACCGGCATCACGCGGGCTCAGCAGACCACCTGCCGGCGGCTGTTGATCGAACAGGGCCTGCTGTCGGAGGATGGCCAAAAGGGCAAGGTCGTGCGCTACCGCGTCCACGTCGATCGCCTGGTGCAACGCCTGCTCCAGCATGCGGGGCCATTGGCGCTGAGCCTGAGTCAGAGCGGGGCCGCGGGCGACCCAGCGGGTCCGCCGGCCGCGCAACGCAGCGCTTGAGGGGAAGACCAAGGTGGCTGCTTCGCTGTTCGCTTCGGCTTCCGCGCCCACGGTGGCGCCGGGAAGGCCGCCGGGGCAACCGCAGACGCTCGATGGGGCGTTAAGCGACGAAGCGCTGCTCGCCCATGAGCGGGCGCTCCGACATCTCGGCGACCGCGGATTCGTCCAGTTCCATCCAGCGCTGGCCGAACGGCTGGGCCACAAGGCAGCCTTGTTCCTCGGGCTGGCTTTGTACTGGACACGTCACACGCTGCAGAACCAGCCGCACCGCAAAGGCTGGTTCTACATGACGGCCAAACAGTGGAGCCAGTCGACGGGCCTGTCCAACCGTGAACAGACCACGGCCCGGGCCACCTTGACGGCCGAAGGCCTGCTGCAGGAGGCCCTCACGGGTCGTCCGGCCGTGATGCACTACCGGATCGACCTGGCGAAGCTGGCCCAGTGGCTCGGCGTCGTCGATGTTGCATCAGGCAGGGACGTGACGAACTGGGAGCCGCTGTCCGGCTGGTTTCGCAACTACATCTGCTTCTACAAGCCCTTGGCCGATCTGACCGGCAACGTCGCCTGCGGGTTGTACCTGTCGTTCCTGCTGCAGATCCAGCGCAAGGCACTGCTCGAGCAACAGCTGCGTGCCGGCGCCATCCATGTCTCCCAGGACGAAGTGAGCATCGCCCTGTGCCTTGGCCCCAAGGTGCAGCGCAATGCCCGCGAGCGGCTCAGACTTGCCGGGCTCCTGCGCGAAGCCGGGTCATCGCTGGTGCAGCTGAACCTGCCGGCGATCATGGCCTGTTTGCTGGCGCAGGATGGCCGCGCGCTGCCTCAATCGCGCAAGAAATCGCCACCACAATCGCAGACGCCTGTGCTCGCGCTGGTGGGCGCGCCAGACGACTCGAACCAGCCGAACCAGCCGGCAACGCCAGATTCACATTCGGGGCAGACGGGCGCTGCGCCGCCCAGTGACGCCGTGGTTGCGCCAACCCAATGGGCGAACACGCAGCTACAGCTCGGTCTGCTGGCACTGGCCGGAACGGCGGCGCAGCCCGCAGGCAGTCCGCCCGCCACTGCAGCAACGCGGTCGTTGCTTCGCATGAGCCTGACCGGCATTCAGAGCCGGATGGGTTCCGACCCCGCTCAACACGCTTCGCGCTTCGAAGTTGCGGGAATCACGCAACTTGCGAACACCGCCGCTAGGCAGCTGGCAGGGGAAGCAGTTGCCGAAAACGCAAAACTTGACAGTTCCGAATCTGCCGAAAGCGCAAAACTTGACAGTTCGAGAAATGCCGAAAGCGCAAAACTAAAAATGCCGAAAACGCATGCGCATATATCAATAGGTATTTCAAATACAACTACAACACGCGCGCGAGGGACTGTGGATAACTCACCCAAGGCGGCTTCGCCGCGTCGTCGTCGTCCTTCGCTCAAAGTCTGCAAACCCGAATCCGTCGACAGCAAGACCGATCCCGAGCAACTCGAAGCCGAACAGCGGCTGGTGTTCCCGTCGAATCTCGATGCGGACTTCATTCCGGGCATTCGCAGCGTCCTGGCCAAGGCGGCACCCGCCGAAAGGCAGGCACTTCTCGACGAGCTGGGTGGCCAGCTGGGCATCCAGGGCAAGACGATCCACAACCCGGCCGGCTGGCTGCTAGGCCTGATCCGCCAAGTTCAGGGCGGCGAAGTGGTGCTTGCCATGGCCGGGAAGGTCGCAGCTGACCGACAGCATCGGCTGAGCGTGGAGCGACAGGTGCAGCGGGCCAACCAGGGCGCAGCGCGGCTTCCAGTCAAAACACAGGAAGCGCCCGCAGCCGATCCGGCGATCGTGGAGGCCGCCCGGCAGAAGCTCCGGCTTCTCCGGGCCGAGCTGGTCGGTAAAAGGAGCAGCAAATGAATCGATCGCTTGCCCATTTCGGGCTACCCGGTAAGCCTTACCACGTTGCGCAGATTGCGTCACCCGGTAAGCCTTACCACGTTGCGCAGATTGCGTCACCCGGCAAGCCTTACCACGTTGCGCAGATTGCGTTGGTCAGGACCGCTGCATGACAGGCCAACAGTTGTTTATCGAACTGGTGCAACGATTCGCCCGGTACGAAGATGCGGCAGTGCTGTGGGTTTTCCTCAAAGAGCACGCTGATCAGGCCGAGTACAAGGATTCGGCTGAGCGGATTGCTTTCGACCAGCTACAGGAAACGGTCAAGCGCTGGGACGTCCAAAGAGCGACCCAACGACTCGAAGAACAAGGTCTCATTTCCACCCGCGTGCACGCCAATTTTCGGACGCATGTCCGCGTGAACCAGGAAGCTGTTCTCGAACTGCTTCGCAAACCCATGGCGGAAAAGCTTCCGAGCCGAAGCACACGGCACTTCCCTTTCCTCGACGCCTGGGACGCCGACATCGCGGCGACGCAGGCGGCTGCGGTTGTCGAGAGCGCGAGCGGGGGCGTGAGCGAGCCTCCTGCCGGTCCTCACCCCTTCCCCGACTCACCGGGCGCTTGACGCGCGTTTCGTCCCGACCGGTCATTCCATTCACCACGAGGTTCAGACCCATGCCAACCAAATCCATCTCCAAGCAGACATCCAGCAGCAAAGCCGACGCGGGCAAGACAGCTGCTGCCCTCGGGCTGATCGCTCCTTCGTTGCCGAAGGTCGTCTTCGAAGTCGAGGCCGGATCGCCGTTCAGCGACGGCTATTCGATCTCGAAAGAAGAGGCGATCCTGGCCGTGTTCATCCAGTCCGAATCGATGGATGAAAACGACCCGCGCTACGAGCGCTTCATCGAGCTGGAGGATCGCAAGGAGCGGCTGGAAAAGATGCAGCAGAAGTTCGCGACCCGCAAGGGCAGCGATCCGGTCGTGACGCCCGACGAGGTGCGCGGCATGGGCGAACTCGGGTCATTGGTCGACGAAGGCGTGGACCAGATGACGATCCACACCAAGGAGGCATACCGGATGTTCATGGGCCGCACCCGCGAACCCGGCAAGGAAGCGGCACCGATCGTCGGCGGCAAGCGGATCGCTGCCGCGCTGCGGGCGCTCTGGCACCTCACCGGCAATGACAATCCCTTCGCCGATTGGGGCCTGCTGCGGCACGAGCATTCAATGCGGGAGGTTCACAAGCGGCTGCAAAAGGAGATCGAGGCGACCAACAAGACCCTGGTCGATCAGCAGCGCAAGGGGTTGAACTACACGACCCTGCGGTCGGCCAATCCGATGATCCTGAATCTGGGTTTCCGGTCGCCCTACGGCTACGCGGTGTCGAATCTGATCGTGGACTTCGACTACTTCGTGCGGTTGCAGAAGACGCTGGAGCACAAGAACCTGCGCACCGATGAGCAGGTGCGGCAGACGATCACCGAGCTGACCCGTTTCATCCGTCGATGCTGGAACGAGACGGCGCGCTTCGACCGCTGGCTCAACCGGGAAGAGGTACGCAACCTGAGTCGGGCGGACTTCGTGCCCAACGCGCCGGAGGATGCGGCAAAGCGGGTGGAGTTCGCGACCGGGGTCTTCGGCACGGTGCCGAGCGACGTCTACGCCTGCATTGTCCAGCCGTCGCATTCGCGCCGGAGGCTGCAGATCAGCCCGGCCGAGAGGAAGCTGATGCAGTCGGTGGGCGTGGAGCTGGCGCTGGCGGAGCAGGGAGCAAAGGAAGCTGCCGCAAAGCCCGAAGGCGAGTCGTCCAAGCCTGACGCAGGGCTGGTGTGAGGCATTGCGCATGAAGCTGCCGCAATCCAATTCGAAAGGTTGGCTTTCGCGCGAGTGTCGATTGCGGGCCGAAGGCGTTCGGCGGGCCGAGCCCAACCGAGCCGTCAACGTGGCCGAGTGGGCGCGCACGGCTGCGGCAAATGGGGACTGTCAGGAAGCGATTGACGCAAAGGCCTTTAGGGGTAGGGGCGACCTGCATGAACTACGCCAGCTGGTTGCCAGCCTAACCGAGCTCGAAGAGCGCATGGAGGCCCTCAGCACGACCTCCAAGGGGCTGGCCGACACCCGGATGTACCTGGTGGTGCACCGGCGCAATTCGAGCGGCTACACCTTCCTGCGCTGGCGCGAGCGGCTCGGGATGAACCGGCACCTGCCCTGGGCGGATGTCGAAGCGAGCATCGGCCGTCATCCACCTGCGCAGCAGCGGTGGTGCGTTGATGCAAGTGCACTTGCGAATCAACTCAACGCCGAGCATCTGGTGCTTCGCGACCGAATCAGGGCCGTGCGCGACCGGCTGGCGCGATCGGAATCGCACTTGTATCCGCGAGCGCTGCCATCGGAGGCTGGCTGAGGCCAGCTGTTCGTCACCGGCCGGCCGGGGGGTGGTGCATCCCGGCGGGCTTTCTTTTCCCGCACCATGGAGATCGAGTGATGACGAACCTGTTTATCGACAAGGGCAATCTGGGGGGGACGCCGAGCCTGAAGCATGTGGACGGCAAGAACGGCGAGTTCGTGGTGGCCAACATGCGGGTCATGTTCGGCCGCTACAAGCAGAACGAGGCCGGCGAGATCGAGCAGAGCGGAGGCTTCTGGCGCGAGGTCGAGTTGTACGGCTACCAGGCCGAGCAGGCTGCCAAGCTGCTGCGCAAGGGTGCGCGGGTGCTGGTGGTGGGTCAGGAGCGCGAGTACACCGGCACGGACGACCAGGGCAACAAGGTCGAGGTCTTCAAGATCGTGGCCGACGACGTGGCGCCGTTGCTGTCGCGGATCGAGAGCATCACGTTCACGCCGCCGCGTGGCCGATTCGAGGAGGCCCCCGCCGGCGAGATGGAGCCGGTGGCAGGATGAGGGGCAGAGATACCGTGACTCACAGCGATTCCGGGCTGATGGGGTGTGCGGTGGAGCAGATCGAGGCCTTGACGGCCCAGTGGAGAGCGCGCTTTCGGGCGCATCGGCAGCGCTGAACTAGCGCGCCATGGTTTCCTGTCGTGACTCAAAAGACGTCGCCAGTACCGACCCCGAATTGTTCGGGCCAGCACGACCAGGAGAAGCAAATGAATTTATTCGAGACGGCCGTTGTGCCATCGAGACGAGGCGCCGCTGTGGCAAGCGCACCTGCGCCCATGCCGGAACTTGGCAGGGACGAGGTTCTGTTCAAACTGTTGCAGCGAGAGCCCGACAGCATCGAGCACCTGCACGACATCACTCACTGGAGCCAGGACGACATGCGCCGGACGCTGTTGCAGCTGGTGGCCGATGGAAAGGTCAAATGCACCGAGCGCAATGGCATGAAGTGGTACAGCGTGCGCGACACGTGGCGGGCGAGGCCATGAGCGCGCTGCCATGCCCGAGCCGCGCGCAGGGCGCATTGACCGAGATTCGCGATTTCCACGCTTTCGTGGGCGCAGGCGGCGGCAAGGCCGGCTTCGGCGATGCCAGGCCGGCGATCCAGGGACTTGAGGGGCACTTCCGCTACATCGGTGGGATCGACGTCGATCCACGCGCGGTGCGCACCGCCGACCGGCTGTTCCCCCGAGGGGCCGAGAGCACGGTGATGGATCTGTTCGATCGGGACCAGTACGCGTCGTTCCACGGCGAAGAGCCGCCGGCCGGCTGGCGCGAGGTCACGCCGGCGGACATCCAGCGGGCAGCGGGGAACGAGTTTCCGAACGTGGTGTTTCTGTCCGCGCCATGCAAGGGCTTCTCCGGGCTGATGCCGGAGGGCCGCAGCCTGACCGCGAAGTACCAGGCCCTCAATCGACTGGCCGAGCGCGCGATGTGGCTGATGTTGGAGGCCTGGGCGGACGATCCGCCGGAGTTCTACCTGTTCGAGAACGTCCCGAGGATCGCAACCCGAGGCCGCGCGATGCTCGACCGCATCACGGCGTTGCTGAACCACTACGGCTATGTCGATCGGGAAACGGTGCATGACTGCGGCGAGCTGGCTGGCTTGCACCAGAGCCGCAAGCGCTTCCTCAAGGTGTCGCGGCACCCGACGAAGGTGCCGGTGCACCTGTACGAGCCCCTGAAACGGCCGCTGAGGCCGGTGGGCGAGCTGCTGGAGCGCATGCTGCTGCCGGGCGATCCTGCCGCCGGGCCGATGCACCGCATTCCGCGGCTGAGCTGGAAAACCTGGGTTCGATTGGCCTTCGTCGAGGCCGGTCAGGACTGGCGCAGCCTGAACCGGCTTTCGATCGAGAACGGCCATCTGCGCGACTACCTGATCGTGCCGTCCGACCCGGAGACGTGGCACCGCGACGTGCTCGGCGTTTCTGCCTGGGATCGACCGTCGAACACGGTCACGGGCGCCAGCCGGCCGACCAATGGGCGATTCTCAGTCGCGGATCCGCGCGCGAGCGCCGGAGCGGCGCAATACCGGCAATACGGGGTGCTGAAGTGGTGGGACGCCAGCGGTGCCGTGATCGGCGTCAAGAGCCCGGGTCAGGGCTTTTTTTCGGTGGCCGACCCGCGCCACGAAGGGCCTGCCAAGCACAGCAACGAGTACCGCATCGCGCCTTGGGACCGGCCGGCCGGTGCGGTCACCAGCGCGCACGGCACGGGCCAGTGCGTCGGCGACCCACGCTGCGTCAACTGGCATCCTCATGCCTCGCCCAGCAAGTACAAAGTGACGCGATGGGACCGCCCGTGCGGCACCGTCATCGGCGCGCAGCAAGTGGCTTCGGGAGCGCTGGTCGTGTCCGATCCACGCCCGGGCCTGCGGCGGGACGCGGGCGACCCCTACCTGACGGCGGGTCACTATGGCGTCACGGCGTGGGAGGCGTCCACCGGTGCCGTGTCCGGCGCTGCGGCGCACGACAACGGCCGTTGGTCGGTGGCGGACCCGCGGCTGCCCGAGGCCACCGACAAGGTGACGGCCGTCATCCGTTCGCTGGACGGCAGCTGGCACCGCCCGTTCACGACGCTCGAACTGGCGGCATTACAGGGCTTGTACGACCCGGATGCCGAAGGACCGCTGACGATGGACAGCGGCAGCGACAGCGCGGCGCGCGAGCACATCGGGAACATGGTGCCGCGCGCTGCCGCGGCGGCGATCGCGCAGGAGATCGGGCGCGCGATCCTGCTGTCGCGCACCGGGGAAACCTTCAGGCTGTCCGATACGCCGGTCTGGGTGCGGCCGGTGGGCATGGCCGTCAGCGTTGCCGGGAGCGCGGCATGAGCGCGTTCATGGACACCGAGCTGCGCGGCCAGCGCGAGGCCGAGCCGGATGCAATCACCCGGCCAGCGCTGCGTTACTACGGCGGCAAGTTCCGGCTGGCGCCGTGGCTGCTGTCGTTTTTCCCGCCGCATGTCTGCTACGTCGAGGCATTCGGCGGGGCGGCGTCGGTGCTGTTGCAGAAGGAACGCAGTTACGCCGAGGTCTACAACGACCTCGATGACGACATCTGGAATTTCTTCCGGGTGGTGCGCGACCCGGTGCGTCGCGCGGCGTTGGAGCAGGCTTGCCGGCTGACGCCGTACAGCCGGCGGGAGTTCGAGCTGGCCTATGAAGCAACGGATTGCCCGGTCGAGCGGGCGCGACGGACAGCCATTCGCGCGGGCATGGGTTTCGGCTCGGCTGGTGTCAGCAAGGGGACGACCGGGTTCCGGATCGACACCCGCAGGAAAAATGGTACTGCGCAGCAGCTCTGGGTCGGTTTCCCGGACGGGCTTGCGGCGCTCGGAGAGCGCATGGCGGGCGTGTTGCTGGAGAACCGGGACGGCATCGGCGTGATGCGGCAACACGACGCGCCGACAACCCTGCATTTCGTTGATCCGCCCTACCTCCCGGAGACGCGCGTGCTACGGCGCGGTCAGGCCTATTACCGGCACGAGATGACCCCCGAGCAGCACGCCGATCTGCTGGACGCCGTCGACGGTCTGACCGGCATGGTCGTGTTGTGCGGCTACCCGAGCGCGCTCTACGAGGCGTGTTTGCCGCACTGGCGGCGGCACACCACGCGCGCACGTATTTCGGGCAATCGCGGCACGGCGGTGCGCACGGAAGTCGTGTGGCTGAACCCGGCCTGTGTCGCGGCCCTGGAGCAATCGCCGGGCGGTCTGTTCGAAGGCGTCGGCGCACCGATGGGCAATCGCATGCCATCGATCGACGCCGCGCCGACGATGGCTGGTGCGCAGAGCCAGGCGCTCGCAGCTTGAGCGCATCGCGGGCAAGGAAGTTCATGTCCGCTGTTTTTTCCCGCGCCGACAACGATCCCGTGGCCGATCACGACATCGCGCAGTTGCGCATTCCCCCGCATTCGATCGAAGCCGAATCCAGCGTGCTGGGCGGCTTGCTGCTCGACAACGGCGCCTGGGACCGGGTCGGCGATCTGCTCGACGACAGCCATTTTTATCGCTACGAGCACAAGCTGATCTATGGCTCGATCAGCACGCTTGTCAATGCGAACAAGCCGGCCGACGTGATCACGGTCTACGAGCATCTGCAGAGCGCGGGCAAGGCCGACGATGTCGGCGGGCTGGTCTACCTCAACTCGCTTGCACAATACGTGCCGAGCGCGAGCAACATCCGCCGCTATGCCGAGATCGTTCGCGAGCGCTCGATCCTGCGCAAGCTCGTCTCGGCGAGCGACGAGATCGCGACCAACGCCTTCAACACGCAAGGCAAGCCGGTCGACAAGATCCTCGACGAAGCCGAACAGAAGATCTTCAACATCGGCGAAGAAGGCTCGCGCCTGAAGCAAGGTTTCCAGAGCATGGACACGCTCGCCGTCCAGCTCCTGGATCGCGTCAGCGAAATGGCCGACAACCCGAACGACATCACGGGTGTGCCGACCGGCTTCGTCGACCTCGATCGCATGACCTCGGGCTTCCAGGCCGGCGACATGGTGGTGCTCGCCGCGCGGCCATCGATGGGCAAGACCGCGCTCGCGATCAACATCGCCGAGCATGTCGCGCTGAACGAAGGCTTGCCGGTGGCGGTGTTCTCGATGGAGATGGGCGCGTCGCAGCTCGCGGTGCGGATCGTCGGTTCGATCGGCCGCATCGACCAGACTCATTTGCGCACCGGCCGGTTGACCGACGAAGAATGGCCGCGCCTGACCGATGCCATCGAGCGGCTGCGCAACATCTCGCTGCACATCGACGAAACGCCGGGCCTCACGACCAGCGAGCTGCGGGCCAACGCACGGCGACTCGCGCGCCAGTGCGGCCAGCTCGGCCTGATCGTGGTCGACTATTTGCAGCTCATGAGCGTCTCGAGCAGCATGAGCGAAGAGAACCGCGCGACAGCGGTCGGCGAAATCTCGCGCGGCCTCAAGATGCTGGCAAAGGAACTCAAGTGCCCGGTGCTCGCGTTGTCGCAGCTTTCCCGCGGCGTCGAAAGTCGTACCGACAAGCGCCCGATGATGAGCGACCTGCGCGAATCGGGTGCGATCGAGCAGGACGCCGACGTGATCATGTTCATCTACCGCGACGACTACTACAACAAGGACAGCAAGGAGCCGGGCGTCGCCGAAGTCATCATCAGCAAGCAGCGCAACGGGCCGACCGGCATCGTCAAACTCGCGTTCCTGAAGCCGATTACGAAATTCGAGAACTTGGCGACGGGCGACGGGTATTGATGGACGAGCTCCCGTGCTTCGACTCTGCTGTTCGACACGGCAAGCCCGTTGCGGCGAGAACGTCGACGGGAGGTCCTTGATGCGTGCGCTGGACATCAGGGCGCAGTACGCCCACGCGAGGGCCGCTGCCGAGTCGGGTGACGCCGACCGAGCGGAGGCCCTTCTCGATTGCTGCTTGCAGGACGCCCGGGCGTGCGGCAGGAGCGACTACGAGACCGGCGTGCAACGCTTACCCGAACCGTTCCAGGAGGATCAGGCGCTGTGCTGGGCCTGGCATGGTGGCTGGTCTGCGACGGCCGAGCTTGAGGCCATGAGAACTTGCCGCGGGTGCAGCAACGATCTGGGTCATCCGTGCTTCTTGCATGGATAGGCCGTTCGGATGGCTTCAGAATGGCGCGCTGCCACACACCGAAAGTCACTGTGTTGAAGTTGCTGGAGCCGGATTTTGTCAATGGGAGACGAGCAAAAGCGCGGGTGCAAGTGCTCGAAGTATTCGATCGGAAGGCACGTGACAAGACGGGCCGCCCGGTGGCTGTGCTGATCGTCGAGCGTGAAGAAGCCTACAGACGTGATGAAGCGAATGGTCCGATCGTCGAAGCGTCCATCCGGCTTGCGTATCGCCGTGTCCCGGAGCTAGGCGATTGTCACCTGGACGCGCGCGGGACATTCGATGCTGGCTACCGAATGACGCCAGAGAAACCTCGCGTCTCATTGACGAGTTCGAACAGCACAACGGTGGCATGCGGTGGCCACGGCGCGGTTTTTGTAAATCCCGACGATTTGTGCGGACTGCGCGTCGGCACTTATCTGATGAATGAGGTTGTGATCTGGGCCAGGCAGTGGCCGGACGCCGAAGTCAACGCCATCAAATTGCAGGCCGACATGGCCTCGACCAGCAACAAGGATCGGCGGAATCGGTTCTACGAGCAGTTCAACATCCAGTTCGACTATGTCGAGATCGGTAGAGAGTCGGGATTGTCCCGCCCCATGCTGGCCAGCGAACTGACGCCGGTCGACGCGTGGAAGCAGAACATCAACGAGATTGAAGTGCTGCCCTACATCGGACGATTGATCGACGACGAGTTGGCCGCGACCAGCGAACTTCAATTCAGGGATCGAGCTGTTGGCGATCTGCACGCGGAGCTGAGGATGGCTAAAAGCAGACCGGTGCGATGGGCTCTTGGTCAACTGTTTTCGCGGCACGGCGAAAGACTGGCTGTCTGGGCAGTCGTTGTCGTCTTCGGGTTGCTGACTTGGTTTGCTGTTTGACACGGTGCCAAGGGGGAAGAGTGAGACCAGCTATGTCGCAACGTGCAGCAGCGCCACACCCTTGGTATTGCGGCCGCAGCATGCTATCTTTCCGACGCTGATGTCCTTGGGGCAGATGGCGCCGGATCAGGCCTTGTTATCCGGATACTGCGGCTCAAAACCGCAGCCAGGCCACTTGACCTTCCATCAACCCCCGTGGGCATGCGTTGCCCAGTCGGGGTAACGCATTGCCTGCTCTACCAAAGAGTACCAATGAGTGAATTTTTCAGCGCGGACACCGTTCGCCTCGTCGATTTGGGCGCCGTGGTTTCGATCATCGCCAATGAAATCTTCGACGGCGTGAGCGCAATCAAGCGGCTACACCGGATGTCGGACGGTACGTCCAGCGCGAAGGACCATGCTTATTACCGCAGACTGGGCGGCGGCGGCACCTGAGCACCGCGCCCGACGGGCTATTGCGTGATCTGTGATGAGTCCCGCGAGGCTCTTTTTTCGGCCGGCTGTTCCGGCCAACTCCTGATTTGGTGACGCCCAGCCGGCGAGCACCGACTCAATTTTCCTATCAACCCATAGGGGCCGCGCCCCGTGGGTCGGCTCCTTCCGTTCATTTCAAGGAGTCGAAAAATGGAAGAACTTTCCATCGTCTGCGAGCCAACCGTGGCTTATCGCGCCAGAGGGTTCGAAGCGAGCGAATGCGAGGTCATCCAAAGCGCTCTGGCGATTCTGCGCCGGCATCTCGATCGAAAGGCATTGGCGACGAAAACCATTGCGTCGCCAAACGAACTCAGGGACTATCTGTGCCTGAGACTTGCTCCGATCTCGATCGAGGCCTTCGGTGTGGTCTGGCTCGATCCGCATCACCGCATCCTCTCGGTCGAGGAAATGTTCCGGGGAACCTTGACGCAAACATCGGTGTATCCGCGGGAAATCGTGCGACGGGCGCTGACGCTCAACGCATCGAGCGTGGTGCTCTACCACAACCATCCGTCAGGGATACCGCAACCATCGGAAGCCGACAAGACGATCACCTTCGCGCTGAGAAGCGCCTTGGCGCTTGTCGACGTCCGCGTACTCGACCACCTGATCGTCGGGGCGGCCGGGACTTGTTCAATGGCTGAAACCGGCCTCTTGTAGTTGGATCGCCACCCGTCAACCCCGCCGTGTCATAGCACGGCGGGGTTTCCTTTAGAGTCCAGCCCCACATGGGAAAACTGATTGAAGGGGACGATGGTCTGCCTGCCGAGGAGGTTGGCGCCTGGGCGAAAAAGAAGCACGAGTATCTTTGCCGATACATCGACATTTCGCGCGCCGTGCGCGCGCGATGGACAGGCGCCGGCAACGCCGGCGCGACCTTCATCGACCCGTTCTGCGGCCCGGGGCGCTGCCGGCTTCGCGAAACCGGGGCCTGGATCGATGGTGGCGCGGTCGCGGCCTGGAAGAAAAGTTGCGACGGCGGGACGCCGTTCACGCGTGTCTACATCGGCGATCTCGACGCTGAACGCAGGCACGCAAGCGCCATTCGCCTGCGCGCGCTGGGTGCTCCCGTCGTCGAGATGGACGGCGCTGCCGTTTCAGCAATTCAACAACTCGTGCCCAACCTCAACCCGCACGGGCTGCACTTCGCGTTTCTCGATCCATTCAACCTGGCCGCTCTGGACTTCGGCATCGTCGTCGCATTGTCGAGCCTGAAGCGGATCGACATGCTGGTCCACGTGAGCCAGATGGACCTGCAACGCAATCTTGTCAGCAACGCGACTTTAGAAGACTCGGCGTTCGATGTGTTCGCACCTGGCTGGCGCCAAAGCGTGTCGATTGCGCAAACGCAGCAGGCACTGAGGCGACAGCTTTTCCAATACTGGCGCGACCTGGTCGCGACTAAGCAAGTTTGGCCTTCGGCGGAAATGCGGCTGATCACGGGAGGCAGGAACCAGCCGCTCTACTGTTTGCTGTTGGCAGCGAAGCATGATCTTGCCCACACGTTTTGGGCGACCGCATCCAATATCGAAGGTCAAGGAAAGCTGTTCTAGGGCTGCGGTTGCGCCAGAGGGAAGTTGTCCCAGGTCCGCCCCCGAAAGACCCGGCCATTCGCCTTCTTGTGCCGCCTGACGCCGTCCGCGCCCCAGCCGCCCCATTGCTTGAAGAAGAACGCTGCGCCCGCGGCATCTGCCTGTGCCTTCACGCCAGCAACCCAGTCCTCGTGCATGGGCCTCGCCTTGTGCCCGGACTCACCACCGACGATGACCCAGTGGATGTCGCTCAGATCGATCCGACCGAGATCCTCAAGCAGCGGCTCAACCGACAAAAAGCGAATGCGGGCCCGGACGGTGCGCAAGTAGTCGATTCGAGGAACACCGTACTTCCTGTCTTCCACCGAAACGCCGAGCCAGACATTCTGTGGGCAGGGTCGGTTCGCAAAGTATTCGGGCAGCCGCTCCGCGCGTTTGGTCAGGATCTGGTAGGTGTGATGCGGCGTCGCGTCGATGGCCGAAAACACCTGGTCCAGGAAAGCATCCGGCACATCTTCGTGGAACAGATCGCTCATGCTGTTCACGAAGTACACGGTTGGTTTTCTTCTCGCCACTGGCTGCCCCAACCGACCGTTATGAACGGTCAGCTTGAACTCGTTCGCATAGCCAGGGGCGCCCATGGCATGGAGCCGCCTTGCCATGACCTCGGCGTAGCAGTTCTTGCAGCCGGGCGACACCTTGGTGCATCCGGTCGACGGATTCCAGGTCTGCTCTGTCCATTCGATGGTTGATTGCGTGGCCATGTCAGCTTCCACATGAGTCGGGCGCGGCGCTGGCGGCGCGCGCTTGCGTGTG
Source organism: Variovorax sp. (assembly GCA_965218415.1). Lineage (GTDB taxonomy): Bacteria > Pseudomonadota > Gammaproteobacteria > Burkholderiales > Burkholderiaceae_C > Variovorax. Next base: position 2,097,194 of record CBDCKT010000003.1, read on the forward strand.
TTCGACGACAAAGGCGTCGACCAACCGTGACAGCGCCGATCGAACTTGCCCAAACGCCGGATCAGCCAGCACGGCCCGCACCCGGTCCGCAAGCTGTTCGGCGGTGGGGGAGACTTCCGCCGCTTGGGTATGCACCAGACGCATGCAATGCTCGATGACGACGAGTGGCGGACTCGCCTTGCCGCTTTCGTATCGACTGACAGAGGACTGCTTCACGCCCAGGAGGTCGGCGAACTCCTGCTGACTGCGTCCTGTGCGCGCCGATCTGATGAGGTCACCCACGGTCGTGATCATCGATGCATGTTCCGAATATGCGATTGATGCATATTCTAGCAAGAAAATGTCACTCGCGCATGTTGACCCAGCAAATCTTTGCGGGCTGCATGGCAAGCTTGGTCGCGGCGGTCCCACCGCCGCCTTTCGCAAAGTCCGCCCTTGATCGGCGAGGGCTACTGAGCAGGCGATCGATCAACCCGCTGCACCTCGCCACACTCTGGTTGATCCGCATACCGATGGCGAAAGCCGGGTATTTGTTCTTCTGACTCCAAAAAAGCGCACTCTTAAAAGGCGAGCGCCGTCAACCCCGAAAGGCTAAAATGAACCATGCAACGCAAGGAGCACCAGTGACCAAGTCCATCATCGACATCATCGGTCGGGACGAAGCGCTCAAGCTGATGGGTGATGCGATCGCCAAAGCGGTCGCCGAAAGCGATGCGGCTGGTTTGCCGAGGATCGAGAAAACGAAAGCCGGCGTGCAGCTGGTCCATCAGGACGGGTCTGTCGAACGTTACGTGCCGGGAACGGGGCAGTTCGTGGCCCGTGAACCAGCGGCACGCAAAAAGACCTATTCGCGCGCCGCGTGAAGTCCGCGCCTCCGGAGACTGGCCTTCGGATGGTGATGCTGGCCGGTCCCAACGGATCTGGCAAAAGCACCGTCACCGACGGCCTCAAGCAGCGCTCCGATTTTCCGAAGCTGTACATCAACGCCGACAACATCGCGCGCGTTGAACTGGCGCATCTGCCCGCCTCACCGGCGAAAGACAAAACCGCCGCCGACCTCGCCGAGTCCCGTCGACGCGGGGCCATCCGAGACAAGCGCTCTTTCGCTTTCGAAACCGTCATGTCCACGCCCGGCAAGCTCGCACTCATCGATGAGGCGAAGGCGCAGGGTTTCAGCGTCGATCTGATTTTCGTCACCACGGAGGATGCCGCCGTAAATCAAGCCCGCGTCGAGCAGCGCGTCGCACTTGGCGGACATCCGGTCGACGCGAAAAAAATATCCGATCGCTACGAGCGCGCGATGGCGCTGCTGCCCGCAGCGGTCATGCGCGCGGACGCATGCGCGGTCTTCGACAACACAGTCAACGGCGAAGTGCCGAAAGTCATCCTGTCCAAGTCCGCAGGCAAGATGACGTTCGAGCCCGATGCGCCGGCCTGGTCGGTCGAGCGCGTGATCGAACCGATCCGCAAGCGGCAGGCCTCGAGCAAGGCGCTGATCGCCGCGACAAGGAGAGAGGTTGCTGGCGCCCTGGTGACCGATGCCGACGTGGGCGGCAACAAGAAATACAGCGGGTGCATCGTCGGGCAAAGCGCGCAGCACGTTCTGCAGCGCATTGCCGGAACCGAAGACCAGTTCGTACTCCATGACCGGACACTGTGCGGCGGCCGGACCTTCGAAGTCGGCAAGGCCAGCGCGATCTCATACGAATTCGGCGTCGACGGCAAGCATCGGCAACCGGGGCCGAAGCAGACCCGGTCACAGAGCCGCTAGGGGTGATCTCGGTGTCCGTGCAAACCGGCCCGGTTGATGTTTGCGGCATCGTCGTTCAGATAGACGGAGGTTGTTGGAAGCGCCACTGCGCAGGATGTTTCCCTGTCGATCGCAGTCCGCTGCAGCTACGTTCAGCGACTGGCGATGCTGGTCAAAAAGGCCATGCGGAACAACGACTTAAGTTGCGCCCGCAGCCAGCCCTTCGATTTAACCGCCAAAAATCCCACGGATGATAATGATACTTATCATCTCGACGATTCTGGGGTTGACAGCCATGGAACAATGTCATAATGTACTGACATTAGGTTCAGGAAAGTGCTGTGCCGCTGTAGTTCCTAATTGATCGTCTCTTGAATCTGCTGCGTTCGGCCTGGATGGAGCAACCAATATGACCACGGTACAGACATTTTCGAGCCGCGACTTCACGCGCGACGTACGCGCTGCCAAGCGGGCTGCGGCCGCAGGCCCCGTTTTGATCACCGATCGCGGGCGCCCCGCCTTTGCACTGCTCAAGATCGAGGACTACTACCGCATCACCGGCACACCGAAGAAGTCGCTGCTGGACTTGATGGACAGTTTGCCGGGTGCCGAGGGCATCGAGTTTGAGCCGCCAAGCGCCGACCTTCAGTTCGAGCCCGCGAAATTCGACTGATGTACGTGCTCGACACCAACGTCTTGTCGGAGCTTCGGCCTGGCAAGGCCCAGCAGTCGCAGACGGTTCGAGCCTGGGCTGCCAACATCCCGGACGGCCAGTTCTTCATTTCGGCAGTCACCATTCTGGAGCAGGAGATGGGCATCCTGCAGCTGGAGCGACGCACCCCGGCGCAGGGCAGCGCGCTTCGCTCCTGGTTCGAGGCAATACGCAAGGCGTTCGAAGGTCGGGTGCTGCCCTTCACAGGCGAAGTCGCGATGCGCTGCGCGGCGATGCACGTCCCCGACCGAAGGGCTTTCCGTGATTCGATGATCGCGGCCACGACGCTGGAGCATGGGTTCACGCTTGCAACGCGCAACGTCCCGGATTTCACAGGGACCGGCGTCAAACTGGTCAATCCGTGGGAGGCGCCATGAGTGTAGAGGGCCGAATTGCCGAGATTGTTCGCGCGGTGTCGAAAGAGGAGGGCCGGCGAGGCGGCATTGGCAGTAACTATGAGCCTATTCGCAGCATCTAAGATCCACAACAACTAACGACTTAAAGTAGTCTGGGCGATTGAGCGTTCAAGCGCCTTCAGGCTTCGAACTACGCAGCACGCGCGCCCACAAGGCTTCGACATGTTTGAAATGACGTGAGATCTGACCTCGTTGTTGTTTGTATCCACGGGTGGCCTGTGACGCCCCTGCACTGGAATCAGGTCGGCCCGATGATCGAAGGCGCCGGCTATCACGTTGAATGCATCACGCCGCGTGGCCTCGGAAGCATTGACCGCTCGAATCTCCCTTACGACAAGGCAACGATCGGCAACGAAATCCTGGATCTGATCGATGCCAGGAACGTTCGGGAGTTTGTCGTTGTCGGTCACGACTGGGGCGGCACTATCGGCTATCTGATCGCGAAACAAGCCGGAGCGCGGTGTCGGGCATTGGTGGTCGAAGAAGAAGTTCTCCCCGGCATTCAGGCCGATATTCCTGAGCCAGGCGCGGCGTACTACCCGCAATGGCATGGCCCCTTCAACCGTTCCGTAGGACTTGGAGAGTTGCTGATCCCGGGGCGGGAGAGCGCTTATTACGGCAAGTTTCTCGAAGAGAGCGCTGGAAGGCGCCCACTCAGGCCTGAGAACGTCAGAGACTATCTGGCGGCCTACGCCAACGAAACCCAACTCAGAAGCACCTTGGGCTACTACCGATCGCGCGACATCGATGTGCAGGCGATACGGACGCATTCGGAAAGCGAGTTAACCATTCCAGTGCTCGCCGTTGGCGGACTGTTCGGAATGGGAAGCGCAGTGGCGGGAGGCATGATGCAGGTCGCGGCCAACGTGACAGGTGTTGTTCTAGAGAACTCAGGACACTATCCGGCGGAGCAGGAACCAGATGAGTTTGCGGAAGCAGTCCTGGATTTCTTCAAAGAGGTCCTTGCGACTTAAAAGCGCTCTGGTCGATCCATTTCGATCGACCGGCAGGCAACAGCTTTCAAGTATTGCGCGTGGTCTGGGCAGCTGAGCCTTTTTCGCGCGCACGGTCGTAACCATGTCGGCATGAGCCGGGCGTCATTCGAGCGCCCACTGATAGACCCGGTCCGGCGCAACGGTCCAGAGGGCAAGACTGTCGACCGCCGTTTTGCGGCCGACGATCAACATCAGCAGGGGTGATCTCGGTTTGCGTGCAAATCGTAGCGGTCTGGTCCATGGGTATACCCGTGCTCTCATGCGTGGAGCTGGCTTTCCTTGAGCGCCTGCTACGTTTCATCGCGTTTCAGGATCGACAGGCCAAGCGCTGCAATCCATGTGAGCCTGGATAACATTAGTTAAGCGTTGAAATTAAGGGTTTTCCCTGCCTTTAAAGCGCTACGATTTGCACGCAAACCGAGATCGCCCCGCGACCGAACTCGCCGGGGTCGAGTGCCGCCGGGTCCATGTTTCCATCGGCTCGGAACGGCGAGTGCCTGCCGCGCCCCGCAACCCAACGCCAGCTGCGGTGGCGGGTCGCGCAACGCGGGATATCTGACCGTCGGCTGTCGGCCATTGAGCGACATTCGCGCCACAACCGATAAGCTGCCCTTCAAGGCGCACAAGCCACCCGCTGGATGCGGTGGAACTTCGGAATCCGAAGGCCAGCGAAAGCGACGACAAAGGGCGCGCAGAACGCTGGCGCGTGACGGATCCCTTCAGGTACATCGGGACTATCCAAATCAGCATTAGTTAGCCTTGCGATTCAATCTACAGCTTGTGCCGGCCGATGATCGGACAGATCGGCCAAATCGGACCAAGCATCAACGTGTGCGCCTTGGCTCTGGTGATGGCGACGCGAAGAATCTTGCGGCTTCGGTGATAAGGAGGCTCATCACCCCACCAAACGAACGACGACATCATCTGCTCGCCATCGTGTCGCCCCTCGCGAACGACGATGACGCCGTCGAACTGCTTCCCCTTTGACTTGTGGACCGTCATGACCTGCACGCCGGGCGGGTCGTCAACACCGCCAAGAATTTGGTCTTGCGCGAGAGCTAGGTCGAGCACCTGCCGTGCGCCGGTGTACTGCCCATCACGCGTCCAGACCGCTCCGAGTCCTCCGCCGATGCGCTTGCCACGATTGAAGGCGACCAGGTAGTCAAGGTTCTTCGCCGCCTCCGTCAAGTGCTCGTCGCCGGCTGCTCGCAGTGCGATCTTGACGCGAGTCCAGTCCCTCGCCGGATCGCCTGAGAAACCCTGGGCCCGCAGATCATCCATAGCTCCCAGCACTGCCTGAACGAACTTCGCCTTCGGCGCCTTGCCGGCCTGAACCGCCAACGCCCAGACTTGCCACTGCTTCGCGGCTGCCAGACCATTGGCTCGCTTCGCCGTCGCAAGCAGATCAAGAGCCGTTGCAAGGTCGCGCATCCGATCAAGCTCTCGCTTTGGTTCAAGCAGGAACGCCGCGAAGCGAGCCATCAACATGGCTTCGGCCTCGTCGAAAGACAGCTTGTGCCGGACCGGTTTCGGTTCGGCGTTCAGCGCCGCCGAAATCTTGGCCGCTGATGCCCCGGAGTGGGTAAGGATGGCGACGTTCTTGCCGTACTTCCCGGTCGACTTCCTGATGGCCCGCTGAAGCATGCCAATGGACATGCGCATGATGGCGCTCAGCGCCCGCAGCTTCGGGTTGTAGGCGAAGGCGGAGACACCGACGTATGGCGACCCGCGAACTTTGCCAAGCAGGATGTCCTGGCCGAAGGTGGCGATCTCGGTGCCGCCGCTGCGGTGGTTCTGCGCACCAAGGTCGATCTCCAAGGGCTTCAGAGACTTCTTGATGGCGACGATCCGCTCCGGACCGATGCCGGGAAGGTGGTCGAATATCTGCTGCTCAAGGTCCGCCAGGCAGATCACCTGTGCGGCAGGTGCCAGCAACTCGATGCAGCGCCAGGCATGTTCGTTTGTGTCCTGCGCCTCGTCCACGATGATCAGTGGGTGGCGCTGAGTGATAAGGCGGCGAACGTGCGCGCTGCGTTCGAGAAGTTGCGCCGCGTTGGATGGGAAGAGGTCGAAAGCAATCAGCCCATCCTCCCGAAACAACCGATCGCGCTCCAGCAGCCACGCCTGCCAATCCGGGTTCTCTTCCTTTCGGTCCTTGGACTTGATCGTGCCGTACTTGGCCTGCTCATCCTGCGGCAAAAGGATGCGCAACGACTTCGGTGCACCGAGCAAATAGGCGTGCGCCGACAGCAACGTCCAGAAAAATGAGTGGAAGGTCTGCATGCTCAGCATGGCACGCTGCGCTCTCGGCACCTCCAGGCGCGTGGCCTCGCCGACACGAGCGACGGCCGCCCTGGAGAAGCTCAAGAAGAGGACGGACTGACCGGGCGCCAAACCATCGCTGATGCGCACAACGGCCTTCTTCAAGGCAATCGTCGTCTTGCCGCTTCCCGGGCCACCGATGACGAGAGCGTGCCCATTGCAATCAAGCAGTTGCCGCCGAAGGTCGCAGACCTCCATGGAGGCGTCTTCGGTCACGCCGCAGCAGCGGGCGGCACCAACGCGCCGGCAGCTTCGGGCCCGGCTGGCTTCGCTGGCGCCGCCGCCACCGCCACCGCCACCGCGACCTCAACAGGGATGTCGGCCGGCTTCGGGAAAGCCGCATACACCTGCTTCAGAAAGCCTGTCACCGTCGGTGGCAACTCGGCTACCTCGCTGCCTTCAAAGAGTCTTGCTGCCCAACCGGCGCCTTTGCTGCTTTCCAGCGCGGAGCGCGCGAGCTTCTTCAGGTCTGCGTCGGCAGGGCGTACCGCAGGGATCGTGAAGTTGCCGTTATCCCCGGATGCTCGCAGGTCGTCCAGGAACAGCCACAGTCGGTTGAGCGGCACTTCTCTCACGATGAGCACCTCGAACCCTGCGTGGGAATGTTCGCAATCTACGTCGAACGCAGCGGTGAACAGCTTCTTCTTCTCTGGCGGGCGCGCGATAAAGTCATAAAACGAGAACGTCTTCAGGCCGAGGGCCTTGAAGAAGGTGCCGAACTTCGGCATCGCCCCCTCGCTCTCCGCGTCGAAGAACGCGGCGCCAGCGATGTCGAGTGGCTGGAGCGAGTTGTCGCTCTCCTCCATCTTTCTGGCCGCCACCGGCAAGGCGTGAAATTCTGTCAGGCCTTCGACGACGATGGCGCCCTTGCCGAGCATGCACTCCGTCAGACCACGCCGCGCAAATCTTTTGAAGTCGTTGCCTTTGAGGCCGCCCGCATCGGACACCTTCTTGGCAGTGACGCTGGAGTCGGGCCCGCGCGACAAGAGCAAGGCTTGTTCCGGCTCGAAGCGCTCGATGACATACGGCGAATGCGAGGTCGCAAAGGCCTGCGTCGTGTTGTGGAGCAGGTAGTCCGCGATCCGTCGCTGCGTGTGGGGCGGCACTGCGATCTCGGGCTCTTCCATCGCGAAAATGACCGATGCCGGTTTCAGTTCAGCGATGAACGACAGAAGAGCGAGCACCAGGACATTCAGGGTGCCGGTGCCCACCTGCTGGAATGGCACCGGCGTCTGGTCCTTGGACATCGCCAGGAAGAACGCCATGGTCTTGCGCAGATGCTCACGCGTCAACTGGGAGACGTGCAGCTTGGTCGTCCTGCCGTCCACGTCGGACGCGATGTAGCGTCCGAGGCGCGCCTCGATCGACTTCAGGACGGGCTGCAAGTGGGTAGCGTCCTTCTCGATTTCCAAGTTGCGCAGGCGTTCGATGGCCTTCTCCCAGAGACCCGCGCGTGAGCCCCTGAGTCGCAGGATCACATCAAGCAGCGAGCCTCGCTCCAAGCTCAAGGCGCGTGAGCCTGTCCGAACCGCGCGCAGGTACAGGAAACCGAACAGACGTTTGACTTCCTTGCTGACCTTGTCCAACTCGCCAGGCTCGCCGTTCGGACTGCGCGAGTAGCAAGTCTTCGCCTCGAACTCGTCCTCTTCCGGGTTGTAGACGGCCTCGGTCTCCAGGCGCAGGCAACTCACTACCAAGGGAGGGTTTGCGGCGTCGACCTCACCTTCGTCGAGGAGCCGCCGCTCGGCCGTGTGCCAGAACTCAAGGTGCTGGCCACATCGGTTTTCAACCTCGGCGTTGATGTCGACGAGCACGACCTCGATCTTGATCGGCACGGGCGTCGGCTCTTCGCACTCGACCGCCGCCGGGGCCAGGTAGTGCGCGTTGTGGAAGTCAAACTCCTCAACCGGGGGGAACTTCGAGATGCGATCAGGCCCCAGCACCAGGTCAAGCGCTTCGCAGATCGTGCTCTTGCCAACGTTGTTCGGGCCGACGATCAGAGAGTGCCCGTCGAAATGCAGCTCGGCGCTCTTGATGCTGCGAAAGTTCGTGATCTTCAGTCTTACGACCTTCATTCTTGTTCGTCCCTGTCTGATTTCTCGGTCGACAACAGAGGTGTCGGCGTAGCGTTCCCAGCCGCATCGGTGCGTGCCATGTGTGGTCGACCGCACGCCGGCCGGCGATCGACTGACTGGTGGCTGTTACCCGCTGTTGTGCATTCTCGACGAGCGAGCGCGACTGACCAAGTTTCTGGTGCGACCAAATCTCGGAAGGTTGCCGTCGTCACTTCAAGGGATTCGTTCGCTGTTGGCGGCTCGTACACTTTGCGGGTAACCGTGTCGACACGTCGATGGCGAGCGTCGACGCTTAGAACAAGCAAGGAGACCGGCCGTGGGCGCAATTTTCAAGCTCGATCACGCAAACATTGTGGCGTTTGTGACTTCCCGGTCGCGCGGTGCGCCACGAGTTCGCCGCCACGACCTCGCAGAGTTTCTCGACGCGCTAGCCTACGACGCGAGGCGCTATCTCATTCCGGAGCCCGCCTTCGAGCCGTGGCCGGAGGAGATCGCAGAAGTTGCGGTCCGAGCAGCGTCTCGGCTGCGGGAGACACAGGAGTTAGGCGACCGAGAAACGCTACCCGGCTTGGTCGTCGAACGCGTCCTGGAAGAACTGCGCTCGGAACTCTCGGACTATGCGCTGTTCGCGCTTGCCGTCGGGGCCGGCGAACGCCTGCGCGAGACAGCCAAGCAGATCGCCAGCGCGCCCATGTACGGTCAAATGCTCGTGCTGATCCCAGAGCAGGACATGACGGATCGGAACTTCGAAGTCCTCGACCCGATCCCGGCGTTCTCGGTTGCTCTGCACGCCGCTGCGGACTGGCCCGGATTCGTGTTCTGGACAGCGAACGGTGCGAGTGCCTTTGCTCGCCTTGAGAGCGTTTCTGAACTCATGCGTGAGCTTGAAAACGGCATGCATGAAGGCCGCCATCGGCGAGGGCCATTCCCGGGTTTCCGAGGGACCGGCGGGTTCGATGCCGTACTTCGGCGCTGGGCGTCAGACAAACCAAGTCGCTATCGGAGGCTGCTGCACCTCAGCGACCTGCACTTTGGTACCGACGACGCGACCGAGAACCAGCCGCTACTCGACGCCGAACTTCGCGACATCGTCAAGTCGGTTGACAGGGTCGTCATCACGGGCGATCTGTTTGACACGCCAAACAAGAACTACGCGGCGCTGTTCACGACCTTTCGGAACAACATCACCCACCTGGCTGGTGGCAGAGAGCCGATCTCGATCACCGGGAACCACGACCAACGGATGATTGGCCTGTTCGGCGACAACTACAAGCAGGTTGCGCTTATCGGTTCGACCAAGATCGTCGTCGATGATCAGTGCCAGATGATCTTCATCTGCTTCAACTCATCGGTGCAGGGAAGCTTTGCTCGCGGGAAGATCACGCAATCGCAGTTCAGGCAGATCGGCGCCGAGTATCGAACGATCACGGCAGCCAGGCCGGAACTCAAGGACTTCCTGCCTATCGTTCTGGTTCACCACCACCCGTTCTCTTTCGATGTCCAACCGGAGACATGGGTGCAGCGCGCACTCAGCGCCGTCGGCATCAGGGACGAAGCATTCTTGGAGATGGTGGATGCCGAAGACTTGCATCGCTGGTGCCTGGACTGGAAGGTCAAGACGATTCTTCATGGGCACAAGCACAAGGCCCGCTACGTCGAGCGCGAGGTGGAGCGTGGGCCGGACCGAATGCCGCTCACTGCGATCGGCTGCGGCAGTTCTCTCGGAGCGGAAGGCTCGCCGCTCTCGTACAACATGCTGGAGTGGGCGCCTGATAGTCAGCGATGGGTTGCGTCGTTTTTCGAAAGTGTCAACGGTGACGCGTTCCGCGAGGTGGTGGCCTCTGTGTCGCCGCCGCTCGCAAACCGCTGGTGACGGTTACGACCGTTGCGGTTCGTACCCAACGTGATGCGAAGCATGGCGCCATGAAGCCGACGCCGATCAACAGCGGGGCGTGTTAGTACATGCGCGAGCATGCGTCCGCTCTCTTTGCTCACATCTAAACCATTCGGTGCCCTGACTCCGCAGTCCGCAATGCGGTACCTTCGGTTGCTCGGGTGAGGTCGGTTGATTGCTTGGTTTGGCCGCCGAGAGTTCATCACGAACGGCCGGTATCGCTGACTCGGAGCGACAGCAACGGGTCGATAGCCGTTGGTCAAGCCGCACGGTTGACGCGAGCCGCTCCAATGAAATCTGAAGCGACTGTGCGAGCCGGCCGGGTCACGCTTCGGTCGCGGCTCGCAGAGGCCGCAACTCGCCGCGAGTGACTGCATCTGGTACGGCAAACGAGTAGCGGCCGAGCATGTTGATGTGCTCGTGCCCGAAAGGCGAAAGCCGAGCCTCATCCTCCGACTGAACCGGGTAGCCTTCGCTGCGAAGCTGAGTCAGGATGGCGTCCGTGTACAGCGTGTTCCACAAGACGATGATGTTGACGACCAGACCGAGGGCGCTGAGCTGATCTTCCTGGCCCTCACGGTAGCGCTGGTACAGCTCGCCACGCTTGCCGTGGAAAACGTCGCGGGCCAGGCTGTGGCGGCCTTCGCCGAGATTGAGTTGCTGCAGGGTACTGCGCCGTCGGTCGTCGTCGTCGATGAAATTCAGCGTGTGGATGGTCTTGTCGATGCGGCCGATTTCGGCGATGGCTTGCGCCAGCTGTTGTGGCTCTTAGATCCTGCGAATGGCGCTCAAGGATCATGCGAATGGAAAACCCCGGCAAGTCATTGATTTTGAAGGCATTTATTCTCAATTGACTCTGTCGCCACCTGTTGCGGTGGGCCAACAGGCTGAATCTCGGCGGCTCCGGGTTCCTGCGAATGCGCGTCATCGGATCAACGATGATGACAATGCGCATTCGCCCTCGGAAGGGCGCGCGAAGAATTGCAGCCCCTCTCAGAATCGATATAGCGCAAAGCGCGAATCGTCGACGCGTTTTGTACGCGCCGCTGAAAGAGAAGGGCTGTCAAGGCGGCATTGGCAGTAACTATGAGCCTATTCGCAGGATCTAAGAGCCACAACACGAGTACCGTGGGAGCCTTGGACTTGCGGCATAACCCAGTCCATGATTTCTGCCGCACCCCCGACCCTTGAACCAAGAAAACGGCGACGGCAGCGAGCCTGGAGCGTCGAAATTACCCAGCCGCCTTCTTCAGTACGCAAGATGCCTTCGGCGCGCTTGGTACTTCAGCAGCCTGCTAGTCCCGGGAACTTGTCGTCCACAAACCTGTGGATGCGATCCATGTGTAGAGGTCACCTAAAGGCGCTAGCCAAGTCAACAAAAGATGCAAGCCAAAATCCGTTCTTTCGCGTTGATTTCATTGAAGAAATCGAACTTTGAACCGGCTGGGTCCATGTTGCTCCTCGGCAACGGTAAACCGCTCCGCGTCATCTAAATTTGCTAGCGCGTGCTCGCAGGCGCCAAATGACACTAGCGCGTCTACAGGACGCCATCCGGATGACCAGCGCCAGCGCAACCACCGATCGAGCGATACATGTCGCCCGTGTGTTGCGCCCGCTCGGCACAAACCCACTTACCCGCGAGAAGGCGCTGGCTGCATCGAAGCTGTTGGGTGTCCATTGGACGCATGTCTACCGGTTGCGTCGACGCTTCCTGGCGAGTCCGGTTGCCAGCTCCGTGGCGCGCGGCAAGAACGGTCGCAAGCCTGGACTTCGTCTGGACCCGCAGATCGAATCGCTCGTGCAGGCGGCGCTGCACCTGTGGATGCCCAGGCAACGCCAGCTTGCCCATCCGATGCGTGTTCTTGAATCCGCTCGATGTCGCAGCGCCGATCTGGCCTTGCGAGCGGCCTGACCCAGCCGTATCGGTGTGCCCATTCCATGCAATCGACTTCAACTCGCTTCCGCCCTGGGCGGCGATGGCCTGCAAGAATCTCGATCAACTGCTCAGACCGGTAAGTCGGCGTGAGCAGGAGTTGCCAGGATCGCCGTTGAGGCAGCCGCGCTAGCACATTTCGTTGAGCGGCTAGCACGTTTAAATGACCTGGCTAGCTGTTTTAGCTGACCTCAACAATAGGCGCCGGTTCCATACATGCACGAAAAGGGCAATTACTTCGATTCCTTGCATCGATCCAGCCCAGCGCTGTTGAGGAATCCTTAGCGTGCCTGCGAGTCGCGCTGCTTGCAGGACAGCGTGGCGTACGTCCCCTTTGGCGCGCTAGGAAGCGGCACATCCGGCGGGTAATAGCGCGCGTCGGTGTCTCGAATTAGGGAGCAGCCGTTGACTCCAGCAAAGTTCTTTAAGCCCGTCAGGCTGCCATTCACCTTGACTGTCACGGCCAATCCGGTCGCGACGCAACAGCCTACCCACTCCTTGAAGTACTCCTCGTCGATGGCGACGAGCCCGTGTCCGAGCAGGTAAGCCGGCTTCTTGAAGATTCGGTAGTCGCTGTAATCGATACGCATCAGAGGCTTAATGTCGAGGTATCCCGCGTTCGCGTAAGCAACAATCGGCTTACTGGAAGGCAGAACTCGCTCAGCGGTTCCAGGTTTCAAGCGAAGTGCGTCCAGCAGGACGTTCGCCAATTTGGCGTCATCAGGTGTGCCCCTGCCCGTGCCCGAAATTGAACCAGTCGAGATAACAGGCAGCTGCTTTGCTATCGGCTCGACTGCGGATGGCGTGAGAGCGGGCGCGGTGGAATGCGTTTCTGTTTTCCCCACTGCTTCCTGCTTATGTCCCAACTGCAGTTGTATTTCCTTGGAACGCCGGACGTAGTCCTTATACGCAGAGAAGGAAATTAAGAGCGAAATACTGAACGCACAAACTGCAATCCCTACCCCCCATGTTGACCATTTACGTTGCACCCGATCGAATTCCTCGAAACTCGCCCACTCTTTGTTCTTCCATGCCCATTCTCGACCTTTTATCCCGAGTACAATAGCTACAATAAATCCGATGTAAGGGATTAATACCAGTAGACCGATCCAGGTTTTATTCCCAATCGCCCAGACCCAATTTAGCAGGAATGCGCCCCAGGACCACCCGCGTACACCATCAGGCAGCTCTTTTTGAACGCGAATAATCCCCCCAGGAGTACCGCTTGTTGTGCTTTTCATTGAATCCGCCGCGCCTTTCGGTGCGATTTCAGGCTTGGGAGGCGGTCGTCTAGATAAGACTCCTGCGGCATCTCGTTTCTGTAGAACCAGTCCTTCGTCGATAAACTCGCGAATCAAACTGACCCGATGTGCATAGGATAGACGGGCGATCGTTCGAATTGAGGCTTCTGCCTCCTCCGTTGTAAAGCCTGCGTTCTTATTGCTCTCTTTCAGAAAAAGCATAAGTAGCAATCCGCAGATCGATAAAGTCAAAGGAGCGTCCAATACTTGACGGATCGCAATCTTGATGGCGTTGGCCGCATCATCACCATTGTGAAAACTATATTCATCGGATCCGTCCACGACCGGTTCACTAAACCCGGGACTCACCTTTGAAAGGCATGCTACATAGAAAGAGGCGAAGAATTCTATGTGCTTTCTGACGATCGCCGGCGCCAATTGCACCAAATCAGCTCGATCAGATGGCGTTAGGGCGCCATTGGAACCTGCGCGGTTGTTGATTTCAGAGAATATGGCAATGTCTTGCTCCAGTTCCGGAGGCGCCAATAATTTATTTGGCTTCATTGATACGCTAGTGATCGCACCTATTTTTTGGTAGACCCGCTGCGCAAGTTCCGATGTATAGTCCTTTAAGTAAAGCTGATCACCCCATTTCATTTCATTCACTAGTCTTTTCGCGACCTCATCTATTGGCTCTTCGGAGTTTCGTTGTGTTTCTAGTATCTCGAAAATTATTTCAAGAACGTGATCGCCGAGGCTCCCTACGTACCATGCCTTTGGAGTATAAGTTCCATATTCGAAGAAATTATGCAAGGCGGAGTCCGCTGCTGGCGCAATAAAATCGAATCTTTGCTTTTCTAGAACACCGCAATTCGGGCACTCTATATCTAAGTCATAAGGAATATAGAAAGCGCCGCAAGAGGAGCACTGATGCTGGTAAAATACATGCAGAGTCATGAGGCTCTTCTTTCAATTAGTTTTGTTCACCCCGTCTGTGGTGATCAAGAATGAAAACTTTAGAATCAGATTAGAACATCGACCTGCACATGTCGCCATTAATGCTGGCGTGCATCACTGCCGTGCCCTGGTTTGCGCTCGGAGTATCGCTGGGGTTTCGTCCTGTGCTCACAATCCACGCATCGACGCTATTCAATCTCCGCGTAATAGTTCCGCATTCGCTTCGAGAATGCTGGAGATCGGTTTTCGGGTCAGTATTCACCACGGCCCGCGCGCGCTCCTTTATTTCATCAACGGCAGCGCTTTCGGAGCAGCAAAAGGTTCTAAGAAACGCTTTCGGCGAAATGAACCGTGCCGGTTACAGCGCACAAGAGGATCGTTTCGAGCGCGGCGATTGGTAAGAAAAATAGGCGCAAGCGGCACTACGTCACGTCATATCCCGTCCCGGATCACCCGTGTTGGGATAGCTGTACTGTCCCGGACGATTGCATAGACCCCAGACGTTACCCGCTGCTCATGGCTCGCGACGTCATGCGAAGCTTCGTTGAACAGCTTCTTGGGGTCCAACCGGGGAACGCAGCATGATGATCGCCTTGCACAAGAACGCCCGCACCACGCCAGCCATTCGCACTGAGATTGCCGCGAGCGGCAATCTCAGTGCGCGGGTCTTGAGCGAACGCTTCGGCGTCAGCGAGGCCACCATCTACAAATGGAAGGCGCGCGACTCGGTGGCCGATCGCTCGCATACCGCGCATCGCCTGCAGACCACGCTCAACCCGGCACAGGAGGCGGTGGTCGTTGAGTTGCGCAAGACGCTGCTGATGCCACTGGACGACTTGCTGGCGGTGACCCGGGAGTTCCTGTGCGCCGATGTGTCTCGTTCGGGCCTGGACCGGTGTCTGCGCCGCCACGGGGTGGGCAGCCTCAGCGCACTGCGCCCGGCCGAGCCGAAGGTGGCTCATCAGGCTTTCAAGGCCTACAAGCCGGGCTACCTGCACATGGATGTGAAGTTCCTGCCCCAGATGGCCGACGAGACGAAGCGGCGCTATCTGTTCGTGGCGATCGACCGGGCCACGCGGTGGGTGTTCGTGCAGGTCAAGGCCAACAAGAGCGCCGCCACTGCCAGGAGCTTCCTCAAGGCTTTGCACAAGGCTTGTCCTTTGAGGATTGCCCGGCTGTTGACGGACAACGGCAAGGAGTTCACCGACCGGCTGTTTGCCAGCCGGGCGCGTGAGCCCAGCGGCAACCATGAGTTCGACCGGCTGTGCCAGGAGTTGGGGATCGAACATCGGCTGACGCGCCCCAGAACGCCCAAGACCAACGGGATGGTCGAGCGCTTCAACGGGCGCATCGGGGATGTGCTCAAGACGCATCGCTTCCATTCGGGCGACGACCTGGAGCAGACATTGCTGCGTTACGTGCACCTGTACAACCACCAGTTCCCGCAGTCGGTGCTCAAGAGCAGGACACCGATGGCTGCGATGAAGGATTGGCATTCCACGCATCCGCATTTGTTCAGCAAGCGACCCTATGATCGTGCGGGATGTGACAAATAGGGTAGCCCCGCGTATCGCAGAGACGTCGCAAAGCTTTCGCCCGCCTTTTTGCCGCGCACTGAAAGACCCAGCAATCCGCTTGGCGCGCCACGCGTGGCTGTCACCGCTCAATCGGACCATCATCGGGCGGCGGACCCGGCTCGACCCATTCCCAATCCCCGACGTCGAAGAACACTTCGGCAATCTGCCCGTAGATCTCTTCCCGAGCGTCTCGCTGCGCCTCCGGGCTGTTGGCGAACCACTGCGCCAGATCGCCATGGGCGTCCGCTGCCCACTCGCGCACACGCAACTCCTCGAGGAATGAGCCCGGGCCCACCAAGCCGCCGAGCCGCGGAGTCATATCGGGCATGCCAACACGCGTGCCGATGTCGCTCTTCTGCATCGCGTCCCATAGCTCTGCCGGACTTGCTGTTTGCACCCAGGCTTGTGCGCGCTGGGCAAGGATGTTGATTCGAGGGTCGCCAGTCATAACCGGTTTTATCTCCAAAAGCACTGGAAATTCGGACGGAAGCAAACGTGGTTAGAAACACAACTCCCGCTTGCAACAAGATTCATTGTAAATGCGGTCAGGCTTGCTAAAGGTTCATTCGGGATTCATAATGGATTCACGAGGGCGCCGTGGAGGTGTAGTCTTACTCGAATGGAAGATGATCATGACGA
Source organism: Variovorax sp. (assembly GCA_965218415.1). Lineage (GTDB taxonomy): Bacteria > Pseudomonadota > Gammaproteobacteria > Burkholderiales > Burkholderiaceae_C > Variovorax. Next base: position 2,113,705 of record CBDCKT010000003.1, read on the forward strand.
GCTTTTTTCGCAAGGTTTGGGTTCAGCTGGCGGGCCCGGCCGGCGCGCCGTCTCTGGGCCGCGTCCTGAATGCATCGCAATGGCGAAGCATGCGGCTTGAAACTGGGCTCTTCCTCGCCTTCTCGCCGGCGGCGGCATTTGCGCAGAACGGTTTCGCGGCTTACGCCGAGGACACTCTCCAAGCCATGGGATGGGCCATCGTTGTCGGTGGCTGGGTTATGTTCATCGGCGGCTGCATCGTTTTGGGGATCAAGCAGATTAGAGGAACGGAGTAGGGCAAATTCAATGAGCGAGGAACAAAGCCAGCTGGTCACGGCGCTACGCGCGCTGAAGAACGATGCGACAGCGCGTTCCGACACTGCACGGCTGCGCGACATCTTCGCTGAGGTCCAAGCAGCCCTGGATTCCGGCGTGCGGCTCAACGCGCTTCTCGGAGCACTCAACCAGAACGGCTTCCAGATGAAGCTCGCTGGCTTCAAGTCGGCGCTGCGGAGAATCAGAAAAGAGCGTAACGCTCAATCGGGCGCGAGCTGAGCTAGTCAGGGAGAAGAAAAGAATGTGGTATCTGTGGGCCTGCTTGCTGTTGGGGTTGATCGCGGTTGGGCGATTCGTTGGCGGTTTGATCGTTTTCGTCAGGGCGGGTGAAAGTGAGCGCCCGCAAGGCGCGGCGATCGGGCTTGTCGGCAAGCAAGCGGAGATCCTGGTCGCGCTGCTGTTCACTGCTCCGTTGTTCGCAACCTTCTACGACAACGTGGCTTTTCACAACGGCGGCATCAAGCCCGGCGATGACGGGCGAATGAGCGTGTGGTTAGGACTTCTCGGCAGCGTCATCGTGCTCGCGATCGCTGCCTGGCGCGCTTACCAAGCCTGGAAAACGAAGCCGGGCTTGAATGCGACGCTCACGATAGTCGTCGCGCTCCTCGCCGGCGGCGTCGGTCTGGTCGCAACAACCAAGCAGCTCGTCTTTGCCAGCGAGCAAGTGGGCTGGCTGTCGTTCGACGACATCAGAGACGAAGTCAAGGACATGAACTGCGACAGCGATGTCCTGATCGTGCAATGGCAGCAACAACAACAAGGACCGACGAGATACCGATGCCCTGATGCGATCGTTCTCAATCAATGGACGTCAGCCCCTTTCGTGCCCTGGCCGAATTACACGGAGGGCAGTAGCGCGGATCTGACCGCGGCGCTGCATTCGATGTGGCGCAACGCCATCAAGCCGAATTGATATGCCTGATCAAGACGAATGGGTTCGCAGCGCCAGTGCGGCGCAATCTAAAGCTGCCCATGCTTTCGCTCGCTTGGTGGCCTTAGCCGAAGAACGGGATAGTGGCCAGATTCGGCGCGTTGCTGCGTTTTTGGCCGGCACTTACAACGGAGCGGCCTTTCCGTTTGACCTTTACGAGCTGCGCGCGGTCGACGTGTCGATCAGTGATGACATGCTGGCCTGCCTGGACGCGCTGCGATGGGCCAAAGCGGATCTGCACAGTTTGATCCCGGACGGCGATCGACGTCTGCGCCAGATCATTGAGCGGTGGAATCTGCCGTGGCCAGAGCAATGAGCGGCAACCGTGAGGGCATGTTGGCAGCCGAGCCTGCCTTCGCGTGCTTCGCGTTAACTGGCTAATCGATTGGGCGACAGTGCCACTAACAGCGAATGAAAACCACCACCCGTCCCCGCAAGCTCTCCCGCCAGCACTTCGCCTTCGCACGCGCCCTCGCGCAGGGCCTCGATCCTTCCGCAAGCTGGGACCGCTACCTCCGCCTAGAAGGCGAATCGACCGACCTCCGAAAAGTCCGCAGCACCATCGCCTGGCTGCGCAGCGAGTTCGCTGCCGCTGCCCGCCGTCAGGCGAAGCCCGGCACCGCCCGCCTGATCCTGATCGACGTCGAACGCCTCGGCGCCGACAAACCGCTCCCGACACTTGCTGAATTCGCCGCAGAACGCGGCATGGAAGAGTTCTCCGAAGCCGAACAAGCCGAATCCTATGCCGAGGCCTTCGGCCCGGCGACCCGGAACACAAGCCGCCGCGCGCGTCTGATCGAGCGCCAGCTGCAGGCCCTGCGCTGGCTGGGGTAATCGTCCTTTTCGTGCAAATTGGTGCGCTTTGGCTGCAAAGCCTTTGCTGGTGCGGCTTTCAAGCGGCCGGGCGTCGGCCATATCGACGATCCGGGCGTGATTGGTCGCCTCGTATAGTTGCCGGACGATCATTCCTCGTCGCTGGTTATGTCCTCCTCATATGCCCATCGGTTCGTCGGCCGCGAGAGCACGCCGAGCCGCCTGTCGGACTTCGATATCGAGCAGTTCTTCCGGTTGTCGGCGGAAGATGTCAGTGCTGTCTGCTCGCATTTTCGAGCAGAGCATCGGGCGCCGGCGGCGCTGATCCTCCTGTTCCTTCGGGCTTCCGGCCGGCCTTTGGACCGATTCACGGTCTTGCCGAGGAATTTACTTCGCTACGTCGGCGAGGCCTTCAAAACGAGTTCGCCGACTATCGCGAGTCTGCGATCGATCTATCAGCGCAGCCAGACGCTGTACGTGCATCTTGGATGGGTAAAGCGTCATCTTGGCATTCGGGACCTTGAAGCACGCGACGAAGTCGATCTGGCCGCGATGCTTCAACTCAGGGCTTCGGAAGCTTCGCATCCCGATGATCTGGCAACGGACGCGTGCCATTGGCTGTACGAGCGCCGGATTCTGATTCCCGGCCCGCGCCGAGTTCGGGATTGGGCACGCGAGGCCTTCAGCGCCGTAGAAACTGAAATCTTGCGCACCATCACCGTCGCGATCTCAAAAGCCGACCTCAAGCGCTGCCATCAATCGGCTTACAGCACCCGGTCCGGCGATACCGCGAACCACCTGGAATGGCTCAAGACGCCGCCCAGGCGCCACGGGCCAAGTACTCTTTCCGAAACCCTGGCGAAGGTTCGATACCTCAAATCTCTTTCAGTGCACGAGTGGCCGCTGGATGCGATCGCCCTGTCCAAACAGCGCGCTTACGCCCAGCAGGTTCAGGGCCGCCGACCCGCTAAAACGCGCGAGCTCAAAGACACAACCCTGACGATCGAACTCGTCTGTTTTCTGCGGATGAGCCTGCTCGAACTGACCGATCTGGCAGTCCAGCAAGGAAGCCGGCGCAGCCAGTATCTGTTCCGGAACGCAACGACGAAGGCTCAAGCCGGCCGCGAGCGCTCGGATCAGCCGGCGCGAGCCGTATCGGCGCAGGCGAGAGAAGTCTTGCGCGACGAGAGCAAGGACTGGCGCATCCGATGCCTGGAGGCCGAAGCGCTGCTCAGTGCATTCCTGGATGCGCCCGCAGCCACTTTCCTGTCGCAAGTCCGCAAAGCCCTTGTCGCTGACTATCCGCGGGTAGTCGCATTCCTTGGCGGTTTCAGGGAACTCGAATTTGGCGGCGCGCCGACCGACCCGGGCTTCGCGCAGTGGACGGCCTGGCGCGAGCTTCAGGCAGCGAAGACCACCGAACTGCCCGCTGATTTCGTATCACCCAAGGTCGGCAAGGCATGGCACGACCTTGTGCACGATGCAGATCGGCAGCAAGGCCTGAAGGCATTCGCCGCCTGCACCATGATGTCGATGCGCAAGAGTCTGCGCAGCGGCAAGTTGTGGATCGACCATTCGTTCAGCTTTCGGGCGCGCGACCGGATGCTGATCCCGAGCGATGAGTGGGAGCGGGATCGGAGCAAGTACAGCGCGATGCTCGGGCTACCGGCAACCGCCGACACCTTCCTCGAACCGCTTCTGGCGAATCTCAAGGCCGGGCTGGCCGCCGTGTCCGAGGCGTGCGACAAGGGCAAGCTCGGTATCGGCAGCGACGGCATGCTTCACCTTCCGGAAAGCCCGGCTGATCCCGGCGCAGCCGAGCCAAAGCGCACGCTCAGCCGCATATTCCAGCTCATCGGCGACGTCCAGTTTCCCGACATCCTGCTGGATGTCGATGCCGACTGCGGCTACACCGAGGCTCTGCTCGGCCATCGTGCCGAGAACGCGGATGAATTGCTCGCGATGTACGCGGCGCTGCTGGCGCACGGCACCGACATCGAGGCGAAGAGCGTGGCCGCGATGATCCCCGGCATGGAGACCGCCCGGGTGTCGATCGCCATGCGCGCGTTGGAAACTCATGGCCGGCTGCGCCGTGCCAACCAGCGCGTCGCTGTATTCCAGGGGCGCATCCCTTTGGCAGCGCACTGGGGCAATGGCGAGAAGGCGTCGGCCGACATGATGTCCCTCGATGTGTCGCGCCATCTGTGGAGTGCCCGAGTCGATCCGCGTCGGCGCACCTATGCCGCCGGCATTTACACCCACGTGCTGGACCGCTGGGGAATCGTGTACGACCAGCCGATCGTGCTCAACGAACGACAGGCTGGTGTTGCCATCGAAGGTGTCGAGCAACACAACCGAAGCGAGGACCGTATCCGACTGTCGCTGCTCGCCGTCGATACCCACGGCTACACCAACCCGGCCATGGCGGTGGCCAAGCTGCTTGGTTTCGACCTGTGCCCCAGACTGCGCGACCTGGCGGAACGCAAGCTCTACCTGCCGGTGCGATTCACCGTGCCTGAGAACATCGAACGGATCACCCTCCAACGCGTCTCGCTCAAGGCCATTCGCGCAGGCTGGGACGACTTGATGCGCGTGATTGCGTCGGTCCGGATCGGCAAGATCGGTGCGGATCTTGCGCTTCGGTTGCTCAGCAGTGCCGCAAAGGGCGACCCGGCGTACAAAGCGGCAGACCACCTCGGCCGACTGTTGCGAAGCAACTTCCTGTGTGATTACGCGTGCATCGAGGATTTCCGGCGCGAGATCCGCACGCTGCTCAGCCGGGGCGAATCGGTGCACCAGCTGCAACGGGTTGTCTATGCCGGCAAGGTGCCAACCGACCGCGGACGTCGGCGCGACGAAATGACGGCGATATCGGGTTCTCACGCCTTGCTTACCAACATCGTGCTGGCCTGGAACACCCGCCACATGAATGACGTGGTCGAACGCCTGCGCAAGGACCGGATCACGATCGATGACAGCTGGCTGCGCCGGATGGGGCCGGCGCACTTCAGTCACATCAATTTCCGTGGGACTTTCCGGTTCGGCATCGACCGCTATGCCGACGCTCTGCTGCAGCGGCCACCTGCAAGTCGGCCCTCAGCAGCTGCCATGCGATGAGCCAGCGCGAGGCCTCAAAAAATGGCCGTGCCTGATTCGCGCACCAAAACTCCCTTCCTGGATTCAACAGGGCGCTTGATCCACCCCTGACCGCCACGGCACGCCCGATCGCACCGGTCAAGCAAAGCACTCGACTGACGTTGGATTGGTTGAGACCCGACCGTCGCGTCCGTGCGACGCCTGTCCTGCAGGAGTAGGCCGGAATTCACGTTTTCCCTAATACGTTAGCGGCGGCTATTAATCACCCCCAATCCTGCGCCGTAGTGCCACGACGGCGGCAAAGCGTGCTCCGAGAATTCCGGCTCCTTACAACCGGATACGGAGCGTGTAGTGGTCATTCAGAGCGGCAATCGCAGATCGGGCCGAAGCACCGTCGTCGTCGTCCGTGCCTTCCGTACGTGTGCACTCGGCTATGCGCTGGCCGTCGCGACGGCTGGCGCCTGGTCGCAGTCCCTGCCCACCACACCGCCAGTCCTGGTCGAAGAATTGCGCCAGCAACAGCGCCAAAAAGCCCTGCAGGAACAGCAGGAGCGCAGCGTCGATGCCCGGCTGCCCGCACCCGTCGCCACCGAAACCCGGCTCCTCCCAGCCAACGAATCCCCGTGCTTCCGGATCGACCGCATTGCCCTCACGGGTGAACGCTCGGACGACTTCCAGTGGTCCGTCTCCGACCTGAACGGTCCCGGCGGCAACGACAGCCCCCTGCACCGCTGCCTCGGCACCGAAGGCGTCAACATCGTCCTGGCCCGCGCCCAGCAGGTGGTGCTCGCGCGCGGCTATGTCACGACCCGCATCCTGGCAGGCGCCCAGGACCTCTCCAAGGGCACTTTGACCCTGACGGTCATCCCCGGCCGCATCGCCGCCATCCGGTTCAGCGCCGATACCACCGCCGGCACCACCGCAGGTGCCGCCCGCACCTTGCGCACCGCCATTCCCGCGCAACCCGGTGACCTGCTGAACCTGCGCGATATCGAGCAGGGGCTGGAGAATTTCAAGCGCGTGCCTACGGCCGAGGCCGACATTCAGATCGAACCCTCGACCGCAGCCGATGCCCAGCCCGGCGACAGCGATCTGGTCGTCAAGTATGTCCAGACCCGCAAGTTCCGCGGCAGTTTCAGCCTCGATGACAGCGGCGGCGACTCCACCGGCCGGCTGCAGGCCGGCGCCACTGTTTCAGCGGACAACCTGCTGGGCCTGAACGACCTGTTCTATGTCAACGCCAGCCACAGTGTCGACGGGCTTGTTTTCGACGGCGCCAGCCATGGCACCGAAGGCCAGACGGTGCACTACTCGCTCCCCTGGGGCTACTGGCTGCTCGGCGCCACCGCGTCGAACAACCGCTACCGCCAGAGCGTTGCCGGCCTGACCCAGGACTATGTGTATGCCGGCACCACCAACAATGCCGAGCTCAAGCTCTCGCGTCTTGTTTATCGCGACCAGCACCGCAAGACCACCGTCGCGGTGCGGGCCTTCCGCCGCGAATCGCGCAACTACGTCGACGACACCGAAGTGCAGGTCCAGCACCGGGTCGTCGGCGGCTGGGAGGCGAGCCTCAATCACAAGGAATTCATCGGCGCCGCCACGCTGGAAGGCACGCTCGCCTACCGCCGCGGCACGGGTGCTTTCGGGTCGATCGAGTCGCCCGAGCAGGGCTACGGCGAAGGCACGTCGCGCTTCGGCCTGATCACATCCGACGTCACGCTGAACGCACCTTTTTCGCTCGGCGGGCAGAAGTTCCGCTATTCGGGCCAGTTCCGCGCCCAGTGGAACCAGACGCCGCTGACACCGCAGGACCGGTTCTCGATCGGCGGGCGCTACACGGTGCGCGGCTTCGATGGTGCGACCAGCCTGATCGGCGATCGCGGCTGGCTGGTTCGCAACGACATCGGCTGGGCCATGGGTCAGAGCGGCGCCGAACTCTATGCGGGTCTGGACTACGGCCAGGTCGGCGGCCGGAGCGCCAGAGGGCTGTTGGGTGACCACCTTGCAGGCGCCGTGGTCGGCGTTCGGGGCGCTTTCAGGAGCCTGTCTTACGACCTCTTCATCGGCGCGCCGGTCTGGAAGCCGGCGGGCTACCGCACGTCCCGCGTCACGGCGGGGTTTTCTCTCAATTTCAGTTTTTGATCGTCAGAACCCTCTTTTCAAGACATCTGGGAATCCATCGTGAACAAGCATCTGCACCGCATCGTCTTCAACGCCGCCCGCGGCATCCGCATGGCGGTGCAGGAGACGGCGCGCAGCGCCGGCAAGGCGGCATCGGGTTCGACCGAAGGTTCCAAACAAAAAGTGGCTGTAGCGCCCGCCAGTCGTGCGCAAGCAGCTACAAAACTGATAGCACCGATCGCGACCGCGATCGCCCTGATGGGCGGTGCCACCCTGGCCCAGGCGCAGATCGTCGCGAGCCCGAACGCGCCCGCCGGCCAGCGCCCCACAGTCCTCATGGCACCCAACGGCGTGCCGCTGGTCAATATCCAGACTCCGAGCGCAGCGGGCGTCTCGCGCAACACCTACAACGCTTTCAACGTGGCGCCCAACGGCGTCATCCTCAACAACAGCCGCACCGATACGTCCACCCAGCTCGGAGGTGCCGTGGGCGGGAATCCCTGGCTCGCGGGCGGCCCGGCGCGGATCATCCTGAACGAAGTCGACTCGGGCAATCCGAGCCAGTTGCGCGGTTTCGTCGAAGTGGCGGGCCAGCGCGCCGAAGTCATCATCGCCAACCCGGCCGGCATCTCGGTCGACGGCGGCGGTTTCATCAACGCCAGCCGCGCGACGCTGACCACCGGAACCGCGCAGTTCAATGCCGTCGGCGGCCTCGACAGCTTCCTGGTGCGCGGCGGCACCATCACGATCGACGGCAAGGGGCTCGACGCGAGCCGCACCGACTACGCGGCGATTCTGTCGCGCGCGCTCGAAGTCAATGCCGGCATCTGGGCCAGCGAACTCAAGGTCGTGACCGGTGCGAACCAGATCAGCGCCGATCACAGCCAGATCACCGCCGCCACCGGCAGTGGCGCCGCGCCGACCTTCGCGCTCGACGTCGCACAACTCGGCGGCATGTACGCAGGCAAGATCGTCCTTATCGGCACCGAAGCCGGCCTGGGCGCACGCAATGCCGGCAACATCGTCGCCGGCGTCACTGGCGTTGCCAGTGCCAACGGCGCGCCCGCCCATCTCGCCGGTGCCGGCCAACTGGTCGTCACGGCTTCCGGTCGGCTCGAGAACACCGGCACGCTGCAGGGCAGCACCGGTGTCGCGATCCAGGCCGACAGCCTGGCCAATGCGGGCAAGGTGCTCAGCGCGGCCGAACTGAACATCAGAACCCGAGGCGACCTGGCGAACCATATCGGTGATGCGGGTGGCTTGATGCAGGCACCCCGGCTCGATCTGGCCAGCGCCGCCGGCGACATCGACAACAGCCATGGCACGCTGCGCCAGACCGGCGATGCCGCCCTGACGCTCACGGCGCCTGGTCTGTCCAACACGAATGGCGGCGTCATCGGCCCGGTGCCGCTACCGGCCACGCCCGCGGGTTCCCCGGCGGATGCCGGCGGCACAACCGCGCCTGCAGATGCGCCCGCTACTTCGCCGACGCCAGCGGGTTCCGGAACCGCAGCGACCGGCGCAGCCGCACCGGACGCGACGCCCGTCTACCTTCCTTCATCGCCCGGCACCGTCACGGCCGCGGGTACGCTGCGCAACGACGCCGGCCGGATCGAATCGGGCGGCGCACTCGCATTGCAAACGCCGCAGGTCGACAATTCGGGTGGCACGATCAGCGTCGCGACCTTCGCGGCGGCGGGCGCCTCATTCCGCAATGTCGGCGGCACCTTCAACGTCGCGCAGGGCTTCACCGCCAGCGTCGCCGACTTCGACAATTCGGGCGGCACACTGCATGCCGGCAGCTTGCAGATCGCGAGCACCGGCGACCTGCGCAATGCGGGCGGCACGCTGCAGAGCGATGCCGATGCCGGCATCTCGGCCGGCGGCGCGATCGACAACACGGGCGGCAAGCTGACCGCGGTCGGTGCGCTCACCGTGCACAGCGACGGTTCGCTGACCAATGCGGGCGGCACCCTCGCCGCGAACAACGCGGTCCAGGTGGCCTCCGCGTCGATCGACAACAGCGCGGGCAAGATCCAGTCGGCCACGGCCGGTACGCGATTGACGGCGGCGCAAGCGATGCAGAACACGGGCGGCACTGTCAGCGCCGCCACCGACCTGCAGCTGCAAGCGGGCAGTCTCGCCAACGGCAGCGGATCGCTGCGCGCCGATCGCGACGCCGCGATCGATGTCGCGGGCAGTTTCGGCAACGCGGGGTCGGTGACCGCGGGGCGCGATGTCACGGTGACGGCGGGCGCCCTTCAGAGCAGCGCGACCAGCCTGCTCGGTGCCGGCATCCAGAACGATGGCAGTGTGGGAACCGTTGGCAACCTGCAAGTGAGCACGCAGAGTGCTCTGGCCGCCAACGGCCGCAACATCGCCGCCGGCAGACTCGGTTTCGAAGGCGCGAGCATCGACGTCTCCGGCAGCCAGACCGGCGCCGCAGCGATTGCGCTGACAGGCAAGACCGGCAATGTCGATACGCACGGCGCCACGGTCGCCGCATCGGGCGCTTCCGGAGATTCCGGAGATTCCGGCGCATTGGCGATCCACGCCGCCGGCGCGTTGCTGAACCAGGGCGGTTCGCTCGGCGCGAGCCAGGTCGACCTGCAAGCCACCGACCTTCACAACCAGGGCGGCGAGATCGTCCAGACCGGCAGCGGTGCCCAGCGCATCGCCGTCACCGGTGTACTCGACAACAGCCAGGGCCGGATGGCAAGCAATGGGCAGGATCTGACGCTGGCCGCGGCCGACATGCGCAACACCGGCGGCACGATCCAACACGCGGGCACCGGTACGCTGGCGATCGACGCCGGCCAGTACAGCGGTGTCGGCGGCAGCATCGATTCCAACGGCGCGCTCGGCATCCATGCGGGCGCTTTCGACCAGAGCGGCGGCAGCACCAGCGCCCGGCAGATCGGCATCGACGCGACCCGCCTCGGCAACAACGGTGGCCAGATCGTCCAGACCGGCACGGATGCCACCCGGATCAGTGTCACCGGCGCGATCGACAACACCTCGGGCAAGATCACGAGCAACGGCGTCGATCTCGCGATCCATGCGGGATCGATCGCCAACGCGAGCGGCAGCGTCGGCCATGCCGGCAGCGGCACGCTCGCCCTGACCGTGGCCGGCGCGCTCGACAACACCCAGGGCCAGATCGTCGGCAACGGCGCCCTCGACCTGCAAGCGGCCGGCCTCGTCAACGACGGCGGTTCCATCAGCGCCACCCAGGTCGCAATCGCCAACACCGATTTGAGCAATCACGGCGGCGAGATCATTCAATCGGGCAGCGGCGATACGCATATCGGCGCCAGCGGCACCCTCGACAACACCAGCGGCCATATCGCCAGCAACGGCGCGAACCTCAGCCTGACCGCCGGCACGCTGGTCAACACCGCCGGCCAGATCGAACACGCGGGCAGCGGCACGCTGGCGATCGACGCCGGAGCCATTTCAGGCGCCGACGGCAGCATCGTCGGCAATGGCGCGCTCACCGTGCATGCGGGCGCATTCGACCAGCACGGCGGCAAGCTCAGCGCCGTACAGGTGGCCATCGATGCCGCCAGCCTGAACAACCAGAGCGGCCAGATCGTCCAGACCGGCGACAGCGCTGGCGATGTCGCGCACATCGCCATCACCGGCCCACTCGACAACAGCGGCGGCACCCTCGCCGCGAATGCGGGCAACTTCGACATCGGCGCGGGCAGCCTGCGCAACGCCCAAGGCCATATTCAGCATGCCGGCGCCGGCACCCTGACGCTCGCCACATCCAGCGGCCTGGCCAACACGCAGGGCGATATCCTCGGCAACGGCGCGGTCGCGATCTCGGGCGGCGCATTCGGGAACCAGGGCGGCAGCCTGATGGCCAGCCAGCTCACCGTGAACGTCGCATCGATCGGCAATGCCGGCGGCTCGATCACCCAGACCGGCAGCGGCGCCACGCTGCTGAACGCGGCCAGTGACTTCGACAACAGCGGCGGCCAGATCGCCAGCAACGGTGCCGACATGACGGTGCAAGCCGGCGACACCCTGACCAACGCTGGCGGCGCTATCGGTCATGCGGGCACGGGCACCCTGACGGTGTCCGCTGCCACCCTCGACGCCCGCAACGGCGATATCACCGGCAACGGCGCGCTGGCGATCCGCGGCGGCACTTTCCTCAACGACAACGCGAGCGCCTCCGCCGATGCCTTGAGCGTCGACGTCCAGTCGCTGAGCAACACCGGCGGCAAGCTGGTGCAAACCGGCACGGCCGATACGTCGATCACCGTGGTCCGGCAAATCGACAACCGCGGCGGCCTGATCGCCAGCAACGGCCAGAACCTGAGCTTGCAATCCGCCGCCCTCGACAACAGCGCCGGGCAGATCCAGCATGCGGGCAGCGGTGCGTTGACGCTGAACAACAGCGTCCTGGTCAATGGCCAGGGCGGCGAGATCACGGGCAATGGCGCACTCGATCTGCGCGGCGTCGCGCTCTCCAACGATGGCGGCAGCGTCCAGGCCGACCAGATCACCGTTCGCGCGGTCAGCCTGTCCAATCGGGGCGGCAGCATCGGCCAGAGCGGCACAGGTGCGACCACAATAGTGGTCACGGACACGATCGACAACAGTCATGGCGTCATCGCGAGCAATGGCGCGACCCGTCTCAACGCAGCGCAGCTGGTCAACCAGGGCGGCAGCCTCCGCGCCGCGGGCACCGCGAACCTGAACCTCAGTGTCTCGGGTGCGCTCGACAACAGCCGGGCCGGCGACATCGGTGCCGGCGGCAGCGCCGTCATCAGCGCGGGCAGCCTCGACAACACGACCGGCAGCATCACCGCCGTCGGCGATCTTGGCATCGGCTCGACCGGCGCTGTCACCAACACCCAGGGCACCCTCGCCGCCAACGGCAACACCACACTCACCGCAGCGAGCCTGGACAACACCCAGGGCCTGATCGGCGCGGTCAATGGCGCGCTCGGCATCACGACCAGCCAGCAAACCGTCAACACCAGCGGCAAGCTCCAGTCCGGCACCAGCCTGACCCTGGCCAGCACCGGCCTGGGCAACGCTGGCGGCAGCATCTCCGCCGGCACCGACCTCGCGCTCGACACCCGCGGCGCGGCGCTCGACAACCGCAATGCCACCGTCGCGGCAACCCGCACGGTCACGCTCAGCTCGGGAGCCCTCGACAACACCGCCGGCCTGATCCAGTCGGGCGGCGCGATGGCGATCGACACCCATGGCGGCGCGCTCACCAACACTCAGGCCAGCGCCCATGCGGGCGGCCAGGGCGGGCAAGGTGGCCAAGGCGGCATTGCCAGCGGCGGCAGTCTCGCCCTCACCACCGGCGCACTCGACAACACGGCCGGCTACATCGGCGCGGTCGGCGACCTGAATGCCAGTACGGCCCAAGTCACCAACAGCGCAGGCGGCCTGATCGTCGGTCAAGGCCGGATCGGCATCGACACCCATGGCGCCAACTTCGGCAATGCCGGCGGTCAAGTCCAGAGCGTAGGCGACCTCAACCTGGCGGCTGGCGCCGGCGCGATCGACAACACGGCCGGACTGATCCGCTCGGGTGCGACCACCGCCCTGAGCGCGGCCAGCATCGGCAATGCGGACACGTCCGGTGCCGACCAGGGCATCGAAGGTCTGAACGTCGCGATCGCCACCGGCACGCTCACGAACACTTCGGGTGCGGTCCGCGCCGACCAGAACGCCACTGTCTCGGCAAGCCAGCGCATCGACAACACGTCCGGCCTGATCTCGGCCGGCGACACCGTGCATTTGACCGATCCGCTCGCGGCAGCGAATCCCGATCCGGCTGCGCGCGGCCTGGTCCTCCTCAACACCAACGGCCGCATCGAAGCCGACCAGAAGGTGCAGATCGAGGCCGCGAGCTGGAGCGGCGACGGCGCGATCGTCTCGGGCCTGGATCTGTCGCTCTCGCTGGCGGGCGACCTCACCAACAATGGCGAACTCGCTGCCAACGGCAACCTGAGCTATTCGGCCGGCGGCAACATCGTCAACAACGGCCGGCTCCATGCGGGCCAGACCCTGGCCGTGACCGGCGCCAATGTCACCAACAACGCCGGCGGCGAGATGAGCGGCACCGACACCCGGATCGCGACCACGGGCACCTTGACCAACCGGGGCTTGGTCGACAGCAGCGGCCTGACCCGGATCGACGCGGGCGCGGTGAACAACATCGGCAGCGGACGCATCTACGGCGACCATGTGGCGATCGGCACGGGCGCCCTGTCCAATGTCGAAGAAACCGTCAACGGCACCACCCGGGCGGCCACCATCGCGGCGCGCCAGCGCCTCGACATCGGCGCGGGAAGCATCCTCAATCGCGAGCATGCCCTCGTCTACAGCGCCGGGGACATGGCGATCGGCGGGGCGCTGGATGGGCAAGGCAACGCCACCGGGCAAGGCGGCACGCTGAACAACCTGAGCGCGACGATCGAGGCAGGTGGCAATCTCAGTATCGCCATGGGTCAGATCAACAACTTGGACACGCATATCCAGTTGGGGCCGCAGATAACAAGCTCCAAAACTGTCACCACGGTGGTGCCCGTCGGCGGGACGCGGTTCTACACGCTGGACGAGGTCGCGGTGGTTCCAGGCTCACCGGTCGTGTATTTGCGCAATCCGGACGGCTCACTGACGCCGTTGTCCTTTAACGGCTACGGGATTTGGAACACCACATACACGACAACCCAGGACACGGCGATCAACGCCGACCCTGCAAAGATCGTTGCGGGTGGCGACATGTCGCTCGTTGGCGCGACATACAACCGTGACAGTAAAGTGATCGCGGGCGGTCTTCTGACCGCACAGAACGTCACGAACGAAGCGCTGAAGGGCTCCTACCAGACCACCAGTGTTTCGATCATTTACGACGACAAAGGCCAATTGCAACCGTTCGTCGTCGGAACGCCGACCAGCGGGACTGTCGATGTCGGCAGCTTTGCCTATATCAACAACACCGCGGCAACGAGCGGATCGACTATTGGCGCTGCCGCCGGCGGTAGCGGCCCAGGCGCCAACGCGGGCGTTGCAGGCTCGATTGCGAACAGCACGACTGGCGGCGCCATTATCGAAGTGCCTGCGGCAGTCAATCCTGGCGCCGCGCTGGCCGGCGCCGGCGCCACATCGTCGACGCCGAACCCGCTGGCGCCGTCCGATGGCAGCTCGAGTGGCTCCACGCCTGCGGGAGCTGGCGGCACCGCGAGCACCGGTGCTCCCACGATTCCTCAGGTCGTGCGCACAACAACGCCCGACACGACATTGCCGACCGCCAGCCTGTATGGCCTCAACCCCGGGCCGGGCAGCGCGCTCGTCACCACCGACAACGCCTTCACGCACGGGCAGACCACCGTGAGCAGCGATGCACTGATCGCATTGCTGGGCGGCCCCGGCGGACCGGCTGGACCCGGCGGTGCAGCAGCAGGCGGTTCTTCGGATCCCGCCTACAGCGCCGACCTCACCCTGAAGCGCCTGGGCGACGGCTGGTACGAGCAGCGCCTGATCAACGAGCAGGTGGCAAAGCTCACCGGCTATCGCTATCTGGACGGCTTCAACAACGATGCCGACCAGTACGCCGCGCTGATCAATGCCGGCGCGACCTTCGCCAAGCGATATCAACTCGTGCCCGGGGTAGCCCTCACCGCCGCCCAGATGGCCCACCTGACCAGCGACATCGTCTGGCTGGTCGCCGAGAACGTGACTCTGCCCGACGGCAGCACCCAGCGGGTGTTGGTGCCGCAGGTCTATGTGCGGGTGCGGCCGGGGGATATCGACGGGTCGGGGAGTCTGCTGAGCGCGGATGCGCTGACCGTCAAGGGTGCGGGTGATCTGAACAACACGGGAACCCTTGCCGGGCGCTCGCTGGTCTCGATCACCGCCGAGAACGTGAACAACCTGGTCGGTGGCCGCATCGCCGGCGGCAGCGTTTCCATCAACGCCGCGAGCGACATCCGCAACATCGGCGCCAGCATCACCGCCGCCAACGCCGCGGTGCTCACTGCCGGGCGTGACATCGAAATCGCCAGCACCACGCGCGGCGGTGGCACCGGCAACGCGAATCTGGACCGCATCGCCGGCGTTTACGTCAGCCAGAGCGACGGCGTGCTGATCGCCTCGGCCGGGCGTGATCTGAACCTGACCGCCGGCATCTTGAACAGCGCGGGCACGGTCTCGGTCGGCGCCGGGCGCAATATCAACCTGGCGACCGTCACCGAAGCCGGCGGCACCAGCGCGACGGGCGCCGGCATCGTCGGCATCGCCAGCCAGAGCCGCGAAATGGGTTCGGTGATCCAGGGCGCGGGCAATGTGCGTCTGGCCGCCGGCAACGACCTCGCCATCCGCGCCGGTGCGGTCGCCAGCACCGGCGGCGCACTGGTCGCCACGGCCGGCAACGACATCCGCCTGACGGCCGGGCAAGCCACCTCCAGCGTCGCCACCGCGAGCGCCAGCGCCTCGAGCAACCTGTTCCACAGCCAAAGCGCCAGCGCCTTCGACAGCAGCCGGACCACCCAGGTGCTCTCGAGCAGCCTCTCGGGCAACACCGTCGCACTGGTCGCGGGCCGCGACATCGATGCCCAGGCCGCGCAACTTCGCTCGGACGTGGAGATGAGCCTGTCAGCCGGCCGGGACGTGAACCTGGGCACGGCGACACAGACGGACGATGAAGCCCACGCCAGCCAGAGCCGGCGCTCGGCCAGCGCGCTCGCGACTGCCACCGGCTTTGCCTTCGAGCCCAGCACGCCCTGGGGCGCGTCGCTGCTGCACGGCGAATCGCACAGCAGCGCCGAAGCCAGCATCACCCAGCAGGCCATCGGCACCTCCCTGTCCGCCGGCAGTCTGCAAATCGTGAGCGGCCGAGACACCACGTTGACAGGCGCCACCGTCGTCGCCGACGGGGACATTTCCATCCTCGCCGGCCGCAATCTGACCATCGAGAGCGCCCAGAACACCAGCGTTCAGGCGGGCAGCCATGCCAACGCCATCAGCGGCAGCATCGGCAAGTCCTACGAACCGTCATTGGGCAACGTCAAGGGCTTCGACGCCAGCGCGAGCGTAAGCACCACCCAGAGCGCGAGCCAGGTCGCGAGTCTGCAGGGCAACGTGACCTTGGTCGCGGGCGACACCTACCGCCAGACCGCCAGCAGCATCCTGGCCGCGGGCCAGGCCGGCCCGCTGGTCGGCGGCGACGTCAACATCCTGGCCAAGAACGTCGTCATCGGCGCGGCCTACGATACCGAGCAATCGGTCAGCCTCGGGCGCAGTTCGAGCACCATCCTCGGCGGCAGCGCCAGCGTCGGCGCCTTCGGCGCCAGCATCGGCACCAACGACCTCAAGGGCGCGATCAGCACCGTGCAGGCCATCGGCAACACCTCGGACGCCCGGATGCAGGCGCTCGGCGCGGTCAACCTGGCCATCGCCGGCAAACAGGCCTACGACGCGGGCAGCAACCTCGCGGCCGCCGCCGGTGGCGCCACCGGCGCGGGCGGTGCCTCGCCCTACAGCTACGGCGTCAGCGTCAGCCTGAGCCGCAACCAGAGCCAGAGCACCAGCTTCACCACCAGTACGCAAGCCGTCGGCTCGGGCATCGTGGGCGCCCACAACGTCAACATCGTCGCCACCGGCGCCGGGGCGGGCTCCAACATCCAGGTCACCGGCTCGACCCTGGCCGCCGGCGACACCGTCAACCTCGCGGCCGACAACGCCATCACCCTCGAAGCCAGCCAGAGCGCCAGCATCACCGCCGGGCGCAACACCAGCAGCGGCGCCAGCGTCGGCGTCACCTATGGCGCCGGGGCCCAGAACGGCTTCAGCATCCAGCTGGGCGTCTCTGGCGGCCAGGGACGAGACAACCAGAACGAAGTCACCCACACTGCCACCCAGGTCAGTGGCGCCAAGGCCGTCAACATCAACGCCGGCGGCGACCTGACCCTGAACGGCGCCACGGTCGAAGCCGCCCGCATCACGGCCGAGGTCGGCGGCAACCTGGCCATCACCAGCGTGCAAGACGTGAGCGTCGGCCAAAGCCACCAGTCGAGCAGCGGCGCCAACGTGAGCCTGTGCATCCCGCCGATCTGCTATGGCGCTGTCGCCACCGGCAGCGCCAGCCTGGCCGGCGCCAAGGCCGATGGGGTGTTCCTGAGCCCGGGCATCCAGTCCGGCCTGAAGGCCGGGGACGGCGGCTTCAACGTGAACGTGCGGGGCAACACCAGCCTGACCGGCGCCGTCATCGAAAGCACCCAGGCGGCGATCGACCACCAGCTGAACAGCTTCCAGACCGGCGGCACGCTGACGATGGTCGATCTGCAGAATGTGAGCAACGCCAACGGCAGCAGCTATGCGGTCAGCGGCGGGGTGAGCGTGGGGCAGACCACGGCTCCTGTCGCGGCAACCGACTCGGCGCCGGCGCAGCCGGCGAGTTCGTCCTGGACGACGCTCAATGGACGGCCCAGCGGCAGCGCCGGCGTGGGCAGCTCGTCCAGCAGCCAGTCGGCCACCAGCCTGTCGGGCATCAGCGGGATTGCCGGCGCGCAGGGCGTGCGCACCGGCGACAGCGCCAGCGCCGGCACCTTGGTGCGCGACTGGAACACCCAGACGATCGTGCAGAACGTACAGGCCCAGGCCCAGCTCACGCAGCAGTTCAACCAGAACGCAGCGAGGGAGATCGGGACTTATGCCGGAAATCAGGCCAGCCAACTCCGCGCGCAGGCCAAAGCCGAAACCGACCCGACCCGACAACAGACGCTGCTGAACGAAGCCAGCCAGTGGGACGAAGGCGGCGCCTATCGGGTGGCGCTGCACACCGCGGCCGGCGCACTGGCGGGCGGCGTCGGCGGGGCACTGGGTGCGGGCGCCAGCGCGGCGTTGATGCCGCACCTCGGGCAAGCGATCGAGGAGCTGGGGTTACCCGCACCGGTGGCGCAAGCATTGGGGGCCGTCACGGCGGCGGCGATCGGAAATATCGCGGGGGGAACCGCGGGGGCCGCGAGCGGTTATAGCGTCGATATCAATAATCGACAGTTGCACCCAGATGAACGCGCTTGGTTGCGTGAAAACCGCGCGCGAATTGCGCAAGAGGCCCGTGCAAGTAATCCAGCAGCCTTCGCAGGGCTAGACGACCAAACAGTAATAAAGCTGGTCGATCAAATGGCATCAGTCAACCTTGATGATCAGGCGACCCAATCCTTATTAGCGCGATTCAAGGGAACAAACTTCGAGCCAGCAATGGGTGCCATTCGCGCGAACTTACTGAATGACGCCCAGAATTTAGTCTTTGTCGACAATTCCGGAGAAACACTACGGATGTTCACGAATACGACGGTCACGCGCGGAGGGGACATTAACAATCCAGCCTATTACTACGACAGTTCCAAGTACAGCCAATATTTGCCGACAACTGCGCGAGGAATTGCTGAATTCAGCAACACCTACGGTTATGCGCCGCCGCTGACCAGTAGCCAGATTGCGTCGCTTGACTCCGACGCCAAGGGCGCTTTAGGCACCGCTGTGACTGCGCAGAACATCCATGAGCAAGGCGGGATTTCTGGGGCGATCAGCAATATTGTTCAAGCCGTTGGTCAAACAGGCGTCGCCGGATTTACGAATGTGGCTGGCGGCGGCGCGGTACCTAAAGGTCCTGGCGGATCGGTCGATGCGTTGGTAAATTTGGGGGAAAACACCACGCCATTGCCTCCGCCGCGAGTAACCGTCAGCGGCACTGGCGTGACGGAAGTAGTCCCGGCCGCAACTCCAACAGCTCGACAGATTGCGTTGAATACGGTGGACACCGGGGGCAGCGGTCGACTCAGACCGGCCGAAGCCGCTGTAGCGTCGCAGATTGAGCCGGTCTTGGGCACGTTGAAGCGTTACGATGGCCCGCCAACAAGCGGTACAAGTTTACCTGACTTTGTCATTGCTAACGGACCGGGTGCAGGCAAAACCGTGGAAATGATGTACACCACTGGCGCCAGTAGACCGGCCGAGATCGCTGGGCTAAACAGGGATTTTGCCCAACAGATGACAGTTTCTAATACCCAAGGCGAACCTCCACCGGGCGTCGTGCAGATTCAACGGCACTTCGATAAGGCAGACAAGGTAGTGATGGACTTTAGAACGCTCACACCGCAAAATCAGCAAATCTTAACGAACTACCTTAATACACTACCCAGTGCGCAGCAAAGCCGCTTAATTTTAATTAGATGAGATAATTATGGCAGGTGATATTTTTTTTGGATTCGATCGTTCAATGCCGGCGGGAAAGCGAGCAAATGATGGTTATGTCAATAGTCCCACGTTCGACGCATTTGGCGATTTGATGGACGCAGCGCTGGCGGAAACCCATGCCAAGCAACTCGAGAAAATCAGGGAAGGTCAATACCAGATGTTGTTTAACTTCTGTGACTTGTCAGCCGCGGACTACAACGCCGTAATTCAAACGATGCGTGCTCATATCGCCAGCCTTTCCGACCCAACTGACTGGCAGCAAAAGGGAACGTGGGTGTGGCGCGAGATGGCTGAGCCTTTCATTCGAAAAGATGAACGCTACGACTTCGCCTTTCATGGAGAGGCGAGACCAGACTCAAGTAGCTGAGAGTTTTTCGAATTGAGTGGCGCATTGGACCGTATTACCCGCCAGTCATGCGCGGCCAGCTATTTATTTCATAGTAATTGGTCTAGACTGAATGCTGGCCAGCTTCCATCCCTCACCGGAAGCCAGGACCTTACGGCTCGCGCGGCAGCAGCGGCGTCACCTACGGCGCCGGGGCCAGAACGGCTTCAGCATCCAGCTGGGCGTCTCTGGCGGCCAGGGACGAGACAACCAGAACGAAGTCACCCACACTGCCACCCAGGTCAGTGGCGCCAAGGCCGTCAACATCAATGCCGGCGGCGACCTGACCCTGAATGGCGCCACGGTCGAAGCCGCCCGCATCACGGCCGAGGTCGGCGGCAACCTGGCCATCACCAGCGTGCAGGACGCGAGCGTCGGCCAGAGCCGCCAGTCGAGCAGCGGCGCCAACGTCAGCCTGTGCATCCCGCCGATCTGCTATGGCGCGGTGGCTACCGGCAGCGCCAGCCTGGCCGGCGCCAAGGCCGATGGGGTGTTCCTGAGCCCGGGCATCCAGTCCGGCCTGAAGGCCGGGGACGGCGGCTTCAACGTGAACGTGCGGGGCAACACCAGCCTGACCGGCGCCGTCATCGAAAGCACCCAGGCGGCGATCGACCACCAGCTGAACAGCTTCCAGACCGGCGGCACGCTGACGATGGTCGATCTGCAGAATGTGAGCAAAGCCAACGGCAGCAGCTATGCGGTCAGCGGCGGGGTGAGTGTGGGGCAGACGACGGCTCCTGTCGCGGCAACCGACTCGGCGCCTGCGCAGCCGGCGAGTTCGTCCTGGACGACGGTCAATGGGCGGCCCAGCGGCAGCGCCGGTGTGGGCAGCGCCAGCAGCAGCCAGACGGCCACCAGCCTGTCGGGCATCAGCGGGATTGCCGGCGCGCAAGGCGTGCGCACCGGAGACAGCGCCAGCGCCGGCACCTTGGTGCGCGACTGGAACACCCAGACGATCGTGCAGAACGTACAGGCACAGGCCCAGCTCACGCAGCAGTTCAACCAGAACGCGGCCAGGGAGATCGGGACTTATGCCGGCAATCAAGCCAGCCAACTCCGTGCGCAGGCTCAATCGGAAACCGACCCCGGCCGGCAACAGGCGCTCCTGAACGAAGCCAGCCAGTGGGACGAAGGCGGCGCCTATCGGGTGGCACTGCACACCGCTGCCGGGGCGCTGTCGGGCGGCGTCAGCGGCGCACTGGGCGCCGGCGCCAGCGCGGCGTTGATGCCGCATCTGGGGCAAGCGATCAACGATCTGGGATTGCCCGCGCCGGTCGCGCAGGCCCTGGGGGCGGTCACGGCAGCGGCGATCGGCGCCACGGTCGGCGGCACTGCGGGGGCGGCGAGTGCTTACAGCGTCGACATCAACAACCGGCAGTTGCATCCGAGCGAGCGCGGCACGCTGCGTACGGAAGCCAAACGCGTCGCGCGCGAGCAAATAGACGGGTTCGATCAATTGGCACCCGAGCAGCAAACCCAAGCGGAGAACTACTGGTATAGCCAACTCGCGCAGGCGGCAATGGCGCGTGTCGACGACAAGAACGACGCAGCACGCGATAACTACCTTCAAAACGTCACCGGCAGCATCCAGCCAGGGCAACAAGGCTATTTCTCGTCGGCTCAAGTGCTGGCCGACGCAAGCACTGCCGATCAAGTCGTCAGTTCTCTCGCAGCCGAAAACAGACCGATCGTCAACATCTATGGCGAGCCTATCGAATCGGGTGGGCAGACGCTGGTCGCGTTCAACGCAACGCCCGATCAGCGGGCCAACAGCTACCTGCTTAATTCCCCGACCGCGGATGCCGAACGCATCAAACTCGCCAGCACCAACCGGGAGACGCTCAAATACCTTGGAGCGATCAACGGCGGCGCGACGCGCGACTACACGGCAGAAGAGTTCTTGCTGGGTGGGGCAATCGGTGGAAGGGTCGTGGAGACCGTAGCGGGCGCAGTTGAGCGCGCGTCGACGATCCTTACTAGCCGATCACCCATTCGCACCGGGAACTATGAAGGCGCCCCAGTTACCGTCGATGATGCGAGAGCATTCCTAAGTGAAGTTCAGTTGCCAGCCAAGCCGGGATCACTGAAAGGCGCGCCAGAAGTGCCTCCAGCGAACGCATCATCGGAATCAATTCGATCAATCACGCGGCAAAACGAAGCAGCGCAAAACTTGTCGGAACATGGCCTGACGGTAGAGCAACTACCCAACAATCAGGGCCGGACGTTCCAAAAGCAACCTGACTTGCGCGTGAACGGCGAACTCGCTGATGTCTATTCCCCAAGCAGCGGCAATGTACAAACGGTTTGGGATGCAATTAATAAAAAATCCAATCCGGCATTTGACACATTTCAGGCCAATAATGTGGTTGTGAACCTGGCTGACTCCCCGTTGACGGCTTCAGAAGTTGCACAGTTTGTACAGCGAAATCCGGTAGGTGGATTAAGAAATCTTATCGTCATCAAAGACGGAAAAGTTACAGTCTTGAATGCAGGAGGGTAATTGTGGCGCTCGATATGTATTTAGAGATGAATTGTCGTGAAGGCGAATGGGAAATCATTAAACAAATATTACTTGAAATGGATATGGATCGTTGTATGAAGCATAGACTCAATAGCGTTTGGGGTAACATTGGTAATGGGGAGATTTTTATAACTGCTACATCGGATTCACCGCGAAGAACAGACGAAATCATCGCCGAAGGAAGGCACGGTTGTCAATTTTCTGTCAATAGTGAGATTGAACTTCGAATCAACAATGCTATGTACGACAAGGCGGTTGACTCGATCAGGAAGTTCTTGACACTCTTAACTGAAAGAACCGAAGTACTATTTGTCCTCTCGTTTCAGTATGAGGGTGTATACGCGATTCGTGATCGCCAGCGCGGATTTGAATGGTTTTGGGATAATCCCAGATAATGTCACTACGATATTTCGGTTAGGGAACCTCTGCAAAACCCCGTCTTGTTGCGGCATGCTTGATGCATGGTTTGCTCATGACCCAACGCACCTTCGCCAGCGCCACCAGCGGATTTGAACTGGTTTCCAAACGCACCCGCAAGCGCCAGTTCCTCGATGAGATGAACCTCGTCGTTCCCTGGGCCGCCCTGGTCGCCTTGATCGAGCCTCATACCCCGGCGCCCGGCGCCAGGGGAGGACGCCCGCCCTTTCCCATTGAGACCATGCTGCGCATCCACTTCCTGCAGCAATGGTTTGCTCTGTCCGACCCGGCCATGGAAGAAGCGCTGCACGATATGGCACTGTTTCGCGAGTTCGCCGGCCTGGATGCAGGCGCCACGCGCCTACCCGACGAGTCCACCATCCTGCGCTTTCGCCACTTGCTCGAAGCCAACGGACTGGACCTTCAGATACTGGCCAGCGTCAACGCCACCCTCTCGGCCAAAGGCCTGCTGCTGAAGACTGGCAGCGTTGTCGATGCCACCCTGATCGCAGCGCCCAGCTCGACCAAGAACGCCAGCGGCACGCGCGACCCCGAAATGCACTCGGCCAAGAAGGGCAATCAGTGGTATTTCGGCATGAAGGGCCACATCGCAGCCGATGCCCAGTCGGGCCTGGTTACCGCAGTGATAGGCACCGCGGCCAACGTCAGCGATGTGACGCAAGGCCACGCCTTGTTGCACGGGCAGGAGGAGGTGGTCTTTGCCGATGCGGGCTACCAGGGTGTGATGAAGCGTCCCGAGGCCACGGGTGTGCTGTGGCACGTGGCGATGCGCCCGGGCAAAAGACGAGCGCTGGACAAGAGCGATCCGATCAATGCCCTGATCGACAAGGTCGAGCAACTCAAGGCCAGCGTGCGGGCAAAGGTGGAGCATCCGTTCAGAGTGATCAAGCGCCAGTTCGGGTACGTCAAGGTGCGCTATCGGGGCCTGGCCAAGAACACGGCGCAGCTGAGGACGCTGTTTGCGTTGTCGAACCTGTGGATGGTCAGGAAGCGGCTGTTGCGAGTGGTGCAGGGATGAGTGCGCCCGGCATGCGGCCGATGGCCCCGACGAAGGCCTGAAAGGGCTGAAAACACCAGCGAACGAACAAGAAACCCGTCGAAAAAACAAACGCCACGTCCGAAACTCAGACGACAAACCCCGTCTGCGTCCGGATCAACTCTAAAGTTGGGTTAATCAGACCATCCTTAGCAGTGACGAATTTAGGCATTTGTGGCAAAGACCAGCGTGATGGCTATGGCCTTCAGCTGCGAAGCTTAAGGAACCTCTGCAAAACCTGCCAACCTGCCTATCGTGTGATGCGTTGATCGATACATGACCCAACGCACCTTCGCCAGCGCCAGCGGCACGACCCACGGCTTCGAGCTTGTCGTCAAACGCACCCGCAAGCGTCAGTTCCTGGACGAGATGAACCTGGTGATTCCCTGGGGCGAACTGGTTGCTTTGATCCAGCCGCACGCACCGGCTCCTGGCGCCAAAGGCGGACGCCCGCCCTTTGCAACCGAGACCATGCTGCGCATCCACTTCCTGCAACAGTGGTTTGCTCTGTCCGACCCGGCTATGGAAGAAGCGCTGCACGATATGGCACTGTTTCGCGAGTTCGCCGGCCTGGATGCAGGCGCCACGCGTTTGCCTGACGAGTCCACCATCCTGCGCTTTCGCCACTTGCTCGAAGCCAACGGACTGGACCTTCAGATACTGGCCAGCGTCAACGCCACCCTCTCGGCCAAAGGCCTGCTGCTGAAGACTGGCAGCGTTGTCGATGCCACCCTGATCGCAGCGCCCAGCTCGACCAAGAACGCCAGCGGCACGCGCGACCCCGAAATGCACTCGGCCAAGAAGGGCAATCAGTGGTATTTCGGCATGAAGGGCCACATCGCAGCCGATGCCCAGTCGGGCCTGGTTACCGCAGTGATAGGCACCGCGGCCAACGTCAGCGATGTGACGCAAGGCCACGCCTTGTTGCACGGGCAGGAGGAGGTGGTCTTTGCCGATGCGGGCTACCAGGGTGTGATGAAGCGTCCCGAGGCCACGGGTGTGCTGTGGCACGTGGCGATGCGCCCGGGCAAAAGACGAGCGCTGGACAAGAGCGATCCGATCAATGCCCTGATCGACAAGGTCGAGCAACTCAAGGCCAGCGTGCGGGCAAAGGTGGAGCATCCGTTCAGAGTGATCAAGCGCCAGTTCGGGTACGTCAAGGTGCGCTATCGGGGCCTGGCCAAGAACACGGCGCAGCTGAGGACGCTGTTTGCGTTGTCGAACCTGTGGATGGTCAGGAAGCGGCTGTTGCAAGGGGCACGCGGATGAGTGCGCCTGGCATCGGGCCAATGGGCCGGATGAAGGCCTGAGCGGGTCAAAAAAATCAGGCCAACCACCAAAAACCAGGTCAAAAGCGCCAATCGCCAAATCTGAATCAGACGGATAGCCTCGTATGCGTCCGCAGCAACGCTGAACTTGGGTTGTTCAGACCATCCCTAAAGGAATGGAGTCTGGTGAGTGTCTGATGCTACTGCAAACAATAAGTGGTCAGACTCCCATTAATTTCGCAGGAACCCTGAACAGCATTCGCAACCAAGCAAGCCTGAAAAGGCGATGTGCCTATGCAATATCTAGTCGTCATCGAGCGAGGGCCTGGCAGCTTCGGCGCCTACGTGCCGGACCTGCCCGGTTGCATCGCAGTCGGCGACACCCGAGCCGAGGTCGAGACACTCATTCAGGAAGCGATAGCGTTTCATATCGACGGACTGCGCAAGGACGGGCTCGAGGTACCCGCACCCAGCTCGGAAGGGCAGCTGGTCAGCGTGGTTGCCTGATCTTTGCGGTGCTCGGGGGCGCCGGAAAACTGGGAGCTGGGGTCACACTCAGTTTCAAGCAAATAGTGGTCGAAGCGCTTGTCTGGCGTGCGCAGGCAGCTATTGATTTGGTAGCACTGAGGTGACACTCGATGCATGTCTGTCGCCATTTCCGGGCCGGCTTTTTTGCCGTACATCCATCCGGCTTCGTGGCTGATCCGGCATTCCAGTCGACCGCCTTCGCTGGCAGCCAAGTTCATTTTTAGACCACACACAAACGACGACTGGCGTGCGAAACGCGGGTCTGGCCAGATTCAAGCGCCTTACCACGCGGGACTTCGGCAAGGGCACGGGCCGGCCGGAATACGAATCGCCGGACCGGGGATGGCGCTCATTGCACTCCGTGGCACTTTTCGGAGGAGCTCACCCCAACCTTGGTAGGTGGGGCGCAATGAGCTTCCTGATCGCCTCGGCCTCCTTGGCGCCTAGAAAGCCGTCGCGCACAAGGCCAGCCGCAGATCGTGCGTCGCCGCGACACAGGTCGGACACCAACGCTTCGTGATACTTGTGAAAATTTGACTCCAATCCTTGCATCCCTGCGGCGCGCACGAGATCGGCCATACGTGCGTGGTATTCGGGAGTGCCATACTTAATCTCAGCACACGAAGGCACGCGTTCCCTTCCATTCGCTTGCGTCACTTGGGTCAGCCGACCTCCATGTGCATTCTTCTCAAGGGCAGCAAGGAGCGCAGCAGTAACCAATCCGTTCGTCACGTTGGAAGCCATGTTGGCAATAAAGGCGCGCGTCACCTTCGTGTTGCGCGATCGCTGCAGCGCCAAATCAATAGCGCCGTCGGCAAGCCGCGCTTCGCCCCTCGCTGCCGCGGATACGGCCACGATAAGCCACGTGTTCGCCGACTGCGGCGCCAGCATCGGCAACACAAATGCAACATTAGATAGCTGGCCGTATTCGCCCGCGTTGATGGCTGCGAATCCGAGAGCAACCAAGCCATCTGCGTCAACCGGATTCGCCGCCACAGCGGCGTTCGCCGCAATCAAGGCAGCAGACGGCGATCCGTTATCTGCTGCCCATTTCGCCTCCAATCCGAACCACAGGCTTCCGTCTGGATCGCCGTTTGGCCAAGCGGGCTTCGTCGATGCAAATTCGGCAACGGTCGTATTTTCATCGGGAGATGCTATGGCAATTTGATCGAGCATTCGCTTTTGGAGCGTTCCGTTGGCTCGCAGGCTGGCAACAAGGGATGTGAAGGCGCCCGCTCTTTCGGGCGACAGTGCGTACTGCTCGGCCGTCTGATTCATGAGCTTGACAGCGCTTCTACCATCCACAAGAACACTTTTTGCGACCCATCCATCCTGACCGTCGCTAAGAATTATCTTCACGAATCCTGCCGCCTCGGCAATCGGTTCAACACTAGTACCTCGATCGAGCATCGCGAGCACCGGCGATTTAGTACTAGATCCCCTTCTCACGTTTGCCTTGATCGACGCAATCGCAAACCGGGGCGTGGATTTTTGTTGCTGCGCCAGTGCAGCGACTCTTGCTGGAAGTGCAGAAGATGTCCTGCCAACATTTCTCAGCTGATCGAGCGTTTGTGGCGAACGGAAAGCGGTAGCGCTCACCAGCGCAATAAGGACCATCACGGAAATAACAAAAGCTGCAAGGCCATTTCCACCGGATCGGTCGCCAGTGCGCTTCGGTGAATGCGCTTTTGACGCGGTTCCGGCCGCAGCACCAATCGTGTGAGTCCTGGATTCGGCTTCTACCGCGTCGCCTCCGGATCGATCCGACTCAGGAAATAACGGCAGCTCGTGCTGGTAATCCTTCCTTAAACCTTCCGCAAGGTACTTCTTCGTTTCATAAGCGACGTGGCTCGCAACCATCCCGGGCCCAAACATTTCCTCAACCTGCATGAACTTCCAAGCGATGAAGTTCAGCCGCTGCGCGGTTATCTCCTCCGACCGTCGCATTGCTACATCCCGGAATCCGCGCACGACGTCCGTGTAGATCTCCTTGACGCGCGCATCCGAGGTTTTGGCAGTCGGCGCGCAGTCCGGCCCGTTCGCAGCAGCGTACCTTCGATAGGCAAAGACGATCACTTTTCCAATCACCTCGATAGGATCCTGCGTCCTCCTAGTTTCAGTCACGCCACCATCCGCTTGGTGCCCTTGGTGAAGGCGCATGTCTTCTGTCGTGATGGGAGCTCCGGATGAAGGTTTTGTGCTCACAGCCGACGTTGGGTCGCGCCGCGCCAAAAGCTTCGACCGAACATAGTCGACGAGACCGGCCACAACTCCCGGGACCATAAATACCAAGGTGGGAAAGGCGACCAGCAGCGCGATCGACCAATGCCAGTGCATTACATCTCGCACACCGAAGAACACGCCTATCGTGAGCGGCAATGTGAAACCCATCCAGAGTGCCAAAATTGTTGCGACTAGAGCCCAGCCCCACCCCCACATTTGTTCGATGCCCGCCCACCCCATGCTTAGTTCAAGGCCAGCACAGCCGAGCAGTCCGAGATAGCCTATTGCTGCAAGAACTTTCATAGAGACTCCGAAATTTGAAAACTTGAGTAGCGTCGCCCTCTTCAGTTGGCCGGCGCATCCGTGGCAATGAGTCTTCGTATTTGAGCGTTTGTGCAACCGCCGCTGCTCGGACTAATTTCGAAGACTCTGATCAGAACTCAATGTGAGGGCCTGCGGACAAAGTGCCGAGCACAACGTGTGCAGAAATTCACTGGAGCTGCCAAAATCTCGCCGGCGAGTTGCTCGTCACGGAAGTCTTCGCACTCGCATGGGAAAACTTGAGGCCTCTGCGACGCGGCGGGCCAGAATGGATATCTGATTCAAGTTGCTCCAAGCGAATGATTGGAGTCAGATTTCAATAGAACCAGAACGTCAGTTGCGGTCCCGCGCTCCCTTCCCCAGCGACTCGTCATGTCACCAACCCCGGAGTTCAGCCGACCGTCTTCGTCGTAGCCGAACTCATGCAGTGACGGCAGCGGGCCAGGCATCGCGCAAACCGTCAACCGAGTTGTGGTCGCAGCGCTTGCTAAGGAACCTCTGCAAAACCCCGTCTTGTTGCGGCATGCTTGATGCATGGTTTGCTCATGACCCAACGCACCTTCGCCAGCGCCACCAGCGGATTTGAACTGGTTTCCAAACGCACCCGCAAGCGCCAGTTCCTCGATGAGATGAACCTCGTCGTTCCCTGGGCCGCCCTGGTCGCCTTGATCGAGCCTCATACCCCGGCGCCCGGCGCCAGGGGAGGACGCCCGCCCTTTCCCATTGAGACCATGCTGCGCATCCACTTCCTGCAGCAATGGTTTGCTCTGTCCGACCCGGCCATGGAAGAAGCGCTGCACGATATGGCACTGTTTCGCGAGTTCGCCGGCCTGGATGCAGGCGCCACGCGCCTACCCGACGAGTCCACCATCCTGCGCTTTCGCCACTTGCTCGAAGCCAACGGACTGGACCTTCAGATACTGGCCAGCGTCAACGCCACCCTCTCGGCCAAAGGCCTGCTGCTGAAGACTGGCAGCGTTGTCGATGCCACCCTGATCGCAGCGCCCAGCTCGACCAAGAACGCCAGCGGCACGCGCGACCCCGAAATGCACTCGGCCAAGAAGGGCAATCAGTGGTATTTCGGCATGAAGGGCCACATCGCAGCCGATGCCCAGTCGGGCCTGGTTACCGCAGTGATAGGCACCGCGGCCAACGTCAGCGATGTGACGCAAGGCCACGCCTTGTTGCACGGGCAGGAGGAGGTGGTCTTTGCCGATGCGGGCTACCAGGGTGTGATGAAGCGTCCCGAGGCCACGGGTGTGCTGTGGCACGTGGCGATGCGCCCGGGCAAAAGACGAGCGCTGGACAAGAGCGATCCGATCAATGCCCTGATCGACAAGGTCGAGCAACTCAAGGCCAGCGTGCGGGCAAAGGTGGAGCATCCGTTCAGAGTGATCAAGCGCCAGTTCGGGTACGTCAAGGTGCGCTATCGGGGCCTGGCCAAGAACACGGCGCAGCTGAGGACGCTGTTTGCGTTGTCGAACCTGTGGATGGTCAGGAAGCGGCTGTTGCGAGTGGTGCAGGGATGAGTGCGCCCGGCATGCGGCCGATGGCCCCGACGAAGGCCTGAAAGGGCTGAAAACACCAGCGAACGAACAAGAAACCCGTCGAAAAAACAAACGCCACGTCCGAAACTCAGACGACAAACCCCGTCTGCGTCCGGATCAACTCTAAAGTTGGGTTAATCAGACCATCCCTAACGGCGGCGCGATCACCGAAGTGCCCGTCGAGGTTGGCGCCCAGTCGGCTTTGGCCGGCGACGGCGCGAAGTCATTCACGACCAAGCAGCTGGTATTTTCCGGTAGCCAAGTTGGACCGGCCCCGGACGATGGTGTTGCATCGCGCGCCACAGATGCACTCAACGTCGCGCACGTGGTGCGCACCGCGACGCCCGACACGACATTGCCGACCGCCAGCCTGTATGGCCTCAACCCCGGCCCGGGCAGCGCGCTCGTCACCACCGACAACGCCTTCACGCACGGGCAGACCACCGTGAGCAGCGATGCACTGATCGCATTGCTGGGCGGCCCCGGCGGACCGGCTGGACCCGGCGGTGCAGCGGCAGGCGGTTCTTCGGATCCCGCCTACAGCGCCGACCTCACCCTGAAGCGCCTGGGCGACGGCTGGTACGAGCAGCGCCTGATCAACGAGCAGGTGGCAAAGCTCACCGGCTATCGCTATCTGGACGGCTTCAGCAATGACGCCGACCAGTACGCCGCGCTGATCAATGCCGGCGCGACCTTCGCCAAGCGATATCAACTCGTGCCCGGGGTAGCCCTCACCGCCGCCCAAATGGCGCAACTGACCAGCGACATCGTCTGGCTGGTTGCCGAGAACGTGACCCTGCCCGACGGCAGCACCCAGCGGGTGTTGGTGCCGCAGGTCTATGTGCGGGTACAACCCGGAGACATCGATGGCTCGGGCTCCTTGCTTTCGGGCAATACGCTGAACATTAAAGGCTCGGGTGATCTGGTCAACCACGGCAGCCTGGCCGGGCGCAACCTGGTAGCAATCAACGCGGACAACGTGTCCAACCTCGCGGGTGGCCGGATCACCGGCGGCAGCGTGTTGGTTACCGCGAGGAACGATCTGAATGTGATCGGCAGCAGCATCGATGCAAAGAATGCAGCGGTACTGACAGCCGGACACGACATCAACATTGAAAGCACTACCCGCACCGACACGATGGCTTCGGGCTGGAACACGCATCTGGACCGGGTGGCTGGGCTGTACGTGACCAATCCTGGCGGGACGTTGGTGGCGAGCGCAGGTAATGACGTGAACCTGGTCGGGGCCGTGATCGCCAGTCAAGGGGCAGGTGGCTCGGCATCGGTCAAGGCTGGGCATGACATCAAACTCGGAACGGTCAGCGTCGATGCGAGCAGTATGAGTTTCAGTAGCAGCGGCTATCAGGCCGCGGCGGTTCGCAGCGATGTGGGCAGCCGGATCAGCAGCGCCGGCGCGCTGTCCCTGAGCGCGGGCAACGACATCAATGCCCGGGCGGCAACGGTCGACAGCATCGACGCCCTCGAAATCACCGCCAAACGCGACATCAACCTGACCGAGGGGCATGCCCTGGTGGCGGCGCAGTTCGGTTCGGTTTCATCGAGTAGCCGAAATGCCAGCGTGTTGCTCGGCAGCGCCACAGCCGATACGGCGCTGGCGACCAGCCTCTCGGGCGGCAGCGTCAAGCTCGACGCCGGGCGCGACCTCGTGACCCGCGGCGTCGATGTCACCAGCGCCGGTGCACTCAACATCAAGGCCGGGCGCGACGTCGACATCGGCGTGGCCGAGGGCAGCGCGAGTTTTGGATTGTCGATGGACACCAGCCACCGGGGCACCCTGAAGAACACTTCCAACTCACTGGACATCGCGAGCGAGGCCACCAGTGTGCGCGGCAGCAGCCTGCACGGCCAAAGCGTATCAATCCAGGCTGGCAACGACGCCATCGTGACCGGCAGCAGCCTTTACGCCGACGATGCACTGAGCATCCACGCTGGACGCGACGTGCGCATCGAGGCCGCGGAAGCGAGCGGCACTTTCGCCATCAATCAGACGAGCAGCCGCACGCCCAGCGGTCTTGCACAAGCTATCGGAGGTCCACTCGTCGGCATTGCCGTAGCCACGCTGACCCCACCCGATCCGACGTCGGCCGGATTGCTGACCCGAATCAAGAACGGCACCACCACTGGCGCCAGCGCTAGCACGGCCATCGGCAGCACGGTATCGGCGGGTTCCATCGACATTCACAGCGATCGCGATACAACAATCAGCGGTTCCACGCTTGTGGCCGACCACGATGTCGTCATCGATGCGGGACGCGACCTCACGATCAAAAGCGCGCAGAGCACGCAGGACACGCTGACCACCACCGGTTTTCAGGGCAGCGGCAATTTGGGTAGCTTCTTCGACCCGTCGGTTGGGCGCAGCCGCAACTCGAGCGACCAGAACGAGCACGACGTCACGCAGGTGCGCAGCTCGGTCGGAAGCCTGAACGGCAACGTTACCTTGCGCGCCGGTGGCACTTATACCCAGACTGCCAGCGACGTGGTGGCGCTGGCGCCCGATGCCGATGGAACGACTACCAAAGGTGGCAATATCGACATCACAGCCAAGAACGTGATCATCAACGAGGCCTACGATAGCCAGACCACAACCGGCAGCAGGCAGGGCAGCCAGCTGACCTTGGGCGGAACGGCCAGCGTGCCGCTTTACAACGCGATCACCAGCACCATCTCGAGTGCCAATGCCGTTGGCAGCACTGGGGACCGCCGCATCCAGGCGCTTGGCGCTGCTACGACGGCCTACAGCGCCTACAACGTCGCATCGACTCTGGCACAGGGCGGCAATTTTGGAGGTTTCAAGGCCGGCGCGGCATTGACAAGCAGCAGCTATCAGAGCACCGACGACCGCAGCAATCAGACCGTCGTCGGCTCGACCATTTCAGGCAATGGCAATGTCAGCATCACTGCCACCGGCGCCGGTGCGAACTCCAGCATCCACGCCATAGGCGCCACCATCGATGCCGGCTACAACGTCAGCCTGACCGCCGACAGCGCGATCACGCTTGAATCGGGCCAGGACACTACGCGCACTAGCGGCAGCAACCATTCCAGCAGCGCCAGCATCGGTGCAAGTTACTCGGTCGGCTCGCAGAACGGGGTCACCATCGATCTGGGCGCCAGCAGCGGCAGGGGGACCGATTCCGGAAACGAAGTCCGCCAGTACAACACCTACGTCACCGCCGGCAATACCGTCACGATGCATTCGGGCGGTGACACTGCACTGCGCGGCGCCGTCGTCTCCGGCGAGCGGGTCGAGGCCACCGTCGGCGGCAACCTAACTGTAGAAAGCCGCCAGGATACAAACGTTCAGGCGACGAGGCAAAACAACGCAGGCGGCAGCGCCAGCCTCTGCATCTATCCGATTTGCTACGGCGCACCCGTGACTGCGAGCGTGAATGGCGGCGCTGCGCGCGCCACCGGCAACTATGCAAGCGTTGTCGAACGCTCTGCCATTGAGGCGGGCGACAAGGGCTTCGACGTCAAGGTCTCGGGGAGCACGAATCTTGTTGGCGGCGCGATCGCCAGCACCCAGGCAGCAGTCGATGGCAAGAAGAATAGCTTCGAGAGCACCGGCGGCCTGACGACCAGCGACATCGTCAATGTCGATGTCGGGCGCGCGAACGGGTACTCCGTCGGACTGAGTTACAGCAGCGGATACACCGATGCGCAGGGTAACTCGGTGGGCGCCTCGAGCACGACTCCGAGTGTCGGCATCGGGCATGCTTCCTCGGGCACGCAAGTCAGCATTACAACCGCGGGGGTTTCGGGCGTTTCAGGGACGGACGGCAGGGCTGGGAATGGCGCAGTGCGCACGGGCGATGCGAGCGCAAAGTTGGTGCAGGGGTGGAACCTCGGTGCATTGTCCGGCGATGTAGCCGCGCAGGTGAGGATTACGGCTGATTTCGGTCAAACAGCATCCAGCGCATGGGGTAAGTACGCCAACAGCAAGTTCGTGGACGCGGTAGCCCGAGGCGACCAAGAAGCAGCCGGGTGTTGGGCGCCTGAGGGAGCCTGCCGGGCCGGCGGCCACATCATTATTGGAGGCCTTGGGGGGGGCGCCGGAGGCGCGGTAGGGGCCGGACTGTCATCGGTCGCCGCGCCAGAATTCGCCGCGTTCTTGAGAGCCAACGACGTTCCGGAGGGATTGGTAAACGCGATTGCGGTTGCGACGGCAACGGCCGCTGGCGGAGCAATCGGCGGTGCTAACGGTGCGGCGGGTGCCCTGAATGAGGGAGCCAACAACTTTGTCTTTGCAGCACCATTAATTGTTGAGGCCCTTGTTGCGGCAGGTGAGGCGGTCATCATCAAATGCGCGAGCAGTCCGAAATGCGTTGGCGTCATTGGCGGCTACGTACTTTCTCAACTGCTTCCGTCCAGTGTCCCGATAGCTAACCCCGGCGATAGCGGATATGGTGCAGGGTCGCAACCGAATCAGCCGAACAACACCGGCAACACCTCGCCGGGTCCAGAAAATGGGGGTACACCACCTCTAGTGCCAACTCCACCAGCAGCGTCCGGCTCGGGAAGCTCGGAATCTCCGAGCGGCAACCCGGCATCGGCAGCAGGAACAGGTTACGGCGGAGGGCATCAGCCAACGGTAAATCCGTGGACTTTCGCACTCCCACCGAACGATAGAACAGCGATCGACAACGGGCTTGACCTAGTAATGGGTGGCGCGCCAACAGTTACCCGACCAGGAACAAATGTCATGTCTGAATATCCGAACGGGACGAGAGAGGACGCTGATCGAGTGTTTGATTCTTTACCTTTAAATCAGGTCATTCCAACGTTGTCTGGTTACGGACCGGGAAGATCGGGTTTACTTCCCGATGGAACCCGAGTTACTGTTCGACCAAGTCAAGATGGTCGCCCCACAATTGATATACGAGATAACAATCGGTCATCTCCGCGGACAGTTGGCGAAATCCGTTTCGGCTCTAAATAAAATGAATCTAAATAAGTTCAATATCTATAAGAACTTGGCGACGATAAAGGCAAACGCGTTGCCCGCCAACCTCATTTTGCAGATGCATTTAGATGAAACACATCTTGATGAAAATCTAATTGAAAAGATGGGTTGGAAGGCGATTCATTCTGAAAACGGCGGAGACATGGACAGTGAATTGGGAGTTCTTGCGAAACATCTCCAGAGCTTAGAGGCGGCGGTACTCTATGCCACTACGTATAAACATTTACAAGAAGTGTCCAAAACTGATCAATTTCGCAGCTTGCGCCTTGCTAACGTTGATTCGAATGCGCTTTTAGCTTTGCAGGCTGGAATTATGGATGCTCCGCAGCCACAAGAATTAATCGATGCTTATTTGACATATGATCTCACCTTCGCTGCATCGTCTTGGTTTGACAATCCTTTAACGTTTGTATTATTAAGAGAACACGACGGATATGGCTGGACGACAATCGCCGGTATACCGGAGCTAATTGATTCAATTACGACGCAAGCTTTGCATGGTTTATACGATTGGATTGAAGGTGTTTTGCCACTTCGAATTGCCGGGGGTCGTGACCCGTCCGCTAGATGATTAATTAGAATCGATTGTGACGAGAGAATTTGGATCAAAGATGAGTAACTTGATTTTGAACCATTAAAACGGCTCTCTAGCTCGAGGAGCGTTGCGTAACTGGGAGTTCGAAATTCGAATGCGATTTCTCGGCATTTCGTGGATAGCAGTAGCTGAAAATCTAGGAAATGTCTGCATAAGTCATTTTCCGCGCCACTGATACCCTGCGTTTTTCCCGAGGCGCTGTCAACTACACGCCGCAAACCGCAGTCTTTGAGAAACACTAATTTCATCCGACGCTTGTGATAAGTTTTCTTATCGCAACAGTAATCTCGCTGTCGTAAACTGGGGTGCATGGAAAGTAGGCCATCCGATGCGTCGATCGGCGCAACCAGCCCAACCACTGAGCTGGATGGCTTTCCGGACGCCGCATCACTCGCAGCGCTTCGGGCGTGGTGCGAAGGCCTTTCCTCCAGCAACGCCGTGGCCCGCTATCTTGCCGATCGCAAAATATCAGGCCAATCTTCTCGCGCAATTCTGGGTCGCATCCGGCGGCAGCTCGGCGCTATCGCGCGAGCCCGACATCGGGACGATCTGGCCGATCTTTTCGAGCGAGCGGTGCACCCGTCTGATCGACATGCGAAGGCCGTGGCACGGGCCATCGAGACGTTGCGCTCGCTGCCGGTGCCCGTACCGCTGATGGGCGAAGAAATTGGACGGTGGCTTTCTCCACGACTGGTTGGCCCGCTGCGAAAGCACGGCGTCGACACGCTTGCGGCGTTGACCGTGCGCATTTCGCGCCGACGCCGGTGGTGGAGTGCAATCGAAGGGCTGGGTGAGGCCGGCGCCCGTGAGATCGAGACCTTCTTCGCCGCGCATCCGGATTTGACCGATCGCGCGCGGACGTTTGTCGCTCTCGATCGACCGCGCGACGTTTCGCCATGGGAATCACTGGTTGTGCCAAGCGATCTCGACGGATCGCGTGGATCTTTTCGCGCACCGCCCTTGAGCTGCACCTTGGACAGTTCCAACGACTACGAGGCAGTGCAAGCCTGGTTGTCGCTTCACGAATCGGCGGCCACTCAACGCGCCTATCGCAAGGAAGCAGAGCGCCTGATGCTGTGGGCCATCGTCGAGCGCGGGCGGGCGCTGTCATCGCTCACCACCGAGGATGCCCTTGCGTATCGAGCCTTCCTGCGACGGCCGTCGCCAGCCTCCCGCTGGATCGGACCTGCTCGACCGAGATCGTCGCCCGAATGGCGACCGTTCTCCGGTGGCCTGTCGGCCCGTTCCGTGGCGCATGCACTGTCTGTACTCGGCGCAATGTTTCGCTGGCTGATCGAGCAGCGTTACGTGCTGGCCAATCCGTTCGCCGGCCTCAAGGTCCGCGGTGCCGGTCGATCGGCTCCGCTCGATGCGACCCGAGTTTTCACCGAAGGCGAATGGGCGCTTGTAAGGGCCATTGCCGACGGACTGGAATGGGTTCACGGCTGGCAGACGCCAGCGGCGCAACGCCTGCGCTTTGTGCTCGACTTTGCCTATTCGACCGGATTGCGGGCCAGCGAGCTGGTCGGTGCGACGCTCGGATCGATCAGGCTGGATGCGCATGGCGATCATTGGCTGCACCTGGTCGGCAAGGGCGGCAAAGCGGGGAAGGTAGCGTTGCCGCCCTTGGCACGAGCTGCGTTGGACCGGTATCTGGCACAGAGCGGCATACCGACGACACCGACTCACTGGAATCCGAAGTCGCCGCTCATCGGAAGGTTGGGAGCGGAGGGTGGATCACCCATCACAGGTGCGCGACTCTGGATGCTGATGCGGCGGTTCTTTGCCACCGCCGCTGACGCAATCGAAAAAGCGAGTCCGGCCGTCGCCGAAAAGTTGCGCCGGGCCAGTCCGCACTGGATGCGGCACACCCATGCAACACACGCCCTCGCTCATGGCGCCGATCTGACGACGGTGCGGGACAACCTGCGGCATGCGTCGATCTCGACGACCTCGGTCTACCTGCACGGGGACGACGGGAAGCGGGCCAGACAGATGGGGTCGGCGTTTCAAGCGCCACGTGCGTAACCCCTCCAGTGTTCGCGAACTTGCGTCGGTTTTAACGACAGCCGGGTGAAAGCGCACCGATTTGCACGAAAAGGACCAACTCCGGCAGAACCGCGTTTTCGTAAGCTCTTGATTTCATTGCATTTTTCTGTGCGAAGCGCACCAATTTGCACGAAAAGGACGATTACCCCGTCGAGGAAAACCACAGCGTCACGGCCGGCCCGAAGATCAGCAGCAGCAGGAAGGCCTGCCAGACCCGGGTGGTCGCAAAAATCAGCCCGCCGATCGCGCCGAAGACGATCGACGATGCGAGGGCGATCATCTTGGCCTCGGTCACCGTCATGCCGTTGAGAATCGCCGGCTCGGCATTGACGCGGTCGGTGATCGGCGCGCGGGCGCGCGCCGACTCCGTCGCCGCGGCAAGGCCATGACTTTCGCTCTGATCGGGCTTGGCCATGGACGGTCAGGCCATCGTCTCGATGGCGTATGTGGCGATCACGATCAGGAAGACCCCGAGGATCGCGCCCATGATGATGTACTCCTTGAGCTCGCCCACGTCCGAGCGGCCCATGGAATAACTCCTCCACTTGGTGAGCGCACCCATCATCACGTAGAGGAAGCCCAAGGCAACCACCACCAGCACGAAGATGGTGATGCCCGTCTTGAACCAGGCGCCCATCGTCCCGAGCATGTCGCCCTGGCCTCCTGCGGCCTGACCGCCGATCCCGGGACCAGGCGCCGGCATCGTCGGCAATGCCGCGAGCGCCGGGCTGCAGAGCAGGGCCACCACCGGCACCAGCAGCATCCGGCGCACCTTCTGGTCGAGCCGCTTTGCGCCTTCGGCCCATGATTGGAGCTGTCGTTTCATCGTCAATTTCCTTCAAAGAATGGCTGCGCTTAGAGGAAGTAGATGAAGGTCAGCACCACGATCAGAATGACCGTCGCCTTCACACCACCCCAGAAAGCCTCCGCAGCCTCAAGGCGTTCATCCTTGTAGGCGACCATCAGTTGCAGCACGATCCAGGTGAAGACCGTGAAGATCACGCCGGTCGCGATGGTCATGACCACGACCTTCATCGTTTGCGGATCCACGCCGGAGCCCGCCGCGAAGCCCAGAGCCATGTCGCTGTTCATTGCCGTTTTGCCGCTCGCATCAGGGCCGGATCAGTTGCGGTAGTCGCCGCGCAGCGGCGGCACCGGCCGCGGCTGGCGCGGCGCATCGACGTGCTGCATGACGCCCTCGCGCAGCATTTGCAGATCCCGTTCGAGCCAGTCGTAGCGGAACTTGACCCGCCCGGCAGCGGGCGCGCTCTGCGCCGCCTTGGTGACCAGCACCTGCACCTGTTGCAGCTCGTTCGCGATCCGCGCCAGCATCTCGCGCTCGGTTTCGTCGTCGCCGGCCTGCGCCGCGCCGGCTGCAGCGAGCAGCACGGCGAGCAGCCAGGCGCGCCGCGCGCGCCGTCCCGGCGTCGCCGGCGCTCGGATCGACCGCTCGGTCGGGCAGGAAGCACAAGGAGGGAAGGGGGTTGGCATGCGTTCTCCTTTCGGGTCAGACGTATTTCTTGAAAGCCGCGACCGTGGTCGACAGCGTGGCGGCGACCAGCACGGTGAACACCAGCACCATGTAGGCC
The DNA here is from genome assembly GCA_965218415.1 of Variovorax sp. Taxonomy (GTDB): domain Bacteria; phylum Pseudomonadota; class Gammaproteobacteria; order Burkholderiales; family Burkholderiaceae_C; genus Variovorax. The sequence continues at coordinate 2,152,708 of CBDCKT010000003.1, forward strand.
GGGTTGAAGCCGCCGAACGGCCAGCTCAGGTAGAGGCCGAAACCGCCGGTCAGCGACCAGAGCGTGTACCGCTTGGCGTGGTGGTAGACGAACGAGCTTTCGCGGCCACCGCCCCAGCGCCGCAGGTCGCGGCGCACCAGCCCGTCGACCAGCCCGACCAGGCAGGCCAACACGAACGCCGGCAACGCGAACAGCGCGACCGACAGCCGCAGCAGCACGTCCTGGGCGACGAACATCGACATCACGAGCCAGCTGCTGAGCGTGGTGGCGACCGCGCCGGTGGCGCTGGACAACCCGCGAGACAGCAGCTGGATGCCGCCCGACTTGCCGGCTGCCTGCGCCGGCTGGGCCGGATCGTGGCGGCGCAGGTACCAATCGATCACGCCGAGCCGGCGGTAGGGCACTTCGACCCACTCGATCAGCCGGTGCGAGAAAACGATCGTGTCGTCGACCAGCAAACTGCGCGGCGCCGCGGCGATGTAGCCCAGGTCCTGCTGCACCAGATGCTGCGCATGCCTGACGCCCTCGCCTTTCCAGATCGTATAGCTGCCGCCGATCTCGACGCACAGACCGATGAACCAGGCGAACAAGGTCACGAACACCAGCCCGAGACCGACTTCCAGACCGGCTTCGACAGGGCCTCGCGTGCGCGGACGCACCGGCATCCGGGCTGCGGCGGCGGTACTCATGTGGCGTGCCCCATCACGTTCGCGAGCACGGTCGTGTCGGCGAGTTCGTCCGTGCCGTCGGAACCATCCGCGTTTGCAGCCGCAGGCTCCGCGTCGTGCGCCTCGGCTTGCACCGTCGCAGCAAGGGTCGTGTCGATCAGCCCTCCGGCGCCGTCGCCGATCGGATGGACGCCGAGCCAGTCGGTCTGCGCCGCCCAATGCTCGCTGGTCCGGTAGCGGCGCTTCATGTCGAGCGCGATCGTGCGCAGGGACTCCGGAATGAACGCATCGTTCGCCGTGTCGGGCATCGGAATCCGGATCTTGTAGCGCCGGTTGCCTTCCAGCAATGCGAATGCCTGCCCCTGCGGCAGTTCGAGAATGTCCGCCGGTTCGATCATCGGCACCTTGGTGGTGGTCACGATGTCGTCGTTGCGGCTCGTGAAATCGACGCCCGTGCCTTGGGCCGCGGTGTCCGTGACGCCCGACATCGGTGTCAGATGCAGCACGTCGACCTCGGGCACCTGGTCGGTCAGGACCTTGGCGGTCGCGGTGGAACGCACCCGCAACATCACCAGATGGTTGAAGTTGTCGATGATCTGGCCGGCCTTCGCGCGGTCGCCGACCTTGGCCTCCAGATCGAAGATCGACTGGGTGTAAGCCGTGATCCGGAAACCCGCGCCGCCGAGCTTGTTGACCATCGGCACGAACTCTGGGCCGCAGATCTCGTTGACTTCGTCGAAATGGCCGCAGACCGTCGGCAGCACCAGCTTGCCGTCCTCGCGGTGCGGATCGACGCCGGTCTTGTAGAGCTTGCCGCCGACCGACACCAGGTCGGCCAGCATCGAGTTGCCGACGGCCGACGAAACCACCGAATCCGACAGCGCGTCGAGCCCGGCATAGACGATCCCGCCCTGGCGGATCACGGTCATCCAGTCGAACACCGGCCGCTGGTCGGTCGGGTCGAAGTAGTCCGGGCTGATCAGCTTGCCGACCGCGCCCGAAGTCAGCTTCTCGAGGAACGGGCCGAGCGAGGCGACGATCTTTTCGTAGAACGAGCGCTCGTAGCTGACTGCCGCGGCCAGCCCGGTCAACACCTTGTCTTCGACCCGCGATTCCCTGATCCAGAGGAACATCGCGACCAGATCCGGGCTCCGGTCGGACAGGCTGCGCGGCACCGGCACCTTCTTCGCCATGACCAGGCCTTCCAGCGCCTCCAGTCGTTCCTGGTAGCGCTCGTGCTGACCCTGCGCCGCCAGTACCTGGAACACCATCCGGGAGTAGTCCATGAACAACGGGTCAATGCCGGTCACATCGCGCAGCAGTGTGTCGTAAGTCGGAATGCGGCCCAGCGCCACCTGCGCCTGCGCCACGATGTTGGTGAAGCGCCAGGAGAACTCCTTGAACGCGGCCGAATTGCCGGCGGAGGGCAACGCATTGGTCGCGCGCGCCGCGACTTCGGTGATGCGCGAGAAATTGCCGATCCCGTTGTAGCGGGCGCTGATCTCCGGGTAACCCAGATGAAACAGGTAGAACTGGTCGAGCCGGCCCGCCCGGTCGGCTTCGGCATAGAGCCGCAGCATCAGGTCGGCGTCGCCCTTCGGATCGATCACGATCGTGACGTGGCCGGCGTGAATGTCTTGTGTCGCCAGCAGTTCGAGGAAGCGCGTCTTGCCGACCCGCGTCGTGCCCTTGACCAGCATGTGGCCGGTGCGCGCCGACTGCCGCAGCCGGATCGGCGCTTCCTCGAGGCAGCCGGTGCCGTGCAGGATCGGCGAGCCGCCGAGGTCGACGAAGGGCCGCAGCGGATTGAGTGGCCCGCCGGTGTTCAGCAACGCCCGAACCGCCCGCACGCCGCTCCAGGTCAGCGCGTCGGACCTGAACGGTGCGTGGCCGTGCGCGACCGACCAGTCCCACATCCGGCCTCCAACCCGTGCCAGCGCCAGCTCGCGCGCATTCGGCCGCACGTACTCCTGCACATCCATCCGCTGGGCGTCGCGCTTGCGCTGGGTGTGCTGCTGACCCCACTCGAATCCCTCGCCGAGGTACAAGCCGTCCGGCGTCACCGGCAGCTGGTGCGGCGCCACGCGGGTAATGCGGGAGAACTTCAACCCGTTCTGGTAGGCCACGAGCCGCAGCGCCTGTTGCAGCCGAATGAACCCGAAAACCCCCGCGATCAATGCCGCGACCAGCCCGAGCAGCGGCGGCATCATCAGGGCCCATGGCGCCAGCAACGCCACCAGAGCAACGCTCCAGGCTGTGGCAGTGCTCCACAGTTCGACCGGTGGGCGCAATCGCGCTTCGAGAACGGCGTGGCTCTTCATGGCTGAACCTCCCCATCGCGCGCGTCCGCGCGCAGGATCTGGTGGGCCCTGCCATCGGTGCCGATCAGCACCGGATAGGCGGTCACGCCGGCCCGCGCGAGCCGTTGATCGAGCCAGGCGCCGCGCGACGGCGCGACCGGCAGGCCCTCGGCGAAGCCCTGCAGTGCCTTGAACGAGCCGATTTCGGGCGCGGCGATCACCACGCCCCAGGCGTGCAGCGCCAGCAAGCGGTCCCGGTTGTGCTTGAGCCAGAGCATCGACGCCTTGTCGGTGCCGACCACGAAAATCGGCTGAACCAGCCATCGCGGTTCGAAGACCTGCGGGCCGTCCACGGCAAGCAAGCCCGGTCGCAGCCCGGCCCGGATCGGAAATGCGAGTCCCGGCAGCACGCCGGGTTGGCCCGCGCTTGCGACCAGGTAGGACAGGTACGGCGCGATCGGGATCGAGCGGCCGCTGTCGTGGATCACCGTCAATGCAACCGGCTGATCCGGCCGGGTCGCCGTCGGTCCGGCCAGGCTGGCCGAACCCGCCGCCATCAGCAGCCAGGGCGCCAGCCGCGCAATCGCGCGCGCACCGTTGTCAACAACAACGCTCGGCCTACGCACGGCGATCCCCGTCCAATGGCACCGAAGCCAGCTTCGGTTGCCAGTCGGCGCCCAGGCGCCGCAGCCGCGAGAAGACCCCGCTGGCGTAGCGCGCCGCGCGGTCGCGCTGCGCGGGTTCCGCCAGTAAGCCGGTGTGATAGAGCCCGACCGCTTCGAACCAATTGCCCGAGTCGGCATAGTGGCTGCGCAGGATGTCCGCGCCGACGGCGAGGTTCGGATACGGATCGAGCGCCAACTCGAAGCTGCGCAGCTTGTCCTGATGCCAGTGCCAGTTCACTTGCATCGCGCCGCAATCGACATTGGTGATGCCGCCGCGCACATACCGCTTGAGCCGTTCGAGCGTCTGCTCGTAGCTGCCGTGGCGCTCGCCGCGGCCCCTGACGCACAGCGTCCATGGCCATGGCAAGGTCTCGCGCCCGAACGCGAGCTGCGATTCCTGCAGCGCCACTGCGAACAGCAGCCAGGCCGGAACGCCCGAGCGCTGGGCAGTCAACTGGTAGGCGGTCGGTGGTTTCTGGCCGATCGCCGAGGGCCGCGTACGTGAATTACCACCGGCGAGCGAGGTTTCCGCGTCGAGCCGCTTGAAACCCGGCGCTTCGGGCCGGCGCTGTAACGAGGAGGGCGGCGCGGGGGGCGGTGAAGGCGGGCGCGACGGCGACGGCAGGAACTCGGTCGCCGCCGCCGCGAAGCTGTCCGAAGCCCGCGGCATCAATACCTTGACCTCCGACGGGTCGTAGGGCAGCCAGCCACGGCCAGCCGTCCGACCGGGCAAACACCATGCGGCGGCGAGGCCGCAGGCGCCCCACTGCAGCAGTGCTTGGCGACGGGTTCCCGGTGAAGCAATCATGGCTCGCTTGTGCGTTCGCGCTGACTCAGCGCCGATCGGCTGCGGGCACCCTCGACGATGGCGCGGGCGTGGCGTTGTCCAGCAACATCGAGCGCGGCACGTTGAGCGCGTCGGCCGATCCGACCGGCGCCGCGACCTTCGGCAGACCGCTGAAATCGACCATCGGCTCGTTCGGATACAGGCGCTGAATCGCCTCCTGGTACGCGCTGTTCCAGGCCAGGCTGCGTTCCACGTCCTGGTGAAAAGCCCGCGCGAACAGCTCCGCGTATCTGCGCCGCTCGGCATCGCTTCGCGCATGAATGCCGAGCGCCTCGACCGGCGAGAGGTTCTGAACCGAAAACGCGGCCCGCGGTCCCTGCAGCAGCACCTTCGCGCGCTGCATTTCCTCGTTGCTCAGGCCCCAGATTTCCGCGACCACCCGGTCGCGATCGTCGAGGTCGGAGAACTTGCGCTCCGTCGACGCGGTCTGCGACCTGCTTTCCTGCGTCGGGCCGAGGTCGCGCCCGGCCGGCTGAGCCAGCGCGGAGCCGGTCGCGATGCCGAGCACCAGCATGCTGAGCGTCGTCGTCGCGAGCCATGCAGGCCGTGAAGGGTCGAATCTCATCAGACCCATGTCAGCCCCCCTGATTGACCGACAGGGTGAAGCTGCGACCGTTGCCGAGCCCGAAGGTGGCCGTGCGGGCCACCGGATCGACATTGAGCAGCGCGACCCCGTTGTAGACGTCGCCGCGCTTGAGCACCCGCACCCGCTTGTCGTCCGGCAGTCCCGTGCCGATCACGATCGAAGGCACGCCGTTCCACATGTCCACCGCGAGCAGCTGGCCGTTGCGGATCGCCGGCACGGCTTTGACGGGCGCCGCCTTGCGCAAGGTAGGCGCGGACTTCTCGCGGGGCGCCTTCTCGGGGGTGGCCGCGGCGACCGGAGCCGTTGCAGCGACCACCACCGGTTTGGCAGCGACGCGGTCGCGAATCTCGGTCAGCATCGCTTCCAGCCGATCGAGCCGAGCCGAGATTTCCGAGTTGGTCGGTTCCTGCTTGCTCGTAGGCGTGGGGTTGGCCTCGGCGGCAGCGACTGGCGCAGCGGCAGGAGTCACCGTCGATTCGGAGGCGGGCACGGGTGTCGCGTTGGCCCTGGGCGTGGGGTCCGGCAGTCCTGCGCGATCGCCATTGGCACTGTCACCGGCGCCGGTCGATTCCGGCGCAGCATGCTTCTCGGTCGGCGAGGCAAGGGCGTCCCGATCGCCGGTAGGCTGTTCCGGCTTCGGCTTTGGCTCCGGCGTCCCGGCGGGCGGGGCCGGTGACGGCGCCGGCGCGGTTGCTGGAGACTGCGCGGACTCGGGCGCTGCCGCTGGCGGCATTGGCGGATCGATCGAAGCCACCTTGTCCCTGCTGTCGCTCGCAGGCGAGACGGACGCCATGGGAAGCGGGTCGGTGGCCTGCGCCACTGCAACTTTGGCGCCGGCAGCGGTCGACGGTTTCCAGTGCTGGAACGCTTTCCAGCCAAGAAAGCAGGACACGGCGATCACCAGTGCCAGGACCACCGTCGCCGCCACGCCGATGCCGGGCGCGGCGCCGGGGTTGGACGCCGCCGTCGTCTGAGGCTTCTCGCCCGCGGACGCCTTGCCGAGCTTGTCGCCGGCTTTCGCGACCGTTTGAGTGGACTGGGGCGCCACCGCGCCAGCAGTCTGTGCCGCCAGCGCGGGGCCGCCACGGCGCGCCTTCTGCTCCAGTGCGTGGCGCTCGTCGTCGTGGATGATTTGCTGCAGCCGTCGCCGGTCCGCCTCCTGGGCCTCCTCGCGGCGGCGAACCTCCTCTTCGCGCAGCTGCGCCGCGAGAACGTCGGTCTGGTCGTTCATGGACCACCCCGCTCGATGGAGGCATGCGAAGTCAAGGGTGCCGGTTTCGCGACGCTGATAGCGACCGGCATGGCCTTGGCGGTGGCGTCCACATCCACGGACGCCAGATGCGCGGCGGGCTGGAAGGGCTGGACCAGCGCCGCATAGCTCGGCGCGACCGTGAACCAAAGCCGGCGTCGCACCGGGTCGCGATGCCACTCCCAGGTCGGCCCGAGCAACACATCGAGGATCGCCTGAACCCGGTAGGGGCCGACCTCGCGCTGCGATTCCGGCAGCGGCAGCGTCAGGAACTGACCCGCTTCCGGCGCCAGCTCAACGCCCTCGGCCAGCGTGTACCCGGTGCGCAGCAGGGTGTGTTGCACCGCGTCGCCGATCGTCCGGACTTGCGCACGCGGAAAACTGATCTGGGCCACGACGTCCAGCGGTTCGCCGGCACCGGGCGGCGGCTCGGCCGCCTGCGTGGTGTAGCGGCCCAGCACCAGCAGGCCTTCGCGCGTGGTCGGCGCCGTTTGCGCCGCAGCGGTTGCTGCGACCAAGAGGGCGACCATGAGCACCATGGAATGACGCGGAATCGCTTGCATTCGAATCCCCCAGAAAGAAAAGGAGGCCCAGCCATCGCGCTGGCCGTGTTTTCAGTCGGGACGAGGAGTGACGAGATTGACTGATGCACACAGCCCGATTGCGCCGGACCCAAGTGACGCAAAAGAGCGTCGCCAGTGGGAAGGGAGTGTTCGCCGACGTGAAATTTGTCTCAACCGGAAATGGCTCGCCACGAATCGAGCGGTTTACGCTTGACGCATTGGCTTGATTCCTGTACGGATGCGCGCGAACCCGAAATGCCGAAAAGCGGGCAACCCGTGGGCGGGTTGCGACGGGCAAAGGACGCCTACAGGGTTAATGGCCCAACCCAAAGGGTGCGCTCCCCCTCAAAATTATCGGGGGAGCGCAAAGGATTTACCGGCAGGGGGAACAGCCGCTACGGGTCCAGGGGTTCGCCCTTTCGCGCGGGGCGCCGCGGCCGAACCGAAAGGCATCCGCGCCAGCCAGCACAGTGACGCCCGGCCTTGGCGCAGCCATCCCCAGAAAGGGGCGTAGCAGATTGCTGCGCCGATTTCAAGCGTAAACCGCGCGTTGCGTAACCGAGGTTTCTCGGCGGCGAACACGGAAGTCGAAGCCTAAAGTCAGCGCGCACCGACTCCCGGCTTCTCATCGCGACCCACGATGCCCCGCTTGCGCGCACAGCACGAAGCTCCACGCCCCGACCCGGACTATCCGCAGCTCGGCCGGGACGAAATGGACCATGCCCATGCGGTTTTCAGCATCGCGCGTTCGTTGGACCAGCTGGGCTTAAGCGCCTGGCTGCCGACGTTGATTCAATGGCTCGGCCAGTACGATGGCCTCGAAACGATGCTCGAAGACCAATACGATCCCGCGATCTGCGTGCGCCAGGTGATGCTGCAACATGTGGTCCAGCATGCAATGGAGAGCCCGCGAGCTGGCGACGCAGCCGACGCGAGCGCCCTGAAGCGCGCGATCGTCCGTGACCTCCTGCAGCTGGACTTCGTCTGCTATTGCGCCTACTTCGGCGAGCCGCAGAAACCCCGGCTCATCTGGCGACCGTTGGAGCCGTCCTGGCTGCGTTTCCGCGAAGGCCGCGAGGGCGAAGAACAGTTGTGCGGCTGGTACAGCGAAAACGTTCAGCCCTATCTGAACCAGTTGTCGACTTTCCTGTTGTCCGACGGACCGGGCAGCGCGCCGGAGAGCGCATGACCGCGCGGCCGTGAATCGGCTCCGCGCGGTCATCGCGGGGCTGCGCGCCTCGCTGCGCAACAAGGCCGGAGCCGCGCAGGGCCAGGGTGCGCAATCCCTGACAGCAGGTTCGCCCGCGGCCAACACCGTTCAGCCGCCGAATGCCTAGTGCGATCGATCCGGGCGGATCGCCGGGCTGGCTGCGCGTTCTCACGCACGAGCAACTGCTGCAAAGCGTGCGCGCCGACAAGGCGATCCACGAGATCTGGCGTCAGTCGCGGTTGTCGGCCACGGTGTGGGAGCGCGATTGCCTGCCGGCCCTGCGCCGCTACGCCGAATTCGTCCAACTGCTGCCCGCGTCCGAGGCGCACCACCATGCGCACGCCGGCGGGCTGTTGTCGCACACGATCGAAATGCTGCTGGCGGCGATGACCTGGCGCAACGGCCATCTGCTGCCCGCCGGCGTGCCGATCGAGGTCATCGACGCCCAGCGCGACGAATGGACCTACGTGGTGTTCTTCGGCGCCTTGCTGCACGACATCGCCAAGCCGATGACCGATCTGCGCATTCTGTGGCGCGCAAGGACGATGGCCGAGCCGACGCGCTGGATGCCGCTGGCCGGGTCGCTGCCGCAGGTCACGCAGGGTCGCGCCGGGCCCGAGTACCTGGTGGAGTTCGCGCCCAAGAGCGCGCGCGACTACGGCGCTCATTCGCGGCTCGCAATGATGCTGCTGCCGGGGATCGCGCCGGCGTCGGCGATGACGTTCATGGCCCGGCAACCGACCGCGTTCGAAGCGCTGAACCAGTATCTGACCGGTCAGGACAAGGACTCGCTGCTGGCACAGATCATCCGCAAGGCCGACCGCGCCTCGACCGAACGGGCGCTGCTGTCGGGCAGCAAGGCGCGCTTCGGCACCGCAACCGCCGTGCCGCTGGTCGATTTGCTGATGCAGGCGATCGGCGCCATGCTGCGCGGGGGCACTACCTTGCCTCTGAACCGCAGCGGCGCCGCCGGCTGGGCGTTCGACGGATCGGTCTGGTTCGTCGCCAAGCGGCTGGCGGACGCGGTGCGGGCCTGGATCAAGGCCCATGCGCCGGACGAACCGGTGCCCGGCGAGACCAAGAACGACCGCTTGTTCGACACCTGGCAGGAGTACGGGTGCATCCAGCGCAACCCGGTCACCGGCCAGGCGGTCTGGTACGTCACCGTCCACGGCCAGGGCAGCGAAGGCGGCGAAGCGACCGACGAGGAGGGCCAGGCGCCGGAGCAGGGCGCTTACGAGCATTCGCTGACGATGCTGCGCTTCCCGCTGGCGAAGCTGTACGCCGACGCGGCGCACTACCCGGCCGACATGCGCGGCCGCATCGAGGTTCACGCCAGACGCAAGCCCGGCGTCGCAGGGGAAGATGCTGCCGATAGCGCACCACCGCTGGACGGGCCCGATGCGCTGAACGGACCCGTCGGCGCCGCTGTCGCGAATGACACTGCGCCCGCGGCGCGCAATGCGAGCTCTTCTCCCGCGCAAGCACCGAAGCGCTCCGGCAAAGCGCAAGGCGCGAAGCCGAAAGCCGAGTGGGCCGTCAGGGAGCCCGCCTTCAACAAGCCGAAAGCCCATGCGCCCACCGCACCGCCGCAAGCACCCACCGAGCCGCCGATCAATCCGGACGCGCTCGCGCCCGGCGCGACACGGCCGCACGAGGAAGGCGCGCCGTGGCTCGACGCCGACGATGACGTCGCGGCCGCGACCGCGAAGCGCGGAACTCGCTCCGGGATGAAGTGGCTCGATCTGTCGCCGAGTCCAGCGACAGCAAACACACCAGCACCGGCGGGATCGTCTGGCGCCGCCGCGCCAGGCAGCGATGGTCGCAGCGGGACGCCGCAGTCGGCATTGAGCGTGGCGATGATGATCGCGCCGCTGTTGTCGCCCCAGAGCCGCCGCAACCGGCCGCGAAACGCCGAAGCGGCCGCGCCGGCGCTGGACAGGTCGCTCGGTACCGGTCCCGTGGTCCTGTCGCCGAATCTGCCGACGCTGCCCAAGGGAGGCGCCGCGGCCGTCGAGGCCAGCCCGCGCGCGATCGCGTTCATGCAGTGGCTGCAAGCGTCGCTGGCGAGCCGGAAGCTCAAGTACAACGAAACCGGCGCTGCGGTGCATTTCACGGCCGAAGGCATGGCGCTGGTGTCGCCGATCATTTTCAAGACCTACGCGCGCGAACTCGGCCACGAAGACGATGCCGACGAGCGCGGGCTGCAGTTTCAGCGTGAAGTCATCAAGGCCGGCTGGCACATGATGGGTCCGAACAAAACCAACATCATCAGCTACGAAGTCGTCGGCCGCGGCGGCGCAACGCGCAGCCGACTCGCCGCAGTGGTGCTGGTGTATCCGGATCGCTGGGTCGTTCCCGTGCCGCCGTCCAACCCTGTACTGAAAATGTTGTAGAGTCAAAAGGCTAGTTGACACTTTGGGGAGGGGCACGTACATTCGGCCCCGTGTGCATCAGCGGGGTAGTTTGAGGCACCGACCGGCGACGAGCGAAAGCCGACGTCGAGCGCACATTGCGCCTTTGGCAAGCGGTCTGACCGCGGTATGCGTTGAATGTCGAAGCAGCAACAAGACCTAAGGGTCATTTTTTGGGGCTGCGAAAGCAATACAATGTATATTATGTTAAGTCAAATACGCGTTTGACGTACCCGGCAGTCAGCGCCATCGACGTTCAGGGCGCGATGTCCAACCGATCGGGGTTGCCTGTAACAGCGCCAGCGCTGACGTCCGAAACGTTGAACGCCACCGTCGGCGCCGTGCTGTCGCTGAGCGGCGCGCCGAGCCCGAGCTGTCCGCTTCCGTGCAGCGCGCAGTCCTCGCGGCGCAGCCCGATTTCGCTGCTGACGCCGGCGCTGCCGTTGAAACGTACCCAGGTACCGTAGGTGCTGACATCGAACAGCACGCAACTGCCCTGGCGAACTTCGATACGCGCGTGCAGGCGGGACACGCGGGGGTCGTCGATCACGAAGTTGGCGTCGTCGAGTCGGCCCAGATGGATCGGCAGATCCGCCGCGCTGTAAGTTGCCCGAACGCCCGCCCAGGTCAAGTCTATGCGCCCGAAACTCAACTCGGCGGCTTTGGGATGCGTAAGCGCCGCAGGCATCGTGAGAAAGTCCGAGAACTCGTCCTGCCAATCGATGCGGTGAACGACCGGCATTTCGTTTTTCCCCCGAATCGTCATCGGCCCAAGATTGCGATGCCGGACCTCGCCGCTTCTCAGTTGGTCTGCTGCTGCATCGTTAGCCCAGATCTGGCCGGGCCCGGCCAATTGACTCAAGCGGGAGGCAAGATTGACAGCATCGCCATAAGAGTCGCCGTCGACTTCGACCACCTCGCCGCTCGCCACGCCGACCTGTAATTCCATCCGCAATGGCGCTGGCCAGTGGCGCAGGCGCTTCTGGTGATTGCGCTGCATCTCGACCGTGGCCCGAATCGCCGACGGCGCATCGACAAAAGCCGCAAATACACCGTCGCCGAGCGTTTTCACGACTCGTCCGCCATGTCCCTCGCAAACGCCGCTGATCCATTGGATCAGCCGGGTCACTGTCTCGGTGGCGCGCGCATTGCCGATAGCTTCGAAAACGCGCGTGCTTCCCGTCAGATCGGCAAAAACGACGGTCGTCACTGGATTCATATTCTTGTCGCTCTACACGGGATGCAGCAAATAACGCGGATGCAAGGGAGAGTTCGTCGCCGGGTTTGGCAAGCTAAGGATGCTCTGTACAACTCGCCGCGCCGGCCGATCCCGCGGACTGCGGCGGTCTGCGGCGTTGCTTTCCTTGCGAATAGCTGGGCTATTGGCTGCAAAAGCGCCTTGCATCCCATCCGCATCCGCGCGCCGGCCTTGCCGCGGGAGTTATGCAGAGCATCCCTGAAAATACGCAAACATAGTCGCGTTGGATGAACGCATTCAGCCACACGAGCCGTCCGTAAATACAAGGTATTCAACACAAGGTATTCATTTCAGGCGGCGTCATTGCTTATATCGTGAAGTTTGTTGTATTTACCGACGAATACGTCGGCAAGCACTTGTTCGAGCTGTCAACGGGATTTATGGTAGTCCCATGCAGCGCCCTTCCATGCTGCTCCATTTCACCTCGCAATTCATGGTTTCAGCGCGCAGTTTTATCCAGATTTTGACCGCTACCAAGCGCCTCGGCCGCACTGGCGCGTCGCGCCAGGTCGACAAAGTGCGCGCGGCTATGCTTCGGGTACTGCAGGCGCATGGCGGGCACGGAGTACAGCGGGTGGAGCAGAAGGTTCTCTTCGCGGTCGATATGGAATCGCTCTGGTATTTGCGACAGGACATATTGCAAGCCATCACAGTGCTTGACGGCGAGTTCACCGCGCGACGCCATCTGGTTCCGATCGATCGCATGTTCAAGGGCTGGTTGCCGAACGCCATGGAACCGCGCGATCATCTGCGCAAATCGGCTTGAGTTTCGGCCGATAGCGCGGGCCGGCGACCTCGCGGCTTTGCGCGGCTTTGCGCGGTTTTTCGCGGCTTTTCGGGCCCTTCACGTCGCCACCGCTTCATCGCGCTGCTTTCGACTGATGGTTGGCCGATGTCGGTGGCCCCAAACTGCGAAAACGTCGCGGCCGTCGACCGCCAGATCGATCTTTGCGCCCACCGGTAGCAGAACCTTGGTCGGCACATGCCCGAAGGGCAACCCGCTGAGCACCGGCACGCCGACCAGTTGCTGCAGCCTGCCGACCACCGGCGGCATTCCGAAGCCCCGGTCGTAACCGGGCACTTTGCGTATGCCGGTGAACCGGCCGAGCAGGATCGCCTGCTGGCGCGCGAGAACGCCGGCCAGGCGCAACTGTTCCAGCATGCGCTCGATGCGGTAGGGGTGCTCGTTCACGTCTTCGAGAAAGAGAATGCCGTTGTCGATCGACGGAAAGTACGGCGTTCCCAGCAACGCCACGAGAACGCTGAGGTTGCCGCCCCACAAGAGGCCACTGCGCGGTTGTTCCAGAGCCTGACCTGGCGCAACGATGCGGTCGAGCGCGTCACGATCGCGCTGCGGCAATCGCCAGCCGCAGCCTTCGCCGCGCCCGGCCAGCAGGTCGTCGAAGCAGTCCTGCATTACTTCGTCGACCCCTGCTTCGGCGCCGAAATCTTCACCGATTGCCGGGCCGGCCCAAGTCACTGCGCCGGTGCGTGCGAGCAGCGCGTTCTGGAGCGCGGTGAAGTCGCTGAGCCCGACAAATTCGGTGCCTCGATCGATGGCCTTCGTCACCGCGCTGAAGTCGATTTTGTCGAGCAGGCGAGTGATGCCGTAGCCGCCGCGCGAAATCAGTGCAATGTCGGCGCCGCTCGAGGCAGCGCGTTGGATGGCTGCGAGTCGCGTCGCATCGTCGCCCGCGAAGCGCTGATGAACGGCCAGCGCTGCCGAATCGACTTCGACCGCGTGCCCGAGCGCCTCGAGCCGCGCCACGCCACGTCGAAACGCAGCGCGATCGCGCACCGCACTGGCGGGCGAATAGATGTAGATGTGCCTGGCGCCTTCATTCACGCAGCGAAGTATCCCATTGCAGCGCGATCCGGGCGAAGCCCGGCTTGTTTCAGGAAGCGCCCTGCCCGCTTCCTTCGCGTTCGCCATGCGCCGCCGACGCGCGGCGCTCGCGGGCCGCATTGCGTCGCTCCGAAAAAAACGATTGCAGCACTGCGCCGCATTCATCGGCGAGCACGCCGCCACTGAGCAGCGTGCGATGATTCAGCCGCGACTCCGCAAAAAGGTTCAGCACCGAACCGGCGGCGCCGGTTTTCGGATCGGCCGCGCCGAAGACGACCCGCGCCAGCCGGGCATGCAGCATCGCTCCCGCGCACATGGCGCAGGGTTCGAGCGTCACGTAAAGAGCGCAGCCTTCGAGCCGATAGTTGCCGACCGCGGCGGCCGCCGCACGCAGGGCGGCAATTTCGGCATGCGCGGTCGGGTCGTTCGACCCGACAGGTGCATTACGGCCCACCGCGATCACGCGCCCTTCCTTGACGATGACCGCGCCGACCGGAACCTCGGCGGCTGCCCAGGCTTGTCTGGCTTCGACCAGGGCCAGCCGCATCCAGTTTTCGTCGTCGAGCGATGTCAACGAGCGCCCCAAATTGCTATCATATATATAGCTGCCTGCGCACGTAGCACGGGCTTTCTGGCTACTTTTCTTATTTATTTATCATCCGGCATCGGATGCGATTTGACCGCTGCATCGAGCGCCTGGCGGTATTGATCCTGTATCTGCTGACTTTGCTGACGCACCGTCGCGGGCGCCGGGCCGCTGGTCGTTGCGCCCGGCACTGCTACGGGTGCTACCGCGGCGAGTTGCTTTTTCACGAGCACACCGACGATCACCAACGCCAGAACCAGACCCAGCAATCCGAACCATCGCATCTCAACTCTCCTCGTGTGCGGCGGGCGCGAGCGCCATGCCGAGCCGCGTCATCCAGCTTGCCAGCGCCTGCTCGTCGGGCGTTCCGGCTTCATAGGTTTCGCGCATCGCAGCGTGCGCTTCGGGCCGATGCTGGTTCAGCTTGATCTTGCATTGAAGCGCCATCACACGCAGCTCGAAGCCGACGATGCCCGCCAGCATTTTCAGCTGATAGGCCTCGCCGAGGCCGCGCCACTGGTCTGCGTAAGCCGGCTCGTGGTGCGCGATCAGCGCCTTGAGCAAGCGGGCCTTACCTTGCGGCGAGTCGATCAAACGGGCTTCGACGGTCGCATCCACAGCCAGGTAATTCCAGGTCGGCACCCGCATCAGGTCGGGGTAGACCGTCGGCGACATGTAGGCATGCGGCCCCACGAAACTGACCACAGCGCGCGGCTGCGCCGCCAGGTGACGCCACGCGGGATTGGGTTTGGCGCAGTGACCGAGCAGCGTGATATCGCGAACGGCGTTCTGGCTGTTCTCGTCTTGCGCCACCACGAACGGCAGATGCGTCACGAAAGGTAAGCCGTCGGCATCGAGCGTGATCAGGCTCGCGAATGGATGCGCACGCATCAGTTCGACCGCGATGGCACGGTCGTCGGATGCGAACTGCGGTGGCAGATACATGAGCTGAGGCTATGTTTACGCGCCGGACGATGCGCCAGATTCGCGAAAAATGCTATCGATTCGATAGCTGTCTGCGCAGCAGGTGCGGGCACAAAAGGCCCTTATTACTTAAAACTAGTATGGAATGGCGCCAATACGGCTCAAGCCGCCATCGATGTCATTTTGTCGACGGCAAGCCGAATTTGCGAGATCAGCGCGTCATCGGCGAACGGCTTACCCAGCAGCGCGCTGACGCCGACGCTGGCCGCGTGCGCACGGTGTTTGTCGTCGGCAGACGTGATCATGATGACCGGAATATGCGATGTCGCACGGTTCTCGCGAAAGTAGCGGGTCAGCTCGAAGCCATCCATATTGGGCATTTCGACATCGGTGATCAACACGTCGGGCAAGCCGCTGCGAATCTTTTCGACCGCTTCGGCGCCGTCCACCGCATAGGTCACCCGAAAGCCGTGCTGCGTCAGCAGGCGACCGGTCATGACGCGCACCACTTTCGAATCGTCGGCGACCATGATGAGCGGCTGCAACGCACCTGCAGCACCCATCGCAGCGGTCGGCGGGCTCGGCGCAGGCGAAGCCGGCATGGGTGAAGCTGCCGGCGCCGAGACCGGTGTGCGTGTGGCGAGGTCGATGGCTTGCTGACTGGCCTTGACGCGAGCCGCATGTTCTGCCTCGCGTCGTTTGGCTTGCTCGCTGGCCGCGCGCACGGCTTCGAGCCGCGCAGCTTCCGCTGCCGCCGCGCTGGCGGCCGCGGCTTCGGCGTTGCGCGCCGCCTCCCGGCGCGCTGCATCCACCCGGGCCGCTTCGGCTCGCGCTGCTTCGGCGCGCGCTCCAACGATTCGATCTGCCTCGGCTTCCGCGGCGAGCATCCGCGCTGTTTCGGATGCGCGCAACCGGTCGGCCTCGGCGCGTCGCTCGGCGTCGGCTGCACGTCGGGCCGCTTCGGCCCGCGCCATCTCGTTGGCCTTGAGGGCGTCGGCTTTGGCACGCGCGATTTCATCCTGGGCGCGCTGCGCTGCTGCCTGCGCCGCCCTGCGATCGGAGTCGCGAGTCGCCTGGAGTTCAGCCGCCTCGGTGGTGGCCTGTTTGTAGGCCTCGGCAAGACGGGCCCGATCCGCCGGGGAGCGGCCAGCCGATCGGCGGCGCGCGGTAGCCCGCCGCGAGCGCCAGACCCAGAGCCCGGCCACGACCAGCAAAACGCCCAGTCCGACCAGGAGCAAAAGCAAGGGATTGTTCATAAACGGTATCGACCCTTCGGGATGCCGACAGCATAGTCGCGATGAGAGGCGTTCGCGTCAACCGGGGACGCCGGTTCGCGCAGTAGTTCTCGACCCGGACAAATCATCGCCAGGCGCGTTGCAATGCAGCCATCGCCAGGCAAGCACGGACCATGCCTTTGAGGTCTGGCCTATTCCCACTCGATCGTCGCAGGCGGTTTAGAACTGATGTCGTAGGTGACGCGGTTGATGCCGCGCACTTCGTTGATGATGCGACCCGAAACTTTCTTGAGCAGCGCATAGGGCAGCTCGGCCCAGTCGGCGGTCATGAAATCGCTGGTTTGCACCGCACGCAGGGCGACCACATAGTCGTAGGTGCGGCCGTCGCCCATCACGCCGACGCTCTTGACAGGCAGGAACACGGCGAAGGCCTGGCTGGTCAAGTCGTACCAGCTCTTGCCGGAGTCGCCGTCTTGGAAATTGCGCAGCTCCTCGATGAAGATGTGATCGGCTTGCCGCAGCAGATCGGCGTATTCCTTTTTGACTTCGCCCAGAATGCGAACGCCCAGGCCGGGGCCTGGAAACGGATGGCGATAGACCATCGAAGCCGGCAGGCCGAGCGCGACGCCGAGTTCGCGCACTTCGTCTTTGAAAAGATCGCGCAGCGGTTCGAGCAGCTTCAATCCGAGTTGCTCGGGCAGGCCACCGACGTTGTGATGGCTTTTGATCGTTACGGCTTTTTTCTTGCCGCTCGCCGATTGCGCGCCGCCCGACTCGATCACGTCCGGATAGATCGTGCCCTGCGCGAGCCAGGCGACATGGCGCGCATGGTCGTTTTTGAGCTTCGCGGCCTCCTGCTTGAACACCGTGACGAATTCGCCGCCGATGATCTTGCGCTTGGCTTCCGGATCGGCGACGCCCGCGAGCTTGCCTAGGAACAATTTGCTCGCGTCGACCCGAATCACCTTCGCATGGAGCCGGCCGACAAACATGTCCATCACCGCATCGCCTTCATCGAGGCGTAGCAAGCCATGATCGACGAAAACGCAGGTGAGCTGGTCGCCGATCGCGCGATGGATCAGCGCCGCGGCGACGGATGAATCGACGCCGCCCGACAGGCCCAGGATCACTTCCTCATCGCCGACTTGCTGGCGAATCGCCGCCACGGCTTCGGCGACGTGATCGCGCATCACCCAGTCGGGCCGCGCGCCGCAAATGCCGAGCACGAAGCGCTCGATGATCGCCCTGCCCTGCGCGGTGTGCGTGACCTCGGGATGGAACTGGAGGCCGTAGAAATGCCGGGCCTCATCGGCCATGCCGGCAATCGGGCAACCATCGGTCGAGGCCATGAGCTTGAAGCCCGGTGGCAATTCGCTGACCTTGTCGCCGTGACTCATCCAGACATCGAGCATGCCGTGGCCCTCTTGTGTCGTGAAGTCGGCGATGTCTTTCAGCAGATCGGTGTGGCCGCGCGCGCGCACCGCAGCGAAGCCGAACTCGCGCTGATGCCCGCCCTCGACCTTGCCGCCGAGCTGGTGCGCCATCGTCTGCATGCCGTAGCAGATGCCCAAAACCGGAATGCCCAGCTCGAACACGGCTTGAGGCGCCTTGTCGGTCGATTCTTCGTAAACGCTCGCATGGCTGCCCGAGAGGATCACGCCCTTGAGCGATCCATCCGCCGCGTAGGCACGAACCCATTCGTCGCTCACATCGCACGGATGCACCTCGCTGAGCACATGCGCTTCGCGCACCCGTCGCGCGATCAATTGGGTGACCTGGGAGCCGAAGTCGAGGATCAGAATCTTTTGGTGTTGCATTGCGAGGCGCTGGTCGGGAGTGCCCTTTCGGCAGTTGTGCCAAAGGCGCGAAATCATCGATTGTGGCGGACGGATCGAGCCCGGGAGCAGTCAGCCATATTTTAAGTAAATAATGCCTGAAACGCCCGCTGGACGTGCGCAAACAGCTATTATTTGAATAGCAAATCGATCAGACTGGCAGCCAGAATTCAGCGCTGCTCCGGTGCTTGCGAGGATGCCCACAGACCCGCCAGCACATCCAGAGCGCAGGCAATCGCCGGCTCTTGGCGGCGTGCTTTGAGGCAAATGAAACTCAGCGAGCAATCGATGCGAAGGCGGTCGTTGACGACCAGGCCGTTGCTGCGCTTTTCCTGCAGCGCGACCGAATCGCGGCACAAGCTCAAGCCAACGCCCGAGCGGACCATCGCCAGCATCGAGCTTTCCTGGTCGACCCACGCCACGAAGCGAGGCGATTCTTCCCGACCTGCGAACACCTGCTGCAGCAAGCGCGCATGTACCGATCCCGCGACGGTGCCGATCCAGGGCAAAAGGGCCACAGCGCTCCAGTCTTTCCCTTCGACTCTTTCTTCCCAACCCCGAGGCGCCACGACCCAATAGGCGAAATCGGTGAGCGGCCTCAGTTCGATCCGTTGTGCCGATGATTCGTCGACTCCTTGCGCGACCTCACCCAAGTAGAACCCCGCATCGACCTCGCCGTGCAGCACCCAGTCGCGCACGTCGCCGCTCATGCCGTGGCGCAATTCCTTTTCCAATAGAGGCGCCGCCGCGACCAAATCGCGCAAGAAAGCCCCCAACCGGATGAATGCCGGATCGATCACCGTGCCGATGCGCAGCGTGCCGCGAATATGGCCCTGTAAATGACGCACCGACCGCTCGAGTTCGTCTTCGGCAGCCAGAACACCCGCTGCCTTGCGCGCGAAGGCACTGCCGTCCACCGTCGGCGCCAGGCCGCGGGCGCTGCGGCGGAACAATTCGAGGCCGGTTTGCTCGGCCAGTTGCTTCAGGCGCAGGCTCAGCGCAGGCTGCGTCATGTTCAACGCCTTCGCCGCGCGTGTAACGTTGCCCAGCTCGACGACGGTCATGAAGCAGCGCAGGGTTTTGAGGTCGAAAGCCACACCGCATTATCAGCGTTGCTTATATAACTTCACCGAATTTCTCATTGGATTGCCCGGAAGCAGCGCCATAGACTCATTCGATTTCGAGCAAAAACATTTGGAGCCACCACATGACAACCACGAAAACCGACCACTTCATCGGCCACTACATCAACGGCGAAGCCACGTCAGGCGGCAGCGGCCGCACGCAGGACGTGTTCAACCCCGCGACCGGCGCGGTGAGCGGCCAAGTGGCGCTGGCTTCGGCCGATGACGTGGGCGCGGCCGTGGCTGCCGCGCAGGCAGCCTTCCCGGCCTGGAGCAACATGCCCCCGATCCGGCGCGCCCGACTGATGAACCGCTTCCTCGCGCTGGTCAACGAGCACAAAGACCAACTGGCCCACGCCATCACCGCCGAACACGGCAAGGTGTTTACCGATGCACAGGGCGAGGTCGAGCGCGGCATCGACATCATCGAATTCGCCTGCGGCATGCCGCAACTGCTAAAGGGCGACTTCACCGAACAGGTTTCGACCAACATCGACAACTGGACGATGCGCCAGCCGCTGGGCGTGGTGGCGGGCATCACACCGTTCAACTTTCCGGTGATGGTGCCGATGTGGATGTTTCCGGTCGCGATAGCCGCGGGTAACACCTTCGTGCTCAAGCCCAGCCCGATCGACCCGTCGGCTTCGCTGATCTATGCCGATCTGATGAAGCGCGGCGGCTTTCCCGATGGCGTGTTCAACGTGGTGCAAGGCGACAAGGTGGCCGTCGATGCGCTGCTCGAGCATCCCGACGTCAAGGCGATCTCGTTCGTCGGCTCCACGCCGATCGCCAATCACATCTACGAAACCGGTGCGCGCCCCGGCAAGCGGGTCCAAGCGCTCGGCGGCGCCAAGAACCACATGCTGGTCATGCCCGACGCCGACCTGGAAAAAACCGTCGATGCCTTGATGGGCGCCGCCTACGGCTCGGCCGGCGAGCGCTGCATGGCGATTTCGGTGGCGATGCTGGTCGGCGACGTGGCCGACAAGATCGTGCCGATGATCGCGCTACGGCTGAAGTCGCTCAAAGTCAAAAACGGCAAGGAGCTCGACGCCGAAATGGGTCCGATCGTGACGGCGGCAGCGCACGCGCGCATCGAGGGCTACATCGCGTCGGGCGTCGAAGAAGGCGCGACGCTGGTGGTCGACGGCCGGGGCCTCGAGGTGCAGGGCCACGACAAGGGCTTCTGGATGGGCGGCTCGCTGTTCGACCATGTCACGGCCGACATGAAGATCTACAAGGAAGAAATCTTCGGCCCAGTGCTGACCTGTGTGCGGGTCAAGGACTTTGCGGAAGGCGTGGCGCTTATCGACGCCCACGAGTTCGGCAACGGCGTGAGCCTGTTCACCCGCGACGGCAACACCGCGCGTGAGTTCGCGCGCCGCATCCAGGTGGGCATGGTCGGCGTCAACGTGCCGATTCCGGTGCCGATGGCCTGGCATGGCTTCGGCGGCTGGAAGAAGAGCATGTTCGGCGACATGCACGCCTACGGCGAAGAAGGCGTGCGCTTCTACACCAAGCAGAAATCCGTGATGCAGCGCTGGCCCGAAGGCACCGACAAGGGCGCTGAATTCACGATGCCGGTCGCGCGCTGAGCGGCAATCAAGAAGGACGCGCCGTGAGCCCGACCGAGTTCGACTACATCGTGATCGGCGCCGGCACGGCCGGTTGCCTGCTGGCGAATCGGCTCAGCGCCGACCCGGCCAACCGCGTGCTGCTGCTGGAAGCCGGCAAGAAAGACAACTACCACTGGATCCACATTCCGGTCGGCTACCTCTACTGCATCGGGAATCCGCGCACCGACTGGATGTACAAAACCGAGCCCGATCCGGGCCTCAATGGCCGCCAATTGCTCTATCCGCGCGGCAAGACACTGGGCGGCTGCTCGTCGATCAACGGGATGATCTACATGCGCGGCCAGGCGCGGGATTACGACAGTTGGGCCGCAGCCACGGGCGAAGCCGAATGGGGCTGGACCCAGTCGCTGGCCGACTTTCGCGCCCATGAAGACCATCACAAACTCGATGCCGGCGCCCGGACCGTGGCGGGCTTCGAGAAGCTGCATGCAAACGGGGGCGAGTGGCGCGTTGAAAAGCAGCGCCTGCGCTGGGACATTCTCGATTCCTTCGCCGACGCGGCCGAGCAGGCCGGCTTCGCGCGCACCGACGACTTCAACGGTGGCGACAACGCGGGCGTCGGCTATTTCGAAGTGAATCAGAAGGCGGGCTGGCGCTGGAATGCGTCGAAGGCGTTTCTGCGACCGATCAAGTCGCGCGCCAACCTCACGGTCTGGACCGAAGCCCATGTGCAGCGGCTGAGCTTCGACCGGCAAGGCGACGAACCCGTCTGCAACGGCGCGGTCGTGATCCGGAACGGCGAATCAGTCAACGTCAGCGCCGAGCGCGAAGTCATCGTTGCGGCCGGCGCTGTCAACTCGCCTCAAATCCTGCAACTGTCGGGCATCGGCGATGCGGGCCATCTGTCGAGCTTGCGCATTCCGGTGGTGCTGGATGCGCCGGCGGTCGGCCAGAACCTGCAAGACCACTTGCAGATCCGCGCGGTGTTCAAGGTGCAAAACGCCAAAACGCTCAACACCATCGCCAACAACCTTGTCGGCAAGGCGTCGATCGGCCTCGAATACCTGTTGAAGCGATCCGGCCCTATGAGCATGTCGCCGAGCCAGTTGGGCGCCTTCACGCGCTCGGACCCGTCGCAGCCCTACGCCAATCTCGAATATCACGTGCAACCGCTCAGCCTCGAAGCCTTCGGCGACCCGCTGCATGCGTTTCCGGCGTTCACCGCGAGCGTGTGCAATCTGAACCCGACCAGTCGCGGTTCGGTGAAGATCACGAGTGCCAAGGCCGACGACGCGCCGGCCATCGCGCCCAACTATCTGAGCACCGACGAAGACCGGCGCGTGGCCGCCGACAGCCTGCGCCAGGTCCGCCAGATCGTCTCGCAGCCGGCGATGTCGAAGTACCAGCCGGCCGAATTCAAACCCGGCGTGCAGTACCAGTCGGACGACGAGCTGGCCAAGCTGGCTGGTGACATCGCGAGCACCATTTTTCACCCGGCCGGCACCGTGAAGATGGGCCGCGATGGCGATCGGGCGGCGGTGCTCGATCCGCATCTGCGGGTGCGCGGCGTTCAGCGACTGCGGGTGGTCGATGCGAGCGTGATGCCGACCATCACCAGCGGCAACACCAACTCGCCGACATTGATGATTGCCGAAAAGGCCGCGCGCTGGATACTGCAGGAGCGACGCTGAAATGATGGCCCTTTCCTCACCTTCCTCTTCCGTCCTCCCCCTGCACGAAGTCAAGGTGGTCGACTTCGGCCAGTACATCGCCGGCCCGGCGGTCGCGATGATTCTGGGCGACCTCGGCGCGACGGTGGTTCACATCGATCCGCCCGACGGCCCGCTGTGGGAGAGCCCGGCGAACGCCACGCTCAACCGCAACAAGCTCACTGTCGTCATCGACCTCAAAACCGAAGACGGCCTCGCGCAGGCGCTGGCGCTGGTCGAGGAAGCCGACATCCTCGTCGAGAACTTCCGCCCTGGCGTGATGGCGCGGCTTGGCCTGGACTTGGCGGCGTTACGCGCGCAGCGGCCCGAACTGATCACGATCTCGATTCCGGGCTTCGCGTCGAACGACGAATTGCGGCGCGAGTGGCGCGCCTACGAAAGCGTGATTTCGGCGGCCTCGGGCGTGTTCACCGACATGGGCCTCAATCGCGTGCTGATGGGCATCAACCCATCGTTCTCGCCGATGCCGTTGGCTTCGGCCTACGGCACCATGCTGGCCGCTTCGGCGGTGGTGCTGGCCTTGCAGGCGCGCGAACGTACCGGCCTGGGCGACCAGATCGAAGTGCCGCTCGCGGCCGCGGTGATGGAAGGCCTTTGCTACAACTCGATCAACATCGAAAATTACCCCGAGCGCTACAAGACGCAGCGCGAGCGCGAGATCGAACGCCGCCGCGCCGAAGGTCTGCAGATGAATTTGAGCTACGACGAGCTTCAGGATCTGCTCGACCCGTTCTATCGCAGCTACAAATGCAAGGACGGCCGGATGTTCTACCTGGTCTGCCCGAGTCACAAAAGCCATGCCAAGCGCTGCCTGAAGGCGCTGGGCGTGTACGACGAACTGGTCGCCGATGGGTTGACCGAGGAAGAAGACACGTATCTGCCGATGTCGGAGTGGAAGTCCCAGGTCTCGCTCGGCGTCTACCCGATGCCCAAGTTCTGGGCCGACAAGATCACCGCGCGGCTCAAGCAAGTGTTCCTGACCCGCACCACCAAGGAATGGGAACGCATCTGCGGCAAAGGCCGTTTTCCCGGCGCGCCGCAGCGCTGGCTGCAGGAGTGGATCAACGACGACCATGCCGAAACCACCGGCCTGATGCTCGAGGTCGACGACCCGGTTTACGGCACCATGCTGCAGCCGGGTCCGATGGTCTGGCTCGAGGAAAGCGCCGAGGAAATGGCCAGTCCCGCGCCACGACGCGCGGTCGATTTCGATACGGCGCTCGAGAGCCTGACCCGCATCGAAACCAAGCTGCCGCGCGTTCGCAAAAAGAACGCGCGCGACGGCTGGCTCGATGGCGTCAAGGTGCTCGACCTGTGCAACGTCATCGCCGGCCCGCATTCGGCGGCCTACCTCGCGCGCTTCGGCGCCCAGGTCATCAAGCTCGACCCCGCCAAGCCGTTCTACGACTGCTGGAACACGGTGATCTTCGGCCTCTCGCACATGCGCGGTAAACGCTCCGTACTCACCGACATCCGCCAGCCGGCGGGCCGCGCGCTGCTCGACAAGCTGATCAAGAGCGTCGATGTGGTGGTGTGGAACGCGACCGACCGCCAGGTCAAGGAGATGGGGCTCGACCTCGAAGGCCTCAAAAAGATCAACCCCGACGTGATCTTCAGCAAGCTCGACTGCTTCAGCGGCCTGCGCCCCGGCCCGCGCACCAACTACCTGGGTTACGACGACCTGGTGCAAGCCACCACGGGCATCATGCTGCGTTTCGGCGGCAGCATGGACACGCCCGAAGAGCATGCCCATGTCGGCACCATCGATGTGATGTGTGGCTTCGGCGGCTCACTCGGCGTAGCGGCAGCGCTCTATCAAAAGCTCAAGACCGGCCGCGTCGGCCGTCCGCGGACCTCGCTTTCGGCATTGAGCGGGCTGGCGCAAATGCCGTTTTGCTTCGACCATGCGCGCCGCAGCCTGTTCGACGAGCCCTCGGGACGCGCCATCAACGGCTACGACGAGCTCACGCGCTTTTATTACACCTCGTCGGGCAGCTTTTTGATCGTGTCGGCTTATGAAGCGGACGTGCCCAATTTCGAGAACGTTCCGGGCCTCGAAAGTTTCTCCAAAGTGCCGAAGCACGAACGCGCCGCCTTCCTGACCCGTGCTTTCGGCCAGGCCTCTGCCGAAGACTGGGTGCGGCGGCTGCAAGCGGGCGACGTGGGCGGCGCGGTCTGCGACAAGATCGAGAACATCCGCGCCTACAACAGCCGCGAAGCCGACGGCATGCCTGGCACCGCCAACGGCAGCTATGCGTTCTCGATCTACAGGGACCATCCGAGCGGCCACACCGTGACGCAACTCGACCCCTACGCGGTGCGCCCGACCCGCGGAAAAATCTATCCGCTGGCGCCCGCCGAAAAATACGGCGCTTCGACCCGCGCGGTGCTCGCCGAGTTGGGCTACAACGATGCCGACACCGAGGCCCTGTTCGACAGCGGGGTGGTCAGCGACAGTTGGAGCCGGCAGTATTTGCCGGATTGACGGCTCATCGGCTCATCCGCGCCAGCACATCGGCCGGGCGGCAAATCGAAAACTTTCTGCGACTGTTCGCCGGATCATCGAGGCTCAAAAGGTCGTCGTCGCCCGAGACGAGACATTGCGCAGCGCCGACATGCGCCAACAGCAAAAAGGCCTGATCGAGCGGATCGCGGCATGTCGGCAATCCGGCGTTGGCGGATGCTTTTTCGCTCACATCGACGACCTCGACCCAAGGAAGGTAATCAGCCAGCAACGCTTCGCGTTCTTCAGGGCCCAAACGAAATTTCGGATAAGCCAGCACCCGCAGCAATTCCCGTGCGGTCGCGGTCGATGCAAGAGGCTGAATGCGCTTCTGCTGCCAAAGCGTTCGAAATAACGCCAAACGGCTGCGGTTGAATAAAAGCGCGGAAACGACGACGTTGGTATCGAGAACCAGGCGCAGCGCGTCAAGCGCCGCCACGTCGGGCCCATGCGATGGCGTCACCGACGTCGGCCTCAGTGATGGCGAGCGCAGCGAGCTTGGCTCGCACCGCATCGGCCTTTTGGACGCGCACCGGTGTCAGGATGATCCGGTCGTTTTCGGCTTCAATTTCGAAATACTCGGTCGCACTCACCCGCTCGACGACCGCCTTCGGCAAAGTGAGCTGATTCTTCGAAGTGAGTTTGGCAAGCACCGCGATCTCCGGAAGTAAGGAATTCTTACTTTAGCATATGCAGCTATTCCGCCCGATAATTCGGCGCTTCCTTCGTGATCTGCACATCGTGCACATGACTCTCGCGAACGCCGGCGGCCGTGATCTCGACGAACTGGGCCTTCGTTTTCATCTCGTCGATCGTCGCGCAGCCGCAGTAGCCCATGCTGGCCCGCAACCCGCCGGCCATCTGGTAGACGATCGACACCATCGAACCCTTGTACGGCACCCGGCCTTCGATGCCTTCGGGCACCAACTTGTCGGCGTTCGGGTTGCCGGTGGTCGATTCCTGAAAATAGCGGTCGGCACTGCCCTGCTGCATCGCGCCGATCGAGCCCATGCCGCGGTAGCTCTTGTAGCTGCGGCCCTGGAACAACACGATTTCGCCGGGCGCTTCCTCGGTGCCGGCGAACATGCCGCCCATCATCACCGTGCTCGCGCCGGCGGCGATCGCCTTGGCGATGTCACCCGAATAGCGGACGCCGCCATCGGCGATCAACGGGATGCCGCTGCCTTCGAGCGCCGCGGCGACGCTGTCCACCGCCATGATCTGCGGCACGCCGACACCCGCGACGATCCGGGTGGTGCAGATCGAGCCCGGCCCGATACCGACCTTGACCGCGTCCGCACCTGCATCGGCCAGTGCGCGCGCCGCATCGCCGGTCGCGATGTTGCCGCCGACCACGTCGACCTGCGGATAGTTCTTTTTGACCCAGCGCACGCGCTCGATCACGCCGTGGCTGTGCCCATGCGCCGTATCGACCACGATCGCATCGACGCCGGCTTTGACCAACGCTTCGACGCGCTCTTCGGTGCCGTCGCCCACGCCTACGGCAGCGCCCACGCGAAGGCGCCCGCTCACATCGCGCGCGGCGTTCGGAAAGCTGGTTTGCTTGGTGATGTCTTTGACCGTGATCAGGCCCTTGAGCCGCCAGTCGCTGTCGATCACCAGCAATCGCTCGAGCTTGTGTTTATTCAGCAGCGCCTTGGCGTCGGCGAGGGTCGTGCCGTCGGGCACGGTGATGAGCCGATCGCGCGGCGTCATGATCTCGCTGACCGGCACCTCGTAGCGCGTTTCGAAGCGCAGGTCGCGTCCGGTCACCAAGCCGACCACGCGACCGCCGTCGCAAACCGGAAAGCCCGAGACGCCCAGCTCGTCGGATAACTGCATCACTTGCCGCACGGTGTGGTTCGGGGTGATGACGACCGGATCACGCAGCACACCCGATTCGTAGCGCTTCACCTTGGCAACCTGCGCGGCCTGCTCGGCGGCGGTCAAGTTCTTGTGAACGATGCCGATGCCGCCCTCCTGCGCGATCGCGATCGCGAGGCGCGCTTCGGTGACCGTGTCCATCGCCGCGGAAACGAGCGGCAGGTTGAGCGTGATGTTGCGTGAAAACCGGGTGGTGAGAACGGCGTCCTTGGGCAGGACTTGCGAGAACGCGGGCACCAGCAACACATCGTCGAAGGTGAGCGCTTTTCCGAGAAGGCGCATGGCGGAAGCTCCAAAAAATCGATTGTAGCGAGGGGTCGGTAGTTACCCGAACTGGCGCACGCCTTGGAGAGCCATTCTTCTCAAGCGTGTCGGATTGCGCGCCCCGCGCTTCGATTTGCGGAAAACGGCGATAGCGCGGCCCGCCGATCGCTAAACTTCGCGGCTATGAAATCTGCTTTCGCACTCTATTTGGCGCTGTCGTGCGCGCTGCCTCTGGCGGCACACGCCCAATGGCAATGGGTCGGCAAAGACGGCCAGAAGGTTTTCAGCGACAAGCCGCCGCCGCCCGACGTGCCCGAAAAGAACATCCTCAGCCGTTCGGGCAAGCCGCCGCCACGCATCAGTTTCTCGGATGGCCAGCCCGGCAATGCAACGCAGCCAGCCGCCGAGCTCGGCGCTGCGCCCGCACCCGCGCCGCCCGGCAGCGTGGCCGCTGCGGCCAAGCCGAGTGGTGTCGACAAAGAGCTCGAGGAAAAAACCCGCAAGGCCGAGGAAGCCGAAAAAACCAAACGCGCAGCCGAGGCACAACAAGCTGCCAAAGCCCAGGCCGACAACTGCGCCAGAGCCCGACAGGCCAAGGCGACCTTCGACAGTGGCATTCGCGTCGCGCGGGTCAATGCGCAAGGCCAGCGAGAAATCCTCGACGACACGCAACGCGCCGCCGAGCAGCAACGCCTGAAGACGGTGATGGCCAGCGACTGCCGCTGAGTTTGAAGAAAAAGTGGCTGAAATGCCCGCCAGACGTGCGCAGACAGCTCTTAATTCGATAGCAAACTGACCATTCGTCCGCACACCGCCGAAACGCGTGACGAAGGCCTATCGATCGTTCTTGCGGCGTTTGGCAAACAGTCCGGCCGCGCGCGCGCCCTGCTTTTCGAAACGTTCGCGCCGGGCCACTTTCGGATCGATCGCCAACGGCCGACACAGTTCGAGCCGGTCGCCTGGCGCAAGCAATGCAGACCAGTCGATCGCGCGGCCCCTGACGCCGGGTGTCAAGGCTTGCCAATCGAGCGCCGGATAGCGGCTCGGCAGATCGCTCGCCAAAACCGCGTCGCGTGCGGTCGACGCATCTGCCAACTGCACTATTTGCTCGAACACTTCGCGCGGTGAAGGCGAACAAGCGATCACCACATCGATCGTCACTGCATTCCCGCTTTCAGGTTTTTCCGTAGACCTGCTCGGCGCGCTTGACGAACGCCTCGACCAGCGTGCGCGCGATCTTGTCGA
The DNA here is from genome assembly GCA_965218415.1 of Variovorax sp. Taxonomy (GTDB): domain Bacteria; phylum Pseudomonadota; class Gammaproteobacteria; order Burkholderiales; family Burkholderiaceae_C; genus Variovorax. The sequence continues at coordinate 2,181,221 of CBDCKT010000003.1, forward strand.
ACACCGGCCCGATGAGTGCCGACAGCGCGAAATTGTCGAAGCCGTAGTTCAGATTCAGATTGACACGGCAAGCCTCACCGACAGGAGATGCAGGAGCTGCGCCTGAACCGCCGCCGCCGGGCGCTGGACTTTTCGCGCCTGATTCATCCGCTGCATCGGCCCCGACCGGAGAGAACTGCCAGACGCCGTCGAGCTTGGAGAACGGTCCGGCCACCAATTGCAGGCGAACTTGCTCGCCCGGCACATGCATATTGCGCGTGGTGAAGCTCTGGTGCATTCCGCCGAATGCGAGTCCGACTTTCGCCGTGACGCCGTCGTCATGCTGTTCGACAACCTCGGCGCGATCGCACCACGGCAGGAACTCGGGATATTTCGGCACATCGACGACGAGGTCGTACATCTGCCGGGCGCTATACCAGATGAGGACTGATTTTTGGACTGTTTTCATAGAATCGGAATCGCGTGTGCGCCGAAATGATTGTATTGATGCCATGCGAGCCTCATCTGACAGCCATGGCCACCAAAAAGAAACAAGACCCCTCGTCCCGCATCGCCGACAACAAGAAGGCCGCCTACAACTATTTCTTCGAAGAGCGTTTCGAGGCCGGCATGGTGCTCGAAGGTTGGGAAGTGAAATCGCTGCGCGAAGGCAAGGTGCAACTCACCGACGGCTACGTGATCGTTCGGGATGGCGAGCTCTTCATCGTCGGCTGCCAGATCAATCCGCTGCGCAGCACCTCGACTCACACCACGCCGGATTCGATCCGCACCAAAAAGCTGCTGCTGCACAAGGAGCAGATCAAGCGGCTCACCGGCAAGGTAGAACAGAAGGGCTACACCCTGGTGCCGGTCAACCTGCATTGGAAAGCCGGCAAGGTGAAGTGCGAGATCGCGCTCGCCAAGGGCAAGGCCGAGCACGACAAGCGCAACGTCATCAAGGATCGCGAAGGCAAGCGGGAAGTAGAGCGGGCGATGAAGGTGCACACGCGCTGACGATGCCGCGAAGGCGCAAGGCAACAAAACACAGTCGCTAAACTGAGCGCTGTTGCAACAAAGTCAAAGGAGAGCCTTCATGAAACTGCTCAGCGCCACGCTTCTCGCCGCCGCCCTTGCCACTGGATGCGGCGGCATGAAAAATGCCGACATGCCCGACGCGCCGACCCGCACGTCGGACGGCGTATTGGTCGGCCCGAACGGCATGACGCTCTATACCTTCGCCAAAGACCCTGCCGGTGGTCCTTCGGCCTGTACCGGCAAATGCGCGAACAACTGGCCTGCATTGAAGGCACCGGCCAACGCGTCGCCCAAGGGCGGCTACACGGTCGTCGCAGGCGCAGACGGCAGCCAGCAATGGGCCTACAAGGGCGCGCCGCTGTACTACTGGTCCAAAGACTCCAAAGCCGGCGATCGCACCGGCGACGGGGTGGCCGGCAACTGGAAAATCGCGCGGCCTTGAGAATCGGCGACGCAAACAGAAGAGCCGGCTCCCGCCGGCTTTTTTTTGGTCGAATCGGGCTGAAGCGCCCGACTGTCGTGCGCGGTCAGCTATGAAAACAGTAGCGTCGCGTCAGACTGCGGGGTTGTCGATAGCATCGCTGTCGCAAAGCTGTTGCTCCTACCCGAAGCGTGCGCCATTTCCTGCCGCCGGGGTATTGCAGATCCTCTACGCTCATTGATTGACTATCTGCCGACGCTGACAGTACCCGTTGGCGCTCAAACCAAAGGAACCGACCCATGAACGACATGACCGACACCTCCAGCTTCGAAATGGAAGGCAAATGCCCCTTCGGCGGCGACCGCATCGGCGGCGCGATAGGCACGCCGCCGGCACTGTCGGACTGGTATCCCGATCGTCTGCGCGTGGAGTTGCTCCATCAGAACGGCCCGCAAGCCAACCCGCTGGGCGCGGAATTCGACTACGCCGCCGCGTTCGCAAAGATCGACTACGAAGCGCTCAAGCAGGAGATCAAGACATTCCTGACCACCTCGGTTGCGTGGTGGCCGTCTGACTACGACAACTACGGCCCGCAAATGATCCGTATGGCCTGGCATGCCGCAGGCACCTACCGCATTGCCGACGGCCGCGGCGGCGCAGGCGAGGCCTTGCAGCGTTTCGCGCCGATCAACAGTTGGTGGGATAACGGCAACACCGACAAGTCGCGCCGCCTGCTCTGGCCGATCAAGCAGAAATACGGCAGTGCGTTGTCGTGGGGCGACCTGATGGTGCTTACGGGCAATTGCGCGCTCGAAATCATGGGCTTTCCGACCTACGGCTTCGGCGGCGGTCGCCATGATGCCTGGGAAGCCGACAACGCGACCTATTGGGGCCCGGAAGTGTGGGATCCGAAGGAAGCCAACACCTCCGACAGCATGGTCACACGCGACAAGCGCTGGCGCGGCCAGAACGGCGATGCCGACTACGACCTCGAAAATCCGCTCGCCGCGACACACCAGGCGTTGATTTACGTCAACCCCGAAGGCCCCTACGGCAAGGGCGATCCGATGGGCTCGGCGCGCGACATTCGCGTGGCCTTCACGCGCATGGCGATGAACGACGAGGAAACCGTCGCGTTGATCGCGGGCGGTCATGCTTTCGGGAAGAGCCACGGCATGGTTTCGCCCGACCAGGTCGGCCCGCCACCCGAAATTGCGCCTATCGAGGCGATGGGACTCGGCTGGCAAAACCCCGAAGGCACCGGTTTTGCGCAGTACACGATGACGAACGGGATCGAAGGAAGCTGGACGCCCGACCCGACGAAGTGGGACAACAGCTACCTCGAGAACCTGTTCAAGTTCGAATGGGAGCAAAAAAAGAGCCCGGCCGGCGCCTTGCAATGGACACCGTCGGACCCGAGTGCGCCCAAGACGCCCGACGCCCACATCGAAGGCCAGATGAACGACCTGATGATGATGACCAGCGATATCGCTTTGAAGGTCGATCCCGAATACCGCAAGGTGTGCGAGAAGTTCTTGAATGACTTCGACACCTTCACGCTCGCCTTTTCCAAGGCCTGGTACAAGCTCACCCACCGCGACATGGGTCCGAAGGAACGCTATCTGGGACCCGAAGTGAAGATCGAAAACGGTCTGCTCTGGCAGGACCCGATTCCCCCACGCGACTACGAATTGGTGAACGACCAGGACGTTGCTTCGCTGAAGCAGGCGATCTGGAACAAGGGGATCTCCGTATCGGACCTCGTCTTCACCGCCTTCTCGGCCGCCGAACCCCATCGCCGGAGCGACAAGCGCGGCGGCCCCAATGGCGGTCGCCTGGCGCTCGCGCCGCAAAACGGCTGGACGGTCAATCGGCGTTGCGGCCCGGTGGTCGATGCGCTGCGCGGCGTGATGCAAGATTTCAATGGGGCAGCGAGCGGTGGCCGAAAAATCAGCCTCGCTGATCTCATCGTGCTCGGCGGCTGCGCCGCGGTCGAGAAAGCGGCGCAGGATGCCGGCGTTCAGACAGCCGTGCCCTTCACGCCCGGCCGCGTCGACACCACACAGGAGTTGACCGACCGGGAAATGTTCGATTGGTTAAAGCCGGTGGTCGACGGCTTCCGCAACTACGTCGATCCCGAATTCGAGCAGATCACCGGAGGCCGCGTTCCGCCGGAAAACCTTTTCCTCGACAAAGCGAACCTGCTGTCACTGTCGGCGCCCGAATGGGTCGCGCTGGTCGGCGGGCTGCGCGTGCTGGGCGCCAATCACGAGGGATCGAAGCACGGCGTGTTCACAGACCGCGTCGGCGTTCTCAGCAACGACTTCTTCACGACCGTCACCAGCATGGATTACGTGTGGCAGAAGCAGGACGCCAAGGGCATGACCTTCGCGATCGCCGACCGCGACAGCGGCGCTGCGAAGTACACCGCGACGCGCTGCGACCTGATCTTCGGCGCGAACCAGCAATTGCGCGCGGTCGCCGAGGTCTACGCGGGCAGCGACGGGCATCAACGCTTCGTGAAGGACTTTGTCAAGGCTTGGGACAAGACGATGATGCTCGATCGGTTCGATGTGAAGCGTGCGAACAGGTGACATGTTCGCGGTGATCGAAGAAGTTGGCTTGGCGACGTCGATCACCGCTCACATATCGAAGCGGCCCAGCGACCTCAGGCTGCTCGAAGATTTAAGAAAAAAGTGGCTGAAATCCCCGCCCTGCATGCGCAAGCAGCTATCATAAATATAGCGACTTTCAGCAGCGGCCTTTTTTAGCCTGACCCGGCGGGCAATGGTCGCCATGCCGATCGCCGCGATGGTCCTCGCGCTCAAAGCGCCGATAGCGTCGCTCATTCCTGCGCTGTTGCTCACGCGCATCGTGGCGCGCTTCACGTCGTGCTTCTCTCCACGCACCTTCGTTCCAACGCCAACCATTGTCTGCACGTACCCATCGGCCAGGTACAAAAGCGCGGCCTGCCCTGGCGGGCTGCCAGTAGCCCTCGCGCCAGATATATTCCCGGCCTGACCAATCCCAGCGCGCGGGCACCCACACCTGCCCCACGCGAGGAGGCGGAAGGCGCACAACACGCGGGGGCGGTGGCGCGACAGCGACGAGCCCCGGTACCTGAATATTGACCGAAACCTGAGCGGTAGCGGCCAATGGCAGCAGCATCGCAGTCGCGAAGAAGAGTGTTGAAAGTCGCATGACACGCACTCCTGCAATTGATGGATGCGAAGAGTGTACGTTCAGCGCCGACGGCGGTTTTAAGCTGCTTCGCGACTCGCGCGCTTGCGCTCGTGTTCCTTCAGGTGGCGCTTGCGCAAACGCACGCTCTTGGGCGTAATTTCGACCAGCTCGTCTTCCTCGATGAACTCGACGCCGTATTCGAGCGTTAAATCCACCGGCGGCGTGATCTTGATCGCGTCTTCCTTGCCGCTCACTCGGAAATTGGTCAGCTGCTTGGTGCGCGTGGCATTCACGACCAGGTCGTTGTCGCGGCTGTGGATGCCGACGATCATGCCTTCGTAGACCGGGTCGTTCGGGCGCACGAACATGCGGCCGCGGTCGTCGAGCTTGCCGAGGGCGTAGGTGAAAATTTCGCCGTCGTCCATCGAGATCAGCACGCCGTTTTTGCGGCTGCCGATGTCGCCCTTGTGAGCCTCGTAGCTGTCGAAAATGTTGCTAATCAGACCCGAGCCGCGCGTCAGGTTCAAAAATTCGTTGGTAAAGCCGATCAGGCCGCGCGCGGGAATACGGTATTCGAGCCGGACCCGACCACGGCCATCGGGCTCCATGTTCGCCAGCTCGCCCTTGCGCTCGCCGAGCGCTTGCATCACACCGCCCTGGTGCTGGTCTTCGACGTCGACCGTGACCATTTCGATCGGCTCGTGGCGCACACCATCGACATTGCGGAAGACGACGCGCGGCTTCGACACGGCGAGTTCGTAGCCTTCGCGGCGCATGTTCTCGAGCAGGATCGTCAGGTGCAGCTCACCGCGGCCCATGACTTCGAAAATACCTTCCTCATCGGTTTCACTCACGCGCAGAGCCACGTTCGATTGCAACTCTTTCTGCAGCCGATCCCAGATCTGGCGGCTGGTCACGAACTTGCCTTCGCGCCCTGCGAGCGGACTCGTGTTGACGCAGAAGTTCATCGTGAGCGTCGGCTCGTCTACCGTGAGCATCGGCAGCGGCGACGGATTGGCAGGGTCGGTCACGGTCACGCCGATACCGATGTCGGTGATGCCGTTGATGAGCACGATCTCGCCCGGACCGGCTTCGGTCGCCTGCACCCGCTCGAGGCCCTGGAACGTGAGCACCTGGTTGACCCGACCCTTGAAGGTTTTGCCGTCGGGCCCTTCCATCACCAGCACGTCCATCATCGGTTTCACAGTGCCGGCGTTGATTCGCCCGACGCCGATCCGGCCGACGAAGCTCGAAAAATCGAGCGCGGAAATCTGCAGTTGCAACGGCGCATCGGGGTCGCCGGCATGCGCGGGCACATGCTTCAACACCGTGTCGAACAAGGCCGACATGTCGGGGCCCCATTGCTCGCCCTGCCCGCCTTCCTCCATCGACGACCAGCCGTTGATGCCCGAGGCATAGACCACCGGGAAGTCGAGCTGCTCGTCGGTCGCGCCGAGCTTGTCGAAGAGGTCGAAAGCCGCATCGACGACATAACCGGGCCGTGAGCCGGGCTTGTCGACCTTGTTGACGACCAGAATCGGCTTCAGACCGAGCGCGAGCGCTTTCTTGGTCACGAAGCGGGTTTGCGGCATGGGCCCTTCCTGCGCGTCGATGAGCAGCACCACGCCATCGACCATCGACAGCGCGCGCTCAACCTCACCGCCGAAGTCGGCGTGGCCCGGGGTGTCGACGATGTTGATGTGGGTGCCCTGCCAGGTCACGGCGCAGTTCTTGGCGAGGATCGTAATGCCGCGCTCTTTCTCGATCGCGTTGTTGTCCATCACCGTATCGACCACCTTCTCGTGCTCGGCGAAGGTGCCGCTCTGGCGCAGCAACTGGTCGACCAATGTGGTCTTGCCGTGGTCGACGTGGGCGATGATCGCGATGTTGCGGATTTGTTTGGAGGCTGTCATGGGGTCGCTTCAGTCTGTAATGCGTTCTGGATAAGGATTTGCTGGATTTCGATCGGGTTCAGCAAGCGCCCGGGAATAAGTTCGTTGGCGACGACATGGGCCGTGCCGAGAAATGCGCGCGGGTCTTCACCGAAGACCGCCACCTGCGCTGCGTCGGGCCAATCGCCGCGTCGGCGTAGTCCCGAGAGGAAGCGTCCTGAATCCTCTGGGCCGAGCAGGATGCGCTGGTGATCTGCGATCAGCGATTCGACGGGCAACAGGTAGCCGAGGCGCTCGCCCTCGACCGATGATTCGAGCGCATCTAGCGAGACGCATTGCGCCACGTCGAAACCGCCGGTCGCGATTCGCCTGAGGGCGGTGAGGTGCGCGCCGCAGCGCAACGCTTCGCCGATGTCTTCGGCCAGCGTGCGAATGTACGTTCCCTTGCTCACAGTCGCTATTATATTGATAGCTGTCTGCGCACTGTCCACGGGCGCTTTGACCACTTTTAGCTTGGAAATCGTGATGTCGCGCGCGGTGCGCTCCACCTCGATGCCGGCCCGCGCGTATGCGTAGAGCGCCTTGCCGTCTTTCTTGAGCGCACTGTGCATCGGCGGCATTTGCGCGATGCGGCCGGTGAACTGCGCTTCGACGCGTGCAAGATCTTCAAAAGACACATCGACCGGGCGCTCGTCGGTCACTTCGCCCTCCGCATCGCCGGTCGTTGTCTTGATGCCGAGTCGGGCGGTCGCCTCGTAGGTCTTGTCGGCGTCCAGCAGCATCTGGCCGAATTTCGTCGCCGCGCCGAAGCACAGCGGCAGCACGCCGGTCGCGAGCGGATCGAGCGTGCCGGTGTGGCCTGCCTTGTCGGCGCGCAGCAGCCATTTGGCTTTTTGCAATGCCTGGTTGCTGGAGAGTCCCAGCGGCTTGTCGAGCAACAGCACCCCGTGCACAGGGCGCCGTTGCACCCTGGTGCGCGGCGCGTTCATTCGTCGTTGTCTTTTGAGCGTGAAGCCACCGCTTGCGCGATGAGTGCGTTCATGTCCGCCGCGCGTTCGGGCGTGCGATCGAATATGAAATGCAAGGTCGGCACGGTATGTATCTGCAACCGCTTGAAGAGTCCATTGCGCAGAAATCCCGCAGCCTGATTGAGCGCGTCGGTCGTTTCTGCGACGTTGCCATTGAGCACGCTGAAAAACACCTTCGCATGCGCATAGTCCGGCGTGACTTCGACCGCCTGCAAGGTGACCATGCCGACCCGCGGATCTTTCAACTCGCGCGCGATCAATTCCGTCAGATCGCGCTGAATCTGGTCGGCGATCTTGAACGCGCGATTGGGGGTGGCGGCTTTGCGCTTGGGCATGGGTCAGGGGAGCGGGAGCGGGTTCAGGAACGCGAAGGACGCGAAGGTTTCGCGAAGAGCGCGAAAGGATTCCAAGTAAATTGAAATGTCTTCTTTCGCGTCCTTCGCGTGGTTTTCGCGACCTTCGCGTTCGGCTGCCCGAATCGGATTTACAACGTCCGCGCGATCTCCTTGATCTCGAAGAATTCGAGTTGATCGCCTTCCTTGATGTCGTTGTAATTGCGCAGCTTGATACCGCACTCGAAGCCTTCCTTGACCTCGCGCACGTCGTCTTTCATGCGCTTGACCGATTCGACATCGCCTGTGTAGACCACCGTGTTATCGCGCAGCAGGCGGAAGCGGCAGTTGCGCGTGACCTGGCCCGCGGTGATGTACGAGCCGGCCACCGTGCCGATCTTCGACGCCACGAACACCGTGCGGATTTCGGCCGTGCCGATGATCTCCTCGCGCTGCTCGGGTGCGAGCATGCCCGACATCGCCACCTTCAACTCGTCCACCGCCTCGTAGATGATGCTGTAATAGTTGAGCTCGACGCCGTTGTTTTCGGCCAGCTTGCGCGCACCCGCATCAGCGCGCACGTTGAAGCCGATCACATGCGCCTTGGACGCGATCGCGAGGTTGATGTCGCTCTCGCTGATGCCGCCGACGCCTGCATACACGATCTGCACCTTGATCTCGTCGGTCGACAGCTTGACCAGCGATTGCCCGAGCGCTTCCTGCGAGCCCTGCACATCGGCCTTGATGATGATCGGCAGTTGCTGCACTTCGCCGGCGTTGATGTCGGCGAACACGTTCTCCATCTTCGCGGCCTGCATCTTCGCGAGCTTGGTGTTACGAAACCGGCCCGCACGATAGGTCGCGATCTCGCGCGCACGGCGCTCGTCGGTCATGACCATGAATGCATCGCCGGCTTGCGGCACTTCGGTGAGGCCCTGAATTTCGACCGGAATCGACGGACCCGCGGTTTTGATCGACTGACCGTTCTCGTCGAGCATCGCGCGCACCCGACCATAGGTCGAGCCGGCCAGCACCACGTCGCCGGTCTTCAGCGTTCCCGCTTGCACCAACACCGTGGCGACAGGTCCGCGGCCCTTGTCGAGCTGCGCTTCGATCACGAGGCCCTTGGCTGCGGCGTCGACCGGCGCTTTGAGCTCCAGCACCTCGGCCTGCAACAACACCTGTTCGAGCAAATCGTCGACGCCCTGCCCGGTTTTGGCAGACACCGACACGAACGGCACTTCGCCGCCGAACTCTTCCGGTACCACCTCTTCGGACACCAGTTCGCCCTTGACGCGCTCCAGGTTCGCGTCCGGCTTGTCGACCTTGTTGATGGCAACGACGATCGGCACCTTGGCCGCCCGCGCGTGCTTGATCGCTTCTTTGGTTTGCGGCATGACGCCGTCGTCGGCAGCGACCACGAGGATCACGATGTCGGTCGCCTGCGCACCGCGCGCACGCATGGCGGTGAACGCCTCGTGGCCTGGCGTGTCGAGGAACGAAATCGTGCCGCGCGGCGTTTCGACGTGGTAGGCGCCGATATGCTGCGTGATGCCGCCGGCTTCGCCCGCAGCCACCTTGCTGGTGCGGATGTAGTCGAGCAGCGAGGTCTTGCCGTGGTCGACGTGTCCCATCACGGTGACGACCGGTGCGCGCGGCAGCGATTCCGCATCCTGACCGGCGACATCCTCGTCGGTAAAGGCTTCGGGATCGTCGAGCGCCGCGACCATCGCGGTGTGCCCCATTTCCTCGACCACGATCATCGCCGTGTCCTGGTCGAGCGGCTGGTTCATGGTCGCCATCTGGCCTAGTTTCATCAAATGCTTGATGACCTCGCCGGCCTTCACCGCCATCTTGTGCGCGAGCTCGGCGACCGTGATGGTTTCGGGCACATGCACTTCGATGACGCGCATCTCTGCCGGCGCCGCCTGCACGCGCTCGACATCGTGCGGGCCGCGATCGGCGCCGCGGCGTCCGCGCGGACCGCCGCGCCAATTGCCGCGGCCGACGCCGCCGCTGGAGTCTCCGCGGGTCTTGATTTCCTTTTTCTTGGTCGGGTCACCAGCCCAGCTCGAGGACAGCTTCGCCGACTTGACTTCCTTGCCCGCGCCCGGGGCAGCCGCAGGCGCACCCGCGCCCGCTCGGGCTGTCGTGGTGGCCGGCTTGTGCAATGTGCCCTTGACGGCAACTTTCGCGGGCTCGGGCGCCTTGTGTGGCACGAGCACGCGCGCCGGGGCACTCAGCATGGCGCGAATCGCCTCGGCTTCGGCCAGCGCTCCGCGCCGCTTTTCCTCGAGCTCTTTGGCGCGTGCCTTCTCTTCGTCGGCATGCGCCTTCGACTCGGCAGCGGCCCGCTCGCTGGCTGCCCGCCGGTTTTGTTCGGCGGCAACGGCTACTTCATCGACCTGATTTTCGGCGTTTACGGCATCGGCGGCATCGGCGGTATCGGCCGAATCCATCGTGGGTTCCGCTTGTCGACGCCTCGAGGTGCGCGCCTTGTCCTGCTCTTCGGACAATGCACGCGCCTCGGTTTCGGCCTGCTCACGCGCAAGCCTGCGCGCGGCGAGTTCGTCTTCCTGCTTCTGAATCTGCTCGGCCTGGCGCCGCGCGCCTTCTTCGCGGCGCGTCAGTTCGGCCTCGTCCACCTGCGGTTCGGCGGGTGGCGGCGCGACGGGCGCGGTGACGGGCTCCGGCGCCGCGGCATGGCTGTCGTCGCGCTGGATGAAGGTGCGCTTTTTGCGCACTTCGACCTGAATCGTGCGCGCGCGGCCCATCGCATCGGCCTGCTTTATTTCGCTGGTCGACTTCTTGGTGAGCGTGATCTTCTTGCGCTCGGGTTCGGCCGCGCCATGGCTGGCCTTCAGAAAACCCAGCAAGCGCTGCTTGTCGGCTTCGGTCAGCGCATCGGATGCAGCCGCCTTCGTGACACCGGCGCTCTTGAGCTGGTCAAGCAGGGTTTCGGGCGTTTTTTTGAGTTCGCTCGCGAACTCGGCAACTGTTGTGTTGGACATATGTATTTCGTGCCTCCATCACATCACTCTTGGCCCACGAACCAGTGTTCGCGGGCTTTCAGGATGAGGGTCTTGGCATCCTCGGCTTCCTGGCCGGTGATGTCGGTGAGTTCGTCGACGGCCAGATCGGCCAGGTCGTCGCGGGTATGGATGCCCGCCTCGTTCAGCTTTGGAATCAGGGCCTGGTCGAGCCCTTCGAGGTCGCGCAAGTCCTGGGAAACGTCGCCGGAATTTTCTTCGCGCGCGATCTCCATTGTGAGAAGCGCATCCTTCGCGCGCGAGCGCAGCTCGTTGATCGTCTCTTCATCGAATGATTCGATCTCGAGCATTTCGGAGATGGGCACATAAGCCACCTCCTCGAGGTTGGTGAAGCCCTCGGCGATCAGAATGTCGGCGATCTCTTCGTCGACATCGAGCTTTTCCATGAACAGCTTGCGACTGGTATCGGTTTCGGTCGCCTGCTTCTGGGCCGACTCAGCGGCGTCCATGATGTTGATCTTCCAGCCGGTCAGCTCGGACGCCAAGCGCACGTTTTGCCCGCCGCGGCCGATCGCGATCGCGAGGTTTTCTTCGTCGACCACCACGTCCATCGCATGACGTTCTTCGTCGACCACGATCGAGCTGACGTTGGCCGGCGCCAGCGCACCGATCACGAATTGGGCCGGGTCTTCGCTCCACAAAACGATGTCGACCCGCTCGCCTGCGAGCTCGTTGGTCACGCCATTGACGCGGGTTCCGCGCACGCCGACGCAGGTGCCGATCGGATCGACCCGCTTGTCGTGACTTTGCACAGCGATCTTGGCGCGCGAACCCGAATCGCGCGCGCAACTCTTGATTTCGAGCAGGCCCTGTTCGATTTCGGGCACTTCCTGGCGGAAAAGCTCGATCATGAATTCGGGCGCCGAGCGCGACAGGATGATCGGCGCGCCACGCAAGGTGAGATCGACTTCCATGATCATCGCGCGCACCCGGTCGCCGTTGCGCAGGTTTTCCTTCGCAATCATTTCGCCGCGTCGCAGCCGCCCTTCGACCCGGCCGGCCTCGACGATGATGTCGCCCTTGTCGAGCCGCTTGACCGTGCCGGTAAAGATTTTCTCGCCGCGCGACATGAAGTCGTTGAGCAGCATCTCGCGCTCGGCGTCGCGGATTTTCTGCAGGATCACCTGCTTGGCAGCCATCGCGCCGATGCGCCCGATCGGCACCGAATCGACCGCCTCCTCGATGTATTCATCGACCTCGATGTCGGGCATTTCTTCCTTGGCCTCGAACAGCAGGATTTCCTGGTCGGGCAATTGCAAGCCTGCCTCGTCGGGCACCACATGCCAACGGCGAAAGGTTTCGTACACGCCGCTGTCGCGATCGACCGCGACACGAATGTCCACATCGCCCTGATAGAGCTTCTTGGTCGCTTGCGCGAGCGCTGCTTCGACGGCACCGAACACCACGTCGCGCTCGACGTTCTTCTCGCGCGAGATCGCATCCACCAACATCAACATTTCGCGATTCATTTATCCTGGCTCCTGTGCTCGATCCGGCGCTCTTGCGCCGGAATCAACCGATGAAAACCCCATCGCGCCGCCGCTGGCAGCGCCGCGCTCATCGGTCTTCCCGTTCTTGCGACCCTTGAAATCGACGATGGGCGCGAGCCGCGCCTCACGCAGCTCATCCAGTGCAAATCCCAATGCGCGCATCGGCGGCGGCGCCCGCCTTTTGCTCACGCGCTGGCCGGGCTTGGGTTCCGGCGCGTCGCTCCAGACGATCTGCCAGCCGCCGCCTTCAACGCGTTCGAGCGTTCCCCGAAACTTTTTGCGCAGCGCCGAAACCTCGCCGCAAGCGGCTTCGCCCATCGGCGACTTGAGCGTGATATCAATCACCTCGCCGACAAAGCGCCCGAAATCGCTCTCGCTGCGCAGCGGCCGGTCGATGCCCGGCGACGACACTTCGAGCCGGCGATAGTCGACGCCGTCGACCTCCAGCGCGAATTGCAATTGCCGCGTGACCTTTTCACAGTCTTCGACCGTGAGTTGCGCTTGCGGTGTTTGCGGCCCCGGCGAACGCGCGACCTGTCCAAGGGTTTCGCCTTCGACCTCTGCGTAATTGGGGCCGGCCCAGGGCAAATCAATCGTGACGCGCAGCAATCCTCCGCCCGTGCGGGCAACCTCGACCAGGTCGTAACCGAGACCGGCCACCGTTTGTTCCACTGTTTGCTGCAATGCCACGTCGTCAGATGCTCTCGCTGCGCTCCGGATGCCCGCCGGTTGTCCGGGCGGGTCTTGTGTTCCCCAATCAAGTCGGCGGCGCTAGGAACTTCAAATCGCTTGGATTCAAATCGCTTGAATTCAAACCGATTGCGTCGCCGCCATCCACCTTCCATCCACTTTCCGATCGACCAAAAAAAACGGGCGGTTGGTGCCCGCCCGCTTGGTCGTGAGCCTCAGATTATATGCCAGGAGCGTCAAAAAAGCACAGCTTCCGGAGCGCAAAACCTTGCGGCCAGCGGCTTTTCAGGGCAGGCGCAGGGCAAGCGCAGCGACCGGTTCAGGTCAATGCGCGCCACCCGAATCCGGCACGCGACAGCGATCGTCATCGTGCCGTCGCGCCTGCCACCAGACCGCGATGAACAGGGCGCTGCCGAGCCCCAAGGCGCAGGCCGCGACCAGCAGGGGAATCGCAAACGAACCGCTGTCATGGGCCAGCGGCGCGGCGAAAAGCGGACCGACGATTTGCCCGATTCCGTAGGAAGCGGTCGCGAACCCGATCAAAACCGGTGCGTCGTCGCCGCGCAATCGCCGCGCTTCACGCACCGCGAACATCGTGATCGCTGTGAAAGGCAAGCCGAGCAGCAGGCTGCCCAGGCCGAAACCCCAAGGCGTCGGCCAGGTCACGCTGAGCAGAACACCCAGCATCTGCATGGCATATCCAGCGGCCATCAAAAGCCGGTTGTCCCATTCGATCGGCGCGCGAGCGGCGATCAGCGCGCCCGGAATGATCGCCAATCCGATCAATGGCCAGAACAGATCGGCCAGCCCCGACGCCGGCATCGCCTCGCGCGCGATCACCGGCAGAAAGGTGGCCGTGATGATGTAGCCGAAACCGGCGAGTCCGTACAAGCCGACCAGCCAGCGCGCGTCATGGCGGCGGCCGGCGACATTCGGGGCCGATCCGGGCGAGCGGATGAGCCTTGCTCCGCTGTCTGCCGCCGCCGCTGCGGCCGGCGCAATCACCCCGTCGAGCGCTTCGCCGATGGCTTCGGCATCGGGCTCGCCGTCTGCCCGCGCATTCGCCTCGCCATCGTCGAAGATCCGCCAAATCGCGGCGCTGGCGGCCAGTGCAACGAGCCCGAAGGCCAGCCAGGCCGCATCGGAACCCCAGCGGCCGATGGCGCCGCCGAGCAGCCCGGTCACCGCGATGCCGATGCCGGGCCCGGTGAAGATGACGCCGCCCAATGCAGGCGAGTGGGTCTGCGCGAGTCGGCGTGAACCCCAGCCGGACGCGAAGACCAGCGCCCAGGCGCTGACCACGCCTGCCGCGGTACGAAGAATGCCCCAGCCGACAAATCCATCGAGCCAGCCCATGCCGAGCAACAGCATGCCGGTCGCGAGCAGCGACGCGCGCACCATCGTCGGTGCGCGGATGCGGATCGCAGCACATGACAGCGCGCCGAAGAAATAGCCCAGATAGTTGAGCGAGGCCAGCCAACCGCCGCTCGTCAAATCGAGCTTGCCTTCGTTCAGCATCACCGGCAGGGTCGGCGTGAAAGCGAAGCGGCCCAGGCCCATGGCAACTGCGAGCGCCACCATGCAGGCGAGCGCCGCCCGCCATGCGGCGCGTCGAATTTGTCTATCTTTCGATGTTTCCGGCAAACCGGGTATCTTTAATCGGACATATCGGCAGCCGCGACCAGTTCCCGGGTGTAGGGATGCCGGGGCGATTCGAGAACCGCGAGCGCCGAGCCGGCTTCGAGCACAGCGCCGTCCTTCATGACCAGAATGTCGTGCGCCATCGCGCGGATCACATCGACGTCGTGCGTAATCAGAAGGTATGCGAGCCCGCGCTCGCGCTGGACGCGCTGCAGCAAGCCGAGCACCTGCTTCTGGATCGTCACGTCGAGCGCGCTGGTCGGCTCGTCGAGCACGAGTATTTCGGGATCGACGATCAGCGCCCGGGCGATCGCGATGCGTTGCCTCTGACCGCCCGAGAACTCGTGCGGATAGCGATCGAGCAGCGCGGGAAACTGTTCTTCGGTGAGGCCGACGTCGGCGAGCCCTCCAAGCACGCGCTCGCGCCGCGTCGCGAGATCGAGTTCGGGCGCATGCACGCGCAGCCCTTCGCCGACGATCGCCTCGATCGTCATGCGCGGTGACAGCGACGAGAACGGGTCCTGGAACACGACCTGAATCAATCGCCGCAAATCGCGATCGCGTCGCCCGCCTTGCCAATGACGCCCGGCCAAATCGAGGGTTCCGCCGTGCGGCAGCAAGCCCAGCGCGGCCAACGCCAGGGTCGATTTGCCCGAGCCCGATTCGCCGATCACGCCGAGCGTGCGGCCCTGCGCCAGTCGAAAGTCGGCATCCGAGACCGCGACGAACGCGCCCTTGCGGAACCAGCCTGCCAGCCCGGGTCGTGGCACCGGATACGTGACCCGCAGGGCCTTTGCCTCGAGCACGGCTGCGTCGGCTTCGGTGAACTGCTCGCCGCCTTCGCCACCCGGAACAACATCGCGCTCGGGCCGGCTGTCGATCAGCTTGCGCGTGTAGGCATGCTGCGGCGCGCGAAAAACCTCGCGCACCGGGCCGTGCTCGACGATGTGCCCGTTCTCCATCACCGCGACTCGATCGGCGAAATGCCGCACCAGATTCAGGTCGTGCGTGATCAGCAGAACCGCCATGCCGTACTGGCGTTGCAACCCGGCCAGCAGGTCGAGAATCTGGGCCCGCACCGTGACGTCGAGCGCTGTCGTCGGTTCGTCGGCGAGCAAAAGGCGTGGTTTGCAAGCCAGCGCCATCGCAATCATCGCGCGCTGGCGCTGGCCGCCCGAGAGCTGGTGCGGGAACGCATTGGCGCGTCGTGCCGGCTCGGGAATGCCGGTATCGGCCAACAGTTGCACCGCAGCCTCGCGCGCCTGTCGCGCGCTCAGCCCTTCGTGCAATTCGAGCACCTCGGCAATCTGGTCGCCCACCGGGTACAGCGGATTGAGCGCCGTCATCGGCTCTTGGAAGATCATCGCGATCTCCTTGCCGCGGATGCCGCGCAGCGCTTGCTCTGAAATCGATAGCATGTTGCGCACGACTGGCGGGCGCTGCAGCCCCGAAAAGCTTGCAACGCCAGACACGTCGGCATCTTGCGCAAGACCCAACAGGCTCAGCGCCGTGACCGTCTTGCCCGAGCCCGATTCACCGACCAGCGCCAGCTTTTCGCCCTCGCCGATCGAAAAATCGATGCCGTGAACGACCTCGTCGCCGCCGAAGGCAACGCGCAGGTTCTGGACTTTCAAAAGCGGGGTCATGGCGAGAGAACTTCCGGACGCAGAAGACGCAAAGGTTTCGCAGAAGACGCAAAAAATAAGTGAAAATTGGCAGAAAGGCCCATGGTTAAAGCGCAGACAGCTATAAAATTAGTAGCGCCATACTTCATCCTCCAGACGCTGAAGGGAAAACCAAAGTCGCGCAGTGTGCGCAGAAAACCAGCCAAAAAAACCTTGGAAAAAACTTCGGTATTGCTTCTGCGAAACCTCTGCGTCTTCTGCGTCCGGTAGTCCGCATTCGGTTTCCATCAGCGATCCACCTTCCTCGGATCGAGCGCATCGCGCAGCGCATCGCCCATGAAGGTCAGCAGCATCAGCGTCGTCACCAGCACCGCGAAGGTCGACAGCGAAATCCACCAGGCGTCGATGTTGTCTTTGCCCTGGCTGAGCAGCTGACCGAGGGACGGTGTACCGGGCGGCACGCCGAGGCCGAGGAAATCGAGCGAAGTGAGCGCGAGGATCGCGGCGCTCATGCGAAACGGCAAAAAGGTGACCACCGGCGTCATGCTGTTGGGCAGGATGTGGCGCGACATGATCTGCAAATTGCCGACGCCGAGCGCGCGGGCCGAGCGCACGTAGTCCATCTGGCGATTGCGCAGAAACTCGGCGCGCACGTAGTCCGACAGGCCCATCCACCCGAACAGGCTCAGCAAAATCAGCAGCAGCGCGATGCTCGGCGAGAAGATCGCACTGAAGATGATGAGCAGATAAAGCTCCGGCATCGAGCCCCAGATTTCGATGAAGCGCTGGAACGCGAGGTCGGTCTTGCCGCCGAAAAACCCTTGCACCGCGCCGGCTGCGATACCGAGCAGCACGCCGACGAAGGTCAGCGCCAATGCGAACAAAACGCTGATCCGGAAACCGTAGATCAGCTGGGCCAGCATGTCGCGGCCCCGGTCGTCGGTTCCAAGGAAGTTTTCGCTCGACGGCGCCGCCGGATTCGGCGCGGAAGCGAAATAGTTCAAGGTGCGCGGCCCGTAGCGATTGGGCGCATAGACCGCCCAGTTGTCGCCCGTCGTGATGCGCTCCTGGATGAACGGATCGAGGTAATCGGCCGGCGTTTCGAAATCGCCGCCGAAGGTTTTTTCGGGGTAGTCGCGCAGCACCGGAAAGTAGGTCTGGCCTTCGTAGCGCACCACCAATGGCCGATCGGTCGAGAGGATTTCAGCGAAAAGGCTCAGCCCGACCAGGGTCGCGAACAGCACCAGGCTCCAGAAGCCGAGCCGGTTGCGCTTGAAGCGCAGCCAGGCGCGGCGGCCGGGGCTGAGCGATGCGCTACCTGGCCTGACGGACGGGCCGTTCGGAACGGCGTCGACCACCTCACCGACAAGCACCGGGCGCGTCATGCATCGAAAGGGTTCAGCACCGCAATGCCGCACCCTTCAAAGTCGCGGACGTTGCGGGTGACCAGCGTCAGTGCGTGAGTTCGGGCTGTTCCAGCAATAAGCATGTCGGGTTGGCTTCGAACCTGTCCGCGCAACGACAGCATGGCGCGCAATTCCCCTGCGCCGCGGGCGATGGTCTCGGACACTTCAAGCACCGCCTGCCTCGCGAGAAAGCCGTAAAACCAGGCGATTTTTGCCGCGTGCGGACGTCGCGCAAGGCCATAGATGATTTCATCGACCGTGATCGCCGAGATCGCAATTCGACCGCCACCGGTCTGCGCTTGCTCGGCCCAGGCGAGCACCCCCGCATTGGGGCGCTGAAACATCAGTTCGCTGATGATATTGGTGTCGACCAATTGCATGGGTCAACGGTCCCAATCCGGGTCGTCGAGCGGATTGGGCCGATTGGTACGCGGCGGTACCTCGATGCCATCCTCTCCCTGCGCGGCCAGGATGGCGCGAATTTGCGCAAATTGTTCGGTCAGGCTCGGGCCATCGCGCTCCGCCTGCCAGCGCTTGAACGACTCGAAGTCTCCTGCTGAGATGACGGCCGCAACCGGCGTATCGCGGTTGTAAATCGTTTGCGGCGCCTCGGCCGACATACGCACCACTTCTGAAAACTGCTGTTTGGCGTTGGCGATGTTCCAGGTCATTTCGGCCTCCCGATGAGCTAAAGATAGTCATTATGGACGCTAATTATGTCCATAATTTCAATCGAACTTCACCCGCGGATCGACCCACACGTAGCAAAGATCCGAGATCAGCTTGGTCACGAGCCCGATCAACGTGAAAAAGAACAGTGTGCCGAGCACCACCGGATAGTCCCGCCGGATCACACTTTCGTAGCTCAGCAAACCGAGCCCGTCGAGCGAGAACAGGGTTTCGATCAACAGCGAGCCGGTGAAGAAAGCGCCGATGAACGCCGCCGGAAAGCCTGTCACGATCGGAATCAACGCATTGCGAAACACGTGCTTCCAGAGCACCTTGCGCTCGTCGAGCCCCTTTGCGCGCGCGGTCAAAACATAGTGCTTGCGAATTTCTTCGAGAAACGCGTTTTTGGTCAGCATCGCCGTGACCGCAAAGCTGCCGAACACCATCGCGATCACCGGCAAGGTGATGTGCCACAGGTAATCGACGATCCGCGCCGGCCAGTCGAGCTGCGCCCAGTTGGCCGACGTGAGCCCGCGCAGCGGAAACCATTGCAGCTGGCCGCCGAAAATCACCAGCAGCGCGACCCCGAGCACGAAGCCCGGAATCGCATAACCGACCAGCACGATGAGCGTGGTCAGAAAATCGAAACGCGAGCCAGCCCGCACCGCCTTCGCGACGCCGAGCGGCACCGCGATGCCGTAGCTGATGAAAAACGTCCAGAGCCCGAGGCTGATCGAGACCGGCAACTTTTCCTTGATGAGTTGCCAGACATCCTTGCGCTGATAAAAGCTCTGCCCCAGGTCGAGCCGCGCGAAAGACTTGAGCATCCCCCAGAAGCGCTCGACGGGGGGCTTGTCGAAACCGTAGAGCTGCCGGATTTCTTCGACGCGCTTCTCATCGAGCCCCTGCCGGCCGCGGTAGCCAGCGCCGCTGGCCGCAGCGCGCTCACCGCCCGAATCACGCCCCTGCAGCTGCGCGACCATTTGCTCGACCGGCCCGCCCGGCACGAACTGGATCACCGTGAAGGTCAGCAGCAGCACGCCGAACAAGGTCGGCAGCATCAGGAGCAGGCGCTTGACGATGTAGCCGGTCATTGGTTGCTTATTTGTTGGAAGGCGACGCCCACCATGTGTTGATAGCCCAGCTATCGGGCTGGTAGTACGGCGGAATCACCGGCGGCAACACGAACGGCGCCGGCCGATAGCCGACGAAAAACGCATCGCTGTACCACTGCGGTATCGAATAGTAGCCATGCGACAGCACGCGATCGAGCGCGCGCATGGCAGCGACGAGCTGCGGCCGGGTCCGCGCGTTGACGATGTGGCCCAGCAACGCATCGACCGCCGGCTCTGCGATGCCCCAGATGTTGCTCGACCCCGGCGTGTCGGCCGCCTTCGAACCGAAGAAACGAGAACATCTCGCCACCGGGCGCGGTGTTGCCGGGCAGCCGGATCGTCGTCATCTCGAACTCGAATTGGTCGAGCCGCTGCTGGTAGAGCGATCCGTCGACGGTCCGGATATTGAGCTCGATGCCCAGCTTGCGCAGGCTGGTCTGGAACGGCGCCACCACGCGCGCCGACGATGGCTGGTTGTTGAGCAGCTCGATCACAAAAGCTTCGCCTGCGGCGTTGCGCAATGC
Source organism: Variovorax sp. (assembly GCA_965218415.1). Lineage (GTDB taxonomy): Bacteria > Pseudomonadota > Gammaproteobacteria > Burkholderiales > Burkholderiaceae_C > Variovorax. Next base: position 2,201,301 of record CBDCKT010000003.1, read on the forward strand.
GCCGTCGCGATAGGTCCAGCCCGCCTCGGCGAGCAGCGCTCGCGCCTGCCGCAGATTGGCGCGCAGGCTGCCCGGCGGCTCGGTACTCGGCGAGACGACCGCCGGGCCGAAGACATCGGGCTGCAACTTGTCGCGCAGCGGCTCGAGCAATGCGAGTTCATCGGCACCGGGAAGGCCCTCGGCATGGAAGTCGCTGTTCGGGAAATAGCCTTCGACGCGCTTGTACAGGCCGTAGAAGATTTGCCGATTGAGCCACTGGAAATCCATCGCGAGCCCGATCGCGCGGCGCACCCTCGGGTCTTTGAATTTCGCATTGCGCAGGTTGAAGACATAGCCCTGAAAGTCGCCCGGGTTGTGGTTCGGAAACACCGCCTTTTTCACTTCGCCCGAGTCGAATTGCTTGCCTTTGTACTGGCGCGCCCAGTTGCGCGAGATGAACTCGCGCATCAAATCGAATTCACCGGCCTTGAGTCCTTCGAAGCGCGCGGTTTCGTCCAGGTACAGCTTGTAGGTCACGCGATCGAAATTGAACTGGCCGCGCCGCACCGGCAACGCAGCGCCCCAGTATTTCGGATTGCGCACATAGGTGATATCGCGACCCAGTTGCGCGCTCGCGGGCAGATACGGGCCGGAGGCGATCGGCACCTCGGTATTGATCTGGTCGAAGGGCTTGCCGCCGCCCCAGGCACGGCTGAAAACCGCCATGCCGCCGACCACCAATGGAAGCTCGCGGTTCGGGTTGGCAAAGTCGAAGCGCACGGTGCGTTCGCCGATGGCCATCGCGCCCTTGACTTCGGCATAAATTGTTTTGAACTGCGGCGCCGCGAGCTTGCTCGTCAAAGTCTCGAACGAATACACCACGTCGGCCGCCAGCACCGGCGAACCGTCGTTGAAGCGCGCCTCGGGCCGCAGCGTGTAGGTGGCCGAAAGCATGTCGGGCGCCACCGTGACGTCTTCGGCCAACAAGCCGTAGGCGGTGGTCGGCTCTTCGGCATTGCCGGTGAGCAAGCTCTCGAACATCAGCGCGCCCAATCCGGCCGGCGCCGTTCCTTTCAACGTGAACGGGTTGAACTTGTCGAAATTCGTGATCGCCAGCGGCGGCACCAGGCGGATCTCGCCGCCCTTGGGTGCATCGGGATTCACATAGCCGAAGTGTGTGAAGCCAGGCGGGTACTTGATGTCGCCGAACTGGGCGTAAGCATGCGCAGCCCAGGCGGGCATGGCGCACAGCAAACCGAGGCAGAGCAGCAAAACCCGCATGCGAGAATTCTGCCGAAGATTCAAACGAGGTTTTGCAATGGGTTTTCTCGAAGGCAAAAAGCTGCTCGTCACCGGCGTTCTGAGCAACCGCTCGATCGCTTACGGCATCGCCAAATCCTGCCATGCGCAGGGCGCCGAACTCGCGTTCAGCTATGTCGGCGAGCGCTTCAAGGAGCGCATCACCGAATTCGCGAGCCATTTCGACTCGAAGCTGGTGTTCGACTGCGACGTGGGCGACGACGCGCAGATCGACAAGCTGTTTGCCGACCTTTCGCGAACCTGGCCGAAGTTCGATGGCTTCGTCCATGCGATCGGCTTCGCACCGCGCGAGGCGATCGGCGGCGACTTTCTCGAAGGCTTGTCGCGCGAAGGTTTCAGGGTCGCGCACGACATCAGCGCCTACAGCTTTCCGGCGATGGCCAAAGCCGCCCTGCCCCTTTTGAACGACAAGGCGGCGCTGCTGACCTTGACGTACCTCGGTTCCGAGCGCGCGCTGCCCAACTACAACACGATGGGCCTGGCCAAGGCATCGCTCGAAGCCTCGGTGCGCTACATGGCCGAATCGCTCGGGCCTAAAAACATTCGCGTCAACGGCATCAGCGCGGGTCCGATCAAAACCCTCGCGGCGAGCGGCATCAAGGGCTTCGGAAAAATCCTCTCGGTCGTCGCCGAAAACGCGCCGATGCGGCGCAACGTGACGATCGACGAGGTCGGCAACGTCGCTGCCTTTTTGCTCAGCGATCTGGCCAGCGGCGTCACCGCGGAGATCACCTATGTCGATGGCGGCTTCAGTCAGGTGGTCGCCGGCATGACCGGTGCGGACGGCTGATTTTTAAGAGAAAAGTGACTGAAACGCTTACTGGACGTGCGCAGACAGCTACTTTTTCGATAGCGCGATGAAGCTCCGGTGGCGCTCGGGTTTCGTGCTTCCTGTCGCTTTGGCGCATGTCGCGGCGATGGCTTTCGGCAGCCTGCTCGCCAGCGCCGCGAGCTCGGCAACCGTGCAGGTTGCTGCCGCGCCACCGGCGATGCTTGCGATACCCGCACCACCCGCGAACGTTCGTTGGATTGCCCAATCCGTCTACCTGCGCGCGGCGTCCTCCGCATCGACCGCGATGCCGCGCGAAGCCTGCAGCTTCGACAAAGACATCGACCCGATGTTGCGCATCGACGATGCGGCAGGAACGGTTGCCTGCGCCGAGTCGATGGTGCTCGTGGTGCCGGCGAGCGTGGCCAGAGTCCGCGAGGCGCTCGCGCCATTTCTGGCCCGGCAAAAAATAAAGCTCGAGCCGATGCGCGGCAACCGCTTGTTTGCATTTCCGGGCTGGCATCCGCTCTTGATGGCGCAACGACCCGATCTGCGCCGCGCAGTGACCGACGCGCAACTCGGGCCGATGCTTGACCGCGCGCAAGCCGAAGGCGCATTGACCGAAGACGAGGTCGGACGATTGAAAGCGCGGGCGACGGCGCAGACCGATCGCTATTTCGCCGAGGTGAGCGCGCTGCCCGAGTTCGAAGCCGATGCCGAAGGCTACAGCGGCGAAGTCGGCCGCGGCCATCCGCGCGACAACAACGGCTCGGGTCATTCGACGCGATTGCAGATCAGCGATGCGCATTCATTCTTCGGCCCCGAGATGGCCGTGGTGCGACTCGCGCGGCTCGAAGCAAAAACCGAATGGCAGGAGCGCAGCGGATTCATGCACCTTCCCTTTCCACTCAATCTGAACAAGCAGCAAGTGACCCGCGAACTGGTCGCGGCCGATGGGTGGACCGGCGTCGAGTCGGCTCTGAGTTCTCTGGCGCGCCCGGACACCTCGGCTGGCGCGCGCGGCCTGGCGCGCGGCCTCGTCGTCGCCGAAAGGCCGGCCGACCTGATGCCAGCCGGCCCCGCGCCGGCAGCGCCCGCGTCGAAGTTGCTTTTGCCGACGTCACCCGCGCGCGATGCAGAAGCGCGCTTTTTGCCTTACGACGCATCGAGCGACATCGCCGGCTTCAGCTATCCGTCCGACCTGCTGGCGCTTCCCGATGGATCGTTGCTGCTGGGCGGCGAGTCGTGGAACGGGGGCCGACTCGGCCAACAGAGCGTGAAGCGCTTCACCCTCGACGGATCGCGGGCGGCGCTTCGGATGGAAGCCGTCTGGGACGGCTCCGGCAAGGGCGGCGTCGAACTCCAGCGCGGCTGGAACGCCGACGTGTGGTGGCGCTACCGGGACGCTTCGGACCAGGCTCGGATGGTGCGATGGTCGATCACCGGCGGCGCGATGCCCGCGTTGCCGGTTCCGAAGTCCCTCGGGCGCGCGCAATGGATCGTTCACCCGGGGCTGGGCCCGCTTTTTCCGAATCGACGCGCGATTCACGGCGAGCTTGCGTCGAGCGGCGATCCGGACCGTGCTGCGGCGCTCGCTGCACTGGCGCAGCCACCGGCCGATGGATCGAGCCCCGGTCAATCGAAGGCCGGCGCGACGATCCCGGTTGCGGGCGGCGTTCGACAAGATGTCTTGCGACGCATCTCGGCGAACACCAAACCATCCGCACTGCTGCGGGTGCGCGACGCCAAAGCCAGCTGGTGGTTCGATTGGTCGATCTACTCGACCAGATTCGCCGGTGCCGCGCTGAGCGCGAGCAGCGCGACGCCGGACGGCGACAACGATTGCTATCGCGGATGCCTCGGCAGCCTCGAAGCGGGCTGGCTCGCCCGCAAAAGTTCGATCGGCCTGCCGACCCGCGATGGGGTCAGCGCTGGCGCACCCGATCGAGCTGCGATGCCGCGCGCGCAGCGCTTCGAGTCCGTCACATTGACCAATCTGCGCACGGGCGCGTTGTTGCACACGATCGTCGTGCCCGGCTCGGTCGTCGAAGGCATCGCTCGATCGGCCAGCGGTCGGCTGCTGGCGATTGCGAGTCGCGCGCCCGACAACTATCTGAGCCTCGTCGACTTACGCGCGCCAGCGCGGTCGACGCAACACGTCGTTCCCGATGGCGCCGGCTCGCTCGAACGCGTTGCGTTTTCATGGGACGGCAAGACGCTGTGGGGCAGCGCGCAGCGCGGATTGATCGCCTGGCCGGTGCCGCGCGAACAGCAAGACGCCGCGCATGGCGATGCCGCGCCCGATCAGGTCCATTACTGAAAATTTAAGGGAAAAGTGCCTGCAGCCCTTGTGGATATTGCGCAGACAGCTATTTATTTCATAGCATCATGATTGCCCGTCGCCATCTGATCGTCGGCCTTCCGCTCGGCTTTCCGCTCGGCTTTCTCTGTGGCGCGGCAGCGCGTGAGGCAATTGCCGCCACCCCGCCGCCGCTGATGCTCGCCGACGTTTATCGCCGCGGCATGCCGTTGGCCGATTACTGGGTCAGCGAAAAGTACGACGGCTTGCGCGGCTACTGGGACGGGCACCAGCTCTGGACCCGAGGCGGTGAGCGCGTCCAAGCGCCGGCCTGGTTCACCGCGCCGCTTCCGGCCACGCCGCTCGACGGCGAACTGTGGGCCGGCTACGGACGCTTCGAGCAGGCCGCGTCGACCGTGCGCAGCCAGCGACCTCAGGATGCGGCCTGGCGCGGCATGCGCTTCATGGTGTTCGATCTGCCTGCCGAGCCGGGTGCATTCACGACGCGACTCGCGGCGCTGAAACTACTGCTGCCGATCCCGGGAGCGCCGTGGATCGTCCCCGTCGTGCAGCAACGCGCCACCACCCATGCGGCGTTGCTGGCGCAGCGCGAAGCCGTCGTCGCGCGCGGCGGCGAGGGGCTGGTGCTGCATCGCGGCGGGTCGCTCTACAAGGGCGAGCGCAATGCCGATCTGCTCAAGTTCAAGCCGTACGACGATGCCGAAGCGCGCGTCGTCGGCTACGTCGGCGGCAAGGGAAAAAATGCGGGCCGACTCGGCGCACTGCGGGTCGAAACGCCGGAGGGACAAAGCTTCCGCATCGGTGGCGGTTTCTCGGATGCGCAGCGCGAGAGTCCGCCGCCGATCGGCGCCTGGGTCACCTATCGCTTCAACGGAACGACCGCTGCAGGATTGCCGCGCTTTGCCCGCTTCGTGCGTGTGCGAGTCGATCGCTGAGTACCAGCAGGTTGACATGACGCTATCGATTATGTAGCTGTCTGCGCACGTCCAGTGGGCGTTTCAGGCCGTTTTCTCTTGAATTTCTATTCGTTCTTCACGCAGTCCGCGTAGTAGCGTTTCTTGCCTCGTTCGTCGAGCCGTGCGACCAGGCCATGGATGTCCGTCTCGAAACCGGGGCATTCGTTGTTGAAGGCGCGCGCGAACTTCAGGTAATCGACGATCTTCTTGTTGAAGACTTCGCCTGGAATCAGCAGCGGAATACCCGGCGGATACGGCGTGATGAGGCTCGTGGTGATGCGGCCTTCGAGCCGGTCGATTTCGATGCGCTCGGTCTTGCGGTGCGCGATATGGGCAAACGCATCGCTGGGCTTCATCGCCGGTGTGTGGTCCGACAGGTACATCTCGGTGGTCAGCCGCGCGACGTCGTGGCGTGCGTAGAGCTTGTGGATGTGGTCGCACAGATCGCGCAAGCCGAGCTTTTCGTAGCCCGGCTGTTTCTGCACGAACTCCGGCATGATCCGCCACATCGGCTGGTTGCGTTCGTAGTCGTCCTTGAACTGCTGCAGCGCAGTGAGCAGCGTGTTCCAGCGGCCCTTGGTGATGCCGATGGTGAACATCACGAAAAAGCTGTAGAGGCCGGTCTTCTCGACAATCACGCCGTGCTCGGCCAGAAACTTGGTCACTACGCTGGCTGGAATGCCGGTCGGCGCGAACTTGCCCTGCAGATCGAGGCCCGGCGTGACGATGGTCGACTTGATCGGGTCGAGCATGTTGAAGCGGTCGGCCAGCTTGCCGAAGCCGTGCCAGTTGCGGTCGGACTTTTTGCTCTTGCGCGCAGAGCTGCTTTCGGCCCGGATGATCCAGTCGTCGGCGGTGCCGATGCCCTCTTCCACCAACTCGGTCGGACCCCACACTTTGAACCACCAGTCGGCACTGCCGAATTCGCCCTCGACCTTGCGCATCGCGCGCCGGAAGTCGAGCGCTTCGAGAATGCTCTCTTCGACCAGCGCGGTGCCGCCGGGCGGCTCCATCATCGCTGCCGCCACGTCGCAGCTCGCGATGATCGCGTACTGTGGACTGGTCGACGAGTGCATCAGATAGGCTTCGTTGAAAAGATCGCGGTCGAGCTTGCGCTCCTGCGAATCCTGCACCAGGACGTGGCTCGCCTGGCTGATGCCGGCGAGTAATTTGTGGGTCGATTGGGTGGCGAACACCAGCGATTCCTTCGGCCGCTCGCGCTTTTTGCCCATCGCGTGATAGACGCTGTAGAACGGATGGAACGCCGCGTGCGGCAGCCAGGCTTCATCGAAGTGAAGCGTGTCGACCCAGCCGTCGAGCATGCCCTTGATGGTTTCGGTGTTGTAGATGACGCCGTCGTAGGTCGATTGCGTGAGCGTCATCACGCGCGGCTTGATCGCATCGATGTCACGCCCGGCGAGCAACGGGTTCGCGCGCATCTTGGCCTTGATCGCTTCAGGCTCGAATTCGTCTTTCGGAATCGGCCCGATGATCCCGAAATGGTTGCGGGTCGGCTTCATGAAAACCGGAATAGAGCCGGTCATGATGATCGCGTGCAGCACCGACTTGTGGCAGTTGCGGTCGACCACCACCACGTCGTCGGGCGCGACCGTGTGGTGCCAGACCATCTTGTTGCTGGTGCTGGTGCCGTTGGTCACGAAAAAGCAGTGGTCGGCATTGAAGATGCGCGCCGCGTTGCGTTCGCTCGCCGCGACCGGGCCGGTGTGATCGAGCAACTGGCCCAGTTCTTCGACCGCATTGCAGACATCGGCGCGCAGCATGTTCTCGCCGAAGAACTGGTGGAACATCTGCCCGATCGGGCTTTTGAGGAACGCGACGCCGCCCGAATGGCCGGGGCAGTGCCAGGAGTACGAGCCATCTTCAGCGTAGTCGATCAGCTCCTTGAAAAACGGCGGTTGCACGCCTTCGAGATAGCTCTTGGCCTCGCGGATGATGTGGCGCGCGACGAACTCGGGCGTGTCCTCGAACATGTGGATGAAGCCGTGGAGCTCGCGCAAAATGTCGTTTGGAATGTGGCGCGAAGTTTTGGTTTCGCCATAGATGTAGATCGGCACCTCGGCGTTCTTGCGCCGCACTTCGCCGATGAAGTTACGCAGATTGAGCACCGCGGGATCGAGGTCGGGACCGGGCGTGAACTCCTCGTCGTCGATCGACAAAATGAATGCGCTGGCGCGACTTTGCTGCTGGGCGAACTGGCTCAAGTCGCCATAGCTGGTGACGCCCAGCACCTCGAAGCCTTCTTTCTCGATCGCCTCGGCCAGGGCGCGAATGCCCAGACCCGACGTGTTCTCGGAGCGGAAGTCCTCGTCGATGATGACGATCGGAAAGCGGAATTTCATGAATGGGCTCCAGCCCGGCGCCTTGCGGGCGCGGGCGAGATGGGAGGCGTGAAGGGACGGGCGATGCGAGCGGCAAGGCGGCGAGTGTAAGGAATCCAGCGCGCAAGGTCCGGCAAAAGCAAGCCCACGTGTTTCAATGAGAATCGCAGAGCCTCCTGCATGCGAGTCGAGCAAGGAAAACAAATGGCGCAATCGACAATCTGGTGGTTGATCACAGGCGCGGCCATCGTGGCCGAATTGCTGACCGGTACCGTCTACCTGCTGCTCGTGAGCGCGGGTTTCGCCTCGGCTGCGCTTGCCGCGCACGCGGGCTTCGGCTTCGCCGCGCAGTTGGTGATCGCGTCAGTCGTCGGTGTCGGCGCCGTGCTGATCTGGCGCTTCGTGCGTCGCCGGCAGCCCTCCGATCCGCCGATCGCGGCAAACCCCAATATCAACCTCGACATCGGTGAACGGGTCACCATCGACAGCTGGAACGCCGACGGCACCGCGTCGATCCGCTATCGTGGTGCGCAATGGACCGCGGTGCCGCGACCCGGCAGCCCGCTGCTGGCCACCGGCGAGCATCGGGTGGCCGAAATCGTCGGCAGCCGGCTCGTCGTCGAAAAAATCTGAACTTTGCCTGGAGTCCCGTTTATGCGCCCTGAAAGTCTCCTTATGGAATTTGCTGTACCGCTCGTCATCCTGGTCATTGCGATCATTTTCATCAGCCAGGCTGTCAAATTCGTGCCGCAGCAAAACGCCTGGGTACGCGAGCGTTTCGGAAAGTACGCCGGAACCATGGTTCCGGGCATCAACTTTCTGGTGCCGTTCATCGACAAGGTTGCCTACAAACACAGCCTGAAGGAAATTCCGCTCGATGTCCCGAGCCAGGTTTGCATCACCCGCGACAACACCCAATTACAGGTCGACGGCATTCTTTATTTTCAGGTCACCGACCCGATGCGCGCGAGTTATGGCTCGTCGAATTACGTGGTGGCGATCACGCAGCTCGCGCAGACCTCGCTTCGCAGCGTGATTGGCAAGCTCGAACTCGACAAGACCTTCGAGGAACGCGACATCATCAATGCGCAGGTCGTCGCCGCGATCGACGAGGCCGCGCTCAACTGGGGTGTGAAGGTATTGCGCTACGAGATCAAGGATCTGACGCCGCCCAAGGAAATTCTGCTCGCGATGCAGCGCCAGATCACCGCCGAGCGAGAAAAGCGCGCGCTCATCGCCGCATCGGAAGGCCGGCGCCAGGAACAGATCAACATCGCGACCGGAGAGCGCGAAGCCTTCATTGCGCGCTCCGAAGGCGAGAAGCAGGCCGCGATCAACAACGCGCAGGGCGAGGCAGCAGCGATCAGCGCCGTGGCCGAGGCCACCGCCGGTGCGATTTCGCGCGTGGCCGCGGCGATCAGCGAACCCGGCGGCAGTCAGGCGGTGCAGTTGCGCGTTGCCGAACAAGCCGTGGAGGCCTACAGCAAGGTCGCTCGCGACGCCGACAGCACCCTGATCGTGCCGAGCAACATGACTGAAACCGCGGCATTGATCGCGTCCGCAATGCGCATGACCCAAGCTGGAAAGCCTGCTGTCGATTCCCCGCGCAGCGCCGCTTGAAACCGGTGCGACATGCTTGGTACGAGAGGGTGCGCTGATAGAATTACGCGACACGGAGCGGTGGATGAGCGGTTTAAGTCGCACGCCTGGAAAGCGTGTGAGGGTTCATAGCCCTCCGCGGGTTCGAATCCCGCCTGCTCCGCCAAATGTCAGACAAAAAAAAGGGCCCGAGGGCCCTTTTTGTTTGCGAGACAGGCGATCGATGTCGCCTGAATCCGGGTGCTGTCAGCGCACCACCGCAATCTGTTCCCGCTTGCCGTTGCGGTAGGTGTAGAGCGTCAATGCGCCGTTCTTGATGTCGCCCTTCTCGTCGAACTTGATTGGGCCGGTGATGCCCTTGTAGTCGGTCTTGGCGAGCTCCGGAAGGTATTTGGCTGGCTCGGCAGAACCGGCCTTGACCATCGCATCGGCCATCAATTCGACCGCGTCATACACATAGGGCGCGTAGATCTGCACCTCGACACCGTTCTTTTCCTTGAACTTCGTTTTCCAGGCATCGAGCGGTGCCTTGAAGTCGCCTTCGACGCCGCCGGCTTCTGCGCAGACCACCATGTCTTCGCCGACCGCGTCGCCCGCGAGCTTGGCCAACTCGCCGGTGCACATGCCGTCGCCACCCATGAACTTGACGTTCATGCCGAGGTTCTTGACCTGCTTGAGCATCGGTCCGGCCACTGCGTCCATACCGCCGAAAAACACGATGTCGGGATTCTCGCCCTTGAGCTTCGTCAGGATCGCGTTGAAGTCGGTCGATTTGTCGGTCGTGAACTCGTGGCCGACGATCGTTCCGCCCGCTGCCTTGGCGGCCTTCTCGAACTCTTCGGCCACGCCCTGGCCGTAAGCCGTGCGATCGTCGATGACGGCGATCTTCTTGCCTTTCAACGTGTCGACTGCATACTTGCCCAGCGTACCGCCGAGCTGGGTATCGTCGGCCACCACGCGGAAGGTGGTCTTGAAGCCTTGCCGGGTGTACTTCGGATTGGTGGCCGAAGGCGACACTTGCGGAATGCCCGCGTCGGAATAGAGCTTCGATGCCGGAATGGTCGTGCCCGAATTGAGGTGACCGACCACGCCGTTGACCTTTTCGTCGACCAGTTTCTGGGCAACCGCCGTGCCCTGCTTCGGATCGCCGGCATCGTCTTCAGGCACCAATACGAATTTGGCTTCCTTGCCGCCAATCTTCAGATGCCTGGAGTTCAGGTCTTCGATGGCCATCTTGGCGCCGAGCTCGTTGTCTTTGCCCAAGTGGGCGATCGGGCCACTGGTCGGGCCGACGTGACCGATCTTGACGACCATTGCATCGGCCGCGGGTGCGGCGGCAGTGGCGGGGGCCGGCGCAGCAGCTGCGGGTGCAGCAGCGACGGGCGCGGGCGCCGGTACAGGCGCTGGCGCAGGCGCCGCTGCCGGAGCGGGTGCCGGCGTTGGAGCGGCTTCTTCCTTCTTGCCACAGGCCGCAAGGGTGAGCGCGGCGAACGCGACTGCAGTCCATTTCAATTGCATGGGAACCTCCAGAATAAGTGGAAATAACTGAAAACCAATCGGTTGATCCGGATGTCGCTTTCCCGGCGCTGGCACCGTGGAAACAACAAACGGACAGCGCCTGAAGTTCAAAACGCTTCAGACGCCATCCGACCCGGGCAGTTTAGCCGATGCCTTCGTGTTTTCGGTCAGTTCAGCGGCAAGCGAATCGCGCACCAGATCCCGAAGCGTCGATTCGATCTGCCCGCGCAGGATGGGCATCATGGCATCCAGATGCTGCTGGACCTGCTCGGATACGGTGTCGGTCAATCGCTGCTCGAGCGAAGAATCGATCCTTTGCAGGACGCGATGCAATAACTGTTCCTCGACCTGGAAGGCTATATTTCCGGCTTCGCCGGCGTCTATGGTGCCGCCAGAATCGATGGTGCGCAGAAAGTCTTCAGCGGTTCCGGCATCCGGAGCGGGCCCGGGCACAGTGAACAGGGGAGGTTCGGCGCCGACCGGCTCGGCCAGCGCTTCCGGCGTGACACCAGAACCCCAATCGAGCGGCTGCGCAAGCGGATCGTTCAAGGCCGGGGTCGTGACGGGCTGCTCGAAGACCGTCGTCAGGGTCGGCACGAAACGCGGCGGATTGCGAGGCGGACTGGCCATCAAGCTTCTCCTTTGCCCAGGTCATGTCGCCTCAGGCGATAGCCGCGTTGACCATAGTGACGCCAACGGCTGCGGCCCGCACGAAGGTCTTCTTCGCCGTCATCAATCACTTCGATCAGGCGCTCGAATCGCTCGAAGCCCCCGGGGACTTGCGCGCCCAGATTGATCAGGACCTGGTGATGCGGCAGGGTCCCGCCCGAATCGGTCGTGAGCACGACCGGCGAACGGGAATATCGCTCGGGCAAAGATATGTCCATACCGCCGTCTGCAGCTTCATCGCGGCAATGGGCAATGAAATCGGTGGGCGACATCTGCCAGAGGGCCGAATCGACCGCCTCGAGCAATGCCCGATCGCCCGTCACTACGACACTTGCCCCTGCACCGACTGCCTTGCGGACCAGCCTGCAACCGTAGGCTGCCTTGTCAACCGCATGGACGTGGAAATCGATGCCCGTCATGCCGCTCTGGTTCCGTCGGAAGCGCGGCTGCTTCGCCGGTTGCGGGTTGCCGGTGTCATCGCCCGATCGCGATCGACGAGCCACGAAAGCAAAAGCCCGACCGGCCGACCGGTCGCGCCTTTCGCGCTGCCGCTTTTCCAGGCGCTACCCGCAATGTCGAGGTGCGCCCAGGGCATGTCGCCGACAAAACGCTGGAGGAATTTGGCCGCGGTGATCGCGCCACCGGCCCGGCCCGCAATGTTCGGTACGTCGGCGAAGTTGCTTTTGAGCGCTTCCGCGTACTCGTCGTCGAGTGGCATGCGCCAGCAGAGATCCTGCATGCGCTCGCCTGCCTGCAGCAACTCCGATGCCAGCGAATCGTCGTTGGTGAAAAGCGCGCTGCGAACATGGCCCAGCGCCACCACGCAAGCGCCGGTCAGCGTCGCGATGTCGATCACCGCAGCCGGCGAAAAACGCTCGGCATACGTGAGGGCATCGCACAGGATCAGGCGGCCTTCGGCATCGGTGTTGAGCACTTCGATGGTCTGACCATTCATGCTGGTCACCACATCGCCGGGTTTCACCGCCTTGCCATCGTTCATGTTTTCGCAGGTGGGAATCAATCCGATCACGTCGATCGGCGGCTGCAACTCGCCGAGCGCACGGAACACGCCCAGCACACTGGCCGCACCGCACATATCGAACTTCATCTCGTCCATCTCGGCGGCCGGCTTGAGCGACACGCCACCAGTATCGAAGGTGATGCCCTTGCCGATCAACACTACGGGTGCATCGGCCCTTGAGGCTTTACCCGATCTCTCCGCCCTTGCCGACTTTGCCGACTTCGATCGGCCCTGATAGCGCAGCACGACGAACCGCAGCGGCTCGGCAGAGCCCTGTGCGACCGCCTTGAAAGCACCCATGCCGAGCTTCTCCACCTCTTTGGGTCCGAGCACCTCGACCTTGATACCGGCGAGCGAGCCCAGGCTTTCCGCAGCACCCGCCAGCATCGTCGGCGTGCAAAGGTTGGCCGGCCGATTGGCCCACTCCTTGGCCAACTCCACGCCCTGCATCACCGCCACAGCACGCGCGAAGGTCTGCTCGAGCCCGTCGATCGAAGCCACGCCGACCGTCAACTCACGGATCGTGCGCTTGTCTGCCTTGGGCTTGCTGGTCAAGTACACGTAGCTGGCATCGGCCGCCGCCGCAACTGCGCCATGCAGCGCCTCGGCGTCGACCGGCTGCGCGAAAAAGATCACGACGCGCTGCACCTTCGTGCCTTTGATGGCCGAAACGGCAGCGGTCACCCCCTTGCGTACGTCCAGCGGCGAGCCTTTGCCGACCGACGTCAATACAAGGCGGGTCGCCGCGATGGAGGCGGGCTCGTAAAGCTGCAGCAACTTGCCTGCCTTGTCGGGCAGGTCGCCGGCTTTGCGTACTTTCGACAAAAGAGATGAGAGGTTGTCTTTGCCTTTGAGGGAACCCTCTGCCACCAGCACGATCAATGCATCGGTTTTGGTGCTCGATGCCAATGCGGCATCGAGCGTTTCGAGACGAACGTCCATAATCGTTTTTTTCCTTCTGACGATGTTATTCCATTCCTCCCTGCGCAAGGAGCTGTCGCGCAGCTTCGGCGCGACGCTGCTCGCACTGGTCGCCATCGTGATGACCATGATGTTGATTCGCACCCTCGGACTCGCTTCCCGGGGCAGCGTCAACCCATCAGAAGTATTGCTGGTCATGACCTACACAGTGCTTGGCTACATGCCCACGATTCTGAGTCTCGCGCTCTTCGTCTCGATCGTCGGAACGCTCTCGCGGATGTACCGCGACAGCGAGATGGCCATCTGGTTCTCGAGCGGCCGCGGTCTGGCTGATTTCGCGCCGCCGCTCTTCAGCTTCGCATGGCCCGTGTTGCTGTTGACAGGCGCGCTGGCGCTTGTCGGCTGGCCCTGGGCCAACGGGCAAACACTGGCGATGCGCGATCAGTACCAGCGCCGCAGTGACCTCGACCGGATCGAGCCGGGCCAGTTTCAGGAATCGCCCGGCCGCAATCGGGTGTTCTACATCGACAAGGACACGGCCAACGGCACGACCGCCTCGAATGTCTTCATCTCGTCGATAGAGCGCAACCGCGAGATCACCACATCCGCGCGCAGCGGCAAGGTACAAACCGAGGGCGACGGACGCTATCTGGTGCTGAGCGACGGCCAGCGGCTGGAACGGCCGCTCGGACAGCCCGATCTCAAATTGAGCGAGTTCCGGACCTATGGCGCGCGCCTGGGCGGCGACACGCCTGCGGCGGCGAGCGACAAGCCGCTGTACGCGCGAACCACGCTGTCGCTCCTGCTGCAAGGTGACAAGCCCGCGTTGGCCGAGCTCGGCTGGCGGGTCGGTTTGCTGCTGGCCTCGATCAACTTCGTGTTGCTGGCATTGACGGTTTCGAGCGTCAATCCACGGGTCGGTCGAAGCGGCAATCTTCTTTTCGCGTTGTTTTTGTTCGCGCTTTACTACAACCTCATCAACCTCGGCCAGAACTGGATCGGCTCGGGCCGCTTCAGTGCCGGCGGATTCTTGCTCGTGCTGCACGGAGGCGCGCTGGTCATTGCGATCGGATGGCTTGCAAAGCGCCATAACAACTGGCGGCTCGGATGGCGCCGCCGAGACGGTGCGAGTGCAGCCGTATGAACACCATCCGACGCCTGATCTACCTCGAAATTCTCAAGTCCGTTGCGTTCGTATCACTGGGTTTTCTCTGTCTTTTTTTCTTTTTCGACCTGATCGACGAGCTGCAATCGACCAGTCGGCAAAGTCCTCTGGGCTACCAGATCCCGCAAGCCCTGCTGTATGTCGCCCTGCTTGTGCCGAGCCATCTGTACGAGTTGCTGCCAATTTCGGTTCTGATCGGCACCGTCTTCGTCATGGCCCGCTTCGCCCAGAGCTCCGAGTACACCATTCTGCGCACCAGCGGACTGGGGCCCTGGCGGGCTTTGCGCACGCTGATGGTGCTCGGGCTCGGTTTCGTGATCCTGACCTTTGCGGTCGGCGACTACCTCGCGCCTGCTTCGGACCGCACGGCCACATTGCTCAAGTCCCGCTTCCTCGGCTTCATGACGACCGGCGGCAACACCGGCGCCTGGTTGCGCGAAAAGCAGGGCGAGATGTCCTACACGGTCAACGTGGCCGGCATCGAGCCGGACGGCACGCTCAAAGGACTGCGAATCTTCGAATTCGATGCGCGCAATTTCGTGACATCGCTGACCGCTGCATCCAGCGCCCGGATCGGATCAGGCCAATGGGAATTGCAGCATGTCGACCGGCAGCTCTACAAAACCGATGCAAAAGGCAGTCAGGACAGCGTGGTCACGCGTGAACTGGCGCAGGTGGCGTGGCCCACTCAATTGACCGCCGATATGGTCTCGGTCGCGCTGCTCAGGCCAGACCGCATGAGCACGATCGACCTGTTCGACTACATCCGGCACCTCGACGAGAACGGCCAAACCACGCGCCGCTATGAAATCGACTTCTGGCGCAAGGTCTTCTACCCGCTTTCGTGCATGGTCATGGTCGTTCTGGCGTTGCCTTTCGCTTACCTGCACTTCCGGTCATCGGGCCTCCCGGCCTACGTGTTCGGCGGCGTCATGATCGGCATCAGTTTTTTTCTGCTCAATAACGTTTTCGGCTACATCGGCAACCTGAGCAGCTGGTGGCCCTGGTTGACCGCGGCGGCACCCGGGATGATTTACTCCGTCATGTCGCTCGCTGCGTTCGGCTGGCTTGTTTTGAGACATTGAAATGGGCAATGCCATCGTCCTGTTCGGCCACGGGTCGCGCGATCCGCGGTGGCGCGAGCCGCTGGATGCCGTCGCGCGACAAATTGTCGGGCGTGCGCCGGATGCGCTCGTTGCGTGTGCGTTTCTCGAGTTCATGCAGCCCGACTTGCCCGCTGCGGTGGCCGATCTGATCGCGCGCGGCGCGAACGCGGTGCGCGTCGTTCCGATGTTTCTCGGCATGGGCAAACATGTTCGGGACGATCTACCGCGCATGCTCGAGCATTTGCGCACGACCCATCCAGACATCGGCTTCGCGCTGGACGAGGCTGTCGGCGAGCGCGGCGAATTGATCGATCTGCTCGCACAAATCGCGTTGCGCCCCTGAATCCATCGGTATTCGAAAGGTTGGATCGGTCTGCATAATGAACTCCCAAGGGAGATGTTTTCGTTATGAACCTTCACCAGTTCCGGTTCGTTCAGGAGGCCGTGCGCCGCAACTTGAACTTGACCGAAGCGGCCAAATCGCTGCATACGTCGCAGCCGGGCGTGTCCAAGGCCATCATCGAGCTGGAAGAAGAACTCGGTATCGAAATTTTTGCCCGCCATGGCAAGCGGCTCAAACGTGTGACCGAGCCCGGCCAGCATGTGCTCGCTAGCATCGAATTGATCATGCGCGAGGTCGCGAATCTGCGCCGCATCGGCGAGCAGTTCAGCGCCGAGGACAGCGGCACGCTCTCCATCGCCACGACCCATACCCAGGCTCGCTATGTGCTCCCGCAACCGATTGCGAAGTTGCGCGAGGCCTACCCCAAGGTCAACGTGAGTCTCCACCAGGGCGCGCCGGCTCAGGTTGCGAGGATGGTGCTGGAGGACGTCGCCGAGATCGGCATTGCGACTGAATCGCTGGCTGATTACCCCGAACTCGTGACCTTGCCCTGCTACGAATGGCAGCACATGCTGGTCGTGCCGAAATCGCATCCGCTTGCTGACGCGGCGCGAATCGAGCTCGAAGACCTCGCCGGCGAGCCGATCATCACCTATCACCCCTCGTTCACAGGTCGTACCCGTGTCGACAATGTGTTCGCGCAAAAGAAAATGGCGCCCCGGATCGCGCTGGAAGCGATCGACTCCGATGTGATCATGACCTATGTCCGGCTCGGACTGGGCATCGGCATCGTGGCGGAAATGGCAGTGCGCGACGAGTTGAGCGCAGACCTCGCGGTGCGTCCGCTCGGCCATTTGTTCGGTACCAACATCGCACGCGTGGCATTCAAGCGCAGCGCCTGGTTGCGCAATTTCGTTTTCGATTTCGCCGAGTTGCTGAGCGATCGCCTCGAACGAAAATTGATCCTCAAGGCGCTGTCCAATCATCCGAACGACTACGAACTCTGAAGTCTCTACAGCTTCCCTCCACCGCTATTTGCCATTCGCCATTCGCTTTTCGACCTCCGAATGAACGCCCGCCATCCCGCCCCGCGCACGCCCTTCGTCCAGAGCAAATTGCCCGCCGTCGGCACCACGATCTTCACCGTGATGTCGGCCTTGGCGCAAGAAAAGAAAGCCGTCAACCTCGGCCAGGGCTTTCCCGATTTCCCGCCCGATCCGAAGCTGCTCGACGCCGTGAGCGCGGCGATGACCCAAGGGCACAACCAGTATCCGCCGATGGCAGGCGTGCCGGCGCTCCGAGCATCCGTTGCGCAAAAGATCGAGGCGCTTTACGGGCGGCGCTACCACGCCGATAACGAAATCACGATCACAGCCGGCGCGACTCAGGCGATCTTCACCGCCCTCCTCGCCATCGTCCGGCCGGGCGACGAAGTGATCGTGCTCGAGCCTTGCTACGACAGCTATGTGCCCAACATCGAACTGGCCGGCGGCACGGTGGTGCGGGTGCCGCTCACGCCCGGAACGTTCCGGCCCGATTTCGATCGGATCGGTGCAGCCCTCAACACGCGAACCCGCGCGATGATCGTCAATACACCGCACAACCCGAGCGCGACCGTCTGGAGCGAATCCGACATGCGCCAACTGGAAGCGCTGCTTGCTCCGACCGAGGTGCTCCTCATCAGCGACGAGGTCTACGAGCACATGGTTTACGCGCCGCGGCGTCACGAGAGTGCGGCGCGCTTCGATGGTCTGGCAGCGCGCGCCTTCATCGTCGGCAGCTTCGGAAAGACCTGCCATGTCACCGGCTGGAAGGTCGGCTCGGTCGCCGCGCCGGCAGCTTTGATGGCGGAGTTTCGCAAGGTCCATCAATTCAACGTGTTCACCGTCAACACACCGATGCAACATGGTCTGGCGGCTTACATGCAGGATGCGAGCCACTATCTCGGCTTGCCGGCCTTCTATCAGCACAAGCGCGACCTGTTCGCTGCAGGATTGGCCAAAACCAGATTCCGCCTGTTGGCCAGCGAAGGCAGCTTTTTTCAATGCGTCGATATATCCGAGGTCAGCGCGCTTTCAGAGTCGGAGTTCTGTATCTGGTTGACCACCGAAATCGGAGTTGCCGCGATTCCGATGTCGGCTTTCTACGGTGACGGTTTCGACCAACGCGTGGTTCGCTTCTGCTTTGCCAAGCAGGATTCGACGCTGCAGGCAGCGCTCGATCGGCTGGCTCGCCTTTGAAGTTGCCATCGAAGCTGCCATTGCCCCGCTGCGATGGCGGGCTCTGCGCCGACACGGCAATGGGTGCTTTGCCGACGCCTGTGCGCACGTTGCGAGATGCTGACTTTACGTTCTCTGCGCAGACAATGACAGCTTCCAAAAATCGAAGGAGAAGACATGTCTCTGTCCCTTATCTTGTTGATCGTTCTGATTCTTTTGCTCGTCGGCGTGCTGCCGAGCTGGGGCTATAGTCGGAGCTGGGGGTACGGGCCGAGTGGTGGCCTGGGACTGATCGTCGTGATCGTCATCATTCTGGTTGTGCTCGGATACATCTAGGCGGCAGCGCATCGAGAACGCCGCTTCCATCGTCGAAAAGGCCCGCGTTTGCGGGCTTTTTCACGTCCCGCTCACCAAGCATCAAAGCGCGAATTGCAGCCAGGCTTTTTCGAGCCGCTTGACGCTCACGGGCTGCGGGGTTCGCAGTCCCTGCGCGAAAAGGCTGATCCGCAGTTCTTCGAGCAACCATCGAAATTCGAGAAGTCGATCGTCCTGAGCGCCCTTTCGCTCGGCCAATAGTCGCAGGTACCGCTGCTCGAGCGGCTTGACCTGCGCAAGCTGGGTGGCGTCGCGCGCCGGGTCCGCGCGCAACTTGTCGAGCCGAATCACGATGCCTTTCAGATAGCGCACCAGATTCTGCAGTTGCGGCCACGGCGTATCGGCGATGAAACGCTTGCCGACCAGGCGCTGCAGCTGTTGCGCAGCGTCCTGTACCGATTCGGGTTGCAACTTCGTGTCTTTGATCTTGCGGGCCGCCAGCGCATATTCAGCCAGCACGAGCGCAGCCAATCGTGCGACCTCGCTCGCGATCAGCGTCAATCGACCGCGCCCCTCTTCGATGCGTCGTTCGAAGGCGCCCGCGTCGGTCGGCAGGGGCGCCTGCAGAAAGGCGCGGTCCAGCGCGACTTCGATGATCTGCGCGCGCAGTTCTTCCAAGGTTCCGCCGCCCTGCACCCCGGAAGATTTCCCGACCTGCATGTAGACGACGGCCATCTGCTGCAGATCGGGAATATTCTTTTCGAGGTATTTGAGCGCGTCTTTCAACTGCAGCGCGACCAATCGGCGCAGGCCGATACGATGCAGCCCCGATGCCACGGCCGGCTCGTCGAACACTTCGATTTCGACGCCTTCGGCCGCACCCCGATCGACCAGCGCGGGAAAGCCGATCAGTGATTGCGCGCCACGCCGCACCTCCCTCAGTTCGGGCAACTCTCCGAAGGTCCAGCGCGTGTACCGCTGGCCAGAACAGTGATTCACCGGATTCGATACCGGCACTGCATTTGCTACGTTTTTGATAGCTGTCTGCGCACGTGCATCGGGCGTTTCAGCCACTTTTTCTTTAAATCTCAGCTCGGATGTCGAGGAGGTCGTCTTCAACACCGCGAGCGCCTGGAATGCACCGCGTGCCTGCGAACCGAGCTCGGCCTTGAGCGCGCCGAGGCTTCGCCCCATGCCGAGCTGGCGGCCATGCTCGTCGACGACGCGTAAATTCATGAACAGATGCGCAGGCACCATGTCGAGCTTGAAGTCGGCGCGCTTTACGTCCAGGCTGGTTTCATGCACCACCCGCCTGTGCAGCGCATCGGTGAGCGAACCATTGCCGAATTCTTCGGGCTCGGCCAACGACTCAGCCAGTCGCTCGGCCGACTGCGGCAAAGGCACGAAACGGGCGCGCGGTTTTTGCGGCAGGCTTTTGAGCAAAGCCTGCAGCTTGTCTCTGAGCATGCCCGACACCAGCCATTCGCAGCGCTCCTCGCTGACCTGATTGAGCACGAACAGTGGCACGGTCACGGTGAGACCGTCGCGCGGATCGCCGGGTTCGTGCAGATAGCTCGCCGCGCAATCGATGCCACCGAGCCGGATCGTCGGCGGAAAAGCGTCGGTCGTGATGCCCGCGGCTTGATGCCGCATCAGCTCTTCGCGCGACAGAAAAAGAAGTCGCGGCGCAGCCTGCGAGGCGCGCTGATACCAGGCATCGAACGCCCGGCCATCCGCCACATCCGGCGGCAACTGGGCATCGTAGAAAGCGAAGATCAGCGCATCGTCGACCAGCACATCTTGCCGCCGCGACTTGTGCTCGAGCCCTTCGACATCGCGCACCAGCTTGCGGTTCGCCGCGAGGACCGCATGGCGACTGTCCCACTCGCCCGCCACGAGTGCTTCGCGGATGAATATTTCTCGCGCACCCGCCGGATCGACGCGACTGAAATCTACCCGGCGACCGCTGTAGACCACCAATCCGTACAAGGTCGCGCGCTCGAGGGAAACGACCCGTGCGCCCTTCTTTTCCCAATGCGGATCAAGCAATTGCTTCTTGAGCAGATGGCCGGCCACCTGCTCGATCCACTGCGGCTCGATGTTCGCGATGCCGCGGCCGAACAGGCGCGTGGTTTCGACCAGCTCGGAAGCCACGATCCAGCGGCCAGGTTTCTTGCGCAAATGCGCGCCGGGATGGCGATAAAACCGGATGCCGCGCGCGCCGAGATAGGCCTCGTCTTCATCGTTCTTCCAGCCGATGTTGCCGAGCAGGCCCGCGAGCATCGACAGGTGAATCTGCTCGTAGCTGGCAGGCTGTTCGTTCGCCTTCCACCGATGCTCGGTCACCACGGTCAGCAATTGCGAATGGGTGTCGCGCCATTCGCGCACTCTTCGGATGTTGATGAAATTCTGACGCAGCAACTGTTCGTATTGGCGGTTGCTGAGCTTGTGGGTCGGGGCGTGCGGCGTCGCATCGAGCGACGCATCCTGAATCTTTGACGCAACCGTCATGCGTTGCGCAACCGGCAACACCGCCGCGCTCGCGCGTCGGGGCCCGCTTTGCTTCAACTGCATCTCGCGCCGGTTCGACGGTGCTTGCCCGCCGCGCGCTTCACCGAGCCATTTCCAGAGCGTCAGATAGCCGCTGAACTCACTCTTTTCGTCATCGAACTTCGCATGCGCCTGGTCGGCCTGCTGCTGCGCTTCCATCGGCCGGTCGCGCACGTCCTGCACGCTGAGCGCGCTCGCGATCACCAGCACCTCCTCGAGCGCACCGCGTTCGCGTGCTTCGAGGATCATCCTGCCGACACGCGGATCGAGAGGCAGGCGGGCGAGTTCGCCGCCGATTTGCGTCAGCGCGTTCGCTTCGTCGACCGCGCCCAATTCCTGCAGCAACTGGTAACCGTCGGCGATCGCGCGGCCCGACGGTGCTTCGAGAAACGGAAAACCCGCCACGTCGCCCAGATGCAGCGACTTCATGCGCAGGATCACGCCGGCGAGCGAGCTACGCAAAATTTCGGGGTCGGTAAATCGCGGGCGGCTCGCGAACTCCTTTTCGTCGTAGAGCCGGATGCAAATGCCGTCGGCAACCCGACCGCAGCGCCCCGCGCGCTGGTTCGCCGCAGCCTGGCTGATCGGCTCGACCAGCAACTGCTCGACCTTGCTGCGAAAGCTGTAACGTTTGACGCGCGCGGTGCCAACGTCGATCACATAACGGATGCCAGGCACGGTGAGCGAGGTTTCGGCAACATTGGTCGCGAGCACGACCCGCCGCCCGCTGTGACCGTCGAAGATCCGCTCCTGCTCGGCTTGCGAAAGCCGCGCGAACAGCGGCAGCACTTCGGCATTGCGCAGCAACGGCTGATGCGCCAGATGGCGGCGCAGGTGATCGGCACCCTCGCGGATCTCGCGCTCGCCGGGCAGAAACACCAGGATGTCGCCGGCCTGGCGCGGGTCGTTCCAGAGTTCGTCGACGCCATCGGCGATGGCTTCGTTCAAGCCGTAGTCGCGCGAGTCTTCGAACGGCCGCCAGCGCTGCTCGACCGGGAAAGTCCGGCCCGATACATAGATGATCGGCGCGTCGCCCCGCGCGGAGGCAAAGTGCCGGGCGAAGCGCTCCGCATCGATGGTCGCGGAGGTCACGATCACCTTCAAATCGGGCCGCCGCGGCAAAATTTCGCGCAGATAGCCGAGCAAAAAGTCGATGTTCAGCGAGCGTTCGTGCGCCTCGTCGATGATCAGCGTGTCGTAAGCCGACAGCAGCGGATCGCCCTGCGTTTCGGCGAGCAATATGCCGTCGGTCATGAGCTTGACCGAAGCATTTTTGGACAAGCGGTCCTGAAATCTCACCTTGAAACCGACCACTTCGCCGAGTGGCGTGTTCAGTTCCTCGGCGATCCGCTTGGCGACCGATGTCGCAGCGATGCGGCGCGGTTGCGTGTGGCCGATCAGTTTCCCGCGCTGGCCGTTCGAGCCTGACTGGCCCCGGCCGAGCACCAGCGCGATTTTCGGCAGTTGGGTTGTTTTGCCCGAGCCGGTTTCACCGCAGACGATGACCACCTGATGCGCCGCGATGGCTTCGGCGATCTCGTCGCGGCGCGCGGAAACGGGCAGAGATGCGGGGAATTCAATGGAAAGCGCAGGCATTTCAGAATTATCGTGGCGACACAGATTCACGTGTTTTCGTGTAAATTTCACCGATACGCCCACTCGAGGCTCCCCTTGTCAAACCTAACCATCTCCCTTGACGACGATTTAATTCGGCAGGCGCGCGTTCGGGCGATCCAGCAAGGCACTTCGCTGAGCGCAAAAATCCGCGAATTTCTGACGGCCTACGCCAGCCAGAGCGACGAAGCCGAGCAGCGCCGACGCAGCGAGGCCACCACCCGCCTGATGGCGGCGATCGAAGCCGCATCGGCCGAAGCTCGGCCCGACCCCGTCGACCCCCATCAGGCTCGCCGGACTCTGCGCGAAGAAATGTACCAAGGCGATTTTCGCGCACGTGTTCGCCGCAAACCCTGATGTCGGCCTGCTTTTTCGACACCAACGTACTGGTCTACGCGCTCGACCCACGCGAGCCCGACAAGCAAGCGCGCGCCCGGCAGCTGGTGGCGGGCCACAGCCTGACGAACGAGGTGCGCATCAGCACCCAGGTGCTGATCGAGATGTACAACGTGCTAACGCGGCGTCTGCACATTCCCTGCGCGCAGGTGGCTTCGGTGCTGTCGGCCTGCATGGCCTGGCCGGTGGTCGACAGCGATCTCGCGCTGGTCAGCGGCGCTGTCGGTATGGCAACGCAGCACCAAATCAGCATTTTCGACGCCATGATGGTCGAGGCTGCATTGCGCAGCGGCGCGACGATTCTTTACAGCGAAGATATGCAGCATGGCCGCCACTTCGGCGCGTTGCAACTCGTCAACCCTTTCGTCTGACGCCAAAACTGGAGGCGCCCGCCCATGTCCGCCGTCTTCAACTTCACCTTCGTGCCCTGGTTCCGCTCGGTCGCGCCGTACATCCACATGCATCGCGGCAAGACCTTTGTCGTCGCGGTCGCGGGCGAGGCGATCGCGGCTGGGCGTTTGCAGGGCATCGCGCAAGACCTGGCGCTGATCCAGTCGATGGGTGTGAAAGTCGTGCTGGTGCACGGCTTTAGACCGCAGGTCAACGAGCAACTCGCGGCCAAGGGCCATGCGGCGAAGTATTCGCACGGCATGCGGATCACCGACGAGGTCGCGCTCGACTGCGCTCAGGAGGCTGCGGGCCAATTGCGCTACGAGATCGAGGCCGCTTTCAGCCAGGGATTGCCGAACACACCGATGGCCGGCGCGACGGTGCGCGTGATCTCGGGCAACTTCATCACCGCGCGACCGGTCGGCGTGGTCGATGGCATCGACTTCCGGCATTCGGGTCTGGTGCGCAAAGTCGATGCGGCAGGCATCCGGCGCACGCTCGATTTCGGCGCGATGGTGCTGATTTCGCCCTTCGGTTTTTCGCCGACCGGTGAAGCTTTCAATCTGACGATGGAAGAAGTCGCGACCAGCGTGGCGATCTCGATTCAGGCCGACAAACTCATCTTTCTGACCGAGATTCCCGGCATTGCGCAAGACACCACGCAGCCCGCCGGCGAAGACAATCCGATCGATACCGAATTGCCGCTCGATGCCGCGCGCAAGCTGCTGGCCGAACTGGCGCCCGCACAGCAACCGACCGACACCGCGTTCTATCTGCAGCATTGCGTCAAGGCCTGCGAAGGCGGTGTCGAGCGCAGCCATATCCTGCCCTTCGGTGTCGACGGTTCGCTCCTGCTCGAGGTCTACGTGCACGACGGCATCGGCACGATGGTGGTCGACGAAAAGCTCGAGTCCCTGCGCGAGGCGACGGCCGACGACATCGGCGGCATCCTGCAACTGATCGAGCCTTTCGAGCGCGACGGCACGCTGGTCAAACGCAGTCGGACCGAAATCGAGCGCGACGTCGGCCAGTACACCGTGATCGAGCACGACGGCGTGATCTTCGGCTGCGCGGCGCTCTACCCGTATCCTGAAGCGCGCACGGCCGAAATGGCGGCGCTCACCGTATCGCCGCAATCCCAGTCACAGGGCGATGGCGAGCGCATGCTCAAACGCATCGAGCAGCGCGCGCGCGCCGCGGGCCTCAAAAGCATCTTCGTGCTAACCACGCGCACGATGCACTGGTTCATCAAACGCGGCTTCGTTCAGACCGATGCCGAGTGGCTGCCCGAAGCGCGCAAACGCAAGTACAACATCAATCGCAAGAGCGTGGTGCTGGTCAAGCAGATCTGAGCGGGAGCACCACTCATTTGCGGCGGCCGGTAACGCTCGAAATCAGGCCGCAACGAAGCTGAGCCGGGCTTCGTGCGCAAGTTCGTTGCGCACGATCTCGCGTGCATCGTCGTCGGCGAATTCGTACAGGGCATCCGGAACGTCGTGCTCATCGAGTCCCATAAGACGCTCGATCTCGCCGCGGCGTGAATCTCCGAAGATGTCGATGAGCCGGTCGAGTTCGATCGCGCGGTCCGGCGAATCGTGGTGAAGTTGTAGCAGTTCGAGCAGCAGCCGGATCTGGAAAGAGTTCATCGGCTCTGGCATGGCAGACGGGTTCATGGCGATCGATCGGTTTGGTTTCGATACTGTTGTTTCGAGGGCGGTCGGCAGGTCGTTGGTCGGGGTCGCTGATCGCGTCGATGCAAAACAGCTTGCCTGTACAAGCTGAAGCGTCGCTGAAGTCGACGCAGTGCGATAGCGGCCAGCTCGCAAGACTTCGCTTTCTCGTGAGCAATTTCGCGGAGGTGGGAACCGCACGGTCCCTGTTGTCGCTTTTTGGAGTCAGAAAGTACTCACCTGATCCAATGCTGCCGCCCACTGGGGGATCGCTGATTTTTAAGCAAAAAGTGCCTGAAACGACTGCCTGACGTGCGCAGACAGCTATCAAAATGGCAGCGTTTGCATGCGCTTGTCGAGCGCGGATCGCCGTCGCCGGCCTACGCCGCGACCCCCCGATAATCGAGCGCCATGAATCCACTGCTCCAGAAGCTGCAGCCCTACCCTTTCGAGCGCCTGAGAAAGCTGTTCGCCGGCGTCGTGCCCGATCCGGCCTATTCGCCGATCAGCCTGGGCATCGGCGAGCCGCGCCATCCGACGCCGCCGTTCATCAAGGACGCGCTCGTGGCGGGCCTTGGCGCGCTGTCGGCATACCCGGCGACCGCCGGCGATTTGCGGCTGCGCGAGGCCTTCACCGGTTGGTTGCAGACCCGCTACAACCTGGCGCTCGATCCGGCCACGCAGGTGCTGCCGGTCAACGGGTCGCGCGAAGCGTTGTTCGCGCTCGCGCAGACGGTGGTCGATGCGCGTGGCATGCCGGCGCCTTACGTGGTGTCGCCGAATCCGTTCTATCAAATCTACGAAGGCGCGGCGCTGCTGGCCGGCGCCGACGTGCACTTCGTGCCGAGCGTTGCCGCGCGCAATTTCGCCGTCGATTGGGACAGCGTGCCCGAAGCGGTCTGGGCGCGCACGCAGCTCGTCTTCGTCTGCTCGCCCGGCAATCCGACCGGCGCGGTGATGCCGATCGGCGAGTGGCAAAAGCTGTTCGCGCTGTCGGACCTGCACGGTTTCGTGATCGCATCGGACGAGTGCTACAGCGAAATCTATTTTCGGGATGCACCGCCGCTCGGCAGCCTCGAGGCGGCAAGACAACTGGGGCGCGACGATTTCGGCAACCTGATCGCGCTCACGTCGTTGTCCAAGCGCAGCAATGTGCCGGGCCTGCGCAGCGGTTTCGTCGCCGGCGATGCGGACCTCATTGCGCGCTTTTTGCGCTATCGCACCTACCATGGCAGCGCGATGGGCGGCGCGGTGGCCGCGGCGAGCATCGCGGCCTGGGGCGACGAAGCGCATGTGGTCGAAAACCGGTCGCTTTATGCGGCGAAGTTCGCCGCCGTCTTGCCGCTGCTCCAAAGCGTGCTCGACGTTCAGTTGCCGGACGCCGCCTTCTATCTGTGGGCCGGCCTGCCTGAAGCGTGGCATGGCGACGACGAAGCGTTCGCCCGCGCGCTTTACGCTCAATACAATGTGACGGTTTTGCCCGGCAGTTATCTGGCGCGCGAACCAGCAGAAACGCAGGGAGCGCGCGGCGCGGAAGGCGCGAATCCCGGCCGCGGACGGATCCGGATGGCGCTGGTAGCGGGTGCCGACGAATGCGTCGAAGCCGCCGAACGCATCGCCGAATTCGCTGCCCGGCCGCCGTCCATGTTGCATGCGCTGCCGTCGAAAGCACTCACCTGACCCCGCGAGCCTCCACACGAAAGCCACTTCATGAACGCAGAACTTCAACAAACCATCGACGCTGCCTGGGAAAAGCGCGCGAGCATGTCCGCCGCCGACGCACCCATCGATGTGCGAAATGCGGTCGACCATGTGATCGCCGAATTGAACAACGGGCACCTGCGCGTGGCGACGCGCGAGTCGGTCGGCCAGTGGACGGTGCATCAGTGGATCAAGAAGGCCGTGCTGCTGTCGTTCCGCCTGAAGGACAACGAGCAAATGCAGGCCGGCTCGCTCGGCTTCTACGACAAGGTACCGACCAAGTTTTCGCATCTTTCCGCCGGCGAACTGAAAGAAGCCGGCGTGCGGGTCGTTCCGCCCGCGGTCGCTCGGCGTGGCAGCTACATCGCCAAAGGCGCGGTGTTGATGCCCAGCTATGTGAACATCGGCGCGTATGTCGGCGAGAACACGATGGTCGACACCTGGGCCACCGTCGGTTCGTGTGCCCAGATCGGCGCGAACGTGCATTTGTCGGGCGGTGTCGGCATCGGCGGCGTGCTCGAGCCGCTGCAGGCCGGGCCGACGATCATCGAGGACAACTGCTTCATCGGCGCGCGCTCGGAAGTCGTCGAAGGCGTGGTGGTCGAAGAAAACTCGGTGCTCTCGATGGGTGTTTACATCGGCCAGAGCACTCCGATCTACGACCGCGCGACCGGTGAAACAAGCTATGGCCGGGTGCCGGCAGGGTCGGTCGTGATCAGCGGCACTTTGCCCAAAGACGGCGGCAAGTACAGCCTCTACGCCGCCATCATCGTCAAAAAAGTCGATGCGCAAACCCGGGCCAAGACTTCGCTCAACGACCTGCTGCGCCCCTGAGCGCGCCACCGGAGCTTTTCGATGAACATGATGGAACGCATCCTGCGCCTGATGGCCGAGCGCAAGGCGTCTGACATTTACCTCACGGCGCAATCGACCGCGCAGATGCGCATCAGCGGGCAATGCGTGCCGGTGAACAACCAGATCCTGCCGGCCGAAGCGCCGATCAAGCTGCTGGCCGAAATCGTGCCCGCAACCCGCATCGAAGAGCTCGAGCGCACCGGCGAGTTGAACATGGCGATCCCGATTGCCGGCGTCGGCAACTTCCGGATCAGCGCGATGCGCCAACGCGGCAGCTATGCGGTCGTGATCCGGCATATCTCGAATGTGATTCCGACGATCGACGAGCTGAATCTGCCCGACATTCTGCGCACCCTGGTGATGGAAAAGCGCGGCCTGATCTTGATGGTCGGCGCAACCGGTGCGGGCAAGAGCTCGACCTTGGCTTCGATGCTCGATTACCGAAACGAAAAGGCCAGCGGCCACATCCTTACCGTCGAGGAGCCGATCGAATTCATCTTCACCAACAAGAAATCGATGGTGAACCAGCGCGATGTCGGCAGCGATACCGAATCGCTGCAGATCGCATTGAAGAACGCGCTGCGCCAGGCGCCCGACGTGATCCAGATCGGCGAAATCCGCGATCGTGAAACCATGACCGCCGCTATCGCCTATGCGCAATCAGGGCATCTTTGCCTTGCGACGCTGCACGCCAACAACAGCTACCGGGCGCTGAACCGCATTTTGAGTTTTTACCCGGTTGAAGTGCGCACTACTCTGCTCGGCGATCTGGCTGCATCGCTGCGTGCCGTCGTCGCGCAGCGGTTGCTGCGCACGCCCTCGGGTGCGCGCGTGCCGGCGCTCGAAGTCATGCTGAACACGGCGCTCATCTCCGACCTCATCGAAAAGGGCGATTTCTCGGCCGTGAAAGAAGCGATGGAGCAGTCGATGGCCGAAGGCTCGCAAACCTTCGAAGAACACATCGCGCGCCTGATTCTCGAAGGCCGGATCGACCGCGAAGAAGGTCTGGCCCAAGCCGACTCGCCGACCAATCTGCTGTGGCGACTGCAAAACCACAACAGCCCGGGCGCACGCGCCGCAGCGCCGACAGCCGAGCCGCTCGACGAGCCGAGCTTCACCGATATCTCGCTCGACGTGACACTGTGACCGGGCATCCGCGCCGCCGATGTCATCCACACCCCTTGCAACGCTCCGACTCGCCGAGCAACTGATCTCGCGCGCTTCGATCACGCCTGACGACGCAGGGTGTCAGCAGATCCTCGGCGAGCGGCTGGCGGCGCTCGGTTTTGCGCTGGAGACGATCGAAAGCGGGCCGGAGGAAGCGCGGGTCAGCAACTTGTGGGCGGTCCGCCCAGCTGGCGAGACAGATCCGGAATTTATAAGAAAAGTAGCTGAAACCCAATATGGACGTGCGCAGTCAGCTATTGAAAGTGTAGCAATCGACCGATCGGCGCCGGTGCTGATCTTCGCCGGCCACACCGACGTGGTGCCGACCGGGCCGATCGACGCATGGTCCAGCCCGCCATTCGTGCCGACCCATCGCGATGGCCTCCTATTCGGCCGTGGCGCTTGCGACATGAAAAGTTCGCTCGCCGCCTTCGTGGTCGCGATCGAGGAATTTCTCGCCGCGACGCCAGTGCCCAGAATGCGCATCGCGCTGCTGCTCACGAGCGACGAAGAAGGTCCCGCGACCGACGGCACCGTGGTCGTCTGCCAACGGCTGGCCGAGCGCGGCGATCGGCTCGACTGGTGCATCGTCGGCGAACCGACCTCCGTGCGCCGCTGCGGCGACATGATCAAGAACGGCCGGCGCGGCTCGATGAGCGGCAAGCTCACGGTGCGCGGCGTGCAGGGCCATATCGCTTATCCGCAGCTTGCAAAAAATCCGGTGCATGCGGTGGCGCCAGCGCTCGCCGAACTGGTCGCGATCAACACGGCAGGCGATTGGGATGCCGGCAACGCCGACTTTCAGCCGACCAGCTGGCAAGTGAGCAATTTTCATTCGGGCACGGGCGCGAACAACGTCATTCCGGGTACGGCGGAGATCGACTTCAACTTCCGGTTTTCGACTGAATCCACGCCCGAAGCGCTTCAGCACCGCGTCGCGGCAGTACTCGATTCACACGGCCTGGACTACGCGCTGAACTGGACCGTCGGCGGCCTGCCGTTTCTCACGCCGCCCGGCGCGCTGGTCGATGCGGTGAAGCATGCGATTCACGATGAAACCGGCATCGCGACAGAGCTGTCGACCAGCGGCGGCACCAGCGACGCACGCTTCATCGCCAAAGTCTGCGATCAGGTCATCGAAGTCGGGCCGGTCAACGCCAGCATTCACCAGATCGACGAGCACATCGACGTCGACGCGATCGAGACCCTCAAAAACATTTATCGCCGGACATTGACCTTGCTCGATGCGTCGCTGGCCTGATGGCGACGGTCATCGAATTGATCGAAGCCGGCGCACGGCAACTCGAACAGGCCGGCGTCGCTTTCGGCCACGGCACCACCAACGCGTTCGACGAGGCGGCCTGGCTCGTTTTGTGGCGGCTCGGATTGCCGCTGCACGACCTCGATTCAGTGGCAAATAGCGCTGTAACGCCCGCAGATCAAGCGCAGATAGCTACTCTTTTGATAGCAAGAGTCGACTCGCGGCGCCCCGCCGCTTACCTCACGCGCGAAGCCTGGCTGCAAGGCGTGCCGTTCTATGTCGACGAACGCACGATCGTTCCGCGCAGCCTGATCGCCGAGCTGATCGCGTACGGCGCGCTCGACGGCTGGCTGCCCGAAAGCGATGCGCGAGTGCTCGACCTTTGCACCGGCAACGGCAGCCTCGCGGTACTCGCCGCAATGGCCTGGCCGGACGCGCAGGTGACGGCTGCCGACATCTCGCGCCCCGCGCTCGAAGTGGCTGCGATCAACGCCCGGCGGCATGCCATGGAGGCGCGCATCGACCTGGTGGAATCGGACGCGCTGACAGCGCTCGCCGGCCCCTTCGACCTCGTCCTGTGCAACCCGCCTTACGTCAATGATTCGAGCATGGCGCTGTTGCCGGCCGAGTTCCGCGCCGAACCGGTCATCGCACTGGCCGGCGGTGTCGACGGAATGGATTTCGTGCGACGCCTCGTCGCCGAGCTGCCCGAAAGACTGGGCGACGCTGGCGTTCTGGTGCTTGAAATCGGTCACGAGCGCGCGCATTTCGAAACCGCGTTTCCCCGACTCGAAGCGCTGTGGCTCGAAACCTCTGCCGGCGACGATCAGGTGCTGCTGCTCACCCGTGAGGCGCTGCTGGCGGCGCGGCGACCGTCCGCAACGCATTCGGCCGGGCAGCGATGAGCAGCCGGTTCGCCCGCCCTCGCCGCTGGCTCGCGGGCATGCCGGTATCGCTCGGGCTGATCGCCGTCAATATCGGCGTTTCCGCGTGGATCGCAGCGGTCGACAACCGTTTTCCGAGCACGGTCGACGAGGTGGGCTTTCTCGTGCAATGGGGCGCCAACCTGCAAGGCCTCACGTTCACCGGTGAGCCCTGGCGGCTGGCGACCAGCATGTTCTTGCACGGCGGCGTGTTGCACCTTGCGTTGAACATGCTGGCTTTGTTCGAGCTCGGCAGCGTGGTCGAACCGCGCCTCGGCAGCTGGCGCACCTTGCTGCTCTACCTGCTGTCGGGCGTGGGTGCCAGCTGGGCCAGCGCCACTTGGCAGGCGCACACGGCCAGCGTCGGCGCCTCGGGCGCGCTTTTCGGTTTTCTGGCGGTTGTGGTGGTGTTCGGCTTCGGTCGCCACGGCGCCTTGCGCACGCCGACGGGCGCCTCGATTTCTCCGTGGCGCGCCCTGCTGCTTGGCGGCATCACGCTGGGTCTCGGTGCTTTCTTTCAATTCGACAATGCGGCGCACATCGGCGGGTTCGTCGTCGGCGCGGTGCTGTCTTTGATGCTGCGGATCGCCGAGCCGATCGGCGCCCGGCCGCTTCGCGCGGTCCTGTCGCTGGGTATTTTCGGATTGGCTGCGGGGCTTGTGCTCTGGTTAACCACGCAGGCGTATCAGCCCCAACTGGCCCAACAGATCCGTGCGGCGCGCTTGCTGCGCAGTGTGGACAGCGGCAACACCGACTTGCGTGCTTACTTCCGCACCTGCGCGATCGAGGCCACCGAACCCGACGAAATGCCGATCGCCACGGCTTTCCACGACTGTCTGAATTCGCGCTCGGATCGATTCGCGGCGGTAGGCAACCTGTATGACATGGAGGAGCCGCGTCGACAGATCAGCTTCAACATACGGACGGTCTGGCCCGCGTGTCAGGCCCGCGCCGCAGCGCTGAGCCGCTTGGCGCTTTCTGCAGAGCGGCGCGATCTGATCGATCTGATCGTCAGCTACTGCACGGCCCGGCGCGATGTGGAAAACAGCTTGTTCGGAGATGCCACAGCACCGGCTGCCGCCGACGGCGCCCCGGCGCGCGCGGCCCTGCGCCAGCACCTGCTGCATTTCGAACTGGTGGCACAGCTCGCCAACCCGGGACGCGCGGCTTTCCAGGGCCTGCGCAGCAATTCCGATGCGTTCGCCAAGCAAGGCGAGGTGCTCGCCGCTTGGCAGGCCGAAATCAGCCCGGAGGCGAAGGAGGTCGCGCGCCTCACAGAGTGCCCCTTCTACAGTTGCAAGCGCTCTTGGGCGAGATAATCGCGGGTTTGCCCCCAGCCGCATGATTACCCTGAAGAACGTCGTACTGCGCCGCAGCGCGAAGGTGCTGCTCGATGGCGCGAACGTCACCCTCAATCCCGGCGAAAAAGTCGGGCTGGTCGGGCGCAACGGGGCCGGCAAATCGACGTTGTTCGCCCTTCTCAACGGAACCTTGCACGAGGACGGTGGCGATTTTTCGGTGCCCAAACAATGGCGTCTCGCGCAGGTCGCGCAGAACATGCCGGAAACCGACGAGCCGGCTACGGACTTCGTCGTTGCCGGCGATACGCGCTTGATGGCGTTGCGCGAAGCCCTGGCCAAAGTCGAAGCCGCGCATGCCGCGGCACCCGACGACCATGAGATCGGCATGCAGCTCGCCCATGCGTGGACCGACCTGCACGACGCCGGCGAACACGACGCGGTGCCGCGCGCGCAGGCATTGATTCTCGGCCTGGGCTTCAAGACGCAGGAGCTCGATCAGCCCGTCAACAGCTTTTCGGGCGGCTGGCGCATGCGTCTGCAACTGGCGCGCGCGCTGATGTGCCCGAGCGACCTGCTGTTGCTCGACGAGCCGACCAACCACCTCGATCTGGACGCCTTGGTCTGGCTCGAAGCCTGGCTGCAACGCTATGCCGGCACCATGATCGTGATCAGCCACGACCGCGAGTTTCTCGACGCAGTGACCGACGTGACCTTGCACATCGAGCGCGCCAAGCTCACCCGCTACGGCGGCAACTACAGCGCTTTCGAGGTGCTGCGGCTCCAGCAAATGGAGTTGCAGCAGTCTGCCTATGCCAAGCAGCAGGAAAAGGTCGCTCACCTGCAAAAGTTCATCGATCGCTTCAAGGCCAAGGCCAGCAAGGCGAAGCAGGCGCAAAGCCGGGTCAAGGCGCTGGAGCGCATGGAAAAGGTCGCGCCGCTGCTGGCCGAAGCGGATTTCACTTTCGAGTTCAAGGAGCCGGGCAATATTCCGAATCCGATGCTCGCGATCAGCGACGCGAGTTTTGGCTATGGCGTTGGCGACGAACAGAAAACCATCCTGCGCGGCGTCAGCCGCTCGGTTCAGGCCGGCCAGCGCATCGGCATTCTGGGAGCCAACGGGCAAGGCAAATCGACATTGGTCAAGACCATCGCCCGCGAGATGGGCGCGCTGGCCGGAACCATCACAGAAGGTAAGGGGCTCAACATCGGGTATTTCGCGCAGCAGGAACTCGACGTGCTGCACCCCGAAAGCAACCCGCTCGAGCACATGGTGCGGTTGGCACGCGACCTGGGCTCAGCCGTGAAAGAACGCACCGGCGAACAAGACCTGCGCGGCTTCCTCGGCAGCTTCAACTTCTCAGGCGACATGGTCAAGCAACCCGTCGGCACGATGAGCGGCGGCGAAAAGGCACGCCTGGTACTCGCGATGATGGTCTGGCAGCGCCCGAATCTGCTGCTCCTGGACGAGCCGACCAACCATCTGGATCTGGCCACGCGTGAAGCACTTGCCGTGGCCCTCAACGAGTTCGAAGGCACCTTGATGCTGGTGAGCCACGACCGCGCATTGCTGCGCTCGGTTTGCGATGAATTCTGGCTGGTCGGCCGCGGCGTTGTCGGACCGTTCGATGGCGACCTGGACGACTACCAGCGCTACCTGCTCGACGAAGCAAAGCGTCTGCGCAATGAGGATAAAACGCCGTCGCCGCAACCAGCCCGTCCGGCCGACACTATCGAAAACATAGCGCTTACCGCCGGAACGGCGGGCGCTTCCGGCCGATTTAATCTGAAACCATCGACCGGCTCCGGTCGCACGCAACGCCAACTCGAGGCCACCGAACGCCAGCAGCGCGGCGACCTCACGCGGCCGATGAAAAAGGAGCTGGCCGAGATCGATCGAAAGCTTGCTGCGCATTCGGCCGAAAAGGCACAGGTCGAAGCGCAGCTCACCAAGCCTTTGCCGGCCGCCGATATCGCCGAGGCCGGTCGGCGGCTGAAGGCCCTCTGCGACAGCGTCGAAGCACTCGAAGAACGCTGGCTGGAGCTGAGCGGTCGAATCGAAATGCTCACGGCCTGATCTTCAATTCGATTCGGCGCTACGCTAGCGCCATGCCAACATCGATCGAACTGGCCGACGGCGACCCGAAACTGCTGGCTGCCATTCGCCGCAGTCGCCGTCTGCTCGGCCGCAAGGCTTTGATGGCAGCCGCCGCCAGCGCAATTCCGGTGCCAGGTCTGGACTGGGCCGCCGATGCAGCATTGCTGTCGCGCCTTGTGCCGCAAATCAGCGCCGAATTCGGCTTGGCGGTATTTCAGCTCAACCAGCTTGCACCGAAAAAACGCGAAAACGTTCAAAAAGCGGCAACGACAGTCGGTGCGCTTTTGGTCGGCAAGCTCATAACGCGCGAACTGCTGATCGGGCTGGCGCGACAGGCGGGTATTCGGCTGACCGCTCGCCAGGCGACGAAATTCGTGCCTATCGCAGGCCAAATGGTTTCTGCAGCGCTGGGTTATGCGGCTTTGCGCGCCCTGGGAGAGCAGCACATCAAGGATTGCGTGCAGGTCGCGCGCGCAGCGAACCTCCATTTGCCGGCGCCAGCGTCGATGTCAGCGGCGCCCGGCGTGCCAGCGGCGTTGCCAGCCGCAGCGCCAGGACGTGCACAGCGCGCATGGCGCTTCTTGCGGCCCCCGAATTCAACTTGAAGACGCAATTCGGCAACAAATGTCACACTCTGTGGATGCAAAAAAGCCGCGCTTTGTGTAAGCTGTTGCAAAAACGTGGGTTGGTGACGTAATCTACAATTCGTTTCGCTTTGGTTCTAAATATTAAAACTTTTTAATTAATCAGCTGATTTGTTCAGGAGACATCGATTCATTGCCGGCTGGTTCCTTCTGCCGTCAATCGATTTAAAGGGAAATTCATGAGCCATACAGAAATTGAAGCATCGGTCGATCGAATCATGGGTCGGGTCGACTATTACCTTCACTGCGAACTCGACGAGGAGTACAACCACGAGCGCCCGGACAATGCGCGAGCGCGACTCGAAGCAGCGATTCGGCACGAACTCGATCGCGCCAGCGCGGTCGGCCTGCTTTCAGAGATTGGCCAGACCGAGATCGGCCAGGCATCGGCCCAATCCCGCGGCCGGCCTTCCTTGTTCGGAATCAGCCTGTCGTAAAGAAGATGCCTCCGAACGGCTCTTAGTGGCTACTAATGGCTCCATATGGGAGCCATTTTTTTTTGAGTCTTCTTGGATTAGGTGGTAGGACGTGCGTGGCTCGAACACGCGACCAACGGATTAAAAGTCCGCTGCTCTACCAACTGAGCTAACGTCCCACGATTTTTGTGCTTGAATGCCCGCCGTTATTCAAAAGGCCATGCATTTCACGGCAAAGCCTCAGATTATAGC
Source organism: Variovorax sp. (assembly GCA_965218415.1). Taxonomy (GTDB): domain Bacteria; phylum Pseudomonadota; class Gammaproteobacteria; order Burkholderiales; family Burkholderiaceae_C; genus Variovorax. Next base: position 2,237,095 of record CBDCKT010000003.1, read on the forward strand.
GCGGCATCACTCGCGATCTTGTCCAGAATCCAGCCCGCAGCGCACTGACCGAAAGTTGCCGTGACGCTGACAACCGAACCGTAGCCGTGGCAGTTGAGACTGCCGTCCCTGCTCGCCGGCTCGGGTCGCGAACCGGGAAGCGCAGCGGCTTGATCGCCAGGCGGTGCAACCGCCTCACGGCTGAAAACGCAGGTCAATCCGAAAGCTTTCCCCGACGCCGGCGCTTGCTCAGCTTTGCGCAAGCGATGCCGCAACTGCGCTAACAGCGGATCGTGAGTCACGTTAGCCAGATCGTCGATCTCTACCCTGTGCGCATGACGCTTTCCGCCCGCCGCGCCCGCGGTCATAAACCGGACCCCATCGCGCCTTCCTTCGTTTCTTGCCCAGGTCGAGATGGCGACTTTTGCGCGCAACTGGTCGCAAGCGTCGACAACAGCGCAAACGCGGCCGTGCGCGTTACCGGCAGCCGCGTAAATCGCTGTCCAGTTTTCCGGTCCGACAAAGTCGTCGATGGCTAGAACGCGGCAATCCGGATTGATCTGCGCGATGCGTGCCTGCATTGCGTCGACCTTGGCCTGACCCAATGTCGATGTGAGTGAATGGACTTGACGGTTGATGTTGGACTCGGACACGTGGTCCAGATCGACCAGCGTCATTGCACCCACGCCGCTGCGCGCGAGCGCCTCCACCGTCCAGGAGCCGACGCCTCCAACGCCAACCACGAGAACATGCGCGCTGCGGATGCGTTCGGCACCCACGGTTCCATAAAGACGTGCCAGCCCGCCGAAGCGGCGCGTGCTGTCTGCCGGCTGATCGAAACCGCCAGCGGCAGCGGGCAATGCACTCAACGCAAGCGCGACAGGCGTTCGCGCCCGGCCTGCGCAGCCTCCGATTGCGGATAGGCCTTGGTCAGGTCTTCCAGCGTCCGACGTGCGGCGCGGTTGTCTTTGAGTTCGATCTGGCAGTTGGCAATCGACAGCACCGCTTCGGCCGCCTTCGGATGCGCTGGCGCCAAAGACAGCATCGCGCGAAAATTGGCGATCGCTTCGGTGTAGTTACGGGTCGCATACTGCGCATTGCCCAGCCAGAACAGGGCCGACGGGTTGTAGCCGCTTTTGGGATAGCGCTTAACGAAATCCGAGAACGCTGTCTGCGCTTGCGCGAACTGGCCACTGCGAAACACGCCGAGCGCCGCGTCGAATGCGGCTTTCTCTTCGGGAGCGGCATTGAACTCCCGACCGTCGACGCTGACCTTGTCGCCATCACCGCCATTGGCGTCGCCCTGTCCCGCACGGTCACCGAGCGACTTTTGCTGCTGCTGAAGATCTGAAAGCGTCCGCGTCAGTTGCTCGTTCTGTCCGGTCATGCGCGCGAGATCGCCGCGCAAACCTTCGATCTGCTGTTGCAGGTCGAGCAAGCTGCGCCGCAATTGCTCATTGTCGGCCGTCAACTTCTGATTGGTCGACTCCGACTGAACCCGAACCGCTTCGACCCGCTGGCGCAAATCGAGAATCGCGCGACGCGCCTCGTCGTCCTCGAACAACGCGGCATGCGACGTCAAGCTGCAAAGCGTGAGCGACAGCACCGCCAGGGCGCGCGCGGGCGAACTGAACACGAACCGGCCAGCGCGCGCCAGTCCCGCAGTTGGACGCGATGCCATCATCAACGGTAGGCGATTTCAACACGCCGGTTTTGCGCCCAGACGTCTTCACCCGAACCCTGCACCGCCGGCTTCTCCTTGCCGAAGCTCACCGCCTCGAGCTGCGCGTCGTTCACGCCCAGCAGGGTCAGTGCGCGCCGGACGGCTTCGGCCCGTTTCTGGCCGAGCGCAAGGTTGTACTCGCGCCCGCCGCGTTCATCGGTATGCCCCTCGAGCGACACCCTGCGCTGCTGATTGGCCTTGAGGAAGCGCGCGTGACCATCGATCAGCGACTGGAACTCGGGCTTGATGGTGTAGCTGTCGTAGTCGAAATAAATGATCCGCGCGACGCCGACCGGCCCGGCGGCATTTTGCGCGTTGGCATCGACCGATACCGGCGCAACGCCGCTCGCCGAGCCGCCCGACCCCAAACCTGCGCCACCGCGGTCTTCGACCGGCGCCTCGTTGAGCTTGGTACCCGTGGAACAACCCCCCATCGCCAGGGCGAGGGCAAGAACGAAAGCAATGCGTTTCAACATAGTAAAAAACTCCTCAGATAAATCACTGCTTCTGGAACGGACCCCAGTCCGGCTCCCGAAGATCCCCACCCTGACCCGCCAGGCGAGCCTTGATTTTGCCGTCGAGCGTGGTCGTCATCAACGCATCACGCCCCTGTAATTTAGTTGCATACACCAGCAACTTGCTGTTGGGTGCAAAACTCGGTCGCTCGTCGGCGGTGGTCTCCGTGATGCTCATGGCATCACCACCACCCACAGGCAATATCTGCAATTTGAAAGCGCCGCCGATGCGCGAAATGTAAGCCAACCACTTGCCATCGGGGCTGATTGCCGGCGAAATGTTGTAGCTGCCACTAAAAGTGACGCGGGTCGGATTGCCGCCGCTCGCACTCATTTTGTAGATCTGCGGCGCACCGCCGCGGTCGCTGGTGAAATAAATCGTGCTTCCGTCAGAGGAATAGGTCGGCTCGGTGTCGATGCTCGCGCTCTGCGTGAGGCGGCGCGGCTCGCCGCCGCTCGCCGGGATGGTGTAGAGCTGCGAGCCTCCGTCGCGGCTCAAAGTCACGGCCAGGGTGTTGCCATCAGGCGCCCACGCGGGAGCGCTGTTGGAGCCGCGGAAGTTCGCGACCAGGCGGCGCTGGCCGCTCGCCACATCGTGCACATAGACCACAGGTTTGCGCGACTCGAAGGAAACGTACGCGAGCCGCGAGCCGCTCGGCGACCAAACCGGCGAGATGATCGGCTCGGGGCTGGCCAATGCCGACTGCGCGTTTTCGCCATCGGCGTCGGCGACCCAGAGCGTGTATCGACTGCCGCCCTTGGTGACATAGGCTATCCGGGTCGAGAAAATCCCGCGCTCGCCCGTCAATTTCTCGTAGATATAGTCTGCGATCCGGTGCGCCGCGAGTCGCAGGTCGGCTTGCGGAACCGTGAAGCTTTGGCCGCCCAGATCCTGCCCGCGCACCACATCCCAGAGCCTGAATCGGACATCCCAGCGGCCATCACCGCCGCGCGTGACACTGCCGACCGCCAGCGAATCGGCGGTGCGCTGGCGCCATAAAGTCAGATCGGGCCGCGAGTTTTCGTCCAGTGCCTGCCCCGATGCGTCGACGCCGCGGAACTGGCCGCTGCGCTCGAGGTCGGCCTGCACGATGTTCGAAATTTTCTGCGGCGATGCGTCCTGACCCCGAAAAGGCACCAGCGCAATCGGCAACTGGGTCAAGCCGACGCCGGAAACTTCGACTCTGAACTGGGCCCAGGCGCTCATCAACGGCGAAATGCCGAGTGCGGCGACCAACGCGCGCCGAACGGGAAGCGGATGCGAATGCGAAGCGGATGAGGGGAAAGCGGTCTTCGGATGGTCCATGCGAATTGGCGAAGGCATTAAAGAGGCGGTCTCGCCAGGCTGATCGAGGCCGTATGTTACACACAGCGCACGCGGGTTCGCATGGGCATCGCGATCGGTCTGCCGCTTCGAATCGTTTCATCGGCCTCATCGACCTCACGCGGCCCGACCCGGCATTGTCGAAACGCAGCGAGCCGGCTTACAAAAAGCCGATCCGTAGAATGCCCCGCCATGCAAGCCCAGCCCCGCGAAGCACGCCCGCGTGGCTCTTTGATTCAGCGTGTTCGGCGCCTGCTGGACTGGTTCGGCTCCCGAAAATGGTGGGCGATCGGGCTGATCGCGGCGTTGATCGCAGCCATCACCGAGCCGCTGCTGCCCGCCCTTCTGAAGCCGTTGCTCGATCGCGGCTTCAGCAAGGGGCAGCTGGCACTGTGGCTGGTGCCGACTTACATCGTCGGCCTGTTCCTGATTCGCGGGCTGGCGCATTTCGCCTCCCAGTACGCCTTGTCGCGGATCGCGAACGAGGGCATGGAGCGGCTGCGACGTGTGCTGTTCGATCGCCTGCTCGTCGCGGAACTGGCGCTGTTTTCGCGCCAATCGGGCAGCGCGCTTGCCAATACCGTGGTGTACGAAGTGCAGACCGGCGGATTGCTGCTTGTGCAAGCACTGCTCGGCGTGACGCGCGACGGCTTCACCGCATTCGCCTTGCTGATCTACCTGCTGATCCTGAACTGGAAGCTGACGATGGTGGTCGCTGCCATCGGCCCCGGCGTGGCCTGGATCATGAGGACGTTTTCTAGGCGCCTGCATCACTACACGCGGCTCGGCCAGCACGCGACCGACGAACTCGCTTATGTGGTCGAAGAGAACGTGCTCGCGCACCGCATGGTCCGGCTGCACGGCGCCGAGACGCTACAGTCCGATCGCTTCGCCAGGCTGAGCCATACCCTGAACCGGCTCGCGGTGAAGTCGACCATCGCATCGGCGGCGATGACGCCGTTGACCCAGATCCTGGCTGCGGTCGCGGCATCGATCGTGATCATGATCGCGCTTTGGCAAAGCGGGAACTCGGCGCTCACCGTGGGTGGATTCGTCGCCTACATCACGGCGATGCTGATGCTGATTGCGCCGATCCGCCGGCTCGCAGATATGGCCAATCCGATCACACGCGGGCTGGCTGCGCTCGAACGTGGCCTGGGCCTGCTCGACGAAGTGCCACGAGAGGCAGGCGGCTCGTTCGAAATGGCACGCGCGGCAGGCCGAATCGAATGGCGCGGCGTGGTCGTCAACTACCGCGGCAGCGACGAGGCGCGTGCGATCGACGGCGTCGACCTCGACATCGCACCCGGCGAAGTCGTCGCGCTGGTCGGTTCTTCGGGTTCGGGCAAGACGACACTGGTCAACCTGCTCGCACGCTTCGTGCTGCCGAGCGCGGGCGAGATCCTGCTCGATGGTCATGCGATCGACCAATGGCATTTGACCAGCCTGCGATCACAGTTCGCGATGGTGAGCCAGGACGTGGTGATGCTCAACGACACACTCGCCGCCAACGTCGCGCTGGGTGCAGCGGTCGATCGCGAGCGGGTCGCACAGTGCGTTGCGGCAGCCAACCTGCAGACCCATGTCGACAGCCTGCCGCAGGGCATCGACACCGTGCTCGGCCACAACGCGACCGAGCTGTCGGGCGGCCAGCGCCAGCGCCTCGCGATCGCTCGCGCGCTTTACAAGGACGCGCCGGTTTTGCTCCTCGACGAGGCGACCTCGGCGCTCGACACGGCCTCCGAAAGGCTGGTGCAAGACGCGTTGCAGCATTTGATGCGCGGACGCACGACCGTGATCGTCGCGCACCGACTCTCGACGATCCAGCATGCCGACCGGATCGTGGTCATGGACCACGGCCGTATCGCCGAACAAGGCAGCCACGAACAACTGATGGCGCTCGATGGTCTCTACGCGCGGCTTCAGGCGCAGGCTGTGCGCAGTACGCCGGCCGGGCGTGAGGCAACGCTGTAAGTTTGCTATTATTTGCATAGCTGTCTGCGCACGCCCAGCATGCATTTCAGGCACTTTCCGTGCGATAGTCACAGCATGTTAGCAGCGGCTACAACAACACGATGTCGTATTCGCCCTGCCCCATCGTCGGCTCGGCTTTGAGCGAAATCGGCTTGCCGATGAAATCGCTCAGGCCCGCGAGATGCTGGCTTTCTTCGTCGAGCAGAAGTTCGATCACCTGCGGCGACGAAACGATCCTGAATTCGCGCGGCGTGAACTGGCGCGCTTCGCGCAATATCTCGCGCAGCACCTCGTAAGCCAGGCTGCGCGCGGTCTTGACGATGCCCTGGCCGCCACACGTAGCGCAGGGCTCGCACAACATCTGCGCGAGCGATTCGCGAGTCCGCTTGCGCGTCATCTCGACCAGGCCGAGTTGCGAAACACCGCTCATCGTCGTTCTCACGCGGTCGCGCGCCAGCTGCTTGCGTAACTCGGCCAGGACCGCAGCACTGTGCTCCTCGCGCGCCATGTCGATGAAATCGACTATCACGATGCCACCGAGGTTGCGCAGCCGCAACTGGCGCGCGATCGCGTGCGCCGCTTCCAGATTGGTCTTGAACACCGTGTCGTCGAAGTTGCGTGCCCCCACGTAGCCGCCGGTGTTCACATCGACCGTTGTCAGCGCTTCGGTCTGGTCGATGACCAGGTAGCCACCCGATTTCAGATCGACCCGCCGGCCAAGCGCTTTCGCGATCTCGTCATCGACCGATGCGAGATCGAAAATCGGCCGCTCGCCGACGTAGTGCTGCAATTTTTCAACCGCCTGCGGCATGAACTCTCGGCCGAAGGCCTGCAACGCCTCGTACTGGACGCGCGAATCGATCCGCACCGCCTGGGTTTCGTCGACCACCAGATCGCGCAGCACCCGCTGGAGCAGACTCAAATCCTGGTGCAGCATCGCGCCGGCGGGTAGCTGCATCGAACGTTCGCGAATTCGTGACCAGGCCTTGCGCAGATAGGCAATGTCGTCGGCCAGCTCGGTGTCGCTCGCATCTTCGGCATTGGTGCGGACGATGAAGCCGCCTGCATGGCCGCGATCTTCCTTCGGCATCAAGCCCTGCGCCGCATCGCTCAAGTCCTGCAGGCGCCGACGTAATGCTTCGCGTTGTTCCGCCGGAATCTTCTGCGACACGCCGATATGACGGTCCTGTGGCAAAAAAACCAGCAACCGCCCTGCAATGCTGATCTGCGAGGACAAGCGTGCGCCCTTGCTGCCGATCGGGTCCTTGATGACCTGAACCAGCAACGCCTGACCTTCGAAAATCTGCTTTTCGATCGGCACGACCGGCGTACCGTTGCCGTTGCCCTTCACGTTGCCGTTCGGTGGCTCGGCGCGACCCGACGCGCGTGAGCCGGGCATGAGCGGCGCGACCAGATCGGCCACATGCAAGAACGCGGTGCGTTCGAGTCCGACGTCGATGAATGCCGATTGCATTCCCGGCAGCACCCGCGACACTTTGCCGAGATAGACATTGCCGACCAGCCCGCGCTCCAGCGTGCGCTCGACATGCAACTCCTGCACGGCGCCGTGCTCGACCACCGCCACCCGCGATTCCTGCGGCGACCAATTGATCAGAATGTCGTGTTGCAAGAAAAATCTTCAGTCAGACCGCAAATCCGGCGGCTCGCAACAACTGCGCGCACTCGAAAATCGGCAAGCCCATGATGCCCGAATAGCTTCCACCCAGACGGCTGATGAACGCCGCGGCGCGTCCTTGCACCGCATAAGCGCCGGCTTTGCCCAGCGGTTCGCCGGTCGCAATGTATTCATCGATCCGCGCAGCCGAAAGCGCGGCGAAGCGAACGCTGGAAACACTCAACACGGCTGCGCTCGTGCCTTGCGAATGTAGCGCCACCGCGCTCAGAACTCGATGGGTGCGACCCGACAGCAGCGCCAGCATGCGGGCCGCATCTTTCGAGTCGATCGGCTTGCCGAGAATCATCCGGCCAATCGCCACGCTCGTGTCCGCGCACAGCACCGGCGCGGGCGGCAGCTTGCGAGAAAGCATCCGCGCCAATGCTGCCTCCAGCTTCAGGGCCGTGACGCGTTTCACGTAGGTGGCTGGTGATTCGTTGCCATGCACCGCTTCGAGCGATTCGGCGTCCTCGTCGGGTGACGGCACCAGTGGGCGGTGCGCAACGCCCAGCTGATCGAGCAAGTGCGCGCGCCGCGGACTTTGGGATGCGAGGTAGACGAAGGGCTCTGTGGCTTTTAGCATGCCGTTTGAATTCACTGAAACTTCGCTTGTCGGCCATCCGCCACCGATTCACTCGCGATGGTAGGGATGCCCCGCATTGATCGTCACGGCCCGATAAAGTTGCTCGACGAGGAGGACTCTCACCATGGCATGCGGCAAGGTCAGATCGGACAGCCGGATCGTCTCTTGCGCGTCTCGCCTGAAAACCTCGTCCAGGCCATCGGGCCCACCGATGACCAGCGCGACATCGCCGCCCACCTCCTGCCAGAAGCGCAAGCGCGCGGCCAGCGCCATCGTCGAATACACGCTGCCGCGCTCGTCGAGCGCCACGACGCGCGGGCGCGTTGTCGCCGATGCAATCGCTGACTCGATTCGCGTGCGCTCCGCTGCCATCGCCTGTAGCGGTGTCTTCGAACCCCGCGGCTCAGCTTTGACGGAGCGCAACTCGCATTTGATTTCAGGCGGAAAGCGTTTGGCGTAATCGTCCCAGGCCATCTGCGCCCAGTCAGGCACGCGTTGCCCGACTGCGACGACCAGCAACCTCATGCGGCTAAATTGCTTTTTTACCGGCTGGGGAAGCAGCGGGCCTTTTCGCCGCAGTGCCGGCCTTGGCGCGGGGCTTCTTCACGGCAGTTGCCTTGCTCGCCTTCGCCGCCCGCTCCGCGTCTCTCACCGCCGTCTTCGCAGCACTGGACCGGCGCAGCGAAGTCGGTGATTTCTTTGCGGCAACTTGCGCAGAACGAGGCGTTTCAGGCGCCGCCGGTTTCGCGGCGCCCAGCCTCAGGCGAACCGGCTTGTCGCCCCAGATTTCTTCGAGGTGGTAGTAACTGCGAATCGCGGGTTGCATGATGTGGGCGACCGCCGCGCCGCAGTCGACGATGATCCACTCGCCGTTCTCTTCACCCTCGGTGCGCGGCTTGATGAAGCCGGCTTCGCGCACCGCATCGCGCACGCTCGCGGCCAATGCCTTGGTCTGCCGGTTCGACGCGCCCGAGGCCACGATGACCCGCTCGAAAAGCGGCGAAAGATGCTCGGTGTCGTAGATCCTGATGTCCTGCGCCTTGACATCCTCGAGCCCGTCGACAATGGCTCGTTGGAGTTTTTGAGTGTCTTTCTTGGCAGCGGCGGCAGTGGTCATCAGTCAGTTGGATAGAGGTGGTGTTGTTCAATATAGCGCGCAACTTCGGGCGCAACCAGCGCCGAGATGTCGCCGCCCGCTGCGTGACGCCTGCGAATTTCTGTCGCGCTCAGCGCCATCGGCTCGAAGGCCAGCGATTCGAAGCGCGCATCGGGCGGCATACCTGGCACACCTTTTGGATCGAAAAGGCCTGAAACGCCCGATGGATGAGCGCGGTCAGCTATCGAAATTATAGCAATCTTCAATATTTCGTGCCAGCCGTGCCAGCTCGGCAGCGCCCTTGCCTGGTCAGCACCCAGGATAAGAACCAGTTGCACCCCGGGCTGCTCGATTGCCAATTCGCGCAGGGTGTCCAGCGTATAGCTCGGGCCATTGCGCGCGAGCTCGCGCGCATCGACCACGCAATGCGGCAAGGGCTCGAAGGCAAGCCGCGCCATGGCGAGCCGATCGGCAGACGGGCTCAGCACGCGGGCCTTATGCCAGGCCTCGCCTGTCGGAAAAATGCGCAGTTCCGTCAGCGAGAGCTGCGCCAATGCAGCCCGTGCGAGCGCGATGTGCGCGTTGTGCGGCGGGTCGAAAGCGCCGCCAAATACGCCGACTCGCACCAGCGCTCGCGCATGAGCGCCCTCGGATTCACCCGCCGCCTGCGAAGCGTGGCTTGCGCCGGCCGCAGCAATGGCTAAACCCATTCGCGCGGCACCAGAAAGTCGCGCGATAGCGCCGCCTCGGGCGAGCCGGGCTCGGCCTGGCGCTGATACGCCCAGCTTGCGAGCGGCGGCATCGACATCAAAATTGACTCGGTTCGTCCGCCCGATTGCAACCCGAAGTGAGTGCCGCGATCCCAGACCAGGTTGAACTCGACATAGCGCCCGCGCCGGTACAGCTGAAAGTCGCGTTCGCGTTCGCCGAAGGCGGTATCGCGCCGCCGCGCGACGATCGGCAAGTAGGCTTCGAGAAACGCGTCGCCGACCGCCCGTATCAGCGAGAAGCCGCCGTCCGGTCCAAGTTCGGCGATGTCGTCGAAAAAAATACCGCCGATGCCGCGCTGTTCGCCGCGATGCTTCAAAAAAAAATAGTCGTCGCACCAGCGCTTGAAGCGCGGGTACATGTCCGCGCCGAACGGTTCGAGCGCGTCGCAGCAGGTGGCGTGGAAGTGGCGCGCGTCTTCTTCGAAGCCGTAGCACGGTGTCAGATCCATGCCGCCACCGAACCAGCGCACCGGCTCACCGCCAACCGGCAAGGCGACCAGCATGCGGACGTTCATGTGCACGATCGGCACATAAGGGTTGCGTGGATGGAATACGAGCGATACGCCCATCGCCTCGAACGGCGCGCCAGCCAGCTCGCTGCGATGCTGGGTGGCCGAAGCCGGCAGCGCCGGCCCGCTCACGCTCGAGAAGCCGCATCCCGCGCGCTCGAACAAGACACCGTTTTCCAGAATGAAAGTCAGGCCTCCGCCCTGCAGCGGTTCATCGGGGGCCTTTTCCCAGGCGTCGGCCAGAAAGCGGCCCGCGCGTGCCGCTTCGCCGTCTTCGAGCGTTTCGATGGTCGTGACGATGCGCCGCTGCAACTCGCGCAGATAGCCGGCAACCGCTTCGGTGGTCGCTTGCTGCATTTCAGCCGCCGAGGCGATGCACCGGATGAAATGCCCGATGCGCGATGTCGCGCCGGTACTGCGCACCGTCGAAATGAATACCGGCCACGATCTCGTACGCGCGTTGCTGTGCGAGCTTGACGCTGTCGGCCAATGCCGTCACGCAAAGAACCCGCCCGCCACGCGTGCGCAGCGCGCCGCCGTCACGCACTGTGCCTGCCTGAAACACCACCGCATCGCCGGCTTCGTCGGGAATGCCGGTGATCAAATCGCCTTGCCGTGGCTGAGCGGGATAGCCATATGCCGCCATCACGACGCCCAGCGCCGTCCGCCGGTCCCACGCCAGTTCGACCTGGTCGAGCGTGCCGTCCGTCGCGTGCCACAGCACTTCGAAGAGATCGGACTTGAGCCGCAGCAAGATCACCTGCGCTTCGGGGTCGCCGAGCCTGCAGTTGAATTCGAGCGTTTTGACCTGCCCTTTGGCGTCGATCATGAGTCCCGCGTAGAGAAAACCGGTGTAGGGCAAGCCGTCCTGCGCCATGCCGCGAACCGTCGGCAGGATGATCTCGCGCATCGCCCGTGCATGCACGGTGGCATTGACCACCGGCGCAGGCGAGTAGGCGCCCATACCGCCGGTGTTGGGGCCGGCGTCGCCGTCCCGCAGGCGCTTGTGGTCCTGGCTGGTCGCGAGCGCCGTGACGTTCTTGCCATCGACCAGTACGATGAAACTGGCTTCTTCACCCTCGAGCCAATCCTCGATCACGACCCTCGGCGCATTGCTCGCGCCGGCGCTGTCGATCGGTACGTCTTCGCCCCACAGCGAATCGATTGCGGCATGCGCTTCGGCCAGGGTGGTTGCGACGACGACGCCCTTGCCCGCTGCCAGGCCGTCGGCCTTGACCACGATCGGAGCGCCGCGCTTGTCCACATAGGCGTGCGCTGCCGCCGCATCGGCGAAGCTTTCGTGCTCGGCCGTGGGAATGCCATGACGCTTCATGAACGACTTGGAAAAGGCTTTGGAACTTTCGAGCTGCGCCGCGGCCCGGGTCGGTCCGAAGATGCGCAATCCATGGGTCCTGAATTCATCGACCACGCCCGCCGCGAGCGGCGCCTCGGGTCCGACCACCGTCAGCGCGATTTGTTCGTGCTGCGCCCATTCGCGCAATGCAGCCGGCTCCTCTATCGCCAGGTTTTCATAGCGCTCGTCGGCTGCCGTGGCGCCGTTGCCGGGCGCGAGGTAAACCTTTCGCACTCGCCGGCCCTGCGCGAGACGCCAGGCCAGCGCGTGCTCGCGGCCTCCGCCGCCGACCACGAGAACCTTCACCGCAACACCCCGAATAAATCGCCGGGCTTGCCCTGCAGACCCGTGCCGATCCGGTCGGTCATTGCACGATCGCCGCGTTGTGGAAGACTTCCTGGACGTCGTCCAGGTCTTCGAGCGCATCCAGCAGTTTTTGCATCCGCTCGCCATCGTCACCAGCCACATCGACGGTGTTGTCTGCGCGCATCGTGACTTCGGCCACTTCGGGTGCCAATCCGGCGGCCTCCAGCGCGTTCTTGACGGCTTCGAAGTCCGTCACCGGTGCGAGCACCTCGATCGCGCCGTCGTCGCCGGCAATCACGTCGTCCGCACCCGCTTCGAGCGCCACTTCCATGATCCGGTCTTCGCTCGTGCCCGGCGCAAAAATCAACTGGCCGACATGCCTGAACTGGAAGGCGACCGAGCCCTCCGTGCCCATGTTGCCGCCGAACTTCGAGAAGATATGGCGCACCTCAGCCACCGTGCGAACCCGGTTGTCGGTCATGGTGTCGACGATGATCGCGGCGCCGCCGATGCCATAGCCTTCGTAGCGAATTTCCTCGTAGCTCACGCCTTCGAGGTTGCCGGTCGCCTTGTCGATATTGCGCTTGACCGTGTCGGCCGGCAGGTTGACTGCCTTGGCTTTTTCAACCGCCAGCCGCAGCCGCGGATTGGCGCTCAGGTCGCCGCCGCCCTCGCGCGCTGCGACAGTGATCTCGCGAATCGCACGGGTCCAGAGCTTGCCGCGCTTCTCGTCCTGCCGGCCCTTGCGGTGCTGGATGTTCGCCCATTTGCTGTGTCCGGCCATGGCCCGCGTTCCTGAATATTTGCGTTGTTGTGCTCGCGCTATCGAGCGCTGGTGCGAGTTTAGCGGTCGGCGCAACGCCAGGCGCCCTCACCGATCCTGAACCGACAAAGCGATCGACAGAACGAGGCGGGCCTTTTGGGATAATCGCCCAATGACTTCAACCGTTTCGACAGCGGACGCCCCGGCTTCCGCGGCTTCAACGCCCGTCCACGAACATTGCGATGTGCTCGTCATTGGCGGCGGTCCGGCCGGCGCGACAGCCGCTGCGCTTCTGGCGCGGCAGGGCCGCGACGTGGTGATGCTCGAGAAGGCGCACCATCCGCGCTTCCACATCGGGGAATCGCTGTTGCCGGCGAACGTCGCCTTGTTCGAGCAACTCGGCGTGCGCGAGCAGGTCGAGAAAATCGGCATGCCCAAATGGGGCGTCGAATTCGTTTCGCCCGACCATGACCACGTCGCCCGGCTGGAGTTTTCGGAGGCTTGGGACAAAAGCATGCCCTGTGCATGGCAGGTGCGGCGCTCCGATCTCGATGAAATACTGTTCCGGAATGCGGCTGCGCGCGGCGCCCGCACAGTTGAAGGTTGCCGGGTGCGCGAGGTGCAGTTCGATGCCGATGGCGCCACCGTCGATGCAGTTCAGGACGATGGCGCCGCGCGCCGATTTCGCGCTGCCTTCGTCGTCGATGCATCGGGTCGCGACACTTTTCTGGCCAACAAGATGCGGGCCAAGCAAAAGAACACGCGCCACAACAGTTCAGCGTTGTTCGGCCATTTCACCGGCGCCGAGCGGCTGCCCGGAAAACTCGAAGGCAACATCACCATTTTTTGGTTCGCGCACGGCTGGTTCTGGTTCATTCCTTTGGCCGACGGCACGACCAGCATCGGCGCGGTGTGCTGGCCCTACTACCTGAAATCCCGCGACAAGCCGCTGCGCGAGTTCTTTCTGGACACCATCGCACTGTGTCCGCAGCTCGGAGATCGCCTCAAGAACGGGGCGCTGGTCGATGACCAGGTTCATGCCACCGGCAACTACTCCTACAGCAGCACGCACAGCAGCGGCGAGCGTTACCTGATGCTGGGCGATGCCTACTCGTTCATCGATCCGGTGTTTTCATCGGGTGTCTACCTCGCGATGCACAGCGCGTTCCGAAGCGTCGACGTGGTGACCGCCGCGCTGGACGCGCCGCGCCAGGCCGCGTCGGCCCGCCATCGCTTCGAGCGCTACATGCGAAAGGGACCGCGCGAATTCTCCTGGTTCATCTTCCGGGTGACGAATCCGACGATGCGTGAATTCTTCATGTATCCGCAGAACCCCTTGCGCGTCAAGGAAGCCTTGATGTCGCTCCTGGCCGGCGACATTCACGGCCGCACGCCGATCTGGCCCTCGCTTCTTTTCTTCAAGTCTCTGTTTTTCGTAGCCTGCGCGTTGAACCCCAAGCGGACGTGGAATGCCATTGCCCGTCGCCGCGAAAACATTCGGGATGTCGGTGCGCTCGCGGCTGAACCGATTGTCAAGCCGCAGTGATGAAGATCGAAGCGGAAACCGAGGTCGCACCGCTCGGCGTTCAGCGGCTTGTGCCGTCCGCGCAGGGCGGGCGCCAGGTGCGCGACGCGGAACGCGCCCGCACTGCCCTCGGTGCGATCGGCTATGGCGTTCCAACCGATGCGTTGCCCGGCCTTCCACCCATTGCATTGAAGCTGCTTTCAGGCACCGGCGCGGCGATCGATCTCTGGCAAGGCGGGCCGAATGTCGAAACCGGGCGTACCGGCGCCGCGCACTGGCGCTGCGACGGCGACTGGCTCTTCGGCTGGATCGACATCGACCAATCGGGCGAGCCGCATGATCTGGCGGAGATCACCCGAGGCGCTTATCGGGACGTTTTCAAGACCCTCGACGCGGCTGGCATTGCGCATCTGCAGCGGATCTGGAACTACATTCCCGCGATCAATGACCCGAGCGTCGGTGCGCACGCGGGCCTCGAGCGCTACCGCCAATTCAACGCCGGCCGCCAGCAGGCATTCATCGGCGCGAATTACGCCGCGTTCGACGGCGCGCCGGCAGCCTGCGCGCTGGGCACGCGCGGCGGTCCGCTGGCAATTCGTTTTCTCGCCGGTCGCCGCGCGCCGGTGGCCATCGAGAACCCACGCCAGGTTTCGGCCTACCGCTATCCGTCCGAGTACGGTGCTCGCGCGCCGACCTTCTCGCGCGCCGCGCTGGTCGAGCTCGGTGACGACCGGCTCGGCTTGCTGATTTCGGGCACCGCGAGCATCGTCGGCCATCGGAGTATTCATTCCGGCGACGTACGGGCGCAAACCGCCGAGGCATTGCGCAATCTCGAGGCCGTGATCGAAGCTGCACGCGGCAACTGTTCGATGACAGGCTCGCCTTTCGACCTGCGGCAATGCGATGCCGTGGTGTACGTGCGCCATGCGGCCGATGTCGGCTTGGTGCGCGAGGTGATCGCGCGCGGAATGGGCATCGATTCACCCATGCTGCAGCGAGCGATGTTTCTCGAAGCGGACATCTGCCGCAGCGAGTTGCTGGTCGAAATCGAGGCGCACGCAATTGCCGCCGGTCGGCTGCAAGAACGATGATCGGCCCGGGAAACGAAACGCCATGAACTTTCTTTTGCGCCCACTCGCCGCATTGCTGCTCTATCTGCTCCTGATCGGACTCGGCATCGCATCGCTCATCTGGAACTTGATCGCGATGCTGATCGATCCGTTTCTCGCACCAGGGCGAGGTCGCGACATCGGGCGACGCGGCATCGCGGGCGGCTATCGCGGTTTCTGGGCGGTTTGTTCAGCCTTTCGAATGATGCGGATCGACGCCACGAGCCTCGACGCATTGCGAGACGAGCCCGGCTTGATCGTCGTGGCGAACCATCCGACCATGCTCGATGCATTGCTGCTGATCGCGCACCTTCCCAGAAGCGCCTGCATCATGAAGGCGTCGCTCATGAAGAATGTGTTTCTGGGCGCTGGCGCGCGCCTTGCACGCTACATTCGCAACGACTCGGCCCGGACCATGGTGCGGCTCGCGGTCGATGATTTGCGCGCCGGCGGGCAACTCGTGATCTTTCCCGAGGGCACCCGCACCACGCGCTCGCCGGTCAATCCGTTTCGGGCTGGCGTCACGCTGATTGCGAAACGCGCTCAGGCGCCGATTCAGACCGTCTTCATCGAAACCGATTCGCCCTATCTGGGAAAAGGCTGGCCCATCTGGCGCGTGCCGCCGTTGCCGATCCGGTTCCGGCTGCGACTCGGCGAGCGATTCGTGCCGGCCGAAGACAGCGACGCCATGCTGGCCACGCTCGAGCAGTACTTTCGCCAGGCCACGCCACAGCGCCCATTCGAGGCATCCGCAGAATGCCAGACGTCTCGCGAACCCACCTTGTCCTGATTCCGAGCTACAACACTGGCGAGCAGGTCTTCTCGACCGTCGCCGCGGCGCGCGCGCAGTGGAATCCGGTCTGGGTCGTGGTCGATGGCAGCACCGACGGCACGGCAGAGCGCCTGGAGATGCTGGCTCGACGCGACGAAGGTTTGCATGTGATCGTGCTGCCGCACAACCAGGGCAAGGGCGCTGCGGTGCTGGCGGGCTTGCGCGAAGCACAGGCACGGGGCTTTTCTCATGCGCTCACGATGGATTCCGACGGCCAGCATCCGGCCACGTTGATTCCAGAATTCATGCGCACCTCGATCGCGCGTGCGGGAGCGATGGTGCTGGGGCGCCCGGTGTTCGACGCCAGCGCACCGCTGTTGCGCGTGCGCGGCCGAAAGGTATCCAACGGCTGGACCCAGCTCGAGACACTTTTTGCCGGCATCGGTGATTCACTCTACGGTTTTCGGGTCTACCCGATCGCGCATCTGCTGCCGGTCATGGTGAAACAACCCTGGATGAGGCGGTTCGACTTCGATACCGAAGCCGTCGTTCGTCTCGCCTGGCGCGGCGTCAAGCCGATCAATATCGATGCACCGGTCAAGTATTTGAGCGCGGAGGAAGGCGGTGTCTCGCACTTCCGGTATGGGCGCGACAACCTGCTCCTGACCTGGATGCACACGCGACTGATGCTCGAATTCCTGATCCGGCTGCCCGGGCTCGCATGGCGCAAATGGCGCGGACTGCCGCCGTTTCAGGCTTGATCGCGAACGTCCGGGCCCGCCATCGACGCCCGGTATTCGGCTTATCTCGCCGCCACGGAAATCAACGCCATTTTTAATTAAAAAGTGGCTGAAACGCTTACTGGACGTGCGCAAGCAGCTATTATTTCAATAGCAACAATGCGCTTCAGATCATCCCGCCATTGACCGAAATAATCTGCCCGGTGATGTAGGCCGCTTCGTCGCTGACCAGAAAGCCCGCCAGTGCGGCAACTTCTTCCGGCCGACCCGCGCGCTTGGCCGGCACGAGTTGCTCGATCGCATAGGCATCGAAGGCTGCATCGGCCATCGGCGAGGCGATGATGCCGGGCGCGATCGCGTTGACGGTAATGCCGCGCGACGCCACTTCGAGCGACAGCGCCTTGGTGGCCGAATTGAGCGCTCCCTTGGCCGCGGCGTAGTTGACCTGACCGCGATTGCCGGTGATCGACGCCACCGACGAGATGTTGACGATCCGGCCCCAGCGCGTGCGCAGCATCGGCAGCAAGAGCGGCTGAGTGACGCGATAGAAACCGTTGACGGAAACGTCGATCACCCGATGCCACTGGTCGCTGCGCATACCGGGCAGCACCGCGTCGTCGTGCACGCCCGCGTTGTTCACGACGATCTGGATCGGGCCGGCTTTCAGCAGGTTTTCACAGGCCGCGCGGGTGGCCGGCTCGTCGCGCAGATCGAACACCGCGCAACGCGCGCTGCCGCCGGCTACCCGAATCGCCTCGGCGAGTTGTTCCACGGCTTTCGGCCGCGAGCTCGCATGCAGGATCACGGTCGCGCCATCGCTGGCGAGCCGCTGCGCGATCGCGCTGCCAAGCGCGCCGCTCGCGCCGGTCACCAGCGCGCGTTTGCCATTCAGATTCATGAACTTTCCTTTTGCACAGCGGCTCCGGGCAACGGCGTATCGAGCACCACCACGGCTCGACCGGTAGCCACCATTCCATCCGCCTCGTCGGTCACATGGAAAGCGTACATGACCTGCCGCGCATCACCGGAAAGCCGGGTTGCGCGCACGTGCAACGCGCCTGCGATGCTGTCGAGGCGCGCCACGCCGAACTGCACGTTGCGCACACTGGCGATATAGCCAGCCGAAGGCGTCGCTCCTTCGTCGGCCAGCAACCCGCCGTGCAGTGCCATTGCCTGGGCCGCGTATTCGATCGCGCACGGCGCGAGCAAGCCGCTGGCCGTTCGCATCGGATGCTCCGGCGCGAGATGCGTTCGTGTCGTGCAATGCAGCGTTTGCGCGTCCCAGGATTCGAGGCTGTCGAGCAGACACATCGATCCTGTGTGCGGAATCCGGAGCGCGATGCCGTGTCGATCGAGGTTTTGGTTTCCGATATGGGGGTTCACCGCCGCATGCCCTCCGGCGTCAGGTCTGCCACCAGCAGCACGTTGGCGAACGGCGTGCCCTGGCTCATCGGCAGGGCCTCGACGGAGAAGCCGTGTCGTTCGAGCAACGCCATCCATTCGGATACCGATCGTCCCCAGTCAGGAACATCGCCGTTGCCCTTGAGTTGAGCGACCTTGCGGTCGATCCAGCGCGTGAACGCATGCTTTCGCTGGCTCGAGCGATCGCTCACACGCAACAGCAACCGGCCGCTCGCGACCTTCGTTGCCGGATCGGTTGCGCCTTCGACCAGCGCGCTGCGCACGCGAGCGAGCATCGATTCCTGCGCGGTGGAATCGATATAGTGAAAAACATCGAGCACCACCACCACATCGCAAGCGGGCAATGGCGTCGTGCGCATGTCGCCGCAGATCAAAGTCGGCGGCGGCATCTCATCACCGAGCGCCGATGCGCCGCGGTCGATTTCGCGCGACAGCAACTCGATCCCGGTGTAGCAGGCATCGTTCGGCGGCTCGGGCCAGCCTGGAGGCCAATCGACGGGCCGATCCGCACGCCGACGCTGCCGCTGCACCGCCAGCAGCAGGCTCGCCAGCAAAGCCTGTCCGCATCCGATATCGACGACCCGAACCGCGCCGCTTCCGAGAAGCCCGCGCTCCACGATCGCACGGAAGGCCGGATCGCGCCCCAGTTTGCCGCGTGCAAATAACCAGGCATAGCGATCGACGTGGCGGTAAGAAGCCGATGCGGCGCGGTGCAACAAGCGCCAGCAGTCGCGCGGCGAAATAGTCGCAGCCGTCCGCAAGTCGCCGCTTGCTCGGAAGGCCTCGTCAGGCATCGGCGAAATGCGTTGGAGCGTCTGGCGCCGCCAACGCATGAGGCAGCGTGACGCTTCGCAGGCCAGAGGCGCGAAGCTGATTCAGCAAGGTCGGAAGCACCTCGATCACAACGGCAGAACCGCGCGCCGAGCGCGCCGCATGGCCGTCGTGCACGAGCAGGATGTCGCCGGCCGCGAGTTGGCGCGTCAGGCGCGCCAAAACCCGCGCCGGGTCGCGCTCGCGCGTGTCGAAGCCGCGCCGGGTCCAGCTCACCAGTGCCAGATCGAGCCGACGCAGCACCGGCGCGAGAAACGGATTGCGCAGTCCCGCAGGCGCGCGAAAACAACTCGGTCGTATACCGATCACATCGAAGATCATCTCTTGTGCCCTGCCGATTTCGCGCGCGAAGCCGCGCGGCCCGAGCACCGAAAAATCATGCCGATGGCGCGTCGTGTGGTTCTGAATGCTGTGGCCACGCGCTTGTATTTCGCGGGCGAGCAGCGGGTGCGCCACGACCCGTTCCGCAATGCAGAAAAAGGTCGCGCGCGCGCCGCCGGCATCGAGCAGGTCGAGCACCCGCGGCGTCACTTCGAGGTCGGGACCATCGTCGATCGTGAGAGCGATCTCGCCGCGCCGGGCGGCTTGCGCCGGCAGCCGGCAGAGGTTCTGCCCCAGCCAGTTGCTGCGCGGCGTGAGGCCCGCGCCAGTAATCACCACGTGGTTCAAAGCGACTGCGCCGAGCGCCCACGGCAGCGCGCCCGGCACCCATGCAGCCGCACCTAAAGCGGCCACATGCAGGCTCACGGAGCCGGCGAAAAGTCGCGCTGCTGACACCGATGCGTCAGAAATGGCGTGCGCAGACATTGGAGTGACAAATGGACGTCCGCAAGGCTGTGTCAATGCGACAGTTCGAACGAAATCGCGGCAGGTTGGGAGAGTTCAATTGTCCCATGCACGTCCGGTCCCGACCGCAAAGAAACATTCACGTCACGCTTTCGGGTGACGGCCCTGTATCCGGCGCGGACGCACGAGCGAAGGCAGCCGCCAGCAACAACGCGAGCAAGGCTCCGGGCGCAACCACACGGCCGATCGACGACAGCACCGGAATGTCGGAGAGCGCAATCAATCCGAACGAGACCACTGTCGTGAGGTTTGCGAGAAGCAGCGATGCCAGCGTGTCCGCATCCGCACGCCCCTGTTGGCGCAACTGGTCGAAGAACAGCGCGTAGTTGGACCCGACCGCAACCACGAGCAGAAGTCCGACGAGGTGCAGGATGCCAAGCGCATGCCAGCCCAGTGTCGCGTGACCCACCGCCCAGCCACCGAGAACGAGGAGCACCGCCAGAGCCAACGGCTGGCACACCCTCGCGAGGCGCCGCGCCGACCGAATGTAGAGCGCCAGCAACACCACCACCGCCAGCGCGCCGATCGCAACCTGGGTGAACGCCTCATGCAGATAACGGCTGTACAAGTCGTCGAGTTCACGCTTGATGTCGACCACCTGTGCCTCGGGAACTGCTTCTAGGGCTTCTGCCACCCGGCCCGAATCGAAATGCGGCCCGTCATGGAGTGAAATCAGCGCCGACCAGCCGCCGCCGGGCCGCTCCAACAGCAGCGAATTGACCAACGGGCCGAGTTCACCGCCCTGCAAATCGGCAGCGGTTATCGGTGGCTGCCCGCGCGCTGCTTCGACATCGGCAACGAAAGGCGCGAGCCGGTCTGCACCGAGCGGCAGTCCTCTCACCGCACTTGCGAGCCGCGCCCGCAAGGTCGCTGCATCCGGCAGGCTCGCGAGCCGGGCCCGCTGGGCTGCCAGACTGGGCAACATGCGCGTCACGCTGTCGAAACCCGACAGGACACCCGCATCGATCAGGGGCTCCAGCCGCCCACTGGCCGCCTCGGCGCCGCGCAGCGCTGCCTGCATGTCAGCCGTCTGAACCACGACCAGGGTGCGGGCGTCGGTCGCACCGAGGTCGGCGCGCAATTGCGCGTCGAGTTCCTGCGCAGCCTGCGGCACCGGACTCATCGATCCGAGGCTGCCATTCCAGAGCCCGCCACCCTGCCAGGCCACCGACGCCACCGCGATGCAGCTCAGCACCACCCACAGCAGGCGAGTCCGCGGCAGCGCCCGCACCAAACCCAGCGCTGCCGCCGCGATATGCCGGCGCAATCCGGTTCCGGTTGCACCGTCGGGCGCGAACACCGGCAACACGAAGCGGGTCGCGAAAGCAGCAGCCAGAAGTCCCGCCAACGAGAAAACGCCGAGTTGCGCCAAACCCGGAAAACCGGAAAAAACCAGCGCCGCGAAGCCGCAAAGCGAAGTCAGCAAGCCGAGCCGCACGGTGGGCCAGTGAATGGCGCGCCAACGCCGCCAGCCGTTGCCCGGACTATCGCCACGGGCTTGAATCAGGAAGTAGATCGCGTAATCGACGGTTTCGCCGATCAAGGTGCTGCCGAAGCCCATGGTCAGGCCATGCACCGAGCCGAACACCAGCGCGACGGCGGTCGTTCCCGCAATCACGCCTGTCGCGACCGGCAACAAGGCCAGCAGGAGCGCGCGCGCCGAAGCGAAGGCCAGCAGCAGCAAGCCACCCATCACGAGTCCACCGAGGGCAGCGAGGCGCACCGCTTCGGACTTGATCTGATCGCGACTTTGCACCGAAAAAACCGGCGTACCGCTGAGCGCCAGTCGCGGCGGCTTCGCGGCGGTTGCCGATCGGGCTTCTTCTCGGACAGCTGCGTCGAAGGCGCGATGGACTTCCGCAAGAGCGCGCTGCTGCGCGTCGAGGTCTGCACCGGCCGCCCGGGTGCTGGCGAACAGCAACGCACGAGGCGCTTCGCGCGCGACCCAAACGCCCGCCTCGCTGCGCGGCGCATCGGCGGGCAGCAGGCCTTGCGCGATCCGCTGCGTCTCGCCGGTCGGATCGCGATCGAACAGAGGCCGCAACGCGTTGCCCGCCGGCGACCCGAGCGCTGCGATCGAATCGGCGATGGCTTCGTGCAGCCCCGAGACGCTGAAGTGCTCCGGCGTCAGGTCCGCAGAAAGCTGATAACGGTGCGCGAAAACGAAACTGCCGGCCTCGCGCCAATTCTTCGCGTCGCCGTTTTGCACCTGTTCGAACAGGCCGCTGGCCCGCATGGACTTCGCCAGTTGATTCGACAGTCGTGCGCGCGCGGTCGCGTCGGCACCGCCATCGATGCCGATCAGCAGCATGCGTGCCGCAACGCCAGCCTGCAGTTGCTCGATCAGGACGCGTTGCCGGGCGTCGGGATTCTTCGGCAAAAAGGCCGACAGGTCGGCCGTGAAACGGGCTTGCGCCACAACGATCAGGCCAGCCACCAGCGCGGCCATCCAAATCGCGACGGGCAATGCGCGCCTCATGTCTCCTGCCGGGGCGGGAACCGCACTCACGGCGTTTTTTCGGCGTGGGCAGCGGGGGCGGCGTTGGCGTCGGCGTCGGCGTTGATGGCTACAGGCGGTATTCCACCCGAAGTACCCGGAACGATCGTCATGACCGAGCGGTCGCCACCGACGAACGTCATGTCGATGCCCAGCACCTGACCCGCACGACCGGTCATGCGCATTTGCTTCACCGCTGCTGCCAGGCGCTCGTCGATCGGTGTCAGGTCCATCGACCAATCTGCGGTGGAGCCACTCAGCTCGACCCGGAAAACGCGTTGAAGCGCCTTTGCATTTCCAGTCAATGTTGCGCGCATGGCTTCCACCATACCGAGGAGTTCCGGCATGCTGTCGAGCGCCAGGGTGCGCGTACGGCCGCCTCGCGAGAGGGTCAATGTGTTGCCCTCGACGGTCAACGCTTCCGGGCGCGGCGACACGGTTTTGCGGCTCAGCCGATCGGGTGCGGCATAGCTCAAAGTACCCGCCGAAGCCAGCGGGCCGTCGAAGCCATGCACGAAGCGTTGCTCCGTGAAACGCGCCTCGCCATCGGGCTGCCGGGCCAGTGCGGCCATCAGGTCGTCGAGCCCGAAGGCCCATGCAGGCAATGCAAACGCAACGAACGCGGCAACCAGGATCCCTCTCCAGATTTTACGGGCCGTCTTCGTTCCAGAAATCATGAAAGTTGAACCAGTTGTACGGGTACTCGCGCGCAAGCGCTTCGAGTTTTTGCGCATAAAAGACCAGCGCCGCCTTTATTTCCTGCTCGCGCGTCGCGCCGTCGGTCGGCGCGAGGCTGAAGTCGGCCAACCGCTCGAATCGCACATCGTAGCGATTGCCTCCGGCATAGAGGCCGGCCATGAAAAAGACCGGACGGCGGAGCAGGGCCGCCAGCCGGAAAGGCCCATCGTTGAAAGTCGCCGAACGCCCGAGAAATGGCAGTTCGATCGCCGCGCCGCGCTCCGATTCACCGGGCAGGGTGCGGTCGGCCAGGGTTCCGGCGGCGCCACCGCCGTCGAGCCAGTCGCGCAGCGTCAACATCGAACCGGGCCTGCCGAGCGCAATGATCTGCGGCCGGATATCGGCCGCCGCGATGGCGCCAAGCACCTCGTTGATCCGCCGCGCGTTGTCGGGATACATCAGCATCGCGACCCGCCAGGCAGGCGCGCCGGGCATTTGGCCCGACGCGCCCACCGCTTCGAAGCTGCCCACGTGCGCACCGATCAGGAACGCGCCCCGACCCTCGGCGAGCACGCGATCGACGGGCTCGACACCCTGCGGACGCAAATCGAACAACCGGCCTTCGCCACGCAGGAAATAAACCCGGTCGAGCACCGTCGATGCAAAGGCATGAATCATGCGGTAGCCATCCCGCCAGTTGGCCGGTCGGTCGAGAGCGCGGGCGAGATAGCGTTTGGCGTTGCGGCGTTGCGAGGGCGCAAAAAGCAAAAAATAAACCGTGATCGGATGCAGTACCCAGCGCGCCACGCGGCGCCCGCAGGCGAGCGCAATCCAGGCCATCACCCGCAGCGCCAGGAGATTGCTGCGCTCGGGGATTCGGGACCAATCCTGCGCGGGCGAAACCGGGCGCGCGGTGCGCTCGCCACGCGTCTCGGGGTTGGCGGGTGCTCGATTCATCCTCCGGCCTTCCGGACGGGGCCGATCGCCGAAACGCTGGCCGATGTCCAGCGCCCGGTCACCGCGCGCGTGTCGCCGCACCGGATGTCGAAGCTCACTGCGCCGCTCTTCGCGTCGGCCTTCAACGCAATTTCCAGTTCAGCGCCAGGCCTGACCGGGGACAGAAACTTCGCCGCTGCCAGCGTCGGTGCAGGCCCCATCAAAGCGGAAAACCGCGGATCCGAGCAAATTATTTCGAACACTTCGGCGAGCAGCAACGCACCGGGCATCAACGGCTGGCCCGGAAAATGGCCGCCAAACACCGGATGATTTTCGGGCACGGCATGGACGACCGTGCCGGTTTCCTGGTTCGAAAGGCCTGTTTTTTCCGAATTGGCCGAATCCGCCATCGCAGCCAGTGCGAATGCGCGCAACGCGCCGAACGTGAGCTTGCCGGTGCTTTCGCGCGGCAACATCGCCACCTGCAAGACGCGGCGCGGCACGAACACGGGCTCGAGCTTGCGGCGCAGCGCATCGATGATCTGTTGCGCCTCGAGCCTGGGCGCGATGACCAGCGCAATCGGCCTCACTACGCCGTCTGGCTCATCGTCGGGCAACCAGAAGGCACCATCCTCGACGCCCGCGATGCTGTTCAAGTGGTAATTCAGATGCGCCAGTGAACTGCGCCGGCCGGCGACATGGATCAAGTCGTTGGCACGGCCGAGCAACCGGAACTGGCGCGCATCGACCAGGTCGAGGACATCGGCCAGAACCGTCGGCTCCGAAATATGGCCGCCTTCGGCAACGAACCTGGGCGGCTCCGCTGCAATTTCTGCCGGCGCGCTACGCACGCGAATGGAACCGAAGTTTTCCCAGACCTCGGTTTGGGTCGTGCGGCGGCTCGCCATCTGACCGGTTTCGGTGCTGCCGTAGATCTCGACGAGCACGCCGCCAGTCGCCGCCTCGGCATCCAGCGCGAGTTGCGGCGACAGGAGCGCCGTGGCCGACAGGACCAGCTCGACCGGCGGCAATGCGAGTCCAGCCGAGAGCAGCGTCTTCAAATGAAATGGCGTTGTGACCAGCGCCCGCGGATGCGGCACCGCCGCCAGCGCCGCCGCGATATTGGCCGGAAAAAAAGGCCGGCCGCTCTCGAAAGCGGCGCCGCCCAGCAACCCGAGCAGCACTGTCGATTCGAGTCCGTAGCTGTGCTGCGGCGGCACGGTCGACACTAGCGTCAGCCCAGCGAGCGAGGGCCGGCCCAGGCAACGCGCGAGCCGCGCCGCTGCGGCTTCGACGTTGATCACAAGCGTCCGCCAGCTTTTCGCATGCGGTTGCGGCGTTCCGGTTGAGCCCGAAGTCAACAGGCTCGCGGCATGCAGGGTGTCGTCGAATGAGGGCACGGCCGGCGCCGATTTGCCTTGCGTGGCTCCCCGCCCCGGCAGCGCCGCGTCGAGGCGAATCGTCGGAAGCCCCGATGTCGGGAGTGCGGGATCGTCGGTCAGCGCGTAGGCGTCGGAATCGGTCTCGAAGAGCCTCGACAAGGTTTCGCTGCGCGCATCGGGTGGCAACAGGCTGCAATGCCCGCGCATCAGCGCCGCCGCGAAAGCGCACGCGAACGCATAACGATCGACACACAAATTGACCGCCGCGCCATACGCCGGCAGCCGTTCTGCCAACGCAGCCGCGTCGCTCAGAAACCGGGCACCGCTGATCGGGTGGCCGGCGCGCCAGGCCAGCGGCGCTGCCAAATCGCGCGGCGCGAGCAGGGGCGACGCGCCATCGGCGCTCATCCGGCCGCCCGCCCTTCGCCGGGCGACGCGCGCACCGCCGCGATCAGTTGGGTCAGCGTCGTGCGCTCGAATTCCGGGTGCAACCGGTAGCGCATGAAATATTCGCCGACCATCAGCACGCCGACCGAAACCGGCGCGATCAGATTGGCCAGCATCGACCAGGCGCTTAGCGGCAGAAAAACATACACGAGCAACGACACCGCCGCCACTGCGGCGAAGTATCCGACCCAGACGCGCGTCACGTTGCGGGTGTAGCGCACCTGAACTGGTGTCAATGGATGCAGCCGCTGCGCAAAGCTGCCGATCATCGAGAGTTGCCCCGCGCGCAAAGTGGAAGCGAACCAGCCGCAAAGCAGCAGGTTGATCGCCACATGCTGGAGCACGTAAAGCCGTGTGACGTCGCCGGCCTCGCCGCGCCAGATCATCCACATGAAGCCGACGCCGAGAATCGTCGCAGCGATCATGCCCGGCACGCCGAAGCGGCTCGCGCCCAATCCGAAACCAGCCAACCACAACGGCCCGAGCAGCACAGCAGCCGCCCAGGGCGCCGTCGGGTGGTACAGCATCAACCAGTGCGACAGCAGCGCATAGCCGACACCGGCCACCAGTCCCGATAAAAAGCGCCCGTTGCGCAAGTCAGGCGATCAGGCCGCGCGGTGCTCGGCGACATGCGTCGCCAGACTGCGCAACGATTCGAAAATCTGCTGATTGCGCTCGTCGTCGGAGCGCAACTGAAAGCCGTAGCGCCGCGACACTTCGAGCGCGACTTCGAGGATGTCGATCGAATCGAGCCCGAGACCTTCGCCATACAGCGGTTCGGACGGCGCGATTTCCGCCGGTACGACATCGAGATTGAGCGATTCGACCAGCAATGTCGCGATCTCGGCTTCGAGCGGCGTCTGGTCCGCCGCATCGGCAGTGGCCTGGTTCGGTATCGGGGCGGTCAATGGCACGAAATACTCCGGATGAACAGGGAACGAATGTGACTTGCAAGCCGAGCTGCCGAGTGCTGGATTATAAAAGGCGCACCCTGCAGCCTTTTGCACCTTTTCCTCTTCGATGGATCCTTCATGGCCGAACCCCTGCTCCTCGCCCGCCACGACAAGACCGAATGCTTTCTTTTGCCCGGCCTGGCCAACCGACATGGGCTGATCACCGGCGCCACCGGCACCGGCAAAACCGTCTCCCTTCAAAAGCTGGCCGAACAGTTGTCGGGCATCTGCGTGCCGGTGTTCATGGCCGACGTCAAAGGCGATCTGACCGGCATCAGCCAGGCCGGAACCATCGGCGAAAAAATGGCTGCGGTCCTGAAAGATCGCAGCATCGACCCGCCCGCGCCGATGGCGTGCCCGGTCACGCTGTGGGACGTCTTCGGCGAGCAGGGCCATCCGGTGCGGGCGACGATTTCCGACATGGGGCCGCTGCTGCTCGGCCGCATGCTCGACCTGAACGACACCCAGGCCGGCGTGCTGAACATGGTGTTCAAGATCGCCGACGACAACGGCTTGCTGCTGCTCGACCTGAAAGACCTGCGCGCGATGCTGCAGTACGTCGGCGACAACGCGGGCCAGTTCACGACCCAATACGGCAATGTGAGCGCCGCCAGCATCGGCGCGATCCAGCGCGGGCTGCTACAAATCGAAACCCAGGGCGGCGACAAGTTCTTCGGCGAGCCGATGCTCAATATTCAGGACTTCATGCAGACCGTGCAGGGCAAAGGCGTGGTCAACATCTTGACCGCCGACAAGCTCATGAACGCGCCTCGGCTTTATTCGACTTTTCTGCTCTGGCTGCTGTCTGAACTGTTCGAGCAATTGCCCGAAATCGGTGACCCCGACAAGCCGAAGCTCGCCTTTTTCTTCGACGAGGCGCACCTGCTTTTCAACGACGCGCCCAAGGTGCTGATCGAGCGGATCGAGCTGGTGGTGCGACTGGTGCGCTCCAAAGGCGTCGGTGTGTTTTTCGTGACCCAGAACCCGCTCGATATTCCGGATTCGGTGCTGGCCCAGCTCGGCAACCGGGTCCAGCATGCGCTGCGCGCTTTCACGCCGCGCGACCAGAAGGCCGTCAAAGCGACAGCCAGCACGATGCGCCAGAAGCCGGGTCTGGACATCGAAGCCGCGATCACCGAACTGGCCGTCGGCGAAGCGCTGGTGAGCCTGCTCGACGCCAAGGGCAGCCCGAGCGTGACCGAGCGGGTTTATGTGCTGCCACCAGGCAGCCAGATCGGGCCGATCACGCCGCAGCAAAGGCAGGCACTGATTGCGAATTCGCTGGTCGCTGGCGTTTACGAAAAAACCGTCGATCGCGAGTCGGCCTACGAAAAGCTCAAGGCGCGAACCGAATCCGCGCCCGATGCCGCTGCAGTCAAAGCCCAGACAAGCGCTGCTGCGCCAGCCGACGCGGGAATCATGAGCGGCCTCGGCGGCATGCTGTTCGGCAGCACCGGCCCGCGCGGCGGGCGCCACGACGGGCTGGTACAGACCATGGCGAAATCGGCAGTGCGCACGATGGGCTCGACGGCCGGGCGCGAGATTCTGCGCGGGGTGCTGGGCGGAATCTTCGGCAGCAAAAAGCGCTGAACCGGCATCGAAACGACGCTGAGCCAGCACCCTCGATGCTATAATTTATGTAGCTGTCTGCGCACGTCCAGTGGGCGTTTCAGCCACTTTTTTCATAAATTTCAATAGACGTGCCGGGCCCTACCAACGCAGCAACCGGGGCCCGATCAACGCACCCACGACGACCGGAATCGCCATGCCGAGCACGTACCACACGGCCAGAAACGGTGCCGCGAGTTCCGGGCACTGCAGCGCATAAACCGTCGCGCCGATGCCGCTGGCCATCGCGCCCGCAGCAGCGCCGGCCAGCGCCGGCTGCGTGGGGGCCAGGCTCCGGAGCGCCGCCAGCGCCGTCGCGAACACCGGCACTGAAAACAGCACGATGCTCAGCGCGCAGGTCCGCGCTGTATGACCCATGAGGAGGTCGGTCCGGTCCGCGGGCGCCGCATCGAAGAGGACGAACACAGCCAGCAGCCAGAGCGCCGCGACCGGCAAAACCGCGCCCAGCCAGCGCGCCCCGATCCGAACACCTGGCCGGGCCAGCCGCCGTGCCATCACGAAGCCCGCTACCGCGACCGCGAGCGGCACAAAGGTCTTGACCCAGAACATCGGCAGCAGCAAACGCTCGTCGAAGTCGGACAGCACATGCCCCACGAACCGGGGCAGCAGGACCGGACCGCTGAGCAGAATGAAGATCACGAACGGCAGGCCGAGCAACAGCGCCTGCACCATCCTGCGCGAAGCAGCATGGCGTTGGACGGGTGCGACATCGGTCGCCAGCAGGGATAAAAGGGTTTCGGTCTTCATTGCGTCATCCTGATCCGGGCCGCGAGCGCCTTCAGCCCGCGATGAATTCCCACCTTGATTGCCGACTCCGACATGCCGGTCAGCGCCGCCGTCTCGGCGACGGACAAGCCCTGCAACTTGACATGCTGGATCGGCGCGCGTTGCCGCTCGGGCAGGGTTGCCAGCAAACCGGCCAAGTCGCGCTTGGCATCGCTGGCTTCGGTCGCCGAATCGGCGAACAGCGCCATTTCATCGTCGATCGGGTCGTGCAGGGCCTCGCGAACCGACTTGGCCCGCAGCAGATCGATCATCTTGTAGCGCGCGATCGCATGCACCCAAGCTGTCAAAGGCTGGTCAGTCTGGTAGGTGTGGCGCTGGTTGTGCATTGCAAGCAAACATTCCTGAACAAGATCCTCCACATCGTCGGGCCAGCCGAAAAGGCGCTTTGCAAGAAAGGCGCGCACATGCGTGCTCAATTGCTGCAACGCCTGGTGATAAGCCTTTTCGTCGCCTTCGAGCCCGCGCACGAAAAGCCCGCGCAGCCTCGCCTCGGTGTCGTTCATCCGGCGCTGGCTCACATCGTTCATTCGGGCGTGGTGCTCTTCTGGTTACAAACAAATTTTCCCTGGATCGGGTCGCGAGCGATTGTGCCCGCCGATGTAACCGGTCTGACAGCGCTGGCGAAGTTACTCGGGACAGCGCATGGCGCGCAGTCGCTTCTCCCTGAAGCTAATTTCATTTGATTTTTCAACTTTTGGAGTATTTCCATGAACGTCCGTCCTCTCGCATTTTCCACCGCTGTCGCCCTCGGCGCGGTTCTCTCCAGTGGCGCGGTGATGGCCCAGGACAAGAAGATGGCCGACAAGCCCGCGATGGAGAAGTGCTACGGCGTTTCACTCGCCGGCAAAAACGACTGCAAGGCCGGCGCCGGCACCACCTGCGCAGGCACGTCCAAAGTCGATTACCAGGGCAACGCCTGGAAGAACGTGGCCGCCGGCACCTGCAGCACGATCACCACGCCCGGCGGCCACGGTTCGCTCGAGCCGATGAAGAGCTGATCGGCCTTTCAGTTATCTTTTTCGCGTCGCACCATGAACCCCCTTTCCGCCGGCGTCGGCTTGAAGCCCGAGCACTACGACCAGGCCGTGGCCTGCGCCGCGGAAGGATTGTGGTTCGAGGTGCATCCCGAGAACTATCTGGTCGCGGGCGGGCCACGCCTGCGATGGCTGGAAGCCGTGCGCGTCGACCACCCGGTGTCGCTGCACGGCGTTTCGCTGTCGCTGGCCGGCGACGCGCCGCCAAACGGCGAGCACCTGAAGCGACTGGTTGGCCTGGCCGATCGAATCGAGCCCGCCCTGGTGTCCGAACACCTCGCATGGACCGGCTGGAACGGTCTGCACTTTCCCGATCTGCTGCCCTTTCCGCGCAGCGACGAAGCATTGGTGCGCATTGCCGACAACATCGGGCGCACCCAGGATGCGCTGGGCCGCCGCATCGCGATCGAGAATCCTTCGCACTATCTGAAACTTTCCGGTCATGACTGGGACGAAATCGACTTTCTGTACGCGCTGACCAAGCGCACCGGCTGCGGCTTGCTGCTCGATGTCAACAACGTGCAAGTTTCGGCCAGGAATCTCGGCTTCGACGCGCAGGGCTATATCGATCGCTTTCCGGCCGATGCGGTGATGGAAATACATCTCGCAGGCCACAGCATCGATGCCAACCTCGGCGCGCAATTGATGATCGATTCGCACGACGCGCCGGTCGCGCCAGAAGTCTGGGCGCTTTACCGCCGCCTCATCTCGCGCATCGGCGCGCGCCCGACATTGATCGAGCGCGACGACAATTTGCCGAGCTTTGCCGAACTGATGGTCGAGCGCAAAACAGCCGCTGACGTGCTTGCGGCAATCGTCACCCGAGACATGCCGCACGAAATTCCGGAATTCGCCGCATGAATGCCGCTTCGGGTTCCGCGCCGACGCTGTCGCGCTTCCAGGCCGGTTTCGCCAACGCACTCTTCGGGCACGACCGCGCGATGGACACCACAGTCGAATTTTTGGCCCGGCAACCCGCCTTCGCGGTCTACCGCAACACGGTGATGAAAGGCTGTGTCGACGCGCTCGAAGCCAACTTTCCGAGTGTTGTTCGGCTCGTTGGCAGCGAATGGTTTCGCGCCGCAGCCGCGATTCATGTGGCCGCGCAGCCGCCGACCGATGCACGGCTCGTGATGTTCGGCGCCGGCTTTCCCGATTTCATCGCCCGCTTCGAGCCCGCGCGCGAACTGCCTTATCTGGCCGACGTGGCGCGGCTCGACCGCTGCTGGACCGAGGCTCATATCGCCGCCGATGCGCCGGCCACCGACGGCGCTTTTCTCGCGACGCTGGCATCCGATGCGGTCGCCGCAACCGTACTCACGCCGCATCCGGCTGCGCGCTGGCACTGGTTCGATGCACAGCCGATCTACACGATCTGGTCGCGGAACCGGAGCGCATCCGACGAATCCGGCGACATCCCCTGGCACGGCGAAGGTGCCTTAATCACGCGGCCCGAATCGGCGGTTGTCTGGTGCGCTGCGAGCCATGCCGACTGCGCCTTTCTCGATGCCTGCGCCAACCACGAGCCCCTGGCCACGGCCGCCGCGGCCGCGCTCGACGTCCAGGCCGACGTCGATCTGGCGGCATTGCTCTCGCGCCTGCTGTGTGCCGGCGCTTTTCAGATCTCCAACGAAAGCACCCGATGAACGATGCGACGCGAAACCAAATATCCGCGCCTTTGCACAGGGAGATCGAGCGGCGCGAGGAGCGCGGTCCGCGCGGCGCATGGAATCGCCTGGCGGGCCTGCTGACGCGGATCGTCACACACGACGTACTGGCCATCGCGAGCCGCTTCTCGATCGCGGCCATCTTTTTCTTTTCGGGCCGGACCAAAGTCGAAGGCTTTCTCACGCTCACCGATGGTGCGCTCGAACTTTTTCGCACCGAGTACGCCTTGCCTCTGATTCCCTATCCGGTCGCGGCGCATCTGGCGGCCTATGCCGAACATCTCTTCCCGGTGCTGCTGGTGCTGGGTTTGTTCACGCGTCTGTCGGCGCTCGCATTGCTCGGGATGACATTGACGATCCAGCTCTTCGTCTACCCCGACGCCTGGCCGACGCACCTGTCCTGGGCTGCCATCCTGCTGTATCTGGTCGGCCGCGGCGGTGGCAATTTGTCGGCCGACAAGGCGATGGGTATTCGCTGAGATTCGGATTCGATCCGGACACGCGGTCTTGGGTCGCCCGACCCGCGGACGATAGAGCGAGCACCCCTCCTCTGCGGGTAAGTGCGTAGGGCAGCGATCGCGATCGTCGGCCTGCGCCGACAGGCATGCGCATCGAACCCTTGCGTCGGCGCGGCGCGTTGCGGCAAACAATGTGGAGGTGAGTACTTCAACACTACATTCCATCCGCTCGAACAAATGGCTGCGTTGGCTGGCTTGGGTCGTTGTCGGCGTTCTGGCGCTATACCTCGTGGTGTGGCTGGTCGTTCCGCCCTTGATCAAGAGTCAGGGCCAGAAGATCGCGAGCCAGCAGCTCGGCCGCGAGGTGACGATCGGCGCGGTCGCGTTCAACCCGTTCACGCTCGAGCTGACGGTCCGCAATGTCAAAGTTGCCACCGCCGACAGCAGCGGCACGCAGCTGTTCGTGCCGCGCGCCTATGTCAATGCCGGAATCCGCTCACTCTTCGAGTTAGGAGCCGTGGCCAGCGCGGTGGCGCTTGATCATCCGTCGCTCGCGATCACCCGCCTGCAAAGCGGCGCGCTCGACATCGACGACATCCTCCAGAAGCTGAGTCAGCCTGCGGCGCCCGGAACGAAGAAGTCCAAGGAGCCGTTTCCTTTGGCGCTGTCCGACGTCGCGCTGAACGGCGGTGCGGTCAATTTCATCGATCGCGCCGTCGACCAGGCGTATGCGGTGCGCGACCTCGACCTGCGCATTCCACTCGTCAGCAGTCTCGAAGGCCAACGCGACACCGCGATCCATCCCACCCTGGCGTTCAAGCTCGATGGCGTCGGCGTCGATGCGAGCGCCGACAGCACGCCATTCGCCGCCGACCGCAAGACCGGCGCAGCGCTTCGCTTCAAGGGCCTCGATCTGGCGCCCTATCTCGGCTACATCCCCGACAGCGTGCCTGTGCAATTGCGCAGTGCGGTACTCGACGCCGACCTCAAAATCGACTTCGCTGAAACAAAGACGCCCAAGCAGCCGCTCACCCTGCAGATCAGCGGCACCGTCGCGGCGCACCACGTTGCGGTCGATGGGGCGGAGGGAAAGCCGCTCGCAGCGCTGAATTCTGTGCAACTCGATCTGGCCGAGCTGCAAGTGTTCGAACAGGAATTGGTGATCTCCAACGTGACCCTCGATGCGCCGCGCATCGCGCTGCGGCGTAACGCCAACGGGCAAATCGACTTGGGGCTCACAACCCGGAATGCAGCCAAGGATGCTACGAAAGAAATAGCTGCCAGCGCACAGCCAGCAGGCGCTAAGGGCCAAAAAGATACTGAAAAGCCAACGGCGCAACCGTGGCATGTCGTGATCCGGAAAATCGCGCTCGATCATGGCCAGGCGGTGTTCACCGACCAGAGCACCAACCCGGCCGCCCACGCGCATCTGCGCGATCTGCAGTTGGCGGCGACCGACATCGTGCTGCCGTTCGAACAACCGCTGCAATTCGACGGCTCGGCGCGCATCGGCGGCGCGCTGCCGGCCGATCGGGCCAGCCCGGTCGCGCCGATCACCGGCAAAGTCGTTGACGGCGCGGCATCGCTTCAATTCAACGGCAAGGCGACCGATCAAATGGCCGCCGTCGATGTCAAGCTTTCGGATATGTCGCTGGTGATGGCCCAGCCCTATCTTTCCGCCGTGCTCGGGCCGAACCTGTCGGGCAGTGCCTCGCTGGACGGTGGCATTCGATGGAGGGCCGCGGCTGGCAACGCAAAGGCACAAATCGACGTCGACGCGAAGCAGCTGACGTTGACCGATCTGGTCTTGAAAGATGGCAGCCAGAGCCTCGCGAGCATCACCAAAGTCGCGCTGACGAATACAAAGGTCGCCCTGCCCGGCCAGAGCGTCAGCGTGGCTTCGGTCGCGGTCACGGGGCCGAAAACGCGGGTCGAACGCTCGGCCGACGGTCGCTGGATGTTCGAGGACTGGTTGCGGACATCGGAAGCAGCGCGCGCGCCTGGCGTGTCCGGCGCGCCGGATTCGCCGGGTCAGTCCACGCCTGCCGCGTCGCCCTGGTCCGTCTCGCTCGGCAAATTCACGCTCGACGGCGGCGACGTGACGTTCAGCGACAAGGTTCCGGCCCGGCCGGTTCAGTTCACGATTTCAAAGATTCAGCTCGGCTTGCAGGGTGCGACGCTCGCGGGCACCCAACCTGCGTCGGTCAAGCTTTCAGCCGACATCGAAGCCGGTGAATCCGGATCCGGCAGCTTGCAATACGACGGCACGATCGCGTGGGCACCGCAGCTGCAAACCAGCGGCAGCGTCGATGTCAAACGCATTCCGGTGGCCGAGTTCGAGCCCTACTTCGGCGCATCGCTCAACGTGGACTTGAAGCGCGCCGAAACCAGCTTCAAGGGCAAGATCGACTTTGCTGCCGCCGCGGCCTCCGCTACCGGCGCAACTGCGGGGCCCGACGCCAAAATCGACGGCGATCTGACGGTCGAAAACCTGCGCGCGACGAGCGTCGCGGCGGCGGCGGGCGGCAGCACCGAAGGCCAGGCCTCGCCCCCCGGCGACGCGACCGCCGGCGAAGATCTGGTCAACTGGAAAACGCTGAATCTGCGCGGATTCAAAGTCGCGCTGGCGCCCGGCGCGGCGCCCGTAGTCAGCGTGCGCCAGACCGCGCTGGATGATTTCTTCGCGCGAATCATCCTGTATCCGGACGGCAAGCTGAACCTGCAGGGCCTGGTCAAAGCCGATGCCGCATCGGCGCAAAAGAACCTCACGGCGACGGACAGCAAGGACGCGACGCAGGGGAATGGTGCTGCCGCCGCGCCGCCCGCCGAAACACAATCCGCCGCGGCGCCCAAAGCGGTCGTCGACATGGGGCCGGTCGCAGTCACCGGTGGGCGCATCTTTTTCACCGACCTGCTGATTCAGCCCAACTATTCGGCCAACCTTCAGCAACTGACCGGCAAACTCGGCGCGTTTTCGACCCGCATTCCGCCGAGCGGCCAGCCCGACATGGCGACCCTCGAGCTGCGCGGGCGCACCGAGAATTCGGCTTCGCTCGAAATCGACGGCAAGCTCAACCCGCTCGCCAAGCCGCTCGCGCTCGACATCACCGGCAAGGTCACCGACCTCGAACTGCCGCCGTTCTCGCCCTATTCGATCAAGTACGCCGGCTATGGCATCGAAAACGGCAAGCTGAGCTTGAACGTGCACTACGTGGTGCAGCCCGATGGCCGGATCGCCGCGGAGAACCAGCTCACGGTGAATCAACTCACGTTCGGCGAGAAAGATCCGAATTCGCCGAAGAGCCTGCCGGTCAAGCTCGCGGTCGCATTGCTGGCCGATAGCAACGGCGTGATCGACTTGAATTTGCCGATCAGCGGCTCGCTCGACAATCCGCAGTTCAGCATCTGGGACGTGCTCGGCAATACCGTCGGCAACCTGCTGTCGAAAGCCATCACGGCGCCGTTCACCTTGCTGGCGCGCGCCTTCGGCGGCGGCGGCGACAGTGCCGACGGCGGTACGGAAGACGGAAGCTCACTGAACCAGATTCCGTTTCCGGCCGGGAGCGCGCAGCTCGATCAGAAGGCGATGAAGCGGCTCGACAAGGTTGCCAAAGCGCTCGACGCGAAGCCTTCGCTGCAGCTGACCATTGTCGGCACCGCGAACCTTGCGGCCGAGCGCGAGGCGATCAAGAAGCGGCAACTCGACCAGAAGCTTGCCGCGGCGCAATCCGGTCCGGCCGGATCGAGTGGCAAAAACAAGGAGGGGGCGGATAAACCTTCGGCCGACATCCACATCAGCGCAGCCGAGCGCCCCGACCTGCTGCGCAAAGCCTTCGAGGCCAGCGACATCGCCAAGCCACGCGATGCGGACGGCCAGGCGAAAAAGTTGACGCCGAAGGAAATCGAATCGCTGTTGCTGGCCGAGATCGACGTCGATGCGAAATCGGTGCGCGAGCTTGCCCGCCAGCGCGGTGTGGCGGTGCAGGACGCGCTCGGGAAAGACAAGGTGTCCGCAGCGCGCCTTGTTCTCGGCGACGCCAGGGTGATGGCTGCCATAGATGTGCAGAAATCCGAATCGTCGTCGAACGGTGCCAAATGGTCGCCGCACGCCGAGTTGAGCCTTGAACTCAAATAGCCTCGCGGCCGCAGCGCCGCCTTTGAACCGAATCGTGCTGCAACGCGCTCTGACCATGCGCAGTCAGCTATCATTTCGATAGCTTCGCGCGCGCTCGGTTCGGCGCCACGACCGCTTGCCTTGCGGGGATACAGGGGCCTCGTTACATTGTTGCTTTTGAAGGTCTTCGATGTCCGTTGAAACGATTGCGGCTGTTTCCGCACTGCCCGCATCCGCCACCGACCCGGTCGCTGGTTTTCCGCCGGAGGGCGCAGCACCGCCCGAAGTCGAAGCGATCGCGCTCGCGCCCGCCGCGCCGGGTGCCGATCCGAAGGCGCCGCGTCATATCCGTCTCACCTCGCATGCCGGCGGCTTCGGCGCGTTGCCGCTGCTGTGGGGCGCGGCCAGCGCGACCGAGCGCGGGCCGGTGGTCGGCACCACGACCCGGCGCGCGCACCGCAACGTGATCGGCACGCACAGCGGTTCGTACAGCGTGTACCGCGCGCTCGCGGTCGCGTCGGGTGCGCTCAAGCGCGAGCACAAGGCGGATCTCACCAACACCGCGCCGACCGATCTGATCGGGCCCTATCCGCAATGGAGCGATACCGGCCGCATCGTCTCGCTCGACCCGTGGGGCGCTTCGGTCGCCGATGTGTTCTCGGCCGAGTTGGCCGCGGGCTACGACATTCGCCCGACCATCGCCGTGACCAAGGCGCATGTGATCCTGCCCGAGGTGATCGAAGCGTTGCAAGCCGGCCGCCTCGATGCCGACGGCAAGTTCCTCACCTCGGGCGGCGCGGCGCAGGTCACCAAGGCCGCGATCGAACCGGTCTGGTACTTGCCCGAAGTCGCCAAGCGCTTCGGCTGCAGCGAGAACGACTTGCGCCGAACCCTGTTCGAGGAAACCGGCGGCATGTATCCGGAGCTGGTCACGCGCTCGGACCTCGAAGTGTTCCTGCCGCCGATCGGCGGCCAGACGATCTACATCTTCGGCAATCCGCGCGATCTGGCCGATACCAACGTGGAATTGACCGCGCGCATCCACGACGAATGCAATGGCTCGGATGTGTTCGGCTCCGACATCTGCACCTGCCGGCCGTACCTCACGCATGCGATCGAGGAATGCATTCGCGGCGCCCAACGCGGCGGTGTCGGGCTCGTCGCCTACTCGCGCAAGGAAGGCCGCGCGCTCGGCGAAGTGACAAAATTCCTGGTCTACAACGCGCGCAAACGCCAGCTCGGCGGCGATACCGCCGACCAATATTTCGCGCGCACCGAATGCGTCGCGGGCGTCCAGGACATGCGCTTTCAGGAGCTGATGCCCGACGTTTTCCACTGGCTCGGCATCCGCAAAATCCACCGGCTGGTGTCGATGAGCAACTTGAAGTTCGACGCGATCACCGGCTCGGGCATCGAAATCGGCGAACGCGTGAACATTCCCGACGATCTGATTCCGGCCGATGCCCGGGTCGAGATGGACGCCAAGATGGCCGCGGGCTATTTCACGCCGGGCCTGGTGCCCGACGCCGACGAACTGAAAAAGGCCAAAGGCCGAGGCTTCACCGAATGAGCACCACGCCGCCACCCGAATTCGCCGACCATCCGGACGGGCCCGAGCTTCCCGAACGAGTTCCCACCGATGGCTCGGGCACGGTCCCGCCCGGTCGGTCCGGCGAAATCGATCCCGCTATTGAATTCATAGCTGACACCGAAGACCCCGCGGGCGCTGCAGCCCATTTGCGCACCACACAGGCGATTCGGCAACGGGCGCAAGCGCTGCTCGCGCGGGCCCGGCGCGGCGAATCGCAATGGTTCACGATTGGCGACGACGACACGCTCGAAGATGCCTCGCGCGCGGTGGCCGAAACGACCCGCGAACGCTATCCGTGGAACGCGATTCCGATTCACAGTCGCTGGCGCCATTTCGAAGCCGGCGGCGTCGATCGGGTCGCCGAACTCGACCGGCTGCTCGGCGAGGATGCGACCCAGCGCGAACGAGCCCGCGCGAAGATCGATCTGGTGGTCGCGAGCGTATTGCTCGACGCCGGCGCCGGTGCCGACTGGCACTACGTCGACACGCTGAACGATCAGCATTACGACCGCTCCGAAGGGCTCGCGGTGGCGAGCTTTCACGCGTTCACCGCCGGGCTGTTTTCATCCGACGCCAACCACCCGCTGCAAGTCGATGCGGCCGGCCTGCGCGCGCTCGTGACCGACCGGCTCGCCGAGGCCTTTCAGGTGAGCGATGCGAATCGGCTGGTCGGACTCGCGGGCCGCGCCATCTTGCTGCGGCGGCTCGGCGAGACCATGGCCGAACGGCCCGAACTTTTCGGCCAGCACGGCCGGCCCAGCGGTCTGCTCGCCGCGGTGGTCGCACCTTCCGGGCCCGAATTACCGCCGACGGCGATGATCCAGGCGCACGATATCTTCGACCAGGTGATGCTGTCTTTCGCGGGCATCTGGCCGAGCGCCAATGCGATCGACAGCATCGCCGCCGACGGCGGCGCACAGATCGGTTCCGGCGATCCGGCCCTCGCGCTCGGCGACTGCTGGCGCCACAGCGCGGTTCGCGGGCCGGGCCTCACCGACGGCTGGATGCCGTTTCACAAGCTGTCGCAATGGATGACTTATTCGCTGATCGAGCCTTTCGAATGGGCCGGCGTCAAAGTCGAAGGGCTGGATGCGCTGACAGGCCTGGCGGAGTACCGCAACGGCGGCTTGTTCGTCGACACCGGCGTGATCTGCCCGAAGGACGCCGCGCTGCTCGAACGCACCTGGCATGTCGGCGACGAGTTCGTCGTCGAATGGCGCGCGCTCACGGTGGCATTGCTCGACGAAGTCGCAGCCCGGGTGCGCAAGAACCTCACGCGCGACGATGTCGAGTTGCCGCTCGCGTCGATTCTCGAAGGCGGCACGTGGGC
This sequence comes from Variovorax sp., assembly GCA_965218415.1. GTDB lineage: Bacteria > Pseudomonadota > Gammaproteobacteria > Burkholderiales > Burkholderiaceae_C > Variovorax. The sequence continues at coordinate 2,276,413 of CBDCKT010000003.1, forward strand.
TGCGGGTCGTGCGCTGGCACAGCGCTTGCGTGATGGCGCATCACCGATCAGGATCGAGAGCGACGGCACCGTGTTTTAGCGGCCGCCATCTTCCGGTCGAAGCCGACCGCCACCGAGAACAAGAATTTTATGAGCGACGTTCATCTCATCGACCATCCGCTGGTCCAGCACAAACTCACCTTGATGCGCCGCAAGGAGGCATCGACCAGCAGCTTTCGCCGACTGCTCAACGAGCTCAGCATGCTGATGGCTTACGAGGTCACGCGCGATATGCCGATGCAGGAGGTCGAGATCGACACTCCGCTGGAGACGATGACCAGCAAAGTCATCGACGGCAAGAAACTGGTGCTGGTGTCGATATTGCGCGCGGGCAACGGCATTCTCGAAGGCATGCAGAGCGTGGTGCCTGGTGCGCGGGTCGGCCATATCGGGTTGTATCGCGATCCGAAAACGCTTACCGCGATCGAGTACTACTTCAAGATGCCGAGCGACATGCACGAGCGCGATGTGGTCATCGTCGACCCGATGCTCGCGACCGGAAATTCGGCGATCGCAGCCGTCGAGCGGCTGAAGGAAACGAATCCGAAGTCGATCAAGTTCGTCTGCCTCCTGACCTGCCCCGAGGGCATCGCGGCGTTGCACGGCGCGCATCCCGACGTGCCGATCTACACTGCGGCGATCGACCGGCAGCTGAACGAGCACGGCTACATCCTGCCCGGCCTCGGCGATGCGGGCGATCGTATATTCGGAACGAAATGACCCACCCCCGTTCCTCGCTCACCTCGTGTAGCTCGATTCCCCCCTCAAGGGGGCAACACCAGCGGCCCGGCAAAGCCGGTTCCGCGGTGTTCCTGGCACAGATTCCGTCTTTGATTGAATGAGGAGAACAAGCTTGATTCAACGCCGTCCTCTGATCCTTGCCTCGGCCACCATGGCTGCACTGGCAAGCCTCGGCCTGCCGGACCTCGCGTTCGCTCAAGGCGCGAAGCTCAAGGTTGCCGCGGTCTACACCGTGCCATTCGAGCAGCAATGGGTCGGCCGCATCCACAAGGCACTCAAAGCCGCCGAAGCGCGCGGCGACATCGAATACAAGGCCAGCGAAAACGTCTCCAACGCCGACTACGAGCGCGTGATGCGTGAGTACGCCAACGCCGGCAATCGACTCATCGTCGGCGAAGCCTTCGCGGTCGAAGCCGCGGCGCGCAAGGTCGCGAAGGACTTTCCGAAGACCTACTTTCTGCTCGGCTCCTCGGGCAAGCCGCAGTCGCCGAACTTCAGCGTGTTCGACAATTACATCCAGGAGCCGGCCTACCTGACCGGGATGATCGCGGGCGGCATGACCAAGACCGACAAGATCGGCATGGTCGGCGGCTTTCCGATTCCTGAAGTCAACCGCCTCATGAACGCGTTCATGGCGGGCGCGAAAGAGATCAATCCCAAGGTCGAGTTCAGCGTGAGCTTCATCAACAGCTGGTTCGATCCGCCCAAGGCCAAGGAAGCCGCGTTCGCGATGATCGAGAAAGGCGCCGACGTGATGTATGCCGAGCGCTTCGGCGTCAGCGACGCGGCCAAGGAGAAAGGCGTGCTGGCGATCGGCAACGTGATCGACACCCAGGCGCAGTATCCCGAAACGGTGGTCGCATCGGCGATCTGGAACTTCGAGCCGACCGCCGACCGCGCGATCCAACTCGCGAAAGAAGGCAAGTTCATCGCCGAGAACTACGGCCAGTATTCGATGATGAAGTACAAGGGCTCGGCACTCGCGCCGCTCGGAACTTTCGCGAGCAAGGTGCCGGGCGATCTGCTGAGCAAGGTCCGCGCGAAGGAGACCGACATCCTGTCGGACAAGTTCACGGTGCGGGTCGACGACGACGCGCCGAAGTCGACAGCCAAATGAAAGCGCCCGGTTTCGCCGCGCGTGTAGCGGCGATTGCAGCGCTCTCGTTCGTCTTCGCGGGTTGCGCCGGGACGAGTGGCTCCGGCTCGATGCCCTCGCGGCCGAAGGCGGCAGCGGCCAGTGTCGCGAGCGTCCGCCTCGACGACACCTCGCGCATCGCGGTGATGTCGGCGTTCGGACCCGAACTCGAATTGTTGCGCGCGAAGCTGCAGCAGCCGAAAAAATACAGCGTCGGCGGCGTCGACTTCTTGACCGGCATGCTCGAAGGCAAATCTGTCGTACTGTTCCTTTCGGGCATCAGCATGGTGAACGCGACGATGAACGCGCAGCGCGTGCTCGACCGATTCAACATGGAACGCATCGTGTTCAGCGGCATCGCGGGCGGCGTCAATCCCGCGCTGCACATCGGCGATGTCACGGTGCCCGCGCAGTGGGGCCAGTATCTCGAAGTGTTGATGGCGCGCGAAAGCGCACCCGGAAAATTCAGCCCGCCGCCGTGGATGAAAGACGCCACCCTGCCCGCCTTCGGCATGATTCATCCGCGCCCGGTCGAGGTGCGAAGCACCGCGCATCCCGCGATCGAGCGCAAGTTCTGGTTCGCGGTCGATCCGAAGATGCTCGACGTCGCGCGCGGGCTCGAGAAAGCGGTCGACGCCGACCTCGCGCGTTGTGCTGCGGCAGGCCAATGTTTGTCACGCGCGCCGCAATTGCGGGTCGGCGGCAACGGCGTCTCGGGCCAGGCCTTCATGGACAACAAGGCCTTCCGCCAATACACCTTCAAGACCTTCGAAGCCAATGTGATCGACATGGAAAGCGCCGCCGTTGCGATGGTCGCCTACAGCAACGACGTGCCCTTCATCGCGTTCCGCTCGCTCAGCGATCTGGCTGGCGGCGGCGAAGGCGGCAACGAGATGGGAACTTTCATGGGCATCGCAGCCGACAACTCGGCCAAGGTGCTGCTCGCGTTTCTGGCCGCGTGGAAATAGAGCGAGGCCGAGCGGCGATCAAGCGGACTCGCGCGACCCCCGCGACCCGCGCCGCCGATCGGCATAAAGCCATCGTCCCGCGCAGTTCGGTTCCCTGACAATTGAACCGATGCGTACCAGACGTTCCCTCCTACTGTCGCTTGGCGCCCTGCCATTGCTTGCTGCCGCGGGCGAGGCGCCGCTCGCCGCACCGGTCGAGCGGCCTGAATGGTCCCGTTTCTTCGCCGATGCGCAAGCCGAGGGCTCGATCCTGATCACCGACGCACGCGGAGGTGCGACGACCACCTGGGTCCATGGCATCGATCGCGCCAGGCGCCGCTACACGCCCGCGTCCACCTTCAAAATCCCGCACAGTTTGTTCGCGCTGGATGCCGGCCTCGTGAGGGACGAGTTCCAGGTCTTTCCATGGGACGGCCAGAAGCGCTCCATCGCCGCCTGGAACGGCGACCAGACCCTGCGCTCGGCCGTCCGCAATTCCGTGGTGTGGGTCTACCAGCGCTTCGCCCGCGAACTGGGCACCGAGCGCGAGTCGTCGTACATGCGCAGCATCGGCTACGGCAATGCGCTCGCGACAGGGGCCGATCCTTTCTGGGTCGAGGGAGACCTCGCCATCTCCTGCGTCGAGCAAATTGCATTTCTCCAGCGCCTGTACCGCAACCAGTTGCCGTTCGCGGTGGCGCATCAGCGCCTCGTCAAGGACGTGATGGTGACCGAGGCCGGGCGCGACTGGATTTTGCGTGGCAAAACAGGCTGGAGCGGCAAGATCGCCCGATGGGTCGGCTGGGTCGAGTGGCCCGGCGGTCCGGTGTTCTTTTCGATCAATATCGATACGCCCGGACGAGTCGACGATCTGCCCAAACGAGAAGCCATCGCGCGTGCCGTGCTCCGATCGATCGACGCGTTGCCTCCGGCAACGTCCTGAGCATGGTCGCGGCAGTTACCCGCAACCGGCCCGCCGCGCCGGTGCTGCGCTTGGACGGCATCACCAAACGCTTCGGCCCGCTCATCGCGAACGACGCGATTTCGCTGACGCTGGCTGGCGGCGAAGTGCTGGCGCTGCTCGGCGAAAACGGCGCCGGCAAATCGACCCTGATGTCGATTCTGTTCGGCCACTACCGCGCCGATTCGGGGTCGATCGAAGCGTTCGGCCGGCCGCTGGCGCCGGGCAATCCGAAAGTCGCATTGGCTGCGGGCATCGGCATGGTGCATCAGCATTTCACCCTGGCCGACAACTTGACGGTGCTGGACAACGTGACGCTCGGCAGCGAATCGTTGTGGCAGCCGTTCACGCGCCGTGCCGCTGCGCGCGCGAAGCTGCTGGAGGTCTCGCGCCGCTTCGGACTCACAATAGACCCCGATGCGATGGTCGGCTCGCTCTCGGTCGGCGAGCGCCAGCGGGTCGAGATTTTGAAAGCGCTTTATCGCGGCGCGCGGATTTTGATCCTCGACGAACCGACCGCGGTGCTCACGCCGCAGGAGAGCGAAGCACTTTTCGCGACCCTGACACGCATGGTCGCCGAGGGATTGTCGATCGTCTTCATCAGCCACAAGCTCGGCGAAGTGTTGCGGGTGTCGCATCGGATCGCAGTGTTGCGCCACGGCAAGCTGGTGGCTGAAATGCCGGCTGCCGGTGCGACCGAAGCCGTGCTCGCGCAGGCGATGGTCGGCCGCGCGGTCGATGGGGCGCAGCGCCATCCGGCAGCGATGCAGCAGTCAGGCGCGGCGCCGGTCTGCGCATTGGAAGACGTTCACACACAAGGCGCACGTGATGCGTTGCATGGCGTGTCGTTGCGCCTTCATGCGGGCGAGATCGTCGCGATCGCCGGCGTTTCGGGCAACGGACAAGCCGCGCTGGCCGACCTGCTGTGCGGAACGCGCCGTTCGAGCGCAGGACGCGTGCTGCTGAGCGGTGAACCGCTGCGCGCCAGTCCGGCATGGCTGGTCACGCACGGCGTCGCGCGCATTCCCGAAGACCGGCACGGAGTCGGCGTTGTCGGCGATTTGCCCTTGTGGGAAAACGCCGTGTCCGATCGCTTGCGAAACCCGGCTTTCCGGCGTGGACTCTTCGTTCGGCGCGCCGCAGCGCGCACGCACGCGGCGTGCATCGTGAAGGCCTTCGATGTGCGCGGCGGCGGACTCGATGCGCCGGCCCGCGCGCTGTCGGGTGGCAACATGCAAAAACTGATTCTCGGCCGCGCGCTGCTGCCGACGGATGGGGCGAAAGGCAACCAGCCGCCGCGCCTGATCGTCGCGCATCAACCGACTTGGGGCCTCGATATCGGCGCCGTCGCGTATGTGCACCGACAACTCGTTGCCGCGCGTGACGCGGGCGCGGCAGTGCTGTTGATCTCGGACGATCTCGACGAAGTGTCGATGCTCGGCGACCGCATCGCGGTCATGCATTCGGGACAGCTCAGCGCGGCACGTCCGGCCGACGACTGGACGCGCGAGGCGATCGGCCTGGCAATGGCCGGAGCGGCCGAGGCAAGCGCGTGATGTTCTTGCCTGCACTTCGGCGCATGCGGCGACGGTTGTTCCGTTTTCAAGCCAAATCGGCCTGCAGCGCCCGTCCTGCATGCGCAGACAGCTATTTTTTCTATAGCATGCGCACGCCATGAGACTTGAAAAGCGCCCTGCTGTTTCGCGCGCCGCGCAACTGCTCGCGCCCTTCGGTGCCATCGCTTTCACCTTCGCGATCGCCGGCCTGCTCGTTCTATGGGCCGGCCAACCCGTTTCGCGCACGTATGCGCTGCTGATCGAAGGCGGCTTCGGCTCGGTGTTCGCGTTCAGCGAAACTTTGACCCGCGCGATTCCACTGGCGCTCACGGGCTTGTCGGCCGCGGTCGCGTTCCGCGCGCGCCTCTTCAACATCGGCGCCGAAGGCCAGCTGTATGCCGGCGCGCTGGCCGCGATTGCTGTTGGTGGAATGCATGGCGGCAGCGGCTTCGACCTTCCAACCTGGCTGCTGTTCCCCTTGATGATGGCCGCAGCGGCGCTCGCCGGCGCATTGCTGCTGCTCGGCCCGGCGCTCCTGAAAACGAAACTCGGCGTCGACGAAGTCGTGACGACCTTGCTGCTCAATTTCATCGTGCTGCTAGCCGTCGGCGCATTGCTCGACGGGCCGATGAAAGACCCGCTCGGCATGGGCTGGCCGCGCAGCGTCGGCCTGCAATCCGATCTGGAGCTCGGTAAGCTGATCGCGCAGACCCGCGTCCACACCGGATTGATCTGGGCCGTGGTGCTCGCCGTCGGCGCGTGGGCGCTGATGAAGTTCACCGTGCTCGGCTTCGATATTCGCGCGGTTGGCGCGAACCCGCGCGCTGCCGCGTTCGCGGGCGTCGGCGTCACGCGAACCGTCGTCTGGGTCGCACTGCTGTCGGGAGCGCTCGCCGGCCTGGCCGGCGCGATCGAAGTCGCGGGCCGCACCAGCTACGTCACGCTCGACATGTCGCCCGGCTACGGCTACAGCGGCATCGTGATCGCGATGCTCGCGGGCCTGCATCCGCTCGGCGTGCTCGCAGCCAGCGTGTTCGTCGCCGGCGTTCTGGTCGGCGCCGACAGCATGAGCCGCGCGATTCAGGTTCCGACCTACATCGCCGACGTGATCGTCGCGGCGTCGCTTCTTTCGGTGCTGGTGGCGATGCTGCTGGCGAACCATCGGGTGCGGTGGAAGTGATGGGTTACGAAATCGGACAGCCGAACGCGAAGGACGCGAAGGTTTCGCGAAGGACGCGAAAGGAAAACCAATTTTTGATGTGAAGCCGGCTCGGTTGCGCAGGGCTGCAGGCCTTGCCGCGGACGGGACAAGTCGACCCTCGGGATGCATTGGACGGTTGCGCACCGCGAAACCGTTCACACGCTGGCGAGCCCGAAAGAGCACGCAGCCCAATTCAATTTCGGCTGTTCTTTCGCGTCCTTCGCGAGCCCTTCGTGTCCTTCGCGTTCGGCTGCCCGAATTTCTCACACTGTGACCGACCTCGCCAACATCCTCTCCAACGCCGACTTCTGGGTCGCGGTGCTGCGGATTGCGACGCCGCTGATCCTCGGCACGCTCGGCGTGCTGCTGTGCGAGCGCGCCGGGGTGCTCAACCTGGGGATCGAGGGAATCATGGTCGCGGGTGCGTTCACCGGATGGCTCGCGGTGTACGCGGGCGCGCCGCTGTGGGTCGGCGTGGCGGCAGCGGCGGCGACCGGGGCGGCGTTCGGGTTGTTGCATGCGCTGCTCACCGTGGGGCTGGCGTTGTCGCAGCACGTGTCGGGGCTGGGCATCACATTGCTCGCGACGTCGCTGAGTTACTACGGCTACCGCGTGAGCTTTCCGAAAGTGAGCACGCCGCCGACCGTGACGCCGTTCGCGCCGATGGACTGGCTGCCGGTTCCGGTGCTCGGCGCGCAGACCGCGCTGACCTTGTTCGCACTGCTGCTGGTGCCGCTCGTCGGCTGGGTGCTGTACCGGACGCCGCTCGGCCTCGCGGTGCGGATGGTCGGCGAGAACCCGCTGGCGGCCGAAGGCCAGGGCGTGTCGGTGATCGGCACGCGCACCGGCGCGATCGTCGCCGGCTCGGCGCTGATGGGCGTGGCAGGTTCCTTCCTCACGCTGTCGGCGTTCAACGCCTTCTTCTTCAACATGGTCAACGGCCGCGGCTGGATCTGCGTCGCGCTCGTGGTGTTCGCCTCGTGGCGGCCCGGCAAGGCGCTGCTCGGCGCGCTGCTGTTTGCGTTTTTCGACGCGCTGCAACTGCGGCTGCAGCAGTCGGGCGGCGCGGTGTTGCCCTATCAGATTTATTTGATGCTGCCCTACCTGCTGTCGATCCTAGCGCTGGTGCTTGTGGCTCGGAAGGCGAGCTATCCGCAGGCCCTGATGAAGGCTTATCGGAAGGGGGAGCGGTGAGATCTTTCGCTTGAATTTTTATTATTTGTTACTACAATAAAAAGAAGAAATCATGCAACTTGAATGGGATGAGCAAAAACGGCGGAACAACCTGCTCAAACACGACCTGGACTTCGCAGAGGCACGTTGGGTACTGGAAAGCGACATCCGTTTCGATGTCGAGTCGCATCGAAAGGGCGAGCCGCGGACCCAATCGATGGCTTACGTTTTCGACCGGCTCGCGGTGTTGACGCTGGTGCACATACCGGGAGCCAACGTGCGCATCGTGAGCTTTCGCAAGGCGAGCACAAAGGAAAGGAAGCAATACCATGAATGGCTTGAAGAAGACGATGACGCGTAGCGAAGTGCTTGAAGCGCTCAAGCATCCACCGGCCGGTGGCGACTATGTTTGGGACGGCGTAGACGAAGACGACCGCCCCGCTACCGACGAGGAACTTGCAGCCGGCATGGCTGCGGCCCGCAAAGCGCGCGGGCGCCCTCCCGGCAGCACCAAGGAATCGACCACCATCCGCATTGACCACGATGTGCTGGAAGCCTTCCGCGCCGATGGAGCCGGCTGGCAGTCGCGCATGAATGCGGCGCTGCGCGAATGGCTGCAGGCGAAACGAAAGGTGGCTTGATGCCACGCACGCCACCTCCTGCGCCAGCCAGTCCGGCCAATTTCGATTGCAAGGATCAGACGGACCGGAAAACAATTCTCAAAGCGATGAAAACGCCGCCTCCGGGCGGTTACTACGTCTGGGATGGCGTCGATGAAGACAACCGGCCGGCCACGGATGAGGAGTTCGAAGCGGGAATGGCCGCGGCCCGCACTCGGCGCAAACAACAAGCCACCGAGCGGCACACCCTGGAGCCACGTCTGGCCGCATTCGACCCGCAAATCCACGGTGGCGAAATCGGCCCGCAAGAGTTGGTCGGCGCAGAGATCTTCTGGCCGGATTCGTCTACCGAAACGCCCGACAGAAACCTCGACAAAAAGCCCGACTTAAGCCAACCCTGACCATGCTCGACCTCCTCGTCACCCACGCCACCCTGCCCGATGGCCGCACCAATATGTCGGTCGCGGTGCAAGACGGCCGCATCGCCGAAGTCTCGCCAGGCCTCGCGCCCGAGCAGGCGCCCGCGCGCGAGGTACTCGACGCCAAATGCCAGTTGCTGACGCCGCACTTTGTCGACCCGCACTTCCACATGGATTCGACCTTGAGCTACGGCCAGCCGCGGGTCAACGAGAGCGGCACCCTGCTCGAAGGCATCGCGCTGTGGGGCGAGCTGAAACCCACGCTCCAAGCCGACGCGATCATCGAGCGCGCCCTCACCTACTGCGACTGGGCCGTGGCCAAGGGCCTGCTCGCGATTCGCAGCCATGTCGACACCAGCGACGAGCGCCTGCTGGCCGTCGACGCACTGCTCGAAGTCAAGCGCCGGGTCGCGCCGTACCTCGACCTGCAACTGGTCGCATTCCCGCAAGACGGCGTGCTCAGGTCAAAGGGCGGCGTCGAAAACCTCAAACGCGCACTCGACAAAGGCGTCGACGTCGTCGGCGGCATTCCGCACTTCGAGCGCACCATGGCCGACGGCGCCGCGAGCGTGAAGCTGCTGTGCGAGCTCGCCGCCGAGCGCGGCGTGCCCGTCGACATGCACTGCGACGAATCCGACGACCCGCTGTCGCGCCACATCGAAACTCTGGCCTTCGAGGCGCAGCGCCTCGGCCTGCAGGGCCGCGTCACTGGCAGCCACTGCACCTCCATGCACAGCATGGACAACTACTACGTGAGCAAGCTGCTGCCGCTGATCCATGAAGCCGGCGTCGCCGTCGTCGCGAATCCTCTCATCAACATCACCTTGCAAGGCCGCCACGACACCTACCCCAAACGCCGCGGCATGACCCGCGTGCCCGAACTCATGGCCGCCGGCGTCAACGTCGCCTTCGGCCACGACTGCGTGATGGACCCCTGGTACGGCATGGGCTCCGGCGACATGCTCGAAGTCGCGCACATGGGCCTCCACGTGGCGCAGATGACGAGCCAGGACGGCATTCGGCGTTGCTTCGATGCGGTGACGCGGAATGCGGCGAAGGTGATGGGGCTGGAGGGGTATGGGATCGAGGCGGGGTGCGATGCGAGCTTCGTGTTGCTGCAGGCGCGGGATGCGGTGGAGGCGATTCGGTTGCGGGCGACGCGGTTGAAGGTGGTGCGCATGGGGAAGGTGGTGGCGGAGACGGGGGCGGTGATGGCGCTCTTACGGTTGCCGGATCGGACTGGGTTGATCAGTTGGCAAGCGGCACGGGCGCGCTGAGCATGGTTGCATCCGGCTCGGTAATTTCCCTCTCGCTTGGACTCGGCAGCGATGCCATGCAGCGCTGGTCAGCGCTCATCCAAAAATTTTAAGGTTTGCCCATTTACCGCGCGCGCTCCCGCCTGTAGGTAGTAAAAGATTTGTATTCGGAGAACACAGGTTTACGCGGCATTGGCAAGTTAAATAGTGGTCGTCCATTTTTTTAGCGACCACAGTTTCGCAGAGGAGTAGCCGTGAGTGATCGAATGGATGAGGTGTTGCGTAGGCTCGGTGTAATCGAAAGCAACACCAAATTGAGCAAACCGAAATGGTATGAACGCATCTTTTGGGCTATTGAAAAGGCCTTTATTCCACTAACAATCGCGGTGCTCGCGTATGTTGGCAATTTGGCCGCCAGCAAAATTTCGGAAGGGCAGCTGGCACTCGCGAAGTCCAATTCCGAAAACCGAAAGGCAGAGTTCGATCGAACGATGCAAAGCAAGTATCTCGAGTTGTTTTACCGGGACATTACATCGACCGATGTAAAACAGCAAGCCAACGCAATGTCGCTGCTCAAATTGATGGATCCAGCCCTAGCTGGCGACGTAGCAGTGTTCGTTCAAGCGAACCCGCAAGTTTCAGCGGCCCTCAAGGCGGAGGTCCGAGCTGAATCGCAAAGAATAGAGGCGTCCGCGCAACTTCCAACGCTTGCCAAAGGGAAAGGCGTCCTGGCGGGGTACAAGATCGGGATCTATTATTTGGCGTCGGATCCTGCCGCGACCACGACCGCGCGCGCGGTGCAAGCTCATCTCAAAAAACAAGGAATAGACAACCTGATCGCCCTCTATCCAAGCACCTCGGAGTCAATGGAGAACATGAATCCACCTTCAGATTTGGAAGTTCGGTTTGAAGAAGGTATTGAGAATCGGCAAGCGGTTGCGATCCGAGATGCCTTGAGCAAACCCCCCTTCGCCAGATCCACAGTTCAAGTGCCTGTCGGAACCACAACGCCGAATTTCGTTTCCATCTTCGTGCCGTATGGTGGCTAACCCCCAAGTCAAGCGAGCAAGCCTCCCCCGCCGCCTGCCAGCAACGTTAGCTGTCGCGAGTGTCATGCAAAGTTTTATGCAAATTATGGCTGCGGCGCTTGTCTGGCATGCGCAGGCAGCTATGATTTTAGTAATTTTCAGGTTGCACTCGATGCATGGCACCGCATCCGGGCCGGATCTGTCGCGGCGCGTCCATTCAACATCGCGCATAACCCGGCATTCAAGCGAACAGCTTCGCCGCTTAATTTAGTTTTTTGGCGTCAAGATCGGAGGCGATTATGACTCGAGAAGATTGGGAATTTCGGTTCAAGGCGTGTAGCGCCATAACTACGGTATTTACAGCCGTCAGCATTGTCGTTGGTGGCATTAGCGCACTAAAAACCTATCAGGAGCAAGCGAAAATTGAAAACAGGCTGAAGGAGAAGGAACTGAGGCAGATAAGATACTCCCAAAAGCGGGATGTGTACTATGAGCTTGCAGACGCGGCCGCAGTAGTCGCAATCAGTACAAACTCTACCGAGGCGCATCTCAATTCAACAAGGTTTTACCGACTCTACTACGGTAAGGCTCACATCTTCGCAATTGACGTTTCTGTAAACAACGCCAAAATTGAATTCAGGAAAAGGCTTGACGAAGCGCTTGCAAAGGGCAAGTGGCCGTCTTATGATTTGAAGTCCGAAGCACTGATGCTTACTGATTCGTGTAAGGCAGTGTTGTATCAAGAGGAGGAGTTATTAGTTGGTAAGTCCAACAAATAGAGTAATTGGGTCAGATTTCAATTAGTTCATTTAATCTATTTCACTCGCACTATAGAGGCCGAGGTCGTATTGCTCACGCTGTACGCAAAATCAAAGACCGACAACCTGATCGGATCGAAAATGAAGGAGATTCGCCGTGCCCTCGAAAAGTAAGCCTCGGAGCCCGAAAAAGTTGGCTGTCTACGACGGCAAACGTGACCTATCGGCGGAGTTGCTGCAGGCGGTGCGCGAAATGAAGGCGGAGCAGACTCGCGTTGTGTCATCGCCTGTGGCTGACGCCCGGAACAACACCGGGCTGTCGCAATCGCAATTCGCGGCGCTGCTCGGCGTGTCTGTTCGAACCTTGCAAGGTTGGGAGCAAGGCCGCAAGCAACCGAGCGGCGCTACCCGAACGTTGCTTGCCATCGCCAATATCAATCCCAAGGCGCTTCTGGCGGTTGCAGGCAGATGACGCTTGATCGCTGGTTCCGGCGGATGGCCTGCGGGCGTTGCAGATCTCTGCGTCGAGCATCGCAAGCTAAGCGTCACACGAAGTTGCAAGCGAATAGTGGTCGAAACGCTTATCTGGCGTGTGCAGACAGCTATGTTTTTCGTAGCGCTCAGGTTGCTCGCGTCCCGGTGTCTATCGTTCGCATTGAGTCTGAAAATGAAATCCGCGTCATCTCCTTCCGTAAAGCCACGAGGCGTGAAGCCGAGCTCTTCTTCCAGCAAGTCCAGAACTGACTGGGCTCGTCTGCGCGACCCGTCCGTTTCGGGCGCGCCGACGAATGAACACCCCGAGGCCGACGTCGAGCACATCGTGCGCGGCATCGTGCGCAAGGGCCTTGAGCCAATGCCGCCAGCGCCGTCGAAGGCGCTTGTGTCGTTGCGCGTGGACCAGGACGTCCTCGAGTGGTTCAAATCCAAGGGATCGGGGTATCAAACCCGAATCAATGCGGTGCTTCGGGCATTTCGGGATGCTTCTGCCTGACCCCGCGTTCCAGCCGACCGCCTGTAGCGTTGGCCGAATGCGAGCGTTGGCCGTCGCGCGCCAAATTTCAAGCAAAGTTTCAAAAAAATAACTTCTGGAACGCTTGTCTGGCCTGCGCAGCCAGCTATTCTTTTAGTAGCACCAAGGGTGCACTGGATGCTTAGTGCCGCTGTGCTACGAATTCGCGTATTTGGTTCGCCACCCAAGCGTCGACGCGAGGTTGCGCGGCATCACAACGGCAACGCCGTCGTCAACTTGATGCGCTGCAACGGAATATCAGTCTTCAAGCTCTGCACGCCCTTGATGCGCGCGAGTTTCTCGGCCTGGAAGCGTCTGTAGGTGTCGAGGTCGGGCGTGACAACGCGCAGCAGAAAATCGCAGTCGCCGGCCATCATGTGGCACTCGACGACGTGCGGCAGCGCGATGATGCTGTCGGTGAAGCGCTGGACGGTTTCGTCGTCCTGCCCGACCAGCCAGACCCGGACGAAAACGCTGGTGCCCAGGCCGAGCTGAACCGCATCGAGCAGGGCGGCATAGCCCTTGATGAGGCCCGCCGTTTCGAGCGCTCGAACGCGCCGCAGGCAGGGCGACGGCGACAGGCCGATCCGGTCGGCCAGATCATTGTTGGTGAGCCGGCCGTCGACTTGAAGCTCGGCAAGGATGCGTCGGTCGATCGCGTCAATCTTCATGGCAGAAAATTTTTCTTGAAGTTCAATATTAGCAGAACATGCCATTACTCATCGGTTAGGCGCCGCAATTTGCAACCATTTTCCATCTGCGTAGTGGAATACTCCTTAGCATGAAAACCTCAAAAGCACGCATAGCTTGCACTTCGGACAGCGCATCGCGGCCCACAAGAAACGGCGGGCGAACACGATGACCGATACAACACCCGAACGCCCGCGCATCGAACTGCGCAGCGACAACTCGGCCGGCGTCGCGCCCGAAATCATGGCCGCCGTGCAGGCGGCGAATGTCGGCGCGTCGTTGGCTTATGGCGCCGATCCGTGGACGGCGCGGCTGCATGCGCGTGTCGCCGAGGTGTTCGAGCGCGACGACGTGGCGGTGTTTCCCGTCGCGACGGGCACGGCCGGCAACGCGATCGGGCTCTCGGCCATGTGCCCGCCGTGGGGCGCCGTGTTGTGCCACGAAACGGCGCATATCTACGCCAGCGAAGCCGGCGCCACATCGCTGTTCAGCGGGGCCGTGATGCGCCCCCTGCCCGGCGACAGCGAAGGTTGCCTGACCCCCACCACTGTGGAGGCGGCACTGGCGGCGGTCCGATGGGGTGAAACCTGGCACTCGCAGCCGACGGTCGTATCGCTCACACAGATCACCGACCTCGGCACCGTTTATCCGCTCGAACAGGTAAAGGCGGTGGCCGACGTCGCTCGGGCGCGTGGACTGCGGGTCCACATCGACGGCGCCCGGCTGGCGAACGCGATCGTCGCGCTGGATTGCTCGCCGGCCGATCTGACATGGCGCGCCGGCGCCGATGTCGTCACGCTCGGCGCCACCAAGAACGGCGCGATCAATACCGAAGCCATCGTCTGTTTCGATCCGGCGCTGCGCGAGTCGCTGGCCTATCGGCTGCGGCGCGCGGGTCAGGTGACATCCAAAATGCGCTTCCAGTCGACCCAGCTCGACGCGTACCTGACCGACGGGCTGTGGCTGCGACTCGCAGCGACCGCGAACGAGGCCATGGCACGGTTCGCGCGCGGCCTCGTGGCGCTCGGCATCGCGCCCATCCACCCTCCTCGCGCCAACATGGTTTTCGTCCGGGCCGAACCGGCCGTCATCGACGCCTGGGCCGACGCCGACATCGATCTTTTCAGGACCGCGAAGGATCAGGCCCGGTTCGTCACGAGCTTCGGCACGACGGCAGAGGCGATCGACGATGCACTCGCGCGCATCGGGGCATGCTTGTCGGAGCGCTGACGCGGCTGCGTAACGCAGTCGCCGCCGCCGTCGCGTCCAAGGCGGCGGCTGATCCAATTTGACACCGTGCAGAATCGATGCCTTCTTCACCTTCGATGCACCATTGCCGCCTCATGATGAATTCAAAACTTCTCCTGCCGATCGCCGTCACCCTCCTGTGCGCCGCCTGCGCGACGAAACAGCCGCAGGGCACCGAGCCGCAGCCGACCGCTTCGTCGGCCGCCACCGCCGCTCCTGTCGCGACCATCGCTCCGGCCGGCAAGGAAGTGAAGTCCCGCGACGGCTCCTACTCCGGCGAAGTGGTGGGCACGCCGGCGCCGGGTAGCAAGTTCGCCAAACTGCAAATCGGCATGGAAATGAACGAAGTGCAGGACGTGATGGACCGCGCGCCCGACCGGACGCATTCCTACGAATCCGGCAAGCGCTGGATTCCGTTCTACTTCGGCAGCGATGCGCGCCGCATGCAGGTGCTCTACAAGGGCCAAGGCTGTTTGATCTTCACCGGCGGCAATGTGTGGGGCAGCGCCGGCGGCGACCTGGTCGGCATCACGCACGATGCATCGGGTGCCTGCTATCAGCCGTAACCGCGGCTGCGGGCGGGCGGGCGCGGCGATTGGATCGGCGAAGGCTGCGTGGTCCGAATAAGAACGTGGCGCATTGCCCGGTGCCCGAAGAAGAAGCACAGCTTTTGCTGATCGAACCGTCGGGTACGCCGAACACGGGGAATGCATAGACGGGTGCGGCGCGGCGACTGATTTGATCTGCATTCTTTAAGAGAAATCGGGCTACAACGCCCGTCCCGCATTCGCAGAAAGCTCTCATTTTTGTAGCGTCAACACGCGAACGCGCTGCAACTGTTTACCGCTCTGTCAGCGCATGCACAGGCCATGCCACACGGCCATCCCATGCTCGAAGGCCTGCGCGCTATCCGAGCGAGCATTGCCTACCCGTGCAACAACTTGCGGCATTCGAGCAGCAGATACACCGGCCGCGTGTGCTTGCCCTTAGCGTCCGGGATGTGCCCGATGGCGGCTCCCGTGACCACCATGCCCGGCGGACAGTTCCAGTAGCGGATATCGATGAACGCGGGCGATGCCTTCGGTGATTTGTCGCCCAGGTTGATGTCGCGCGCGAACTCGCCGGCGCGGCCACTCTCGTGGATGTCGGCTGCGGTGGCGTGCTCCACCGCGATCTGCAGCAAGCTTTGGCGAACTTCGAGCTCGTTAAAGACCTCGAGAATGCCGACCGACAAGCGGTTCGTCGGTGCGGTGCTTTCGTACAGCGTGCCGTCCTTCTCGTAGTTGAAAAGGAAGGCCGCCTTTTGCCATCGGTCGCCGACGGTACCGTCTTCCTGCAGTTGACGGCACGAGAACCGGAAGGACTTCCACGTGCGGTTGTTCACTTCCTTGATGAAAAAGCCTTGCAGCACGCCGTTGCCGTAGATGTCGAGGCACGAAATGAACGGGCTCTCGATGACCTTGTCTTTCACGTAGTCGAGGTCGTTGCAGGCCAGCCATGTCGAGCCCACGACCCCGGGCGAAGGAAAATTCTTCGGGACGCAGCCCGCGACGACATAGGTGCGTGTGTCGGTCGAGGTGTACTGAAGGCGCACCGGATCGAGCGGTGCCGATGCGATGGAATAGCCGCTGCCGATGCGCACCGCCGTGACGGCATGGGCAAGTGTCGATGCGAGCAGCATTGCCCCGGTAAGCGCGGCGAACAGGGTGCGGCGACTGTCGAATGGTCGTTTTTGCATGGCGAGTTTTTTCACCGAGGTTGCTTCGCGGGCGACTCCGTCGAGAAGGTCTGAGCGGATTCTTCCCACCATGCGCGTCGCCGACGGTGTACGTTTGTGTCGGCCTCCATTGCCATCGATCTCTTCTTGCACCTACGGAATCGACACTCGGCCTGGAATGCAATCTGCCGGATTTCGCGCCCTCGAGGCGCGGCTTCCCCATGCTGCGGGATTGCGTGCGGATCGTCATCCACAGTCCGACGGACGCGCTAAAAAGAAGTAGGAAACGGGGTGGCAGGAAACGGATCAGGAAACGCAGGAAACGCAGGAAACGGGGTCAGACTCCCATTGGCCCCCGGCGCGCGGCCGCTGGGTCAGCCCGCACTCGCAAACGCCGCATCCGTCATCACCTGCGTCCCGCGCGAAAACTCCAGCGGGCACGCGTAGTCCCCACCCTCTTGCACCGAACGATTGAAGGCCGCCGCCTGCAGCTCGTACTGGTTCACGGCCGGCCAGCGTTCGGTGATGGTTTGCATGTCGCGGTGCAGCTCCAGCCGCGCTTCACCGGCCACCCGCGCGTTGTACGGCACCGGCAGTCGCAGCACGCCCGCGTCGCCATGAAAGGTGATCTCCTGGCGCGGATGCATGCGAATCGAAGTGAAGTTGACGTAGTCGGCCTCGCCGAACTTCGCGGTGATCGCGGCGTAGACGTCGACGCCGTTCTCCGATTGGATGCGGGCTTGAACGTCGGTTGGCTCCAGGCCGGTCGCGAAGCGGGTGCCGCCCATCACGTAGACGCCGATGTCGCGCAGCCCGCCGCCGCCCATGTCGGCCCGGTTGCGGATGTTGCCGGCGTCGCGGTTGTTGAAAGAGAACGCGCCGTCGATGCGCCAGAGCCGCCCGACCACGCCCTCGGCCAGCAGCTGGCGCGCGCGCTGCCATTGCGGGTGGTGCACGATCATGAAGGCTTCGGCCGCGAGCACGCCGGCCTGGTCGCGGGCGGCGATCAACCGGTCGAAGTCGCCGGCCCGCAGCGTCATCGGCTTTTCGCACAGCACATGCTTGCCGGCCTGCATCGCCTTCAGGCTCCATTCCACGTGCAAGGCGTTCGGCAGCGGGATGTAGACCGCGTCGATGTCGGGATCGGCGAGCAGCGCCTCGTAGCTGCCGTGCACGCGCAAACCCGGCGCGAAGACGCGAAACGGCTCGGCCTTGGCCGGGTTCGACGTGGCCAGCGCCGCGACATGGCCGCCCGGCGCCAGCGTCAATGCCGGCCCCATGAACTCGCGCGCGAACTTCGCGGCGCCCA
The DNA here is from genome assembly GCA_965218415.1 of Variovorax sp. Taxonomy (GTDB): domain Bacteria; phylum Pseudomonadota; class Gammaproteobacteria; order Burkholderiales; family Burkholderiaceae_C; genus Variovorax. The sequence continues at coordinate 2,294,220 of CBDCKT010000003.1, forward strand.
GAACGCCCCAGCGTACGTCGGTCATGGTCGAAGCCTCCAAAAAGCCGTTGCCGTTCGGGAATCAGCATAGCGCGATGACCGCAATGGCCGGCCATTCGACGGCACCGATCACCCAGGCGCGCAGTCGCTATCTGGTCGTTATGAGCGCCCGCACGAGCGTGCGGTCGCGTCACGGGTCAGCACGTGCTGCACACGACGTGCCAGGCTCAAACAGATTCGATGCGCAAGAATGTCGCTGCCGCCTGTCAGACTCAAATCAAGTGCAAACGATCCGCGATCGATCGAAAGCTCTGTTGGCGATTCGGCGCGGCAAGCAAAAGAAAATGAGCAGCCCATGGACACCCTATCGACCCGTTTGACCCGATCCTGGAATCTCGCGCATCCGATCGTTTCAGCGCCCATGGCTTTTGCGGCAGGCGGTCGCCTGGCTGTCGCGGTCAGTCGCAGTGGCGGGCTCGGATTGATTGGCGGTGGCTATGGCGACGCGGCCTGGCTCGAAGAGCAGTTCGAGGCCGCGGATCGGCAATCGGTCGGGGTCGGCTTCATTACATGGTCGTTGCACAACTCGCCCGCCCTGCTGACGCAGGTTTTGAAACACGCGCCCAAGGCGGTGATGCTCTCGTTCGGCGACCCCAAACCGTTCGCGGCGGATATTCATGCGTCGGGCGCCAAACTGATCTGTCAGTGTCAAAGCATGGCGCATGTGAGGGATGCCGTCGCGGTCGGCGCAGATGCCGTCGTCGCACAAGGGGCAGAGGCCGGTGGCCATGGCGCGTCGCGCGGCGCAATGACGCTCGTTCCCGAGGCGGCCGATTACATCCGGGCAAGTGCGCCCGACACCCTGCTATTGGCCGCGGGTGGCATCGTCGATGGCCGCGGCCTGGCGGCAGCGCTGATGCTCGGCGCCGATGGCGTGCTGGTGGGGACCCGGTTCTGGGCGTCGAGAGAGGCGATCGTCAACGCGCGACATCACGCGGCGATCATCGACACGGACGGCGACGGGACGATCCGCACCCGCATCGCAGACATTGCCCGCCAGCTTTCCTGGCCCACCGGATTTACAGCCCGCATTCGCCGCAATGCCTTCACCGAGCGGTGGCACGGGCACGAAGATGAGCTGAAAGAGAAGGTCGTGATCGAAGCTCCGCGCTATCAAAAAGCCTTTGCAGAAGGCGACCCCGACAACGCCGCGGTGTGGTTCGGCGAGGCCGCCGGGCTGATCGACTCGATCGACACGGCCGAAGTCATCGTCGAGCGCATCGCCGCCCAGGCGCTGGCCTGCTTGAAGCGCTACGCCTGACGAGCCGAAGTCGGGCGCGGTGAACTTCATTTATTCGCCGATACGACGGTCTCCGTGAACGGCATCGAATTACAGCGATCGCGCGGGTAAACACGTTTCTGGAATCGAAGACAAGACAATGCCAACCGATCACATTCGCGCCCTGGATCTCGCCGGCGAAGGCAAATGGGACGAGGCGCATCGCCTGATTCAGGCGCACTTCGACGAACGCTCGTGCCTTGTTCACGGCTATCTGCATCGGCTCGAGGGCGACCCGGGCAACGCGCGCTATTGGTATCGCCGCGCCGGCGAGTCGATGCCAGACAACACGCTCGAAGACGAAGCCAGGCGCCTGTACGAATTGATGAGGAAATAGGCCGGCCAGACATTCGCAGCGCGGCGCGGCCAGTTACTGGCGCTGGTGCTGGCGCAAAAACGCTGACTTCTCTTGCATGGGTTGCGCGGTGCCCGCAGCCGCCCGGTTGATTGAACCGGGCCGATGCTTTGCACTTGAATCCAAGAGGAAAATCGAGCTGCAAAGCCCGTGGATCATGCGCAGACAGCTATTGAAACAATAGCATCAAGCGACATCAGCGGAGTCCACCGACTCGGCGATCGACTCGACAACCAACTCGCCGATCGCCAGGTCGCTGCTGGAACCGATCAAGACCCGGGTCTCGCCCATTGCCGCGCGCATTCGGGAATGCGTGGAGCGCAGTCCGCATTGCTACAAACCTGATAGCTGCCTGCGCACACCGGCCGGCCATAGCAGCCACTTTTTACTTGAAACTTTGCTGGCTTGGCTGCGCCGCCCTTTCCGATCGAACCCCGAGACGCGATGACTCCGCGCACTCAGGGAATAAAGCTCAACGTCTCCGGCAGCGGCCCCGCGATCGGTGTTTCGAAGATCGGGCTGGCGCCGTCGGGGTCGATCACCGTGGCGCCGCCGCTCGCGAAGAAAACGGCCATCTGGGTTTGCGCGCCGATCGCATACGGCGCCGCGCCGGGACTCGCGATGTTGCTCAGGAACGTGTGGGGATTTTTCGGCAAGGTCGGATCGGCGGCGTACGCCAGGTCGTGCCGATAGAGCACGGTCCGGTCGGCCAGATCGCCCGCGCGCACGATCGCGCTGCTGGTCGGATTCGGCACGGTCTGGTCGCCCTTCGCGAACTGGATCAACACCGGCTTGGCGCCGACACCCGGCAGCGGGTGCTTGCGGATGTAAGGCGCATACGACACCGGGTTGCCGCTTTGTTGCGCCCACTGAAAGCGATCGAGGCTCTGCTGAATCGCCAGCGCGCCGGGCACGGTGTTGATGACCGGCGGCAGGTTGCGCAATGGAATGTTCTCGTCGAACGCGAAGTTGAACGGCACCGGAAGGTTCGGCACCGGCGGTAAGTTCAGCAAGTTGCGCTGCGCGAGCGAGATGGCCGTGAGCGTGCGGAAGGCCGGTGAGAGCCGCGCGATTTCGGTGATCGAGCCGCCCGGCACGTTCGGCACGCCGGCCTTGATGTCGGGTTCGACGCCGAGCAGGATGGTGCCGTAGATGCCGCCGAAAGACTGGCCCGCATAGTAGATGCGGTTGCCGTCGAGCGTTTTGCCGTTGCCGCGGCCATCACCATCGATGTCGATGCCGGCCTGCACTTGTCGCACCAGTTGCATCAAGTCGATCGTGGTTTGGCGCAGGCCATCGCGGCTGCCGATTACAGTGCGCGGCGGCGCGGCGTTGACGCCTTCGGTCGAATCGATCGTGCCGTTGCCGTCCTGGTCGAAGCCGCGGCCGCCCGCGGGCAAGGTGATGGGCGCACCGGCCACAGGCTGCACTTGCAATGTGCCGAGCGGGCCGAACCCATGGCCGACCACGTTGATCGACAAGGTCGCGATGCCTTTCGAAGCGAACACCGATGCCACGGTCCACGGCACGCCGTACATGCTGTCGGTAAAGCCGTGGCCGAAGATCGCGACCGGCCAGCCGCCGGCCGGTTTTGGGCCGCTCGGCACGAAGAGTTGCAGCAACAGGTCGCTCCGGCCCTGCGACGCCGGCCGGCCCCAGATCGTCGGTGTCCCGGGAATCGCCTGACCCGCGTCGAGGTAATTGGGCGAGCTGAATTTGCCATAGGCGATACGCCCGACCGCGCCCGGCACGACCTGCAGCGCAGCGGTCGGCAGCGGCGCCGGCGGCGCGAACGCGGGCGCGGCGCCGGTCTGGCGCGTGATCGTGATCGATTGCAGATCGGCGAGGTTGAAGACCGAACGCACCGCAACGCCATTCGCATCGCGCCCGAGGTTGAAATCGACCGGCCCCGGTTGCGATGCCTTGAGCTGCCGCATGACTTTGACCAGGTCGGCCGAGATGCTCTGGGTGGTGAACAAGCTCGCGGCGACGATACGGTCGCGCCCGCGGTGACCGAAGCGCGCGCCATTGCGCATGTCGCGCTCGTATTCGTCGTCGCGGTGCGCGCGATCGCTGGACTCGCTCCGGTCGAACGCACCGCCCTCTATGCCCCTGCCGTCAGCCGCACGCACGCCGCTGGTCACGAGCAGAACGTAGCGCGAGTGTTCGTTCAACAGTTGATCGGCCTGTGCGATCAGTGTGTTGGTTGCCGGATCCCATTCGATCTGGTTGATGCCGACCCGCTCGCCGAAGCCGCGCAATGTCAGCGTGTCGCCGAGATTGAGCAGAAACACGGTGCTGCTCGACACGCTCGCCACGTCGATCGCGCCGGTGAACGGCACCGTGATCCGCGGCTGGGTCGAAAAGCCGTCCAGCCCGTTCAGCACGTCGATGTCGCCGCACTCGACCGGCTTCTCCGCGCAATTGGGCTTGGGCAGCGAAACGCGCCGGAATGTGAGCTGCGACCAGTCGCGCACCGAGAAGCGATCGCTCGGAAACGGGGTGGTGGTGGTGCTCGCAGGATCGAGTCGCACGCTCACGCCGGCAACGGCCAGAACGGGGGCAAGCAGCAGCGCGGCAGCGGCATGGCGCCGCAGGGTTGGCAAGCAGGTCATCGGGAAGTCTCCGGTTTTGTTGTACTGAGCGCGCGCAACACTACGACGTGCGGCGGGCTTGTACAAGCGGCGTCTTCCCGGAGCGTGTCGCGCAGGCGTCGCGCAGTTGTCGCGATTGCCGGTTCGGACGCGACGCCCCGGTCAAATCAACCTGTGTGATAACCCCCGTCCACCGGCAACACCACGCCGGTGATGAAAGCCGCTGCGGGCGAGCACAGGAAGACGACCGCGCCGACCAGATCCTGCGCCGTTCCCCAGCGTTTGAGCGCGCTGCGTTCAGCAATTCGATCGTGCGCGACCGGGTCTTGCCACAGCGCGCGGGTCATCTCGGTAGTGTGATAGCCCGGCGCGACCGCGTTCACGCGTACACCGTCGCGGCCGAAGCGATGTGCCATCGCACGGGTCAGGCCCAGGATGCCGGTTTTGCTCGCGGTGTAGGCCGGCACCTCAGCGTCGGCCAGATAGCTCAGCATCGATGCGACATGCACCACCGAACCCCTGGCGGCCTTGAGCTGCGGCAGCGCGGCCATCGTGAGGCGGAAGGCGCTCGACAGGTTGACGTCGATGACATCGAGAAAAGTCTCTTCCGTCCACTCGTCTGCCGGACGCGCAATCCCCTGAGCGTTGACGAGTACGTCGATCGCGGATCGCCCGCGCATCCACTGGTCGACAGCAGCGTGGTCGCGCACATCGAGGCGGTCGAAAGCGATGTCGTGATGGGCCGGGTCTTTTGCCAAAGCGTCGAGCTTGGCTTGGGAGCTGCCCGTCGCGAGAACCCTGGCGCCGAGCGCTGCGAACCCGCTGGCAATGGCCAACCCGATGCCACTTGATGCGCCCGACACGACGACGCTCTTTCCGGCAAAAAGCGCGCGATTGAACGGATTGGGCAAGTCTGTCATCGCAAGGGTCTCCAATCGATTGGCAGCAGAGCGCTCTGGCTACCAGCACACATAGCCGCCATCGGCGAGCACGATCGAGCCGGTCATCAAGCTGGCCGCACCGCTCGCCAGAAACAGGACCACGGCAGCCACCTCGTCGACCCGGCCGAGTCGGTTCATCGGCGTGCCGCCGACCCAGTGGCGGTACATCTCCGGGTCTTTGTAGACGTAGGCGTTCATTTCGGTGTCGATATAGGTCGGCGCGACTGCGTTGACGCGCACACCGCGTGCGCCCCACTCGGCCGCGAGCGAGCGCGTGAGATGGTGCACCCCGGCTTTGGAGGCGTTGTAGTTGGCCTGCTCCTGCGGCCGGTTGACGATCAAGCCCGACATCGATCCGACATTGACGATGCTGCCCTTGCCTCGCGCGAGCATGCTCTTGCCGAAGGCGCGGCAGCACCAGAACAAGCCGTTCAGGTTGACGTCGATAACCTTGTTCCAGACCTCGTCGGCCATCGTTTCGGCCGGATGGTTCGAGATCGCGATGCCGGCGTTGTTGACCAGTATGTCGACTCGCTGATGGCGCGCGACGACCGCATCGTGAACCCGCTGCACCGCGGCAGCATCGGTCACGTCGAGCGCTTCGGCATCCGCGGCAAAGCCCTTCTCCGCGAGTCGGGAGCGCGCATTCTCGAGTGCATCGGGGTTCATGTCGGTCAATACCACCGTTGCGCCGGCTTCGGCCAGCGCCTCGGCCGTGGCGAAGCCGATGCCACCGGCGGCGCCGGTGACGACAGCAATTTGGTCGGTGAGTTTGAATCGGTCGAGAATCATGAATCGACTCCGGTTTTGTTGAGTGAGTCGCGACTGAACGTCACGCAGACCGCGACGCCGATTGGCGCTCGAGCTGGTCGAGATCGTCGTAGAGCGCTTGCGACTGCCGATAGAGCTTCTCGAACACCGGCTGGGTTTGCGCATAGATCTCGCGCCAGCGCGGGTCGGGCGCGACTTCCTGCTCGTATGCGACCAGGGCGCTCGCCGCTTGTTGAACTGAGCCGTAGCGTCCGCTCGCGGTTTGCGCCATCGCAGCGCAGCCGACCACGCCGCATTCGGCTTCCTTCGGCACGATGATCGGAATACCGTAGGCGCTCGCCTTCACGCGCAACCAGAATTCGGTGCGGGCACCGCCGCCCGAAGCGACCAAGCGCTCGAGGCGCGTGCCCGCAGCGGTTTCGAGGATGCCGATGTGGCGTTTCACTGCGAACGCGACGCCCTCGAGTACCGCGCGATCGAGGTGCGCCATGCCGTGCGAGGCGCCGATGCCGAAAAACTGCGCGCGCGCATTGCGGTGCGCGCCGAACCGCTCGCCGGTCAGATACGGCATGAACAGCACGCCGCTCGCACCTGCGGGCGCCTCGGCCGCCTTGCCGACGATGTCGGCATAGCCGATCGCGCCTTCGTGCAATGCGCGGCGCGCCCAGCGCATCGCGTCGCCGCCCGATTCGAGCAACATGAACGCGCCCCAATCGCCCTCGACGGTGCCGACGTTCGAAATTTCCGGATCGAGCAGCGGCTCGCCCGCGATCAAGGTGACGATGCAGGAGGTGCCGATCATCTCCGAGCCCATGCTGCGCTGGCACACGCCGGAGCCGAGCAGTCCAGCCGCATAGTCCGCGCTGCCGACGATCACCGGCGTGCGCTCGCGCAATCCGGTTTCACGGGCCGACGCAGCGGTGATCGTGCCCAGAATGTCGAGCGGATTGCGAATCGGCGCGAGCTTGGTGCGATCGAGCCCGAGCTGATCGCAGGTGGCCTGCGACCAGTCGCCGCGCTTCGGTTCCATCAGGAAACTGCATGCGGCTTCGGTGCGATCGGTCGCGATTTCGCCGGTGAGGCGGAAGTTGATGTAGTCCTTCGGCATGAACACGGCGGCGGCGCGGCGATAGGCTTCAGCATCGTGGTCGCGGATCCATTGGAGCTTGAACGCGGGCCAGGCCGGCGTCGGCGGATTGCCGGTGCGCCCGAGATAGTCGGTCGGCACATTGTTGCGTTCGAACTCGGCCACCAGCGCCACGGTTCGCTTGTCGTTCCACAAGGGAGAAGTTTCACGCGTCAGGTCGCCGTTTGAATCGATCAACACCGTCGCGTGCATCTGGCCGCAAGCCGCGATCATCGCGATACGCTCGCGGGCGCCGGGATGCGCATCGAGCAGTTGGCGGATCGACTCGGTCACGCCATTCCACCAGTCGAGCGGACGCTGCTCTGACCAGCCGAATGCCGGAACGATCTGGTCGTACTCGCGCGCCGCGATGCCCAGCAATCGGCCCCGCGCATCTACCAGCGCAGCGCGCGCACTGCCCGTACCGACGTCGATGGCCAGGGTGAGGTCGTCGCTCATGCCAGCACCGCGGCCACAACGTCAATGGCGCGCCGCGTTGGAACTGCGCTGCGCCAGAATCGCGACGATGATGATCGCGCCCATCACTACTTGCTGGTGATAGCCGGGCACACTGGTCAAGTTCATGATGTTGGCGATAACGCCGAGCGTGAGCACGCCGATCAGGGTGTTGACGACCGTTCCGCGACCGCCCATCAAGCTGGCGCCACCGATCACGACCGCGGCGATCACCGTGAGTTCGTCGCCGATGCCGACGGTCGGTGCGCCGACGCCCGAGCGTGCAACCGCGATGACGCCGGCCGCCGCGGCGAGGGTTCCGGAAACCACATAGGCCAGCAGCGCATAAACCCAGACCGAAACGCCCGAGAGCCGGACCGCCTCTTCATTCGAGCCTATCGCGCGAACCAGTCGGCCAGCGCGCATGTAGCCGAGGAAAAGACCACCGATCACGAAGATCAGCAGCATGATGGCCGTCGGCTGCGGAATCCAGGCCCAGGTTTCGCGACCGAAATCGAGCAGCGCCTGGCCCTTTTCGTCGACCAGCACCGGCGCACCTTTCGAGATGATCAAGGCGACGCCGCGCGCGACGGTCATCATCGCGAGAGTGACAACGAAGGCGCTGAGCCGAAAACGGGAAATCAATACGCCATTGACGACGCCACAAATCGCACCGGCCACCAGTCCGCCCAGAACGGCGAGCGTCAAGCCGTACTCCGGCATGAGCATCGCCGTCACCACGCTCGACAACGCGGCGACGGAACCGACCGACAAGTCGATGCCGCCGGTCAACACGACCAGCAGCATGCCCATCGACATGATGCCGATACCGGCAACCTGACGCGATACGTTGGAGATGTTCGGCCCGGTCATGAAGTCGGACGAAACGAAGGTCGACCCGATGATGAGCACTGCGAAGATGAGTACGGTGTTGAACTGCTTGAGCGAGCCCCAGGCGAAGCCGGAGCGTTCCGGTTGATCGCGCGTGACGGCCTGGGCCGTGGTCGATTCGGTATTCATGGAATGCTCCGTTTCATGCGGGGACGGGTTCGGCGGACAGTTTTTCGGCGCGCGCATGGCCGAGCGACATCGCGACGATCGCTTCTTCGCTGTAGTCGGGCGGATCAATCTGGCCGCGCAACCGGCCACCACCCATCACCAGAATCCGGTCGCACAAGCCCATCAGTTCGGCATGCTCCGACGAGACGACGACGATGGCCATGCCGTCTTTCGCCAGCTTGTTGATCAAGGTGTAAATCTCGGCCTTCGCACCGACATCGACACCGCGGGTCGGCTCGTCGAGGATGATCACCCGGCCTTGCGCGTGGAACCATTTGGCGAGCACGACTTTTTGCTGATTGCCGCCTGATAGCGTCGATACGTCCGCGTCCATGTCGCGCGCCTTGATCTGCAAGCTCGTCATCAACTGGGCCACCGTCTGCCGCTCGCGCCCGAGTCGCAGGCCGCCGAACCAGGTCGTGACATCCGACAAGCGCGCCATGGTCGAATTCACTCGAATCGGCAGCGTCAGCACCGCGCCTTGAGACTTGCGGTCTTCGGGCACCAGACCGATGCCGGCCTGCACACCCGCGCCGGTGGTCCGCGGTGTCACGTCGCGACCATCGATGGAGACACTGCCGCCATCGGCGCGGTCGGCACCGAAAATCAGACGCACCAACTCGGTTCTGCCGGAGCCGATCAGCCCACCCAGGCCGACCACCTCGCCGGCACGTACCTCGAACGAAACCTTGTCGACCACGCCGCGCCGCGTGATGCCGTCGACCTTGAGGACCACGTCCCCGATCGTCACGCCCTCGCGCTTCGGGAACAAGGCTGCGAGCGGCCGGCCGACCATCAGCCGGATCAGCCCGTCCATATCGACCGTTGCCGGCGTCACGGTCGACACCTTCTCGCCGTCCTTCAGCACCGTGATGCGGTCTGCGATTTCGAATACTTCGTGCAAGCGGTGCGAGATGTAGACGACGCCAACGCCGCGATCGCGCAGCTTTCGCACGATGTCGAGCAGACGCGTCGCATCGCTCGGCGCAAGCGATGCGGTCGGCTCGTCGAGCACCAGCAGCTTGACGTTGAGGCTCAACGCCTTGGCAATTTCGACGATCTGCCGATGCGCGGCCGACAAGGTCGAAACCGGCGCGGCCGGATCGATTTCGAAGCCCAGGCCCAGAATCAATTCCGACGCCCGACCGTACATCTCACGCCACCGGATCAGCCCCGGCAAGTGGCAGATCATCACGTTCTCGGCGACGGTCAAATCCGGCGCCAGCGCCGTTTCCTGATGGATCAGCGCAATGCCGCGGACCAATGCGTCGTGCGGGGAGCGGAATTGCATCGGCTCGCCGTCGAGGTGGATCGAGCCGCCGTCCGGGATGTGGTTGCCCGCGATGATCTTCATCGCGGTCGACTTGCCGGCACCGTTCTCGCCGACCAGCGCATGGACTTCGCCGGCCCGCACCTCGAAATCGACACCCTTCAGCGCGTGCACGCCGCCGAAGTTCTTGCTGACGCCCGCAAGCGTCAACAAGGGTGCCGGCGATTCGTTTTGCGTTGACTGCATCTAAAGCTCCATCGCGCTTGGCGCAGGATCAGAACACCGCCTTCGGGTTGTAGTACTTGTCGACGCTGTCTTTGGTGATGGCCGCCGGCGGCGTGAAGGTCTGCTTGGGGATATCTTTGGCTTCGCCCTTCACAGCCTTGATCCCGACGTCGACAGCGGTCTTGGCGACCAGCGCCGGGTCGTTCAGACCGGTGACGCCGTATTTGCCTTGCTTGATCAACTCGAGTGCTTCCTTCTGGCCGTCGGCCGCGGCGACCAGCAGCACGTTGTCGCGCTTGGCGCTTTGCAGAGCGCGCCGTGCGCCGAGCAGCATGCTGTCGTTCTCGCCGAGCGCGATGTTGAAGTCCTTGTGCGCGACGAGCAAATCTTCCATTGCCTTGAGTCCGCCGCCCTCGTTCCAGGCACCCCAGCCCTGGCCGACTACTTCGACGTTGGCGTGGCCGAATTGACGGATCTGTGCTTCCATGATTCCGCTCAAGACGCCCAGACGCCGCTCCTGGCCTACCGGGTTGCCCTTCTCGCCGGAAAGCAGCGCGATCTTTGCCGGCTTGTCGCCGATTTCCTTGACCACCCAGTCGCCGACCAGCGCGCCATTGGCGCTGTTGGACGATTGCACCAGCGTGACGTAGTTCGCCTTCGGGTTCAGGGTGCTGTCCATCACCACGACCTTGACGCCGCGCGCACTGGCCGAATTAACCGCGTTGACCAATGCATCGGCGTCGGCCGGATTCACGATCAGCAGTTTCACGCCGCGCGTGACCAGGTCTTCGATGTCGGCAATCTGCTTTTGCATCTTGCCCTGCGCATCGGTGCCGATCACTTCATAGCCGAGTTCCTTGGCATGCGCCTTGGCGGCGTCCATCTGGGCCGCGAAGTAAGGCGCCGACAGCGTCTTCATCGACACGCCGATCTTGAACTTGTCCTGCGCCATTGCATGACCGGCTGCGGCGATCGCCGTGGCGGCAAGGCCCACTTTGAGCCATCGCGTGGCCGTGGTTGCGGTGGATGCAGCTGTAAGGCCGCTGAAAGTACGTCGTTGCATGTTCATCGAAATCTCCTTTGTTGCTCTCGAATGTCGGCCTGGAAATCAGGCCATGGAAAAACTTGGTTGCTCAGGTTGCTGCGTGGGCCGCGGCCGGCTTGCCGGCCTGGACTGCGATCTCGCAAAGTGCGTCGAAGCCCGGGCCGGACACTGGAATGTCGATGTGGAAAACTTCCGCGATGACGCGCGTCCAGCCATGAATGAAATAGGTCCAGCCGTCCTCGACCTGCAGGCTGCGTTCGTCTGCCTGAGCGCGGGCCTGATCGAGAAAGACCAGATTTCCGCGGTAGTTGAGATCCCACACAATCGCGCGCTCGGGAAAGATCGCGTCTTCGCTCAACGGTGAACCGGGCGCATCCTTGCCGAGGCCGGTTGCGTTGACGACAAAGGCGCCCGGTTTCAGCTTTTGCAGCACGGCATCGTTGTCTTGCACCTGCGCCGCGACGACGTACTCGCAGGCGATGCCCGAGTCGATTTGCGAATGGATGTGTCTGATCTCGTCGAGTCGGGCCGCAGACCGGTCCGAGACGACGACCCTGGAAGGGCGGTCCAGGCCGCGCGTTCGCTGCATGAGGTGCCAGGTCATCGCGATGGTCGAGCCGCCGGCGCCCATGGCGAATATCTCGGCGCCGCTGTGCTCGAGGTGCCCCGGCCGAAGAAAACCGTCGATGGCCAGGCCCGAGGTAATCGGGTCCTTCGCCTGACAAACGTAGCGGCCGTGGTCCCTGCCCCGTTTCGACAGGCAACTGGTTTCGCCCATCAACTTCGCCAGCGGATCGATTTCGTCGAACAGATCCTTGCAGGCTGCGTACAGATCGATCTTGTGCGTCGTGACCAGTGCGCCGCGCGAGAGCGGATCGTGCTTCAGAAATTCGACCGCGGCCCGGTAGTCAGCGGCGGGAGCGTGCAGCGGAAAGTCGATCCCGCTCATCTGCGCGTCACCGAGCCCGAGATGCTTCGCCCAGGCAGGGAACACCTTCATGATCGAACTTTGCGCGGTCGTCACGCCGATGAAATGCAGGGTCGGCCGGCTCGCCGGCGCATAGCAACCCGCATCCTGGCCGTCGCTCACGCCGGGGCTCCCTGCTTGCGCTTGACTTCCGCCATGAAGACGCCGACGTCTTCCGCCGAACGCGGCGAATAATCCGGGTTATCGATGCTGCGCCAGCCGCCCTGACCATCGTCGACGATGCGCAGGCGCAGGCCGTTCGACCGCTGGATGATGTCGTAGTCCTGCCCCGAGTCGGCCGGATAGCAAAAAAGCATGACGAAGTCGTCCGTGCCGACGTTCACCGAACGATGAATCCAGTAGGGCGGCACATAGCAGGCCGTGTTCGGGCCGACCTCGACGATCCGCGATTCACCGTCGGCCGACTCCATCACCATCAGCCCGTGGCCTTTGAGCCCGAAGTACAACTCGGGCCGATTGGCGAGCGCGTGAATGTGGCCACGCGTCATGAAGTATTCGTCCCCGATTTTCCCGGCCGACATGCGCGTGACGCCGGTGATCAAGTCGCCCGGGTTGCTGCTCGGTCGATGGTCCGTCACCTCGTAGACGACCGCGTCGCCACCGGCTTCGGCAAGCGCGTCGAAGGCCGCCGCATCGGCATACAACCCAGCCAGGTCGCGCAACTTCTTCTGGTAGCGCGAGCTGGCGCCCGTCATCAGGCCGGCCTGCAGATCCACCTGAAATGCGCGCGGTTCCGGCCATTGCAGCGAAGTTTTTGCGGGCTCGTTCATGCGCAGTCTAGTGCTCTCTTGCGTGCTTTTCGTTAGTGCTACACATCATACTTCTGAGACTTTGGTAGTTTTATCGGTAAAAACCCGATGCAATGATGTTTTTACTAACGTTTAGTATGTAAATCAATAACGTTTCTTAAAGCGCACTGCGATGACTGACAACTGCCCAACCCGAACCCTTGCGGACGCTTCTTGCGCTGCGGTAGTGACCGCATTGCGCGAGGCGCTGGGCCCGACCGTCGTTCGATTGCGCAGCGAAATCGCGGATCGGCGCAACGGCGACTGGAGCCGCACACCGAGTGCCGAGCCGCTTGCGCTCGTTCGACCCGCCACGACAACCGAGGTCGCCACCGCGATGCGCATCTGCCACGCGCACCGGCAGCCGGTCGTGACCCAGGGCGGGCTCACCGGGCTCGCGGGAGGCGCCTGTTTGCTCGGCGGAGAAATCGCGCTGTCGATGGAGCGCATGCGCGGCATCGAAAGGATCGATCCGGTTTCCGCCACGATGACCGTGCTGGCCGGCACGCCATTGCAAACCGTGCAGGAAGCGGCCGATGCCGCGGGTTTCCTCTTTCCGCTCGATCTGGGTGCACGCGGCACCTGCTCGATCGGCGGCAACATGGCGACCAATGCGGGCGGCAACCGCGTCATCAAATACGGAATGATGCGCGACCAGGTGCTCGACCTTGAAGCGGTCGCGGCCGATGGCAGCGTCGTCGGTGGCCTGCACGGCATGATCAAAAACAACACCGGCTACGACCTGCGCAACCTGCTGATCGGCAGCGAAGGCACCCTGGCGGTGATCACCCGCGCAGTGTTGCGTTTGCGCCCGAAGCCGAGCGCCGTGTCGACCGCTTTCTGCGGCCTGCCGAGCTACGAAGCGGTCACGACTTTTCTAGCCAAAGCGCAAGCCATGCTGCCGGCTGGCGTGTCGGCTTTCGAAGTGATGTGGCCCGGCTACTACGACTTCTATCTGAGCCGGTTGCCCGAATTGCGCAAGCCGCTCGCAAGCCGTCATGCGTTCTATGTGCTCATCGAGAGCAGTGGCGCGGATCAGGCGCGCCAGGCCGAAGCCTTCGAGGCCTTTCTTGCGGCAATGCTGGAAGACGAACTGCTCGAAGACGCGGCGATCGCGGCGTCGCAAGCCGATGCGCTCGCGTTCTGGGCGGTGCGCGATGCGCCGGGCGAGAACGCGCGATTGCTGCCCGGGCGGGTGTCGTTCGACGTGAGCTTCGCGATCGCCGACGTCGGCACTGCCGCGGCGCGCTGCGAAGCGGCGCTGCGCGAGAAGTGGCCCGATGCCACGATCAATATCTACGGCCACCTCGGAGACGGCAACATCCATATCGGCGTGCAGCAGCCCGATTGGCCCGCCAGCGCGGCACGCGAGGTGCAGGACGTGGTTTACGGCATCACCGGCGAGATGAACGGCTCGGTGTCGGCCGAACATGGCATCGGCATCAAGCGCAAGCACGTGTTGGCGCTGACACGAACCGCCGAAGAGATTGCGTTTATGCGTGCGATCAAGGCCAGCCTCGATCCCCTGGGCATCCTGAACCCCGGCAAGGTGTTGTAACGTCGCAGCGCGATGCCGTCGGCCCCGTGCATCGCGAGCCAGACCGATCCAACACATGCGCGACCCGAATATTCTCGAGCTCATCAACCGTTCGCTGCCCGAACTGCGCCGCGGAAGCTTGCAGGTCGCCGAAACCGTACTCGCCGATCCGGCGTTCGTCACGCGCACCAGTCTGGCCGACCTGAGCAACAAGGCGGGTGTCAGCGAGCCGACCGTGCTGCGTTTTTGCAGCGCGCTCGGATGCGAAGGCTTCACCGAGTTCAAGTTGCGCGTGGTGCAGAGTCTGGTGCTCGGCGCGCCGCTCGCGCACTCGGAAATCGACACCGACGACGCGCCCGGCATGGTCGCGACAAAAATCTTCGACCACACGATCACGAGCCTCGACTGGACCCGCCGCAAGATCGACCGCGACGCGATCGAACGTGCGACGGCGCTGCTGCTCGCCTCCGAACGAATCGAGTTCTATGGCTTCGGCGCCTCCGGCATCGTCGCGCAGGATGCGCAGCAAAAGGCGCCGCTGTTCGGCGTGCCGTGCATCGCGCACGAAGATTCGCACCAGCAATTGATTTCGGCTTCGATGCTCAAACCCGGCGACGTCGCCTTCGCGATTTCGAACACCGGAGCGACCCGCTCGTTGATCGAGGTGGTGCGCACTGCGCGCGAGCGCGGCGCCAAGGTCATCGCGCTGACCGGATCGGACAGCCCGATCGTGCGCTTCGCCGATGTCGCGATCATCGCGGAGACGCTGGAGAACACCAATGTCTACACGCCGACGATCTCGCGTCTGGCCGCGCTGATCGTGATCGATATCCTGTCGATCAGCGTGGCGCTGCAACGCGGCGCGACCCATCTGGCCGATGTGCAGGACATGAAAAAGCACCTGGCGGAGAAGCGGATGACCGGGATCATTTGAAGGCCCGTATTCAAAGCGCTCCTCTCGCGGTGCGCTCACGGCGCCACTCAAGGCGCCCGCTTCATCTCCACATCCGCAAACCAGGCCACGCTCGACCCTTTGGTTTCGTCTGAATCGCAGAAGAGGCCGATGTCGGTCACGGTCGCGGGTGCTGCGTCGGGCCAGAATTTGCGGTAGATCGCGAGCAGGTCGATGTCTTCGCTGTGCCACTTTCCGATGTTGGCATCACCGCCGTTCGCCACGTAGTGCGGAAACCCGTTGATGAACTTGGTGTCGCCGGCCACGAGCTTGTTGCCCCAGATCACTTCCATGCTGCGTTTTTCGCCGCTGGCAGTGCGAAAGCTGATGAAGAAGCGCGCAGGATGGTCGTCGCCTTCGTGGGTGCGCTCGTCGAGCGTGCTGGTGATCGGCTTTTCGACGAGCCAGCGCCAGGCGAGGCGCGGGTAGTTTTGCAGGTCGATATCGACCGCGCGCATCAGCATCGACGCGCTGGCGTCGGTTGCGAGCCGGATCGCGGGAACGCCGTCTTTGTCGGCGAGCGACATCTGCATCGGCGGGCGGGTCCAGAAGGTGCGGTGGTACCAGCCGGGCGGCAGCTTCTCCAGCGAGGGCGGATGCGCGAAGTCCATGACAACGACTTCGGATGTGCCGTCGCTGCGGGCCGCGGCGTTGCGGTCGGGACCGCTGGAGCAGGCGGCGCTCAGGGAAACGACGGCCAGTACGGCGATGAGGCGAAGCGTTTTCTTCATCATGTACGCACTATGCACCCGGCGTGCGGGCGACTGGAACATGCCATGTCTGCAACGTCGCACAAATCGTATTTTCAAGTAAAAAAGGGCTGAATCGCCCGTCCTGCATGCGCAGACAGCTATTTAATTAATAGCGATGAAGCACTAACGGATCTCGCGCCACATGTGGCGTTTGGCCACGAAGCGACCCGCGAGCGCCACCGCCATCGGTTCGAGCCCAAAGCTGCGAAAGCCGCATTTGGCGTAGAGCGATTGCGCGGCCGCATTGCCTTCGGTCACCGTCAGTTGCATCAAGCGCACGCCACGCTGACCGGCCATGGCGATCGCCGCGTCGACCAGGCGGTGGCCGATGCCGCATCGGCGCGCGTCGGATGCGACGACCATTCCGAACAAGGTCGCTTTGTGGCGCGTCTTTTCGCGCGCTTCGAATTCGAGCCCGACGACGCCGACGATCTTCTGATCTGCGAGGGCGCCGATGAGCACGCTGCTCGCGGCATCGCCCGGTGCGAGCCGGCTTTCCCACCAGGCGAGCGGCAAGGCGCTGCGCTCGGCTGCGCTCGAAGTGAACGCGTCGGGGTGGCGCTCGTAGGCATCGAGCATCAATGCGCGGTAGTCCGGCGCATCGGCAGGCAGCAGGCGGCGCAAGGTGATCGGCGTCATCGCAACCGGTCGGATGCTATCGAATCAATAGCTGTCTGCGCATGCAGGACGGGCATTCCGGCCACTTTTTTCTTGAATTTTGGAATTTTTCAGTGTTCCGGAACGATCGCCTCGGCATAGTCGTACAAGGCGCCGAGAACGGCTTCGGCACGCTCGTCGGCGCGCTCTTGCGCACTCTGGCCGAGCGCATCGATTTGCGCAAAATAAGCATCGACATCGAGCGCACCGCCCTCGCCTTCGAGCAATCGCGCGGCGCGATGCGCATCCCAGCGTTCGACTTCGTCGGGCGCGAGCGACTCGGCGAAGTTGCGCGCGCGATAGCGAAACAGCAGTTCTTCGAGTCGCGCATCGTCGAAGCCGGTGCGTGCCCTGGCGAGCTCTTCGCCACCCAGCGTGCGCAAATGATTCAGCCGGCGCCGATCGGCCTGGCCGATGAAGCCGCCGTACAAGTCTTCGTCGACATCGACTGCGGCCTCGCTCGGGCGCTTGTAGACCTCGGCCCAGATCGCGCTCATGTCGGGCAGCGCGCGCGCGATGTCGGCATGGCGCTGCGCAAGTGCGCGATCGATTTGCCAGCGTTCGGCTCCCTCGTCGGTCAAGGTGTTCAGGCGCGCGACCACCATCGGCGATTTGTTCAGGTGCACGCCCTTGAGCGGCAAGCGCTGCACGCCTTCTGGCAACTCGCTGGTTTTGGTGAAGAGCCGCTGCCGCAAGGTCGGCACGTCGAGCGTGGCGAGTTCAGACGGATCGTGCGCCAGATCCCAGGCGAGCAGTTCGTTCTTGTTGGTCGGATGACTGGCGATCGGCCACATCACGGCCAGGCAGCCGCGGGCGGCTTCGAACATGCCCGAGACATGAAGAAAGGGCCTCGCGTTTTCGCGCGTAACCGGCAAACCGAGTTCCTGCGCGACGCGATCTTTTTTGTGCAGGCCGAGTGCGAAGTCGAACAGCTTGGGTTGTTTGTCGCGAATCAGGCGCGCGAGCGCCACCGTCGCGCGCACGTCCGACAGCGCGTCGTGCGCCGCTTCGTGCATGAGGCCGTTGGCGCGCGCGAGATCGCCGAGTCGAAAGCTCGGCTTGCCGTCGTCATGCGTCGGCCATTCGATTCCCTCGGGCCGCAGCGCGTACGTGAGCCGCACCACGTCGAGCAAATCCCATCGCCCGCATTCGTTCTGCCATTCGCGCGCGTACGGGTCGATCAGGTTGCGCCAGAACATGAAGCGCGTGATCTCGTCGTCGAAGCGGATCGAGTTGTAGCCGACGCCGATCGTGCCGGGCTGCGAGAACGCCTCCTCGATCCGCGCCGCGAATTCGCGCTCGGGCAAGCCGCGTTCGAGGCACATCTGCGGCGTGATGCCGGTGACCAGACAAGCTTCCGGGCTCGGCAGAAAGTCCGGCGCCGGCCGGCAATACAGCATCAGCGGCTCGCCGATTTCGTTGAGCTCCGCGTCGGTGCGAACCGCCGCGAACTGCGCCGGCCGATCGCGCCGCACGTTCGCGCCGAAGGTTTCGTAGTCGTGCCAGAGGAAGGTGTGGGGCATGGTGAAAAAAAATCGGGATCGGGAGCGGACAGCCGAACGCAGAAAAAAGTCAAAAGTTAGGCGGAGGGCGCAGAGAAGACAAGGCAAAAGAAATTTTGGTATTCCTTCTGCGACCTCTGCGAAACCTCTGCGCGCTCTGCGTTCGGCTGTTCGAATTCTGTTCCGAAGCTACAACAACGGCGAAAAGAGTCGCGCAACCGAATCGACGAGGCGCCGCGCAAACGACGCGGGACGCTTCTGATGCACTGCTTGCGAGTTTTCGAGGTCGCGTTCGAACTGCGCGGCAAGCGGCCTAACCAGTGCAGAGCCGTAGACGACGGCCATGACCTCGAAGTTGAGCTTGAAGCTGCGGGCGTCGAAGTTGGCGGTGCCTATCATCGCGAGGTTGTCGTCGACCAACATGGTTTTGGAATGCAGCATGCGCGCGCGGTATTCCCAGACTTTCACGCCGGCCGCGATCAGGTCGCCGAAGTAGGAGCGCGCGGCGGCGCTGACGATCAGGCTGTCGCTGCGGCGCGGCACCAGCAGGCGCACATCGACGCCGCGCAGCGCGGCGCTGGTCAGTGCCATCACGGCCGGTTCGGTCGGCACGAAGTAAGGCGTGGTCAGCCACACGCGTTCGCTGGCCGAATGAATCGCCGAGACGTGCATGCGATGAATGGCTTCGGTGACGCTGTCGGGTCCGCTGCTGACGATTTGCACCGCGATATCGCCGGGCTCGACGGCCGGCAGCAGGTTCGGCAGGCTCTTGTCGGCGTCTTGCGGGTTCTCGCCGGTGGCGTAGGTCCAGTCTTCGAGGAAAACGGTTTGCAACCAACGCACCGCGCTGCCTTCGATGCGCAGATGCACGTCGTGATACGCGTCGGGCCGGGTGCGCGGGTCTTCCTCGTCGGTGATGTTGATGCCGCCGGTGAAGCCGACCTTGCCGTCGCAAACGACGATCTTGCGGTGGGTTCGGTAGTTGGTCACCGGGCGCCAGCGCCGGCCGATACGGCTTTCGTGGAACAACGCGACCTTGATGCCGACCTCTTTCATCGGCGCCATGAAGGTGCTGCCGATGCTGCGCGAGCCGAGTGAATCGAGCAGCAGGCGCACGACGACACCTTCTTTCGCCTTCTCGATCAGGAGGTCGCGCAAGGCAGTGCCGATCCGGTCGGGCTCGTAGATGTAGTACTCGAGATGGACATGGTCACGCGCCTCTCGAATGGCGCGAAAGATGTCGTCGAAGGTTTGCGCGCCGCCCGAAAGCAGTTCGATTCCGATGGCGCTCGATACCGGCATGCCGCACGCCTTGGCCGAAAGCTCGGCCAGATGGCGAAGCGACGGCGGCGCGCTTTCGGCCCGGTCGCGCAGTCGCGCAAGGTCGGCCGACGCATGCGCGTTGCCGCGGCTTCGCATGCGCTTGAGGCGAACGGTTTTGAGCCGCTGCGGACCCAGAAAATAGTAGACGACGAAGCCCGCGATCGGCAGCAAAGCGAGCGACAAAATCCAGCTCATCGTCGACGCCGGACCGCGTTTTTGCATCACGATCCAGATCGAGAGCACCGCGATGTAGCCGGTCCAGGCCAGTGAGAGGCCGGTCTTCCATTCGGCGCTGAGTTCGGGCAGGGTCAAAGCGGATCGAGTCGGATTTTTAAAAGAAAAGTGCCGGAAACGCCCACTGCACGTGCGCAGGCAGCTATCTTTTTTATAGCATAACAAAAAAGGCCGGCAGCTTGATGCTACCGGCCTCCTAAATTCGAAACGGCCCTCACGCCGCTAATTGAACGTGTGTTGAACGCTCAACCCGCCGCAGCTTCCTCGGCTTCGGGCTTGGCTTTGCCTTCTTTCTTGGGCAGCGGCTGGATGTCGAGCAACACTTCGTCCTTGTCGTCGATGTCGACTTCGAGCCGGCCACCGTCGGTGAGTCGCCCGAACAGCAGTTCGTCGGCCAGGGCGCGACGAATCGTGTCCTGAATCAGTCGCTGCATCGGCCGCGCGCCCATCAACGGATCGAAACCCTTCTTGGCGAGGTGCTTGCGCAGCTTGTCGCTGAACGAAACCTCGACCCGCTTCTCGGCGAGTTGCGTTTCGAGCTGAAGCAGGAACTTGTCGACCACGCGCAGGATGACCTGCTCGTCGAGCGCCTTGAAGCTCACCGTGGCGTCGAGCCGGTTGCGGAACTCGGGCGTGAACAGGCGCTTGATGTCGGCCATCTCGTCGCCAGCCTGGCGCGGATTCGTGAAACCGATGGTCGCCTTGTTCATGGTCTCGGCACCCGCGTTGGTGGTCATCACGATGATCACGTTGCGGAAGTCGGCCTTGCGCCCGTTGTTGTCCGTCAGCGTACCGTGGTCCATGACCTGCAGCAGGACGTTGAAAATGTCGGGATGCGCCTTCTCGATTTCGTCGAGCAGGAGCACTGAATGCGGCTTCTTGGTGACGGCTTCGGTCAGCAAACCGCCCTGGTCGAAACCGACATAGCCCGGAGGCGCGCCGATCAACCGGCTCACCGCATGGCGCTCCATGTACTCGGACATGTCGAAGCGGATCAGCTCGATGCCCATGATGAACGCGAGCTGCTTGGCGGCTTCGGTCTTGCCAACGCCCGTCGGGCCCGAGAACAGGAACGAGCCGATCGGCTTGTCGTCGCGGCCGAGGCCCGAACGCGCCATCTTCACGGCCGAAGCGAGCACTTCGAGCGCCTTGTCCTGGCCGAACACGACGCTTTTGAGGTCGCGCTCGATAGTCTGCAGCTTGCCGCGATCGTCGTTGCTGACATTGGCCGGTGGAATGCGCGCGATCTTGGCGACGATCTCCTCGACCTCGGTCTTGCTGATGGTCTTTTTGCGCTTGCTCGGCGCGAGGATTCGCTGGGCGGCGCCGGCCTCGTCGATCACGTCGATCGCCTTGTCGGGCAGATGCCGGTCGTTGATGTACTTGGCCGAAAGCTCGGCGGCTGCCGTCAAAGCCGCTGCCGCGTACTTCACGCTGTGATGTTCTTCGAAACGCGACTTCAGGCCCTTCAAAATTTCGATGGTTTCGAGCACAGTCGGTTCGACCACATCGACCTTCTGGAAGCGCCGCGACAACGCCGCATCTTTCTCGAAAATGCCGCGGTACTCGGTGAAAGTGGTGGCGCCGATGCATTTGAGCTGGCCGCTCGAGAGCGCGGGCTTGAGCAGGTTGCTCGCATCGAGCGTGCCGCCAGACGCCGCACCGGCACCGATCAGCGTGTGAATTTCATCGATGAACAAAATCGCGTTCGGCTTGTCCTTGAGCGACTTGAGCACGCCCTTCAAGCGCTGTTCGAAATCACCGCGGTACTTGGTGCCGGCGAGCAAGGCGCCCATGTCGAGCGAATAGACGCTCGACTCGGCCAATATTTCGGGCACGTCGTTTTGCGTGATGCGCCAGGCCAAGCCCTCGGCGATCGCGGTTTTGCCGACGCCGGCCTCGCCGACCAGGAGCGGGTTGTTCTTGCGCCGACGGCACAGGATCTGGATGACGCGCTCGACCTCGTACTCGCGGCCGATCAATGGATCGATCTTGCCGTCCTTGGCGAGCTGGTTCAAGTTTTGAGTGAACTGTTCGAGCGGCGACGCCTTCTCGTTCTTCTCGCTCGCACCCTCTTCGCCTTCGCCCGATGGCGACTCGCCGCCCTTGACCGGTTCCGGCGGATCGCTCTTCTTGATGCCGTGAGCGATGAAGTTGACCACGTCGAGCCGGGTCACGCCCTGCTGATGCAGGTAGTAAACGGCATGCGAATCCTTTTCGCCGAAGATCGCGACCAGCACATTGGCGCCGGTCACTTCCTTCTTGCCGTTGCCGGTCGACTGCACATGCATGATCGCGCGCTGGATCACACGCTGGAATCCGAGGGTCGGCTGGGTATCGACATCGTCGGTACCGGCGACCTGCGGTGTGTTGTCCTTGATGAAGTTCGTCAGCGACGCGCGCAGATCGTCGACGTTGGCCGAGCAGGCACGCAGCACTTCGGCAGCGCTCGGATTGTCGAGCAGGGCGAGCAGCAGATGCTCGACCGTGATGAATTCGTGCCGCTGCTGACGCGCCTCGACGAAGGCCATATGCAGGCTGACTTCCAGTTCCTGGGCAATCATGTGATTTCCTTTTGCCTTGGTGTTTCTAAATTGTGCTTCAGATGGGTTCGAGTCGGATCAAATCAACAGGGCTTGATTCTGCGCGTTCAGTCCACCGGCTCGCTCACGCATTGCAGCGGATGACCGGCCTGGTGCGCCGCTTCCATGACCTGATTGACCTTGGTCGCCGCCATGTCACGTGAATAGACACCGCAAACGCCGCGACCGTCGAGATGAATCTTGAGCATGATCTGGGTCGCGGACTCGCGGTCCTTGCTGAAAAACTCCTGGATCACGACCACCACGAACTCCATGGGCGTGTAGTCGTCGTTGAGCATCACGACCTGGTAGAGCTTGGGCGGCGCCGTTTTTTGCGGACGGCGCTCCAGCACGACCGAGTCGCCATCGTCCCGCCTGGGCAATTGCTCCGGCGCCTTGGGTGCAGTGGGAAGCTTGGTCGCCATGAGTTTCATTTTATCGAGCCGCCACGGCTCGCGCTGTTCAGTCGAAAAGCTGGTGACGGTGGCCGCCAATTCAAGGCATGCGGTTCACGGTTGGAAGCACGAAGAATGCCAATCCGGGCACATTGGCGAGTCGCCATAAACATAAAACCCCGCGACCGACGAGGGCAGCGGGGTTGAATGGAGAGGTTCTGCGGCGAGACAGGCAGTCAGGCGAACCGCACGCACGCGCCCGGAAGCAACCCACGCGAGCAAGCCCGCCCGACGGCTACATATGATCGATCATCACCTGCCCGAATCCCGAGCAACTGACCTGGGTCGCGCCTTCCATCAACCGGGCGAAGTCGTAAGTCACTTTCTTGCTCGCGATCGATTTTTTCATCGACTCGATGATCAGGTCGGCCGCTTCGGTCCAGCCCATGTGGCGCAGCATCATTTCGGCCGAAAGGATTTCGGAGCCGGGGTTCACATAATCCTTGCCAGCGTACTTGGGCGCCGTGCCGTGGGTGGCTTCGAACATGGCGACCGTGTCCGACAGGTTCGCACCGGGCGCGATACCGATGCCGCCGACCTGTGCGGCGAGCGCATCCGAGACATAGTCGCCGTTGAGGTTGAGCGTTGCAATGACGCTGTACTCGGCCGGACGCAGCAGAATTTGCTGCAGAAATGCATCCGCGATCGAGTCCTTGACGGTGACTTCGGTGCCCGTTTTCGGATTCTTGAACTTCATCCACGGGCCGCCGTCGATCAGTTCGGCGCCGAATTCGGTTTTTGCCAGCGCATACGCCCAATCGCGAAAACCGCCCTCGGTGAACTTCATGATGTTGCCCTTGTGCACGATCGTCACGCTGGGCTTGTCGTTGTCGATGGCGTACTGAATGGCCTTGCGCACCAAACGCTCGGTGCCTTCCCGCGATACCGGTTTGACGCCGATGCCGGAGGTGTTGGGAAACCGGATTTTCTTGACCCCGAGCTCGTCCTGTAAAAATTTGATGAGCTTCTTGGCCTTGTCGCTCTCGGCCTCGAACTCGATGCCCGCATAGATGTCTTCCGAGTTCTCCCGAAAGATGACCATGTTGGTCTTCTGCGGCTCTTTGACCGGGCTCGGCACACCGTCGAAATACTGGATCGGGCGCAGGCAGACATACAGATCGAGCTCCTGGCGCAGCGCCACATTGAGCGATCGAATACCACCGCCGACCGGGGTCGTCAACGGCCCCTTGATCGACACTACATAGTCACGGACCGCATGCAGCGTTTCTTCGGGCAACCAGACGTCGGGGCCATAGACCTTGGTCGATTTCTCGCCGGCGAAAACTTCCATCCAGTGAATCTTCTTTTTGCCGCCATAGGCCTTGGCGACCGCCGCATCGACCACCTTCAACATCACCGGCGTGATGTCCATGCCGGTGCCGTCGCCTTCGATGAAGGGAATGATCGGCTGGTCGGGCACCTGCAGCGAGTTGTCGGACTGGACCGCGATCTTTTCGCCTTCGGTCGGGACTTTGATATGCTGATACTCGGACATTGACAGGGACTCCGGAAGAGAAAATGAATTGGTGCTGCAAGGCATCCATGCGTCTTGTTTTCGATTTTAGTCGTTCGGGCTTTACCCGATGCCTGTCAACCGTTCTTCAGCAGCCCTCGTTACGGTTAGACCTTCTGATTGCCGGGAGGGGGCTTCCAACCAAAGTGTGAAAGGAATCACGTAATGAGCAAACTTCTAGCCGCATTGATTGCCGGCCTTTTCGCGGTCGGCGTGTATGCGCAAGGCGGTCCGAAATCGGACGAGACGCAGATCATCACCGACAGCAAGTCGGATATGGCCGCCGAAAAGAAAGTCGACAAGCGCAACATGAAGCGTCCGAACCGGATGATTCAAAAGGGCGAGCCTGGCGACCTCGGCGCTTCCGACAAGGTTGACCCGACTGCCATGGGCAAGCCCGCCAAAGCTGCAGCTGCGCGCAAGGGCAAGCGGGATATGAAGCATCCGAACCGGATGCCCACCACGCAAGGCGGAACGCCAAAAGATGTTTTGGGCCCTGAGCCCAAGTAATCGACTTTCATTCTTCGGACAGCGATTCGCAGTCGCTGTCGCTGATGACAAGGCGCCCTTCCGGGCGCCTTTTTTTTGTGTCGATTTCAGACGTACTTCGTCAACCGCCCGCGTTGGTGCGCGTTGAACTCCTGCCTGGACCCGGAAGGTAAAAGGCAAGCCCCAATCAACCTCTCAGACATTTCAACGACCATCATGAATAAACTTCTCGCCGCACTGATCGCCGGTTTTTTTTCCATCGGTGCTTTCGCCCAGGCCGCTGCGCCAATGGAAAAGCCAATGGACAAGATGGAAAAGCCGATGGCCGCGCACAAGGCTGGCAAGCACATGGCCAAAAAAGGCCACAAGGCAGGCACTCACATGAAGAAAACGGGCCACAAGAAGGCCGCGATGAAAAAAGACATGTAAATTTGCCGAAAGCTGAAAATTTCGGCCCGATGCCCGCCTCAGGCGGGCATTTTTCATCCAGATCACGTTTGACCGATGCCCAACTTGAAGACCATTCGCACCTTGCTGCCGCCCCTGCTTTACATCGTGCTCGCGCTTTTGGCACTTCATGTCGGCAGCGTGCATGCGCAGGATTCGCCCCAAAGCGGGCTGACGCGGACGCAAATAACGGCAGGCATCTACCGCATCCATGCGCAAGTCGCGCAAACGCCGAGCGAACGGGAAACCGGGCTCATGTTCCGCCAGCAGATGCCCGAGGCGGAAGGCATGCTGTTCGTCTTCGACCAGCCAGCCACCCAATGCTTCTGGATGAAGAACACCTTGCTACCGCTGACTGCGGCATTCGTGGCGGACAACGGCCGCATCGTCAATCTGGTCGATATGGCGCCGCAAACGCTCGACTCGCATTGTTCAACCGAACCGGTGCGCTACGTACTCGAGATGAATCAGGGATGGTTTGCAAAAAAGGCCATCAAGGCGGGATCTCGACTTCTGGGGCCCGCGTTTCAGCGTTGATCGCAACAGTAATCGCAACAACGAACGCAAAAAAAACGGCATCGTGACGATGCCGCTCAGTGCTTTCAGGTCGGAGAGTCAGGTCGAAGGTTCCGCTATCGAAGCCGCAGCCGGCGGCGCTGGCGAATACGACTTACCGAACCGAAGCGGCTCAACCGAAGTTCTTTTGGGCAAATTCCCAGTTCGCCAGCTTGTCGAAAAACGCTTCGACGTATTTGGGACGCGCGTTGCGGTAGTCGATGTAGTAGGCATGCTCCCACACGTCGGTCGTGAGCAATGCCGTGTCACCCGTCGTCAAAGGCGTTCCCGCGGCGCCCATGTTCACGATATCGACCGAGCCATCGCTCTTCTTGACCAGCCAGGTCCAGCCCGATCCGAAATTGCCGACGGCTGACTTGACGAACGCTTCCTTGAAGGCGTCGAAACCGCCCCACTTCGCGTCGATCGCTTTTGCCAGCTCACCCGACGGTTTGCCGCCACCAGACGGTTTCATGCAGTTCCAGAAAAACGTGTGATTCCAGATTTGGGCCGCGTTGTTATAGACCGGCCCACTCGCTTTCTTGACGATCTGCTCGAGTTCCATCGGTTCGAATTCGGTGCCTTTTTGCAGTTCGTTCAATTTCTCGACATAGGCCTTGTGGTGCTTGCCATGGTGGTATTCGAGAGTTTCCTTCGAATAGGCGGGCGCCAGTGCATCGATCGGATACGGGAGGGAAGGGAGTGTGCGTTCCATGTTTGGCTCTCGGGTTGGTTGAAAGATCGATTATTTTAGGAACTGGCGGGTTTGCGGAACGTCGGACGCGAGCGCGTTGCAGCACGGATTTCTCCGACCGTGAAGAAGATCGTACCGTCGGCCAGCGTCGCCCGTGCGGCTTCTCTGCGCTTCAACTGGCGCACGCTCGTGACCGTGCGCTCGTGCGCATCGCTGAGCCAGGCATATCCGCGGCGCAGCGCATGGCGCGGATCGAGCAGTTCCAGCCGCAACTGCGCCTGCGCCAGGCGCGCATGCTCTCGTGCCAACGCATTTGAAAAAGCAACTGCGATATTCGCCTCCAAAGCCCGCTGGTTCTGCGCAGAGCGCTCTTTATTCGATAGCATGGCATGGTTCAGGCGATGACTGAGGTGACTCCACTCGAAGCGGTGGCTGGCAATTCGCTCCGACGGCCTCCCGAATCGGGCGGCAATCTGATCGAGGCGCTGACCTTGCGAATCGACATGTGTCGTCATGGCGCCCTGAAGGCGCTCCTCCAGCAGATCGAGCGTGTCAAGCAAGGTGTCGCGCGATGCCGCGACCAGCTCCGCGGCAGCAGTAGGTGTCGGCGCCCGCAGGTCGGCTGAAAAATCCGCGATGGTGAAGTCGGTTTCGTGCCCGACACCGCAGACCAGCGGCACCGGACTGCGAACGATCGTTCTGGCCAGTGACTCGTCGTTGAAAGCCCACAAGTCCTCGATCGAGCCACCACCGCGCACCAGCAAGATCACATCGATCGGCGCCGATCCGGGCTCGGCAGTGGGCGTGAACGCGTACAGCGTCGTCAAGGCCTGAACCAGTTCGGCCGGCGCGCCGGCGCCTTGCACGGCTGCCGGTACCAGCACCACCGGAATGTGCGGCACGCGCCGATGCAACGCACTCATCACGTCATGCAGAGCTGCAGCGCCGAGCGACGTGACGAGGCCGATCGCGCGCGGCATGACCGGCAGCGGCCGCTTGCGCGCCGGGTCGAACAAGCCTTCGACCTCGAGCCGCGCCTTGCGTTCGATGAACTGTTCGAACAACGCCCCCGCGCCTGCGCGCTGCATGCTCTCGACGACCAGCTGCAGTTCGCCTCGCGGCTCGTAGACACCGATCCGCGCGCGCAATTCGACGGCTTCGCCGTCGCGCGGCGTAAAGCCGAGCAAGGTTGCGGCGCGCCGGAACATCGCGCAGCGCAGCTGGCCGCTGGCGTCCTTCAGCGAAAAATAGCAATGGCCGCTCGCAGCGCGCGAAAAGCCGCTGATTTCCCCGCGCACGGTCACCGGGTTGAATCGCAGGTCGAGGAAATCGGCAACTGCCCGGCACAGCACGCCAACCTCCCAGACCCGTTGGCTCGGGGGCGTCGGGCTTGCCGAAATGTCAAGTCCACTCATCGATTACGGCCTCAGCGCCACGAAGTCTTCCACAGCGCGGCAAGCGCCCGCACCACTAAGCAAACCGGCGCCGCCAAACGCGCATGCTGCCGTGCAACTGATTGATTTCATTAAAGAAAAATGTGCTTAAAAGAAAGTCGATCCGTCGCGAACCAATGGCAGCGCGATATGAAGCCATTTGTACACGGCGTTAGTCACAAAGTTATCCACAGAATCTGTGCGTCGAGTCTGACAGAACGCCTGGAGCCCCTGGCGTTCGGGCGCACGCTCGAGGCGCCCGGGAGTCTGTGATAATTTGTTCCGATTCGCGGGAAGCGAAGTTGGAGGAATTTTGTTCGCGTTCATTGTTGCTGCCGGCTGGCCGATTTGGCCACTACTTGCTTGTTCGATCATCGCGTTGGCGTTGGTGATCGAACGCTTCATCAGCCTCAAAACAGCGCGAGTTCTGCCGCCCAAATTGCTCGACGATGCGATGAAGGTTTCGCAAAAACAAGTTCCTTCGGGCGAAGTGGTCACCAAGCTGGAACAAAATTCCGCGCTCGGTGAGGTTCTGGCATCGGGCTTTCGCGCGGTTCATGCCAACAGCGCGCTGACCGAAGAAGAGTTACGCGCCACCATGGAGTCGGCCGGCCGCAGCGTGGCCCATCGCCTGGAGCGCTACTTGCCGGCACTGGCAACCATCGCATCGGCAGCGCCGTTGCTGGGCCTGCTCGGCACCGTGATCGGCATGATCGAAATTTTCGGATCGCAAGGCACCGCGGGCAGTGTCGGCGGCGCCGTCGGCACCGGCAACCCGGCACAGCTCGCGCATGGCATTTCTGTCGCGCTCTACAACACGGCTTTCGGGTTGATCGTGGCGATTCCGACGCTGATCTTCTGGCGCTATTTCCGCAGCCGGGTCGATGAGTATTTGCTCAATCTCGAACTGGCCGGTGAACGTTTTGCGCGCCATTTGAACGCGATTCGCAAATGAGGATGCGCTTCGGCCACGGCTCCCGCGAGGAGCCCGAAATCAACCTGATTCCCTTCATCGACGTGCTGCTGGTCGTTTTGATCTTCCTGATGCTGTCGACCACCTACAGCAAGTTCACCGAAATGCAGGTGCGTTTGCCGGTCGCCGACAGCGAGGCGCAGCGCGACAACGCCAAGGAAGTGGTCGTCGCGGTGAGCGCGGAAGGCCGCTACGCGGTCAACAAAACCGTGCTGACCGATCGCAGCGTCCAGGCGCTCGCCGAAGCCTTGAACGCGACTGCGGCCGACAAGAGCGCCGTGGTCATCATCAGCGCCGACGCGAACGCATCGCACCAGTCGGTGATCACGGTGATGGAAGCCGCCCGCCGCGCGGGACTGATGCAAGTGACTTTTGCAACGCAGAGTTCGGCGCAGGCGGCGCGCTGACCACCGGATGGGTATTTCATCGCGCTTGCAGCGCGCCTGGTTTCATGGCGGTGCGCTCAGTGCCTGTCTGACGCCGCTCGCTCTGGCCTACCGCGCCGTGATGGCGGTTCGGCGTGACATTTACAAGCGGGGCTGGAGGCCATCCACGCAAGTCGACGCAACGGTGATCGTGGTCGGCAATGTCGTGGCCGGCGGCGCGGGCAAAACGCCGGTGGTACTGGCGCTGGTGCGCCATTTGCGAGGACGCGGCCTGGCGGTTGGCGTGATTTCGCGCGGTTATGGACGGCGCGGAAGCGAGGTCCGCGAAGTTTTTCCAACGAGTGACGTGCGTGATGTCGGCGACGAACCGGCCATGTTGCAACGCGCCACCGGCGTGCCGGTGTTCGTCGGTCGCAAGCGCGTCGATGCGGCGCTTGCCTTGATGGCCGCTCACCCTGAAATCGACGTCATCCTGAGCGACGACGGCTTGCAGCATCTCGCGCTCGATCGCGATCTCGAGATCTGCGTCTTCGACAACCGGGGCCTCGGCAACGGCCGGTTGCTCCCCGCGGGGCCGCTGCGCGAACCCTGGCCTCGCCGTTGCGACCTTGTGCTGCATACGGGCGGCAAACCCGCGTTCGAAGGCTACAGCGCCCGGCGCGCCCTGGCCGAACATGCGGTACGCGCAGACGGCACCCGGGTCGCGCTGGCCAGCCTGGTCGGGCAGCCGGTGGGCGCCGTGGCCGCGATCGCCACGCCCGAAGCGTTTTTCGACTTGCTGAGTGCGCGCGGACTCTGGCTGGAGCGCGTGATCGCCCTGCCCGACCACGCTGATTTCAAGGACTGGAAAAGGCCGGATGCAAGCCGCGCTCCGCTGCTATGCACCGAAAAGGACGCGGTCAAGCTCTGGGCGATCGCGCCCGATGCGCTCGCGGTGCCGCTGTTGTTCAGTCCCGAGCCGGCGTTCTTCGAAGCGCTCGACCGCCAGCTCGCGCCAAAGTTATCATCGCGCCATGGATTCCAAACTGCTTGAGTTGCTGGTTTGCCCCGTCACGAAGGGCCCTCTCACCTGGCACTCCGCGCAAACTGAGTTGCGCTCGCGCAGCGCGCGTCTGGCCTATCCGGTAAGGGACGGCATTCCGGTCTTGCTCGAGGAAGAAGCCCGTACGCTGACAGACGAAGAGCTCGAAGCTTGAGCCAACCCGATCCGGCGATGGTTCCCCGCCGGAGCTCGTGGCACTTAGGCCAGAGCGATCAGCGCATCGCCTACGCATGTCGGCATTTACCGTATTGATCCCGTCCCGGATGGCGTCGAGCCGCTTGCCGGACAAGCCGTTGGCCGACATCGCGGGCCTTCCGATGGTCGTACGCGTGGCGCGACGGGCGCTCCTTTCACGCGCGAACCGGGTCGTGGTGGCGGCCGACGACGCGCGAATCTTGCAGGCCTGCGCGGCCCACGGGATCGAGGCGCTATTGACCCGGTCCGATCATGCGAGCGGCAGCGACCGACTGTCTGAAGCATGCGAGCAACTCGGCATGCCGGGCGACGCGTTGGTCGTCAACGTGCAGGGCGACGAGCCGCTGATCGATCCGCAACTCATCGATGCAGTCGCCGAAACCTTGTCCCGCGTCGCCGACTCTTCGGGCACCGTCTTGGCGACGGCTGCGCATGCTATCGAGAGCGTTGCCGATTTCGTCGATCCGAACGTGGTCAAAACAGTGCTGGACGCGCGCGGCAATGCGCTTTACTTCAGCCGCGCGCCGATTCCGTGGTGGCGCGACGGATTTGCGGGCGGTGTCGACAAACTGCCCTCCCCCGCGCCGCTGCGCCACATCGGCATTTACGCCTATCGCGCCCGATTCCTGCACTTGTTTCCTACCCTGCCGCAGGCGCCTGTGGAAGATTGCGAGGCACTCGAGCAACTGCGCGTGCTGTGGCACGGCGGACGGATTGCAGTACATGTGACACCAACAGCGCCCGGTGCGGGCGTCGACACACCACGCGACCTCGAGCGGGTTCGCGTGCGGTTCGCGAAGGGCCTGGAAGTCGACTGAATCGCGTTGATTGCATGCCCGGCCGGGCCGGGTTGATCCGGAATTCGGGCCCGCAACCGCGTGCTATCCTCAAAAATAAATGCAGTGTTGCACTCTCACGGAGCGCCGACACTGGTCAACGAATCCTGGCCCGCAGAGGAAACCATGAGACTGATTTTGTTGGGCCCACCCGGTGCGGGCAAGGGGACGCAGGCGGGCGCGATTTGCGAGAAATACCGCATTCCGCAAATTTCGACGGGAGACATGTTGCGCGCCGCTGTCAAGGCCGGCTCGCCGCTCGGCCTTCAGGCCAAAGCGATCATGGAGTCAGGCGCGCTGGTCAGCGACGACCTGATCATCAACCTCGTTCGAGAGCGCCTCGCCCTCCCGGACTGCGCCAACGGGTTTCTGTTCGACGGCTTTCCCCGCACCATTCCGCAAGCAGATGCGTTGCGAGCGGCCGATGTGAAACTCGATCACGTACTGGAAATCGACGTTCCCTTCGCTGACATCGTCGAGCGGATGAGCGGGCGACGCTCGCATCCGGGGTCCGGGCGTACGTATCACATCAAGTTCAATCCGCCGAAGCAACCCGACCTCGACGATGCGACCGGCGAGCCCTTGATCCAGCGTGACGACGACAAGGAAGCGACGGTGCGCCATCGGCTCGAGGTCTATAGCCAGCAAACTCGGCCTCTGGTCGATTACTACCGGCAATGGGCAAAACAGGAACCCGACGCCGCGCCGGCATACCGCTCGATCAGTGGCGTCGGAACCGTCGAGGAAATTCGCGCCAGGGTCGTGCAGGCGTTGGAAACCTAACTCGGCGACCCGGTTGCCGTTGCGCAGCGGTGCTGCTCCGGCGCGCACTCGCGGTCGAGTCCGGGCTCAGGCTTCGTCGGCGTGAAGCAATTCGAGAATCAGTGCAACGCGCGCCTTGACCGGGCTCAAGTCGCCCGCGTCGCGCAGCCCGCCCGATACCGCATCCCCGGCCCGCGGCAGGATTCGGCCTTCTGCGCAGCGCGTCGCGCGCACCACTGCGATACCCGCCGTCTGTGCGCGCTTCGCGGCAGCTTCCAGCGCATGGTGGACCGTGCCATTGCCGGTCGCAGCAATCACCAGGCCCCGAATCGGATCGGCGCCAACGGTGGCCAGCTCGCGTTCGCGAACCAGCGCGTCCACCAGCGCCCCGGTCGCGCCGGCATGGCTCATGACGATTTCGACTCTCGGCCATTGCTCACATTTTGCTATCTTTTCAATAGCTGTCTGCGCAATACCCATGGGTGTTTCGGGCCAATTTCTTATAAATTTCAACTGGCCTTCCTCGACATAGGCGACGGGGCAACTGTCGGCTGAAGAAAACGCGTTCAGGCGATAGGTGTGGACTTTCTGCACAGAGTCTGAACCGTGAACCACGCCAGCACAAACCACGGTGACACCCGAAGCGCCGATCGTAGCGGCCACCGAGATCGCATCGCGCAAATTTTGCGGGCCGTCGGGCGCGAGCGCACTGGCTGGCCGCATGGCACACGTCAGCACCACGGGTTTGCTCGGGCGCAGCACGGCCTGCAGGAAAAACGCCGTCTCTTCCAGAGTGTCGGTGCCATGGGTCACGACGATTCCCGCAATGTGCGGCTGCGCGAGGAGCTCGGCGCAACGAACGACCAAAAGCCGCCAGACGTCGAAATCCATGTCCTTGCTGTCGAGTTGCGCGAGCTGCTCCG
Organism: Variovorax sp.; assembly: GCA_965218415.1. Lineage (GTDB taxonomy): Bacteria > Pseudomonadota > Gammaproteobacteria > Burkholderiales > Burkholderiaceae_C > Variovorax. Next base: position 2,327,398 of record CBDCKT010000003.1, read on the forward strand.
CGCTCAGCGTGATGCCGACTGGAGGCTTGATGCCGATCAGCAAGTCGGCCGCGCCGACCATACCGGCGACATAACCCAGGTTGTCTTCAGCGGATCCGGCACGTCCAGATATGGTGCCGCCGGTGCCGAGAACGACAACCTCCGAATTCGGCTGTGCGCTGATAGGCGACATTGCTTCTTGCAAAACTTATGAGCCTGGTTAAAAATACAGCTACTAGATGCCCGAACAGATACTTCCCAAACGTTCGGTTTGGCGTCAGTTTGACCGGGTGTCCATACGCAGAAATGGAGTTTCCATGCTCGACCTTCCCAATCGCTCCCAGGCCGTGAAGCTTACTGCCCGCCAGCAGCAAGTTCTCGATTTGATTCAAACAGCGATATCCCGCACCGGTGCGCCGCCGACCCGGGCTGAAATTGCCACCGAACTCGGTTTCAAATCCGCCAATGCGGCCGAGGAGCACCTGCAGGCACTGGCCCGAAAAGGTGTAATCGAGCTGGTCAGCGGTACTTCTCGTGGAATTCGGCTTCAAAGCGACACATTGCGGGCCATCAACGCATTGCGGGGCACGTCATTCGGCCAGCTCGGCCTTCCCTTTCCCGGCTTCTCGCAATTGGCGCTGCCGTTGATTGGCCGCGTCGCAGCGGGCTCGCCGATCCTTGCGGAACAACATGTCGAGCAGACCTTTCATGTCGAACAGACGCTTTTCGAGCGCACGCCCGACTACCTGCTCAAGGTGCGCGGCATGTCGATGCAGGGCGCCGGCATCATGGATGGCGACTTGTTGGCCGTCGCATCGACGCGCGAAGCGCGCAATGGCCAGATCGTCGTCGCGCGGCTCGGCGACGATGTCACCGTCAAGCGCTTTCACCGCACCCGGCAAGGCATCGAGTTGCACGCCGAGAACCCGGATTTCCAGACCATCGTGGTTCAACCGGGTGAGCCGTTTGAAATCGAAGGCCTCGCGGTCGGGCTCATCCGCAACACGATGCTGATGTAGCCACCCGGCCCTCTTTCGTGCTAGCCGCAGGTGGCGGGCGTATGGCTTTCGTTGGCCATCACCCTGCGGCATAGCCGATTTTCGCAATCCTGCCTGTGTTCAACCTTTGGTTTTCAAGGAGTTTTCACATGGGAATCGCGCTGATCGGCCTGAATGATCTTTTGCTTCCGTTGCATGGCCTCGCTCAACGCTCGATACGGGCGCTCGCGCATCGACGCATACCAACCAGCCGCTTTCTGGCTCGCTTTGTCTACCGCGCATCATCGCAATCCCGGAGGACCGTTGGCGCGACAGGTTTGCGGCCGACCTTCGCCAGCCCGGCAACGCGGCCCTTGCGCGTCGTTCGCGTGATAGACGAAAGCCGGCCTCGGGCGCGGTCGGCAAGGCTGGCGATGTCCGGCCGGCTGGAAGACGTCTGCGCCGAACTCGAGCGGCTTGCGGCACTTGAATCCGGCGCTGGGCCGGGCAGTCGGGCGACGCGTCAGTAACGTCCGATTCGGTGAAGTGGTCGGGCGTTGCGCGGCCGGGCATCGGTTGATGCGTAGCGCTGCCGGTGCAGTGCTGCTTTGACGCCGATGGCCAATCCGCCGAGCCGCCGAGCCGCCAGTCGCGTCAGGCGCTGGTGCGATGCACAATATCGCGCCATGAACATCGTGATCCTCGACGACTACCAAGACGCCGTGCGCAAACTCCGCTGCGCCGCCAAGCTCGACGCTTACGCAGCCAAGGTTTACACGAACAGCGTGAAAGGAACGGCACAGCTGTCGATGCGGCTCAAGGATGCCAACGTGATCGTTCTTAACCGGGAGCGTAGCGCGATCACACGGCAGCTGCTCGAAAAGCTGCCCAAGCTGCACCTGATTTCACAAACCGGGCGCGTTGGAGCGCATATCGACCTCGAAGCCTGCACCGACCACGGTGTTGCGGTTGCGGAAGGCAGCGGCTCTCCGCAAGCACCCGCCGAATTGACCTGGGCACTGATCATGGCCGCCATGCGGCGACTGCCGCAATACATCAGCAATCTGAAACACGGCGCCTGGCAGCAATCGGGCCTCAAGTCTGCTTCTATGCCATCCAATTTCGGGATTGGAACGGTGCTCAAGGGCAAGACACTCGGCATCTGGGGCTATGGCCGCATCGGGCAACTGGTCGCCCGCTTCGGCCAGGCTTTCGGCATGCAGGTCGTCATCTGGGGCCGTGAGGCCAGTTGTGCCCGCGCGCGCTCCGATGGCTTTCAGGTGGCCGCGAGCCGCGAAGCCTTCTTTGCCGAAGCCGACGTGGTGTCGGTGCATCTGCGCCTGAATCAAGACACCGCCGGCATCATCACGCTCGATGAATTGGCGTGCATGAAACCAACGGCGCTGTTCGTCAATACATCGCGCGCCGAGCTGGTCGAGCCCGATGCCCTGACGACTGCATTGAACAGGGGGCGGCCCGGCATGGCGGCGATCGACGTTTTCGAGAGTGAGCCTCCGTTACAAGGTCACGCGCTGCTGCGGCTGGAAAACTGCATCTGCACGCCACACATCGGCTATGTCGAACAAGAAAGTTACGAGCTCTACTTCGGCCATGCTTTCGACAACGTGGTCAATTTCATCACCGGCAATCCGACCAATATCGTGAATCCGGCAGCGCTCGAAGTTACCCATTGAAAGAAGGGGCCAATTAAAAGTCCAGTCGCGCGTGCGCGAGCGCGACTCGCCGTTCAATGCCGGGACGGTCGCGGTGCGATTTCGGCCTCGATGAGCGGATCGAACAAGTCGAGTTCGAGATCGAGCGGCGCTGGTTTCGCAGGCGCAGGCGGCTCATTTTCGAGGTCGGCCGGCAAGGTCTCGTAAGTGGTTCGATCGAACTCGGCGAAATCGGCGTGCACGGGAAGCAGCGCATCCATTGATCCGCCCGGCTCCGAATGGGAAGAGGCCATCAGGCTTTGCGGGTCCGTACTCTGATCCCCTGAATCAATCGGCTCGTAGATTGTCGGCGGAAGGGTCAGGCCCGCATCTTCATCGACCGAGGTTTCCCGATCGATTTCTTCATCCGCGGACGAAAATTCCGCCCGGATCGGTGCGCGTTCGGTTGTCTGCTCCTCGTCGACCGGCGCAGAGGCGGCTGTCGGCAACCGTGGCGCGCTTGTCTGGCGCGCGTTCGGATCGACGACCTCTTTCGCCACGCCATATAAAAGAAGCAATTCCTGGTACGCGCTCAACTGGAAGATTTCGCCGTTCTGGTTGTCAGGATTGCGGAAGATCAGGTCTTCGATCAACGTCAAAGTGGCCGGCGACGGCCATCGCGCCGTGATCTCCCCGAGCGTCTTCGGATACTGCTCGAGTCCTTGTCCAATTTCCGAGTACCGATCGAACTCGGGAACCTCTGCATTGAACCTGCGCCCGAACGCGTCGCGCAATCGAAGATAGTCGCCGCGGCGCCCGAGCGAATGGTAAATACTGAACAAATCCAGATAGGCCATCGCGCTGGTGGTCGGATTCGCACGGATGTGTTCCGTCAAAACCGAGATGGCCTGGTCGTTTTGTCCGAGGGACGTAAAAAAATCCGCTTGCTGCTGAACATCGAGCAGCTCTTCGGCTGAAGTCGTTCGAAGCCGGGACTCGGCTTCGGCCGGCTGCTGCAAAGCGAGTGCGGTGGCGACCGGTGGGATCGCGGTCGCGGCAGCCTTCGCGCTCGCCGATGCTGTACCGGCGCCGGTATCGCTCGGCGCTGGCGTTTGGAGCGGAATCGAGTCGCGCATGTCGAAGCGGTCTTCAGCGCCTTCGTCGTCTAACCCGGCCGAAGGCAGCACACTCGCAGTGGCCAAACGGGACTCATGCCAGAGTGCCAATTCACGCGCCCGGCGGGTCGAGCGCCACATCAGCGCCAAGCCGATCAGCGCCAGAAGCAAAAGCCCGAGCAACGCATAGATTAGCGGGTTGGAAGTGAGGTTCTGGCGTGCATAGGCCAAATCGCTGCGCAACTGCATCAACGTGTTCTGGCTCTCGCTCATTTGCGTTCGCAGCTGGGCCAGACTGTCTTCGAGCGCCTGCAAACGCTGGGCATCAGCCGAGCGCGCTGCGTCCGTCGCGCCGCTCTCACTCAGGGCGCTACGCGTGCCTTCTCCGCTTTCCGCACCGCCGGCACCGGCCATCGGCGCTTCTTTTTCCACACCGCCGGCGATGGCTGTCGGGGCTTCTTTTTGCAATGCAGCAGCAACTTCGGGACCACTTTGCTTTCCCGCAGGTCCAGTTCCCCCGAAGCTGCCGGCATCGACCGGTTCAACCTGGAGTCTCGGTTGCGCCGTTGCGCTCGGTCCGTCCGGAGCGGGAGTCGGCGGCGGGGCGGCCGGCGTAAGTGGCGCAGCAGCCCGCTTCTGTTTCAGCGGCCCGGCCGCCACCGACGATTTGGCCGGCGCTGGCGGGCGCACCACCGGTACCGCGCTCGGACTCGGCCGGTTGCGACTACGACCAATGGGTTTGGCAGGCTCGGGCGCTGCCGATGGCGAAGCGGACGGGGGCGGTTCCGAGGCGACGGATGCTCCGCGCCTGGCTTCGGCGACTCGCCACGCCTCGACTGCGCGCCGCGCCGAAGGTGCCAAACCGGCGAGACCTGAGTCCGAGCTTCCCGAGCTTCGCGAGCGCGCGACTGGCTCGGCCGCTGCGATCATTGGCTCGGCCGCTGCGGTCGCCTCGGGCGCCGACCCGCTGCGCGAGGCCCGCCGATCGGGGCGCATTGTTGGTTCTGTTGGCGCCGCCTGCAGTCCGGCCGGGCCAGCCCGGTTTGGCACAGTGCTCGCGTCGGCGCGCGCGCTTTCGCCGCTGCCTGTGGACTGGCCTGCACGCGTTGCAACGGCCGGCAACGCGGGTTCAGCGCTTAATTCAGCCAGCATGACGAATTGGCGCGAGGAGACAACCTGGCAACCGGCTTTCAGGTTGATCGTCACGACCGGCTCGTTGATCGGCACCGTCGATCGAATCCGCAATCGCGAGGCGCCCGGGCGCGCTCCTGCGTCGAGCGATACGGTGACTCTGCGATCCGGAAGTCGGGTTTCTCCCTGCGTCACCTCGGCTTGCAGGCACAGATCGCCGCCGATTTCGCCGGCATCCAGCGTCAATGGCACCGTGATGTTCAGCGGTTTGCCGATCAGGGCATCGCCGCGCACCTGCCCGATGGCCATTGCCGCCGCATCGAGCGAGATGCCGAACACGAGCAAGATGGCTGAGATATGGCGAAGCTGCGGAATCATGCGAAGAGCGAATCGAAGGGCGGATCGAAGGGCGAAGGCCGAAGGTCGCACATTTTGACACTCACCTGCGACACCGCAGAATGGCGTCATGTCATCCATCTTCAGGAACCTTGCGGTCATCGGCGCTGGCGCGATGGGACGCGGCATTGCACAGATCGCCGCGCAGGCCGGTGCGTCAGTACGTCTGCTCGACACGACGGACGGTGCGGCAAATGTCGGCAAGGCTGCGATTGTCGCCCAGTGGCGCAAGCTGAGCGAAAAAGGCCGGCTCGACGCAGACAAGGTGGAAGCATTCGCCGCGCAGCTCACCGTGGTCGACGGCATTGAAGACTTGAGCGCTTGCGATCTGGTCATCGAAGCGATCGTCGAAAACCAGGACCTGAAGCGCGCGCTGTTTCAAGAGCTCGAAGCGCAGGTAAGCGCCGATTGCGTTATCGCGACCAATACTTCTTCGCTTTCGGTCACGGCACTCGCCGCGGGCCTCCAACGGCCGGAGCGCTTCGCCGGCTATCACTTTTTCAATCCGGTGCCGCTGATGAAAGTGGTCGAAGTCGTCGCCGGACTGCGCACCGACCCATCAACCTGCGATCGACTCGCCGAATTCGGACAGCAAATGGGCCACAGCGCAGTGCGCGCCCAGGACACACCCGGCTTCATCGTGAACCACGCCGGTCGTGGCTATGGAACCGAAGCATTGCGAATCGTCGGCGAAGGCGTCTGCGATTTCCAGACCGTCGACCGCATCCTCACCGCGCAGGCCGGCTTCAGGCTGGGGCCCTTCGAATTGTTCGACCTGACCGGCCTGGACGTATCGCATCCGGTCATGGAATCGATCTACCACCAGTACTTCGAGGAACCGCGCTACCGGCCCAGCGTGATTGCGGCGCAGCGACTGGCGGGCGGTTTGCTCGGCCGGAAGACCGGTGAAGGCTTTTACCGCTACAGCGATGGCAGCGCCGAGCGATTGCCGGAGCCATCCGTGCCGGAATGCGCGGTGCTGCCGCCGGTCTGGATTCCCGCCCGTGCCGCGCGCCGGCCGGAATTGCTGCAACTGGTGCACACGCTGGGCGCGCAACTCGAAACCGGCGCGGCGCCCTCACCGGAGGCCCTGATCGTCGTCGCGCCGCTGGGTTTCGACGTCACGACGATCGCCGCGGTCGATCGGCTCGATGCCGGCAGAACCATCGGCATCGATCTGCTGATCGACGATGCCGCCACGAAGCGACGCGTGATCGCTACCAACCCGGCCACCCGCAACGACATGCGTGACGCCGCGCACACCCTGTTCGCGCGCGACGGCAAGCCGGTGAGCGTGATTCGCGACAGCGCAGGTTTCGTCACCCAGCGCGTGCTGGCTCAAATTGTCAACATTGCCTGCGACATCTGCCAGCAGCGCGTTTGTTCGCCGGCCGACCTGGAAACCGCCGTCACATTGGGCTTGGGTTATCCGCGCGGGCCGCTCGCCATGGGCGATTTGTACGGCCCGACCAATATGCTCGAGGTGCTGTTCAACATGCAAACCGTCTATGGCGATCCACGCTATCGCCCGAGCCCCTGGTTGCGTCGTCGCGGCGCGCTCGGCTTGAGCCTCACGCACAACGAGAGTTGACCATGGCAGCTGAACTAAAGAGCACTGTCGAGGGGCAGACCATGGTCCTGACATTGCACAACCCGACCCAGCGCAATGCGCTCGGACCCGAAATGTATGCCGCCGGTATCGAAGCGCTGAACGGCGCCGAGTCCAACGCGGAAGTTCGCTCGGTGGTGATCACCGGAGAAGGTGAATGGTTCTGTGCCGGCGGATCGTTGCAGCGCCTGCTCGCCAACCGCGAGGAGCTTCCCGCTGTTCAGGCCGACAGCATCGACGGCCTTCACAATTGGATCGATTCGATACGCACCTTTCCGAAACCGGTGATTGCAGCCGTGGAAGGCGCTGCCGCCGGCGCCGGCTTTTCGCTCGCACTGGCTTGCGACATGGTGGTCGCGGCGCGCAACGCGATCTTCGCGGCCAGTTACAGCAACGTGGCGCTGTCGCCCGACGGCGGTCTTTCGTGGCAGCTCGCGCAGGCACTGCCGCGCCAGCTCGCCAGCGAATGGCTCATGAACGGACAGCGGATCGAGGCCGCGCGGCTGCATGCGCTGGGGCTGGTCAATCTGCTGGCCGAACCCGGGCAGACGCTCGGCACCGCTGTGGCACTTGCCGGCAAACTCAATCAACGCGCGCCGAATTCACTGGCGAGCATCAAGGAATTGCTCTCGGAAGCATCGGGCAGCACGCTTGCCGGACATCTGCCCCGCGAACGCGATCGTTTCGTCGCCAATCTTCACCATGCAAATGCAGGAGAAGGCATTTCGGCGTTCCTCGAAAAAAGGCTGCCGCGATACGAATGACTTGCGACGACAGGCCTGCGCGACGAGCATCCGGATGCAACTTGGGTCACGCGCGCGACAAGCGAACTCAGCACCAGTCACCGACAAGACAGACCCATGGACGACCCCATTCTTACCATCGAAGAACGCGAAGCGATCAACAGTGGTCGCTGGTTTTCTTCACTCTCTCCATCACTGCGCCACGATATTCTCCGATGTGCTTTTGTCAGACGCTACAAGGACGGCGACCTGCTCGCTGCGCGCGGCGATCCGCCCGAGCACTGGATTGCCTGCGCCAAAGGCGCGGTGCGCGTCAGTTCGACCGCGGTTTCGGGAAAACAGGTGACCCTGACCTATGTGGAGCCGGGCATCTGGTTCGGCGATGTAGCGATGTTCGATGGCGAGCGCCGCACTCACGATGCCTATGCGCATGGCGAGACCACGACCTTGCTGGTGGCCCGCGCCGATTTCCGCAAGATCCTCGACACCCACATCGAGCTCTACGAAGCATTGATGCGACTCCAGGCACGCCGCATTCGCACTTTGTTCGGACTGGTCGAAGACTTGAACACGCTGCCGCTGCGCGCGCGACTGGCCAAGCAGCTCGTGCATCTGGTGCGCAGCTATGGCGTTCCCAATCTCGACGACGGCAACCAGACCCGCATCGGCCTGCATCTGGCGCAGGAAGAACTGGCCCAGCTGCTCGGCGCGTCGCGCCAACGGGTCAATCAGGAACTGAAAGCGATGGAGCGCGCGGGCGCGATCCGGATCGAGCCGGCCGGGCTGGTGGTGCTCGACCGGGCCGCGTTGATGCGCATTTCCGAAGCGGACGAGTGAACGCATGACCCAGGACTACACCAACTTCGTCGGCACCCGCGCGGTGTCGCAGCAACACAGCTTCGATCCGGAAGCGCTCGGCGCCTGGCTCCGGCAAAACCTCGGGGGCTACGAAGGTCCGCTCACGGTTGAAATGTTCAAGGGCGGGCAGTCGAATCCGACTTACAAGCTGGTCACGCCGCGCACGAGCTATGTGATGCGCGCCAAGCCTGGTCCGGTGGCCAAGCTGCTGCCTTCCGCGCATGCGGTCGAACGCGAGTTCAAGGTCATGAGCGCTTTGGCCGGAACCGACGTGCCGGTGCCGCGTATGTATTGCCTTTGCACCGACGAAAGCGTGATCGGACGCATGTTCTACGTGATGGAATTCATGGAAGGCCGGGTTCTGTGGGACCAGTCGTTGCCCGGAATGTCCAACGACGAGCGCGGCGCGATCTACCGCGAGATGAATCGCGTGATCGCGGCGTTGCACAACGTCGATTACGCGGCGCGCGGCCTCGGCGACTATGGCAAACCGGGCAATTACTTCGCGCGCCAGATCGGGCGCTGGAGCAAGCAATACATCGCCTCGGTCACCGAGCCGATTGCCGAGATGGACCGGTTGATCGAATGGTTGCCGGCGCACATTCCGGCCAGCGCGGACGACACCGCCATGAGCAGCATCGTGCATGGCGACTACCGGCTCGACAACCTGATGTTTCATCCGAGCGAGCCGCGCGTGATCGCGGTGCTCGACTGGGAGCTTTCGACCCTGGGCCATCCACTCGCCGATTTCAGCTATCACTGCATGTCTTGGCACATCCCGCCGACCGGCTTTCGTGGTTTGGGAGGCGTCGATCTCGCGCCGCTCGGCATCCCGAGCGAAGCCGAATACATCGATGCGTACCTGGCTCGCACCGGCATCACCACGCCCGACGCACTCGCCGCCGACTGGAATTTCTACATGGCCTACAACCTCTTTCGCATCGCGGCGATCTTGCAAGGCATCGCCAAAAGGGTCGAAACCGGCACCGCATCCAGTGAGCAAGCCCGCGCCTCGGGCCGCGGCGCCCGGCCCATGGCTGTGATGGGCTGGGACTTCGCACAGCGCGCCTGACCTCGGGTCGGTGCATCTTTTTTCTTTCCCGATTGGAGACAACATGGACTTCGAATTTTCCGACAAGACCCAGGGCCTGCAAAAGCGCGTTCTCGCCTTCATGCACGACAACGTTTACCCGGCCGAGGCGGCCTACAGCGCCGAACTCGCAGAAAACACGAAGGCCGGCAAGCGGTGGACCGCGCTCGAGACGGTCGAAGACTTGAAGCAGAAGGCCCGCAAAGCCGGGCTCTGGAACTTGTTTTTGCCGGTCGACAGCGCCCAGGCTTCGGGTTACGAAGGCGCTGGCCTTACGAACCAGGAATACGCGCCCCTTGCCGAGATCATGGGCGCGGTGCCATGGGCCAGCGAGTGCTTCAATTGCTCGGCCCCCGACACCGGCAACATGGAAACGATTGCACGATACGGCTCCGACGAGAACAAGACGCGCTGGCTCAAGCCATTGCTCGAAGGCCAGATCCGCTCGGCTTTCGCGATGACCGAGCCCGAAGTTGCCTCCAGCGACGCGACAAATATTGCGACCCGGATTGAGCGCGATGGCGACGAATACGTGATCAATGGCCACAAATGGTGGATTTCGGGCGCCGCCGATCCGCGCTGCTCGGTCTTCATCACGATGGGCAAGAGCGACCCCGAAGCGCCCCGGCACTCGCAGCAAAGCATGATCCTGGTGCCGGCCGATGCGAAGGGCATCCGGATCGTGCGCCCGCTCAACGTACTAGGCTACGACGATGCGCCGCACGGCCACGTCGAGATGTACTTCGAAAACGTGCGGGTTCCCGCGTCGAACATGTTGCTCGGCGAAGGACGCGGTTTCGAGATTGCCCAGGGCCGCCTCGGCCCGGGCCGCATCCACCATTGCATGCGCCTCATCGGCCTCGCCGAACGCGCGCTGGAACTGATGTGCAGGCGCGCGTCGTCGCGCGTCGCTTTCGGCAAAACCGTCGCTGCGCAAACCGTGACGCAGGAGCGGATTGCCGAGGCGCGCTGCAAGATCGACATGGCGCGGCTGCTGACGCTCAAGGCCGCATGGCTGATGGACGTGGCCGGCAACAAAGTCGCGAAAAACGACATCGCGATGATCAAGGTCGTCGCACCGAACATGGCTTGCCAGGTCATCGACTGGGCGATGCAGGTGCACGGCGGCGGCGGCATGTGCGACGACTTCCCGCTCGCGAGTGCCTATGCCCACGCCCGTACATTGCGCTTTGCCGACGGCCCCGACGAAGTGCACCGCAACGCGATTGCCAAATGGGAACTGGGCAAATACGCGGCCGACAAAGCCGATAAAGCCGGTGCTGCCGGCGCGGCGCCAGCCGAAGCACCTGTGACGCGATTCTGAATGCGCCTCCAGCGTCTTTTGTTCCGTCAGTTATTCGGGTCCGGCGCTGGATTGCTATCGAATAGATAGCTTTCTGCGCACGTCCAGTAAACGTTTCAGGCCTTTTTCTTATAAATTTCAGAGCGCCGCGGCGCACCGGATGCCGGGTCTCAGAACACCTGGAACAGCGGCTGGAATCCGTACGCCTGTTTGATCGCCACCACCAGATCGACGATGGCCGCGAGCCAGACAAACCACAAAACGTCGCGTGCCGTGCGCAGAAACACGCGTGGATACGCGGTCCAGGTTTCGGGGCTGCGGTAGTTTTTGAAAGTCGGAAAAAACCGCGGTGTCGCGGCGCAGAAGGCATCGAAGGTTTTGCCGAAGCGGTCGCGCAGAAAGTTCTCTTCGCCGCCGATGATCGTTGGGTAGGCGATCGCGAACACGCCGATCACCACCGCGACGAAAATGAATGCCTGCGTTGCGCAAGCCACTCCGACAAATCCGATGAACGAAAAAAAGTAAAGCGGGTTGCGGGTCAGTGAATACGGGCCCACGGTGATCAGCTCGTCGTTCTTGTAGCCGCCGATGTAGATCGCGCACCACAGCCGGCCGACCACCGCGATCGGCACGAGCAGCAGGCCCGCGAAGGTCAGCATGTCACCGACCAGGGTGAACGAATGAACGCTCTGGCTGACCAGCAGCAGGGCAAAGCCGAGCCCGACGCAAAGGCGCGAGGCGAGGATGCGGCGTCGAAAAACAAAACTCCGGGTGGCACTCAGCATCTTTTTCAATCCAGTCTCGGTGGGTGATCGCGCCGCAATCGACGCGAAGGGCCCCGATCTCGTTCGACGCCGCAACATCGGCTGCGACGATAAAGGTTTTCAGTGGCCTGCCCGATCGCGGCGTCGCATGCATGACACACGGGCTCGCGGGATAGCCACTGATCGAGTTCAAATTGCTATTAATATTATAGCTGTCTGCGCACGAATAGCGGGCGTTTCAGCATCTTTTCCCTTAAATTCTTTTTTGCAGGAACAAGGCCGAGCCGAAGGCTGGATCCAGCTGGAAACCGGCAAAGCCCGCGCGCTCGTAAGCCCGCATGGCCGCCCGATTGCCCTGCAAGACTTCGAGCGTCAATTTGCAGGCGCCGCGCGCCCGGGCCTCGATTTCGACATGCGCGAGCATCCGTTCGGCAAGCCGCTGGCCCCGATGGCTCGCGCGCACCACGACGTCGTGCACATTCACCAGCGGGCGGCAGGCAAACGTCGAAAAGCCCTCGAAACAGTTGATGAGGCCCACCGGCTGCCCCGCATCGAAAGCCAGCACGCTGAATGCCTGCGGCCGCCTGGCCAGTTCGCCCGGCAATCGGGACAAAACCTCCGGCGGCAGCGGCGTTGCGCCGCCGGCCGGATCGCGCGCATAGCCATCGAGCAATTCGACCAGCCCTGCCGCGTCGGCGCGATTGGTGTAGCGCGCAAGTCGGATATCGGTCGCGTCCTGGCCATGCGCCGGGCTTGAGAAATCGGAATTCATACCACAGGATAAGCTGACGGCGAGCGGTCGAGTTCTGCCTTGTAGAGTCGCGTCACCCAGTCGGGAACACGCTCGGCCACGCGCACGACCTGGCCATCGCGAAAATCGATGATGCGCGCCGGCGGCGTGTTGAGACCCGAGTTGTCGTAGACATAGGCGTAGTCCGACGCCAGCACCGCTTCGCGGATCAACGGTTGATTTCGCGTGTAACGCTCGCGAATCTTGTCTTCGGGCACGGAATGGCCGCCCTCCTCGACCCGCTGCAGGACACGGCTCACCGACAGCTCGGGCAGCCGCACGCTCACGTGGTAGAGCACGATCCGGAATCCGGCTTTGCGGGCGTCGTGAACCAGCGCGAGCTTGGACTCATGCGAGAAAGTCGATTCGGAGACGAAGCTGCGGCGCTGGCGCAATGCTTCGCGGCGCCGGTTTTCGGCCATTTCGGCAGCCACGTAGGCAGCGCGCATGGCGGAATCCTTCAGTTCGAAGCGCTGAATCCGGTCGGCATTGATAAAAGGCGCCCGGATGCGCGGCGCGATTTCGGTTTCGTACAACGTCGACTTGCCGGCGCCATTCGGGCCGGCAAGCATGAACATCGTGGGCCGGCTCAGCATCCGCCAGCCGATGCAAATCGCGCCACGCGAGGCCGCAAATTACGCAGCAGCGTGGGTCTTGCGCAGGCGCCTGCCAAAGACGAGTTCGTCGTTTTCATCCAACCCGACGCCGACGCCGCGCCGTTGCCGATCACGCCAGAAGTCTTGTGCTTCAGGCGTTGCGGGCGCATCGGCCATTTGCGCGATAAAAGCTTCCTGCGCCGCCGCATCGAGTGAATCCGGGTCGATCGCTTCGAGGCCGCGCAACGCCCGATCGATGCGCGAATAGCGCATCTCGGGGTCGCGCTCGACCGCCCGGCCGATGCGCATCCAGTGCTCGGCCTGGCCCGAAATCGAGCGGCTGTTGATCTGCGCCGCGTCGCGCACGGCCTTCATCTCGATATCGGAGATCTTGACGGCTTGACTCATGACATGAAGGTGATTGGCCAAAGTTTCATAACGGAACTTGCGGATTCATTATGCTACTTTTAGTGGATCGGCGCGAACGGTGCCGGCTTCGCACCATCCAGCCATAAGCAATAAGTCACTCAAGCGATCACCGACACCAGCCGGTCGGCGCACGAACGCGCTTCGGCCGCGTCGCGCGCTTCGACCATCACGCGAACCAGCGGCTCGGTACCGCTGGCTCGAATCAATACCCGGCCCCTGTCGCCGAGTTGCGCCTCGATCTGTGCGACTTCGCGCGCAAGCTGCGGATCTGCCTGCCAATCGTGGCCGGGCCGTAATCGCACGTTCAACAAGACTTGCGGAAAAAGCTGCAGCCCCGCCAGCATTTCCGCAACGCTCTTGCCGCTGCGCACGCAAGCCAGCAGCACCTGCAGGGCACTGACGATGCCGTCGCCGGTCGTGTGCCGGTCGAGCGCCAACAGGTGTCCCGATCCCTCGCCGCCGAGCACCCAGCCGCGCCGATGCAGTTCCTCGAGCACATAGCGATCGCCGACCCGGGTGCGGACGAATTCGATGTCATGGCCGCGCAGCGCGAGTTCGACCGCCTTGTTGGTCATCAGAGTGCCGACCACGCCGCTCGGACGTTCGCCTTGCGCAAGGCGTTCCTGAACCATCAGGTACAACAATTCATCGCCGTTGAAAAGCCGCCCGGTCGCGTCGACCAGTTGCAGGCGATCGGCGTCGCCGTCGAGTGCGATGCCGTAGTCCGCGCCCTCGGCACGCACGGCGTCGATGAGCGCTTGCGGCTCTGTCGCGCCGAAGCCATCGTTGATATTGAGGCCGTCAGGCGCGCAGCCGATGCTCACGATGTCTGCGCCGAGCTCGTGAAACACCTGCGGCGCGACCTGGTAGGCCGCGCCGTTGGCAGCGTCGATGACCAACTTCAGGCCTTTGAGCGAAAGCTGGTGGGCGAAGGTGCTCTTGCAAAATTCGATGTAGCGCCCTGCCGCATCGTCGAGCCGGCGCGCCTTGCCAAGCGCCGCCGACATGGCCCAGACCGGTGGCTCTTCGAGCGCCGCCTCGACCGCCAACTCCCACTCGTCGCTCTGCTTGTTGCCCGCGGCGCTGAAGAACTTGATTCCATTGTCGGGAAAAGGGTTGTGGCTCGCACTGATCACCACGCCCAGGCTCGCCCGCTGGGCGCGCGTCAGATAGGCCACGCCGGGCGTCGGCAGCGGCCCGAGCAAGACCACATCGACGCCAGCGGAGTTGAAGCCCGATTCCAGCGCGCTCTCGAGCATGTAGCCGGAAATCCGGGTGTCCTTGCCGATGAGTACCGTCGGCCGCTCCTCGGTGCGGCGCAACACGCGCCCGACCGCGTGGGCAAGGCGCAAAACGAAATCGGGCGTGATCGGCGGCTCGCCGACCGTTCCGCGGATGCCATCGGTGCCGAAATATTGGCGTTTCATCGTGTCTCGTCGTCCGTTGTTTGCTGCGCGCGCATGGCCTTCCACACCGCTAATGCCGCAACCGTCTCGCGCACGTCGTGCACCCGAACGATACGCGCCCCGCGCTCCACGGCGAGCAATGCCGCGGCGACGCTGGGCACAATTCGGTCAGCGACGGCTTTTGCACCGGCCACCGCCGCGAGCGACGATTTGCGCGACCAGCCAACCAGCAGCGGATAACCTGCCGCGAGCAACTCGCGCTGCCCTGCAAGCAGCGAAAAGTTTTGCGCCGCGGTCTTGCCGAAGCCGATCCCCGGATCGAGCACGATCCGATCGTTTTCGACCCCCAAGTCCCGCAGTTCCTGCGCAGCCAGCTCTAAAAATGATAGCACTTGCGGCACCACGTCGCCCACCATCGGCGATGCCTGCATGCTTTCGGGCGCGCCATGCATGTGCATCAGGCAGACGCCGCAGGCCGAATGCGCCGCAACCGCCTCGCGCGCGCCGGGCCGGCGCAGCGCCCAGACATCGTTGACGACATCGGCGCCGACATCGAGCGAGGCACGCATCACTTCGGGTTTGGAGGTATCGATCGACACCGGCACGCCGAGGCGAACTGCTTCGCGCAGAACCGGCAGAACACGCGCCAGTTCGATCTCGAACGGCACCGGCGTGCTGCCGGGGCGGGTCGATTCGCCGCCGATGTCGAGCAGGTCGGCCCCATCGGCCACCAGCCGTTCGCAATGCGCAACGGCGCCGGAAGCGTGGCCGTACTGGCCGCCGTCCGAAAAAGAATCGGGCGTGACGTTGACAATGCCCATCACCCGCGGCTGCGACAAGTCGATGAGAAAGCGGGCGGTTCGCCAGAAATTGCCGGGCATGAATCAGGCAGACATGAAAACGGGGCCCGCGGCCCCGTGAAAAGTCATCGCACCGATCTCAGGTCGCATTCGGAGCCGGGTCGGGTTTGACAACTGGCGGCCCTCCGTTACCGGTGCCGCCGCTACCAGCGGGTGGAATGCGCGGCGTCCAGTCTTTGGCAGCGCGCGGTTCCCGACCGGCCATGATGTCGTCCAGTTGCTCCGAATCGATGGTTTCCCATTCGAGCAAGGCCTTCGCCATCGCATGCATCTTGTCTTGGTTGTCCTCGATCAGCTTGCGCGCGAGCGAATACTGCTCGTCGATGATCCGGCGCACTTCGGCGTCGACCTTCTGCATCGTCGCCTCGCTCATGTTGGTGGTTTTGGTGACCGAACGGCCGAGAAAAACCTCGCCCTCGTTCTCCGCGTAGACCATCGGACCCAATGATTCGGTCATGCCGTAACGCATCACCATGTCGCGCGCGATTTGTGTGGCGCGCTCGAAGTCGTTGCTCGCGCCGGTGGTCATCTGGTGCATAAAGACCTCTTCGGCGATACGACCGCCGAACAGCATGCTGATCTGGTTCAGCATGTAGTCGCGGTCGTAGCTGTAGCGGTCTTGCTCGGGCAAGCTCATGGTCACGCCCAGCGCCCGTCCGCGCGGAATGATCGTGACCTTGTGCACCGGGTCGCATTTGGGCAGCAATTTGCCGATCAGCGCATGGCCCGACTCGTGATAGGCCGTATTGCGGCGCTCTTCCTCGGGCATGACCATGCTCTTGCGCTCCGGGCCCATGAAAATCTTGTCCTTGGCCTTTTCGAAATCCTGCATCTCGACCACGCGCGCGTTGCGCCGCGCTGCCATCAACGCGGATTCGTTGCACAGGTTCGCGAGGTCGGCGCCCGACATGCCGGGCGTACCGCGCGCGATCACGCCAGGGTTCACGTCCTGCCCAACCGGGATCTTGCGCATGTGCACGTTCAAGATTTGCTCGCGGCCACGGATGTCCGGCAACGTCACGTAGACCTGCCGGTCGAAACGGCCCGGCCGAAGCAATGCCGCGTCGAGGATGTCTGGCCGGTTGGTCGCCGCGACCACGATCACGCCCAGATTGGTTTCGAAACCGTCCATCTCGACCAGCATCTGGTTGAGGGTCTGCTCGCGCTCGTCGTTTCCGCCGCCTAAGCCGGCGCCACGCTGGCGACCCACCGCGTCGATTTCATCGACGAAGATGATGCACGGCGCATTTTTCTTCGCGTTGTCGAACATGTCGCGCACCCGCGCTGCGCCGACGCCCACGAACATCTCGACGAAATCGGAGCCCGAAATGCTGAAGAACGGCACCTTGGCTTCGCCTGCTATCGATTTGGCGAGCAAGGTTTTGCCGGTACCGGGCGGGCCGACGAGCAGCAAGCCGCGCGGAATCCGCCCGCCGAGCTTCTGAAATTTGGCCGGGTCTTTCAGGAAGTCGACCACCTCTTTGACCTCTTCCTTCGCCTCGTCGCAACCGGCCACGTCCGCAAAGGTGACCTGATTGGTGCTCTCGTCGAGCATCCGCGCCTTGCTCTTGCCAAAGCTGAAGGCACCGCCTTTGCCTCCGCCCTGCATCTGGCGCATGAAGTAGACCCAGACGCCGATCAACAGCAGCATCGGGCCCCAGCTCACCAACAAGGTCATGAGCAATGAACCTTCCTCGCGTGGCTTCACATCGAATTTAACGTTGTTGGCGATCAAATCACCGACAAGGCCCCGATCGAGATAGGTCGCGTTGGTGCGAATGCGGCGATCGTCGTTGGTGACAGCGGCAATCTCGCTGCCACCTTGACCTTCCTGAATGGTCGCGCTTTTGATCCGGCCACCCCGCACTTCGTCCAGAAATTCGGAATAACCGATCGCATTGGAACTGGCCACGCTGCGCGCATCGAACTGTTTGAAAACAGTAAAGAGCACCATGGCGATCACCAGCCACACGGCGACTTTGGAAAACCATTGATTGTTCAAATGAAACTCCAGTCAAATCGTCATTTCGCATATCTGTCCAGCGCCAAATGAACGAGAAGATGCAATTGCGCCTCATTTTAGGCTTTTCAAGCACTGAGGAACGCCCAAACCCAGAAGCAGTGCCGAAAGCGGGGGATTGGGTGCCGCGATGGACGCTGAAGCCGCTGATAACCGACCGCCATGTGCGAATTTTTCCACAGCATTTACTCAGTTTTCGGGGCTGGCGCCTTCACCGCAAATTCGTAGACCCAGCCCGACCAGAAAGGTTTCCGCTGATTTGGCCCGCGATGCGTCGGGCTTGATGCGCTTGACGCTCCGGAACCTGGCCGCGAACAGCCGGGCCAGCGCCTCGTAACCCGCCCCATGGAAAGTCTTGGCGACGAGGGCGCCATCGGCCGTCAGATGGTCGTCCGCGAACGCGACGGCCAGCTCGACCAGATGCGCGATGCGCGCGCCATCGGTTGCTGCGATTCCCGACAAATTCGGCGCCATGTCCGACAGCACCAGATCGGCTTTGCGGCCGTCCATGGCGTCGGCGAGCTGCGCAGCCGATGCATCGTCGCCGAAATCACCCTGGATGAAGGTCACGCCGTCGATCGGCGCCATCGGCAGCAGGTCGATGGCGATAACGCTGCCGCTGGCACCCATGCGGCGACGCAGGTACTGGCTCCATGCGCCCGGTGTCGAACCCAGATCCACCACCATTTGACCCGGACGGACCAGATGAAGCACTCGATCGATCTGCAGCAACTTGTAGGCTGCTCGCGCGCGATAGCCTTCCGCCGCCGCACGCTTGACCCACGGATCGTTCACATGGTCGTTGAGCCACGCCTTGTTGACCTTGTTGCTTTGGCTCTTGACCTTCATGAATTTCCATCGGCGCGGGAGGTGCGCCGGTCGCATCGATAATACGGGCATGGCCGCGATCGAACTCTCTCCCGCCGAGCGTAAGGTGCATCGCGCCGATGCGCACCATCTCGATCCGCTCGTGATGATCGGCAATGCCGGCCTGACGCCGTCGGTGCTCAAGGAGGCCGACGCCGCTCTGAAGGCGCACGGCATCATCAAGATTCGTGTTTTTTCGGACGATCGGCCGGCGCGCGAAGCGATGTTGCGCAGCCTGGCTGACCAGCTCGATGCGGCGCCGATTCAGCACATCGGCAAGTTGCTCGTTCTGTGGCGGCCCAAGCCGGCGAAGGAGCGCGTGATCGACGAAGACCGCATGCCGGCCCCTCGCGACGTGAAGGTGCTCAAGTACAGCCAGCGCGGCGGCCAGCGGCCCGAAGTAAAGACGCTGCGCGTTCTCGGCAATCAACGCCTCACACCGGGCGGCAACGTGAAGCGGGCTCGGGCCAAGCCCAAAACATCGATCAAGAAGCGCCAGGCCGATTGAACGTGGCACCGCGGTCGGCGGCGCGGCAGCGTCACGTCATTTGCATCAAGTGGGGCACCAAGTACGGGCCCGACTATGTCAACCGCCTGTATGCCATGGTTCGTTGCCATTTGAGCGGTGAATTCAGCTTCGTCTGCCTGACCGACGACGATCGCGGCATCCGCAGCGAAGTTGACTGCCTGCCGATTCCGCCGCTCGAGCTCCATCTGAAGCCTGGTCAGAAAGACCACGCGTGGCGCAAGCTCACGACCTTCGAGCAGAAGCTGCATGGCCTCACGGGCACGGCACTTTTCATCGATCTCGACGTGGTGATCGTCGGCGGCCTGGACCCGTTTTTCGAGCTGCCCGGCGAGTTTCTGATCATTCATGATTACGCCAGGCCATGGCGGCGCCGCGGCATCACCGGCAACTCATCGGTGTACAGGTTCGAGCTTGGCGCGCATCCTGACGTGCTCGCTTATTTCCGCGAAAACATGGATCGGGTGCAAGAGCGGCATCGCAACGAGCAGGAATATCTCTCTGCGTTCATGCAAGCGAAGGGCCAGCTCTCTTACTGGCCGGACGCATGGTGTCCCAGCTTCAAATACCACGGCATTCCGACCTGGCCGACCAATTACTGGCGCCGGCCTTTCGTGCCCGAAGGCGCCCGAATCATGATTTTTCATGGTGAGTGCAATCCGCCCGATGCGCTGGCGGGGCGGCGTAATCGGCGGTTTCGTTTTATCCGGCCGGCCGCCTGGATTGCGGACCATTGGCATGAATGACGCTAAAGCCGGTGCACGCGCCGCGACGAGGCACACAGGCGCTTCAGGCGCTTCAGGCGCTTCAGGCGCTTCAGGCGCTTCAGGCGCTTTGAGCCTTGTCCGAATCCTGCTGCGCCACAACTGACGCCACGCGCCACAGCACCACGCCAGCACAAAGCCACTGTCCGAGGAACATCGCGCTGCCGAGCGCATGCCACAGCGCGAGGTTCTGCCGGGCCACGATGCGCGGTGCCACGCCGAACTCGACCAGCATCGCGAGCAGCAATCCAGCTACTATGAAAATGATAGCTGTGTGCGCACGTCCCATCTGCGTTTCAGCCTCTTTTCGCTTGAAAATAACGAGCAGCGCGAACGCGCAGCCGATCGACAACCAGGTTTGCGCAGTGAACAGGTGCGCCGCCATGTTGCCCGCCATCGCCGGCGTCGGCAGAAACTTGAAAAGAAGCGGCACCACGACGAACCCCAGCGACGTCAGGCTGCCCCACCACAACGCCGCGATGAAGCGCGGCAGACGCGCGGCAAGCGCACGAAGCACGCTGTCGCCTTTCAGCGATAGCTGACGCCGACGACTTCGTAGCGCTTGAGGCCACCCGGCGCCTGCACTTCGGCGGTGTCGCCTTTTTCCTTGCCGATCAGCGCCCGGGCGATCGGGCTCGACACGTTGACGAGGCCGAGCTTCAAGTCGGCCTCATCCTCGCCGACGATCTGGTACTTGACCGATTCACCGCTGTCTTCTTCCTCGAGCTCGACCGTCGCGCCGAAGACCACCTTGCCGCCCGCATCGAGATCACCCGGATCGATCACCTGAGCCGCGGACAGCTTGCCCTCGATCTCCTGGATGCGTCCTTCGATGAATCCCTGGCGGTCCTTGGCGACCTCGTATTCGGCGTTCTCGCTGATATCGCCCTGGGCGCGCGCTTCGGCGATCGCGTTGATGATGGCCGGACGATCGACGCTCTTGAGCCGCTGCAGCTCATCGCGCAACTTTTGGGATCCGATCTTGGTAATGGGTACGGTGTTCATCATGTCTTTTGCTCTCCAAAAAGCGAAACCGCCGAACGCTGCCGCTCGGCGGTTCCATCGATTTCAATTCAGGCTAGTGTACGCCCGGTCAGCCGGCGCAAGATCGCGAGCGGGCTCGCTTGCGTGTCGTACTGCCGCTCGGGCGACAGATGCAATGTTTGCTCGAGCATGTACTGACCCGACATCACTGCGTGGGAAGTCTGGTCCGAGAAGCAGATCCAGACCGAGCCGGCCGCAAACGGAACGGTTTGCTGGGGTGCGCCCGCCTGATAATCCAGGTCGGACTTCATTGCGTCGTGAAGCTGCAGCATCAGGTGGTCGTATTCGCTGCGCGTCGATTTCGTGACTCGCGCTGCACGCAACACACTCGCTTGCCACCTCGAATAGGGCTTGAGGCGAGGCAAAAAGCGGCGCGCCATGTGCTCGAACGGTTCGCCGACGCGCCAGACGCGCGCCACGCCGTCGGGATTCACATTCGCGAAGACACGCAGGATGCGCTCGCCCCGGTTCGGCCGCGACGGAAAGGCATCCACGTGCAGGCGCTTGTCGTCGGCCCGCCAGGATTGCACCCGCGTTTCGACCTGCGCCGGCCGAAAACTCGTCGGCGCCATCCGCAACGCAGAGCCGTAGTCGGGCAGGAGGCCGTCGATCAAGGTTCGCGCGAGATCGCGAAACCGGCCGATCATGGCGGCCGCATCGGCTTGCGTCGCGGCATCGCCGGCAACTCCCTTGAGTCTGGCCGAATCGTCACCCCGCCCGGCCAGGCTGATGTTGCGCACGCCCGGTGCGCGCACCGCCGGATCGAGCAAGCGCCGCTCGTTGCCTTGCAGCGCGAATGCAAGCTTTGGAAAGTAGAGAACCTTGCCCGCTTCGAGCGCCTCGATCGCCGTCGGATCCGCGCGCGCGCCATCCCAGTCGGCCAGATCGAGCGTGCGCAGTTGCGGATCCATCATCGCCACCTGGGAGGCCTCATCCCGCGAGCTGCGCGTGCATTTCCTGCACCGAAATCACATCCAGATCGTCCATGTACTGCATGCCTTCAACGGCCGCCTCGGCGCCGAAAATGGTGGTGATCGTCGTCACCCGCGCGGCAAGGGCCGAGGTGCGAATGTGGCCCGAATCGGCAATTGCGTTGCGGCGCTCTTCGACGGTGTTGACCACCAGCGCGATGTCACCGTTCTTGATCATGTCGACCACATTCGGCCGGCCTTCGGCCACCTTGTTGACGGTGACACATACGATGCCGGCCGCCTGAATCGCCGCCGCGGTTCCTTTTGTCGCCAGCAATTCGAAGCCCAGCGCGACGAGCACCCGGGCCACTTCGATCGCGCGCGGCTTGTCCGGGTTCTTCACCGAGATGAAAGCCTTGCCCGAGCGCGGCAACAAAATGCCGGCGCCGAGCTGGCTTTTCACGAAAGCCTCGCCGAAGGTCTTGCCGACGCCCATCACCTCGCCGGTCGATTTCATCTCGGGCCCCAGGATGGTGTCGACGCCGGGAAATTTGACGAACGGAAAAACGGCTTCCTTGACGCTGAAATACGGCGGCGTCACTTCCTTCGCAATGCCCTGCGAAGCCAATGTCTGCCCCACCATGCAACGCGCGGCGACCTTGGCGAGCGGAACGCCGGTCGCCTTGCTCACGAACGGCACCGTGCGCGAGGCGCGTGGGTTGACTTCGAGTACGTAGATCACGTCGCGTAACGCGCCGACACCATCGGGCAACTGCTGAATCGCGAACTGCACGTTCATGAGCCCGATCACGTTCAGCGCATCGGCCATCGCGGTGGTCTGGCGTTTGAGCTCGGCGATCGTCGCTTCGCCCAGACTGTAGGGCGGCAGCGAGCAGGCCGAATCGCCCGAATGCACGCCGGCCTGCTCGATATGTTCCATGACGCCGCCAATGAAGGTCTCGTTGCCGTCGCGCACGCAATCGACGTCGCACTCGACCGCATCGTTCAGAAAGCGGTCGAGCAGAACCGGCGAATCGTGGCTGACCTTGACCGCTTCGCGCATGTAGCGCTCCAGGTCGCGCTGCTCATGCACGATTTCCATCGCCCGGCCGCCGAGCACATAGCTCGGACGCACGACCAGCGGATAACCCAGAGCCGACGCCTTTTCCAATGCCTCGGCTTCAGTACGCGCCGTCGCGTTGGGCGGCTGAAGCAAACCGAGTTCGTTGAGCAGCTTCTGAAAGCGCTCGCGGTCTTCGGCCGCATCGATCATGTCGGGTGAAGTGCCGATGATCGGCACGCCGTTGGCTTCGAGATCGAGCGCGAGCTTGAGTGGGGTCTGGCCGCCGTATTGCACGATCACGCCGAGCGGTTTTTCCTTGTCGACGATTTCCAGCACGTCTTCGAGCGTGACTGGCTCGAAATAAAGTCGGTCGGAAGTGTCGTAGTCGGTCGAAACGGTTTCCGGATTGCAGTTGACCATGATGGTTTCATAGCCGTCTTCGCGCAGCGCGAGCGCCGCATGTACGCAGCAATAGTCGAACTCGATACCCTGCCCGATCCGGTTCGGTCCACCGCCGAGCACCATGATTTTTTTGTTGGCCGTAGGCTCGGCCTCGCACTCGTCCTCGTAGGTCGAATACAGATAGGCCGTTCCGGTCGCGAATTCGGCCGCGCAGGTGTCAACGCGCTTGAAAACCGGTCGCACGCCGAGCGCGCGGCGCTTCTCGCGGATGGCGGTATCGGTGGTTTTGAGCTGCCGCGCAAGGCGACGGTCGGAGAAGCCTTTTTGCTTGAGCCGACGCAGCGTCGGCTCATCCAGGTCGTCGAGCCCGACCGTCTCCAGCTCGAGTTCGATCTTCACAATTTGCTCGATCTGGGCGAGAAACCATGGGTCGATTTTGGTCAGCGCATGAACTTCCTCGACGCTCATGCCCTTTTCGAATGCATCCCCGACATACCAGATGCGCTCGGGGCCCGGCTCGCCGAGTTCGCGCTCGAGCACCTGCTGGTCGTCGGTCTTGGCATTCATGCCGTCGACGCCGACTTCTAGCCCGCGCAACGCCTTCTGGAACGATTCCTGGAAGGTGCGGCCCATCGCCATCACTTCGCCGACCGATTTCATCTGCGTGGTCAGGCGGGCGTCGGCGAGCGGAAACTTCTCGAAGGCAAAGCGCGGGATCTTCGTGACGACGTAATCGATGCTCGGCTCGAAACTGGCCGGCGTCGCGCCGCCGGTAATCTCGTTGCGCAACTCGTCCAGCGTGTAGCCGACCGCGAGCTTGGCAGCGACCTTGGCAATCGGAAAGCCGGTCGCTTTGGACGCCAGCGCCGAAGAACGCGAAACCCGTGGATTCATTTCGATCACGACCATCCGTCCGTCCTTCGGATTGATCGCGAACTGCACGTTCGAGCCACCCGTATCGACGCCGATTTCACGCAACACCGCAAGGCTGGCATTGCGCAGGATCTGATATTCCTTGTCGGTCAGTGTCTGCGCCGGCGCCACGGTGATCGAATCGCCGGTGTGCACGCCCATCGGATCGAGGTTCTCGATCGAGCAGACGATGATGCAGTTGTCCGCCTTGTCGCGTACGACCTCCATCTCGAACTCTTTCCAGCCGAGCAGCGATTCCTCGATCAACAGCTCATTGGTCGGCGAAGCTTCGAGACCGCGCTTGCAGATGACCTCGAACTCCTCGGCGTTGTAGGCAATACCGCCGCCGCTGCCGCCGAGCGTGAAACTGGGCCGAATCACGGTCGGAAAGCCGAGGGTCTTTTGCACCGCCAGGGCATCTTCCATCGAATGCGCAATGCCGGAGCGCGCGGACGCGAGCCCGATCTTGGTCATCGCGTCCTTGAACTTCAGCCGGTCTTCGGCCTTGTCGATCGCCTCGGGTTTGGCGCCGATCAGCTCGACGTCGTACTTCTCGAGCACGCCGTTGCGCCACAAGTCCAGCGCGCAGTTGAGGGCCGTTTGCCCGCCCATCGTCGGCAAAATTGCAAACCCACCGGGATTGAGCAGGCGTTCCTTGGCAATGATCTTTTCGACCGTCGGCCATGTGATCGGCTCGATGTAGGTCACGTCGGCCGTCGCCGGGTCGGTCATGATCGTCGCCGGATTGCTGTTGATGAGGATGACCTTGTAGCCCTCTTCACGCAGCGCCTTGCAGGCTTGCACGCCCGAGTAATCGAACTCGCAAGCCTGGCCGATGACGATCGGGCCGGCGCCGATGATGAGAATGCTCTGGAGGTCGGTGCGCTTGGGCATCGCTATTTGTCCTTGGTGAAACCGATCCGGCGATGGGCATAGCCGGCAGGCGCCGGGGCATCCATCAGTTGCCCGATGGCCTGGAAGATCTCGCGAAAGCCTTCGTCGTATTTCTTTTCCAGCGCATCGAGCCGACGCTTCATTTCGGCGTGCTCGCCGACCATGCCGCGCAATTGGACGAAGCTGCGCATGAGCGCGATGTTCACTGCCACAGCGCGGTCGCTGCGCAAGACGCTCGACAGCATGCCGACGCCTTGCTCCGTGAATGCCATGGTCGTGTAGCGCGCGCCGCCTGCGCCTTTTTGATCGTCTTTTGAGATCACAAGTTGTGATCTCAAAGCCGCAAGGTCTTGATTTGTAAGGGAAAACGCAAAATCTTTCGGGAAGCGAGCGAGGTTGCGACGAACCGCCTGGAGCAGCGCTCGGGTTTCGAGGCCATAGAGGGAAGCCAGGTCCTGCGCCAGCATCACGCGGGCGCCGCGCAAAGTGAAAATCCGGTCGGCAGCGCCATTCAATGCCGCGAGCAAGGCCGGATCGAGCGCCACCGCTTCAGCCACGGCGCTGCGCCATCAATCCCGTGAAGCGATCGAAGAGATAGCCGATGTCGTGCGGGCCGGGCGAAGCCTCGGGATGGCCTTGAAAACAGAACGCGGGCTTGTCCCGGTGCGCCAGACCCTGCAGCGTGTGGTCGAACAGGCTCACATGGGTGGCCCGAACCGATGCCGGCAACGAATCCGGGTCGACCGCAAAGCCATGGTTCTGGCTGGTGATGCTGACACGGCCGTCATCCAGATCCTTGACCGGATGATTCGCGCCGTGATGGCCGAACTTCATCTTGAAAGTCCTCGCACCGAGCGCCAGCGCCATCAGTTGGTGCCCGAGGCAAATGCCGAAAACCGGAATACCCGAGTCGATCAGCGCGCGCGTTGCGGCGATCGCGTAATCGCAAGGCTCGGGATCACCCGGACCGTTCGACAGGAACACCCCGTCGGGTCGAAGCGCCATGGCTTCGCCAGCGGACGTGCGCGCCGGCACCACGGTGATGCGGCAGCCGCGCTCGGCAAGCATCCGCAGGATGTTCTGTTTGACGCCGAAGTCATAAGCGACGACGTGAAGGCTTGCCGCACCGGACGGCGCACCGGACGGCGCACCGGCGGGGCCGCCGAGTTGCTGCCCGAGGCGCCATTCGCCTGCGGTCCATTCGTACGGCTCGTCGACAGATACCACTTGCGCCAGATCGAGCCCTGACATGCTCGGCGCAGCCGCCGCTTGCGCAATTGCCGAATCGATGACCGCCCGGGTCAACGCCGCGGCGGGCGCGAGCGCCACGATGCAACCGTTTTGCGCGCCTAGTCTGCGAAGGTGGCGCGTCAATTTTCGGGTATCGATGTCCGCAATGGCCACCGTTCCCTGCGCTTTCAAGTACGTCCCGAGCTCTGCGGAGGAACGGAAGTTCGAAGCCACGAGCGCCAGATCCCGAACGATGAGGCCGGCCGCAAACACCCGGCGCGACTCGACATCGTCGTCATTGACGCCGTAGTTGCCTATGTGTGGGTACGTGAGCGTGACGAGCTGCTGCGCATAGCTCGGATCGGTCAGGATTTCTTGATACCCGGTCATCGCGGTGTTGAAAACCACCTCGCCGATTGTTGCGCCTTCCGCACCGATCGAGCGACCGGCGAAACAGGTGCCGTCGGCCAATGCGAGGATGGCGGCGGCTGGAGCCGCGTCTTGGCGGGATCCCTCAAGGGACAAAAGCACGGAGTTCTCCGGTTGAACTCGGGCGCCCCGGCTCCTTCAAGCCGGGCGGCCTCAAGGCAACTTTTGCGAAGGGATTGGCAGGTGGCGCGCCGAGGCGGCTTGGGATGCGAAAAGCCGGCGGATTATAAACCGCGAGCGTCTCGACCTGGCTCCGCAGCGCAAGCCGCGGCGGCGCTCGCATGCAAGCAAATCGCCGCTGCGGCAGCCACGTTGAGCGACTCTTCGCCGCCGGGTTGCACAATGCGAACCTGTGCCACTGCTCGCTCGGCGAGCTGCACAGCCACGCCCTCGCCTTCGTGTCCGAACACCCATGCACACGGGCTCGGCAGTTGCGTGTCATGCAGCCACTGCCCGACATGCGAACTCGTGACAAGCATCGGCAACGCCAGTGCATCGAGTTGGTCCGGCGCCACCGATTCGACCAGACGCAAGCCGAAATGCGCGCCCATGCCGGCCCGCAGCACCTTGGGCGACCAGAGCGCCGCCGTGCCCTTGAGCGCCAGCACCTGCTGGAAACCGAACGCGCTGGCGCTGCGCAGGATCGAGCCGACGTTGCCCGCGTCCTGAAGCCGATCGAGCACTACGCTGGGTACGCCGGGCTCGACGGCAGGCTCACTCGGCACATTGAGTACAAAACCCATCGGCGCCGGTGATTCCAGACTGCTGATGCCAGCCAGCAAGGCATCGTCGATCACTATGTTTTTGATAGCTGCCTGCGCATGTACTGCGGGCGCTGAGGGCCAAAAAGACTCGGAAAACACGCCGATGGCCGGGCGCAGTCCGCGTGCAAGCGCCGCGCTGCAGAGGTGATCGCCTTCGAGATAAACCAGCCCGAGTTTTCGATAGGCCGAAGGGTCGCGCGAGATGCGCCGCAAATTCTTGAGTAGCGGGTTTTCACGCGAACGAACGTGCTGGATCTGCGCGTCGGTCAACCCGCATCTCCGCGCGACGCATCGACCATTCGCGCAAGCGCCACCGCCACCGGTGCGAAGCTGCGCCGATGGTGGATACACGCACCGTGCTGTTTCAACGCCAGCAGATGGGCGGCCGTGCCATAGCCCTTGTGGCCTGCAAAGCCATAGTGCGGGAATTCGCTGTCGAGCACGGCGCAAAGGCGATCGCGATGGACCTTGGCGATGATCGACGCCGCGGAGATCGCTTGCACTGTCGCATCTCCCCGCACGATCGCTTCGGCGAAGACATCGAGTGCGGGCAGGCGATTGCCGTCGACCAGCACCCTGGAAGGGCAAAGCCGCAGGCCGTGCACCGCACGCTGCATGGCGAGCATGGTCGCCTGCAGGATGTTGATGCGATCGATTTCTGCCACGCTCGCTTCGCCGACCGCCCAGCACAGGGCGTTCGCCAGAATCTGGTCGTAGAGCCGCTGTCGCTGCAAGGCGCTGAGCGTTTTGGAGTCGGCGAGGCCTTCGACGGACCGCTGCGGATCGAGGATCACCGCGGCAGCGACGACAGGACCCGCCAGCGGGCCGCGACCGGCTTCATCGACTCCGGCCAGCAATCCGGGACCCTGCCAATGCAGGGTCATTTGGCGGATCTCGCTCGGAACAGAGCGCCGCACGCGCTCAGCCTGCAATGACTTGTTCGATCGCATCGGCGCAAAGGGCGGGTGTGTCGCGGGTCAACTGCGCATGCAGCAAGCCGAATTTTCGTTCGAGCGCTCTGACCTTTTCGGGCGATTCGAGCCATGCCAATGTCGCTTGCGCCAGTGCCTGCGGCGTCGCGGCATCCTGCAAAAATTCAGGCACGACCCACTCGCGATGAAGGATGTTCGGCAAGCCGACCCACGGCTGCAATTGACGCTGCCGCATGATCCATGCCGACGCTGGATGCATCGCATAGGCGATCACCATCGGCCGTTTGAAGAGCGCGGCTTCCAGGGTCGCCGTGCCGCTCGCGAGCAACGTGACATCGCAGGCAGCGAGTGCCGCATACGACTGGCC
Organism: Variovorax sp.; assembly: GCA_965218415.1. GTDB lineage: Bacteria > Pseudomonadota > Gammaproteobacteria > Burkholderiales > Burkholderiaceae_C > Variovorax. The sequence goes on from CBDCKT010000003.1 coordinate 2,356,221, forward strand.
ATCGAGGAGCTGCACTCGGCCAGCCATCGTGCTCGCTTGCACCGCGCGCTCGACTTCGGCACGCACGCTCGGCACCACCGGCGCTATAAATTTGATAGCTGGCTGCGCATGCTGCATAAGGGCTGCAGCCTCTAAAAACCTTGGAGCGAGATAGCGGATCTCGCTGCGCCGGCTGCCGGGAAGCAAAGCGACAACCGGCTGGTCTGGTGCCAGCCCGAGCGCCACGCGAGCCGCAGCGCGGTCCGGCTGCATCGGAATGACACTAGCCAGCGGATGGCCCACATAGCTGGCCGAAATGCCCTGCTTGATCAACAGCTCGGGCTCGAACGGAAAAATGCACAGGACGTGATGTGCCGCCGCACGAATTTTGTCGATCCGTCCGGAGCGCCAGGCCCAGATCGACGGGCAGACGAAATGCACCGTCTTGATGCCCCCGGCCTTGAGCGGCGCTTCCAGGCCAAGGTTGAAATCAGGCGCGTCGACGCCAATGAACACAGCCGGACGGTCACGCAACAAGCGCTTCTCGAGCTGCCGGCGAATGCCGACGAGTTCACCCAATCGCCGAACCACTTCGAGGCTGTAGCCGTGCACCGAGAGCCGCTCGCTCGGCCACCAGGCGTCGAATCCCCGATCGCGCATTCGATCGCCGCCGATGCCCGCAGCGGTCAATTGCGGCCAGCGCGCCCGGGCACCGTCGAGCAGCAATCCCGCGAGCAAATCACCTGACGCCTCGCCGGCAACCATCGCGAACGAGGGATCGGTCATGCGTGCTCGGCCCCGCGAGCCAGCTAGCGCGCAATGCCGCGCGTGACACCGGCCAGGAAATCGCTCATGAGGGCGATGTCGGGGGTGGCTTCGGAGCTTTGCGCCGCAAGCGCCCCAATCGATTCCCTGGCGGCATCGAAGGTCAGCGCATCGCGGTAGAGAAGCCGGTGCATTTGCTTCACGGCCGCGAGACGTTCCGCCGAGAAGCCGCGCCGACGCAGCCCGATCACGTTGATTCCGTGTACCCGAAGCGGGTTACCGTCGACGAGCATGAACGGCGGCACGTCCTGGCTGACAGCGCTGGCAAAGCCGACCATCGCGTGATCGCCGATCTTCACGAACTGATGAATCCCGGTGAGCCCGCCGATCGTGACCCAGTCGCCCAGACGGACGTGGCCGGCCAGCGTGGTGTTGTTGGAGAGCGTGGTCTCATTGCCGATCTTGCAATCGTGCGCGATATGCGTGTAGGCCATGATCCAGTTGTCGTCACCGACGCGCGTCGTGCCACCGGCTTTCGGCACGCCGCGATTGAAAGTGCAGAACTCGCGGATCGTATTTCGATGCCCGATCACCAGTTCAGTCGATTCGCCCGCATATTTCTTGTCTTGCGGCGCGGCGCCGAGGGATGCAAACTGAAATATCCGGTTGTCCTGTCCGATCGTGGTGCGGCCTTCGATGACGCAGTGCGCGCCGACGGTCGTGCCGGCGCCGATTTTTACTTGCGGGCCGATCACGGTATACGGTCCGACACTCACCGAAGCATCGAGTTCAGCCGCCGCATCGACAATCGCTGTGGGATGCACCTGCGTCATGCGCGTCCCCGCATCGCCCTCCACACGAGGGCTGCCGCAGCGGCCTTCGTCGCGACGCACATGCTCAGTCGGTCCGACGCATCGCGCACATCAGCGAGGCTTCGCAAGCCATCGCATCGCCAACCATGCCCTTGCCATGAAATTTCCAGATACCCGCCTTGACCCGGTCGATTTCGACCTCGAGGCGGAGCTGATCGCCAGGTTCCACGACACGCTTGAATCGTGCACCATCGATCGCGGCAAAGTAATAAACAACGTTCTTGTCCGGCGCGATTTCGAGCGAATGAAAGGTCAGCAGCGCTGCGGCCTGCGCCATGGCTTCGAGCATCAACACGCCCGGCATCACCGGCCGGTGCGGGAAATGACCGTTGAAAAAAGGCTCGTTGATCGTCACGTTCTTGAGCGCCGTGATGCGCTTGCCCTCTTGCATATCGAGCACCCTGTCGATCAGCAAAAAAGGGTAACGATGCGGCAGCAGCTTCAGAATTTCGTGAATATCCATCTTCATTTTTTGTCCGGCGATGCCGTTCCCTCAAGCGCCCTCACACGTTCGCGCAGCGCGTGAAGCTGCCTCACCGTGGCCGCATTTTTTTGCCATACACCATTGTCGTCGATGGGAAACGCCCCGCCGTAATGGCCGGGCCGGGTAATCGAGCGACTGACCATGCTCATGCCGCTGATATGAACGTGGTCTGCAAGCGTGATGTGACCGCCAATCCCGACGCCGCCGCCGATCGTGCAGTGGGCGCCGATCGTTGCGCTGCCTGCTATTCCGACGCAACCTGCAATTGCCGTGTGCGCGCCAATACGAACGTTATGCGCGATCTGGATCAGGTTGTCGAGCTTGACGCCGTTTTCGATCACCGTGTCGTCCAGTGCGCCGCGGTCGATACAGGTGTTGGCACCGATCTCGACGTCGTCTCCAATGCACGCGGCGCCGAGTTGTTCGATCTTGACCCACTTGCCCTGATCCGGCGCCAGTCCGAAGCCGTCGGCGCCGATCACCACACCCGGATGCACGATGCAGCGTTCGCCGATGTTGCAGTCGCGGGAAACCGTGACGCGCGATTTGAGCTCGGTGTCGGCGCCGATACGGACGCCCTGCTCGATGACGCACAAGGCGCCGATCCGCGCAGTCGGGTCGATCTGCGCCGACGGATCGATCACTGCGCTGGGATGGATCGAAGGCCCAGCTTCCAATTGGTGACGCTGCTTCCAGAGCTGGGTCAGGTGCGCGAAGTAGAGATACGGGTCAGGCGTCGCGATGAAGGCACCACGCCGCGCTGCCAGACCGGCCATAGCCGGAGAAACAATCACGCAGGCGGCTCTGGATTGCGCCAGTTCACCCGCATTTCGCGCGTGGCTCAGAAAGCTCAGCGCATCGGGTGCTGCGCTGCCCAGTGGCGACAGCCGTTCGATGAGAACATCGACATCACCATGCAACTCGCCGCCCAGGGCGTCGACGATCGCACCCAGCTTCAGCGACACGCCCGTCAGGCTCTACTTGCCCGCCGATGCAGACGCGTTGAGCGCTTTGATCACCTTGTCGGTGATGTCGTGCTTCGGATTGATGTAGATCGCTTCCTGCAGGATCGCATCGTAGTTTTCACTTTCGGCCACCTGCTTCACCACGGCATTCGCGCGTGCGTAGACCTGCTGTAGTTCCTCGTTTTTACGCGTGTTCAGGTCTTCCTGGAACTCGCGGCGCTTGCGTTGAAAATCGCGATCCTGATCGACCAGGGTACGCTGGCGACTGGCCCTTTGGCTTTCCGACAACGTCGGTGCCTCGCGCTCGAATTTGTCAGACGCACCTTTGAGCGCGTCACCTTGCGAATTGAGTTCTTTTTCGCGCCTTGAAAACTCGGCCTCGAGCTTGGATTGGGCGGCCTTGGCTGGCTGCGCCTCGCGCAAAACACGGTCCGGGTTCACGAAGCCGATGCGAAAGTCTTCGGCAAATGCCGGTGCCGCCACCAGGGCAGTCGTGCAAGCGAGCAATAGGCCGATCGAGCGAAGCGATTTTTTCATTAGAACGAAGTTCCGATCTGGAATTGAATGCGTTGAATTCTATCTCCGGGCACCAGCGGTACGAAGGGATTGGTCGGGTCGAGCAGTTCCTTTTGCTGCTTGATCGGTAGCGCATAGGCGATGCGCAGAGGACCGAGCGGCGAAACCCAACTCACGCCCAAACCCGCTGAAGCACGAATCTTGCGCTGCGCGCTGTACTGCGCGTCGGTCGTGAGCGGTCCGCGATCGGCAAACACGTTCCCCGCGTCGACAAATCCGAACATGCGCAGCGTCCGGTCGTTGCCGGCACCGGGAAACGGCGCGCTCAGCTCGAGGTTGAAGATGGCCTTTTTAGTGCCGCCCAGCGCAGCGCTGGTAATTGCGTCGCGCGGGCCCAGCGAGTTTTGCTCGAAACCCCGGATGGAACCCAGGCCGCCCGCGTAGAAGTTCTTGAAGATCGGATACACGTTGCCGCCCAGGGCCCGCGCATAGCCAAGATCGGCATTGAACGACAGTGTGTAACGCTTGCTGATCGGAAAGAATTGCTGAAACTGATAGCCGGACTTGGCGTAGCGCAAGTCGCCGGCAACCCCGACTTCCAGGTTCGCGCGCTGAAGCCGTCCACGCGTCGGCACCAACGCGCTGTCGCGATCGTCGCGCGTCCAGCCGATGGTCAAAGGCAAACCCCATTTGCTGCTGTCTGAACACTTCGAAAGGCCAAGGATGCTCGTCGTACAACCGAAATAATCGCGATAGGCCTGCGGCGTCTGAATCGCCACGTTGCTGCCGGGATTGAAGCGATAGCGCTCGAGGCCGGCACCGAAAAACACGGTGTCGATCTCACTGAATGGAACCCCGAAGCGGATCGCTCCGCCTTCGTTGACAAGCCGGTAGTTGCCGTCGACCGAGAAGTACGGGCGCGTCGTGGTCGTGTACAGCGAGATCGTGCGAGAAATACCGTCTTGCGTGAAGTAGGGATCGGTGGTCGTCAGCGCCAGAGAGCGGTTGAACTTGCTGGTATTGACCTGCAATCCCAGATAATTGCCGGAGCCGAAAACGTTCTCCTGCGAGACGTTGAAATTGAACGAGACCTTCTCCGCACTGGAGAATCCGACACCGAGCTGCAAGCTGCCGGTCGGCTTTTCAGTCACGTTGACGACCAGATCGACCTGATCGGTCGTGCCGGCGACCTCTTGCGTTTCGATATTGACTTCGGTGAAGAAGCCGAGCCGGTCGACGCGGTCGCGCGAAAGCTTGATCTTGTCTCCGTCGTACCAGGACGCTTCGTACTGACGGAACTCGCGGCGTACCACCTCGTCCCGAGTGCGATTGTTGCCACCGATGACAACCCGTCGCACATAAACCCTGCGCGATGGCTGCGCCTGTACCAGCAGTTCCACCCGGCCGTTGCCTCGATCGACATCGGGACGCACCTGCACCTTGGCAAACGCAAAGCCGAAGTTGCTGAAATAGTCGCTGAACGCCTTGGATGTGGCCGCCACCTTTTCGGCGTTGTATGGCTCTCCGGGGCGCACTGTCACCAAAGACTTGAATTCGTCTTCGCGCCCCAGAAAATTCCCCTCGAGCTTGACACCCGACACGATGTATTTCTGACCTTCGGAGACGTTCACCGTGATCGCAATGCTTTCCCGATCGGGCGAAATGGCGACCTGCGTCGAATCGATCTTGAACTCGAGGTAGCCACGGTTCAAATAGTAGGACTTCAATGTCTCCAGATCCGCATTGAGCTTGGTGCGCGAATACTGGTTGGACTTGGTGTACCAGCTCAGATAGCCGCCATCGTCTTCGTCCAGAAGATCGAGCAACGTCGATTCGCTGAACGCCTGGTTACCGACAATTCGAATGTCCTTGATTTTGGCCCGGTCGCCTTCGGTGATGCTGAAAGTCAGATTGACTCGATTGCGCTCGATGGGCGTGACCGTCGTCACAACCTGTGCGTTGTAGAGGCTTCGGCTGATGTACTGCCGCTTGAGCTCCTGCTCGGCCCGATCGGCGAGCGCCTTGTCGAAAGGACGACCTTCGGTGAGTCCGATGTCGCGCAGGGCCTTGGTCAATGCGTCCTTGTCGAACTCCTTCGCGCCGGCGAAATCGACTTGCGCCACGGTAGGCCGCTCTTCGACGATGACAACCAGCACGTTGCCGTTCACGTCGAGCCGCACGTCCTTGAACAGTCCGAGGTCGAACAGGGCGCGAATGGCAGCGGCGCCCCGATCGTCCGTATACGTATCGCCCACCCGGATCGGCAACGATGCGAAGACGGTTCCCGGTTCGACCCGTTGCAGTCCTTCGACGCGGATGTCACGTACCGCGAAAGGCTCGACAGCCCAGGCTGCCGCCGATAGCAGGGCACCTGCGAGCAGCATCGTGAACGCGCGCACGAAGCGGCTACGAAGGATTTTGTTCATCTGTGAAATGGGTCGGCCAGAAGCGGCCCGATTGAATCGTTAACCAAAGAGCCGCGTCACGTCGTTGAAGAGTGCGATCGACATCATGACCAGAAGCAGTGCGACGCCGCCGCGCTGAAGACGTTCCATCCACGCGTCGGAGACGCTTCGTCCGGTCAAACCTTCCCAAAGATAATACATCAGGTGTCCTCCATCGAGGACCGGCAGCGGCATCAAATTGAGCACGCCGAGGCTGACGCTGATGAGCGCCAGAAAAACCAGGTACTGGGTGAAGCCGAGGCTGGCCGACTTGCCGGCGTAATCGGCGATCGTGAGTGGCCCGCTCAGGTTCTTGATCGACGCCTGGCCGCTCACCATTTTCCACATCATGCGGACCGTGAGTGCAGAAACTTCCCAAGTGCGCACCGCACCGCGCCATACGCCATCCAGTGGCCCCGACCGCACCAGAACCATCTCCGGGGCCGCGCCGACATAAGCTGCGATTCGCCCGATCTTTCGGCCACCATCGTCGCGAATCTCGGGCGTGACGTCGATCTTCATGGAACGGCCCGCGCGTTCGATCTGCCAAGTCTGCGTGCGCGGTGAATCGCCCGCGACCGAAGCCCGGATTTCCTCGCGTAGCTGCTGGCCGTCGATGATTTCTGTCGAACCGATCGATCGCACCAAATCGCCTTTTTCCAGGCCAGCCCGCTCGGCTGCCCCTTTCGCCATCACTTCACCGATTTCGGGCCGCGTGAGTGGCGCGATGATGCCGATCTTGCGGAACATCTGTGCGTCCGCGTCGGCAGCGGCGAGCTGACTGAGCGGCAAAGTCACCTCTCGCTGCGCTTGCCTTCCGGGGCCGGAGACGATCAAGCGCAGATCGCGGCCATCGAGCGCGCCGCGCGTCATGCGCCAACGCAGGTCTTCGAAGGATTGCACCGGGCCCGGCGCGTCGTCGAATCCGGCACGCAAAACCTGCTCGCCGCCACTGAGCCCCGCGCGCTCGGCCATCGAACCGGCCACGGGCTGTGCCAGCAATGCCCTTGGCGCATCGACGCCGATCCAGTTCACTGCGCTGTAAAGCACAACCGCCAGCAGTAGATTCGCGAGCGGACCCGCCGCGACGATGGCGACGCGCGAACGCAGCGGCTGGGTGTTGAAAGCGCGGTGTTTTTCCTCGGGAGGCACCGGCGCCTCACGCTCGTCGAGCATGCGCACGAACCCGCCGAGCGGCAGGAGTCCGATCACGAATTCGGTGTCCTGACCCGGATGCGGATTTTTGGGCTTCCAGCGCACCAATGTCTTGCCGAACCCGATCGAGAAACGCAGCACCCGCACCCCGCAGGCCACCGCAACGCGGTAGTGACCATATTCATGCACGGCAATCAATACACCCAATGCGACAACGAAAGCCACCACGGTCAAAAACATCGCATCGATCTCCGAATCAGGTACTTGCTCTGGACAATATCAGGCGGCATGGGCCGGCATGGCGCCGACCGCGCGGGTCGCAGTTTCGCGCGCCTGCCGGTCCAACGCCAGCAATTCGGCCAACGACGCCGGGTTGGACGGCGAAATTGCGTTCAAAGTTGCCAAATTGACCGAATGAATGCGGTCGAACGCCAATCGGCCTTCCAGAAAGGCTTGAACGGCGACCTCGTTCGCGGCATTGAGCACCGCCGGCGAGCCGGACGGGCCGGCCAGCGCGTCCCAAGCCAAACGAAGGGCCGGAAACCGCCGATGGTCCGGCGCTTCGAAAGTCATCGCGCCGAGCTGCTGGAAGTCGATCCGTGCTGCACCGCTCTCGATCCGGTCGGGCCACGCCAGGCCGACGGCGATCGGCACCCGCATATCTGGCGTTCCCATTTGCGCAATGACCGAACCGTCGCGCATCTGCACCATCGAGTGCACAACGCTCTGCGGATGGATCACGACCTCGATCTGCTGCGGCGCGACGTTGAACAGGTAACGCGCCTCGATCACTTCGAGCGCCTTGTTCATCATGGTCGCCGAATCGACAGAAATCTTGCGGCCCATGACCCAATTCGGGTGCGCGCAGGCTTCGTCGGGTGTCACGCTGGCGAGCGTGTCGGGCGCGCGGCTGCGAAACGGCCCACCCGATGCGGTAAGAATGATCTTGTCGACGCGCGAAGCCCAGCTCACAGGGTCTTCGGGCAGGGCTTGAAAAATCGCCGAATGCTCGCTGTCGATCGGCAGCAGCGTGGCGCCGCCTTCCCGCACCGCGGCCATAAACAGTTCGGCGCCGACCACCAACGCCTCCTTGTTCGCCAGTAGAAGCCGCTTGCCGGAACGCGCAGCCGCCAGGCACGGCGCCAATCCGGCAGCGCCGACGATGGCCGCCATCACGACGTCCACATCCTCGTGAGATGCTATTGTTTCTATAGCTGTCTGCGCATGCAGGACTTGGGTTTCAAGGCTATTTTGTTTAATTTTTTGCGCAAGCGCGGCTGCATGCCCGGCGCTTGCCATGACGGCGAACCGGGGCGAAAACCGAGCGCACTGGGCCAGCAGTTCGTCGACCCGGGTGGCGGCAGAAAGGGCGAAAACCTCGAATCGATCCGGATGCCGCGCAACCACGTCGAGCGTACTGACGCCGACCGAGCCGGTCGAACCGAGCACTGTGATGCGCTGCTTTCGCCCTGTCTGGTCCGGATTCATAACGTCACCAGCATCAATGCCAGCGGCACCGTCGGCAGCAGCGCGTCGATGCGGTCCAGAAAGCCGCCATGGCCGGGCAATAGCGCGCTTGAATCCTTGGCGCCGACGCTGCGCTTGACCAACGATTCGATCAGATCGCCCACCACGCTCATCGCTGCGAGAAAAACCACGCCCAGCAGCAGCAGCCAGATGCCGCGATCGGCGAGCCGCGTGTAGAGACTCGCAATCTGCGCTCCGGCCCGTGCATCGGCCCAGACCCAGCAGAACGCCAGCACGATCACACCGGCCATTCCACCCCAGACGCCCTCCCAGCTCTTGCCGGGACTGATCGAAGGCGCGAGCTTGGCGCGCGTCCAGCGCAAGCCGAAGGCCCGGCCCGCGAAATAGGCGAATACGTCGGCCGCCCAGACCAGCAGCAAGACCGAAAGCAAAAAATTGACACCGGCCACACGAGCCTGGCAGATGGCCAGCCAGGCCACCCACAGCGCCATCACGCCGGCGATGATGCGCACAGCCCGTGGAATTCTCGGCCAGCCGGCCACACCTGCACGCAGGAGCGCAGCGCCGCCCAGCACCCACGCGATGCCGGCCGCGGCCCATAGTGCAGGCAGTGGCCTGGCAAGCAGGCCCAACCACCACGAAAGCGCGCACAGCAGCACACACTCGACGCCCAGGAACAGCGCCCACTGCGGTCCCCAGCCCTGCAATCGCGCCCATTCCCAACCGGCAGCACCCACCACCACGAGCATCACCACCGCGAACGGCCAAGGCGAGGGATAGAACAGAGCGGGCAACAGAATGGCCAGCAGCACGGCCGCAGTGATGATGCGTTGTCTCAACATGCGATGGGTAGCGCTGCGACGTCCGGCCCGCGCTCAGGCAGCCTGCGGATCGCGCATCGCGCCGGCAACCTGGTCCGAGGTCTGGCCGAAGCGGCGCTCTCGGCGTGCGAACGTGGCGATAGCGTCGTCGAGCGCGGCTTCGTCGAATTCGGGCCAGAGCCGGTCGGTGAAGATCAGCTCCGAGTAAGCGCTCTGCCAGAGGAGGAAGTTGGACAAACGCTGCTCACCGCCGGTACGGATGAAAAGATCCGGATCCCGCACATGGGACAGCGCCATCGAACGGTCGAGATTGGCTTCGGTCAAGGGCTCGCCGCGTTCGGCCAACCGTGCCGCAGCCTGCGCGATGTCCCAGCGCCCGCCGTAGTTGAAGCAGACATTCAGAACCAGCTTGCTCTGGGAGGCGGTCGCGGCTTCGGCTTGCACCAAGCCTTTAGCGACCTTTGGCGACAGGCCGCCACGCTCACCGATGAAATGCAGGCGCACGCCGTCCTGACAGAGCCGCGGTACTTCGCGGGCCAGCGCATGAACCATCAGATCCATCAGCCCCGACACTTCTTCGACGGGCCGATTCCAGTTCTCGGAGGAAAACGCAAACACGGTTAAAACAGCCACGCCGCGCTCCGCGCAGGCCCGAACGCATCGTCGCAGTGCTTCGACGCCCTGCTTGTGGCCCGCCACCCGCGGCAGAAAGCGCCGGGTCGCCCAGCGCCCGTTGCCGTCCATCACGATGGCGATGTGGTGGGGAATGGAGGGCGTCGTGGTCATGTCGGAAAACCAGGCCTGCGGTGGGTGTCAGCGCCAATCTGTCGGCCACTGATCAGGATGGCCGGCGCAAAAACGAACCCCTTTGCGCGGTCGCTCAAACGGCCATGATCTCCGCCTCTTTCGCCGCGACCACCTGGTCGATGGCCACGATATGCCGGTCGGTCACTTTCTGAATTTCAGATTCGGACCGCTTCTGGTCATCATCCGATGCTTCCTTGTCCTTCACCAGCTTCTTGACCGCGTCGTTCGCGTCCCGACGCAAGTTGCGGACCGCGATTTTTGCCGATTCGCCTTCATTGCGCACCAGTTTGGTCATTTCCTTGCGCCGCTCTTCGCTCATGGCCGGCATCGGAACACGAATCAAGTCGCCCATGCTGGCCGGATTGAGGCCGAGGTCGCTGTCCCGAATCGCCTTCTCGATCTTGGCGCCGAGACCTTTTTCCCAGGGTTGGACGCTGATCGTGCGCGCATCGAGCAGCGATACGTTGGCAACCTGCGTGATCGGCACCATCGAGCCGTAGTAGTCGACCTGAACCGAATCGAGCAGCGCCGGGTTCGCCCGGCCGGTGCGGATCTTGGTCAGGTTGCTCTGGAACGAGGCGATGGACTGGTCCATCTTTGCCTCGGCATTGCTTCGAATCTCCGTGATCGTCGTCATCTCTGCTCCTTCGACAGCCGGTCAAACGCCATTCAGGCGTGTACCAGCGTTCCTTCGTCCTCGCCCATCACGACGCGGCGCAACGCGCCCGCCTTGAAGATCGAAAACACGTTGATCGGCAACTTCTGGTCGCGGCACAACGCAAAGGCGGTCGCATCCATGATGCCGAGGTTCTGCGAAATTGCGGCATCGAAAGTCAACGTTGCGTAACGTGTGGCGGTCGGATCCTTCTTGGGATCGGCGCTGTATACGCCATCGACCTTGGTCGCCTTCAGCACCACTTCGGCGCCGATTTCGGCGCCGCGCAAAGCCGCCGCCGTGTCGGTAGTGAAAAACGGGTTGCCCGTGCCGGCCGCGAAGATCACGACCTTGCCTTCTTCGAGGTATTGCAGCGCTTTCGGCCGCGCGTAAGACTCGACCACTTGCCCGATGCCTATCGCCGACATGACACGCGCCATCAGGCCCTGCTTGTTCATCGTGTCGGCCAGCGCGAGCGCATTCATCACCGTTGCGAGCATGCCCATGTAATCGGCCGTCGCGCGGTCCATGCCGACCGACCCACCCGCGACACCGCGAAAAATGTTGCCCCCGCCAATGACCACCGCCACCTCGACACCCATGTTCACGACTTCGGCGATCTCCTCGACCATTCGAACAATGGTCGCGCGATTGATGCCGAAAGCATCGTCACCCATCAATGCCTCGCCCGAGAGCTTGAGCAGGATTCGCTTGTGAGGAGACTTGGCGTCGGTCATGAACGTGGCTTGTTGTCGCTGGCTGCCGGGCGAGTGTAGAGGCGCTTCGCCGCGAGTGCGGAGTCTGGCGCTCTCCGACCCTCTTTCGACCCTCTATCGACCCTTTCAGTGGACTTCGCGTTGGGCTGCCGCAACCTGCGCAGCCACCTCGGCTGCGAAGTCGTCGACCTTCTTCTCGATGCCCTCGCCGACCACGTACAGCGTGAACCCTTTGATCGTGGTGTTCGCGGTCTTCAGCATCTGCTCGACCGTCTGCTTGTCGTTCTTCACGAACGACTGGTTGTTCAGAGAGACTTCTTTCAAAAATTTCTGCACGCCGCCTTCGACCCGCTTGGCGACGATTTCGGCCGACTGCGCCGGCTTGCCGGCGGCTTCGGCGGTTTTGCGATCTTCCTCGGCCTTGCCGGCTGCCACGGCGCGCTCCTTGTCGATCAAGTCGGCCGGAACATCCGCGGTCGAGAGCGCGACCGGCTTCATCGCGGCAATGTGCATCGCGACGTCCTTCGCGGCAGTGTCGTCGCCTTCGAACTCGACCACCACGCCGATCCGGGTGCCATGAAGGTAAGAGGCCAGCTTGCTGCCGCCGAAATGCTTGAAGCGGCGAAAGCTCATGTTCTCGCCGATTTTGCCGATAAGGCCCTTGCGCACGTCTTCGAGCGTCGGGCCGAAGCCGTCCTGCTCATAGGGCAGCGCCATGAGCGCCGCCATGTCGGCGGGCTTGCGCGTCGCGACAAGTTCGGCCGCAGCGCGGGCCATCGCGAGGAAGCTGTCGTTCTTGGTGACGAAATCGGTTTCGCAATTGATCTCGATCATGCCGCCGGTCGTTCCCTCGACCCAGGACGCCACTACGCCCTCGGCCGTGACGCGGCTGGACGCTTTGCCGGCCTTGTTGCCGAGCTTGATCCGCAGCAACTCCTCGGCCTTGTCCATGTCGCCGTCTGCCTCGGTCAGCGCACGCTTGCATTCCATCATCGGGGCGTCGGTCTTGGCCCGCAGTTGGGCCACGAGGCCCGCAGTGATCACTGCCATTGTTCAAATCTCCATTCAATTCATTCCGGTGCCCGTCAGCGCCGGAAATTCGATTCAAAAAAAGGGGCGCCGGGCCCCTTCAGGTCGAGGCGCGGCAGCGCAACTCAGGCCGCAGCGCTCTCCTGGACTTCCACGAATTCGTCGCCGGATCCTTCGGACACCGTCTTGACCACTTCGTTGTTGCGGTTCGCGCGGCCTTCGATCACCGCATCGGCGATGCCCTGTGCATACAGCATGACGGCCTTGGACGAATCGTCGTTGCCCGGAATCACATAGTCGATGCCTTCGGGCGAATGGTTCGAATCGACCACGCCGACCAGCGGAATGCCGAGCTTCTTCGCTTCGGCGACCGCAATCTTGTGAAAACCGACGTCGATCACGAAGATCGCATCGGGCAAGGTGCTCATATCCTGAATACCGCCGATGTCCTTTTCGAGCTTGGCGATCTCGCGCGAGAAGGTCAGCTGCTCTTTTTTGGAAAGCGCGTCGAAACCACCGTTGTCCTGCTGCGCCTTCAACTCCTTGAGCCGCTTGATCGAGGTCTTGACGGTCTTGAAATTGGTCAGCATGCCGCCGAGCCAGCGGGTGTCGACATACGGCACCCCGGCGCGCTTGGCTTCCGACGCCACGGTTTCGCGGGCTTGGCGCTTGGTGCCGATCATCAAAACCGTGCCGCCGTTCGCGGTGAGCTGACGCACGTACTTCATCGCGTCCTGAAACATCGGCAGCGACTTTTCCAGGTTGATGATGTGAATCTTGTTGCGATGGCCGAAGATGAACGGGGCCATCTTGGGGTTCCAGAAGCGGGTTTGGTGACCGAAATGGACACCTGCTTCCAGCATCTCGCGCATGTTCGTTGCCATAAAAATTGCTCCAAAGGTTGGGTCTAAAATCCAGCCCGTTTTGCGCCGATTTGCGAAAGCTTCTGTCAAGAATTTCCGGTACGGCGCAACACCTTGAATGGGCTGGTTTGCGGATTTGTTTCGCCATGCCTGCACGTTTAAATTTGATGAACGCGCAAACTGCAATCCATGCAGTTGCCCAGGCAGCGAAACCCATAAATTATAACAGCCGTCCTCCCGATGCAGCCCGACCTCCATAGCGTTCGCGCCCGGATTCTCGGTGGCGCCGCCAGCGCCGATAGCGAAATCGACAAGGCGATTGAAATCAGCCGTTCTCCGGCCTGCGAACGGGTCTTCACCCGCACCCTTTTCGACGAAGCACGTGCTGAAGCGGCTGCCGCACAGCAGCAGCAGCGCCTTGCCGGGCTGGCAGTCACCGTCAAGGATTTGTTCGATATCGCCGGCCAGACCACCGCGGCCGGTTCGGTCGTTCTGTCGCACGCGCGGGCGGCAAAGATCGATTCAACCGCGGTGGCGCGGCTTCGCGCGGCCGGCGCAGCCATCACAGGCCGCACCAACATGACCGAGTTCGCGTTCTCGGGTGTCGGCGTCAATCCGCATCACGGCACGCCGGCGAACGCCTGCGATTCGCGCGTACCGCGCATTCCGGGCGGATCGAGTTCGGGCGGCGCGGTGTCGGTGGCCACCGGCGCGGCTTTCATCGCACTCGGATCGGACACAGGCGGGTCGCTGCGCATTCCGGCTGCGCTCAACGGCATCGTCGGCTTTAAAAGCACGGCGCGCCTGGTGCCCAAAGATGGCGCGTTGCCGCTGTCGACCACGCTCGACACCGTCGGCGCGATGACGCGGTCGGTGCGCGACGCGATCACAGTGCACGAAATTCTGTCGGCGAGACGGGTCACCGCCGATAGCACTGCGGGTTCGACGCCGCTGTCGGCATGGCGGCTCGCGGTCGTGCAGAACATGTTTCTCGATGCGATCGAGCCGGCGGTCGCGCATGCATTCGAGCGCACCGTGGTGGAAATGCGGGCAGCCGGTGCGCAGATCCAGGAGATCACCCTGCCCGCCCTCGACGACCTGGCGTCGATCAACGCCACCGGCGGTTTCTCAGCCGCCGAAAGCTACGCCTGGCACCGGCTGCTGCTCGAGCGCAGCGGCGCCGGCTACGACCCGCGCGTGGCGCAGCGCATCGTTCGCGGTGCGACGATGAAGGCGCACGAATACATCGATCTGTGCCATGCCCGCACCCGATGGATCGCGAAGATGGAAAACACGCTTGCGCCCTTCGATGCCGTGCTGTCGCCGACCGTACCGATCGTCGCCCCGCCGATCGCCGACGTCGCACCCGGCGCCGAGCGCGACGATGCGTTCTTTCGCGTCAACGCCTTGCTGCTGCGCAACCCGTCGGTCGTCAACATGCTCGACGGCTGCGCGCTGTCGATTCCGTGTCATGCCGAAGGCGAGTTGCCGGTCGGCCTGATGATCTGGCATGCCGCGCTGCACGACGACGCGGTGCTCGCCGTTGGCATGCAAGCCGAGCAATTGCTATCTAAATAATAGCTGTCTGCGCACGTCCACTGGGCGCTTCAGCCACTTTTCTTATAAATATCTGACATGAAGATTGCGATCGTGGGCGCTGGCATCGTCGGCGTCACCACGGCGTGGGAACTCGCCTCGGACGGGCACGACGTCATGGTTTTCGACCGCCGCAGCGCCGCGGCCGAGGAAACCAGCTTTGCCAACGCCGGTTTGGTCGCGCCCGGCTATGTGACACCGTGGGCTGCGCCGGGGATGCCGCGCAAGGTCATGGGCTCGCTGTTCGCACGCCATGGTGCGGTGAAATTGCGCTGGCCACTAAGCGCGCGAGACATCGACTGGATGCAACGCTTCAAGCATGCCTGCACGCTCGAAAGCTATTCGGCCAACCGCGCTCGCCTGCAGCGGCTGGCGTTCTACAGCCGGTCCCGCCTACGTCAAATCACTTCAGCGCGCGAACTGGTCTACGAGCGCAGCGACGGCTACCTCGTGCTGCTGCGCTCGGAGCGCGAACGCGCGATGGTGCAGCCCGGCCTCGAGGTGTTGCGCACGGCTGGCACCCACTTCCGTGAGATCGACGCCGACGAAGCGCGCCGGATCGAACCTGCGTTGAATCCCAAGGTGGCGCTCGCCGGCGCGATCCACCTGCCCGACGACGAAGTCGGCAATTGCCGCCAGTTCGCGTTGCTCCTGAAGCGCGAAGCCGAAGCACTCGGCGCCGAGTTTCATTTCAATTGCGACATCGCACCGCTTTCCCGCAGCGCGCCGCGATCCTTGTCGCTGGCCGGCGGTTCCGAGCCTTACGCGTTCGACGCGATCGTGATCTGCGCGGGCGCCGCATCGACGCGCCTCGTCGCACAGCTCGGCCTCGCGCTGCCGATCGCGCCGGTCTACGGCCATTCGATCACTGCAACGATCCGCGAATCGGGAGCGGCGCCAATCAGCGCGGTGATGGACGAGCGCTACAAGGTCGCGGTCTCGCGCCTTGGCCAGCGAGTCCGCGTCGCAGGCGGCGCCGAACTCGGTGGCCGCGCCGATCGGATTCACCCGAACGCGCTAAGAACGCTCGAAAAGGTGCTGCACGACTGGTTCCCCGGCGCCGTGGCGCAGAAAGACGGCCTGCAACGCTGGAAAGGCGCCCGCCCGATGCTGCCCGACGGCCCGCCCGTGATCGGGCCGAGCGGCATCGCCGGCGTCTGGCTCAACCTCGGCCACGGCTCGAGCGGATGGGCGCTGGCCTGCGGCAGCGCGCGGGTGCTTGCGGACCAGGTCGCGGGGCGCGAGGCGGAGATCGACCTCGAAGGGCTCGGTGTCGAGCGGCTTTTGCGCAGGGATTGAGAATCCAGGCGCGTCCGGCGCTCAAAGCGAGGTCGAGCTCAATCTGGCGGCTCGTATCTTGGCGAACGCTCCGCCACCGGTTCTGGCAGCGCATCCTTCGGCCGACGCAGCCGTTGCACCAGCATCAGCGCCGAGCCGGGCACGCCGCAGGCGATCACCGCCGTGAGCCCGGCCACCGGAAAAATTACTGTCCAGCCATTCCAGTGGCCGCCGCGATCGAGCGCGAACACGGCACCCAACACGCAGCCGAAGTCCGCGCCGAATGCAGTCGCGAAAAGCCATGCCGGACGGCTCCGCGCAGCCAGCACATTGGCCAGCCACAGCAGCGCCAGCGCGCAGATCGCCGCCATCGGGCCGAGTTGCCAGACGAACGCCGCGGCCACCATGCAGACGAAGAGCCAGGAGGCGCCGAACAAGGTCCAGCCGAGCACCCGGGCCAACTTCATCGCTCGAAGCTTTCGCAATGGAGAAAGTGCGAGGTCACGGCGCGATCATAGGCGCCGGTCTCGACCGCGAACACGCTGGATTTCGACGCATGCAAACGCTCGGGTGCGCGCAGAATTCGGCCATGCAGCGCATCCATTCAGCGACGACCGCCCCGCTCTTCGACACCGCCGCCACCCGGCGCATCGAGCACAACGCGGCAGCCGCCTTGCCCGCGCATGCCTTGATGCAACGCGCCGGCTTGGCGGTGGCGCGGCTCGCGATGGCGATCGCGCCGCATGCGCGAACGATCTGGATCGCTTGCGGTCCGGGCAACAACGGCGGTGACGGCTTGGAGGCGGCGGCGTGTCTGCAGGCGCGCGGCTTCACATCGATCGTCACCTGGCTCGGCCACCCCGACAAGGCGCCGGCCGATGCGCGTTGGGCCTGGGAGCGCGCCCAGGCAGCGGGCGTCACTTTCGCCGATACGCCGCCCGAGCGCTGGGATCTGGCGATCGACGCCCTGCTCGGCATCGGCGCGAGTCGCCCGCTCGAAGGCGCGATGGCCGATTGGCTGGGCCGCATGCGCGCAGCGGCCGCGCCGCTCTTGTGCGTCGATGTGCCATCGGGTCTGGATGCAGACACCGGCAACTCGGACGCTATTGAATCAATAGCTGGCTGCGCACGCTCAGTGGGCGTTTCAGCTGTTTTTTGCTTGAATCTTCTGAGCCTGAAGCCGGGCGTGTTCACGGCCCGCGGACGCGATGCGGCGGGCGAAGTCTGGTTCGACGACCTGGGCTGCCACATCGGCGACAGCGGCGACATCGCCCCAACCGCATGCCTCGTCGGCGCGCCGGAAGAAAAGCAGCGCCGCGAGGGAACGAATAAGGGCAGCTTCGGCGATGTCGGCGTGATCGGCGGGGCGCCGGGCATGGTCGGCGGCGCGCTGCTCGCGGCGACCGCGGCATTGCACGCAGGTGCGGGTCGGGTGCTGGTCGGTTTGCTCGGCCGGCATGCGATCGAGGTGGATCCAGCGCAGCCCGACCTGATGCTGCGCGACCCGGCTTCGCTCGACCCGTCGAAGACGACGATTGTTTGCGGCTGCGGTGGCGGCGACGCGGTGCGGGACGTGCTGCCAAAGCTCCTGTCGACCGCGCAGCGACTGGTGCTCGACGCCGACGCGCTGAACGCGATCGCTGGCGATGCCGTGTTGCAGACGCTGCTCGAGGCACGCGGCAAACGACCCGCATCGCGAAGCGCTTCGAATAACGCACCGCGGGAAACCGTACTCACGCCGCATCCGCTCGAAGCGGCGCGACTGCTCGGATGCGATGCGCAGGCGGTTCAGCAGGACCGGCTCGGCGCGGCGCAGCGACTCGCCGATCGATTCGGCGCCGTGGTCGTTTTAAAGGGTTCGGGCAGCATCGTCGCCGCGCCCGGTGCGCTGCCGTCGATCAACTTGAGCGGCAATGCGCGGCTCGCGATCGCGGGCACCGGCGACGTGCTCGCCGGCATGATCGGCGCGGCGCTCGCGGGTGGCGAAAGCGCGCTGGACGCAGCCCGGGCGATGGTTTGGCGGCACGGCGATCGGGCCGATCGCTGGCCGTCTGGACGCCCGCTGACGGCTTTCGCGCTGGCCCGCGGCGTGCCGGGAGAATTTGAATGAAATATGGCCGAAACGTATACTGGACGTGCGCAGGCAGCTATTATTTCAATAGCATTGTGGATGATTTTCAATCGTCACTTCGAACGCGGCGCGCTCTGTAGACTGAGCCACACACTGCGGAGCGTTTCATGACCCTGCTCATCGTCGGCCTCGTTCTTTTTCTCGGCATCCATTCGGTATCGATCGTCGCGCCGGCCTGGCGTGATGCGCAGATCGCGCAGCGCGAGAACGCCTGGAAGGGCATCTATTCGCTGATTTCGCTGGTCGGGCTGGTGTTGCTGGTTTATGGATACGGCATCGCGCGCCAATCGCCGGTGGTCGTTTATTCGCCACCGGCCGGCTTGCGACACCTGGCGCTGCTGCTGATGCTGCCGGTGTTTCCGCTGCTGTTCGCGACCTACTTTCCCGGGCGCATTCAGCGCGCTGCCAAACACCCGACCTTGCTCGCCGTGAAACTCTGGGCGGTCGCGCATCTGCTCGCGAACGGCACGCTGGCCGATGTGCTGCTGTTCGGCGGATTTCTGGTCTGGGCCGTCGCCGACCGGATCGCGGTCAAGCGCCGGGCCAAGCCGCACGAGATTCCGGGCGCGCCACCCTCATCGGTCAACGATGCGATCGCGCTGGTCGGCGGTCTGGCGGTTTATGCACTCTTCGTCTTCTGGGCGCACCGCTGGCTGATCGGTGTCTCGCCGATCGGCTGACCGGCTGATCGGCGCTTCGCCCTAGCCGCGCCCGACGAACGGCATCTTGGTCGCCATGATCGTGTGGAACAGCACGTTCGCATCGAGCGGCAAATTGGCCATGTAGAGCACCGACGCGCCGACGATCGACACGTCGATCAACGGTTCCACCGCCATCTCGCCATTGGCTTGCGGTACGCCGCTGGCCATGCGCTTGGCGATTTCGGTCATCGCGTTGCCGACGTCGATCTGGCCCACGGCAATGTCGTGCTTGCGGCCGTCCAGCGACGCGGTTTTGGTCAGCCCCTGCACCGCATGCTTGGTCGCGGTGTAGGCGATCGAATTCGGCCGCGGCGCGCTGGCCGAAATCGAGCCGTTGTTGATGATGCGACCCCCTTTCGGTGATTGCGCTTTCATGGTCCGGAACGCCTGCTGCAGGCAATAGAACATGCCGTTCAGGTTGATCTCGACCACACCCTTCCATTGTTCGGGCGTCCAGTCTTCGAACGGGCCCGGTGGGTTGCCGGTGCCGGCGTTGTTGAAGAGCAGGTCGACCCGGCCGAATCGATCGACCGCCGCCTTGAAAAGCGCCTGAACCGAAGCCGGATCGGCCACGTCAGTCGGCACCGCCAGCACGCGCTCGCCCGCGCCCGACTCCCCGGCCACGGCCTGCAAAGGCTCGGGCCGGCGCCCGGCCAGAACGACCTGCCAACCGTCTGCGAGCAATGCGAGCGCCGATGCACGGCCGATGCCGGTGCCCGCGCCGGTGATGACGGCGGTTCGTATTTGTCTGGATGCCATTTTGAAAGTCTCCTTGATAAGTCCGACAGGCTGCAAGTCAGAAAAGCCAGGCGCACATCACGCGCGACGTGGCTTGCGCCCCTTCATTTTGCTGGCCGCATTTTTCACCGCCGACTTGAAAGCCTGCATCGCGCTGCGCCCGCTTGCGGGCTCGTCCGCAGCGGGAAGCTCGGTAGCAACAGACGCGGCGGCTGAAACAGATGCAGGATGCGCCGCCCGCTGCCGCGATGAATCGCCTTGCGTTCTGCTCTTGCGCGCCGATCGCTTTTTAGCCAAGCGTGCCGGCTCCCGAGATTGCGGCGCCGCGCCCTTGTCGTGCTTGCCGGCCTTCTCGGCGCGATCGCCGCGCTCGCCCTTGTCGCGCATCGCCCGGCCGACCAGCTCCTCGCCTTCGTGCACCAGCCGGAAATCGATCTTGCGTCCGTCGAGATCCACTCTGCTGACCTGCACCCGGACCCGGGCGCCGATCGCATAGCGAATGCCGGTGCGCTCGCCGCGCAGCTCCTGGCGCTGCTCGTCGAAGCGGAAATATTCGCCGCCCAGTTCGGTGATGTGGACCAGCCCCTCGACATACATCGCATCGAGCGTGACAAAAATGCCGAAGGTCGTTGCCGCGCTCACCACGCCGCCGAATTCCTCGCCCAGGTGCTCGCGCATGTACTTGCATTTGAGCCAGGCTTCGACGTCGCGGCTGGCCTCGTCGGCACGCCGCTCGTTGGCGCTGCAATGCAAGCCGGCTGCTTCCCAGGCCAGGGTTTCCTTGCTCGGGGCGACGCTCGCTTTTTGCGGCTTCTGCGTCGGCGACTTGACCCTTGCGGCGAGTCGCTTCGCGAGCTTGGCGTGTGCCTCGCCGGGTGTCGGCAACACCGGCAACTGGTATTTGCTGCGCCCGAGAATCGCCTTGATCACGCGGTGAACCAGCAAATCCGGATAGCGCCGGATCGGGCTCGTGAAATGCGTATAAGCCTCGTACGCCAGCCCGAAATGGCCAGCATTGATCGGTGTGTAGATCGCCTGGCTCATCGAGCGCAGCAGCATGGTGTGAATTTGCTGCGCGTCGGGCCTGTCCTTGGTTGCATTGGCGATGGCCTGGAACTCGCCGGGCGCCGGATCGTCGGTGATGCTCATGCCGACACCCATCGCCTTCAAGTAGCCGCGCAGGACTTCTTTCTTTTCGGTGGTCGGGCCTTCGTGAACCCGGTAGAGGCCCGGATGCTTGCCCTCGGCGATGAAGTCGGCGCTGCAGACGTTGGCCGCGAGCATCGCCTCCTCGATCAGGCGATGCGCTTCGTTGCGGGTGCGTGGCACGATCTTCTCGATCCGGCCGGCGTCGTCGCAAACGATCTGGGTTTCGGTGGTTTCGAAATCGACCGCGCCTCGCTTGGCACGCTCCTTGAGCAGTGCGCGGTACACGTCGTGCAGGTTCAAGAGATCTTCGACCCGATCCTTGTGCTTGCCCGCTTCCGGCCCACGCGTGTTCGAAAGAATCGCAGCGACCTCGGTGTAGGTAAACCGCGCGTGGCTGAACATCACGGCCGGATAGAACTGGTAGGCGTGAATCTCGCCGGTCGCTGTGACAAGCATGTCGCACACCATGCACAGCCGTTCGACTTCCGGATTGAGCGAGCACAGGCCATTGCTGAGCTTCTCGGGCAGCATCGGAATCACACGACGCGGAAAATAAACGCTGGTCGCGCGTTCGTAGGCATCGATGTCGATCGGCGAACCCGTCTGGACATAAGCGCTGACGTCGGCAATGGCGACCAGCAAACGCCAGCCGTTCGGCGATTTCACACGGCCGATTTTCGCGGGCTCGCAATACACCGCATCGTCGAAGTCGCGCGCGTCTTCGCCATCGATCGTGACCAGCGGTACATCGGTCAAATCGACACGCTGCGCCTTGTCGGCCGGCCGAACTTTGTCAGGCAAGGCCCGGGCTTCGGCAAGACAAGCTTCTGAAAATTCATGCGGTACGGCATATTTGCGCACTGCGATTTCGATTTCCATGCCCGGATCGTCGATTTCCCCGAGCACTTCCTTGACCCGCCCAGCCGGCTGGCCGAACAGCGCCGGCGGCTCGGTCAGCTGAACTACCACGACCTGACCGACCTTCGCTGTGCCGGTCGCGCCTTTCGGGATCAATACGTCCTGGCCATAGCGCTTGTCTTCGGGCGCGACGAGCCAGAGGCCACCCTCGTGCAGCAAGCGGCCGATGATCGGTTGCTCGGGCCGCTCGATGATCTCGACCACCCGTCCTTCGGGGCGGCCGCGCCGGTCTTGCCGCACGATACGCGCCTTGACCCGGTCCTTGTGCAACACCGCGCGCATTTCGTTCGGCGGCAGAAAAATGTCGGCTTCGCCGTCGTCACGCTGAACGAATCCGTGACCATCGCGATGGCCCTGAACGGTGCCTTCGATTTCGTCCAGCAAGCCGCTGGAAACAGTTGTGTTTTTGATATGATCGCTCTCTTTCCTGAGATTCAAAACGTGTTGCCACACCAGTTGGTCGGCAACATCGGGCCCAGGTGGCGGAATTGGTAGACGCACTAGTTTCAGGTACTAGCGAGTAACATCGTGGGGGTTCGAGTCCCTTCCTGGGCACCAAGTTTAAGTACAAACCCCTTTCGGGATTTCAAGGTTCAAGCCACCGCATTCCGGTGGCTTTTTCAATGGGCAATCGTGTCGGGCGCGTTGTCGATTGCGAGCCGACATCAAATTGGAACGCCCAGCAGATCGTGGCCTTCAGTGCCGACGATTCTCACGCGCGTGAACTCGCCGACTTTCAAAGTCTTGCTGAATTTTTCCGGCGGCAACAAACGCACGACGCCATCGATTTCCGGCGCGTCGGCATAGCTGCGACCCGCGCCGCCCTTGCGACCGAGCGCAGGCGCCGAATCGACCAGCACCTGCATCGTGGCGCCAATACGCCGCGCGAGCCGCGCCGTCGACACCTCTTCGGCGACCTCCATGAAGCGGGCACGCCGCGCTTCGCGTTCGGCCTCGGGCAACATGCCCAGCAGTTCGTTGGCTGCCGCACCGGCGACCGGGCTGTAAGCGAAACAGCCGGCCCGATCGATTTGCGCCTCGTGCATGAATGCGAGCAGGTGCTCGAATTCGGCCTCGGTTTCGCCCGGAAATCCGGCGATGAAGGTGCTGCGAATGACGAGTTCGGGGCAGATCGCACGCCAGGCGGCAATCCGCTCGAGGTTCTTCTCGCCACTCGCGGGCCGCTTCATGCGTTTGAGCACATCGGGATGACTGTGCTGCAGGGGAACGTCCAGATACGGCAGAACCGAGCCGCTCGCCATCAGCGGCAGGATTTCGTCGACGCTCGGATAGGGATAGACATAGTGCAACCGAACCCATGCGCCAAAGGGCGCGGCGAGTTCGCCGAGTGCCTGCACCAACTCCAGCATGCGCGCTTTCAAGGGCCGGCCATTCCAGAAACCGGTTCGGTATTTGAGGTCGACCCCATAAGCCGAAGTGTCCTGGCTGATGACCAGCAACTCCTTGACGCCGCCCTCGAAAAGCGCTTGCGCTTCCACCAGCACATCGCCGATCGGGCGCGACTGCAAGTCGCCGCGCATCGAGGGAATGATGCAGAAAGTGCAGCGATGGTTGCAGCCTTCGCTGATCTTCAGGTAAGCGTAGTGGCGCGGCGTCAACTTGAGTCCGGCAACGCCAAAACTGCCGGGCACCAGATCGACGAAGGGGTCGTGCGGTTTGGGCAAATGGGTGTGGACAGCGTCCATCACCTCTTGCGTTGCATGCGGGCCGGTCACGGCGAGTACGCTCGGATGCATCTCGCGCACCAGGCTCCCTCCGCCCTCGCCCGCTTTGGCACCAAGGCAACCGGTGACGATGACCCGCCCGTTGCCGGCCAGCGCTTCGCCGATGGTGTCGAGGCTTTCCTTGACCGCATCGTCGATGAAGCCACAAGTGTTGACGATCACCAGATCGGCACCCTCGAAAGTCTTCGAGGTTTTGTAGCCCTCGGCACTCAGCCGGGTAAGTATCAGTTCGGAATCCGTCAACGCTTTCGGGCAACCGAGGCTGACGAAGCCGACCCTCGGAGCGTCTGCCGCGGCAATCCCGGGGATTGCGACAGCCATGCTGTCGGCCACCAGATCATTCATGCGCGAATCTCTTCGCCAAGGGCAAGCCGCGCTGGACGATGCACCCGATGCAGTTCAAGGTTTGACACGAAATGCACCGAAAACCTGTTCGGCGTTCTTTTGCACCTGCTCTTGCATCTGGAGAAAAATATGCTTGGACTGTTCAACGTAATTTCCCATCAAGCCCTGAACCATGGGTGACTGCAGCGCCATGAAATTCGCCCACATCTCGGGCGTCAATTCTTCCGCCTTGTCGGCGAGCTGCGCTTGCATCTCGGTCATGGCCTGGATGTTTTTCTCAAGGTAGGGGCCCATATAGCCTTGCAACGCCTGGCCATAAAAGCGAATGATGCTGGCCAGCACTTCCTCACTGAACATCGGCGCGCCGCCAGCTTCTTCCTCCAGAATAATTTGCAGAAGGATGCTGCGCGTGAGGTCCTCGCCGGTCTTCGCATCGCGCACCACGACGGACTCGGCGTTGATCACCAATTGTTTGACCTGGGCGAGCGTGATGTAGGTCGAACTGCGCGTGTCGTAGAGCCTGCGATTCGGGTATTTTTTGATCACGCGCTGCGCCGGGCCGGAATCGGCTTTCTTGCTACGCACTGCGGCACTCCTCGGCTTCATGGATCGGCAACTCACGGCCATTCTAGGAACCGATCCCGAAGTGCCGTTCCCAGGTTAACCCCGTGGGCCAGACCGACTCAATCGAGCACGCTGGCGTACTGTGCTCCGCATGCGGCGCAATCCGCCGATTCGGGCCGATCTTTTTGCACGGTACGGTAGTGCAAGGGACTCTTGATACCGGAGAAAACCCAACACCGCGGACAGTGTTCCTGCCCCGCCTTGGGCAGGTAAGCACGAGCACGCTGTTCGGCGCGCTCACGCGTCACCGGCGCCCCGAGACGCGCCGCGCGGGCAATTTCTTCGGCCGCCATCGTTCCGGCGCGCCCGCCGACCCGGTCATTCAAGCCATAGACGACCCGCGCGAACTCGAGCGGAGCCTGCCGGCGCAGCACGGTGAGTCTGAGCTCCTCCAGCGCCCGATCGACAACCGGCGCCACATGGCCATCGCTGGATTTGGGTGTCGCCGATTCGGAAGTGGAAATCAACATATCAAGCTCAAGTGTGCCCACCGACATGCCTTCCGGCAAAAACCCGACTCGACGTGCCGTACATCGAATAAATCGCAGTACACCGCGTAAATCGATCAGCGCGCCCTGATGGAGAAGCGGAGAGGCGGCGCCGAACGAAGGGTTGGTAATCGTCGGAACCGCTTTGGTAGGCGCGAATGGACTCGAACCATCGACCCCCACCATGTCAAGGTGGTGCTCTAACCAGCTGAGCTACGCGCCTGCGCTTTCTTCAGAGCCTTGATTCTAGCAGTGACGACAGCCGCTGCTACCGCCGCCGCGCCGCGCGCACCCCCGAAACATCGGCGACGATTCCAAGCACGTGGGCGAGGCGGGAGGCATCGCGGATTTCGAGCGTGAAAGTCATCCATGCCGAGCCTTTGATCGACTGGGTCTGGACCCCCGTTACATTCATTTTTTCGCGCGCAAACACGTCAGATATATCGCGCAACAAACCCTGCCGGTCCGCAGCCTCGATGCCGACGTCGACTGCATAGACCGGGCCTGCGTCAGCCGGTTGGGAGCCCCACTCGACCTCGATCACGCGCTCGGCGTGGCGCTCGGCGATCACCCTGAAGTTGCTGCAGTCGGCACGATGCACGCTGACGCCATGTCCGCGGGTCACGAAACCGCGAATATCGTCGGGTGGCGCGGGTTTGCAACAGCGCGCGAGCTGGGTCATCAGCGAATCGATGCCGACCACCAGAACGCCTCCTTTGAGCGATCCGGACTCCGCGCGCGGTTTCTTGAGCTGCACTTCGTCATCGGCGGACGCAGGCGGCGCTGCAGGACGCAGCAGCGCCTCGATGTTGCGTAATGAAAATTCCTCCTTGCCGACGACTTCGAAAAGGTTGTCGGAAGACTTGAATCCCAGCCTGCTCGCGAGATCATCGAGCTTGACGGCCGTGCGGCCTTCGCGCTGCAACAGCTTTTCGATCGCTTCGCGACCGCGCGCGATCGTCTCGTGCGTCACCTGCGCGTTGAACCAGGCCCGCACCTTGGCACGCGCCCGGCTGCTGGCGAGATAACCCAGTTCGGCATTGAGCCAGTCGCGCGAAGGGCCGCCCTCCTTGGCAGCAACGATTTCAACCGTCTGGCCGTTCTGCAGCGGCGTGTTGAGCGGCACCATCGCGCCATCGATCCGCGCTCCGCGGCACCGATGCCCCAGGCTGGTGTGCACGGTATAGGCGAAATCGACCGCCGTCGCGCCCTGCGGCAACTCGACGATCGCCGCGTCCGGTGTCAGCACGTAGATGCGGTCGTCGAACAGGCCACGACCGTGCCGCGCGTCCGACAGGTCTCGCTCCCAGGCAAGCAGCTGCCGCAGTACCGCGATTTTCGCGTCGTATTCGCCGCTGGCCCAAACCCCGCCATAACCTCTGCTGCCGGCCTCCTTGTATGCCCAATGCGCCGCCACGCCGTGCTCCGCATGCTCGTGCATTTGCTGCGTCCTGATCTGGATTTCGATCGGCTTGCCGTCCTGGCCACCCCGCAGGTTGCGCACGACGGTGTGCAACGACTGGTAGCCATTGGCTTTCGGCCGCGCGATGTAATCGTCGAATTCTTCCGTCAGCGGCTGAAAGTTCGAATGGACCCAGGCGAGCGCGGCATAACAGTCGTTGACTTCGCCGACCACCACCCGCAGGGCCAGAATGTCGAAAACTTGCGCGAAATCGAGCGACTTGCCGCGCATTTTCTTGACGATGCTGTAGATGTTTTTCGGCCTGCCGTGCACGGTGGCCTCGATGCCCTCTTTGCGCAGCGTGCGCTCGAGGCCTGAGCGCAACTGCTCGACATGGCTCTCCCGCTCGATTCGCTTTTCATCGAGCAATCTGGCGATCAGCCGATAAGTGTCCGGCTCGAGAAAACGGAACGACAGATCCTCGATCTCCCACTTGACCTGCCAGATGCCAAGACGGCTTGCGAGCGGCGCAAACACTTCGAGAGACTCGCGCGCCATCGGTTCCGGGACCGCTGCGCGCGCGGCCGCCGAATGGCGCAAGGTCTGAAGTCGGGAAGCCAGGCGCAACATGACCACCCGCAAGTCGCGCGAGAACGCGAGCAGCATTCGCCTCACGTTCTCGGTTTGAACGCCCGCATCATCAGCGCGGCCCGATCCGGGACCGGAACCGCTTCCGCTTGCGGCCGAGCGCGCCTGTTTCTGAACATGGACGAGCTTGGTCGTCTCGATCGCGAGCAGCGCGAAGTTCTCTCCGAACACCTTGGAAATCACCTCGTAGGGCCTCGCCAGATGCCGGCATGCGTAAACGAGATAGCTGGCCGCCTGCATAGCTTCGGAACCGCCCATCGACGCGACGATCTCGGCTACGGCATCGGCATGTGCAAGCGTGTTCTCACCGGTGTCCAGGGTCTCGCCGGCGATGAGTGGCTCGGCGAATCCGCGCGCACGCGCAAGCATGCGTTCCATGACAACGTCGGTTTTCACCGACGCAGCAAGCGGAAAGTCGACCACCGCGGCCGGAAGGGCCCGAGCTCCGCCCGACTGCGAACCGGGTTGCGCGGACATCGATCAACTCAGCAGAAAAGAAGCCACGACATCGCTTTGCTCGGCCGCAACGAATGTTGGCGCATGGCCGACGCCCTCGAATTCGACTAAGCGCGCGCGCGGTCCGCGTTCGGTCATTGCGTGCGCGGTTGCCCGGGACAGAAGGTCGGACTGGGCGCCGCGCGTCACCAGGGTTTTGGCGGTGATCGCGTCATAAAGCGCCCAAATCGCTGCTTCACTCTGCGCCACGCCCTCTACCGTGATTGAGCGAAAAGGCGCCGCGATCGCCGGATCGTAGTGCGCCACCAGCGGGCTTTGCGCGGCGTCGGACGCGTTTAGCTGCGCCACCTTGTCCGTGGCGTCGCGCTTGGCCTTCCCATCCTGCGTTCGCGCGGCCGCCGGGACCACCATGTGCCGCGTGAGTTCAGTCCATTGCGCCCGCGAATGCGGTCCAAAGCCGCTGGAAATCGCCCACATGGCCGACGCAGCCTCGTCAAGCGATGCAAAGCGGCCGCTGCGGCCCACATAACTTCCGATGCGCTGCAATGCCGCCAACTCCAGCGCCGGGCCGACATCGTTGAGCACCAGCCGGCGCACAGGGACCGGCAATGGCAACTCCGCATGACCTGCAACCGCCATGCCGATCAGACCACCCATGCTGGTGCCGACGTAATCGAGCGTCCCGATCGGCTGCTGTTGATGCACGCCTTGAACGAGCGTCGTCATGTCGGAAGCATATTGCGGGACCTGGTAGCCAGACGGATCGCGCAGCCAGTCACTCTGGCCGCGGCCGACCACGTCGGGACACAAAACACGCAATGCGCCGTCCGCCCGTTCGAGCAACACGTTGGATAGAACGTCGAAGTCACGCCCCTGCCGTGTCAGCCCGTGGACGCAAACGATGACATGCGCGCTTCGCGGATCACCCCGCTCCCAATAGGCCATGCGGTGACCACCGGCGCTATCGGCGCAATCGATATGGTGCAGTACAGGTTCGGTCATAACGAGAAGCGCGACAAGTCCCGACAAGACAACAAGGTTTCGGCGCTGATAATTCCGGTTTTCATCCTAATTGATCCGGAGAATCACTCATGCTCAAAGGCAAAACGGCAGTCGTTACCGGCTCGACGAGTGGCATCGGCCTCGGCATCGCCAAGGCGCTCGCCGGGGAAGGCGCAAACATCGTCATGAACGGTTTCGGCGACATCGACGAGCCGAAATCGGCAGTCGCCGCTTTCGGCACCGGCGTCCTGTATCACGGCGCAGACATGCGCAAGCCCGACGAAATCGAGCACCTGATGAAGGCTGCGGCGAAGGAGTTCGGGCAAGTGGACATTCTCGTCAACAACGCCGGTATTCAACATGTCGCACCGATCGAATCGTTTCCGCCCGAGCGCTGGGATGCCATCATCGCCATCAACCTGTCGAGCGCGTTTCACACGACCCGGCTCGCGATCCCCGCGATGCGCGAGGCCAACTGGGGCCGAATCATCAACATTGCCTCGGCCCACGGCCTGGTGGCGTCCGCGCAAAAGGCCGCCTACGTCGCAGCCAAGCACGGCATCGTCGGGTTGACAAAAACGGTTGCGCTCGAAACCGCGACCACCGGCGTGACATGCAATGCAATCTGTCCGGGCTGGGTGCTGACGCCGCTGGTTCAAAAACAGATCGATGACCGGGCGACGAATGAAGGCATCGACGCCCCGCAAGCACAGCGTGATTTGCTCGGTGAAAAACAGCCCTCGCTCCAGTTCACCACACCGGAACAACTTGCCGCGCTCTCGGTGTTTTTGTGCTCGGCTGCCGCAGACAACGTTCGCGGCGTTGCATGGGCCATGGACGGCGGCTGGACGGCGCAATAAGCAACGATAGAGCGTGACCGCAAACCGAGCGGGAAAGCTCGGGGCCCCGTTATTTGAGCTGCACCGATCCCGACACGTTGACCACGACGGTTGCGTTGCCGGCCTCGACGGGTACCGGCGCATCGGAAGCCAATGCGGACTGGGCGCGCATGGCCATCGCGCGCGGGCGCGGGAAATCGCCGCCATTTGCGTTCACCGAGACTTCGCGCAACGTGTAGGCGCTGAAACCGAAGGCGGCGGCAAGCGCCGCTGCTTTTTGCTTGAATTCGTCGATCGCCATGCGCTGCGCGTCGACTTCGGCTTTGGCGCGCTCTTCGCGACTCAGATCGAAACTGACGCCACTCACCGTCAGCGTCGAAATATGACCAGCCGTTCGCGCGATGCGGGGAAAGTCCCGGCCTTCGATGAGCAGCTCGGCCGATCCGCGCCAACCGTCGATTTTGCCCTCGCGCGTCGTGCGCGGCGACATCCGGAAATTCCCGGTCTGCACGTCGAGCTGCCCGGATTCGGCGCTCTTTCGCGCTTCAACGAGGGCCGTGTCGAGCGCCGTCTTGAGTTCGGCCTCGACACCTGCCGCGTCGGTCCCGTCGCGCGTCGTCTGAAGCCGCATGCGTAGCAAATCCTGTCGCACCTCGACGCTGCCGGACGCCGAAAGTTGCAACACATTCAGCGGCGGTGCAAATACCGGCGTCTGCGCTTCGACCGCTCCGGCCCCGGCGACAAGTGCGCAACCCAGAATCCAATGACTGATCGACATGTCGGTGCTTCCAATCGGGTGGATCGATGAGCCTATCCGATCGCCATCAGGTGCCGATGCCCATCGGCGTGCTCAGGGTTGCGCTTGCGCATCCAAGGGCGACCCGATTTCCGGCAACTGAACGGATGACGAGGATGTCGCGAGTGCTTCTTTTGTCGATGTCGCCGGATCGTCCATCGGTTCGTGAGTGGCCGTTTCGAGTGCCCGGCTTTGGGCCTGCCACTGCTGGCGCACCTGGCTGCGTAGTTGCGCCAACTCCGCTTGTGTCAGCCTGCGACCGACCCAGTCAGCATTCGGGTCGACAGCGACGAGCGCGGGAGCCGGATGCAGCGGACGTTGCGATGCCGCCCACGAATAGCCGCTGAGAATGAAGGCCAACGAGGCCGCGATGATTGGGAAAGACAACCTTTTCATGAGTGCATCCAGGAGTGTGTCCATAAGTCAATACGCACTTTTTCACCCCGATGTATCGCCAGGATGGCTGCGGCACGACGCGGCGCAAGTGATGTAACTTTGTGTCAAACGAAGCCGAAAGTACGCCAGAGCGCTGACATCGGATTCAGAATCGCCGTTGTTACAATTTCGGCATGCCCTCCATGAATCAATCTTCAGCCCGTACCGACAAAGTCGTCATCGTCGACGACGATGCCCGCATCCGCGACCTGCTGCGCCGCTATCTGACGCAGGAAGGGTTCGAGGTGATCGTGGCCGAAGACGGGAAGGCGTTGAGCCGAATCCTGCTGCGCGACACCGTCGACTTGATCGTGCTCGATTTGATGATGCCGGGCGAAGATGGCCTGTCGGTCTGCCGGCGTTTGCGCGCAGCAAACGACCGCACGCCGATCATCATGCTCACCGCCAAGGGCGAAGATGTGGACCGCATCGTCGGGCTCGAAGTGGGCGCCGACGACTACATCGGCAAGCCGTTCAATCCGCGCGAATTGCTGGCGCGAATGCATGCGGTGCTGCGCCGGCGGCCGCCGCTCGAGGCGCCCGGCGCGCCGTCGACCGACAACGAAACGGTGAACTTCGGCCCCTTCGCGTTCGACTTGGGCTCACGCACCCTGAGCAAAAACGGCGAGGAGCTGTCGCTCACGACCGGCGAGTTCGCGATGCTCAAGGCGCTGGTTCGGCATCCGCGCCAGCCGCTCTCGCGCGAGAAGCTCGCGCAGCTTGCACGAGGCCGTGAGTTCGAGCCCTTCGATCGCAGTCTCGACGTGCAGATCTCGCGCTTGCGCAAGCTCGTCGAGGCCGACGCCGCGGCGCCGCGCTACATCCAGACGGTGTGGGGTGTGGGCTACGTGTTCGTGCCGGACGGCGCCGCCTGAGCAAGGTGGCGACGGGAGCGACGTCAGAGCGCCCGACGCGTCCCGGCGCGTTCGAAGACAGCACCAGCACGATCACGCTGCCGAGCCCGCTCGAAATGGCGGGCAGCCGCAGGGCGCGGATCAAGCTCGGCCTGAGCCTTTTCTGGCGCACCTTTTTTCTGCTCGGACTGCTGTTGATCGGCAGCACCATCGCCTGGCTGCAAACGTTTCGGCAACTCGAATACGAACCGCGCGCGATCCAGACCGCGCACCAGATCGCTTCGCTCGTCAACCTGACCCGTGCCGCGCTGGTTTATTCGGACGCGATCACGCGCGTCTCGCTTATCAAGACCCTGGCCGAGCAGGAAGGCGTTCGCATCCTGCCGCGCGAGCCCAAGGACCGCTTCGAGCCATCGACGTCGGCCGCGCTCGACCAGCGGGTCACTGCGGAACTGGTGGCGCAGCTGGGGCCGGGCACCACCGTGGCGAGTCGGGTCAACGACGAGTCGGGGCTATGGGTCGGCTTTGCGATCGAGAACGACAACTACTGGCTGCTGCTCGATCCGACCCGCTTCACCGCCGTCGGCGGGCGTACCTGGCTGATCTGGCTGGTCACCGCGGTCGCGCTGTCGCTGGCCGGCGCCGCGCTCATCACGCGCTTCATCAACCGGCCGCTGCAGCAGTTGTCGCGCGCGGCGAGCCAGGTGCGCGAGGGCGACTTCGACGTGAGCCGACTCGACGAACACGCTCGCACCAGCGAGATCCGGGCGGTGAACGTCGGCTTCAATCGCATGGCAGACCAGCTCGCGAAGATCGAGCAGGACCGCGCGGTGATGCTGGCCGGCATTTCGCACGACCTGCGCACGCCGCTGGCGCGGCTGCGGCTCGAAACCGAGATGAGCGTCGAAGACCCTGACGCACGCGACCACATGGTTGCCGACATCGCGCAGCTCGATCAGATCATCGACAAATTTCTCGACTACGCGCGGCCCGACGATGTCGATTTCAAACCCGTGCCGCTGCGCGACGTGGTCGATGCCTGCCGCTACGCCGTGCAGGATTACGAAGACGTTCGTATCACGCTCGACATGCAGCCCGAGCTCGCGGTGATGGCCGACGAAACCGAGCTCAAGCGCGTCATGTCCAACCTGATCGAAAACGCGCGCCGCTATGGCAAGACGCCGGCCAGCGGCATCGCGGACATCACGATCGCCGCGCAGGCGCACAACGACGCGGTATTGATCAAAGTGCGCGACCACGGCGCGGGCGTTGCGCCAGCGCTCTTGTCGC
This sequence comes from Variovorax sp., assembly GCA_965218415.1. Classification (GTDB taxonomy): domain Bacteria; phylum Pseudomonadota; class Gammaproteobacteria; order Burkholderiales; family Burkholderiaceae_C; genus Variovorax. The sequence continues at coordinate 2,389,215 of CBDCKT010000003.1, forward strand.
AACTGACCAAGCCGTTTTTCCGCGGCGACGTGGCGCGCACTTCGGCTGCCGGCGCGGGGCTCGGCCTGTCGATCGTGGCCAAGAACATCGAGCGCATGGGCGGCACCTTCGCGCTCACCAGCACGCCGGGCCGCGGCCTGGCGGCGCACATCCGGATGCCCCGAGCAGCCAGCAAACGGCCGAAGACCGTCTAACTCGTTTTTAAGAGAAAAGTAGCTGAAACGCCCAGTGGGTGTGCGCAGAAAGCTATACTTTATATAGCAACGGGCGGGTGATGCGCGGGTGATGTACTAGCGATAAAGCAGCACGACCGCGCGCGCTTCGATCGCCAGCCGCTCGCCGACCGGCCCCATCTTCTCCGCCGTCTTCGCTTTCACGTTGACCTGCCCGCGCACGATGGCCAGCGCTTCCGAAATACACTCGCACATCGCCGGAATGTGCGGCGCCAGCTTCGGCGCTTCGGCGATCACAGTGCTGTCGACGTTGGCGATTTGCCAGCCTTCGGCGCGAACGCGGCGCGCGGCTTCGACCAGCAATGCGATCGAATCGACGCCGCGAAATTGCGGATCGGTATCGGGAAAATGACGGCCGATGTCGCCGAGCCCTGCCGCGCCGAAGAGGGCATCGGTGATCGCATGCAGCAATGCGTCCGCGTCGGAGTGCCCTGCCAGGCCCTTGTCGTGCGGGACCGAAATGCCGCCAAGCATCAAAGGCCGGCCAGCGACCAGCGCGTGAATATCCCAGCCCTCGCCAATTCGCAACTCGGGTGCGCTCATGAGCTGGCCTGTCGGTAAATCAGCAAAGCTTCAGCGAGCGCGAAATCTTCGGGGTAAGTCACCTTCAGATTTTGCGCGCTGCCGCGCACCAGCATCGGCGCGAAGCCAGCGGCCTCGATCGCACCCGCTTCGTCTGTCACGCTGCCTTCGGGCGATGCGAGCGCTGCTGCCAGCGCATCGGCCAGCATGCCGATGCGGAACATTTGAGGTGTCTGCGCCAGCCATTTTCCGGCGCGATCCAAAGTGCCAGCCACCCGATCCTCCGTCGTCGCCGCTTTCAACGTGTCGGGCAGCGGCAGCGCGAGCAGGCCACCGATCGGGTCGTGTTCGCAGGCGGCCATCAGCGCCTCGACCAGTTCCGGCGTGACAAGGCAGCGCGCCGCGTCGTGTACGAGCACCCAGTCGTGCGGCTCGGCGCCTGACTCGCCGAGCCGATGCAGGCCGTTGAGCACGGTCTCGGCACGCGTCGCGCCGCCGCAGTGGGCAACGGTTTCACCCGGGATCGGGAAGTCAGGCAGCGCCATCTGCACGTGCGCATCGTCGGGCCCCACGACCAGCAGCAAGCCGGCCCAGCGCACCGAAAGCGCCCGAAATGCGTCGATGGTGTGCTGGACCATCGGCTTGCCCGCGATCGACCGGTATTGCTTGATGGCATCGCCCGACCGGCTGCCGGTGCCGGCGCAGGGAATCAGGACGTGAAAGCGGGCCGGGTCGGTAGATCGGGACATGGGCGGATGCGAAGCGCCGTCATTCTATGAAGAGCAGCAAACGTGCAGGCGCACTCCCCGGTGCACGCATTCCCGGACCCGCGCAAACCTGTGGTGCAACGCCTAAAATCGCGCCCTCGCACCCCACGCTCCACAGCGCGGGGTGCTCTGCTTTTGTTGACCCTATTCATGCAACTTCCCTCCCTTTCCCCGGCCAAGCGATTCACGCTGCCGCGACCGCCCTCTTCCGCCGATTCGCTGTTGCTGGCCGAGCTTGCCGAACGCGAGCAGGCGGCCGGCCGTGCCATCGTCGTTTTCACTGCCAATGCCGCCGATGCACAGCGCCTTCAGGACGAGTTGTCGTTCTTCGCGCCCGAAATGCGCACTGCGCTGTTTCCCGATTGGGAAACGCTGCCTTACGACACCTTTTCGCCGCATCAGGACTTGATCAGCGAACGGCTCGCCACCTTGTGGCGCCTGCATCCACATGGCGGTCAGCGCGACGTCGATTTGGTGCTCGTGCCGGCGACCACTGCGCTCTACCGCCTCGCGCCGCCCGCCTTTCTGGCCGGCTACAGCTTCGAGTTCAAGACCGGGCAGAAGCTCGCCGAAAGTGCCCTCAAAGGCCAGTTGACGCTCGCCGGCTACAGCCATGTGACGCAGGTCGTGAGCCCCGGCGAATACGCAGTGCGCGGCAGCCTGATCGACCTGTTTCCGATGGGCTCGCGGATGCCGTTCCGGATCGACCTGTTCGACGACGAAATCGATTCGATCCGCACCTTCGATCCCGACACCCAGCGCAGCCTTTATCCGGTGCCCGAAGTGCGACTTCTGCCGGGTCGCGAGTTTCCGATGGACGAGCCGGCGCGCGCGCGTTTTCGCAGCCGCTGGCGCGAATTGCTCGAAGGCGATCCGACCCGCAGCCGCATCTACAAAGACATCGGCAACGGCGTCGCGACCGCCGGCATCGAGTACTACCTGCCGCTCTTCTTCGACGAGAGCGCGACCGTGTTCGATTACCTCGAAGACACGGCCACCGTTGTATTGCACGGCGAGCTCGAACCCGCGTTTCAGCATTTCTGGCAGGACACGCGCGAACGCTACCGGCTGGTGCAAGGCGATCCCGAGCGACCGGTGCTGCCGCCGGAATCGCTGTTCCTAAGCGCCGAGCAGTTCTACACGCTCGCTAATGCGCATGCGCAACTGGCGATACGCGGTGCTGCCGACGATGCCTACCCGGAACTGTCGCCCCTGCCTGCGCTCGCCGTGGTGCGCGGCGCGACCGATCCGCTCGCCGCGCTCAAGCAGCACCTCGATCGCTCGCCGCATCGCATGCTGGTGCTCGCCGAGAGCGATGGCCGGCGCGAAAGCCTGCTCGATTTCCTGCGTGCGAGCGGCCTCGCGCCGCCGATGTTCGAATCACTGGCCGACTTCGACACGGCCCCCGGCGAAAAGATTGGTATTGCCACGGCGCTTGTCGCATCAGGATTCGCATGGCGCGAGCGCGGCATCGATTTCGTCACCGAAACCGAGCTCTTCGCCACATCGCCATCGACCCGTCGCCGCCATCGCAAGCAGGAGCAGACCAGCGATGTCGATGCGCTGATCAAGGACCTGAGCGAACTCGACATCGGCGATCCGGTGGTCCATAGCGCGCACGGCATCGGGCGCTACCGCGGCTTGATGAACATGGATCTGGGCCAGGGCAAAAACCCCGATGGCTCGCCGGTGCTGCAGGAAATGCTGCACCTCGAATACGCCGACAAGGCGACGCTCTACGTGCCGGTCGCGCAACTGCACATGATCAGCCGCTACACCGGCGTGTCGGCCGACGAAGCACCATTGCATCGATTGGGTTCGGGGCAATGGGAAAAAGCCAAACGCAAAGCCGCCGAGCAGGTGCGCGACGCGGCGGCCGAATTGCTCAACATCTACGCGCGGCGTGCGGCGCGGGAAGGCCATGCGTTCCGCTTCGTGCCGCAAGACTACGAAAGCTTCGCGACCGATTTCGGGTTCGAGGAAACCGCCGACCAGAACGCCGCGATTCATGCGGTGATCCAGGACATGATTTCGCCGCAGCCGATGGATCGGCTGATCTGCGGCGACGTCGGATTCGGCAAGACCGAAGTCGCATTACGCGCCGCGTTTGTCGCGATCACCGGCGGCAAGCAGGTCGCGTTGCTCGCGCCGACCACTTTGCTGGCCGAGCAGCACTATCAGACCCTGGTCGACCGCTTTGCCAAATGGCCGGTCAAGATCGCCGAGATGAGTCGATTCCGCTCAACGAAAGAAATCAAGGTGGCGGCGAGTGGCTTGACCGACGGCACGATCGACATCGTGGTCGGCACCCACAAGCTGCTCAGCGAAGACGTGAAGTTCAAGAACCTCGGCTTGCTCATCATCGACGAGGAGCATCGCTTCGGCGTGCGTCACAAGGAGACGATGAAGGCGATGCGCGCCGAGGTCGATGTGCTCACGCTCACCGCGACGCCGATTCCGCGCACGCTCGGCATGGCGCTCGAAGGCTTGCGCGACTTGTCGGTGATCGCGACCGCGCCGCAGCGCCGGCTCGCGATCAAGACATTCGTCCGCACCGAAGGCAATGGCGTGATCCGCGAAGCGGTGCTGCGCGAATTGAAACGTGGTGGCCAGGTTTATTTTCTGCACAACGAGGTCGCGACCATCGAGAACCGGCGCGCCCGGCTCGAAGAAATTCTGCCCGAAGCGCGCATCGCGGTCGCGCACGGCCAGATGCCCGAGCGCGAACTCGAACGCGTGATGCGCGACTTCGTCGCCCAGCGCTACAACCTCCTGCTCTGCTCGACGATCATCGAAACCGGCATCGACGTGCCCACGGCCAACACCATCGTGATGAGCCGCGCCGACAAGTTCGGCCTTGCGCAACTGCACCAGTTGCGCGGCCGGGTTGGGCGCAGCCACCATCAGGCCTACGCCTACCTGATGGTGCCCGACATCGAAGGTCTGACCAAGCACGCGGCGCAGCGGCTCGAAGCGATTCAGCAAATGGAAGAGCTCGGCTCGGGCTTCTACCTCGCGATGCACGACCTCGAAATTCGAGGCGCCGGCGAAGTGCTCGGCGAAAACCAGAGCGGCAACATGATGGAGATCGGCTTCCAGCTCTACAACGAAATGCTCGGCGAAGCCGTGAGCGCACTCAAGGCCGGCAAGGAGCCCGACCTGCTGTCACCGCTGAAGGTCGCGACCGAAATCAACCTGCATTCGCCTGCCCTGTTGCCCGACGACTATTGCGGTGACGTGCATCTGCGGCTGTCGTTCTACAAGAAGCTCGCCACGGCGAAAACCGCCGATCAGATCGACACCCTGCTCGAGGAAATCGTCGACCGCTTCGGCAAATTGCCGCCGCAGGCCCAGACCCTCATCGACACCCATCGCCTGCGCGTGCTCGCGCGGCCCTACGGCGTCGTCAAGGTCGATGCGGCGCCGGGCGTGATCCACATCACCTTCAAGAAGGACGCGCCGATCGACGGCGCGGCGATCATCGGCCTCGTCCAGAAGAACAAGCACATCAAGCTCGCGGGCAACGAAAAACTGCGCATCGAGCGCGAGCTGAAGGAGCCGCGCGACCGGGCACATCTGGTGCGCGACGTACTGCGCAGCTTGGGGCAGCCAAAGGCCGAGTCCGCGGAGCCCGCCGCGCCCGCAGTCGCGGATGCGGCGGCTTGACGTTTTCTTATGAAGTAGCAGATGCTAAACGTATGCAAAAACATCCGAGTCCGCTGCACCCCATCTCGCCGAACCGCCCGCGCGCCCGATGCGCCTGTTTCGCAACGGCGCGAATCAGGCCGTGCGCATTCCTCGAGAGTTCGAATTCGCGGACAACGAGGCGCTGATGCGCAAGGTCGGAAATACGCTGGTCATCGAACCGGCGCCGATCGCGTTTCCGCGCGGCTCGCCGCAGGCTTTCTTGCAAGCGCTGCAGGAGATCGCGCAGCTCGGTCAGTGCGACGACGAAATCCCGGATGTGGACGACGGTTTGCTGCCGCTGGGCGACGTCTTGCTGCGAGCAGCAAGCCACGCTGGTCAGTGGTGACGAGGCGTTTCTTCAGGAGCCCGATTTGCAAATCGAAAATTGGCTGATCACATGAAGTCTCAAGTCAAATCGGGGTGCAGCGCAAGCTGGACTTGCGCAAAATGCAATCAAGAAAATAGCATTTTGCTTGTCGCATTCGTTGCATTTTTTCGAGCTCGGGGCAAGCCATGACCGCGAAACCGCCCGGCTTGGTCATGCAGCACCTCGATGCACCCCTGCGCCTCGCCGACTTCAAGCTGATTGCGTTCGACATGGATTCGACCCTGATCAACATCGAATGCATCGACGAAATTGCCGACGCCGTCGGCAAGAAGGCCGAGGTCGCCGCGATAACCGAGGCCACGATGCGCGGCGAGATCGCCGACTTCCAAGACAGCCTGCGCCGGCGTGTCGCGTTGCTGGCCGGCGCGCCGACTTCAACCTTGCAGCAGGTCTACGACCAGCGGCTGCAACTCAATCCGGGCGCTGAAATTCTGGTGGCTGCATGCAAAGCAGCCGGGCTCAAGGTGCTGCTGGTTTCGGGTGGCTTCACCTATTTCGCCGATCGCGTGAAGTCACGGCTTTCGATCGACTTTTCACGCGCGAACCAGCTCGAAGAAGCCGATGGCCAACTCACCGGCCGGCTCGTTGCGCAGCGCTGGGGCGAGATTTGCGACGGCTTGGAGAAGCGTCGCACCCTGCTCGAAGTCGCGTCGCTGCTCGGCGTTCGCCCATCGCAGACCATCGCGGTCGGCGACGGCGCGAACGACTTGCCGATGATGGCCGAAGCGGGCTTGTCGGTCGCCTTTCACGCCAAGCCCCGGGTGCGTGAACGGGCGATGATCTCGATCGAAGACGGCGGGCTCGATCGACTGCTCGACGTTTTGATCTGAGCGCGGCAACCTCTCGCTTGCTGCGTAAACCGCGACACCTCACAGCGGGCCGAAGCCGGCCGGGCCCAACGCAAGCCCAGAAATTGGTTTGTTCGTCGAAGATTCCGATCAACCCGGTGACGATCACGCTGGCGCCTTAACATCGGCGCATGTCTTCTCCTCGTCGGCCTTTGACAGGTGCTTTGGCGTTCGTGCTGTGCGCCGCGCTATTCGGGTGCGACTCGCTGTCCGGTGATGCGCCTCAAGCAAAGGCAGATTCAAAGGACGATGCTGCCGCCGAGCGCGCGAGCAACACCGGCGATACGCAACTCGACTTGCTCAACCAGGGCTACAGCCTGCTATATGCCGACGTTTCGGGCTTGAAGCTGGTTGACAAGCTGTTGCTCGTCAAGTTCGAGAGCGATCAGACCCACAAGGTCGTCACCGCGATCTCCGACTACGCGGGCGAGCTCGCCGGCCAACTCGAAGCGCTTGCCAAACGCTATCCGAGCCTGCGCATCGACTTGAAGCCCTTGCCCGAAATCGAGCAACGCAAGCAGGCCGCCGCTCAAAAGGCGCGGGTTCTGAGCTTTGCGCCGGTAGCTGGGCGCACCGGGCGAGACTTCGAGCGCACCCTGCTGCTGACCTTGTCCGGCGGCCTGAACCAATTGCGCTTTCTGGCCAAGGTCACAGCGGACGAGGAGCGCAACGATGAGCGCCGCAAGCTGCTGATCGGTGCGCAGCAACATTTTCTGGAGCTCTACAAGCAGACGCTCAAGCTGCTCAACGCGCGCTATTACAAGCACAACACTTACGACCCCGCGGAGTACGAGTGAGCAGCGCATGTTCGACGCATTGAAAAAAATTCCGCCGCTTTTCTACGTGCTGGCCGCGGTGCTGGTCGCCGTGTTGCTGGCCTGGGCTTTCCTGCCGGTTGACCAGTGGCTGGACCGGATGAATGCGTGGATCGAAGGCCTCGGCCCGTGGGGCTATGTCGCTTTCTTCGTGATCTATGTCGTCGCAACGGTTGCGCTGCTGCCCGGTGCGCCTTTGTCGATCGCGGGCGGCCTGGCGTTCAAGTGGTGGGGCTTTCCGCTGGTGCTCTCCGCGGCGATCGTCGGGGCCAGCCTCGCCTTTTTCTGCGGGCGTTATCTGGCTCGCGATCGGGTCAAAAAGATGGCCGAAAAGCGGCCCAAATTCAAGGCGGTCGACAAGGCGGTCGGCGAGGAAGGCTGGAAGGTCGTGCTGCTGGTTCGCCTTTCGCCGGTCGTGCCCTTCAACTTGCAGAACTACTTTTTCGGAAGCACCGACATTCCGTTTCTCCAGTATCTCTGGGCCAGCGCGATCGGAATTATCCCGGGCACTTTGCTTTATGTTTACCTCGGCGCGGCGGGCGCGTCCGAAGGCGGCGGCGCGCTCAAATGGACGCTGCTCGCGCTCGGCCTTGTCGCGACGGTCGCCGTCACCTGGTTCGTTTCGAAAAAGGCCAAGGCAAAGCTCGACGAGCACGGTCTTGAAGACAAGGCTCTCTGATGAAACCCTTGGCGCCCGCCGCACGCCGGATCACGATTCGAAAGATCTTCGGGCTCGCTGCATTCGTTTCCTGCGCCGCGATCGCTGGCGTCGTCCCTTTCGCTGTTTCTCCGGCGATGGCGCAGCAGCAAGCCGCATCCGAGCGCGACAACAAGATGCTCAACGATGGCTACAGCCTTCTCTATCAAGCGGTATCCGGCCTGCGGTTTTCGGATGAACTGCTCATCGTGAAGGTCGAAACCAAACCGGTCGAACGCGTCGTAGACAACGTCGCCGCGATGGCATCGGGCCTCAAGGACGATCTGGACCGGCTCGCCAAAGACTACCCGGCCGTTCGCATCGACCAGAAACCGTTGCCCGAGATGGAGCAGCGCAGGCGCGCGGCGGTGACCAAGGATCGCCTTCTAAGCTACGCGCCGCTGGCCGGCCCCAGCGGCCCCGCGTTCGAAAGAACCTTGCTGTTGTCGACCTCGGGAGCGCTGAACCAGACCCTCTATCTTTGCCAGGTCATGGCTGAAATCGAGCCCGATCCGCAACTCAAAAAGTTTCTGCAAGGCGCCGAGAGAAAGATGGCCCGAAGCTATGACCAAGTCGTCGTCTTGCTCAACAGTGACTACTTCAAGGACAACACCTACCGTCCACCCAAGCGCTGAGCGCAAACCGCCGGTCCGGACCTCAGCGCAAAGCGAGTTCCAGACTGGAAAGCGGCGCGTCGAATTCGGCGCGCCAGGTCTGGCCCGCTGCGACCGGCCAGGCGTCGGTCCAGGTGCCGGTGCTGACCACATCGCCGGCCTTCAGCGCCGGCGCGCCGGGGCAGCTCTGAAGCTCACGAACCAGATAGCGCAGCGCGTGCAACGGGCCGTCGAGCACGTCGAGGCAAACCCCGTCGTCGACCAGCTCGCCGTCGCGCAGCAGATGCACATCGATCGCGGCCAGCGCCTCGCTGAATCCGTCGGCGCGATCTGCAAGTTCCCGCACCGGGCGTCGCGGGCCGATCAAAAGCCGCCCATGCTGCGCGCTGTCCGCAATGCTTTCGACCGCGCTGAATTCCCAATCGGCGCAGTGCGACTGAGCCAGTTCGAAGGCCGGCGCGACCCAATCGAGACACTCGAAAACATCGTCGAGCGTCGCGTCCAGCGGCGGCGTCGCGGCAATGCCGAACACCGCTTCGGGCTCGATTCGCGGCTGACAAATACCCGCCACTTCGAGTTCGCCGACACCATCGCAATTTGCGACACCATGCGCCCAAACGGTGCCCCAGATCGGCGCTACCAACCGATAGCGCGGCCACTGGTCGCGATTGGTAAAGCCGATCTTGTAGCCGCACGGCACGTTGCCGCGCGCGATTTGCAAGCGCCGGATCGCGAGCGCGAGCTGATAGGCGTCCGGCGGCGCGGCGACATCGCTGGTCAGTGATTCGCGCACGGCAGCAGGCCAGACTTCGTCGCTATCGTTGAGCCGGAGGATCTGTTGCGCAAGCATCGGCATAAGCCTAGCACCGGCAGCCGAACGCGGCGCTGCGCGGACCAATAGTTCTGTCCGCGTCGAGGCCGAATCCAGACCGCGCAGTGCAACACGGCTGCGCAGCCTCGTTTCGAGACCTGTCTCAAACTCCGATGTTCGCGCGTGCCCAGCGCACGATGTCGGCCGTGCCTATCGCGCCGGCCTGCCGCGTGATTTCGCGCCCGCCGCTGAACAGCGCCAAGGTCGGAATGCTCCGAATCTGCAGCCGCGCACCGAGCGACTGCGCTTGTTCGGTATCGACCTTGGCCAGGCGCATTTGCGGCTCGAGCTGGGCTGCGGCTGCGACGAAGGCAGGCGCCATCTGGCGGCACGGCCCGCACCAGGGCGCCCAGAAATCGACCACCAACGGAATCTGACTGCGCGTGAGGTGGCGCTCGAACGCCATTTCATCGAGCGCGACCGGCTCGCCCGTGAACAATGCGCGATGGCAACTGCCGCAATCCGGCGCGCTGCCGAGTTGAGCGGTGCGCACGCGATTGATCGTGCCGCAGTGCGGGCAGACGAGGTGCAGCGAGTCGGACTCGGTCATGCGCGGTGCTGCTTCGAGCAGGGCTTCGGTTCAGCCCCTGCTCATTCCGGCTACCGGCTTCATCGCGCGTTCAATCGCCTCGCGTGCGGTGCGCTCGGTCGCGAGCGATGTGTCGATCGGTGCCCGACAAAGACCCGCATGTTCGTAACGAAGGTTTTCATACAAATCGGCCGCCGCGGGAAAAGCACCGAGCACCGCATCGAGTGTGTCGGCGTCATCGACGCGATCGAGCTCGCTTGCGAGCCGCTGCGCGACAGAGCGGTATGCCGCAGGGTCGATCATGCGGCGTTGCTCCAACCGCTCGAGCAACTGGGCCAGCACGGCAGCATCGGACTTGAGGGGGTGCAAAGAGGTTTTCATGCAATGTAATTGCGGGCGCCGGATGCGAATGCAAGAAGACCGAAGTCACGCTTTTGCAGGCATACCGCAACGGCGCTTCGCCTGAGCGAGCCCACGTGAGGCGACGCAGCAACTTCTATTTTGCTATTGAATAAATAGCTGCCAGCGCACGTTGGACAAGCGTTTCAACTACTTTATGCTCGAATTTTCGCCACCCAGACCTGCGCCTTTCAGGGTTAACTTCAATGTCGGATCTGCCGCCGCGCGGATTGAATCGTTCGTTCGCTATTGCGAACCGGCATCGAACCCTGTGCAAAGCGCCGACCCGCCGGACTTCCCGAATCACCAAAGGAGACATTTCATGAAACGCCGCCAAACCATCGCCGCCCTGGGCTCAGCCGCCCTGCTCGCAGGCTTCAGTGGACTCGCATACGCCGCCTGGCCCGATCGACCGATCACGATGATCGTGCCCTGGGGCGCGGGCGGCGGCACCGATGCGGTCGGGCGCGTGATCGCGGCCGAGCTCGAAAAGGACTTGAAGCAGCCGGTCAACGTGGTGAACCGCACCGGCGGCAGCGGCGTGGTCGGCCATCAGGCGATCGCGTCGGCCGCGCCCGACGGCTACACGATCGGCATCATCACGGTGGAAATCGGGATGATGCATCACATCGGTTTGACCAAGCTCACGGGCGCGGACTACACGCCGCTCGCGCTCATGAACTTCGATGCCAACGCGATCTTCGTGCGCGCCGATTCGCCGATCAAAACAGCCAATGACCTGCTCGAAGCCGCCAAAAAGGACCCCGGCAAGCTCAAAGCCAGCGGCACCGGCCAGGGCGGCATCTGGCACCTGGGAATGGCGCGCTGGCTGGTCGACAACAAACTGCCCGGTAACGCGATCGGCTGGGTGCCGAGCCAGGGCGCAGCGCCGGGCTTGCAAGACTTGCTCGCAGGCGGCATCGATGTCGTGTCGTGCTCGTTGCCGGAAGCGCGCGCGCTGATCGAAGCCGATAAGGTTCGCCCGCTGATCCTGCTTTCGGCCAAGCCCGACACGCTGTTCCCGAAAGTGCCGCTGTACAAGTCTGCCGACGGCAAGCCGCTGGAACACGGCGCCTGGCGCGGCATCGCTGGGCCCAAAGGCATGCCGGCCGATGTGGCGGACAAGTACGCGGCCGCGCTCAAGACGATTTTCGAAGGCAAGGCGTACCAGGAATTTCTGGCTTCGCGCGGCTTCGGCGCCATCTATGAACCGCCGACTGAATACGCGAAGTTCATGAAGCAAAGCGACGACCAGCTCGGCGCGGCGATGAAGGCGGTCGGCATCGCGAAGTAGCGTGCTGCCGCAAGGCCCGGAGCCCACGTCATGCGCATTCACGACAGCCTGATCGGCGCCGTTCTGCTGCTGCTTTCGCTCGCGGTGCTCTGGCATGTGCAGAGCTTTCCGCCCGCGCCGGGGCAGGATTTCGGGCCTTCGGTGTTTCCCGGCGTAATCGCAGCCGGGCTCGCGCTGGCCTCGCTGGCGCTCGTCTGGCAGGGGCTGCGCGAAAAGCCGCCGTGGCTCGTGCTCGGCGAGGGCTTGCGCTCGGGTCGCCATCTGCTTGCTTTCGCAATCGCGATTGGCGCGATGGTTTTCTACATCTTGCTCGCAGACCGGCTCGGCTTCATCGTCTGCAGCCTCGTGATTCTGGTCGCGCTGCAGTGGGCGACCGGTGTGCCGTGGCGGCTGAATCTGATCGTCGCGCTGGTCGCAACGCTCGCGATCCACACGGCCTTCTACAAGCTGCTGCGGGTGCCGCTGCCGTGGGGTGTGCTCGCGCCGTGGGCGTGGTGAGCGCGAAGTTGCAGCCGTGAACGCTGTGGGCCTCGCATTTCAACTGGTCGCCACGCCGACCGTCGCGCTCGCGATGCTGTTCGCCGGCGCTTTCGGCATGTTCGTCGGCGCTGTGCCGGGGCTCACGGCGACGATGGCGACGGCGTTGCTGGTCCCGATCACGTTTTTTCTCGACCCGATTCCGGCCGTGGCCGCGATCGTCACCGCCACCGCGATGGCGATTTTCGCGGGCGATATTCCCGGCGCATTGCTGCGGATTCCCGGCACCCCGGCGTCGGCCGCTATGTCGACGAGTCGTATGCGATGACGAAAAAGGGCCACGGCGAAACCGCACTCGGCATCGGCTTGGTGTTCTCGTGCATCGGCGGCTTGTTCGGCACCGCGGTGCTGATCGTCGCGGCGCCGGCGTTGGCCAACATCGCGATCCAGTTCAGCTCGTTCGAGTATTTCTGGTTGGTCGTGCTCGGCCTCACCTGCGCGGTGTTCATCACCGGCGACAACCCGGTCAAGGGATTGGTCACGCTTTTCCTCGGCCTGTTGCTCGGCTGCGTCGGGCTCGACAACCCTGCCGGCTATCCGCGCTTCACTTTCGACAACACCGACCTCCTCGGCGGTGTCAGCCTGATTCCCGCGATGATCGGTATGTTCGCGATCTCCGAAATCCTGCGCTTCACGCTCACGAAGCAAGAGCTGCTTTCGTTCAGCAAGCAAATCGGCTCGGTCTTCAAAGGCATGTGGGGTCTGGCCAAAAAGTATCCGAAGAACGTGCTGCGCGGCAGCGCACTCGGCACAGCTGTCGGCATCCTGCCCGGCGCGGGCGCTGACATGGCGGCCTGGATGTCGTACGCGATGGCTCGCAAGATGTCGAAGACGCCGGAGAAGTTCGGCACCGGCCATCCCGAAGGCCTGATCGAAGCCGGCGCCGCGAACAACAGCGCACTTTCGGGCGCCTGGGTGCCGGCGCTGGTGTTCGGCATTCCGGGCGATTCGATCACTGCGATCGTGATCGGCGTGCTCTACATGAAGCACATGAATCCGGGGCCGCTGATATTTTTGAACAACCCGCAGAACGTCTATGCGGTGTTCATTGTGTTCGTGCTCGCCAACCTGCTCATGCTGCCGCTCGGCTGGGCCTGCATCAAGGTCGCGAGCAGGCTTCTCAAGCTGCCGCGCAATGTGCTGATGCCGATCATTCTGGTGTTCTGCCTGGTCGGCTCGTTCGCGATCAACAACTCCCTGTTCGATCTGCGCGTGCTGCTGGCCTTCGGCATCGCGGGCTGGCTGCTCGAGGAGAACGGTTTTCCGATCGCGCCCGCGATTCTCGGCCTGCTGCTCGGCCAGATGCTCGAGCAAAACTTCATCACCTCGATGATCAAGACCGACGGCAACTGGCTCGCGTTTGTCGAACGGCCGATTGCCGCGGGGCTCGCGCTGTTCACCTTGCTGGTCTGGGTGGGATCGGGTTGGGCGAACTTGCGCAGGCGGCGCGCGGTGGTGCGGCCGGCTTGATGCAACGCGCTACGAGGCGAGACAGCCATTCGTCAGATTTAAGCGAAAAGTGGCTGAAACCCACGCTGGACGAGCGCAAACCGCTATCTTTTCAATAGCAGATCTACCACGAGAGCGCAGTCTGTCAACAAAGCCGAAGCGTGAGTGAACCGAGCGGCGTTGTGAACTCCGCCCGCCACGTTTGTCCGATCGAAAGCGGCCACGCATCGGTCCAGGTGCCGGTGGTGATCACGTCGCCCGGCCGCAGATCCGTTGCGCCGGGGCAGGCGCGCAGTTCACGCAAAAAGTGATGCAGCGCGAACAGTGGGCCATCGAGCACATTGGCGCCGATGCCTTCGTCGACCACGTCAGCATTGCGCATGAGCTTGACGGTCGCGCTCGCGAGCGACCGGTTCAGCGCCTGGGCGTTGTCAGCCACTTCGCGGATCGGCTTTTTCGCACCGACCAGCAGGCGCGCGTGCAGCCCGCCGTCGGCCACCGTGTCGGCAGCGGCGAACTTCCAGTCGGCGCAATGCGACTGGACGATTTCGAAGCCTGGTGCGAGCCAGTCGATGCAGGCGAACAGATCGTTCTCGCTCGCATCGGGCGGCGGCGTCGCGGCCATGCCGAAAACGCATTCGGGTTCGAGCCGCGGCTGGCAGATGCCGGCGAGACTCAACTCTCCCGCGCCGTCGCAAAACGACAGCGTGCTGTCGTACACCGTGCCCCAGATCGGCGCGAACACGTCGTAGCGCTGCCAGATCGTGCGATTGGCAAAACCGATCTTGTAGCCGCGCGGGCGCTCGCCGCGCGCGATGCGCAGGCTGCGCACGGCCAACGCATTGCGGTAAGCGGCCGCCACATCAGGGCAGATCGGGTGCGGACGATCGGCCGGCCAGAGCTGCGCACGGTCGGTGTATTCGAGCAGGGATTCGGGTGACATGCGCACAGCGTAGCATCGTGAAGTACAACCATCGAGCGCTATCTAATCGATAGCTGGCTGCACACGTGCAGCAAGCGTTTCAGCTACTTTTCTCTTATAAACTAATCGGCCGGCACTGCCGCTGCAGGTTTCAGCGAACGCTGCCAACCGAAACGCCCAAAGCGCCCCGCCAACGCCCTTGATGGACAGCTTCTCACCGACCCAACTCGCCACGATCGCCGCCGCCTACCTGATCGCCGCGCTCGTCAAAGGTGTCACCGGGCTCGGCTATTCGTCGACCTGTCTGCCGATCCTCACGCTCGCATTCGGCTTGAAAGAGGCTTTGCCGCTGGTGCTGATTCCGTCGGTCGGTTCGAACTTCGTCGTTCTCGCGACCACGCCGCAATTTCGCGCGACAGCAGCGCGCTTCTGGCCGATGTATTTGTCGGCGGCCGCGGCCGTCCTCGCCGGCTTGTGGACATTGACCCGAATCGACGGCCATACGGCAGCGGCAGCGCTCGGCATGGTGTTGATGGCCTATGTCGCCTTCGCGCTCGCGAAAACCAACTTCCGACTCTACGAGCAGCGCACGCGTCCTTTCGAACCGATCGTCGGCGCAGTGACTGGCTTCGTCAACGGCTTGACCGGATCGCAGGTGTTTCCGGTGATCCCCTATCTGCTGTCGCTGGGCCTTGCGCGAAGCCGTTTCACGCAGGCCAGCAACCAGTCGTTCACGGTGTCGAGCGTGGCGATGTTCATCGGACTCGGCGCAACCGGGCTGTTCACGATGAAGGCCGCGATCGTGTCGATCGGTGGACTCGTGATCGTCGCGATCGGCGTACGGCTCGGTCAGCGGATCGGTCGCAAGCTGGCGCCGGAAGTGTTTCGAGCCGCGGTGCTCGTCGTTCTGGGTGCGCTCGGACTCGGGCTGATTCTCAAAGCGCTGGGTTGAAGATCATCGCGCCATTTGATCGATGCTATTGAAACTATAGCTGCCTGCGGTTTGCCGGCAATGGTTTCGGGAGTTTTTGTTCGCGAAATCCGTTCAGGTCAAGACCTCGCGCCGGGCCGTGTGGTCTTCCTTGATGGCGCCCCCGCTTGGCCGCCAACACAACCGATGCCGCGACGCCCAGCAGAGCCAATGCGTTCACCAGCTTGAGCGGCTCCCGCGACTTCGCGTGGGTCGATGCGGCGCCAGCGCAAAGCGCAGCCAACGCGACTCCCCCCGCCGCACGCGACTGGCGCAGCACGACGGCGCTGGCGCCCGCCGTCTCCCAGGCGCCGACGAAGCGCATGAACTTGCCGCCATAGCCGTAACCGTGAAATAAGCGCGTCATGGCCTTGGCACCTGCGAGCTTGGCGATGCCAGAAGCAGCGAACAGGCCTGCGATCGCGAGAGCGCGCTTCCTCGCCGGTCCGCGGGTTGCAGCCTGCGCGATCGCCACGGCACGCTCAGCGCCAGCAGGCGGAGCGCTCGGGATGGCCAGGCGATCGTAGGCGCGCGCAAGGTCCGCCAAATCCAGCGTGGCAAGGTCTGCCGCGATGTAGCCGTCTGGGCGAATCGACAGCATTCGGCCCGGTGAAATGCCGAGCTTCGTTTCGACATCACCCCGGTAATCGACCAATGTGTCCGCGCCTTCGAATCGGTGCTGCTGAGGAAGGCCGTTTTGCAGCACAACAACAACCGAAGTCGGCTGCAGTTCAGCCGCTCCCTGCACCAGACCCGCGATGGCATCGCGATGCGAATGGAGCGATTTCGGATCGACATAAACGAGAAGTACGCCAAGCCCCTTGCGCAGCCGCGCATAAAGGCGCTCGGCGCTTCCGTCCGCGCTGCGCAGTTCAACGTCCGGCATGCGGCGACCGGTCCAGCCATCGTCGCCGTGGTAGTGGACGCCGAGACCCGACAGGTTCATCGCCAGCCGATGCTGGACGGGTGGAAGTGGAATCGCCAGCTCGAAAAGCACTTCCCGCACCTTGCGCGCAGCGGGCTGGTGCAGCAGCAAGCTGCGCAGCAGCAGGTCGCTGATGCGAAGGATGGTGCGGCCCTGGGCATGTCGCTCGGCGTTGTAGCTGTCGAGCAGCGAAAGCGGCGCCTCGCCCTTGACGACCGCGGCAAGCTTCCAGCCGAGGTTGAACGCATCCTGAATACCGGTGTTCATGCCCTGGCCGCCGGCCGGGCTGTGCGTGTGGGCGGCATCACCGGCGATAAAGGCGCGTCCCTTCGCGTAGGCCTCGGCAAGCTTCAGGTCGGCGCCCCAACGCGTCAGCCATTTCGGACGGCTCAGCGCCACCGGCTTGCCAAGGATGGCTGAGATCGACTCCTGCAAGTCGTCGATGGTCAGCTCGGACCGTTTGGGTCCGCCCTGGTACTTCTGGTCGATGGTGACGATGCGATGGGTGCCATCCTTGAAGGGCACGATGAAGGCAAGCCCACGATCGCTGGAATGCTGCTCCGTGCCGCCTTCGGCCTCGTGGCCTTGCAACGTCACGTCACCCAGGAACGCGGTCCATGCGTACGGCGAGCCCTCGAAGGCAAGACCGAGCGTTTGGCGAACGACCGAATGCGGGCCATCGGCGCCGATGATCCAGCCTGCTTCGACCGTCTCGGTGCTTCCGTCTTCGGCCTCGAGGCGGGCGTTGACGCCGTCGCTGCCCTGCGAAAACGACGCGAGGGTCAGCCCACGCTCGACTTCGACACCTTCACGGCGCAGCCGACGCTCAAGGGCAGCCTCTGTCTCGGCTTGCGGCAGGATCAGGATGTAGGGGAAGCGCGTTTCGTCGGCGAGCTTGTGCATGTCGGCGCGAAGCGGCTTGTCGGCCGACGCCGAGAAGTCGATGCCCGGAGATGTGTAGCCCTTCGCGACGAGTTCGTCGGCGAGCTCGACGATATCGAGCAGTTCCAGCGTTCGCGCATGGACGACAAGCGCTTTGCTGGTAGTCGATGCGGCGGTGCGCTTCTCGACGATTCGGACCCTGACGCCGCGACGGGCTAACTCGATGGCGCAGGTCATGCCCGTCGGGCCGGCGCCGACCACGAGAACGTCGATGGAGCGGTGGTTGATCATGGTGTTTCCTTTCTCTGCTTTGACAAACCGGAAAGTGCCGCAGAGGCAAGCGACTTCACGGTGTGGACGATCGTTTCGAGCTGTTCGGGTCCGAGCGCCTCGATGTGCAGGCGGCGCACGAGCGTTTGTTGCGCCATGCCGAAGACCAGGGCCTGGCCCAGCAAGGCATGGGCGGTGATGACGGTCGCGGGCGCGTCGGCCTGCGAGCCGCAGGCGCGGGCGACCAGCGCGCTGAGCGCTGAATGCAAACCATCGACGAAGCCGTTGTGCAACACGTCGAATGCGGCGGTGGGCTGCAGCTGTTCGCGCAGGATGAACCCGCCACGGAAGCTGGCATCCGGGGCGCGGAGGATTGTTCGCACGACCTCGGCCAGCACATCGCCGAGGCGCGTCGCCGCGTGCCTGCGCGAGAGGCGCGCAACATCCTGCACGCCCGCTAGGGCGGCAGCAACGATGTCTGCGCCGGTGGTTTCGGCGATGTGCTCGGCCACTGCCAGGTAGACCCCCTCCTTGCCGCCGAAGTGATAGGGAATCGCGGCCTGATTGGCGCCAGCTTCGGCAGCAAGTTCGCGCGTCGACACGCCGGCCAGCCCCACGCTGCCGAACAAGCGCAAACCGGCATTCAGCAATCGTTGGCGCGTCTGGTCAGCGCCGCCCGGTCGGTCGATGCGATCAGACGGTTCAAAAACCGATATTTCATTCATTCGAATGAATATATTCGACAGCAGCACCCCTTTGCTTCGAACGGGTACTTCATGCCTTCAGCCGTCGGCTGGTTCGAAAACGGATGGCAGGCGTCTGTTCTCGCCGTTCGCTCGATGCCGAACCATCACCGCCTCACCGTCACAGGTCTAATTGACTCCGGAAGTTATGTGGTGAGAAGGCACCGACCGCAGCCAAATAATGCGATGCTATTTAAACAGTAGCTGCCTGCGCAATCAGAGTATGGTCTGCGGGCCGATTTGACCCGAACACGGTGAGTGCCCGCTGGTCAGCCGAGCGCCTTGCCCAACCGCGCCACGCCCTCTTCGATCTTCGCCGTATCCGCCGTCGCGAAGCTCAGGCGAAAGCTCGCCGGATCGGGCTTCTCCGCATAGAACGGCGCGCCCGGAACGAACGCGACCGACTGTTCGATCGCGCGTTTCGCGAGTTCGCCGGCATCGACCAGCTTCCCGTTGGCGCCGGTGAGACGGGCCCAGACGAACAAGCCGCCGGCCGGTGGCGTGAATGAAACCGCATCGCCGAGTTCGCGCGTGAGGGCCGCACCCATCGCGCGTGCGCGCTCGCCGTAGACCTCGCGCACCGCATCGAGCGCGGGGCCGAGACGACCGCTTTTCAGGTATTGCGCCGCCGTTGCCTGCGCGAAGGTGCTGGTCGCCGCATCGCTGAATTGCTTGCACATGGTGGCCATCGCGAGCAGCGCGGGCGGCGCGATCAGCCAGCCGATGCGCAGGCCGGGGCTGAGCACCTTGCTGAGCGAGCCGCAGTGCGCGATCCATTCGCGGCTGCCGGGCACCTCGCCTGCGAGCGCGAGGATCGACGGCGGCGGCGGCTTGCCAAAGTAGAGGTCGCCGTACGGATCGTCCTCGACCACCAGCGTCTGGTACTTCACCGCGAGATCGAGCACGGCCTTCCGCCGCGCGAGGCTCAAGGTCGCGCCGCTCGGATTGCCGAAGGTCGGAATCAGGTAGACGAATTTCGGTTTGTGCTCGGCAATGAGGGCTTCCAGTTTGTCGGTCTGCACGCCATCGGCATCGATCGGCGCGCTGATCAGCTGCGCGCCATAAAGCCGGAAGCACTGGATCGTCGCGAGAAACGTCGGCCCTTCGACGATCACCTTGTCGCCGGGCGAAATCAAGGTTTTGCCGAGCAGGTCGAGCGCCTGCTGGCTGCCGGTGGTGACGATCAGGCCGTTCGGCTCCACTGCCGCGCCCTTGGCCTGCATCAGCGCCGCGATCTGCGCGCGCAGCGGGTCGTAGCCTTCGGTCGCGCCGTATTGCAGCGCGGGCCCGGGTTCGTCTGTGAGCGCCTTGCTACTCGCTTCTTTCAACCCGTCCACGTCGAACAATGCCGCATCCGGAAAACCGCCCGCGAAACTGATGATGCCGGGCTTGCCGAGCAGCTTGAACAGCTCGCGAATCGCGGAGGTTTCGACGTTGGCGAGGCGGTCGGCGAATTGAATGGGCATGGTCTGCTTCGTTGGATGGCGGCGGTGACGCTCGATTGTCGCCAATCCGGATCGGGCCGCGCAGAATGCAAGCGGCTCGAATAACTTGAAGGAGACAAGCGATGAACCGCACATTTCTAAAATTCGCATGGACACTTGCAGGCGCAGCTTTGGGCCTCGCGCTCGCCGGCTGCGCCTCGATGGGTAAATCAGCGCCGCCCGGCAGCGCCGAATGGCAGTCGTTCAACGCGCCCGACGGCACCACCGTGCACTACCGGCGCTGGCTTCCCCAGACGAAGCCACGCGCGGTCGTGCAGATCGTGCATGGCGCGGCCGAGCACAGCGGCCGCTACGATCGCTTCGCGAAAGACCTGGTGAAGAACGGCTACGCGGTCTACGCGACCGACCACCGCGGCCACGGCCGGACCCGGCTGCGCTCAGGCAAGCTCGGCGACGCCGGGCCCGATGGCTGGAACCGGATGGTCGAAGACGAAATGCAGTTCTCGCGTGAGCTTCACAAAACCTATCCGGGCACGCCCCTCGTCCTCTTCGGCCACAGCCTCGGCTCGTTCATGGCGCAGGACTACATCACGCGCGAGCCGCAGCTCATCGATGCGCTGGTGCTCAGCGGCACCTCGTACGGCCCGCCGGCGCCGCAGGCCTTTCTCGACCAGGCCGAGCAGTCGGCGCGAAAAGAACCGCTCGGGGATTCGGCGATCTGGGCCGGGTTGTTCACCGAATTCAACAAGCCGTTCACCGGCAAGCCCGGTTTTCAATGGCTGAGTCGCGACCCGTTGGAGGTCGCCAAGTACGAAGCCGATCCCGAAGCCGGTTTCGCGTTCAGCAACGAACTGACCCGCGACATCTTCGTGGGCATGTCTGCGATGCGCGACCCGGCGCGCGAGGCGCAAATTCCGAAGACGTTGCCGGTGCTCGTGATTCAGGGCGCGCTCGATCCGGTCGGCGAAAATTTAAAGGGCACGCAAGCGCTGCTCGACCGCTACAAGGCGCTCGGCGTGAACCGCGTCGAGCATCATTTCTATCCCGGCGCGCGACACGAAGTGCTGAACGAAACCAATCGCGACGAGGTGCAGGGCGACGTGATCGCGTGGCTTCGCAAGACCGTGCCTTGACCGTGTCGCCGGATTTGCCGGTTTTGCCGGATTCGCCCGCTGCAGCGTCGGCAAAGCCGAGCGACAGTCTGAATCGCAGCCAAAATCGCAGTCGTTATGCGGCCCGCATTCACCGCGTGCAGGATCACATCGGTGCGCATCTGGCCGACTCGCTCGATTTGCAGACGCTCGCTGAAATCGCGCATTTTTCGCTGTTTCATTTCCATCGCGTTTTTCAGGCGATGACCGACGAGACCTTGGCCGATTGCGTCAGGCGCATGCGGTTGGAGGCGGCGGCGCAACGGCTTTCGGCCAATCACTCGCTCTCCGTGCTGCGAATTGCGCTCGACGTCGGGTTCGTCTCGCCCGAGGTGTTCACGCGTGCTTTCAAAGCGCATTTCGGCGTCACGCCTACGGCATGGCGGCGCGGCGCCTGGCGCCAGTGGGCGGACGCGCGCAAAGACCGATTGCGCAAGATTCATCAAGTGTTGCGCAAGCAGGATCAAGCCGCACCAGCCGTCCTTGGCAATGATGACTTCGACCGACCCGACGGGCCGGCCAATTCATCGAAAGGAACAGCCATGCAAGTCGAACTCAAAACCCTTCCCGCGACGCAACTCGCCTACATGCGCCACACCGGGCCCTACGGCGACCCGGCGATCGGCAAGCTGTGGGAGCGCTTTGCCGCCTGGTGCGTCGATCAGGGCTTCATGAATCCGCCCGCGCGCGACCGGTTCGGCATCAGCCAGGACAGCCCCGAAATCACGCCCGCCGACAAGCTGCGCTACGACTGTTGCGTGGCGGTCGATGACGACTTCAAGCCGCAAGGCGAGATCGGCGTGCAGCCATTTGCGGGCGGCCGATACGCCTGCGCACCGTTTAAGGGCACCGGCGCCGACATTTACGCGGCCTGGATGAAGATGTACGGCGAGTGGCTGCCGCAGAGCGGCTGGCAGGCCGACGACAAACCCGGCATCGAGCTGTATAAAAACGGCAAGCCAGACCCCGAGACCGGCGTTTTCGAATGCCAGCTGTGCGTGCCGGTGCGGCCGATGTGAGTCAGCCGACCAAGGGACGATGCACCCTACACTGCGCCGAATGAAAATTGCGAGCATCGAGCCCTTCTTCGCCGCGCTGCAAGCGGCCAATCCCGAGCCGAAAACCGAACTCGAGTACACGACGCCGTTCGAGCTGCTGGCATCGGTTTTGCTGTCGGCGCAGGCGACCGACGTGAGCGTGAACAAGGCGACGCGCAAGCTCTATCCGGTGGCGAACACGCCGCAGCAAATCGTGGCATTGGGTGTCGAAGGCCTCGAGCCCTATATCCAGACGATCGGGCTTTTCAGGAGCAAGGCGAAGCATCTGGTCGAAGCGAGCCGGATGATCGTCGAGCTTCACCACGGCGAAGTTCCGAAGACGCGCGAAGCACTCGAGGCGCTGCCCGGTGTCGGCCGCAAGACCGCGAACGTGGTGCTGAACGTCGCTTTCGGCGAGGCGACGATCGCGGTCGATACGCACATCTTTCGGGTCGGCAACCGCACCGGCCTCGCGCCGGGCAAGACGCCATTGGCTGTCGAATCGAAGCTCGAAAAGCGGGTGCCGCTCGCATTCCGCCTGCATGCGCATCACTGGTTGATTCTGCTCGGGCGCTATGTGTGCGTCGCGCGCAAGCCGCGCTGTTATGAATGCGCGGTTGCCGGCTTTTGCGACTACAAGCCGAAGACGCCGACACCCTGAACAAGTCGCCGAATGCTATCGTTTATGTAGCTGTCTGCGCTCGTGCACTGGGCGTTTCAGCCACTTTTCTCTTGAATTCATTCCCCGTGAGTAGAACGTCACCGCGCATGCCATCACGCCCAGCGCCACGCCGCCGGCGACGTCGAGCAACACGTGCTGGCGGGTCGCAAGCGTTGAATAGACGATGCCGAATGCCCACAACCAGTTGAGCGCGCGCAGCCATACGGGCGCTGCGACCGCGCGCAACGCCGACGCGATGAGAACCGCGGTGAACACCGCGAACGACACATGCATCGACGGAAAGGCATTGCCGCTCGCATCGACCGACTTCAAAAATTCGAGCGCCGGGTAGCGCACCCAGTCGATCAGCACCGGCGGTGTTCGGGTGGGCACGAGCCAGAAAAACGCAAGACCCGAAACGCTCATCGCCGCCGCACCCCGCAAATAAGCGCGCAGCTCGATGGCGTTCTTTGCGAACGCCGGCGCGATCGCGACATAGAGCCAGAGCGATGCGTAGAGCGGCAGCGCCGCCTCGTGCAAGTCGAACCAGGCGTCGAGCGACGTGAACGGCATCACGCGCACCGTGTTCAGCGGATGCCGCAACACGAGGAAATAAAACCAGAAAAAAGCCGGAATCCCGAGCATCGTCCCGACCATCTTTGAAACCCAAAGGGTGCGCATGCGCTGGGCCAGCGCAAGGGGCCAGGTGGCGACAACCTCCATCTGCTCCGCCTGCGGCGTCACGAGCGGGGCGGCCTTCATATCGCTGGGCCGCGCGATGGCGGCAGGGGGGAGGCAATGCAATGCATGAAAACCTGGTTCCAGGCGCCAAGCATATTCGAGCGAGCGGAAGTGGCCTTTAATTCCTGCGCGGCGATGGCGAATCGACCTCGATACACAACCAGTTTCCGTTTTCGGCAGCGTCGAGCGGCCACTGCGCGGCATTCTCCGGACAGCGGACGCCTGCATGCAGCAATTGCACGGCCCGCTGCACCCCGGCGTGCGTGACCCACAGCGCGTCGCGGCCTCGGGCCGTCCATTCGTCGAAGGCCGCGCCGACGCGCTGCATGAATTCGCGCACGCTTTCTCCGGCACCCAAGCTGCCGCAATCGCCGCCGGTGGGCGCATCGGCAAAGTCGCGCATCCAGGCGTCGATCGCCTCGCGTCCGATCGATGACCAGACCTGGCCTTCCCACGCACCGAAATCCATCTCGGCAAGCCGCTCGTCAACCCGCAGGGAAAGATCGGGGCGCATCGCTGCGATGGCGTTTGCGAGCACGCGACAGCGTGTTCGGGGCGAGCTGAGGACGGGCGTGTTCGCAGGCAGCAGCGGTGCGATCCGTTCCGCCGCCGCGCGGGTCTCGCCCGCATCGGCTTCCAGATCGGTGCGGCCATAGCACAGCCCGGGCGCTGCGACGATCCGCGCATGGCGCAGCAACCAGAGTTTCATGGTCGCCAGGCCAATGCGAGGTAGATGGCGAGTTCGCAGATTTGCTGCGTCGCGCCGAGCGTATCGCCGGTGAAGCCGCCGAGACGGCGGCGAAGCCAGCGAATCATCAGCCAAGCCGTCGCCGCAGCGGCGACCCATGCGGCGGCCGTGTGCGACAAGCCCAACCCGAACACGCCCAGCACGATTGCCGGCGCAGCCCACAGACAACCCACCGCCAGGGTCCGGCCGGTGATCGCATCGGCCAGCGGTTTGGATTTGCTCGTCGCGCCATCGCCCACGTGTGCGAGTGCACGAATCACGAACAATGGCGCGAGCCGCGACAGCACATGCGCGAAGAGCAGCGCGACCGCCGCAAAATAAAACGTTTGCTCCAGCGCCATCGACGTGAGCAGCGCAGTCTTCAAACCCAGCGTCAACACCAATGCGAGCGCGCCATAGGTGCCGATGCGCGAGTCCTTCATGATCTCGAGCGCGCGCTGCCGGTCGACCGCGCCGCCGAGTCCATCGGCGGTGTCGGCGAGGCCGTCTTCGTGAAAAGCGCCGGTCAACAGCACGGTTGCGAGGGTGCTGAGCAGCACTGCAACCGCCGCACCCGCCACGTTCTGCAATCCGGTTCGCGCGAGCAGCAATACCGCAACCGCCACACCGCCGACCACCCATCCGACACCCGGAAAATGCGCCGCGCTCGCGCGCAGCATCGCGGGGCTGAAGCCGACCCATCGCGCGAGCCGCCCGGTGACTGGAATGCGCGTAAAGAATTGCAGCGCGAGCAAAAAATGCCGGACGCCGTTCATGGCGTCGGCGAATGCGCAGTGGCAGTTTCCCGCGAAACACCCGCCGATTGGAAGCTCGCCATTTCGCGCAGGATCAGGCAAGCCGATTCGAGCAACGGCCAGGCCAGCGCCGCCCCGCTGCCCTCGCCCAGACGCAGATCGAGATTGAGCAGCGGCTGCAGGCCGAGGCGATCGAGCAGCAAGGCATGACCGGGTTCGGCCGACACATGCGCCGCGATGCAGCGTTGCACAACATTCGGTGCGATCGCCTGTGCGACCAGCAAGGCAGCGCCGACGATGAAGCCATCGACCACGATCACGCGCCGCTCCTCGCCCGCCTGCAGCAACGCACCGACCAGGGTCGCGATTTCGAACCCGCCGAACGCCGCCAGCGCATCGAGCGGCAGTGTCTGGTCGCGATGGCGCGCGAGCACGCTTGCCAGCACAGCGCGTTTGCGTGCGAGTCCGTCGGCATCGAGGCCGGTGCCGGCACCGACGCAAGCCGCCAGTTCGATGCCCGCGAGCCGCGCGAGCAACAGCGAGGCACACGAGCTGTTGCCGATGCCCATTTCGCCGAGCAGCAGTGCGTTCCCGGGCAGCGCACGAACGACCTCACGGCCGTTGGCGATGGCTTCGGCGCACTGCGCCGGCGTCATCGCCGGGCCGATCGATGAATCCGCCGTGCCGGGCGCGATGCTGCGCGAAACAAGTCCCAGCATCGGCTTGAATGCATAACGGACACCGCAATCGACCACCGTCAGCGCAATCCCATGCTGACGCGCAAGCACGCTGACCGCCGCACCGCCGGCAAGAAAGTTCTGCACCATCTGCGCCGTGACGTCTGCCGGATAGGCCGAAACGCCTTGTGCCGCGAGGCCGTGATCGCCCGCGCAGACCAGCATCTGCGGCGCTTCGAGCACCGGCAATTCGGTGCCGAGGATGAGACCGATGCGCCGTGCCAGCAATTCGAGCCGCCCGAGCGAGCCGACCGGCTTGGTCTTGTTGTCGAGGGCATGCTGGAGTTGCTCGGCGAGCATCGGGTGATTGAGTGCAGCGAGATCGTTCATGCGTTATCGGTCGATCGGTTGTTTGCGCTGGCCGGTGGGCTCGGCAAGGCGATCCAGCGCCCGTCGACGCGATGCACCTTCACCCTGCCATCGAACACGCATTCGAGCGCGGCGTGGGTTTGCGCGTCGCCGCAAGCGCCGTGATGCCGCACCCGGCCGTCGGCCATCACGACCAGCCGATCGGCGGCCAGCGCCATCGCGAGTTCGTGCAATGCGCTGATCACCGTGCAGCCCTGGGCGACGAGTCCGCGCACCGTATCGAGCCAGTCCGCCTGGTGCGGCGGATCGAGCGCGGCGAGCGGCTCGTCCATCAGCAGGATCTCCGCTTCCACGGCGAGAGCGCGCGCGAGCAGCACACGCTGGCGCTCGCCGCCCGAGAGCTGGCCGAGCGGCCGCGCGCGCCAGTCCCAGGCCTGGGTGCGACGCAATGCGCGCTCGACCGCGGCGCGATCGGCGGCATCGGGCGCGGCAAGCCAGCGCTGGTGCGGCAGCCGGCCGAGCATCGCGATGTCGTAGACGCTCAAGTCGTCGGCGCTGCCGAAACCGGCTTCGCCCTGCGCGAGCCAGGACAGTTGCTGAGCGCGCTGCCTGTCTTTCAAACGGACGATCGACACGCCGAACAGACGCGCGGCCCCCGAATGCGCCAACAGCCCGGCCAGTACCTTGAGCAAGGTCGATTTGCCGGCGCCGTTCGGCCCGACGATGCTGGTCCATCGGCTTGCTTCCAAGGTCAGATCGATGTGGTGCAGCACCTCGCGGCCCGCCAGCGCGGCGCTGACGTTACGCGCTTCGAGCGCTGGGTTTTTTAAGCCGAAAGTGGCTGAAACGCCCACTGGACGTGCGCAGACAGCTATTGTTTCGATAGCATCCGTCATGACACCGTCGGCCGGGCGCCGCCACGATGCATGAGCCACATGAGATAGCCGCCGCCGAGCACGGCGGTGAGCACGCCCACGGGCAATTCCTGTGGCGCGATCAGCCAGCGCGCGAGCAGGTCGGCCGCCATCAGCAGCACGCCGCCCATCGCCGTGGAGAGCACGACCAGCCGCGCATGCGTGGTCTTGACGGCAGAGCGCACCAGATGCGGCGCGGCCAGGCCGACGAAGGCGACGAGGCCTGTTTGAGCGACCGCGGCGCCGGTCGCGAGCGCGATCACCGCGACGAGCGCCGCCCGCATCGCGACCAGCGGCAGGCCCAGGCTTCTGGCCGTCGCGTCGCCGAGCGCGAGCGCGTCCAGCACCGGCGCCAACGCCCAGCCGACGGCGAGACACGGAAGAATCACCGCCGCCATCACCGCGCAGGCGCTCCAGCCGACCAGCCCGGTACTGCCGAGCGCGAAAGCCTGAATCGCCTGCATGAGATCGGCCGAGCCGATCGTGATCAGGTCCTTCGCGGCGCCGAGCACCACGCCGACGATCACGCCGGCCAGCAACAAGCGCAAGGTCTGCTGCACACCGCGGGCCAGCACCAACGTCAGCAACACCGCGATCACCGCGCCGATGAATGCCGCGCCGGTCAGCCCGAGCCGCAGCGCCCACGACGCCGCGACCAGACTCGCGCCGCCCTGCCCGACCAGCAGCAACGCCGAGGCGACGCCGAGCGACGCGCCCGAAGCGCTGCCGAGCAGGTACGGGTCGGCCAGCGGATTGCGAAACAGCCCCTGCGCGACCGCACCGGCCAGGCCCAGCAGCGCGCCCGCGAGCCAGGCGCCGACGGTGCGCGGCAAGCGGATCTCGGAGACGATCTGCCAGGCGACCGGGTCGTGCCGCGCGGCCCACAGGTTGTCAACGCCGGTGCTGCCGATGCCGGCGCCGAGGGCAAGCAATGCGAGGCTGGCGACGATGAGCGCTCCGCCCAGCCATCCGGCGCGCGTAGCCGCACTCGATGCGACATCCGGCGGCTGCAAGCGGTCAGCGCTGGCTTTCATCGGTGCTGCGTTCCGTGCACAAGTGCGGGCCTCATGCGCCGCCCTTCTCGATCAGGCATTTCGCCATGATCTGCGCCGCTTCGCCGATGCGCGGACCGGCGCGAACCAGCACGTCGGTCTGTTCCGCCGTGAATCGGCAGATCCGGCCGGCGCGCACCGCGCGAATCGACGACCACCCGGGCCGCTGTTCGAGCCCGACCGCACCGAGCGCGCTGACCATGATCAGATCCGGGTCGGCGCGCACCACGAACTCGGGCGTGAGCTTCGGGAACGGCCCGAGCGCCGCCGGAACGATGTTGCCGACGCCCAGCCGCATCAATAGTTCGCCGATGAAGGAGCTTTCGCCCGCTGCATACGGCCCGGCATTCACCTCGAAATAAACCCGCATCGCGCGCTGGGCTGGTGTGAGCGATTGGGCAGCGGCTTCGACCTTGGCGTCGATCGCCTTCCAGACCGCCTCGGCATCGCCCGCGTGCAGCGCGCTGCCGACGGTCGCGATGACTTCACGCGCGCTCGCAAGATCTTTCGGCTCGAGCGCGAGGTTTCTGACGCCGAGCTGATCGAGCCGCGCCGTGATCCGCGAGGACGGCGCGAGCAGCACCAGATCGGGCTTCAGCGCCACGATCGCTTCGACGTTCGGATCGATGCCGCCGCCGAGTTTGGGCAAGGCCTGCACCGCCTCCGGCCAGTTCGAATAGCGATCGGTGCCGACCAGCCGGTCGCAGGCGCCGAGCGCGCACACGGTTTCGGTCAGCGACGGCAGCAGCGAAACGATGCGCTGCGGCGGCAGGCCGGTAACGGGTTCGACGGCCAGCGCGGGCTGCCCCAAAAACGGCATCGCGGCGATCAGCCACGGCAGCAGTGCGCCGGCGACTCGCTTCATGCGCGCGGCTTCAATTCGAGCGGCAGTCCAGCCACCATCAAGGTCACGCGCTCGCAGGCGGCGGCGACGTCCTGATTGAGCCGGCCCAATGCATCGACGAAGGCGCGGACTTCGGCGCCGAGCGGAATCACGCCCAGGCCGATCTCGTTGCCGATCAACACCAGCGGTCCCGGCGCCTCGCGCATTGCTATCAAAAGAGTAGCTGTCTGCGCACGTCCAGCGGGCGTTTCAGCCACTTTTTTCTTGAAATCATGCGGCATCAGATGATTCGTCAACCAGAGCGTGAGGCAATCGACCACGACCAAATTATTGACATCGCTGTGCCGCCGAATCGCATCGGACAGCGCGAGCGGCTCTTCGACGGTTTGCATCGCGGGCAAGCGCTCGGCCCGGTCGGCGCGGTGCCGTGCGATGCGCTCATGCATCTCGGCGTCGCCTGGCTGCGCAGTCGCAATCAAGACCGCCCGATGCGTGGGAGACGCAGCGAGCCACGCCGCAGCCAGCTGTTCGCCACGCCGCGACTTGCCGCTCTTCTGGCCGCCGAGGATGAACTCGCGTTGCGCGATCAGAGCGGCGTCCATTTCAGTCCAAGGTAAGCGGTGCGGCCGGCCGTCGCATAGCCGCGCACCAGCTGATAGTCGCGATCGGCCAGGTTGTCGATGCGCGCGACCAGGCTGAAATCGCGCCCGATCGGCCGGCTCGCGGACAAGTTGATCAACCCGTAGCCGGGCAAGCGCTGCGCCCGGGTATTCGCGGCATTGTCGAATCGCTCGCTCGACGCCTGAAGTTCGGCGCCGAAGGTCCATCCTGCGATTCGCCAGTCGGCGCCGACCGCCGCATGGCGTCGCGCACGCAAGGCGAGCAGCTTGCCGGAATCGAGATTGCGCGGGTTCTGCACGTCGAGGGAAGCGCGCACGGTGACATCGGCGCCGACCCGATACGAGCCCGCGAGCGTGATGCCTTCGTAACGCGCGCGGCCGGTGTTCGCGAAGCAGCCGAATCCGCCCGAATCGCAATTGGTCGCGTCGAAGTCGAAGCCGATCAGGTTGCGCACATTGTTGCGGTAGAGCGTGAGGTTGGCGGTGGCCGGGCCCTCGGCGTAGTGCAGCCCGGCCTCGATGTTGCGGCCCTTCTCGGGTTGCAGGCCGGCGACGCCGTACTGGCTGAAGCGCTGGTAGAGCGTCGGCGCGCGGAAGGCGGTGCCGGCCGATGCCGTGATGCGCCAGGCCGGCGTGATCGCAAAACCGTAGGCCGCGCTGCCGGTGGTCTGGCCGCCGAATTCGCTGTCATGGTCGCGCCGCAGGTTGAGTTGCAAGGTGTGCGCGCCGGCATGGAAGCCGTAGCCGAGCGCGAGCGCGTTTTGGACACGGCTGCGATCGATCGAGGTGCTGAAGTCGTCGAGCGCCGGATTGTCGAGCCGGTCTTCACGCCGCTCGAGCGCAGCGGTGAAAAGATGCGCGCCGACCCGGTATTCGTTCTGGAACAGGTAATTGCGCAGCTCCGTTGTCGTGCGGTAAGGGCTTGGCGTGGTTTCGAAGCGATCGCGCGATTCGCTCACCGACAGTTTCGTGCTGTAAGCATCGGTCCATTGCGCGCGCCATGACAGGCCACCCGTCACCAACCGGTGCTTGCTGCGGTCGTCGACCGGGTTCAACGGGTCGTAGGAGAAGTCGTCATAGCCCGCGTTCAGGTCGGTCGCAAGCACAGTCGCTTCGACGCGCTGCTGCGGGTTGATTTGAAAGCCGAGCCGCGCATTGGCGGTGTTGCGGCGGTAGCCGTCGTTGTCCGGATTGGCGCCATCGATGGGTCGGGCATTGAAGCCGCTGCTTTCTTCGTGTGAAACGCCCAGGGAATAGTCGAACCCAGCGGCGGCGCCGCTGACGCCGGCATTGGCTTCTCGCAAGCTCCGGCTGCCGACACCGATGCCGACGTAGGGCTTGGCCGGCCCTTCGCCGCGCTTCGTGAAGAGTTGGACCACGCCGCCGATCGCGTCGGAGCCATAGACCGCAGCGGCGGGGCCGCGCAGCACTTCGATCCGGTCGATCTGGGTGAGCGGAATCGCTTCCCAGGTCGCACCGCCGGTTGCTTGCGAATCGATCCGCACGCCGTCGATATAGACCGCGGTGAATCTGGTTTCGGCGCCACGGATGAAAACACTGCTGGTCGTGCCGACGCCGCCGTTGCGCGAAATCTCGACGCCAGGCAGCCGCGCGAGCAAATCGGCGACGCCGACGGCGCCACTCTTTTCGATCGTGTCGCGGTCGATGATCGACACGTCGGCGACCAGATCGGACAAAGGTTGCGCCACGCGGGTGGCCGTGACGACGGTTTCTTCGAGACTCGGCCTGGGCGATTGCGCCAGGGCGGCGAATGAAACGAAGGCCGCGACGAGCAGTAGCGGCGACGGGTTGGCGCGCGACGACGCGCGCACGTTGAAAAGACCAGAGGTCATGTAATGGAACTCGCGAACGAAGACCCGGCACCGGCTTCCCCGCCAGTGGTTGGGCGTCATGGCCTGGTCGCGCCGGACATTCCGGGCACGGCGAAGCCGCCTCGTTGGCCGGTATCCGGGCTGACAGAACGCTTCGGTCCCGCCTTCCCAGGCGCCTGTTTCAGGGCGCCCAGTGGCTCGATGGGACGAAGTGGCGCTGCGCGTGAACGCAGGCGCCGTCTGATTGACCGTTGCGGGGGCAGCGCAGGCGGCTTCGATCGCGGGTGGATCTTCACTCCTGCTTCCCGTTGAACTGCGCCGCATGAACCACGGCGCGAGCACCAACAATCGCGATTTTAGGCTCACGCGGGCACGCTCGGAACGCGCGTTCGCATGCCCGTTTCGGGTCCCCGAGCGCGAATCTACAATGGCGCCACGATGACCGAGCCCAGCCCGAGCCCTATCGATCAGATCGCCGAGCGCGTCGAGCGCTTGCTGGTGCGTCACGAGGAGGTGCTACGCACCAATGCCCTGCTGATCGGCGAGCTCGAAGGTGTGACCCGTGAGCGCGATTCGCTCAAGTCGCGACTCGGCGCTGCGCGCAGCCGGATCGATGCGTTGCTCGATCGACTGCAGGGTGCCTCGTCCGAGGCTGGTTCCGCGCCAGGCGCGAGCGTGCGACGTGACGGCGGGGAGAGCGCAGCATGAAACAACTCGAAGTCCAGATCATGGGCCAGAGCTATCTGCTCGGCTCGCCCGAAGATGGCGAGGCGCAGTTGCGCGATGCGGTCGACAAGGTGGATGCGGCAATGTGCAAGATCCGCGATGCCGGCAAGGTCAAGGCCCGCGACCGGATCGCGGTGCTGGCAGCGCTCAATCTGGCTTTCGATCTGGTGCAGCGCGAGACTTCGCCCGATTCGCCTGAGTGGTTGGCGCCTGTTCTGCCGCAACCTGGCCTCGCTCCGGCCGCGCTCGATGAAATCGATGCCGCCAGCGTCAAACTTCTGCTCGAAAAGCTCGACCGGGCACTCGCAGGCGACGGTCACCTGCTCTGACGGCGCGCCCATGCAGGCGTAAAATATGAAGTGTCTGCGGTGCGGTTGGGCTTTATATTTCCTTGAACCAATGCTCCTTGGAGCAGGGCTTGGTACATTGCCTGGCGGGCGTGATCATCTCGCGTCAGATGAACCCGAAGCCAGGCTGCCCTCGCCCACCTGAACCCTGCGTTCAGGATGACGGTCCGGTTGCATTCGCAGGCACCTTTTTCAAACAGCGGCTTTACTCGAAGCCGCTGTTTTTCTTTGGTCTATCGCATTGACATTCAGGCCATGATGGCAGCGCGCCGCGACTGGGGCCAACCAAGCATGTTTGCAACGACGATGGATCCACTATTGATCGCAGAGTTGGCTGCGCTCGGCGCATCGGCCGGTTTTCTGGCCGGCTTGCTCGGCATCGGCGGTGGCATGTTGATGGTGCCGTTTTTGACCATCGCATTGAGCCGCCGTGGCGTTTCGCCTGATCTGGCTGTCAAGATGGCGATTGCGACGTCGATGGCGACGATTGTTTTCACGTCGATCTCCAGCGTGCGGGCGCATCACAAGCGCGGGGCCGTGCGATGGGACCTGGCGCGCAGCCTCGCGCCGGGCATCGTGCTCGGTGGGCTCATCGGCAGCCTGGGCGTTTTTGCGTTGCTCAAGGGCCGAACGCTTGCAGTTCTGTTCGCGGTTTTCGTCGGTTTTTCGGCGATCCGGATGCTGCAGGAACGCCGATCCGTGGCCGTCAAAGCATTGCCGGGCACTGCGGGACTCATCGGCGCGGGAGGCGTGATCGGACTCGTCTCAGGCCTGGTCGGTGCGGGCGGCGCGTTCATCAGTGTTCCGTTCATGACCCGGCGTGGCATTGCCATCCATTCAGCGGTGGCGACCAGCGCTGCGCTCGGCTTTCCGATCGCGCTCGCGAACGGGATTGGCTACGTGATCGCCGGCTGGTCGCTGCCCGGCTTGCCAGGTGGCTCGCTGGGGTATGTGTGGCTACCGGCCCTCGCCGTGATCGCGGTGTGCAGCGTGCTGACGGCGCCCCTCGGTGCGAAGGCATCGCACGATTTGCCGATCCAGAACCTGAAGCGCATTTTCTCGCTGTTCCTTTTTTTGCTGGCGGGGTATATGTTGTGGAAAGGCTTGCTGGGCGCCACGTGAATCGCCTCGATGCGGCTGGAGAAATGGCAATGCGCGTGACGTCAGAGTGCATGATGCGGGATGACCAATCCAGCGCCTCAAGGAGAAAAAATGTTCAAGCACATCCTGGTCGCCACCGACGGTTCGGAGTTGTCGAAAAAGGCCGTGGACACCGCTATTTCGATGGCGTCGCTTCACCAAGCCAAACTCTGCGTCCTGACGGTAGTACCCGAATACCCGCTCGGTTACTTTGAAGGCGTGTCGGCGAAGGTTCCGGAAGACATCGCGCGGGTCGAGAAAGCCTGGGCGGACAATGCGCACCGCCTGCTCGGCGATATCAGCGCCGAAGCCGCCAGAAATCAGGTCGAGGTTGAAACGATGGTCGCGAACTCGGGTTCGGTCTCCGACGCGATCCTGGCCGCGGCGCGCAAGCGCAGCTGCGACCTGATCGTCATGGCATCGCATGGTCACCGCGGTCTGAGCCGCTTGCTTCTCGGCAGCGAGACCCAGCATGTGCTGACGCGCACCGAATTGCCGGTACTCGTGCTGCGCTGAGCCGGAGTTTTTCGATGAACTTGCTGATCGCGATCGACGGCAGCCAATACACCGGCAAGGCACTCGAGTTTCTGGCGGTTCAGCGCTCCAGTTTCGTCGATAGCCACGCCCTGGTTCTTGTCCATGTGGCGCCGGGCATCCCCAGCCATGTGACACGTCACCTTCAAAAATCCGCTATCGACGACTTTTACGCCGAGGAATGTGCGAAGGTAATCGAGCCGGTAAGAACACGCATGGCAAAACTTTCCATGACGCCGGCGCAGGTGCTGCTGCGTCATGGTCCCGCGGCCGAAGAGATTGTCGGCGCGGCATCAGACGCCCAAGCGTCGATGATCGTGCTTGGCACCCACGGCCATGGGCTATTGGGTCGCGCTTTGATGGGGTCGGTTGCGACAAAGGTAGTCGCGATGTCGGAGCTGCCGGTGCTGCTCGTCCGGTAGCCACTGCGCCGGACTGCGGGTAAATCGAACGCACGTTGGCGCAGGCGGGAGACTCAGCCGGGCGGGCCGTACTCTTTTCGCAGAAGCGCTTTCTGCACCTTGCCCATGGCATTGCGCGGTAGCTCGGCGACGATCACGCATCGTTTGGGAACCTTGAAGTTGGCGAGTTGCTGTTTCAACGCGGCGATGACGGCGTCCGGGTCCGGGGCAGCGCCCGGTTTGGCGACCACGACCGCGACGCCGACTTCGCCGAAATCGGCGTGGGGCACACCAACGACAGCACTTTCCAGCACACCCGGCAGTTCGTTAATGCACGCTTCGATCTCGGCCGGGTAGACGTTGTAGCCGCCGCTGATGATCAGGTCCTTGCTGCGTCCGACAATGCGCAGGTAGCCGAGGCCATCGATGGTGCCGACGTCGCCGGTTTTGAAGAAGCCGTCTGCCGTGAATTCTTCCTGTGTTTTTTTCGGCATTTGCCAGTAGCCTGCAAAGACGTTCGGACCCGCAACTTCGATTGCGCCAGGTTCGTCCAGAAGGCAATCACGTCCGTCGGTATCGCGAATGCGCAATTGCACGCCGGGGAGCGCGAAACCCACCGTACCGCCGCGCCGCGCGCCCTGAACCGGACTGTAGGGATTGGAGCTCAACATGATGGTTTCGCTCATGCCGTAGCGCTCCAGAATCGTGTGCCCGGTACGCTCCTGCCATTCATTGAATGTCTCGATGAGCATCGGCGCCGATCCCGATATGAAAAGGCGCATGTTGGCGCAGGTCTGCCGGTCAAGCGCCGGTTCGCCGAGCAACCGTACATACAAGGTCGGCACGCCCATGAACACGGTGGCTTCGGGCAGGCGCGCCAATGCGCGTTTAGGGCTGAAACTGTTCAACCAGATCATTCTGGCGCCGCTGGTGAGCGCTCCATGGATCGCCACGAACAGGCCGTGAACGTGGAAGATCGGCAAGGCGTGCAACAGGACGTCGTTGCTGCTCCAGCCCCAATAGCCGTCGAGCACTTCGGCATTGGAGCGAAGGTTGCCGTGGGTCAACATCGCGCCTTTGCTGCGCCCGGTCGTACCGCTGGTGTAGAGAATGGCGGCCAGGGCGTCGTCGCGTTTCGTGGCGACCGGATGCTCGTCGCCGCACCGGGCCGCAACTTCCAGCAATGTGCCGGTACGGTCGTCGTTCAGCGTGAAGACGTGGCGGGTTCCGGCTTTCAGCGCAACCGGCCCGACCCAATCGGCGTTTCTGCCCGCGCAAACAACGATTGCCGGCTCGGCATCTTCCAGAAAGTAGGCCAGTTCGGCACGCTGGTAGGCCGTGTTGAGCGGCAGATAGACGTACCCGGCGCGCAGGGTCGCGAGATAAAGCATCAACGCTTCGACCGACTTGTCTACCTGCACCGCGATCCGGTCGCCTTGTTGCAGATCGAGCGCATCCAGCAGGTTCGCGATTCGGGCGCTCGCGCAGTCCAGATCGCGCCAGGAATAGTGAAGGCCTTCGTCGGTTTCGACTGCAATCCGATCGAGATCGGCCGGGAAACCCGCTCGCAGCGTTGCGAACAGATTCGGATCACTTGATTGGTTTGCAGACATGACAATGCGTTTAGAAGAACTTCGGAGGCCGCTTGGCCAGAAAGGCTGCGATGCCTTCGCGGTGCTCGGGTGCAGCGGCGTAATCGTAAGCGCCGGCCATCTCGTCCGCTACTGAATTGATAGCTGTCAGCGCTTGGGCGGCGGGCGGTTCGACATGATTTTGCATAAATAGTGTGCTCTTGTTCAAACGCGCCGCCATCGGCGATAACTGCATGATGCGTTCGGCGTGTGAGCGCACCGCCGATGCGATGTCGGTATCAGGCGTATGCAACAGTAAAAAGCCGGCATCGTACAAGCGTGCCGCATCGTGCACGCTGGCTGCAAGCAGCATGTCGCGTGCGAGCGCGTCGCCGACGGCGGCGCCGATCAGACGGGCTTCGCGCGGCGCCATCGGAAATCCCAGCCTGGCGATCGGTGCACCGAAACGCGCTGAAGCGCTCGCCAATCGAAGATCGCAACAGCTCGCGATTTCGAGGCCGGCGCCCATGCAGGATCCTTCGATTTGGGCCAGCATCGGAACCGGGCATCGCAGCATCGCTTGCAGCGCGCCCCATACCTCGACTTCGTGAAAGGCTTCGAGACTTCTGCGATCAAAGCGGAAAGTCGGATATTCGGAGATATCGCCACCCGCGCAGAAATTGCCCTCCGAACCGCAAACGACGATGCATCGGATAGCCGTTTCCGACGCGAAGCCTTCGAAAATCGTTCGCAGCTCGTGCCACATCACGCGCGACATCGCGTTGACCCGGGCGGGATTGGCGATCGTGATCGTTGCAAGAAAGCCTTCCTGCGTCGCACTAATTTCGCCGGTCATCAATCAGATCTTCGCGAGCGCCTCGACTTCGCCTGAGATGGCGACGCGCCCTTCGGCAAGCATATCTCGATGCTTATCGAGACGCTTCAGGTCGTAGAAGTAATTCACCATGAGGCCCCATGATTGTCGCAACCCCTTCTCCGAAGCATCAGCGGCCCAGTTCAGGCGTTCGACACGCGCTCCGTTCCCAAGGTGAAAGCGCGCTACCGGATCAGCCGGCTTGCCGCCGGGTAATTCGTATGCCAGATAGTACGCCGCGCATTGAATGGTCAATTGACGGATCGGCGACTTCGCGTCGAGTGACGCCGGATCTTCCAGTGCCGCGAAAAACCGGTCGGCGTCGACTTGATCGACCTTCATCGCGCGCGCCAGCCCGGCGCGTCGCTTCTCGTCGAGCTTGCCAAGCATTGCATCGGCATTTTTTGCAAACCACGCGCGAAAACCAGGCATCGGCGACAAGGTTGCGAATGTCTTCAGCCGAGGGAACTCGCCGCGCAATGTCTCCACAACCCGCTTAATCAAGGAATCGCCAAAGCTCACACCATGCAAGCCCGGCTGGGTCGCGCTGATCGAATAAAAAATGGCGGTGTCGGCTTGCTCGGCATCGATCACTACCGCGGCTTCATCGAGCAAAGGCGCAATGCTTTCGCTGACGGACCGGACCAGAGCCACCTCGACAAAAATAAGAGGTTCATTCGGCAAACGCGCATGAAAAAAACCATAGCAGCGACGATCGCGGTCGAGCCGATTTTTCACATCCGACCAGCTCTGTATGTCGTGTACTGCCTCGTACTTGATTAGTTTTTCGATCAACGAAGCTGGCGAGTCCCAACTGATCCGCCGCAACTCCAGGAATGCCACATCGAACCAGTTCGAAAATGAGTTCTCAAGCTCCGCATCCAGCGCGAGCAAACGCGAGTCTTCACGCAAAAATGCACGCAGCTCGCAACGCATTTCCATCAGAAACCGTATTCCACCCGGATTGACAGCAAATCGCTGCAACAAGCGCGCGCGCGACGAGGTCAGAGCCCGTCGCAAACGGACTTCTGCCTCGCTCTGCCTGTCAGTGCCTGCGCTTGTTTCGTAGATCTTTTGAGCAGCCGCGACCAATCGGACGTCGGGCGCGAAAGCGTCACTCATCAAGAGCCAGACATCACGGCGCTCGCTCGCCGGACGATCCGCATACCAGGCTGCCAGCGCGTCGGCCCGGCGACCAGCCTCAACGTAACTGATTCGGCGGTCGACGACCGATTGCAAATCGTTTAGTACCCGTCGCAAAACACGCGGCGCCAGTCCCTCGCCGGAACGACGCAGCGTGCTCTTCAGACGCTCCTGCAACGGACGTCGCTCAGTGCCGACCGCATTGGCGCCAAGCTCGCCCGCCTCAATCGCCGTCGACTCGGGCTGGGGCACCTCGTCGGATGAAGCGGCACGAAATCGATACAGCCATTCAGGAGCTGGCATGAAGAACGAGTTGAATTCGACAAATTACCGCGGAAAATAAGAGGTAATCTCCATCCGGGCTGGACGATACACACTATCCGCTCTTGTCCTCTCGGTGCAACCTCTAGGAACCGCGCCATCAAAAAGGCCCAGTCACCGGTGGTGACTGGGCTTTGATGTGGTCGCATGGCTCGGAAAACCATGTAAACAAGTGGTAGCCTGATGATGACCTACTTTCGCACGGGAACCCGCACTATCATTGGCGCTGAGGTGTTTCACGGTCCTGTTCGGGATGGGAAGGGGTGGGACCACCTCGCTATGGTCATCAGGCTTAAAAGGGGTTGCTGGTTCGGGAATTTGGGTACTCGAGCCAGCGAATTCACAGAGTCAATCAGCTTAGAATTTTTGACGGCGCCTTTTTGGCATAACTGGCATAACGGTTTGATCGATGGGATGCTTCGTTCGATTCGTTCGATTCGTTTGATTCGTTTGATTAAGAATCTTTGGGAATCTTTGAAGCGCGATCAAAGTTATAGGGTCAAGCCGCACGAGCAATTAGTACGAGTTAGCTGAACGCATTACTGCGCTTGCACACCTCGCCTATCAACGTCCTGGTCTAGAACGACTCTTCAGGGGGGTCGAGCCCCCGGCAGATCTCATCTTGAAACGAGTTTCCCGCTTAGATGCTTTCAGCGGTTATCTCTTCCGCACTTAGCTACTCGGCAATGCCACTGGCGTGACAACCGATACACCAGAGGTGCGTCCACTCCGGTCCTCTCGTACTAGGAGCAGGCTTTCTCAAATCTGCAGCGCCCACGGAAGATAGGGACCAAACTGTCTCACGACGTTTTAAACCCAGCTCACGTACCTCTTTAAATGGCGAACAGCCATACCCTTGGGACCGGCTACAGCCCCAGGATGAGATGAGCCGACATCGAGGTGCCAAACACCGCCGTCGATATGAACTCTTGGGCGGTATCAGCCTGTTATCCCCAGAGTACCTTTTATCCGTTGAGCGATGGCCCTTCCATACAGAACCACCGGATCACTATGTCCTGCTTTCGCATCTGCTCGACTTGTCAGTCTCGCAGTTAAGCACGCTTATGCCATTGCACTATCGTCACGATGTCCGACCGTAACTAGCGTACCTTCGAACTCCTCCGTTACGCTTTGGGAGGAGACCGCCCCAGTCAAACTGCCTACCATGCACGGTCCCCGATCCAGATAATGGACCTAGGTTAGAACCTCAAACACACCAGGGTGGTATTTCAACGTTGGCTCCACAAGATCTAGCGACCCTGCTTCAAAGCCTCCCACCTATCCTACACAGATCTGTTCAAAGTCCAATACAAAGCTACAGTAAAGGTTCATGGGGTCTTTCCGTCTTTCCGCGGGGAGATTGCATCATCACAAACATTTCAACTTCGCTGAGTCTCAGGAGGAGACAGTGTGGCCATCGTTACGCCATTCGTGCAGGTCGGAACTTACCCGACAAGGAATTTCGCTACCTTAGGACCGTTATAGTTACGGCCGCCGTTTACTGGGACTTCAATCAAGAGCTTGCACCCCATCATTTAATCTTCCAGCACCGGGCAGGCGTCACACCCTATACGTCCACTTTCGTGTTTGCAGAGTGCTGTGTTTTTAATAAACAGTCGCAGCCACCGATTTTTTGCAACCCTTTCTTGCTCCGTTGTTCACTTCACAATACTAGGGCACACCTTCTTCCGAAGTTACGGTGTCAATTTGCCGAGTTCCTTCTCCTGAGTTCTCTCAAGCGCCTTAGAATACTCATCTCGCGCACCAGTGTCGGTTTG